>JADZEB010000061.1 GCA_020850755.1 Alphaproteobacteria bacterium | reverse complement strand
GGGATGGCGCGACGGACGCGGCTCTGGTTGGCCCGGTGCATCACCCGGCGCCACGCGCGCGGGGATGGCGCGACGGACGCGGCTCTGGTTGGCCCGGCGCATCACCCGGCGCCACGCGCGCGGGGTGTGGCGGCGAGCGCTGTGCCTCGTGGCGTCGCTCGTCGCCCGCCCACTGCCGCCCGCCTACTTGCCGGCGCGGCCTGCCGGAAGCGACCTGCGGCGCAGGCGCGAATGGGCCGATGACCGGCCGCCCGATAGGCCCCGATCGCCACCGCCCGCCACGCCCGCTCCGGCGCGGTCTATCCAGGGCGCGGGCTGTGGCGGCGATCCCGCGCGGTCTGGTCTGTCATCCGCTGGTGGCAGGTGGCGCACGCGGGCAGGCGCAGGCGGCGGGGCGCGGCGCGCTTGCGGCGTCGGCGCCGCGCGCGCGAGGATGGGGCGATGACCACGCCCCCGAACCCCGGAGACGAAACGCCCGCCGGCGCGCCCATTGCCGCCACGCCAGCCGATGCCGCGCGGCCCAATGCCACGCCAGCCGACGCGGGGCGGCCCGATGCCGCGCCGCCTGGGGCGATGGCGGATGGCGCACCGGACGACATCGCCGCCGCCATCACCCGCGGCGTCTGCCGGCTGGCGGGCGCGCTCGGCTGGGCGCCGCTCCGCGAGGTGGCGCTCGCCAATGGCCGGCGCGCCGATGTGCTCGCTCTCCTGCCGGGCGGGGCCTTCGCCATCATCGAGGTGAAGTCCGGCCCGCGCGACTACCTGTCCGACGCGAAATGGCCGGAATACCGCGAATTCTGCGACCGGCTCTATTTCGCCGTCGGGCATGATTTCCCGCGCGAGCTGGTCCCCGCCGATGCCGGGCTGATCGTCGCCGACGCGTGGGAGGCGCATATCCTGCGCGAGGCGCCCGAGCACGCGCTCGCCCCGGCGCGGCGGCGGGCAGTGCTGCTGCGCTTCGCCGATCTGGCGGCGCGCCGGCTGGCGGGACTGCTCGATCCCGGCTTCGCCCCTGGCGGGCGGGCGCCCCTGCGTGGTGATTGACGCGATGCGGCGCGGGCGCGGGCGGGGCGGGGCGGGGCGGGGCCTCAGCGCTTCAGCCTGGTCACGGTGGCGGTGGTGGAGTGGCCGGGCAGCAATCGTGCCAGCATCACCTTGCCGCCCCAGCTTTCCACCAGGTCGCCGCCCACCACCTTCTCGCGCGTATAGTCGGCACCCTTCACCAGCAGGTCGGGACGCAGCGCCGAGATCAGCGCCAGCGGCGTGTCCTCCTCGAACGGCACGACGAGATCGACCGCGCCGAGGGAAGCCAGCACCTGCGCGCGCGCGGCCTCGGGCTGCACCGGGCGCGTCGGGCCCTTGAGGCGCGCCACCGAGGCATCGCTGTTCAGCCCCACCACCAGCCGGTCGCAGGCGGCGCGCGATTGTTCGAGCAGGTGGATATGGCCGGGATGCAGCAGGTCGAAGCAGCCATTGGTGAAGCCGACGCGCAGGCCCTGGCGGCGCCAGCGCTCGACCAGCTCGATCGCATGCTCGAGCGTGGCGACCTTGCCGCCCGAACCGTGATCGGGCGCCACCGCGGCGAGCAGCTCCTTCTCGCGCGCCACCGCGGTGCCGATCTTGCCCACCACGATGCCGGCCGCGATATTGGCCAGCCTCGCCGCCACCGGCAGCGCCAGCCCCGCGCCCAGCGCCGCGGCCAGCACCGCCACCACCGTGTCGCCCGCGCCGGAGACGTCGAACACCTCGCGCGCCTCGGCCGGGAAGTGGCGCACGATGCCGCCATCCTTGCCGGCGAGCAGCGTCATGCCGTCCTCGGAGCGGGTGCAGAGCACCGCCTCGACCCCGGCCCGGGCGATCAGCTTGCGCGCCGCCGCCACCACCTCGGAATCGCTGCGCGTCGGCATGCCGGTGGCTTCCGACAATTCGCGGCGGTTGGGGGTGAGCAGGTCGGCGCCGCGATAGCGGCCGTAATCGGCGCCCTTGGGATCGACCACCACCTTGCGCCCGGCGGCCTTGGCCGCGGCGATCAGGCGCTGCGGCGTCTCCCCGGCCAGGAGGCCCTTGGCATAGTCGGAGATCACCATCACCGCGCAGGCCGCCACCGCCTCGGCGGCGATGCGGATCAGCTTCTCGGTGGTGCGCGGCTCGGGCCGGGCCAGCGTCTCGCGGTCGGCGCGCAAAAGCTGCTGGGCGCCGGCGACGAAGCGCGTCTTCACCGTGGTGACGCGCCCGGCCTCGACCAGCAGCCAGGGCTCGACCCCGGGCTGGGTGCCGATCAGGGCGGTCAGCGTCTGCCCCGCCTCGTCATCGCCCACCAGCGAGACGAAGGCCGCCGCCGCGCCGAGCGCGGTCAGGTTGCGCACGACATTGCCCGCGCCGCCCGGCATGGCGATCTCGCGATCGACCGCGAGCACGGGGATCGGCGCCTCGGGGCTGATGCGCGCGACATGGCCATAGACGTAGCGGTCGAGCATGGCATCGCCCACCACCAGCACCGAGGCGCGCTTGAGCGCGGCGATGGCGGCGGGCAGGTCGTGATCGTCGATCGGCATGGCGGGGTCGGACATGGGGCACAGGCCTAGCGCAGCCGGGCCGTTGCCGGCAAGCGGCGCCTGCGGGCGGGCGGGCGGAGCGCGGGCAAGGTATGCCGCCCCGCCCGGCGCGCGGCGCTGGTCCGGTCAGGGCGCGGATGCGCAGGCCCCGCCACCGCACCGATGCACGGATGCGGGGCGGCGCCCGGCCCGGCGCGCGGCGTAGGCCCCGCCACCGCACGGATGCGCGGGTGCGGGTTGCAGGCAGGCGGTGCCGGTCGGGGCGGGCAGGTCGCGGGGCATCGGGCCTATGCCCGGGGCGGCGGCTCGGCTATCACCCGTCGAGCAAGCCTGGACCGCCAGCACCGGAGAGACGGCGATGGATTTCTCCCTCACCCCCGAGCAGGAGGCGCTGCGCGAGGCCGCCCGCCGCTTCGCCGCGGCCGAGATGCCCGCCCTTGCGCGCGAGATCGAGGCCAGCGGCGAGCCGCCGGGCAAGGCGGTCTTGGCCAGCCTCGCCGCGCAGGGCTTCCTCGGTGTCAATGTCGCGGCGGAGTTGGGCGGGCTCGGCCTCGGCAACCTCGAGGCGCTGCTGGTGATCGAGGAGTTCGCCCGCATCTCGCCCGCCGTCGCCTTCCCGATCTTCGAGAGCTCGGTCGGGCCGGTGCGCGCGATCGAGCATTTCGCCAATGCCGCGCTGGTCCGCCGCGTCGTGCCCGCGGTCTGCCGCGGCGAGATCGTGGTCGCGGTGGCGATGAGCGAGCCCGATGCCGGCTCGGCCCTGACCGACCTTGCCACCCGCGCGCGCATCGCGGGCGATCGCATCATCGTCACCGGCCGCAAGCGCTGGTGCTCGGGCGGGGGGCATGCCGATGGCTATGTCGTCTATGCGCGCATGGGCGATGCGCCGGGCGCCAAGGGCATCGGCGCGGTCTATGTCGAGAAGGGGGCGAGGGGCCTCTCCTTCGGGCCGCGCGAGGCGCTGATGGGGTTTCGCGGCATCCCCTCGGCCGACATCTTCCTCGATGATGTCGAAGTGCCGGCCGGGAACCTGATCGTGCCGGCGGGCGGCTTCCGCCGGCTGATGGAAGCCTTCGACCTCGAACGCTGCGGCAACGCCACCATGTGCCTGGGCATCGCTGAGGGCGCGCTCGACCAGGTGCTGGCCTATGTCCAGGAACGGCGCGCCTTCGGCAAGCCGCTGGTCGATTTCCAGGCGGTGCAGATGAAGCTGGCCGAGATCAAGATGCGTATCGAGGCGATGCGGCTCCTGATCTGGCGCGCGGCGGTGAATGCCGAGAAGGGGCTGCCGAGCCTGCTCGATTCCTCGCTCGCCAAATGCTTCGCCAACGAGGCGGTGCGCGAGGTGGCATCGGCGGCGGTGCAGCTGATGGGCGGCTACGGCTATGCCGAGGCGGGCGGCATGGCCCAGCGCCTGCGCGACGGCTTCGGCTGGGGCATCGCCGGCGGCTCGATCGACATCCAGAAGGTGAACATCGCCGCCGCCCTGGTGGGACGGCGTTTCGACCAGCGCCGCTGAGGCGCACCGCCAGGGCCAGGGCGCGCGGCGCGGCCCGGTCTCGCCGCGCCATGCAGTCGCATATCGGGCCGCTGCGCGGTCCTGCATCGGGCCGCTGCGCGGTCCTACATCGGGCCGCTGCGCGGTTGGCACACCACCTGCGCGGGGGATTCGGTCTTGTTGATCTCGCACCAGCTGACCTGGCCGTTGATCGTGTCCATGCGCCAGATCACGCCGGTCTGGGTGTCGGACACCAGCACGAAGCGCCCGACCTGGAGCGGCACGCTGACACCCTGCGCGGCAGCGGGCGCAACCGAGCGCAGGCCGGGAACCTGCCCGCCGGTGAGGGCGGCGGTGGCGAGCGCGCCAAGCACGAGGCCGGCCAGGAGCGAGGTGCGGTTGTTCATGATCGGTCTCCTACACGCCGCGAATCGCGACACGATGGCGAAAAGGGTAGCGTGTTTGCCAGCGCGGGTGAATCGGCGCGCGGTCGGCATGCCCGGCGCCCCGGCGCGCAGCATCGCCGTGTCGCGAATTGACGCCGCACGCGCCCTTGCCGAGAGTGTGGCGCGCCGCGGGGGAACGCCCGAGTCGCCAGCCCGCGATGCCGGCCCGGCCGCGCGGGGCAACCGGCTGCCGGGCCAGGCCGCCCTGTCTTTGACCGTGCAGCCCGCGCGCCCGCCCGCCGCTTGCCCCGCCCCGCCCGGAAGTGACCGCCCGCGATGCTCTCCGCTCCGCCCGACTGGCTCTGGATTGCCTGCACCATCGGCGCGGCCCTGTCGCAGAGCATCCGCACCGCCCTGCAGAAGCACCTCAAGGGGCGGCTGTCCACCAACGGCGCCTCCTTCACGCGCTTCATCTACGCGCTGCCCTTTGCCGCGCTCTACATCCTCGTGCTGCACAATCTGTTCGGCCTGCCGCTGCCGGCGCTGAACTGGCGCTTCATGGGCTGGGTGCTGATGGGCGGCGTGGCGCAGATCATGGCGACCTCGTTCCTGCTGCACGTCTTCGCCTACCGCAACTTCGCCGTCGGCGTCGCCTACTCGAAAACCGAGCCGATCCAGACCGTGCCCTTGGGCCTCCTGTTCCTGGGCGAGAGGGTGCCGGGCGGCGCCCTGTTCGGCATCATCGTCTCCACCGTCGCGGTGATGGTGATGAGCTGGGATCCGAAGCAGGGCGGACTGCGCCAGCTTCTCACCGGCTGGATCACGCGCCCGGCGCTGATCGGCATCGCCTCGGGCGGGCTGTTCGGCGTCGCCGCGATCGGCTTCCGCGGCGCGGCGCTGACGCTCACCTCCGTGCCCTTCGTCATGGCGGCGGGCTTCACCCTGTTCTGGGCGACGCTGTTGCAGACGGTGCTGATGAGCGGCTGGCTGCTGGCGCGCGAGCCGGGCCAGATCGCGCGGGTCGGCGGCGCCTGGCGCATCGCGATCTGGGTGGGGGTCACCGGCGCCATCGCCTCGGGGCTGTGGTTCACCGCCTTCACCCTGCAGACGGTGGCCTATGTCCGCACCCTGGCGCTGGTGGAGCTGATCTTCACCACCGCCTATTCGGGCGTGCTGTTCAAGGAGGTGCCGCGCCGGGTCGAGGTGGCGGGCATCGCGCTCCTGATGGTCGGGCTTGGCGCGCTGCTGAACTTCCGCTGAGCGTCCGCCCCACGCGCCTATACCGCGCGGGCGTGGCGCGTCCCGGCGGCGTCGAGATAGGCGTCGAACAGCGCCGCCGCGCCGCGCACGAAGGGCCGGCCGCGCCTGCTCATGCGGATGCGCCAGCCCTGCCGTTCCAGCAGGCCGTCGGCGGCCATGGCGTCGAGCGCCGGCAGCAGCCCCGCGAAGCGCTGCGGATCGGCTCCGGCCAGCCGGCAGCGCGCGGCGATATCAAGCGCGAGGTCGCACATCAGCCGCTCGATCAGGTCGGCGCGCAGCCGGTCCTCGGGCGTGATCGCCACCCCGCGCGCGATGGCGAAGCGCCCCGCCGCCACCGCCTCGCGCCAAGCCGGCACGGCGGCGGCGTTCTGCGCGAAGCCCTGCGGCAGGGCCGAGATCGAGGAGGCGCCAAGCCCGAACAGCACCGGGGCGGGATCGTCGGTATAGCCCTGGAAGTTGCGTCGCAGCCGCCCTTCGGCGGCGGCACGGGCAAGCGGGTCCTCGGGCCGGGCGAAATGATCGAGCCCGATCGCCACGAGGCCCGCCCGCTCGAACAGGTGGGCGGCGGCGCGGAACTGCGCCAGCCGCTCGGCCGGGCCGGGCAGCGCTGCCTCGGGCAGGAGCGTCTGGTGCTTCTTCATCCACGGCACATGGGCATAGCCGAACAGGGCGATGCGATCGGGATTCAGCGCCAGCGCCTTTTCGGCCGTGTCGACGACGCTGGCCACGCTCTGGTGCGGCAGGCCGTACATCAGGTCGAGATTGAGCCCGCCCACCCCGGCCGCGCGCAAGGCCGCCACTTTCGCCGCCACCAGCTCGTAGGGCTGGACGCGGTTGACCGCCATCTGCACGCGGGCGTCGAAATCCTGCACGCCGAGCGAGACGCGGTTGACGCCGGTCTCGGCCAGGGCGGCGATCATCTCCGCATCGAGGGTGCGCGGATCGAGCTCGGCGGCGATCTGGGCGCCGGGCGCGAAGGCGAAGCGATCGGCAAGCCCCGCCATCAGCCGCCGCCAGCGTTCCGGCCCGACGATCGAGGGCGTGCCCCCGCCCCAGTGCAGATGCGTCACCGGCTGGCGGCGGCCGAGCGCGCCGGCCCAGAGCGCCGCCTCGGCCAGCAGCGTCTCGACATACTGCGCCACCGGCCCGTCGCTGCGCGCCACCGCCGCCCCGGTCACGGCCGTGGTGTGGCAGCCGCAATACCAGCAGAGCACGCGGCAGAACGGCACGTGCAGGTAGAGCGAGACCGGCGCAGTGGCCGGCAGGCCGGCCAGCCAGCCGCGCAACGTCGCCTCGGTCACGCCGGGGTGGAACTGCACAGCGGTGGGATAGCTCGTGTAGCGCGGGATGCGGGCATCGTAGCGCGCGATCAGCGCCGCATCGTCGAGCGCCGCAACGTCGAGCGGCGCGGCGGGCGCTGGGGCGGGCGCCGGGGCGGGCGCCGTGGACTGCGGGGGTGTGCCGGTGAAGGGCAGCGGGTATGCGTCGTCGGGCATGCGGGCGGGCCGGGGCTCCGGGGTCAGGATGCGCCACCTTGGCCGCCCGCGCCGCCCGCGTCCCTGATCTAAGTCAAGTCGGCGGTGCCAGGCCCCGATTCCGGCCGGGACCCGGGCCGGGACGCGCGGTCGCGGCGGCGACGGGGCGGCGTTGGCCCGGGACGGGCCCGAGGCTGGCCCGAGGCTGGGTCCCGGGGCGGGCCCCGCAGCCGGCCGGCACCGATGAACGGGATCCGGGGCCAGGGGGCGCGGCGAGCCGCATTGTCGCCGCGCGGGAAAGCGTGGCGACGCCGCGCTCCGCCGCGCTGCCGGGGCCAGGAAGATATGGCGCCGTCCCCCGCACGCCCGCACCGCCGCACCCCCGCATGCCCGCCCCCACGCACCCCCGCGCACCCCCCACCGGCCGGCACGGTCCGCCCCGCGCGCCGGCAAAGCCCCCATGACCTGTCCGGACATGCGCTGGGTGCGGGGTGGCTCGCCCCGTCACGCGCAGTTGCGCGATTGAGTGGCGGCCCGGCTCGGTATAGCTAGAGCCCGTCACGGAGCCGTCACACCCGGCCCGAGCTGCCCGAGCGTGGCACTTGGCGGGGCGCGGCCTGTTGCCGTGGCGTGATTGCGGGAGTGCTGCGTCAGGTGAAGTCGCTGAATGCGATCCGCATGGGTGGAGGCGAGGTACTGCCCCTGGTCGAGGGCGGCAAGGGCGTTGCCGTCACCAACGGGTTGTCGGCCGGGTCCTGGGCCGCGGCCGGGGGCGTTGGGACCTTCTCGGCGGTGAATGCCGACAGCTTCACCCCCGACGGGCGGCTGATCCGCCAGGTCTACCAGGCGCGCACGCGCCGCGAGCGCCACGAGGAGCTGATCGCCTTCGCCATCCAGGGCGGCATCCACCAGGCGCGCGTGGCCTATGAAACCGCCGGCGGCCAGGGCCGCATCCACGCCAACATCCTGTGGGAGATGGGCGGGGCCGAGCGCGTCATCACCGGCATCCTGGAAGGCGCGCGCGGCCTTGTGAACGGCATCACCTGCGGCGCGGGCATGCCCTACCGTCTGGCCGACATCGCCGCCCGCTTCCAGGTCTACTACTACCCGATCGTGTCCTCGGCGCGCGCCTTCAGCGCGCTCTGGAAGCGCGCCTACAGCAAGATGTCGCAATGGCTCGGCGGCGTCGTCTACGAGGATCCGTGGCTGGCCGGCGGCCATAACGGGCTGTCCAACAGCGAGGACCCGCAGCGCCCCGAGCCGCCCTATCCGCGCGTCGCCGCCCTGCGCAAGACCATGAACGAGTTCGGCCTCCAGCAAACGCCGATCATCATGGCCGGCGGCGTCTGGCGCCTGGACGAATGGGAGGACTGGCTCGACAACCCCGAGATCGGCCCGGTGGCGTTCCAGTTCGGCACGCGCCCGCTGCTGACCAGGGAAAGCCCGATCTCGGACATCTGGAAGCGCCGGCTGCTGCAGCTCAAGGAAGGCGATGTCTTCCTCAACCGCTTCTCGCCCACGGGCTTCTATTCCTCGGCGGTGAACAACGCCTTCATCCAGGAGCTGCGCGCGCGCAGCGAGCGCCAGGTCGCCTACACCGCCGAGGCGGTGGGCGCGCATACCGAGGGATTCGCGCTCGGGCCGCGCAAGCGCATCGTCTACATGACGCCGGCCGACAAGACGCGCGCCGGCGCCTGGGTCGAGCAGGGCTTCACCGATGCGCTGCGCACGCCCGATTCGACGCTGATCTTCGTCACGCCCGACAAGGCGCGCGAGATCGTGCACGACCAGATCGAGTGCATGGGCTGCCTGTCGCAGTGCAAATTCTCCAACTGGTCGCAGCACGGCCCCGAATTCTCGACCGGCAAGAAGGCCGATCCGCGCAGCTTCTGCATCCAGAAGACACTGCAGAACATCAGCCATGACGGCGATGTCGAGAACGAGCTGATGTTCTCGGGCCACAATGCCTTCCGCTTCGCCTCCGACCCGTTCTACTCGAACGGCTTCATCCCGACCGTCCGCCAGCTCGTCGACCGCCTCAAGACCGGGCAATAGGGCCGGCAGCAGGGCGGGCAATAGGGCGGGCAATAGGGCGGGCAGCGCGCCGCCCCGGTCGCGCAGGCAGCGTCTCGTTCTGGATGCGCTGCGAGGGGGCGCGCTGCGAGGGGGCACATCCGGGGCAGCCATTGCCGATCGCGGACGCGACCCGGCCGGCTTGGCCGCAAGGCTGCGCGGGGCCGACCGCTCGATAGTCGATGCGCCGGACGCCTGGATGGCGCGCCCCGCGATCGAACCCGCACCGATCGCCACGCCGCGCGGTCGCCGCTGCACCCCGACACGGGCGCGCCAGCCCGGCGTCAACCGCCCCCGGCGTCAGTCACCAGGGCGCGCACCCGGGTGCGGGTGTCGATCGCGACCAGCCGTGACCAGGCCAACCCGCGCGGCGAAATCCGCGCCGGCGCCCCTTGCACGATCCCCGGCCTTCGGCGCCGCCCGCTTTCCGTCGGCGCCCGCTTTCCGTCGGCGCCCGCTTTCCGTCGGTGCCTGCGCACGGCGCCGGTGTCGAAACGGGGCCAATCCGTGCTAGGAACCGGCTGGCCCCGCCCGGCGCCGACCGGACGCGTCGCGTCGCGGAGCCACCCGCACCGCGCCCCCCGCGCGGGCGCCTGCCCTGCAACAAAGGAACGCGCCATGCGCCCACTCGCCGTGCTGTTCTCTGCCGCTGCCCTCGGCCTCGCCACGCCCATCGTCGCCGCCCCGGCCCTGGCCCAGCAGGCGGCGCCGGACCTGACCGGCATCTACACCGCCGAGGGCGCCAATCCCGGCGGCGGGGGCACCTATGTCGGCACGGCCAGCATCCAGCCCCTGGGCGAGAACTGGCGCATTACCTGGCAGATCGGCAACGACCGCTATGTCGGCATCGCCACGGTGCTGAATGGCGTCCTGGCCGTGGCGGTGCCGGCGGCGGGGCAGGTGGCGGCCTATCGCATCGCCCGCCCCGGGGTGCTGGAAGGGCGCTGGGCGATCCCCGACCACCCGCAGGCCGGCACCGAGACCCTGACCAAGCGCTGAGCGCGGGACCTGGGCGGGCACGGGGCCGGGCTAGGAGAACGGGCCAGGAGAACGGGCGGCCTGATCGGTCTGCGGGCCAGGCCGCATCATTCCGCTTTCCCGGCCGGTCGGCCGCGGCGTCCCGCATGGGCCCGTTCGGCTGTGGCGATGCCCTCGTCCGCGCGTGGCGTGGCTGCGGGTTCAGCGGAACGGGCCGCGGCCCAGGATCAGCCCGAGCGCCCCGGCCTGCACCAGCAAGGCGCCCGCCGCCGCCGCCAGGAGCGCCGGTGATATTCCCAGCGGCACCAGGGCCAGGCCAAGGACCAGGAAGAAGGTCGCGAAGCCGTAGAGCGACAGGACCATGCCGCGCAGCACCTCGGTCGCGGTCGCCGGCCCGCGCGTGCGATGGGCGAAGATGGCTAGGATGGTGCCGAAGACGGGGAAGGAGGAAAGGATGCCCGCCACCCTCGCCCCGACGATCGCGGCCAGCGCGGTCAAAGCCAGGACCAGCGCGGTGACAACGAGCATGCGGGCCGGCAGGTCCCACCAGGGCGGCGCGATCGTGCCGCGCAGCGCCGCCTGGCGCGGCAGGAGGCGCGCCGAGACGGTGAGCGTGGCCAGCGCCAGGACGAACCAGCCCCAGTGCGGCAGGGGCAGGGCCTGGAACAGCCAGCCCGAGGCGGCATAGGCCGCCGACCCGCCGGCAAGGGCCGTGACCCATCCGCGCCCGGCCAGCAGCGCATAGCCGAGGCTGAAGCAGGCTTGCGCGGCGGTGCCGACCAGCGAGCCGCTGGTGGCGAGGGCGGCGAAGTCGGGGCCGTATTGCACCGCCAGGAAGGCCATGACCGGCCCTGATGTCAGCGGCAGCCCGACGAGCCATCCCCCGACGGCATCGCCCCAGCGCCGCCCGGCCAGGGTCGCGGCCAGGATGAGGCAGGGCGGCAGCGTCAGCTTGAGGACGAGCAGGCTCATTCCGGCGGGGCAGGGATCATGGCGACGCGGGTGTGCGGATGGGCGGGCGGCCTGTCGGGGCTGCGTGCGGCTGCGCTGTCATGCCGGGTGCATCTCGACCTCGGTTGCCAGGGGCGGCGCGCTGGCCGCGGCTGATTGTCCGGGCGGGCGTACGGGGGCGGACGTAAGGGGGCGCGCGCAAGGGGCGGGCGGGCGGCGCTCAATCCACCGTCTCGCCGGCATAGATGCCCCAGACCTCGCCGCGGCGCAGATAGCCGCGATGGCCGGCGGCCTGCACCTCGCACCAGTCCGACGGCTCGGCGCAACGCCGGAACTGGCCGACCACGCCGGGGGCGAGCCGCGCCACCTCCACCGCGTTCTCGCTCGGTGCCCGGCGCAGCGCCCTTTCCGCCCCGCGCACGATGAAGGTGCGCCGCCCCGACAGCATCTGCTGGTGGACCCAGCCTTCCACGCCCTCGGGGTCGCGCACGCGGCGCCAGACATCATGCTCGCGCACGATCTCCACCGGCAGGTCGCGCCGGACATAGGTCCATTCCACCCGGAAGCGCGAGCCGGGCCCCGCGCGCAGGTTGACGCGCTCGGCGCGCAGGCTGGCGAAGCGCGGCAGGGGCAGGCCGGTGGTGTCGCCGCGCCGCCCCTCGGGCCGCTCGGGCGGGCGCAACGCGCCGGCCACCGGTGCCGCCTGGGCGGGGGCGATCAGGCTGGCCGCTGACGGGGCGGGGGGCTGGCCGGGCGCGGCCTCGGCCTGGTGCGGCAGGAGGCCGGCGGGCGGGCGTGGCGGTGGCGGCAGGGCGAAGCGCGGCCGGCCCGCGGCGGCTGCCGCGCCGGGCGCCCCGCCGGGCGCCCCGGAAGCGGAGGACGGCGTGGCTGATGCCGGGCGCGCAGCCGGGGCAGCGCCAGCGGCCTGCGGAGAGGTCGGCGGTGTGCCGGGGCGCGCGGCGGCTGGCTGGCCCGGCCCTGGTCGCGCCGCGCTGCCGATGGCTCCGCCCGCGCCGGTGCCACCGAGCGCAGCCGGTGCGCGCGTGGCGGTCGCTGGCGCTCCGCTTTGGGGCGGGGCGGCGGCGCGTGCGGCTGGCGGTCGGTTGGCGATGGCCGGGCCAGGTTGGCTTGGTGCCGGGCGCGACGGGCTGCGCGCACCCGGCGTGGCCGTGGCCGGCGTGGTCGTGGCCGGCGTGGCCGTGGCCGGCGGGCGCGCCAGCGGACGCTCCTCCACGCGCGGGCGCGCGGCGGGTGTGGCCTCCGGGCGCGCTCCGGCGCCGGGCGGAACCGGCGCGGGCACCGGCTCGGACGGGCGGCCAAGCGCGCTCGGCGTGTTCACCTGGGCGCGCGCCGGCAAGGTTGCCGCGCATGCCAGCATGGCCACGGCAAGCGATGCCACGGTCAGGCCGGCAAGGCGTCGGGTCGGGGCGCGGCGCATCTGTGGCGTTCTTCGTGGCGCAATCCGTTGCGGCGCGATGTGCCATCGCGCGGGCGGGTCGGGTGCCTATCTGCCGAGCGCGGGCGCGTCGGGTCAAGCGGGGTGCTTGACCATATGCGCCGCGCCCGGGGCGGGCGACAGCCGCGGGCGGGCATCTTCCTCGGGCTGCCGTGCCGGTGCCGCCGTGCCGGTGCCGCCGTGCCGGTGCCGCCGTGCCGGTGCTGCCGTGCCGGTCCGGGCAGGACCGCCCGTCGGTTCCGGCCAGGCCGCGGGCGTTCCTAGTCCACCTTGATCCCGGCGCTGCGGATCACCGGCACCCAGGTATCGATCGTCTCCTGGATCATGCGCGTATAGCCCTCCGGGCTGAGCGCAGGGCGGCGTGGCAGCACCACGAGCTCGTCCATGCGCCGGCGCGCCTCCGGCTGATCGACGATCTTGACCACCTCGGCATGCAGGCGCTGCACGATCTCGGGCGCCAGCCCCTTGGGTCCGGACAGGCCGGCCCAGATCGAGGAGGTCATGCGCGGATAGCCGAGCTCGGCGAAGGTCGGCAGGTCGGGGAAGATCGCCAGCCGCCCGGCCGAGGAAATGGCCAGCGCGCGGATGCGCCCCTCGCGCATCATCGCGACATTGGTGGTGATCGGGTCGAACATCGATTCGATCGTGCCGCCGAGCAGGTCCTGCAAGGCCGGGGCCGAGCCGCGATAGGGCACATGCTCGATGCGGATATCGGCCACCCGCATGAACATCTCGCCCAGCAGGTGCGTGGTCGCGCCCATGCCGGCCGAGCCGAAGCGGATCGCACCCGGCCGCGCCTTGGCCGCGGCGACATACTCGGCCAGGCTGCGGATCTGGCTGTCGCCGCGCACCAGCACGAGGTTGGGCGATTCGCCGATGAAGGCGATATGGGTGAAATCCCCCATCGGGTTGTAGGACAGGCGCGTATAGGTACCGGCCGCGACCGCGAAGGGCGAGAAGTGCGACAGGACCAGCGTGTAGCCGTCGGGGGCGGCGCGGGCGGCCATCTCGGCGCCGATGGTGCCCCCGGCGCCGGCGCGGTTCTCGACCACCACCGTCTGGCCGAGCGCCTGGCTGAGCCCCTGGGCGGTGATGCGCGCGACGATATCGGCAAGCCCGCCCGGCGGGAAGGTCGCGATCAGGCGGATCGGGCCGCGCTGCGGCCAGGGCGCCTGGGCGATCGCCGGGCGGGCAAGTCCGGCGACGGCGGTTCCGGTTGCGACCAAGGCGGCGAGTGCCGTGCGGCGCGACAGGGGACGGGTCATGTGTGTGCTCCTCCCAGGGATCCCCGGCGGCGCGGGCAAAGGGCCGGGGCGGCGCCCGGCACCCTAGCAGCCGTATCCCGTTGCGTCCAAGGCGCTGGCGGCATGGCCAGCCGCCCCCCCCTGCCGCCCCCGCTTGCCGCCCCCCTGCCGCACCCTCTTGCCGAACCGGGCCGTGGCGCGAGCAACCCGCCCGCGCCGGCGGCGGCGGGCCGCCGCGGACATGATGGCGAAGCCTTGCCGCGTCCCGGCGATGCAATGTTTTGTGCGTGGTCCGGGCGCGAAGATTTCCGTTCCGGAAAGCGAAGGGCCATGCCACAGTAATTGCGTGTGTGGGGCGTCTTCTCGCCTTGCGTCATCCTTCCGGTTCCCTGTCGGCCTGGCCGCTCGCAACGGCCCGCGCGGCCGTGACCGGAGGGTGATCCTGTCTGTTTTTCCGTGCCGCGGGAGAGGGTTGCGATGCCGCTCGATCTGAAATCGCTCATCAGCAAGCTGAACGATCCGTGCCGCAACCTGCTGGAGCAGGCTGCCGGGCTGACGCTCTCGCGCACGCATTTCAATGTCGAGATCGAGCATTGGCTGATCAAGCTGCTCGAGATCCCCGACGGCGACCTGGCCAAGATCCTGCCGCGCTACGAGGTCGATATCGGCCGCCTCCAGGCCGACCTCAACCGCTCGATCGACCGCTTCAAGACCGGCAATGGCCGCGCCCCTGCGCTGTCGCCCTCGATCGTCGATCTGACGAAGAGCGCCTGGCTGATCGCCTCGATCGATCTCGGCTCGCAGGTGGTGCGCTCGGGCCACCTGCTGATCGCGCTCCTGTCGGACGAGATGCTGTCGGGCACGATCCGCGACACGGCCGGCCAGCTCTCGCGCATCCCGCCCGAGGCGCTCAAGCGCGGCTTCGACCAGGCGACCGAGGGCTCCTCGGAAGCCAAGGCCGCCGCCGCCGCGGCCGCCGTGGCCTCGGGTGCCGCCGCCGCCGGCCGCCCCGCGCCGCGCACCGGCAAGCAGGGCGCGCTCGACCTCTACACCACCGACCTGACCGAGCGGGCCAAGGCCGGCAAGCTCGATGCCGTGCTCGGCCGCGACAATGAAATCCGCCAGTGCATCGACATCCTGACGCGCCGGCGCCAGAACAACCCGATCCTCACCGGCGAGGCGGGCGTGGGCAAGACGTCGGTGGTCGAGGGGCTGGCCCAGCGCATCGTCGCCGGCGACGTGCCGCCGATGCTGCGCAACTGCGCCATCCGCGTGCTCGATCTCGGCCTGTTGCAGGCCGGCGCCGGCGTCAAGGGCGAGTTCGAGAACCGCTTGAACGGCGTGATCGAGGATGTGAAGTCGAGCCCGCAGCCGATCATCCTGTTCATCGACGAGGCGCACATGATGATCGGCGCCGGCGGCCAGGCCGGCCAGGGCGATGCGGCCAACCTGCTCAAGCCGGCGCTGGCCCGGGGCGAGCTGCGCACCGTCGCCGCCACCACCTGGGCCGAATACAAGAAGTATTTCGAGCGCGACCCGGCGCTGACCCGCCGCTTCCAGGTGGTCAAGGTCGAGGAGCCGGACGAGAGGAACGCGATCGAGATGCTGCGCGGCCTCGCCGGCGTGATGGAGAAGCACCACAAGGTGCGCGTGCTGGACGAGGCGGTGCAGGAAGCGGTGCGCCTGTCGCACCGCTACATCTCGGGCCGGCAGCTGCCGGACAAGGCGATCGGCGTGCTCGACACCGCCTGCGCGCGCGTGGGCATGATGCTCGCCGCCACGCCGGCCCCGATCGAGGCGGTGACGCGCCAGATCGAATCGCTCGATCGCCGGCTCGGCATCCTCAGGCGCGAGGCGGCGGTGAATGCCGAGAACCTCAAGGAGATCGAGACCGCCGAGGGCGAGAAGGCACGCGCGAGCGCGGAGCTGGAGGCGCTGAATACCCGCTACGAGGAGGAGAAGAAGCGCGTCGCCGAGCTTACCGCGCTGCGCGAGGAGCTGGAAAAGGCGAACGCGACCGTGCCCGCCGCCACCGCCGGGGGTGATCCCGCCGCCGCCGCAGCAGCCGCCCCCAATCCCGGCGCTGCCGTGGCCGCGGCGCTGAGCGCCGATCAGATCGCCGAGAAGAAGGCCGCCTTCGATGCCGGCATGGCCGCGCTCAAGGCCCTTCAGGGCGAGAACCCGCTGGTGCTGCCCTTCGTCGATGGCCAGGCGGTGGCCGCGATCGTCGGCGACTGGACCGGCATCCCGGTCGGGCGGATGGTGCGCGACGAGATCAACACCATCCTCAACCTCAAGGAGAGGCTCCGCGAGCGCGTGGTCGGCCAGGACCATGCCCTGGAGGTGATCGCGCGCACCGTGCGCACCGCGCGCGCCGGGCT
Source organism: Alphaproteobacteria bacterium (assembly GCA_020850755.1). GTDB lineage: Bacteria > Pseudomonadota > Alphaproteobacteria > Acetobacterales > Acetobacteraceae > JADZEB01. The sequence continues at coordinate 16,295 of JADZEB010000061.1, read as the reverse complement.
TGGCGATCCGCGCAAGCCCTTGGGCGTGTTCATGTTCGTCGGCACCTCGGGCACCGGCAAGACCGAGACCGCGCTGGCGCTGGCCGACCTGCTGTTCGGCTCGGACCAGAATCTCACCGTGATCAACATGTCCGAGTTCAAGGAGGAGCATAAGGTCAGCATGCTGGTGGGCTCGCCCCCCGGCTATGTCGGCTATGGCGAGGGCGGCGTGCTGACCGAGGCCGTGCGCCGGCACCCCTATTCGGTGGTGCTGCTCGACGAGGTGGAGAAGGCGCATCCCGGCGTTCAGGATGTGTTCTATCAGGTGTTCGACAAGGGCATGCTGCGCGACGGCGAGGGGCGCGACATCGACTTCAAGAACACGCTGATCATCCTGACCTCGAACGCGGCCACGGATGTGATGCACAAATTATGCGCCGATCCCGACACGCGACCCGACCCTGACGGGCTGGCCGACGCCGTCCGCCCCGAGCTGCTCAAGGTCTTCAAGCCCGCATTCCTTGGGCGTGTCACCATGGTTCCCTACTATCCCTTGGATGATGCGACCATCCGCCTGATCGTCACGCTGCAGCTCAAGCGCGTCACCAAGCGTGTCGCGGAAAGCTACCGGGCCAAGTTCACCTACGACCCGACCCTGGTCGATGCCATCGCCGCGCGCTGCAAGGAAGTGGAAAGCGGCGCGCGCAATGTCGAGCAGATCATCGCGCGCGGATTGCTGCCCGAGCTTTCCTCGCGGTTCCTGGGGCGCATGGCGGAGGGCCAGACCATTCGCGCCGCGCATGTCTCCGTGGACGCGAATGGGCAGTTCGAATACGCTGTCGATTGATCCAGGAACGAACCGAAACGCAGGGCGGGAACCTTTCGCCCAAGTCCGGCGTTGTTAGGGTGGCAACGGATTGGACCCATCCCGGGAACCGACCGAACACCAAGCGGGAGAAGTGCCTATGGCCATCTACATGAAGATCCCGGACATTCCCGGCGACACGACACAGGGCAACCACAAAGAGTGGATCGAGGTCCAGTCCTGCCAGTTCGGCGTCGGCCGCGGCGTCTCGACGCGCACCGGCTCGGCCCAGGACCGTGAGGCGAGCGAGCCGAACGTGTCCGAGATCGTGGTCACCAAGCTGCTCGACAAGGCGTCGGTGAAGCTGTTCCAGGCGGCGACCCAGAACCAGGAAGGCAAGAAGGTCGAGATCCACTTCTGCTCGACCGCGCAGGCCGGCCAGAACTATCTCGAGATCGAGCTGTCGGAGACGATCGTGTCGAGCTGGAACATCAGCTCCGGCGGCGACCGCCCGATGGAGAGCGTCAGCCTGAACGGCACCAAGTTGAACATCAAGTACCAGGCGCTCGACCAGAAGGACAATGTCGCGGGCAAGCCGATCGCCGGCTACTACGACATCGCCGCGGCGAAGGGCGGCTGATCCCGCCCCGCGCCGTTGGGACTGGTTCGGTTTCGGGACGGGCGGCCCCCCATGCGGAGTGCTGACGGGCCTGCCTTCCCCGCGATCCGTAAGCTAGCAGCGTAGTCAACACCCCACCACCAAAGCGAGGCCGCGAAGGGCGGATCGCGCAGCAGGACGAAAGGTGTATCCATGGCCATCTACATGAAGATCCCCGATATTCCCGGCGACACGACGCAGGGCAACCACAAGGGCTGGATCGAGGTGAATTCGTTCCAGTTCGGCGTCGGCCGCGGCGTCTCCACGCGCACCGGCTCGGCCTCCGACCGCGAGGCGAGCGAGCCTTCGGTCTCCGAGATCGTGGTCACCAAGCTGCTCGACAAGGCGTCGGTGAAGCTGTTCCAGGCCGCGACCCAGAACCAGGAAGGCAAGAAGGTCGAGATCCACTTCTGCTCGACCGCGCAGGCCGGCCAGAACTATCTCGAGGTCGAGCTGTCGGAGACGATCGTGTCGGGCTGGAGCATCAGCTCCGGCGGCGACCGCCCGAGCGAGAGCATGAGCCTGAACGGCACCAAGGTGAACATCAAGTACCAGGCGCTCGACCAGAAGGACAATGTCGCGGGCAAGCCGATCGCCGGCTACTACGACATTGCCGAGGCCAAGGGCGGCTGAGCCGCGCTTTCCTCCGCTTGTGTCGGTTTCGGACGCGGCGGGTGGCCTGGGCCTTTGGCCGCGGCGCCCGCCGCCTTCGTTTCCGGGGTCGGTTCGGGCGCGGGCATCCGCCGGCGCCGGCGCCGCGCATGCCGGCCAGGTTCGTCCGGCGGCGATCGGCCGCGCGGGGATCTGGTCCGTGCAGGTCTGATGCGGCCGGGCGGCCCGGCCGGACCCGGGCGGCGCGCTGTCCGTTTCCGCCCGACCGGAGGCCGCTTCGGCGGCGGGCGGCGCCGCGCTGGGCGCGGCTGCGAACCAGTGCCGGGGCGTCACTGCGGCGGCATCCGCCGGCGCCGGCGCCGCGCATGCCGGTCTTGCGCGGGCCGCTGCCGCCCAGTCGCGGGCCAGGCTCGGAACCGGCCGGCGCTGGAACCAGACGACCCTGGAACTGGCCGGCCCTAGAACTGGCCTGGGCGGATGCGATAGACGTCCGGGTTCTGCGGATCGCGCGCATAGGTGACGATCAGCCGCGCCTGCACGATCGCCGCGATCTGCGGCCGCGCCGCCGCCGCGGGCTGGGTGCCTGCGCCCGCCGAGGGGGCCGGCGCCGGCTGGGTCGCCGCCTGGGGCGGCGCCGCCGGCGGCAGGGGCAGGGCCGGAGCAGGGCCACCGGCCGCTGCCGCGGGCGCGGCCTGGCCCGGACCGGCCTGCCCGCCCTGTGCCTGCCCGCCTTGGGCCTGCCCGCCCTGTGCCTGCCCGCCTTGGGCCTGCCCGCCTTGGGCCTGCCCGCCTTGGGCCTGCCCACCCTGTGCCTGCCCACCCTGTGCCTGCCCGCCCTGCGCATGCGCGCCTTGGGCCTGCGCACCCTGTCCGGCTGACGCATTCGGCTGGCCATCGCCGCGCTGCGCGCCGGGCGCGGGTGCCACGGTGCCGATTGGCGTCGCGCTCGCGGTCAGCACCACGCTGACCATGCGTCCCTCGGCATCGGTGCCGCGGAACGCCACCACGCTGCCGTCGGGCAGTTGCTGGTTCACGACCCGTCCCTCGGCCTTGATGAAGGAGAGGCCGGCGAAATAGTCGCGCAGCTGGTTGGCCGCCGCGACGATCGTCTCGGCCGACACGCCGCGCGCCGGGTTCGAGGCGAAGGCGAGTGTCACCATGGTCAGCCGCTTGTTCTCGAAGCCGAGCACATAGAAGGCCTGCGCCTCGCCGGTGCCGGGGATCAGGTCGGGCAGGCCGAGGCGCAGCACACGGGTGCGTTCGGTCGGATGCACGCCGGCGGCGATGCCCTGCTCGCTGCCGGGGAAGTCGCGGCGGAGCGCGGCGCGCAGCTCGGCCTCGGTCATGCCGAAGCGGGCGGAGCGGAAGCCGAGTATCCCGTTGGCCTGCGCCGGCTGGGCCTGGGCCTGGGCCGGGCGCGCCGGCTGGGCCTGGGCCGGGCGTCCCTGCCCCGGGCGCTGCGCCGGCTGGGCCAGCACGCTGGCAGCGTCGGCCACCAGCCCGGCCAGCAGCGCCCCGCCAAGAAACGCCCCGCCAAGAAACGCCGACGCCGCCGCCAGGCGGGGACGCCGGGGCCGCCCAGGCCCGGACGCATCCCGCCCCTGGCCGGCCGCGCGGTCCGGCCCGGCACTGTTCGTCATCGCCTGCATGGCTTGCGTCCCTTCCGCGCTGTGCCCCGGACCGATCATGCCCCGCGCGCCGCCGCCAGCGCCAGCAGCGCTTCCCAGCGCGCCAGCGACCAGAGATGGGCGTAGGCCGCCTCCAGCCAGCCTTTGCGGCGCCAGTCGAGCAGGGTCGCATCCGGCAGGGCGTCGAGCTTGGCGCGCTCGATCACGGTGAAGTCGGTCCAGACGATCTTCTCCCCGCTCGGCAGCTTGGCCTCGGCGTTGCGCGCGGTGAGGATGCCGGCCTCGGCGAAGGCCTTGAGCATGGCCAGGGTGGCAAGGTGCCCGCGCTGATAGGCCTCGCAGAAGGCAAGCGCGCGGCGTGTGGTCTCGCTCGGCTGGCCGTCGGCGCCGAACAGGGCCTCGCCCTTGCCCTCGGCGCGATCGGCCTGGAACTGCTCGGCCGCCTCGTCGATGCAGAGCGTCAGGCGCGAACTGCCCGGCTCCTCGACGAAGATGAACGGATAGCGCCGGACATAGAGCGGCACATAGGCATCGGCCAGCCAGCGCCCCCCGGCATCGACGAACAGGTTCTGGTTCTGGCGCAGCCCGACCACCGCGAAGGCGCCATGGGCCGGGGTGCGCCCCATCACCACCGGGAAGGAGCGGGCGGCGGCGGCGAATTCCTCGGCCACCAGGGGCACGGCGATGGTGTTGGCGGCGAAGCGCGCCGAGCCGGGCAAGAGCCCCGACCGGCCGTGCCGCGCCGGGGTGAGCATCGCCGGCTGGCGGTAGAACAGGGGCAGGCCGGGGGTGGCACCCTGCGTGGCGCCCGGCGTGGCGCCCGGCGTCGCGCCCGGTGTGGCGCCCGGTGTGGCGCCCTGCGTGGCGCCCGGTGTGGCGGCTGCGGGGGAGGTCTCGCCATTGGCATCGCCCCGGCTGGGGCCGGGCCTCTCGGGGGCGGGCGGCTGGTCGGCTGGCGGCATGGGCGGCTCTTTCGTTGCGCGGCAAGAATAGGGGGCAGGTCCCGCCTGGGCACGGGCGGCACGGCCGGTCCAGGGCGACCGGATCGGGCGAATCGGGGCGCGGGGTGGCGCGCCTGGCCACTCTGGCGCGAAAGCGGCGTGGCGCCAACCAAGGACCGTCCGGCCGGGGCGATCCCGCAGCGCCGGGCCTGCCCGTCCGTGGCTGCGAGCCAGGGCCGCGCAAGGCGGCGACCGGCTTCGCCTGTCGCGCGAGAGCCCGCGCCCATGGCGGCGCTCGCCCGCACGCCTGCTGGCGGCGGCGGTGGAACCAGCCGGGCAGGATATGCGTTGATCTTGAAGCGCCGTTGCCCGAGGATAAGTGGACAGTCCCTTCCTGCGCGGCCGGTCCTGGATTCGCGATGGCATCGATTACGCAAACGGAACGCTTCCTCAGCTTCAAGTCGCCGAAAGGCGACAGCCTGATGCTGACCGGCGTCTCGGGCGAGGAATCGACCTCGACTCTCTATGAGTTCACGCTCGATCTCCTGTCCTCGGACGATGCGATCAAGCCCGAGGACATGATCGGCAAGAACTGCACGGTGGTGATCGGGAAGGGCGATTCGGCGCGCAAGATCAACGGGATCTGCGGCCATTTCGGCGCCCAGCCCCAGGTCCAGCGCGGCTACCGGGTCTACAAGGCGCTGCTGGTGCCCGAGCATTGGAAGCTGCTGCACAAGACCAACAACCGCATCTTCCAGAACAAGACCGTGCTCGACATCGTCGAGCAGGTGCTGACGGATGCCGGCCTGCCGGCGCCGAACAAGTCGGGCATCGGCGGGACCTACAACCCGATCGAGTATGTCTGCCAGTTCATGGAGACAGACTTCAATTTCATCTCCAGGCTGATGCAGGGCGCTGGCATTCTCTACTTCTTCAAGCATGCCGAGGGCAGCCACACCTTCTGCCTTGCCGACAAGGACGGCAACCACGAGGACATCGCCGAGGCGGAGGTCGAGATGCGCTCGGCCGCGCGCGGGGCGAACACCATCTCCTCCTTCGTCATCCAGTCGAAGTTCCTGCCCGGCAAGCTCAGCCACACCGACTACGACTTCAAGGCGCCGGACAAGGCGCTGCTGGTCTCGGTGAACACCGATTCGTCGAAGGTGAAGACCTCCGGCGTCGGCGGCTTCGAGGTCTACGAGTATCCCGGCGGCTATACCGAGAAGGCCGACGGCGAGAAACTCGCCAAGCAGCGCATGGAAGCGATCGAGGCCGGCCACCAGGTCGCCACCGGCCAGGGCACCAACCGCCACTTCACCGCCGGCGGCCTGTTCAAGCTGACCCGCCACGATGTCGAGTCCGAGAAGGACAAGAAGTGGCTGATCACCCGCGTCAAGCACATGGCGATGGACACGACGCATCTCGGCGGCGGCGGCGCGTCCTATGCCAACGATTTCTCCTGCGTGCCGGAAGCGACCATCATCCGCCCCGAGCGCGCGGCCATCAAGCCGGTGATGCCCGGGCCGCAGACGGCGCTGGTGGTGGGCCCCTCGGGCGAGGATATCTACACCGACGAGTTCGGCCGCATCCGCATCCAGTTCTTCTGGGACCGCGAGGGCACCAAGAACGAGCAATCGACCTGCTGGTGCCGCGTGGCGCAGATGTGGGCGGGCGCGCAATGGGGCACCATCTTCATCCCGCGCATCGGCATGGAGGTGGTGGTCGATTTCCTCAATGGCGATCCCGACCATCCGATCGTCACGGGCTGCGTCTACAACGGCAACAACATGCCGCCCTGGGCGCTGCCGGACAACAAGACCCAGTCCGGCATCCGCACCCGGTCCACGACCAAGGGCAGCGCCAAGACCGAGAACGTCCTGCAGTTCGAGGACAAGAAGGGCAAGGAATTCATCTATTTCCACGCCGAGAAGGACTTCAAGCGCCACGTCGAGAACGACGACACGCTGTTCGTCGGCAACGACCAGACCGAGGAGATCAAGAACGCCCGCAAGACCGAGGTGAAGGAAGCCGATGACACGCTGATCGTGCACAAGGGCAACCGCATCACCAACGTCAAGAAGGGCGACTTCAAGACCGACGTCGATTTCGGCTCGATGTTGACCAACGTCAAAACCGACGTGAAGATGACGGTCAAGATGGGCAATCACGACACCAAGGTCTCCATGGGCAACATGAAGACCGAGGTCAGCCTCGGCAAGATGGACGGCGAGGCGATGCAGTCGATCGAGTTCAAGGTCGGAGCCAGTTCCATCAAGATCGACCAGATGGGCGTCACCATCAAGGGCATGATGGTCAAGGTCGAGGGAACGATAATGGTGGACGTCAAGGCTCTGATGACGTCCGTCAAGGGCGATGCGATGACAACCATCAAGGGCGGGATCGTGCTGATCAACTAGCCATGGTCGGAGCAGAGCAAACAGCCCCCGAGCGGCCCTTCGTCAAGCTCGCCACCCAGTCGGTGGCCGAGGTGGCGGCCTTGTGCGCGCTCTCGGATCCGGCCAAGGCGCTGATCCCGCAGTTCCCTGCGCCGGGCCCGTTCCTGCAGGCGCTTTCGGGCGGCGATGTGAATGCGCTGATCGATGGCGTGCGCTGGCTCGCCCATGGGCTGATGAAGCGCGAGGCGGTGTGGTGGGCGTGCCTGGCCGGCCGGCTCGGCGTCACCTTGAAGGGCGAGGCGGCGATCACGCCGCCCGACATGGCCGCGCTGGTGGCGGCGGAAACATGGGTGTTCAAGCCGACCGAGGAGAATCGCCGCGCCGCCTGGGCCAAGGCGCAGGCAACCGAATTCGCCTCGCCCCAGGCCTGGGCGGCGGTGGCGGCCTTCTGGTCGGGCGGCAGCATGTCCCCGCCCGACCTGCCCGCGGTGCCGCCGCCGGACTTTGCCTGCGGGCGCGCCGTGTCGGGCGCGGTGATGATCGCCGCCGTGACCAATCCCGAGGCGCATCTCGACAATTACCGCAAGCTGCTCGCCGCCGGCATCGACATCGCCGCCGGCGGCAATGGCCGCGCCGCCCTGGGCTGACGATCGGGGCCAGACGATCGGGGCCTGACGATCGGGGCCTGGCGGTCGCCCCGGCCGGTGCCGCCCGGCCCCAACCGCGCCTGCCCCCAGCACAGAGCCAGCACCCCCGCTGCACGCGCCCCCGCTGCGCGGGAGAGTGCGGCGCCGATGCCGGTCAATGTCTGTGCCGCGCCTTTGCGCACTGGATCGGCCTGCGCGGCACGGGGCTCCGTGACAGGCCAGCAACGATGGCGCGCCGCCCGCGGGGCTGGCCGGCCTGGCGCGCGCGGGCCGCACCCGGTAGCGATACCCACCTGCTTGTGCGAACGCGAGCGATCCGGTCGCGCCGCGCCGGCATCCGTTACGGCTGACGCGCGGGGGCGCGGATCGGCGGCCTTGTGGCGCCGGAGGGCGGTGCGTTCGGCTTCGCCCGGTGCCGGCCCGGCGCGGCCGCACAGGCCGGCCGTTGCCATGCAAGGCCCTGCCGCGCAGAGTCGAGGGAGACGGATCCGATGGCTCCGGCCGCAGGGCCCCCAGCCGCAGTGGCCGGGCCGCGGCAGTGCGGCGCGACGACGTGTCGGTGAGGCGGGGCCGGACGCGCTGCGGCGTCCGGATCGCCGATCAGGGGCCGACGATCACCGTCGGGAAGCCGGTCATCACCATGCCGCCATGCGCGTTCGGGTCCGTGATCCGCGCCTGGGGCATGTTGAAGGTGATCACGGTCGGGCTGCCCATCACGATCGGGTTGGGGATGAAGCCCATGCACAGGCACATATCGGTGAGGCGGGCGGCTGGCATGTTGCCGATGATCACGGTGGGGGCGCACACCATCATGATCGGCCCGCCGACATGCGGCGCCGGCGGCGCCGGCGGCGGCGGCGGCGGCGTGACCAGCGGGCACAGCATCGTGTCGGTCATGCGCGCGGCGGGAAATGGCATGGGTGCGGGTCCTGCGGCTTCGCGACCATCTTGGTATGAAACGTCGGCCGTCCGCAAATGGTTCCGGCGCGCGTTCCTGCGCGCGCGGCGCGGCTTTCTCTGCTAGCATTGCCGGCCTGTGTGGGACCAGGGGGCCTATCGCCGTGCAATCGCTGACGCTTCGCATCCTGTCTTCGCCGCCCGGGGTGGTGCCGCCGCAGCCCTTGTCGATCGGCGGGGGCGCGATCACCATCGGCCGGTCCGACAACAACCAGTGGATCCTCCAGGACCACAACAGCATCCTCTCGCGCCAGCATTGCCGCATCGAGTTCGCGGGCTCGGGCTTCCGCGTGGTCGATCTTTCCGCCAACGGCACCTTCCTGAACGATTCGCCCGCCCCGATCGGGCGCAACAACGCCGCCCCGCTCCAGGCCGGCGACCGGCTGCGGCTGGGCGAGTATGTGGTGGTGGTCGAGCCAGGCCCGGCGGGCCTGGCCGAGCAGAACCTGTTTCCCGCGCCACGTCCCGGCGCCGATGCCTCCGATGTGTTCGGGGTGGGCGACCTGGCGCGGACACCGCCCGAGTCGATGCCGGGGCCAGGACCGATGGCCGGTCCGATCGGCGGGCCGATGCCAGGCCCGGGCCCCGGTCCGGGACAGCTTCCCGGCAGCGAGGCCGCCCTGTTCGGCGATTTCGGCGCCCAGTCCGATCCGCGCGGCACTTTCGGCGCCGAGGCAGGGCCGGGTCCGTTCGGCGGCCCGCCGATGAGCCATCCCGGCCTCGGCGAGCCGGGCCTCGCCAAGCCGCGCCCGCCCGAGCCGCTGCTGGGCTCCGCCTCCGAGCCGGCGCCGCTCGGCTTCGAGGCGGTGCATCTGCCCAAGGTGGGCGGCCCGGCGCCCGCGCACGGCCCCGGTCCCGGCCCCGGTCCCGGCCCCGGCCCCGGTCCCGGCCCTGGTCCGGTTTCCGGTCCCGGGGCGACCGGAGGGCCGGTGCTGCCGGACAATTGGCTCGACGAACCCCTGGTGCCGCCGGCCCATGGCGCGGTCCAGGGCGGTCCTGCCGGGGGCGACCCGCTCGACGCGCTCGACCAGCTCCTCGCGCCGCTCGGCGCGCCCGGACCTGCGCACGGACCTGCGCCCGGACCTGCGCACGGACCTGCGCACGGACCGGCACACGGATCGGCACACGGATCGGCACATGGGCCGGCACACGGGCCGGTACACGGGCCGGGGCCGGCAGCGCCACCCCCGCCCCACCCGTCGGCACCGGGTCCGGCGCGTGCGCAGACCGCCCCGGCGCCGGAGATTTCCGACGACATGTTCGCCGGTCTGGCGCCCCAGGCGGCGCCGGTGGAAGCGCCCCCGCCCCCGCCCCCGCCGCCGCCAGTCCCGCCCGCGCCTCCGGTTGCCCGGGAGGCTCCGCCGCCGCCGCCGGCGCCACCGCCAACCCCGCCGCCTGCGCCCCATTTCGCGCCCGAGAGCGCTGCACCGCAGGGCACCATGGCCGGCGTGCCGCTGGGCCGGCCCGACGGTGCGGCCGCGCATGCCGATCCGTTCGGCGGCCCCGCGCAGCCGCCTCCGCTGCCGCAGCCGGAGCGCCCCGCGGCCCCGCCACCGCCCGCGCCGATCGCGGCGGCACCCCCGCCGCCACCGCCTCAGCCGCCGGCGCCGGCGGCCGGGGACCCGCTGGCCGCGCTCGGCTTCGGGCCCGGTCCTGGCCCGGGCCCCGCGCCCGCGCCGGAACCGATGCGCCCGGCCGCGCCGCCGCCGCCCCCGGCGCCACCCCCGGCATCACCCTCGATGCCCCCCTCGGCGCCGCCCGCCCCCTCCGCCGACACTGGCGAGGACATCTTCGCCGCGCTCGGGATACCGGTCGGCCCCGCCGCGGCGAGGGCCGCCCAGCCGCCCGCCCAGCCGCCCGCCCAGGCGGCCGCCCCGCCGCCGCCGCGCCCGCAAGCGCCGGCCCAGCCCGCCGCCCCGCTCGACCAGGGCGAGGATGTGTTCGCCGGTCCGGCCGCCGCCGCTGCCCCGCCGCCCGTGCCGCCCGGCCCGGGTCCGGCTTCTGGTCCTGGCCCGCAGCCCGCGGCGCCGAGCGCGCCCGCGCGGCCCGCTCCCGCTCCCGCCATGCCGGCCCCGCGCCTCAACGCCGCCCAGCCGATGCCCGAGAATGTGTCGGGCGATCCGGTTGCCGCCTTCCTTGCCGGTGCGAATCTGCCCGGCCTGCCGCCCGGCATCGACAAGGACGCGGCGATGCACTCGCTCGGCATGGCCAACCGGGCGCTGGCGGGCACGCTGATGCGCCTGCTTGCCGCGCGCCGCGCGATCAAGGGCGAGTTCCGCATCAGCCAGACCGTGATCGGCGCGCGCGAGAACAACCCGGTCAAGTTCTCCGCCGACGAGGCCGAGGTGATGCTGGCGCTGATGGGCATCGCCCGGCCGGGCTTCGTCTCCGGCGCGCCGGCGGCGGTCGATGCCTGCCGCGACCTGGAAGCGCACCAGTATGCGCTGCTGATGGCGTTCCAGACCGTGATCCGCCACCTGTTCGACCAGCTCAAGCCCGAGGCGATCGCGAACCAGTCCGGCGCCGGCGGCGACAAGGGCTTCCTTGCGCGCATGCGCAGTTCGGCCAAGGCCGAGGCGTGGGACGCCTACCAGCGCGTCTATGCCGATCTGGCGCGCGACTTCCAGAACAACCTGACCGGAAGGCTCGGCCAGATGTTCGCCGAGAGCTACGAGGCGGAATCGCGCAACCGCGGCGCGCGCGACTGAGGCGGCGCCTCGGGCGCGCGGGCGCCGGCGCGGGCGGCCTTCAGCCGTTCCCGGCCAGGATCGCCCCGGCGAGATAGAGCGAGCCGCAGATCAGCACCCGCGCCGGTGCCGCGCCCGGTGCGCGCGTGGCGATCAGGCGCGCCCGCGCCGCGGCGACATCGGCCGCGTGCGTCGCCTCGGTGATGCCCGCCGCGCGCGCGGCCTCGGCGATGCGCTCGGGCGGCTGGGCCTTGGGGTCGCGCGGGATCGGCACCGCGACCAGGCGCGAGACATGCGGGGCGAGCGGGGCCAGGAAGGCATCGACCTGCTTCGTGCCCTTCATGCCGACGATCAGCTCGATCGGTCGGGCCGGGGCGTCGGCGCGCCAGCGGCCGAGGAACTCCTTCAGCACCTGGCCCGCGCCCTCATTGTGGCCGCCATCGAGCCAGAGCTCGTCGCCCGCCGGCAGGGATTGGGCGAGCGGCCCGCGTTTCAGGCGCTGCATGCGCGCCGGCCATTCCGCGCGCGCGAGCCCGAGCCCGAGCGCCGCATCGCCGATGCGCGGCCCGCGCCCGGCCCGCGCCGCCGCGCGCAGGGCGGCGATGGCGATGCCGGCATTGTCGTGCTGCCAGAGGCCGGGCAAAGCGGGGAAGGGCAGCGCCACCTCGCCATCCGCATCGCGGAAGACAAGGCCCGTGCCGTCGGCCCGCGGCGCGATGTCCCATTCGCGCCCGCGCCGCAACAGGGGCGCACCCTGGCGCACCGCCGCCGCCTCGATCACGCCGAGCGCCACCGGGTCCTGCGCGCCCGTGATCGCCGGCGCGCCGCGCTTGATGATGCCCGCCTTCTCCGCGGCGATGGCGGCGAGCGTGTCGCCCAGGAACTCGACATGGTCGATCGAGATCGAGGTGATTGCGCTCGCCGCCGGCCGGGCGATGACGTTGGTGGCATCGAGCCGCCCGCCGAGCCCCACCTCCAGCACCAGGAGATCGGCCGGGACGCGCGCGAAGGCCAGCATCGCCGCCGCCGTGGTGATCTCGAAGAAGGTGATCGGCGCCTCGCCATTGGCGCGCTCGCATTCGAGCAGGAGCGCGTAGAGATGCGCCTCCTCGATCAGCCGCCCGGCGAGGCGGATGCGCTCGTGGAAGGTGACGAGATGGGGCGAGGTATAGACATGCACGCGCAGGCCCGCCGCCTCGCCCGCCGCGCGCAGATAGGCGCAGGTCGAGCCCTTGCCGTTGGTGCCGGCGACATGGATCACGGGCGGCAGGCGGCGCTCGGGGTGATCGAGCGCGGCCAGCAGCCGCTCCATCCGGCCGAGCGACAGGTCGATCAGCTTCGGGTGAAGCCTCGTCAGCCTGTCGAGCACCGTTTCGCTGGCGTGCATGGCGGGAAGGTCGGACCGCAGGAAAGGGACGGGGCGCGCGGCGGCGGTCGGTGCGGCGCGCGCGCTACTCGGCCGGCTTGGCCGGGCGCGAGCCCTCGGCCTCGGCCTCGATCGTCGCGCCCGCCGGCGGCGGCGGGATGGCGAGGTCCGGATGCGCCAGCGCCACCACCTCGGCGCCCGCAATGCCGCGCGGCTCGACCAGCATGCCGATCAGGCGCGCCAGCACGTCCTTCATCTCCTTGCGCGCAACGACGAGATCGACCAGGCCGTGGTCGCGCAGATACTCGGCGCGCTGGAAACCCTCGGGCAGCTTCTCGCGCACGGTCTGCTCGATCACGCGCGCGCCGGCGAAGCCGATCATCGCGCCCGGCTCGGAAAGCTGGATGTCGCCCAGCATGGCGAAGCTGGCGGTGACGCCGCCGGTGGTGGGATCGGTGAAGACGACGAGATAGGGCAGGCCCGCTTCCTTCACCATCTCGACGGCGATGGTGGTGCGCGGCATCTGCATCAGGCTGATGGCGCCTTCCTGCATCCGCGCGCCCCCAGAGGCGGGAAAGACGATCAGCGCGGCGCGCTGCAGCACGGCAAGCTTGGCCGCGGCCAGGATGCCCTCGCCCACGCCCGCGCCCATCGAGCCGCCCATGAACTCGAAGGCGAAGGCGGCGATCACCGCCTTGTGGCCGCCGATCGTGCCGTGTGCCACCACGATCGCGTCATCGAGCGCGCTTTTCTCGCGCGCCTCGCGCAGCCGGTCGCTGTAGCGGCGCTGGTCGCGGAAGCGCAGCGGATCGGCCGCGACCCTGGGCAGATCGATGCGCGTGCCCTGGCCGTCGTCGAACAGGAGCGCCATCCGCCGCGCCGGCCCGATGCGCATATGGTGCTCGCAATGCGGGCAGACATGGAGGTTCTTCTCCAGGTCGCGGTGGAAGATCATCTGCTGGCACGAGGGGCATTTGTGCCAGAGATTGTCCGGCACCTCGCGCTTGCGGAAGATGGTCTGGATCTTCGGGCGGACGTAGTTGGTAAGCCAGTTCATCCCTGTGACCCCTGGGGCGGGCGGCGACGGAAAGCGGCCCGCGGCCCGCATGGCGGGTTCCTAGCAGATGGCGCCCCGCACCGCCAGGACAAGGCAGGGCGCGCGGCGCCCGTGCTAGCCCGCCCTCTGCGCCGCGCCGGCGCGCACGCCGGAGGCAAGGTTGCGCACGAAATCGAGCGTGTCGCGGACCAGCTCGGGCCTGGCGCGGCCCTCGGCGTCGAGATTGGCCGCCATGCGATCGACGATCGCGCTGCCCACCACCGCCGCATCGCCATAGCGCACGGCCGCCGCCACCTGCTCGGGCGTGCGGATGCCGAAGCCGACCGCGATCGGCAGCGACGTGGCGCGGCGGATGCGCGCGACATGGTGCGCCACCGCCTGCTCGCTCGCCGCGCGCGTGCCGGTGATGCCGGTGATCGAGACGAAATAGACGAAGCCGCCGACCCCGTTCAGGACGGTGGGCAGGCGGGCATCATCCGTGGTCGGGGCCACAAGGCGGATCAGCTCGATCCCGCCGGCCCTGGCCGGGGCGGCCAGCTCGTCCGCTTCCTCGAACGGCAGGTCGACGATGATCAGCCCATCGACGCCGGCCGCGGCGGCATCGGTGCAGAAGCGCTCCACCCCATAGGAGAGCAGCGGGTTGTAGTAGCCCATCAGCACGATCGGCGTTGCCGCGTCGGTCTTGCGGAAGTCGCGCACGAGCGCCAGCACCTTGGCCAGCGTCGTGCCGGCCTTGAGCCCACGCCGCCCCGAAGCCTGGATCGAGGGGCCGTCGGCCATCGGGTCGGTGAAGGGCACGCCGAGCTCGATCAGGTCGGCCCCGGCGGCCGGCATGCCGCGCACCAGCGCGAGCGAGGTGGCAAGGTCGGGATCGCCCGCCGAGACGAAGGTGATCAGCGCGCCGCGCCCTTCGGCCTTGAGCGCGGCGAAGCGGGCGGCGATGCGGTTCTGTGCGGTCATGTCGCGGCTATCCCCGGCCCTACATCTTCACGCCGAGCGCGCTGGCCACCGTGAAGATGTCCTTGTCGCCGCGGCCGCAGAGATTCATCAGGAGCAGATGGTCCTTGCCGAGCGCCGGCGCGATCCTGGCGACATGGGCGAGCGCATGGGCGGGTTCGAGCGCGGGCAGGATGCCCTCGGTGCGGGCGCAGAGCTTGAACGCGTCCAGCGCCTCGGTGTCGGTGACGGCGACATACTCGACCCGGCCGACATCGTGCAGCCAGGAATGCTCCGGCCCGATGCCGGGATAATCAAGCCCGGCCGAGATCGAATGCGCTTCCTGGATCTGCCCGTCCTCGTCCTGGAGCAGGTAGGTGTTGTTGCCGTGGAGCACGCCCGGCCGGCCGCGATTGATCGAGGCCGCATGCTGGTCGGTATCGAGCCCGTGGCCGGCCGCCTCGACGCCGATGATGCGGACACTCGCCTCGTCGAGGAAGTCGTGGAACAGGCCCATCGCGTTCGAGCCGCCGCCGATGCAGGCGACCAGCGTATCGGGCAGCCGGCCCTCGGCCGCCATGATCTGCGCGCGCGCCTCGCGGCCGATCACGCTCTGGAAGTCGCGCACCATGGCGGGATAGGGGTGGGGCCCGGCCACGGTGCCGATCAGGTAGTAGGTGTCCTCGACATTGGCCACCCAGTCGCGCAGCGCCTCGTTCATCGCGTCCTTGAGGGTGGAGGAGCCGGAGGTGACCGGCTTCACCTCGGCGCCGAGCAGCTTCATGCGGAACACGTTGGGCGCCTGGCGGGCGATGTCGGTGGCGCCCATGTAGACCGTGCAGGGCAGGTTGAAGAGGGCGCACACCGTGGCGGTGGCAACGCCATGCTGGCCGGCGCCGGTCTCGGCGATGATGCGCTTCTTGCCCATGCGCTTGGCGAGCAGGATCTGGCCGACGCAATTGTTGATCTTGTGCGCGCCGGTATGGTTGAGCTCGTCGCGCTTGAAGTAGATCTTGGCCCCGCCAAGCTCCCTGGTCAGCCGCTCGGCATACCAGAGCGGGCTCGGCCGGCCGACATAGTGGGTGAAATAGTAGTCGAGCTCCTGCTGGAAGGCGGCATCGCGCCTGGCGGCGCCGTAGGCGCGCTCGACCTCCAGGATCAGCGGCATCAGCGTCTCGGCCACGTAGCGGCCGCCGAAGGAGCCGAAATGGCCACGCGCATCCGGCCCGGCGCGGTAGGTGTTGAGGCGGTCGAGCGGCTTGTTCACCCGAGGAACTCCCAAGGAAGCGCGCGCGGTGCAGGCCGCGGCGGCCGTGCCGCCGGCCTGGACCCGGCAGAGGGGCCTCTCTTAGCTCATCGCGCCCGCTGGGAACAGGGCCGGGAACAGGGTGCGGAGCGGGGCCGGGAAGCGGGGCCGGGAAGCGGGGCCAGGAAGCGGGGCCGCGAAGCGGCGGCGGAGAGCAGCCTTGCCGCGACCGGGCGGCGGGGTGCGGGGCGCTCAGGGGGCGCTCAGGCGGTGGTCGGGCTGGCACCCTTGGCGGCGGCGATGAAGGCGCGGATCAGGGCCGGGTCCTTCACCCCGCGCGCCCGCTCCACCCCCGAGGACACATCCACCCCCGGCGCGCC
>JADZEB010000060.1 GCA_020850755.1 Alphaproteobacteria bacterium | reverse complement strand
TGGTGACGGCGCACGCCCTGACCTTCGACGCCTTCCAGGATCTTGCTGCCGAGGGTCGGCAGCGCGAGCGCTAGAGCAGCGTCCGATATGGTGGAACCGCAGGGCGGTTCCACCAGATCGGACTAAGCTGCTCGCACAGCTTAAGTTTCTCGGGCACGACTTCCGTTCGGCTGATTCAAGCCTAACGGAAGTCGTGCCCTAGCGCCCGGGCGGCCCAGTCGCTATGTCATGCCGATGACCAGCACCCCAACCCCCATCGCCCCGCCGCCGGTCCATGTCGTCGGC
Organism: Alphaproteobacteria bacterium; assembly: GCA_020850755.1. Taxonomy (GTDB): domain Bacteria; phylum Pseudomonadota; class Alphaproteobacteria; order Acetobacterales; family Acetobacteraceae; genus JADZEB01. The sequence goes on along the minus strand of JADZEB010000060.1, from coordinate 17,823 downwards.
GCCGGGCTGGCCGGCTCCGAGGCCGCCTGGCAGATCGCCGAGGCCGGCGTGCCGGTGGTGCTGCACGAGATGCGGCCCCTCCGCATGACCGAGGCCCATGGCAGCGATCGCTGCGCCGAACTGGTCTGCTCCAACTCGTTCCGTTCCGACGATCCGCTGAACAACGCGGTCGGGCTGCTGCACGAGGAGATGCGCCGCGCCGGCGGGCTGGTCATGCGCGCGGGCGATGCCCACAAGCTGCCAGCCGGCGGGGCGCTGGCAGTGGACCGGCACGGCTTCGCCGATGCGGTCACGGCCGCACTCGCTTCCCATCCGCTGGTGCGTATCGAGCGCGGCGTGCTCGCCGCCCTGCCCCCGCGCGAATGGGGCAGCACCATCCTCGCCACCGGCCCCCTCACCGCGCCCGAGCTTGCCGCGGCGATCCGCGCCGAGACCGGCGAGGACAGCCTCGCCTTCTTCGACGCCATCGCGCCGATCGTGCATCGCGACAGCATCGACATGGGCCGCGCCTGGATGCAGTCGCGCTACGACAAGCCGGGGCCGGGCGGCAGCGGGGCGGACTACATCAACTGCCCGCTCGACCGCGAGCAGTATGCCGCCTTCATCGCCGCGCTGCTTGCCGCCGAGAAGACCGAGTTCAAGGAGTGGGAGCGCACCACCTCCTATTTCGAGGGCTGCCTGCCGATCGAGGTCATGGCCGGGCGCGGCCCCGACACGCTGCGCTACGGCCCGATGAAGCCGGTCGGCCTGACCGATCCCGCCACCGGCCGGCGCCCCCATGCCGTGGTGCAGCTGCGCCAGGACAATGCGCTCGGCACGCTCTGGAACATCGTCGGCTTCCAGACCAAGCTGAAGCATGCCGAGCAGGTGCGGGTGTTCCGCATGATCCCCGGCCTCGAACGCGCCGAGTTCGCGCGCCTCGGCGGGCTGCACCGCAACACCTTCCTCAACAGCCCGCGCCTGCTCGACCCGCTGCTGCGGCTGAAATCACGCCCCGACATCCGCTTCGCCGGCCAGGTCACCGGCGTCGAGGGCTATGTCGAGAGCGCGGCGATCGGCCTCCTTGCCGGCCGCTTCGCCGCCGCCGAGGTGCTGGGCCGCGCGCCCGCCCCGCCCCCGCGCGAGACCGCGCTCGGCAGCCTGCTCGCCCACATCACCGGCGAGGCGCTGGCCGAGACCTTCCAGCCGATGAACGTGAATTTCGGCCTGTTCCCGCCGCTCGCCTCCGGCCCCCAGCATGGGCGCGAGCGCAAGCGGGCCCTGGCCGAACGCGCGCTTGCCGCCATCGATGCCTGGCTCGGGCGCGAGCGCGCCGCCGCCTGATTCCCCCGCCGCCCGATTTCCTACAGCCTGATCCCCTGCCCCAGCCGCAAAGGAGCCGTGCCGATGCCAAGCGATGCCGAGAAGCGCGCCGCCCTTGCCAGCCGCATCCGTGCCAAGACCTTCACGCCCACGCCCGGCGTGTTCGACATGATCTCGGCCAGGATCGCCGATGCCGCCGGCTTCGCCGCGATCTACATGACCGGCTACGGCACGGTCGCCTCCCATCTCGGCCTGCCCGATGCCGGCATCGCCACCTATCGCGACATGCTCGGCCGCGCCGAGACCATCGCGCGCGGCACCAACACGCCGCTGATCGCCGATGGCGATACGGGCTATGGCGGCCTGCTCAACCTGCACCACACCGTGCGCGGCTACGAGGATGCGGGCGTGTGCGCGATCCAGCTCGAGGACCAGGAGTTCCCGAAGAAATGCGGCCACACGCCCGGCAAGCGCGTGGTGGCGTTCAAGGAGGCGGTGCGGCGCATCCAGGTGGCGGTCGAGGCGCGCCGCAACCCCAACTTCCTGATCATCGCGCGCACCGATGCGCGCGCGCCCCTCGGCCCCGAGGAGGCGTTCCGCCGCGCGGCGGCCTTCGACAAGGCGGGCGCGGACATCATCTTCGTCGAGGCGCTGGAGGGGATCGGCGAGATCGAGCGGCTGAAGGATGTCACCGGCAAGCCGCTCCTGATCAACAACCTCGAAGGCGGCAAGACCCCGATCCTGCCGCCGGCGCGCCTGTCGGAACTCGGCTATGTCATCGGCCTGCATCCCTGCCTCGGCTTCCTCGCTGCCGGGCAGGCGATGCGCTCGGTCTTCGCCCATCTCGCCGCCAAGGGCACCTCGCTCGGCGATACCACGCCGCTGCACGATTTCGGCCGCTTCAGCGAGATGATGGGCTTCCCCGAAGTGTGGGCCTTCGACAAGAAATGGGCCGAGGACTGAGCGGCGGCGCCTATACCCGCCCCGTCGCGTTCGCCCAGACCAGGCGCAGTGTCCGCCCCGCCCCGCCGCCCGCCTGCACACGCGCGTCGAAAGGGTCATGGCCCGCGCGCGCGAGCAGGCGCAGGGCCGAGCGCGCCAGCGCCGCCGGCAATAGCGCCGCACGAACGGACTTCGGCACCGCGCCCGCCTTCTCCCGCGCCTCGGCCAGACGCGCCGCCGCCGCCGCCGCGACCGCCCGCACCGGCCCGGCGAGCGCCGGGTTCGGCCCGCGATCGAACAGCCGCTCGGGCGCAAGCCCCGCCGCCGCCATGGCATCGGCCGGCAGATAGAGCCGGCGCTGCGCGGCATGGAACGGCACCGCGCGCAGCAGCCCGGCGAGCGCGAAGGCGGTGCCGGCGGCAAAGGCCGCATCCCCGACCGCGCCTGCATCCCCGCCCGCACCAGCACCGGCGCCCGCGCTCTCCTTGTCCCCGGCCAGGATCGCGGCGGCCAGCCGCCCGAGCGCGCCCCCCGTCCCTTCCGCATAGGCGAGCAGCGCCGCCATGTCGGGCGGCCCCGCCTCGTCCATGTCGCGTTCGCGCGCGGCCAGCACCTGCTCGAACAGGCCGGGCGGCAGGGCGTGGGCGCGGATCGCCGCGGCCAGCGGCCCGGCCACCTCGTGCCGGCGCGGCGCGGCGCCGGCAACGGCATCCTCCACGGCCTCGCGCCACCAGTGCAGGCGGATCAGGCCGAGCATCGGCTCGCTTGCCACCTCGCGGGCGCGGGCAAGCTCGTGGTTGAAGGCGTAGAGCGCGAACAGCGCCTCGCGCCGCGGCCCGGCCGGCGCGAACAGCGCGGTGAGGAAGCGGTCGGGGTCGGCGCGGCGCAGTGCGGCGCCGAGCGGCGAGAGGCGGTCGTCGGCCATCGCCGAGATGTGGCGCAGCCGGCGCGGTTTGGCCAGAGTGGACGCATGAATGCGCCCGAGTCTCCCGCCCCGGCCGCTGCCCCTCATGGCGGCGCGGCCGCCGATTTCGCCGCCAGCGCCGAGAGCGCGCCCGACCTGCTGCTGCATGGCCGCTACCTGGCGCCCGCGCGGGCCGCGGAGCTAGCCGAGTTCGCCCGCTTCCTTGCCGATGCCCGCCGCATCGCCCGCGATGCCGACCCGGCCGAGGCGGCGCGCCGCCTGGCCACGACCGAGCAGAGCCTTGCCGCGACACCCGGCCCCGCCGGCGTGCAGGCCCGGCACATCCTCCAGGCGCTGCAACGCGAGCTGGCCGAGCCGCGCTGCCGCACCTGGTCGGACCTGATGCTCCAGGCACGCTTCGCGGCTATGCCGCTCGGGCGGCTGCTGCTCGTCCTGCACGACGAACCCGATCCGCGCGCGGCAGCCCCGGCCGATGCGCTCTCGGGTGCGCTGTTCCTGCTCGGCCGCATCGCCGCCTGCGGCACCGAGGCGCGCACCACGGGCCGCTCTCTGCTGCCGGAAGCCTGGCTGCGCGAGGCGCAAGGAGAACCCGCCATGCTGGCCGAGGCGCGCGCCACGCCCGCCGTGCGCGCGACGATCGCGCGGCTGCTGGAGCGGGCGGGGCCGATGCTCGAGCAGGCGCGCGCCCTGCCCGGCCTGACCGCAGATCCGGATCTGCGCCGGCATCTGGCGCTCGCCGGCGCCATCGCCGAGCGGCTGGCCCGCCGCCTGGCCCGCGCCGATCCGCTGGCCGGCCCGATCCGCCTGCCGCCCTGGGATCGCGCGCGCGCCGAGTTCACCGCCCGCTGGCGCGCGCGGCGCGGCCCCGCCCGCGCACTCGATACGCGCGCGCCTTGACCCGCAGGGGGGCGGTGCCTACGTTCCCCTCGGCTTCAGACCAGACGCCGATCGCAATCCGAGGAGACCGGACATGGCCTTTGAACTTCCCGCCCTGCCCTATGACAAGGCCGGGCTCGCGCCGCACATGTCGGCCGAGACGCTGGAATTCCACCACGGCAAGCACCATCAGGCCTATGTCACGGCCCTGAACAATTTCGTGAAGGACAAGCCCGAGCTCCAGGGCAAGAGCCTCGATGACATCGTCAAGATGTCCTACGGCAAGCCCGACATGGCGGGCGTGTTCAACAATGCCGGCCAGCACTGGAACCACATCCTGTTCTGGAACTGCATGAAGCCCAAGGGCGGCGGCGCCATGCCCGGCCGGCTGGAGCAGAAGATCGCGGCCGATTTCGGCGGCGTCGCGCAGTTCAAGGACGCCTTCAAGACCGCCGGCGCGACCCAGTTCGGCTCGGGCTGGTGCTGGCTGGTCGTCGGCAAGGACGGCAAGCTCAAGGTCAGCAAGACCCCGAACGGCGAGAACCCGCTCGCCCAGACCGGCGAGATGGCGATCCTCGGCTGCGATGTGTGGGAGCACAGCTACTATATCGACTATCGCAACCGCCGCCCCGACTACCTCACCGCCTTCGTCGAGAACCTGGTGAACTGGGAGTATGTGGACAGCCTGCTCGCCAAGGCATGATGCCAGGCGCGGAATGCGCGCCGGCCGCATGATCGGCCGGCTCGACACCGGGAAAGGGGCCGCCCGCGCGCGGCCCCTTTTCGCGTCCAGAGGGGGGCTGACGGCACGGACTGCGCGGTAGCATGGAACGCAAGCGGCTGTCCGGCGTTCACGTTGCGGTATAGAGTTATTCCGCCGACGGGGAGATTAGTCCATGTCCATGCCGATCCCCTACGCCACGCTGGATGCCCGTTTCGCCGAAGTGCGAACCTGGGGCAAGGACGCCTTCCCCAAGCTCAACCGCTGCACCATCTGCATGGGCCATGTGCTCGGCATGATGCCGGCCAAGGCCAGCGGCGACGTCACCCTCGCGAACGTACCGGGTGCCGAGCAGGCCATGCGCGGCGTTGCCGGCAACCACCAGACCTTCTCGGGTGCGAAGCCGGACGAGTTCTACGTCCGCGCGTCGGAGATGTTGCCCCGCGTGATCACCAAGTTCGGCAAGCCGGATATCGAGGGCGCCACCAACCTCGTCTGGCCGGCAGTGGTGAGCAACCGTGGCGTCCTCTATTTCGAGGATTGCTACCAGACCAAGACCGACAAGGCGAAGGATCTGGCCTTCCACATCACGCGCAGCGTGGTGACGTCCTTCTTCCCGGTGCCGATCCTCTACCAGATGGACGACAAGTTCGCGACCGGCGATCACTGGGACCTGTTCGACGGCAAGCTGGTCGTCTCGCTCGGCGGCAAGTTGCGCCAGCTCGCCGGCTATCCCGGCAAGCTGATGTTCTGGAAGTGCACGAGCTAGGCCGAACCCGGGCTAGACCGGCAGGAGCGCCCCGGCCACGCGCCTGCCCTCGGCGGTCAGAACCGCGAGCGTGCGGCAGGCCGCCCCGGTGTTCATCACCTCGACCCCGATACCGTGCCCGGCCAGCGCCTCGCGCACCGGCTTGGGCACGAGGCCCGCGCCCGCGCCGGTGCCGACGATCAGCACCTCGACGCGGCCGGGCTCCAGGGCCAGCAGCGCGGCGAGGCTTTCCGGCGTCGCCACGGCAAGCTCGGCTACCGGCCAGGCCAGCACGCGGTCGGGCAGGATCAGCACCGCGCCCTGCCAGCGCTGGCCGCTGATCCGGAAGCCGCCCGCGCCATAGCCGTGCAGGACCGGGCGGTCGGGGGACGGAGGCGGGCCGGACGCGGCCACGGCGCTAGGCCGCTTCTGCCTGGCCAGGCTCCCGGCGCACCGGTATGTGCGTCAGTTCTTGCGCCACGATCCGGAATTGGGCGCGGGGCCGGGCGATGGCTGGGGCTGCTCGCCCTCGGGCTGCTCGGCGGGCTTGGCCTGCATTGTGGGCATGGCCATGCCCTGGCTCGCCTCGGCCGCAGGGGCCGCGTCGTTGGCAGGTGCCGCCTTGGGCTGCGCTGCCGCGCCTTGGGCTGCGCCCTGGGCAGCACCCTGGGCCGCCCCCTGGGCCTCGGGCGGTGCAAGCAGGCTGGTGATGGTGCTTTTCACCACATTCACGCGCAGATCCTTGGCGATCTCGATCACCACCTCGTCGCGGTCCTCGAACACCTTGATCACGGTGCCGATGATCCCGCCCCCGGTCACGACCTGGTCGCCGCGCTTGAGCGAAGCCAGCATCGCCCCATGCTCGCGCTTCTGCTTCTGCATCGGCCGGATCATGATGAAGTAGAACACGCCGAAGATCAGCATCAGCGGCATGAGCTGGGTCAGCGAGCCGAGATCGGCGCCGGGCACCTGGGCATAGGCAGGAGAGATCAGCATTGTGGGTCCGGTCCTCGTCGCGGGCGGATTGGGAGCGGCCGGCGGCGCCTGCCCGGATGCGGGCAAGGCCGGGGCGGGCCGAAGGCGCGGGACTATAGCGGCGGGGCGGCGAGCCTGCCAGCGGAACCGATCCGCCCGCCCGCGGCGCCCGATGCTTGCGTGCCGCGCCGCCCTGGCCTAGCGTGCCGCGCCCTCGGGCTCCCCTCGGGCACAGTTCCCCACCCGCCGTCGAGCCGATCCGCCACGATGCCCAAGCCGAAGCCGCCCGCGACACCAAAGCGCCGATCCGCCGCCAAGCTTGCGCGCGCCACGACCCGCCCGCCGCTTGCCGCGCCGGGCACGGATGCGCTCCTCCGTCGCATCGCCGAGGCGCTGGAACGGCTTGCCCCGCCTCCGCCTGGGCGCACCGACTTGGACACGGCGGACGCCTTCATCTGGTCGGCCGAGCGCCAGGCGCTGTTGCCGGTGCCCTCGGTCAGCCGCGTCGATCTCGTGCTGCTGCAAGGCATTACCCAGCAGCGCGACCTGCTGCTTGCCAACACCCGCCGCTTCGCCGAGGGCCTGCCCGCCAACAACGCGCTCTTGTGGGGCGCGCGCGGCATGGGCAAGAGCTCGCTCATCAAGGCGGTGCACGCGACCATCAATGCCGAACGGCCGGGTGCGCTCGTGCTGGTGGAGATCCACCGCGAGGAGATCGGCACCCTGCCCGCCCTGCTCGGCCTGTTGCGCGGCGCGCCGCGGCGCGCGGTGCTGTTCTGCGACGATCTGTCCTTCGATGCCGGCGATACCGACTACAAGTCGCTCAAGGCCGTGCTGGAAGGCGGCATCGAGGGGCGGCCCGACAATGTCGTGTTCTACGCCACCTCCAACCGCCGCCACCTGATGCCGCGCGACATGATCGAGAACGAGCGCGCGACCGCCATCAATCCCGGCGAGGCGGTCGAGGAGAAGGTGTCGCTGTCCGATCGCTTCGGCCTCTGGATCGGCTTCCACAATTGCGACCAGGACACCTATTTCGCGATGGTCGAAGGCTATGCCCGCCATTACGGGCTCGACGTGCGGACCGAGGCACTGCACGCCGAGGCGGTGGAATGGCAGATGACGCGCGGAGCGCGCTCGGGGCGCGTCGCCTGGCAGTTCGTGCAGGACCTTGCCGGGCGGCTCGGCAAGCGGCTGGACTGAGGGGCCCGCGCGCGGGCGCGGGGCTCAGCGTCCGGCGAGTTGCGTCGGCAGGTAGCGCAGCGGATCGACCGGGCGGCCAAGGCGGCGCATCTGGAAATGGAGCTGCGGCGCGCCCACGCTGCCCGAGGCGCCAACCCGCGCGATCGGCTGGCCACGCCGCACAGTCTCGCCCTGGCGGACCAGGATCGCGTCATTGTGGCCGTAGGCCGTGACCCAGCCCGAGCTGTGGCGCAGCAGGACCAGATTGCCGTAGCCGCGGATCTCGTTGCCGGCATAGGCGACGAACCCGGCCTGCGCGGCATAGACCGTGGCGCCACGCGGGGCGGCGATGTTGATGCCGTCATTGACCAGCCCGCCGCCGCCACGCCCGAAGCCGTTGAGCAGGTCGCCGCGCAGCGGCCACTGGAAGCCGCTGGCGCTGACCGCCCGCGGCGCCGGCGGCTCGGACATGGCCGGACCCGACGGGCTGGCGGCGCGCGGTGACGGAGGCTGGGCAGGATCTGGCGGCGCCGAGGCGGCAGGCCCAGAAGCGACAGGCCCAGAAGCGACAGTCGCAGAGGCGACAGGCGGCAATGGCAGTGGCACCGGGCCCGCCGCCTGCCGGGGCGGCGGCGAAGGCTCCAGCGGCGCCCGGTCGAGCGCGGCGGCGATGCCAGCTGCGGATGGCTCGGGCCGCGCCTCGGTGGCGGGCTCGCTCGCGCGCGGCGGCGGCACGGGCAGCAGCGCCACGGGGCCGGAGCCGGGACCTGGCCCTGGCGGCGTGGCGGCCGGCGGCGTGGCTGCCGGGGGCACGGGCAGTGCGGCGCCGACAGCGCCAGCGGCCGGCCCCTGCGCCGCCGACTGACCGGGCGTTGGCGCCGGCCGGGCGGTGTGTGGCGGTGGAGCAAGCGGCGTCGCCTCGATCGTGCCGCCGCCGACCATCGCCGCGGCACCGGCGCCGACGGCGGCCATTGCTCCCGGAATCGCGCCCGGCATCGCGCCCGGCGCCGGCAGGCGCAGGCTCTGTCCCGGCCGCACCGTGTAGGGCGGCGGCAGGCCGTTCATCACCACCAGGTCGCGGATGGCGACGCGGTGCCGGCGCGAGATGTCGTAGAGCGTGTCGCTGCGCCCGACCGTGACGGCGCTGCTGCCATCGGCGAGCGTGACCGGCGCGGGCGGCGGGGCGGAACCGGTGCAGGCCGCTGCCACGCCCAGGACAAGCAGGACCGAGCCGGCGGCACGGACGCGCACGCCGATCCTGGCCAGTCGCTGGAACCTGCCCGCCTGCATTGCGGCCATGGCTGTCCACTCCCGAAAGGGGCAGCCTTCCTCGGATCTATGGCGTTTATATGGCGAACGAGAAGTGCGGCGCAAGCCTTTGATTCAGGCTACTGCTGCCCCGGCTCCGGGATCAGCGGCACGAACCGCACCGGCCACAGCATCTCCTCCTGCAAGCCGTCCTTGGTGCGGGTGAATCGCCACACCGCCTGCTCCCAGGCATCGGCGCCCATGGGCGTGATCATGATGCCGCCCTGGTCGGAAAGCTGCGCGAGCAGGGTTTCGGGGCGCGAGCGCGCCGCCGCCGTGACCAGGATGCGGTCGAATGGCGCCTGTTCGGGCCAGCCGAGCGTGCCGTCGCCCCAGCGCGTGACGATGTTGGTGAGCTTGAGCGCGCGGAAGCGCGTCTCGGCCTCTTCGAGCAGGACCTTGTGCCGCTCGATGGTGTAGAGCCGGCGGCAGAGATAGGACAGCACCGCCGCCTGGTAGCCCGAGCCGGTGCCGATCTCCAGCACCTTGTGCCGGTCGGAGACCTGGAGCGCCTGGGTCATCAGCGCCACCACCTCGGGCTGGCTGATGGTCTGGCCCTTGCCGATCGGCAGCGGCCGGTTCTCCCAGGCCTGGTCGCGGAAGGTATCCGGCACGAACTGGTCGCGCGGCACGCGCTCGATCGCCGACAGCACACGCGTATCCGTCACCCCGGCCCGGCGCAGTTCCAGCAGCAGGCGGATCTTTTTCTGGTCCTGGATGTATTGCGACATGCTGGGCCCGCCCCTTCCTGCGCGCGGCTGTGCCTGCCCCCCGTCGGACGCTGCTCTAGCGGAACCGCTCGCGCAGTGTCGCCAGGAATCGCCGCTGCGTGAAGTCTATCGTCAGCGGCGTGATGGTGATGGCCCCTTCGGCGATCGCGCCGAGGTCGGTGCCCTCGGGCTGGCGCGCCTCCTTGCCATAGTCGAGCATCCAGTAATACGGCCGCCCGTCGGGGTCGGTGCGCCGATCGATCGCCAGCGCCTCCTTGCGCCGCCCCTGCGCCACGACGCGGATGCCCTGCACCTTGTCCGGGGCCAGGTTCGGCACATTGACGTTCACCAGCGTCTCGGCCGGCCAGGGCGCGCCGACAAGCCGCCCGAGGATGATGGGGGCATGGCGGACCACCGTCTCCCAGCGCGGCACCCCGTTGCGGATATCGAGCGAGAAGGCCACCGCCCGCAGGCCAAGCAGCGCGCCTTCCATCGCCGCGGCGACGGTGCCGGAATAGGTGATGTCCTCGCCCAGATTGGCGCCCCAGTTGACGCCCGAAAGCACCAGGTCGGGCGCGCGGCCCTGCATCACCTCGTGCACGCCGATCAGCACGCAATCGGTGGGCGTGCCTTCCACCGCGAAGCGGCGCGGCCCCATGCGCACCAGGCGCAGCGGGCGGCGGATCGTCAGCGCGTGCGAGACGGCGCTCTGCTGCGTCTCGGGCGCCACCGTCCAGACATCGCGCGACAGCGAGCGCGCCACGCGCTCAAGCGCGCGCAGGCCGGGCGCGTTGATGCCGTCATCGTTCGTCACCAGGATGCGCGCGCGCGACAGGTCGGTGATCGGCGGCAGGGCGGGCATGGGCGCGGCTCAGTCCTTCGCGATGCGGTCGAGCCCGCCCATATAGGGGCGCAGCGCCTCGGGCACGAGGATGCTGCCGTCCGGCTGCTGGTAGGTTTCCAGCACTGCGATCAGCGCGCGCCCGACCGCGATGCCCGAGCCGTTCAGCGTGTGGACGAAGCGCGTGCCCTTGCCGCCCTGCGGGCGGCAGCGCGCGCCCATGCGCCGGGCCTGGAAGTCGCGGCAGTTCGAGCAGGAGCTGATCTCGCGCCACGCCCCCTGCCCCGGCAGCCAGACCTCGATATCGTAGGTCTTGGCCGCGCCGAAGCCGGTGTCGCCGGCGCAGAGCAGCATGACGCGATAGGCCAGGCCGAGCCGCTTCAGGACCGTCTCGGCGCATGCGGTCATGCGCTCATGCTCGGCGGTGGACTGCTCGGGCGTGGTGATGGACACCAGCTCCACCTTGTAGAACTGGTGCTGGCGCAGCATGCCACGCGTGTCGCGTCCGGCCGCGCCGGCCTCGGAGCGGAAGCAGGCGGTGAGCGCCGTGTAGCGGTGCGGCAGCGCCTCCTCGGCGATGATCTGCCCGGCGGCAAGGTTCGTCAGCGGCACCTCGGCGGTCGGGATCAGCCAGAGCCCGGTATTGGTGCGGAACAGGTCCTCGCCGAACTTGGGCAGCTGGCCGGTGCCGAAGGCGGCCTCGTCCTTGACCAGGAGCGGCGGCGAGACCTCGGTGTAGCCGAACTCGCTCGTGTGGATGTCGAGCATGAACTGGCCGAGCGCGCGTTCGAGCCGGGCGAGCGCGCCGCGCAGCACGGTGAAGCGCGCGCCTGACAGCCTAGCCGCAGCGTCGAAATCCATCAGGCCGAGCGCCTCGCCGAGCTCGAAATGCTGCCTGGCCGGGAAGCCGAGCGAGGCCGGCTCCCCCACCTGGCGGAGACGCTGGTTGGCATCGGCATCGGCGCCGTCGGGCACATCGGCATCGAGATGGTTGGGCAGGCTGGCGAGCAGCGCGTCGATCTCGGCGCCGGCCTGCTTGTCCTCGGCCTCCAGCACCTCGGCCTGCTGCTTGAGCGCGGTGTTTTCGGCCATGAGCGCGGTTGCATCGCCGCCCTTGGCGCGGGCCTGGCCGATCTCCTTCGACAGCGCGTTGCGCCGGGCGAGGATCTCCTGCAACGCGGTCTGCCTGGCGCGCCGGGCGCGGTCAAGCTCCAGGATCCGCGGCGCCATCGGCGGCAATCCGCGGCGGGCGCGGCCGGCATCGAAGGCGTCGGGATTGTCGCGGATCCAGCGGAGGTCGAGCATGGCGGGCCTGGGGCTTGGCTTGGCGTGGACTTGGCGGGCGGAGGCGCGGCGGCAACGGGCGGGCGGGGCAGCGCGCCTCAGGACGAGGCGTTCGCCTCCTCGGCCTTCTTGCGCATCATCCGCGCCATGATGATCGACAGCTCGTAGAGCAGGATCAGCGGCACTGCGAGCCCGATCTGGGTGATCACGTCGGGCGGTGTCAGCACCGCTGCGACGACGAACATGCCGACGATCGCGTAGCGCCGCTTGGCTGCCATGCCCTCGGGCGTGATGATGCCCACGCGCGCGAGCAGTGTCAGCAGCACCGGTAGCTGGAAGGCGATGCCGAAGGCGAAGATCAGCGTCATCACCAGCGAGAGATACTCGCCCACCTTGGGCTGCAACTCGATCGGCAGGTTGCCGGCGGTGGGTGGGGCCTGGAAGCTCAGGAAGAACTGCCAGGCGAAGGGCATGACGAAGTAGTAGACCATCGACGCCCCGGCCAGGAACAGCACCGGGCTGGCGAGCAGGAAGGGACGCAGCGCCGCCTTCTCGTTGCGATAGAGGCCCGGCGCGATGAACAGCCACATCTGGTGGGCGAAGACCGGGAAGCTGATGAAGGCCGCGCCGAAGAACCCCACCTTCAGGTAGGTGAAGAACGCCTCGTAGAGCGCGGTGTAGATCATGCGCGGCTCGCCCCAGCCCTGCTTGACCAGGATGTCGGCGAGCGGCTGGGCCAGGAAGCGGTAGATCGGCTCGGAGAAGTAGTAGCAGGCGCCGAAGGAGACGATGAAGGCGGCAACCGACCACATCAGGCGCTGGCGCAGCTCCATCAGGTGATCGAGCAGCGGCATCGTCTTGTCGTCGAGTTCGTCCTCGGTCTTTTCGGTGTCGGGTTTCTTGTCAGCCACGGTGCCGCTCTTGCAGGTATGGGTCAGGGGCGCGCGGCGGCGGCATCGGGCTCGGCCGGCGGCGGGATGAAGGCGGGCGGCGCGGGCGCGGCCGCAGGCTCGGGCGGCAGCGTGGCGGCGGCGGATGCAACCGGCCTGGACGGCACGAATTCGGGCGGCACGAAGGCGGGCGCGTCCTCAAGCTCGGGGTGCCAGTAGCTGCCGCCCGGCTGGGTCGGAGCGATCGCTGGCGCGGACGTGGCGGAAGCCGGCGAAGCCAGTGCGGGGGCCGGCGGTTCGCCCGCCGCGGGCGTTGCCGGTGGTGCTGACGCTGTGCCGATGCTGGGGGTTGGCGCGCCGCTGCTGGCGCCGATCGACGGCGTGTCGAGGTCTGGCGCCGAAAGCGCGTCGCGCACCTCGCCCTTGGGATCGACCGCCTTGGCGATCTCCTCCTTGATGTCGAAGCCGCGCACCTCGTCGAACTTCTTCTTCACGTCGGCGAGTTCGGTATCCTTCAGCATCTGGTCGACATGGCCCTGGAACTCGCCGGCCATCTGGCGGGCCTTGCGCATCCAGCCGCCGACGGTGCGGATCACCTCGGGCAGGTCCTTGGGCCCGATGACGATCATCGCCACCAGGCCGACTACCAGAAGCTCCTCCCAGCCGATATCGAACATCGAGCGCTGTGCCTAGGTCCTGGAAGCGAATCTGAACACGCGGCCTGCGCTCAGGCGGTGCGGTTGTCGGGGCGGACGGGAGCCTCGGCAGGCTTGGATGCCGCGCCCGGCTTGCCAGCGCCCAGGAAGCCCTCGTCCTTGCTCTCGGCCAGGCCGCGCTTGAACGAGGTGAGGCCGCGCCCGATATCGCCCATCAGTCCGGATATCTTGCCTCCACCGAACAGGACCAGGACGACGAGCGCAAGGATCGCGAACTCTGCAAAGCCGATGGGCATGGCGTCCTCACGGGGACAAAGGCGACCAAATGGCCGGATCGGGGACCCCTGCCCCGGAAGCGGGGCCGGATCATGGCAGAAACCCCCTTCTGCATCAACGCGCCGGAGGGAAGCGTCCGGCAGCCAATCCCTATCCGGCTGCCGTGCCGGTGCCGACCGGAAAGATATAGGTGCGCGCCTCGTCCAGCGCCACCGCCACCGGCGTATCGCGCGCAAGCGAAACCTCGCTCGGCACGCGGGCATGCAGGTGCATCGGACGGCCGCCCGGCCCTTCCACATGCAGGTGGACCATGGTGGTGCGCCCGAGCATGCGCGAGGCTTCCACCACGGCCGGAGTGGCGCCTTCGGCCCCGGCGGGCAGCAGGCGCAGTCCCTCGGGGCGGATCAGCACTTCCACCGCCTGGCCCTCGGCCATGCCGGAAACCGGCAGGCGGCCAAGCGGGGTCGGCACCACGCCGCCACTGGCCCGTCCTTCCAGCCGGTTAATTTCGCCCAGGAAGGCGGCAACGAAGCCGCTTGCGGGCCGCTGATACAGGGTCGCGGGGCTGCCGACCTGCAGAATGCGGCCTTCGCTCATCACCGCGATCCGGTCCGCCATGAACATGGCCTCCTCGGGATCGTGGGTGACCATCATCGCCGCCGTGCCGCTTTCCTGCAGCGCATGCAGCGTATCGTCGCGCACCCGATCGCGCAGCCTCGTGTCCAGGCCCGAGAAGGGTTCGTCCAGCAATACGACGCGCGGCTTGGGCGCCAGTGCGCGCGCCAGCGCCACGCGCTGCTGCTGGCCGCCGGAAAGCGTGTGCGGGAAGGCGTCGGCGAAATCGATCATGCCGACCTGGCGCAGCACCTCGTCGGCGCGCACGGTGCGCTCGTCCGCCGCCCAGTGGCTGAGGCCGAAGGCGACATTGTCCCACACCGACAGGTGCGGAAAGAGGGCGAAGTCCTGGAACAACAACCCCACCCCCCGCTCCTCGGGCGGGACGGAGTGGCTGGCATCTGCCATCAGCCTGCCTTCGACCGTGATGCGTCCGGCCTGCAACCGCTCAAGCCCAGCGGCAAGGCGCAGGAGCGTGGTCTTGCCACAGCCCGAGGGGCCGAGCAGGCAGACGATCTCGCCATGCTCGATATGCAGATCGATCCCGCGCAGGACCTCGACGCTGTCGTAGCGGTGGTGGATGCCTTCGAAATGCAGTGCCATCGGCGCTACATGCCGCCCTTTGCCGCATCCGCGCTGGGCTTGCCCGCGCCGTTGCCGTCCTCCGACGCGAGCGGCTGGAACTGCTCGGCCTCGGCCGCGGCCTCGGCCGCCTCGCCCGGCGGGGCGGCGGCCAGCGCCGCTTCGCGCTCCTCCGAACGCGGCAGAAGGCCCGCACGCTCGGCATAGGCGGTCACGGCAGGGCGCTTGTCGAGCAGGCCGGCGGCCTTCAGTTCGGCGAGGTTGGGCAGATCGTTCAGGGAGCCCAAGCCGAAATGGGTCAGGAACTGCTCGCTCGTGCCCCAGGTCACCGGCTTGCCCGGGGTCTGGCGGCGGCCGCGCGGGCGGATGAAGCCGGCCTCGAACAGGATGTCGATGGTGCCCTGCCCCACCGCCACGCCGCGGATCTCCTCGATCTCGGCGCGGGTAACGGGCTGGTGGTAGGCGATCACGGCCAGCGTCTCCACCGCCGCGCGGGAAAGCTTGCGCGGCTGCTCGATGGTGCGCGCCAGCACGGGGGCGAGATCGGGGGCGGTGCGGAACTGCCAGCGCTCGCCCATCGCGACAAGTTCGACCCCGCGTCCGGCATAGAGCGCCTGGAGCGCCCCGAGCGTCGCGCCGATATCCGCGCCTTCCGGCAGATGGCGGGCGAGTGCCGCCGCGCCGACCGGCTCGGCCGAGGCGAACAGCAGGGCCTCGGCTAGCCGCAGATGCCCCGGGTCCACCCCCGGCACCGTCCCGGTGGCGGGGTCGGTGGCGGGGTCGGTGGCGGGGGCAGCCTCGGCGGCCTGTGGGGCAGCGCCATCGTCGCCGGCCACGACCGCCTCGCCTGCGGCGACCTCGGCCGGCGCGACCTCGGCCGCGGCGACCTCGGTCGCGGGTGCTGCCTCGGCCTCCTGTGCGGCCTCGCCCGCAACTTCCGCGGCCCTGGCACTTTCGTCCTTACTGCGCTTGCTCATGCGCCTGCCTTGCTACGCTTGACCCAGATCGGGCCGAATGCCTGCTCCTGGCGGAGCGCGATATTGCCGGCCTTGGCCATCTCCAGCGTCGCGAGCAGGGTTGCCGCCAGCGCCGCGCGCGTGGGCAGGCCCGGCTCCACCTGCTCGGGCAGGAAGCGCGACAGCTCGGCCCAGTCGGGCAGCGCCCCGATCATGCCGGCAAGCCGTTCGAGCGCGTCCTGCACGGTCCAGAACCGCACCGGCTCGACATGCAGCGTGCCGTCCTCGGCGCGTGCCTGGGTGTTGGCATAGGCCTCAATCAGCTCCTGCAACGTGTTCTGCCAGGCGCCCGGCACGCTGGTGATGAACAGCTCGGGCCGGCCGCGGCGGAACACCTCGACCCCGAGCCGCGCGCGTGCCATCAGCCTGCGTCCGGCATCCTGCATCGCCTCGAGCCGCTGCAACTGGAAGGTCAGCGCCGCTGCCATCTCCTCGGCCGAGGGCTCGCTGCCCGCCTCCTCGGTCGGCGGGGGCAACAGCAGCCGCGACTTGAGGTAGGCGAGCCATGCGGCCATCACCAGCCAATCGGCGGCGACCTCCAGCCGGAGCGCGCGCGCCTGCTCGATGAAGGCAAGATACTGCTCGGCCAGCGCCAGGATCGAGATGCGGGCGAGATCGACCTTCTGATCGCGCGCCAGCGCCAGCAGCATGTCGAGCGGCCCGTCGAACCCGTCCAGCGCGACGCGGAACGCCGCCAGATCCCCGCCCGGCAACAGCCTGGCGGGGCCGGCATCCTCCTCGAAGCGGGGGGCGGCCTGACTCGATTCGCTCATGCGCCGAGACTAGTATCCCGCCGCCGCGAAAACCAGTCGCACCATGAAATCGAGCGGGCCGGCGAGCGCCCATTCCAGCGGCCGGAGTTCGATGCCGGCACTGGCCAGCGCCTCGGGCAGCACCAGGAAGCCCAGCAGCACCACCAGGATGCCGATGCGCTCCGTGCCGGCGTAGAGCATCGCCAGCCGGTAGGGCAGCAGGCCGAACAGGATGCGCCCGCCATCGAGCGGCAGGATCGGCAGCAGGTTGAACAGCATCAGCACGAGGTTCATCTGCACCGAGCGGAGCAGGTTGAACCGCCCCCACAGCCCCGCCCAGAAATCAGGCGGCAGCAGGGAAACCGGCATGTTCGGCACGCTGAGGTCGCCGATCTGGGCCAGGATCAGGGCCGAGATGAAGGCCAGCACCAGGTTCATCGCCGGCCCGGCGGCGGCGACCAGCATCATGTCGCGGCGCGGCTTGTAGAGGTTGCGGAAATCGACCGGCACCGGCTTGGCGTAGCCGAACAGGAAGCGGACCTCGCCCAGGCTCGCGAGCTGGCCCGCGATCAGCAGTGCCGGCAGCAGGAGCGTGCCGAACGGATCGACATGGCGCAGCGGGTTGAGGCTGACGCGGCCCATGCGATGGGCAGTGTCGTCGCCCAGCATGCGCGCGGCATAGGCGTGCGCAGCCTCGTGGAAGGTGATGGCGATCAGCGTCGGCAGCACATAGGCCGAGGCCGTGAAAAGGGTCTGCACCCAGGCCTGATCCATCACCGCCCCTTCGCCCGCGCCTCGCGGCTGGTTACGCCGCGCGCCATTACGCCACGCGCGAAAGCAGCGCGTCCAGCCGTACCAGCGCGGCCGTCCGGTCGAAGGGGGGCGCGGCCCTGGCCGCCCGCGCGGCCATCCGCCGCCCGGCGCGGACACGGCGCAGGGAGGCGGGGGACAGCGCAGGCACGGCGGCGGCGATTGCCTTCATCTCGTCCAGCCGCCCGGGGCAATGCAGCGCGATGTCGCAGCCGGCGGCGAGTGCGGCGGCGGCGTTCCGGGCCGGGCTGCCGGATAGCGCCTTCATCGCCAGATCATCAGACAGCAGCAGCCCCTTGAACCCGATCGCCTTGCGGATCAGGCGGCGGACCAGGGTGGCCGAGATGGTGGCCGGCGCGTCCGGGTCGATCGCATCGTAGACGACATGGCCGGTCATCGCCCAGGGCGCGGC
>JADZEB010000059.1 GCA_020850755.1 Alphaproteobacteria bacterium | reverse complement strand
CGCGCCGCTACGACGAGCGGCTGCTGCAACAGCTGATCCATCAGCCGGAGGTCACGTCGGCGCACTTCGATCAGCCGGAATTCCTCCGCGGCTGGTGTGCCGGCCTGCAGGAGGCGCTCAATGCACGTGACGACGGCGCGCGCAGCTATCGCGTGGAGCTGCGGGCGGCTGCCGACGGCCATGCGCCCCGCATCGTCGTGCACCGCACCGAGCATGGCCTGGTGAGCGACAAGCAGCTGCCGCGCGAGTTCTTCGACTCCGCGGAATACCGCCGCATCGCCGAGCTGGGCCAGACGCTGTCGGGCCTCATCGGCGAGGGCGCCTACGTCATTCGTGGCGGCGAGCGCCAGGACGTCGGTTCCTTCCGGGAGGCGATCGACTGGCTGTTCGCGCAGGCGCGCAAGGGGCAGACCATCCAGCGCTACAAGGGCCTGGGCGAGATGAATGCCGAGCAGCTGTGGGAGACGACCATCAACCCCGAGACCCGGCGGCTGATGCAGGTACGCATCGAGGACGCGGTCGCCTCGGACGAGATCTTCACCACGCTGATGGGCGATCAGGTCGAGCCGCGCCGCGAATTCATCGAGAAGAACGCTCTGGCGGTCGCGAATCTGGACATCTGAAGCGGGCGCGGGGGCCGCCGGACGGAGGCGCCAGAGCTCACGGGCGTCTCGCGGTTTGACGCTAAATCGGTATTGTGGTACCAGTATGATTGTATTCAACGGCTACCGCGGGGGTGCGGGGCCTTACGGGCCGCGCTCGGCCCGAGCGACGCGCCCGGGCTGCGGCACGATTCCAGGTGTGCGATGTACTCGATCGTTCGGCGGGAGGACCTGACCGACACGACCTTCCTCTGGGAGGTCGAGGCGCCGGACGTCGCACGCGCGGCGCAGCCGGGGCACTTCGTCATGCTGCGCCTCTACGACGGCGGCGAACGCATCCCGCTCACCGTCGCCGACCATGACCGCGAGCGCGGCACCATCACGATGGTCGTGCAGACGCTGGGCAAGACGACCCACGAGATGCGCGACGAATTCCGGACGGGCGACAGCTTCCCGGATTTCGTCGGCCCGCTCGGCCTGCCGCAGCACATCGCAAAGGTGGGCCACGTGGTGCTGGTCGGCGGCGGCCTGGGCGTCGCGCCGATCTACCCGCAGCTGCGTGCGTTCAGCGAGGCGGGCAATCGCACGACGGCCATCATGGGCTTCCGCAGCCGCTCGCGGGTGTTCTGGGAGGAGAAGTTCCGCGGCCAGACGGACGAGTTGATCATCGCCACCGACGACGGCAGCTACGGCCGGCCGGGGCTGGTCACCGCCGCCCTGCAGGAGGTGCTGGAGCGCGACCGCCCGGATCTGGTGATTGCGATCGGACCGCTGCCGATGATGCAGGCCTGCGCCGAGACCACCCGTCCGTTCGGCGTGCGCACGCTGGTATCGCTCAACACGATCATGGTGGACGGCACGGGCATGTGCGGCTCCTGCCGCGTGACGGTCGGCGGCGAGGTCAAGTTCGCGTGCGTCGACGGCCCCGACTTCGACGGCCACCAGGTCGACTTCAAGGCGTTGCACGCGCGCCAGAAGCGCTTCCAGCGCCAGGAGGCCGAGGCCAACGAGGATTTCAACCACGCCTGCCAGGTCGAACAGCAGCTGGTCGTCGATGGTCGGCGCAACTACAAGAAGTTCGCCGCGCTCGAGCCGACGCAGGTGCCGATGCCTGAGCGCGATGCGCGGGAGCGGGCGCAGGACTTCGAGGAGGTCAATCTCGGCTACTCGGTCGCCGAGGCGCTGCGCGAGGCCGAGCGCTGCATCCAGTGCGCCAAGGCGCCGTGCATCGCCGGCTGCCCGGTGGGGATCGACATCCCGACCTTCATCCGCAAGATCCTGGTCCGCGACTTCGACGGCGCGCTCGAGACCATCCACGATTCCAGCATCTTCCCCTCGGTCTGCGGGCGCGTGTGCCCGCAGGAGACGCAGTGCGAGGCGCAGTGCATCCTGGTGCGCAGCAAGGGGCGCAAGCTCGAATCGGTTGGCATCGGGCGGCTGGAGCGCTTCGTCGGCGACCACGCCCGCCTGAACAAGGTGGCTCCAGCGGTGGTCGAACAATCGCTCGGCAGGGTCGCGATCGTCGGCTCCGGCCCTGCGGGCCTCGCAGCCGCGGCCGACCTGGTGCGCTTCGGCGCGAGCGCCACCGTGTACGAGGCGCTGCACGTGCTGGGCGGCGTGCTCCAGTACGGCATCCCCCGCTTCCGCCTGCCGCGCCACATCATCGAGCGCGAGATCGAGCGGTTGCGCGAGAGGGGCGTGCGCTTCGAGACCAACAAGGTCATCGGCAAGACCTTCACCCTCGCCGACCTCATGGGTCGGATGGGCTATGACGCCGTGTTCATCGGCGCCGGCGCCGGCGCGCCGGCTTTCCTCGGCATTCCCGGCGAGAACGCCGGGCAGGTGTATTCGGCGAACGAGTTCCTGACCCGCGTGAACCTGATGGGCGGCGACCGCTTCCCATACCTCGACACGCCGATCAGCCGCGGCCAGAGTCTAGTAGTCATCGGTGCCGGCAATACCGCAATGGACTGTCTGCGGGTGGCACGGCGCCTGGGCATCGAGACCGTGCGGTGTGTCTACCGCCGCTCGGAGGCGGAGGCGCCGGCGCGCGTCGAGGAGCTTCGGCACGCGCGCGAGGAGGGGGTCGAGTTCTTCTTCCTGCACGGACCAGTGGAAATCCTGCTCGATGAGGCAGGGGATGTGCGCGGCATTGCGGTGCAGAAGATGACGCTCGGCGAGCCGGACGAGCGCGGCCGCCGCAAGCCGGTGCCGCTCGATGAATTCGTCGCGCTGGAATGCGACACGATCATTTACGCGCTCGGCACCAAGCCTAACCCGATCATTGGCCAGGCGACGCCTGGCCTGGCGCTCAATCGCTGGGGCAATATCGCCGCCGATGATCAGACCCAGTGCACGAGCCTCGCGGGCGTTTACGCCGGCGGCGACATCGTCACGGGCGGCGCCACCGTAATTCTGGCGATGGGCGCCGGGCGCCGGGCGGCCAGGGCTATTGCTGCGTGGCTTAGGATGGGGAAGGCCAGATGGCCGGTGTCCGCTGAAGAGGCCGCGGCGTTCGAGCCCGGCGGTACGATCGGCACCGGCTCGGTCTTTGAGCCAGGTGCGAGGGCGGGCGGCGCTGTGCCGCGCCACTGAAGCCAAGAGGAGCCCAGCCATGTCAGGGACCGGGATCTGTCCGAAGTGCCACAGGCCGCTCGAGACAGATGAGTCGTACATCTGCTGCGCCGGGGTCAGCCTGCAGTGGCGTTGCCAGAGCTGTGCCAAGGTGAGCGAGGGCTTTGCCTTCCCCTATGGCATGTGTCCACACTGCGGCAGCCAGCTCGAGCTGGTGGAGCGGTGCGGTGTCGAAGACGAGGTTAGCCTGGAGGCCATCCGTCTTGCCTTCCAGATCGAGCTCGGCGGCCAAGCCTTCTATGAGCGCGCCGCGGCGCGGACTTCAGAGCCGGTTCTCAAGGCGCTGTTTGGGCGACTCTCCGCAATGGAGCGCGAGCACATGGAGATGCTCACGCAGCGCTACCACGTGACGGGACCCGTCCTGGCCGAGGATTTCCACATCGGCTTGGCCGCCGTGCAGGCAGGCGTCGAAGGTTGCATAGACGATCCGGCGACCCTGTTCCGTGCGGCGATT
>JADZEB010000058.1 GCA_020850755.1 Alphaproteobacteria bacterium | reverse complement strand
TCGTTGCGGGAAAGGCCGACCTGCTGGTAGATCAGCTCGCTGAGCTGTGCCCGCGTGACGGTATTTTCGGCCATGTGCTGGACCTTGCGCCTGCCGGTTGATGCAGCACCGTAGCAATGAGCAGAAAAATCGTCAATATCAGAGTCCTATGGGCTCCGACTCCAGCGATACTATAGCTAGATGTTGCGGGCATGCGCGCGCGTGGCGCCAAGATGCGCCCATGCACCGACTACCGTGACGCTGGAAACAAAGGCGCCGCGCGCCCCGCAATGCCGCCGGAACGCCGGCCCGGCCTAGATGCGAACCAGCGCCGCACCCCAGGTCAGGCCGCCGCCCATCGCCTCAAGCAGGACAAGCTGGCCGGGGCGGATGCGGCCATCGGCCCGCGCCTCGGCCAGCGCCAGCGGGATCGAGGCGGCCGAGGTGTTGGCGTGGCGATCGACCGTCAGCACCACGCGCTCGGTGGACAGGCCGAGCCTGCGGGCGGTGGCGTCGATGATGCGCCGGTTGGCCTGGTGCGGCACCAGCCAGTCGATCGCCGAGGCCGGCAGGCCGGTCGCCGCCAGCGCCTCCTCGACCGACTCCGCCAGCCGCGTCACGGCATGCTTGAACACTTCCTTGCCCAGCATGCGCACATGCCCGACCGTCATGGTCGAAGACGGGCCGCCATCGACATAGAGGATGTCGGCGTGCGCGCCGTCGGTGTGCAGGTGGGTGGTCAGCACCCCGCGATCCGTGGTGTCGCCCTTGCCCTCGCCGCGCGTCAGCACCACCGCCCCGGCGCCGTCGCCGAAGAGCACGCAGGTGGTGCGGTCGGCCCAGTCGAGCAAGCGGGTGAAGGTTTCCGCGCCGATCACGAGCGCGGTGCGCGCCTGGCCCAGGCGGATGAAATTGTCGGCGATCGCCAGCGCGAACACGAAGCCCGAGCACACTGCCTGCACGTCGAAGGCCGAGCCCTTGGTGACGCCGAGCTTGGCCTGCACCCGCGCCGCCGTGGCCGGGAAGGTCTGGTCGGGCGTGGTGGTGGCGACGATGATCAGGTCCACCGCAGCTGCCGCGATGCCGGCATCGGCCAGCGCCGCCTCGGCGGCCCTGACGGCAAGATCGGAGGTCGCCTCGTCCTCGGCCGCGACATGGCGCTGGCGGATGCCGGTCCGCTCCTGGATCCAGGCATCGGTGGTTTCGACGCGCTCGGCCAGCTCGGCGTTGGAAACGATACGGGCCGGCAGGTAGGCACCACAGCCGGCAATCAGCGAACGAACGACCATAGGGCAGAAGTCCCTTGGGAAGGCGAGTCGGGTTGATGCAACAGCGCAGTCTAGCCTGCCAGGCTGCGCTGCGTCCCGTTTTCATCGGCGCCGAAACGGCCAAGCTCGGCGCGGATAAGGTCGTTGAAGCGATGCGTAACCATGTCCATCGCCACGTCCACGGCGTGGGCGAAGCCGAAGGCGTCGGTGCCGCCATGGCTTTTCACCACCACGCCATTGAGGCCGAGCAGGATCGCGCCATTGTAGCGGCGCGGATCGAGCCATTCGCGCAGGCGCACCAGGGCGGGCCTGGCCAGCAGATAGCCGATGCGCGCGGCGATCGAACTGGTGAAGACCTGCTTCAGCATGTCCCGGGTGAGCTTGAGCGCGCCCTCCCCGGTCTTGAGCGCGACATTGCCAGTGAATCCGTCCATCACCACCACGTCCACCGTGCCGGCGGCGATGTCGTGGCCCTCGACGAAGCCGTGGAAATGCCCGGTCAGCGGCGAGGCGCGCAGCACATTGGCCGCCTCGCGCACGCGGTCGTCGCCCTTGATGTCCTCGCTGCCGACATTCATCAGCCCGATGCGCGGCTCGGGCAGGCCGAGCACGGTGCGCGCGAACACATCGCCCATGATCGCGAACTGCACGAGGTTGCGCGTATCGCATTCGACATTGGCGCCAAGATCGAGCATCACCACATCACCGCGCTGCGAGGGCGCGATCGCGGCCATGGCGGGCCGCGCGATGCCGGGCAGGGTGCGGAGCACGATCTTGGCCAGCGCCATCAGGGCGCCCGTGTTCCCGGCGGAGACGACGCCCTCGGCCTCGCCCGCATCCACCGCGTCGATCGCCAGCCGCATCGAGGAGCCGCGGCCCTGGCGGATCGCCTGGCTCGCGCGCATCTCGTTCGGGATCATCGCCGTGGTGTGGCGGATCGTGCAGGCCGTCTGCGCGCGCCTGGCCTTGGCCAGGAGCGGCGCCAGCTTCGCCTCGTCACCCACCAGCAGGAAGGTCGCGTCCGGATGGCGTTCGCAGGCCTGGTCAATCCCGGCGACCACCATCTCTGGCGCGCGATCGCCACCCATCGCATCCACGGCAAGCGTGAACGCGTTGGTCATGGCGTGCGTATCTCTGATGCCCTGGGAGCCGGCCCGGGCCGGGCGATCAGGTGCGGACGGCCTTCTTCACGGCATCGCCCGCCGCCGCCACTTCGCGCCCATCATAGTAGCCGCAGGACGGGCAGACATGGTGCGGGCGCTTCAGCTCGCCGCAATTGGGGCACTCGGCATGTGCGTTCGGAGACAGCGCATGGTGCGCACGCCGCATGTTGCGCCGCGACTGCGACGTCTTCTTCTTGGGAACGGCCATGGCACTCGCCCTTTACATGTCTGTCGTTCAACGAGATAGCGGTGTGACCCGCAGAGGGGCGGTCGATAGCAGAACGGACCCGGAGCCGCAAGCACCCTGTCCGCCTCCGGGCTCCGAGTGGCCCCGACGGCGGGACAATTCAGCCCTTCGTCTTGCGCAAGGCGGCAAGCTTGGCAAAGGGGCTGGCAGGCCCGGCCTGCGGTTCTGTCCCGGCGGGGGATTCGACCTCGGTCCCGCGGCCCCGTGCGGAGGGCGGCCCGGCGGCGCGCTTGCCCGCCGACTTGGCGGCCCCCTCGCCCGTTACCGTCGGCGCCGCCTGCCCGGCCTGGGCCTCGGTGTCCTCGCCCAGCGTTGCCGGGCCGGGCAGCACCGCCCCAGGCCTGCGCGGGTATGGATCGATCGCCAGCGCGATCGCCTCGGCCACCGCCGCCCCGAGATCGATCGCCGGGCCGGAATAGAACTCCTCGTCCTCGGCCTCGGGATCAATGTCGCCCACGTCGAGCGTGTGGTCCTTACGGCCCGGTCGGCCGGTCTCGGGCTCGGGCGCGGGACGATAGAGCGTCTCAATCTCGGCCATCGCCTCGGTCTCGATGGGATCGAGCGAGATCACGCAGGTCTGCACCAGACGCGCACGCGCGCTGCCGGACAGATGCACCGACCGTCCCCGGCGCGGCGCGAGCCGCAGCGTGGCCGAAAGCGCCAGCACCTGCTCGACATCGTAGCGGCGGGCCAGGGCCAGGCACTCGGCGGCGTTGGCTTCGATATGCTTCTCCTCGCCCGCCGGCGGGATGCGATCGACCGCAACGGGGCGCGAGAACTCCTCGCGCGGCGCGGGCTGGCGGTGCCTGCCGGTCATGGGGCGGCGTCCGGATGCGTCTCGGCTGCGGGCAGGAAACGCGCGACACCGGCCAGCATGTCTGCCAGCGGCTGGGATGCGAGGTGCGCCGCCTGGGCGCGAACATGGGCGGCAAGCGCCGGCGCGCCGGGGGCGATCTCCTCGCTGCGCCAGACATTACGCGACAGGGCGGCGAGCAACGGCAGGTCGGACGGATCCTCGATCGCCGCGTCATAGGCGTGGGCGCGGCCGTTGAACGCCTCGGCCAGCCGCTTGATGCGCTTGCCCACCACCAGATCGCCCACGCCCATCTCGCGCAGATTGTGGTCCATGTCGGCGAACATGGCATCGAACACGGCCTGCGACAGTTCGCGCCCGCGCGGATCGGCGTCGCTGGTCAGGCGGCGAACCAACAGCACAGCGAACAGCCCGACCATGTCGAAACGGCCAAGCACGCTGTCGGGCACGCCGAGCGCGGCGTAATAGGCCGGCGAACGCGCCTGCGCCACGACCGCCCCGTAAAGCTCGTAGGCGGTGCGTTCATAGGGGCGGCGGCGGAACAGGTTGAGCAGACCCATGGCGTGCGTGCGATATCTCGTTCTCGATCAGGGCGCGGGCGCCGCAATCCTGCCATCCGGTTGCGCCAAGCCTCGCCCGGCAGGAGATGGCCCCACGCGGCCGGCCGGCAAGGCCCGGCCCGGCCGGACCCAGGCGGGACCGCGCGAGCCTTGACAGGGCCACGGTGAACCGGGGACAAGCCTGCTGTAGAAAGGGCCGTCCGGCCCGGCCGGTCAACAGCGATTTGCGGCCGGGGCGGATTCGGCCGGAGCAACGGGGGTTCGCTCGGAGCGATGGCAATGCGACGCAGCCTGACAGGCATGGTCATGGCCGGCACGCTTCTGGCGTTGGCCGGCTGCGGCAGCATGTTCCAGACCGTGCGCGACCCGCGCGGCAACAAGCTGGACGAGGAAAGGCTGGCCGAGATCCAGCCGGGCGTGCATTCGCGCGCCGATGTGGCGACACTGCTCGGCTCGCCGAACGTCACCAGCATGTTCACCGACTCGACCTGGTACTATGTCAGCGCCGTGTCGCGGAACCGCATCATCCGGCCGGCGGCGCTGGACGACCAGAAGGTGGTCGCGATCCATTTCGACGAACGCGGCATCGTCTCGAAGGTGGACAATGTGGCGCAATCGGAGATGCGCCCGGTCGATCCGGTGGCGCGCGTCACGCCCACCCCGGGCACGGAACGCAACTTCCTCCAGCAGCTTTTCGGCAATATCGGTCGCTTCGGCGCGGGCGGGCGCAGCGGGCCCCTGCCGGGCGGCGGCGGCGGTCCCGGCTCCTGAAGCCACGCGGCGTTGCGCCAACCGGGCGCCGCCGCAGCCGGACCAGCGCAAGGCAATACCTGCCAGGCAATGCCCGTGAGGCACGGCCCCGGACAAGGCAAAGCCCCGGACGGTTCCCCGCCCGGAGCTTTTCTTTCGTGTTCGAGCCGGGTCCGCCACGGCACGTGACCAGGACTTTGCCCGGCCCCGCGCGCGGGCGCTCTGCTCAGGCGCCGAGGGCGGCCAGGATCGCGATCAGCAGGATTGCGACGATGTTGATGATCTTGATCATCGGGTTCACCGCCGGGCCGGCCGTATCCTTGTAAGGGTCGCCCACGGTGTCGCCGGTCACGGCCGCCTTGTGCGCGTCCGAGCCCTTGCCGCCATAGTTGCCCTCCTCGATGTACTTCTTGGCATTGTCCCACGCACCACCGCCCGAGGTCATCGAGATGGCGACGAACAGGCCGGTGACGATGGTGCCAAGCAGCATGGCGCCAAGCGCGGCGAAGGCCGCGGCCTTGCCGCCCACGATCGAGATCACGACGTAGAGCACCACCGGGGCCAGCACCGGCAGGAGCGAGGGCGCGATCATCTCCTTGATCGCCGAGCGCGTCAGCAGGTCCACGGCCCGGCTGTAGTCGGGCTTGGCGGTGCCCTCCATGATGCCCGGGATCTCGCGGAACTGGCGGCGCACCTCCTCGACCACGCTGCCGGCGGCGCGCCCGACCGAGGTCATGGCGAGGCCCCCGAACAGGTAGGGCAGCATGCCGCCCACCAGCAGCCCGATCACCACATAGGGGTTCTCGAGGCTGAAGTTCACCGCGACGTTCGGGAAGTAGTGCTTGAGGTCGTAGATGTAGGCCGCGAACAGCACGATCGCCGCAAGGCCGGCCGAGGCGATGGCATAGCCCTTGGTCACGGCCTTGGTGGTGTTGCCCACCGCGTCCAGCGCGTCGGTGTACTTGCGGATGCTCTTGTCGAGGCCCGCCATCTCGGCGATGCCGCCGGCATTGTCCGTCACCGGGCCATAGGCATCGAGCGCGACCACGATGCCGGCCAGCGCCAGCATGGTGGTGGCGGCGATGCCGACGCCGTAAAGGCCGGCCGCGAGATAGGAGGCCAGGATGCCGGCCGCGATCACGATCAGCGGCAGGGCGCAGGCCTCGAGCGACATGGCCAGGCCCTGGATCACGTTGGTGCCGTGGCCCTTGGTCGAGGCCTCGGCGATCGAGCGCACCGGGCGATAGTCGGTGCCGGTGTAGTATTCCGTGATCCAGACCATCAGGCCGGTGACGAGCAGGCCGACCAGGGCGCAGACGAACAGGCCGGTGCCGGTCACGCCGGCGAAGCCGGTGGCACCGGCAACCGTCGCGCCGAAGCCGACCATCATGTGGGTCACGACCAGGATCAGCCCGGCCGAGACGATGCCGGTGACGATCAGGCTGCGATAGAGCGCACCCATGATGCTGCCATTGGCGCCGATCTTGACGAAGAAGGTGCCCACCACCGAGGCGGCGATGCAGACGCCGCAGATCACCAGCGGATAGAGCATCATCGTCGCCATCGAGCCGCCCGCGAGCGGGAAGGTGATGGCGGCGAGCAGCATGGTGGCCACCACGGTCACGGCGTAGGTCTCGAACAGGTCGGCGGCCATGCCGGCGCAATCACCGACATTGTCGCCCACATTGTCGGCGATCACGGCGGGGTTGCGGGGATCATCCTCGGGGATGCCGGCCTCGACCTTGCCCACCAGGTCGGCGCCCACATCGGCGCCCTTGGTGAAGATGCCGCCGCCAAGGCGGGCGAAGATCGAGATCAGGCTGGCGCCGAAGGACAGCGCCACCAGCGCCTCGATGATCGCGCGTAGGCTGTGGTCGGTCGCCGCGCCCTTCCACTGGAGCAGCACGCCGTAATAGCCGGCCACGCCCAGCAGGCCGAGGCCGACCACCAAAAGGCCGGTGATCGCGCCCGACTTGAACGCGACATCGAGCGCGGGCTGCAAGCCGCCCTTGGCCGCCTCGGCCGTGCGCACATTGGCGCGCACCGAGACGTTCATGCCGATATAGCCGGCCGCGCCGGACAGCACGGCACCGACGACGAAGCCGAGACCGACATGCGCGCCCAGCGTCACCGCCAGGATCACGGCCAGCACGACGCCGACAAGGCCGATCGTCGTGTACTGGCGGTTGAGGTAGGCCGAGGCGCCTTCCTGCACGGCGGCGGCGATTTCCTGCATGCGCGCCGACCCTGCCGGCGCGGCGAGGATCTGTCTGACCGCCCAGGCGCCGTAGAGAACGGCCAGGGCGCCGCAGGCGATCACGAGATAATAGGCTTGGGACATTGGAGTTCCGTTTCCTGGATCGATCCGGTCGGGGCGGCGCCGGCAAGCTCAAGGCGGAGCGAGCGAAGGGCGGCGGTGCCACAACCAGCGGAGGGAGCGGGATCGGATACGCGAACGCCTTTCGGGCGCGCGCATGCGCAAGGCCCGGCGACTCCCTTCCGGGCCCCGCCGGGCGGCGCGGACCATGCCAGAATCGCTACCGCAGTGCAACACCCGGCCGGAGGCCCAGCGCCGGAGAATGCCACGCGTTTGCGCGCGACCTAGCGCGCCAGCACCGCCGTGCCCTGCGCCTGCCGGCGCGCGAGCCAGAACAGCAGCAGGATTGCCCCCGCCAGGGGCGGCAGGGTGGCCAGGTTCAGCACCACCCAGCCGAGCGCGTGGTGCACGGCGCCCGAGGTGAAGGCGGTCATCGTCACCGTGCCGAACATCAGGAAATCGTTGGCCGACTGGGTCTTGTTGCGCTCCTCGGCGGTGTGCGAGGTGCCGAGCAGCGCAGTGCCGCCGATATACATGAAGTTCCAGCCGATCCCGAGGATGACAAGGCCGAGCCAGAAGGTGCTGAAGTCGCGATCGATTGTGCAGATCAGCGCGCAAGCTGCTGATAATACAGCACCTGTTCCAATGATCCGCAGCGTGCCGAAGCGCTTGATCAGGCTGCCGGTGATGAAGCTCGGCGCGTACATACCAAGCGCGTGCCACTGGATGATGGTAGCGGCGTTGTTCACCGAATAGCCGCACAGCACCATCTCGACCGGGGTCGAGGCCATGATCAGGTTCATCGAGCCCCAGCCGATCATGGCGCTGGCGGCGGCGGCGATGAAGGCGGGCTGGCGCATGATGGTGCCGAGCGGCCGCCCGGTTCCCGCCCGCGCCGGCAAGGGGGGCGGCAGGTTGACGATGCTCACCAGCACCATCGAAATCAGCGGCAGCACGGCGGTGGCCAGGTAGGTGCCGGAGAACTGCACCGGCATCCAGAGATCGACCGTCCACTTCACCAGCTCGGGGCCGAGGACGGCCGAGAGCACGCCGCCGGCCATCACCAGCGAGATCGCGAAGGGGCGGTAGTCCGGTGTTGCCACCTCGGCCGCGGCGAAGCGGTAGTTCTGCGAGATGCCGAAATAGAGGCCCGAGACCATCGCCGCGATGCAGTAGAGCAGGAAGCTGTGCACCTGCAACGCCACCACGAACAGGCAGGCGCCGACGAAGCCGATCGCGCCGCCGATCAGGAAGCCGGCCTTCCGCCCGAGATAGCGCATGATGTAGGCGCTCGGGATCGCGACCAGCATGGTCGAGAGCATCTGCACCGCCATCGGCAGGGTGCTGAGCGTCTTTTCCGTGGCCAGGGTCGCGCCGATCAGGGCGGACATGGAGACCTGGCCGATCATGCCCATCTGGGTCAGGCCCTGGCAGAAGAACAAGAGCCAGACGTCGCGCTTCATGCGCGGATGGGCGGCGGCGGCAGGCAGGCTCATGGGCGCTGGTCTTTGCGTGGCGGGAAGTTGGGGTAGCGGGCCGCGGTCAGAAATGCGCCCAGCCGCCGCGCTCCAGCACGAGGACGGAGCCGTCGGCGCGGCGCACCCGCACCGGACTCGCGGCATCCGGCGCCAAGGCGCCAACCATGCGCCCGATCGGGGTCAGTCGCAAGCCGAGCGCGGCGCCGATCGCACGCAAGGACTCGCCCGCCGTGGGGGCGGCCGCGAACAGCAGCTCGTAATCGTCCCCGCCGGTCAGGATGCGCGCCAGGAGCGAGGGATCGGCGGCAAGCGCCGCCTCGGCCGCCGGGGAAAGCGGCACCGCCTCGGCCTCGATCTCGGCCGCCAGGCGCGAGGCGCGGCAGATATGGCCCAGGTCGGCAACCAGCCCATCGGACACGTCCTGGCAGGCGGTGGCGATCCCGACCAGGCGACGGCCGAGCGCCACGCGCGGCTCGGGCAGGTGGTAGCGCTGGACCAGTGCCCCACGCGCCTCGGCCGGCAGCGCGTCGAGCCCGCCGGTCAGCGCCAGCAGCCCGAGCGCGCCATCGCCGATCGTGCCCGAGACCCAGATCTCGTCGCCCGCCCGCGCCCCGGCGCGCAGCAGGGCCCGCCCCCGCTCCTGCTGGCCGAGGATGGTCAGCGACAGCGCGATCGGGCCGGTGGTGCGCGTGGTGTCGCCGCCCACCAGCGTCACCCCGAAGGCCGCCTGGTCGGCCGCCAGCCCGGCGGCGAAATCGGCCACCCAGCGCTCTGGCGTGTCCGCGGGCAGGGAGACGGTCAGAAGGTAGAAGCGCGGTTCCGCCCCCATCGCCGCCATGTCCGACAGGTTCACCCGCAGGAGCTTGCGCGCGACCAGGGCGGGCGGGTCGTCGGGCAGGAAATGGATGCCGGCCACCATCGCGTCGGCCGCAGCGACCAGGCTGGCGCCCGGCGGCAGTTCCAGCAGCGCCGCGTCGTCGAGCAGCGAGAGCGCCCCCGCTTCCCTGGCGGCGAGCGGGCGGAAATGACGCGCGATCAGATCGAACTCGCCTGCGCCGGGCGGCGCGGCGGGGGGATTGCCATTGGCGGGCGGCGTGTCGGCGGTTGCGGTCATGCGCGGCCTCGGCCCCGGCCCGCCGCCTCAGGCGCCGCCGGCCGGGTCTGCTCCGGCCTTGCGCGACGGTCCCATCTCGGCCGGCTTGAGCTGGCGTGCGATGTTGTCGAGCACGCCATTGGCGAGCCCGGGCTCCTGGCCCGAGAAGAAGCTGTGCGCGACATCGAGATACTCGTTCAGCACCACGCGCGGCGGCGGCCCGTCGGGTGCGAGCAGCTCGCCGGCCGCGGCGCGCAGCAGCGCACGCAGCACGGGATCGAGACGGTCAAGTGCCCAGTCCGCCGGCAGCGCACCGGCGATGAGCGGGTCGATCTCGGCACGGTTGCGCGCCGCCCCGCGCACGATCGCGGCGAACAGGCGCGCATCGGCCTCGCCCGGCGCGCCCGCTTCCGGTTCGGCGGCGCGCGCCTCGGCATGCAGCCGGTGGCGCTGGAATTCCTCGATCACCGGCTCGGCCACGGTGTCGTTATGCTCGATCTGGTAGAGCGCCTGCACGGCGGCGACGCGCGCGGCGGTGCGCGGGCGCGCGCGGCCCGCCCGGTCGGCCCGCCCGGCGGCGCGTGCCTCGCTGCTCATTCCCGGTAGAGCCCGAGCCGGCGCTTGAGCGCGATCTGGCCCAGGCAGGCGCGCGCAGCCTCGACGCCCTTGTTGTGCTCGTCCGGCCGGGCGCGCGCCTCGGCCTGGTCGTAGCTGTGCACCGTCAGCACGCCGAAGCCGAGCGCGAGCGCATACTGCACGGAAATGTCCATCAGCCCGCGCGCGGTTTCGCGGCAGATATGGTCGTAATGGTCGGTCTCGCCGCGCACGACGCAGCCGAGCGTGATGAAGCCGTGCCAGCGCCGCCCGGTGTGCTGGATGAAGTTCATCGCCCGCACCGCGTAGCGCACGGCGGCCGGCAGTTCGAAGGCGCCGGCGACATCGACCACCTCCCAGGTCGCGCCCGCCGCGCGCAGCTCCTGCTCGACGCCGGCGAGAAGCCCGGCCGCGATCTCCTGGTAGTAGGGGGCCTGCACCACCAGGATATGCGGCGGCGTCGGCGCGGGCGGGTTGAAGTCGGCCTCGTCGGTCATGCGTCTTGCGTCCGTTCGGCAAGGGGCGGCGGGATCACAGTCCGGTCAGGTCCGGTATCGGACGCTGGCTTACGACCCGAAGGCCGTAGCCTTCAAGCCCCACGATGGTGCGGTGGCTGTTGGTGAGCAGGATCATCTCGCGCACGCCGAGATCCTGGAGGATCTGCGCGCCGATGCCGTAATCGCGCAGCCAGGGCGGGGCCTTCTCGCCCAGGCCGCGGCGGCGGACGCGATCGGACAGGGTATCGCGGCGCGGCTCGCGCAGCAGCACGACCACGCCCCTGCCCTCGTTGCCGATCTGGCGCATCGAGGCCTGGAGATGATAGCCCGCGCCGGAAGTTCGGTCGCCCAGCACATCGGTGAGCAGGTTGAGCGAGTGCATGCGCGTGAGCACCGGCCCGCCCGAGGCGATGTCGCCCTTCACCAGCGCCACATGCTCCGCATACTCGACCGTGTTGCGGTAGATGATCATGCGGAAGCGGCCGCCATACATGCTGTCGATCTCGCTCTCGCTCATGCGCGCGACGATCGTTTCCTTGCGGCGGCGATAGCCGATCAGGTCGGCGATGGTGCCGAGCTTGAGCCCGTGGCGCTGCGCGAAGGTGACGAGGTCGGGCATGCGCGCCATGCTGCCATCGTCGTTCATGATCTCGCAGATCACGCCCGAGGCGTTCAGCCCGGCCAGCCGCGCGATATCCACCGCCGCTTCCGTGTGGCCGGCGCGCACCAGCACGCCCCCGTCGCGCGCCATCAGCGGGAAGACATGCCCGGGCGTGACGATGTCGTCGCGCGTGCGCTCGGGGTTGATGGCGACCGCGATGGTATGCGCCCGGTCATGGGCCGAGATGCCGGTGGTAACGCCCTCGGCCGCCTCGATCGAGACGGTGAAGGCGGTCTGATGCCGCGTGCCATTGGCCTGGGCCATCAGCGGCAGGCCCAGTTCCTCCACCCGCTTGCGGGTGAGTGCGAGGCAGATCAGGCCGCGCGCATGCTTGGCCATGAAGTTGATCGCCTCGGGCGTGGCGAACTGCGCCGGCACGACCAGGTCGCCCTCGTTCTCGCGGTCCTCGTCGTCGGCGAGGATGAACATGCGCCCGGCGCGCGCATCCTCGATGATCTCCTCGGGCGGGGAGATGGCGAGGTCGTAGGAATAGCGCTTCGGTTCAGCGGTCATGGCGGGGCTCAGGCATCCTTGCCGAGTATGCGCGCGACGTAGCGCGCCAGCATGTCGACTTCCAGATTAACAGCTTCCCCCGGCCGCAGCGTGCCGAAGGTGGTGGCGTCGCGTGTGTGCGGTATGATGTTGACCCCGAAGCCCTCGGCGTCAACCTCGTTCACGGTCAGCGAGACCCCGTTCACGGCCACCGAGCCCTTGGGCGCGATGTAGCGCGCAAGGGCGGGCGGCGGGCGGATGCGCCAGCGGGTCGAGCCGCCCTCGGGGCTGGCGGCCACGGCCAGGGCGACGCCATCGACATGGCCGGACACGAGGTGCCCGCCGATCTCCTCACCCATGCGCAGCGAGCGCTCCAGGTTCACCGGGGTGCCCACCTGCCAGCCACCAAGGGTGGTCCTGGACAGGGTCTCGGCCGACACCTGCACGGCGAACCAGCCCGGCCCGGTTTCGATCGCGGTCAGGCAGCAGCCCGAGCAGGAGATCGAGGCGCCGAGCGCGATCGTGGCGGTGTCGTAGCCCGTGGCGATCTCGAAGCGGGTGTCGCTGCCGGCGCCCGCCTGGGTTACCGCCCGCACCCTGCCGACATCGGAAATCAGCCCTGTGAACATGGATCGTGCCCGCTCCGCCTGCCCTGCTCCGCCTGCCCTGCCGTGTCCGCGCTCAGGCCGCCGGGGCCCGGTCGCGCGCATAGCTGACCAGGAGATCGGCCCCGGCCGCCTGCACCGCGCGGCGCACGAAACGGCGGCCCTGCACCAGCTTCTCGACGCCGAAGGCCTGCGCTGCCGGGCGGCCATCGCCGCCGATCACGAGCGGGGCGTGGAACCATGCCAGCCGGTCCGCCAGGTCGGCGCGCAAGAGCCCGGCGGCCAGGTGCGAGCCGCCCTCGACCATGATCCGCGTCAGGCCGCGCTGGCCGAGCGCGCGCAGCGCGGCGGGAAGATCTGGCATGCCATCCTCGCCGCGCGGCACGGCCAGGACCTCGCAGCCGCATTCCTCGAAGGCGCGGCGGCGCGTGGCGTCCGCCCCCTCGATCGTGACAAGCCAGGTCGGGTGCTGGCGCGCGGTGGCCACCAGCCGCGAGGTCAGCGGCGTGCGCAGCCGGCCATCGGCGATGATGCGCACCGGCCCTGGCCGCCCCTCGATCGGGGGCACGGTGCCGGGGATGCGCGCGGTAAGCTCGGGATCGTCGGTCAGCACGGTGCCGCTGCCGACCATGACCGCATCGTGGCGCGCGCGCAGCGCATGCCCGAGCCTTCGTGCCGGCTCGCCTGTGATCCAGCGGCTCTCGCCCGCATGCGTGGCGATGCGCCCGTCGAGCGAGGTGGCGAGCTTGAGCGTGACCAGCGGCCGCCCCTCGGCGATGCGCAGGGCGAAGCCGGCATTCACCTCGGCGGCGAGATCGGCAAGCAGCCCCTCGTCCACGGCGATGCCGTTCTGCGCCAGCCGCGCCAGCCCCTGCCCGTTGACGCGCGGATCGGGATCGCGCAGCGCCACCACCACGCGCGCCACGCCGGCGGCGATGAAGGCATCGACGCAGGGCGGGGTCTTGCCCCAATGGCAGCAGGGCTCGAGCGTGACATAGGCGGTGGCGCCGCGTGCCGCCTCGCCAGCGCGCCGCAGTGCCTCGGTCTCGGCGTGCGGGCGCCCGCCCGGCTGGGTCCAGCCGCGGCCGAGCACGCGGCCCTTCTTCACCAGCACGCAGCCGACCGCAGGGTTCGGCCAGACATGGCCGAGCCCGCGCCGCGCCAGGGCCAGCGCCGCGCGCATATGCGCCTCGTCCTCGGCGCTGAAGCGTGCTGCCGGTTTGTCGCTCATCGGGATGTGCAGTGCATGGCTACTCGGAATCGGGCCTCAGGCTGCCGATGAATTCCTCGAAGTCCTTCGCCTCGCGGAAGTTGCGGTAGACCGAGGCAAAGCGCACATAGGCAACCGGGTCCAGCCCCTTCAAGGCTTCCATCACCATTTCGCCCACAGTCTTGGACGGGACCTCGCTCTCGCCCGAGCTTTCCAGGCGGCGCTGGATCGAATTGACGATGCGTTCGATCCGGTCCTCGTCCACCGGGCGCTTGCGCAACGAGATCTCGATCGAGCGCTTGAGCTTGTCGCGGTCGAAGGCGACACGCCGCCCGTCGGACTTGACGACGGTCAGCTCGCGCAGCTGCACGCGCTCGAAGGTGGTGAAGCGCGCCCCGCACCCGCCGCAATAGCGGCGCCGGCGGATCGAGGAGCCGTCCTCGGACGGGCGGCTGTCCTTCACCTGGGTATCCTCGTTGCCGCAGAACGGGCAGCGCATGGCCCCTCCCTACCCCCTTGGTCCGTTTCCCCGCCGCCGCCCGCGCGGCCGCGCCCCGTCTTGGTTCGCCTATCGCCCTGATCCGCCTAGCGCCCCTGGTAGATCGGGAAGCGTGCGCACAAGGCATCGACCGCGCGGCGGGCTTGCGCCTCGGCCGCCCCGTTCGTGCCGTCATTGCTGCGCGACAGCCCCTCCAGCACCGCCCCGATCAGCCGGCCGACCTCCTGGAACTCGGCCACGCCGAAGCCGCGCGTGGTGGCGGCCGGCGTGCCGACGCGCACGCCCGAGGTGACCGCCGGCTTTTCCGGATCGAACGGGATCGCGTTCTTGTTGCAGGTCATGCCGGCGCGCTCCAGGCTCGCCTCGGCCGCCTTGCCGGTGACGCGCTTGGGGCGCAGATCGACCAGCATCAGGTGGCTGTCGGTGCCGCCCGAGACGATGTCGAGCCCCTGGGCCTTGAGCGTCTCGGCCAGCGCCCTGGCATTGTCCACCACGGCGCGGGCATAGGTCTTGAACGAGGGCCGCAGCGCCTCGCCGAAGGCCACCGCCTTGGCGGCGATGACGTGCATCAGCGGGCCGCCCTGGAGGCCCGGGAACAGCGCGCTGTTGATCTTCTTGCCAAGCTCGGCATCGCTCGACAGCACCATGCCCCCGCGCGGCCCGCGCAGCGTCTTGTGCGTGGTGGTGGTGACGACATGGGCGTGCGGCAGCGGGCTCGGGAAGGCGCCGCCGGCAACAAGGCCGGCGAAATGCGCCATGTCCACCATGAAATAGGCGCCGACGGCATCGGCGATGCGGCGGAAGCGGGCGAAATCGATCACGCGCGGATAGGCCGAGCCGCCGGCGATGATCAGCCGCGGCTTGTGTTCGAGCGCGAGGCGCTCGACCTCGTCCAGGTCGATGCGGCCATCCTCGCGGCGCACGCCATAGGCGATGGCGTTGAACCACTTGCCCGACATGTTCACCGGCGCGCCATGCGTCAGGTGCCCGCCGGCGGCAAGCGACATGCCGAGGATGGTATCGCCCGGCTTCAGGAGCGCCAGGAACACGGTCTGGTTGGCCTGCGCGCCGGAATGGGGCTGGACATTGGCGAAGGCGCAGTCGAAGAGCTGGCAGGCACGCTCGATCGCCAGCGCCTCGGCCTTGTCCACCTCGCCGCAACCGCCATAGTAGCGCCGGCCGGGATAGCCCTCGGCATACTTGTTGGTCATCACGCTGCCCTGCGCTTCCAGCACGGCAGCCGAGACGATGTTCTCCGAGGCGATCAGCTCGATCCCGTCCTGCTGGCGGGCCAGCTCGCCCCTGATCGCGGCGGCAAGCTCCGGGTCGGCCTCGGCGAGCGGGGCGCGGAAGAAGCGCTCGATCTCGGCCTTGGCGGCGGCGGCGGAAACGGCGGGGGCATTCATCGCGAAGTCACCTTGTCTGGCTTGAGCTGGCCGATGCGGTGGCGGCCACGGCGCCGAGCTTGCCCACGCGGCGCGCATGCCGCCCGCCTTCGAACGGGGTGTCGAGGAAGGCCGCCAGCGCATCGAGCGCGGTCTCGGTCCCGATCAGGCGCGCGCCGAGGGCGAGCACGTTGGCATCATTGTGCGCGCGGCTCAGGCGGGCCGAGGTGGCGTCGTGGCACACGCCGGCGCGGATCCAGGAATGGCGATTGGCGGCGATGCTGATGCCGATGCCGGTGCCGCAGATCAGCACGCCGCGGGCGGCGCGCCCGTCGCGGATCGCCTCGGCCAGGGCCAGGGCGAAGTCGGGATAGTCCACGCTCTCCGGCCCGTGGGTGCCGAGGTCGAGCACGGCCAGCCCGCGCGCGCGCATCGCCTCGGCGAGCGGTGCCTTGAGCGCAAGGCCGCCATGGTCGCAGGCGATGGCGACGGTGGTTTCAGGCGTGGCGGGCACGGGGGAACTCCGGGCTGGCCGGCCGGGGCGGGATCGCCCGGGGGCTGCCGGCGGCAGAGATACCACGGCTCGCGGCCCCGTCAAACGGCCCGCACGAGATATGGATGCCGGGCTGGATGGCAAGGGGCGCATGGCAAGGGGCTGGACCTTGCCCGCCCGCCGCGGCATGGCGGCTACCTCCCCAGCTGCTCGCGCAGGAAGGCCGGCACCCGTGCCAGCGCATCGGCCCGTGCAGCCGGGTCGGTGCCAACATGGGCGGTGCCGCGCCCGTTGACGCTGAAGCCGAGCCCGGCGCGCTCGCGCAAGGGTAGGCTCGGATGGTCGAAGGCGTGGTGAGCACCGGGATAGAGCCGGATCGCCACCGGCTGGCCTGCCTGCGCGGCGCGCTGCGCCAGGCTCTCGCAGGGGGCGGCGGGGGTCCAGTCGTCGGCGGCGCCGATCAGGATCAGGAGCGGGGCCTGCGGCCGCCAGCTTGCGGCCCGCAGCGGGTCGGTGCAGCCGGGGTAGAACGCAATGGCGGCGCGGAAGAACCGACCATTCAATCGTGTAATTTCTGCTTCTTGTAGGTGGTTCTTGTCATTTGACCACAGCGCCGTCGAGCCGCCGTTCGACCACCCGATCAGGGCGATCCGCGTCGGGTCCACCTCCGGGTGCGCCTGCAGCCAGGCAAGCGCGCCGAGCGCATCGGCCCGCCGCTGCCGGCTTGGCACCACCGGCCGGTCGCGGCCGCGCAGCGTGCAGACCTGTTCGAAGCCGCGCGAGCGGAAACCCTCGGGAAACAGGACGAGATAACCTTGCGCGGCCAGGGCCTCGCCCCACTGGCGGTAGATCGGGGTCGGCCGGCCGCGCTGGTTGAGCATCCCGGCGCAGCCATGCATGCCCACCACCGCCGGGAAAGGTCCGGAGCCGGCCGGCCGGTAGAGCCAGCCATCGAGCCGCACCGGGGCACCGTCCGGCGCCGGATCCCATGACGGGATTCTGACCTGCTGCGGAACGATCCGGGCTGCCTGCTGCGCCTGCTCTAGCACCTGCGCAAGGGCGGCGGGCGCCAGCGCAAGCGTAGCGGCTGCCGCCAGCAGGGCGGCACCGGACCGCCAGGACCGATCGCGATTGTGCATGCTCAGGCCACTCCGTTGCCACCTCGCTGCGCGGCCAGCATCCGGCGCAACTTCGCGACCGCCAGCCGCTCGACCGCGCCCGGATCGCCGGCCGGTCCGATCGCCACCGCCTCGGCGCCGGTTGCGGCATCGACCGCCGCGACGCGCAGCACCGCGCCGAGGCGCCGGGCCTCGATCAGTATCTCGCTACCCCGGCCGGGTTCCAAGCGCGGCGTGTGCGTGCTCATCGCCCGCCTTCCGCTTTGCGCGCCTTGCGTGGGGCGGTTACAGTGCGCGCCCCATCGCCGGCCCGGGCCGGCGTGCCGGCCCCCAGCCATTGCGAGGATGCCATGTCGAACGCCAAGTACACCAATCCGGAAACCATCCTGCTGCATGCCGGCTATCGGCGCGATCCCACGACCAAGGCGGTCGCCCTGCCGATCTACCAGACCACGTCTTTCCAGTTCGATTCCACCGAGCATGCGGCCAACCTGTTCGCGCTCAAGGAACTGGGCAACATCTACACCCGCATCATGAACCCGACCGCCGATGCGCTGGAACAGCGCGTCGCGGCGCTGGAAGGCGGCGTTGCCGGCCTCGCCGTCGCGTCGGGCCAGGCGGCCACCATGTTCTCGGTGATGAATCTCTGCCAGGCGGGCGACAACATCGTCTCCTCGACCGACCTTTACGGCGGCACCTGGAACCTGTTCGCCAACACGCTGAAGCAGTTCGGCGTCGAGTGCCGCTTCGTCGATCCCGCCGACCCCGAGAATTTCCGCCGCGCCACTGATGCCAAGACGCGCTGCTACTATGCGGAGACGCTGCCCAATCCCAAGCTCAACGTCTTCCCGATCAAGGAGGTGGCCGATATCGGCCGGTCGCTCGGCGTGCCGCTGATCATGGACAACACCGCCGCCCCGGTGCTGTGCCAGCCGATCAAGCATGGCGCGGCGGTGGTGATGCACTCGACCACCAAGTGGATCGGCGGGCACGGCACCTCGATCGGCGGCGTCGTGGTCGATGGCGGCAATTTCGACTGGGAGGCGCATGCCGAACGCTTCCCGCTGCTGAACACGCCCGACCCGAGCTATCACGGCGCGGTGTGGACGCAGGCGGTGAAGCCGCTCGGGCCGATCGCCTACATCATCCGCATGCGCGTGACGCTCCTGCGCGATGTCGGCGCGGCGATGAGCCCGTTCAACGCCTTCATGTTCGTGCAGGGCCTGGAGACGCTGGCCCTGCGCATGCGCGCGCACAACGAGAACGCGCTGCGCGTGGCGGCGTGGCTCGCGCGCCAGCCGGGCATCACCAAGGTCATCCACCCGAGCCTGCAAACGGGCGAGATGAAGCGCCGCGCCGATGCCTACCTCAAGGGCGGCTATGGCTCGCTGATCGGCTTCGAGCTCGAAGGCGGGGTCGAGGCGGGCAAGCGCTTCATCGACGCACTGAACATGGTCTACCACGTCGCCAACATCGGCGATGCGCGCAGCCTCGCGATCCATCCGGCCAGCACCACGCACAGCCAGCTCTCGGCCGAGGAGCAGGCGGCGTCTGGTGTGACCCCGGGCTATGTCCGCCTGTCGATCGGCATCGAGCATATCGACGATATCCTGGCCGATCTCGACCAGGCGCTGGCGGCGGCGCGCGGCGGGGCCCGCAAGGCGGCCGAGTAGCACGCGCCGACGCACCCGCACGCGCACACCCTGTCCCGCCGGTTGCCGACGCAGCCGGCGGGACGTTCTTTTTCAGCCTATGCCCGCGCCCGTGAAATAGGCGGCGATGGCGCGGTCGGCCCAGGTGCCCGCATCGGCGCCCGCGCGCGCGGGGCGGTCGTGGAAGCCGACATGCCCGCCGCCGACGGCGATGACGGGCGTCACGCGCGGGTTGGCGGCCCAGTCCTGCGCGCGATAGCTCGCCGCCGGCACCCAGGGGTCGTCGGCGCTGGTGAGACAAAGCGTCGGCGTGCGGATCATCGCCAGATGCGGGGCGAGCGAGCAGCGCGCATAGTAGTCGGGCGCGTCGGCGAAACCGTGCAGTGGCGCGACATAGGTATCGTCGAAATCATACAGGCTGCCCGCCGCCAGCGCCTTCGCCAGCAGGGTCGGCGGCACATGCCCGCCCAGCGCCTGCGCCTCGCGCTTCATGTTGGCCAAGAGCCAGCGATGGTAGGGCAGGTTGCGCGGCGCGGCGATGCGGCGCGCCGCCGCCATCAGATCGACCGGCGCGCAGAGCGTGGCAGCCACCGCAAGCTCGATTCCGGGCGTCGCCTCCCCGCCCTCGCGGCCGAGGAAGTTGAGCAGCATCGTCCCGCCCAGCGACACCCCGACCAGGCAGAGCGGACGCGCGCGCCAGGGAGGCGGCAGCGACAGGAGCGCGTCGCGCAGGTCCTCGCTGCGCCCGGCATGGTAGCTGCCGCGCGAACGCGGGCGCGAGGGCGCCGAGCCGCGCAGGTTGAGCCGCAGCACGGGAAAGCCGCGCGCGAGCCAGAAGCAGGTCGAGCGGCGCACATAGTGGCTGCCCTCGCAGCCGGTCAGGCCGTGGACCAGCACCATGAGCGGGCGGGCGGGCGTGCCCGGCGCCGGCTCGTGCAACGCAGCGGCGAGTGCATCGCCGTCCGGCAGGTCCAGCCACAGGCGCGTGAAGGCGCCCGGATCGGGCGAGCCGGCCCAGAGATTGTTGTGCAGGGTCTGCAAGTCGGGACCAAGCCACGGCGCGCGGGCGCGGAAGGGATGAAGGCCCGGCAGCGTCCCGGCGATGGAAGCGTTCGTGGTGCTAGCGGCCATCGAGCCAGTCGGCCACGAGCGCGATCTGCGCCGCGTCCATCAGCGCCGGGGCATGGCCGCAGCCGCCGATCACGGCCGCGCGCACGCCCGGGCGCACGCACATCCGCCCCACGATCTCAGGCGCCAGCAGATCGGAGTGCTCGCCGCGCAGCACCAGCGTCGGTGCGGCGATGCGCTCCCACACCGGCCAGAGATCGACATCACCCGATGCACCGCCCTCCGCGCCGCCGCTCGCGGCCATGGCGCGGAAGGGCGCGGCGATGGCGGGATCATAGTGCAGCGCCAGGCCGCCATCGGGCAGCGCCCGCGCGCCATGCGCGGCCAGGTGGCGCCATTGCGCGTCGGTCAGCGGCCCGAACGGCGCGTGCACCTGGCGCAGATAGGCTTCGAGCGCGGGCAGATCAGCGAAACGCCGCGTCTCTCCCACATAGCTGCCGATACGCTTGAGCGCGGCCGCCGGCAGGAACGGCCCGACATCGTTGAGCACCAGCCGGCGCAGCGGATTGCCCGGCGCGGCGGCGATCACCATGCCGGCGAGCCCGCCGAGCGAGGTGCCGATCCAATCGACAGCGCGCGCCTCCGGCAGGCTGGCGAGCAGGTGCGACAGCGCCACCGCATAGGTGGGCAGCGCATAGTCGGCGGCCTCGGCCTCGGCCAGCCAGTCGCTCCGCCCGCGCCCAGGCAGGTCGGGGCAGAGCACACGCCAGCCGCGCCCGGCCAGCGCGGCGGCGAGCGCATCGAAATCACGCCCCTGGCGCGTCAGGCCATGCACGCACACCGCCAGGCGCGGCGCATCGACCGAGCCCCAGGCGGCATAGGCCAGGCGCCGGAAGGCGCCCTTCCAGAGCCAGCGGACGAAGCCCTGCTCAGGCGCGGCGTTCATCGGCCGCTCAGATCACGCCCTTGGCGCGCAGAGCGGCGAGATCGGCATCCCCCATGCCGAGCAGCTCGCGCAGCACCTCGTCGGTGTGTTCGCCGAGCACGGGCGGCGCGATGCGGTAGTTGGCCGGCGTCTCCGAAAGGCGCACCGGGTTGGCGATCAGCTTGGCCTTACCTACCGCGCTGTGCGCCATCTCGAACACCATCTCGCGCGCCTGCACATGCGGGTCGGCGAAGACCTGCTTCAGCGTGTTGATCGGCCCGCAGCCGATCTTCAGCGCCTCGAGCTTGCCGATCCACCAATCAGTCGCCTTGCCCTTCATCACCGGCGTCAGCGTGTCGGTGACGAGCTGGCGGTTGGCCACGCGCGCGGCATTGGTGGCGAAGCGCTCGTCCTTGAGCAGATGCGTGAGCTCGAACGCCTCGCAGAAGCGCTGGAAGGTGGGATCGTTGCCGATCGAGAGCACGATCGCCCCGTCGCTGGTGGCGAACACCTGGTAGGGCACGATGTTCGGATGCTGGTTGCCCAGCCGCGCCGGGTTCTCGCCGGTGGCGAGATAGTTCATGCCCTGGTTGGCCAGCCAGGCGACATGCGTATCCAGCATGCCGATATCGATGAACTGGCCCGCACCCCCCTGCTCGCGGTGGCGCAGCGCGGCCAGGATGCCGATGCAGGCATAGAGCCCGGCGAACAGGTCGGCCACCGGCACGCCCACCTTCTGCGGCAGCCCGTCCGGCTCGCCGGTGAGGCTCATCACGCCGCCCATGCCCTGGATCAGGCTGTCATAGCCGGGGCGCGGCGCGTAGGGGCCGGTCTGGCCGAAGCCGGTGATCGAGCAGTAGATCAGGCCGGGATTCTCGGCCCGGAGCTGCTCGTAGCCCAGGCCGTATTTCGCCAGGGCGCCCACCTTGAAGTTCTCCACCAGCATGTCGCAACGGCGCACCAGCCGCTTCGCCAGCTCCTGGCCCTCGGGCTTGGCCATGTCGAGCGTCACCGAGCGCTTGTTGCGGTTCACGCCGGCGAAATAGGCGCTCTCCTTGCTGGCCGAGCCGTCGGTGTTGGGCAGGAAGGGCGGCGCGAAGCCGCGCGTATCGTCGCCCGCGCCGGGACGCTCAATCTTGATCACGTCGGCGCCGAGATCGCCCAGCATCTGCACGCAGGTGGGGCCGGCCAGCACGCGCGTGAGGTCGAACACGCGCAAGCCCTTGAGCGGGCCGGTGGGGGCGGGTCGGGCGTCTTGCATCGGCGTCGGTCCTTGCAGGGTGCGGTGTGCGGCTCAAGGTTGCGGCGAGACCTTGCGGCCCGGCCTTGCCGTTGGGCCGGCGCGGGCCGAAGATGGCCCGGCCGGTTCCGTGAACCGCCGCCTTATACCACCGCCCCGCCGGAGGGAAAGCCATGCCTGACACGACCAGCGCCGGCCCCGTGCCGGCCGCCCCCACCGCCGATTGCAGGGCGCTTGCCCGCGCCCTCTCCGGCCTGCATTTCATCGACGGTGCCTTCGTCCCGGCCGGCTCGGGCAGGACC
The DNA here is from genome assembly GCA_020850755.1 of Alphaproteobacteria bacterium. GTDB lineage: Bacteria > Pseudomonadota > Alphaproteobacteria > Acetobacterales > Acetobacteraceae > JADZEB01. The sequence goes on along the minus strand of JADZEB010000058.1, from coordinate 39,955 downwards.
TTCCCGGTGGTCAACCCCGCCACCGGCGAGGAGATCGGCCAGGCCGCCCTTGGCGATGGCACTGATGTCGATCGCGCCGTGCGCGCGGCGGCGGCGGCGCAGAAGGAGTGGGCCAAGGTGCCGGCGCGCAAGCGCGGGCGGCTGGTGGCCGATTGCGCGCGGCTGCTCAACGAGCATGTCGATGAGCTCGGCCGGCTGATCGCGCTCGAGACCGGCAAGGCCCTGCGCACCGAAAGCCGGGTCGAGGCGGGTGTGGTGGCCGACGTGCTGGAATTCTATGGCGGGCTCGGCAGCGAGCTGAAGGGCGAGAGCGTGCCCTTCCACCCGACCATGCTCTCGGTCACGGTGCGCGAGCCCTTGGGCGTGGTCGGCGCGATCATCCCGTGGAACGTGCCGATGCTGCTGATGGCGCTCAAGATCGCGCCGGCGCTGGTGGCGGGCAATGCGGTGGTGGTGAAGTCGGCCGAGGAGGCGCCGCTGGCCGTGCTGCGCATCTGCGAGCTGATGAACCGCGTCCTGCCCAAGGGGCTGTTCAGCATGCTGTCGGGCTTCGGCCCGGAATGCGGCGCGCCGCTGGTGAGCCACCCCTTGGTGAAGAAGGTCACCTTCACCGGCTCGGTCGAGACCGGGAAGATCGTCTATGCCACCGCGGCGCAGAAGCTGATCCCGGTCACGCTGGAACTCGGCGGCAAGTCGCCGATGATCGTCTTTCCCGATTGCGCGCTCGATCGCGCGGTGGAAGGCGCGGTCACCTCGATGCGCTTCACCCGCCAGGGCCAGAGCTGCACCGCGGCCAGCCGCATCTATGTCCACCGCTCGATCTATGAGCGCTTCGGCGCGGCGCTGGCCGCGCGCGTGGACGCGATGGTGATGGGCGACCCGCTCGACGAGAAGACCGATATCGGCACCATCATCTCGCCCGGCCAGTTCGAGAAGGTGCGGAGCTATATCGAGATCGGCAAGGCCGAGAAGGACGGAAGCTGGCGCGCCTGCTCGGCCATGCCCGCGGACCCGGCGCTGGCCAAGGGCCTGTTCATCCAGCCGCACATCTTCATGGGCCTGCCGCCCACCAGCCGGCTGGTGCGCGAGGAGATCTTCGGCCCCGTCACCTGCCTGTTCCCCTTCGACGACTGGGAGGCGGTGCTGGCGGAGGCGAATGATTCCGACTACGGGCTTGCCGCCTCGATCTGGACCAACGATCTGCGCGTCGGCCTGCAGATGGCGCACCGGCTGGAGGCGGGGCTGGTGCAGATCAACCAGAACCTGGTGGTGCAGGCCAACCTCTCCTATGGCGGGGTGAAGCAGTCCGGGCTCGGCAAGGAAGCGAGCCTGGAGGCGATGAACGAGCACTTCACCCACAAGAAGACGATCATGGTGAACATGGCGTGAGGGGGGAGCCGCTAGCCGAGGGCCTTGTGCCGCTGAATGGCGAACAGGATGCAGGACGCGGCCTGGTGGATGGCCATGCGCTTCCCCTGAATGCAGCGATGAAATCCACCGCCGCCTCGCCCGCCTCTGGTGCCGGCGCGGCATCGGTGCTGTAGTTGCCGACACGAAATAACCGAGTGCCACCGTGTCCCGCAATAGACACGGGGTGAATCCAGGGGAGGAACCGTCATGCCCAACCACCGCCGCCGCTTCAGCCGCCGCGCCATCCTGGCCGGTGGCGCCGCGCTCGCGCTGACCGCCACCGGCGGCGTCCGCCCGGCTCGCGCCCAGGGCGATGCCTATCCCAACCGCGCCATCCGCGTCGTCGTGCCGATCGGCGCCGGCGGCGGCACCGACATCCTCGCGCGCGGGGTCGCGGCCCAGATGCAGCGCATCCTCGGCCAGCCGGTGGTGGTCGAGAACCGCGCCGGCGCCAGCGGCACGGTCGGCTCGGACTATGTGAAGCGCCAGGCGCCGGACGGCTATACGCTGCTGGTCGGCACGATCGGCACCCATGCGGTGAACCAGTTCCTGTTCCGCAGTCTGCCCTACGACCCGATCGCCGATTTCGTGCCGATCTCCAATTTCGCGCGCTACCACAATGTCATCCTGGTGCCGCCGGAATCGCCGTTCCGCACGCTCCAGGACCTGATCGCGGCGGCCAAGGGGCGGCCTGGCGCGCTCAACTACGGCATCACGGTGAATGGCAGTTCTGGCCATCTCGGCTTCGAGCTGTTCAAGTCGGTGGCCGGGCTGGACATACCGGGCGTCGTCTACCAGGGCAACGGCCCCGCCACCGCCGACCTGATCGGCGGGCGGCTGGACGTGATGATGGACGTGGTGGTGGCGCAGAATGCCAACATCGAGGGCGGGCGCCTGCGGCCGCTGGCGGTGGGGTCGTTGCAGCGCGTGCCGGCCCTGCCCGACGTGCCGGCCATCGCCGAGCTTGGCTATCCGGGCTTCGATGCGGTGGGCTGGGCCGGGCTGTTCGCGCCCACCGGCACGCCGCGCCCGATCATCGAGCGGCTGCACGCGGCGGTGCGCGAGGGGCTCGGCACGCCGGAACTGGCCCGCATCGCAGGGCGCGGCGTCGGGCTCGATCCGCAGACACCCGAGCAGTATGCCGCCTTCGTGCGCGCCGAGATCGACAAGTGGCGCGAGGTGGTGCGCCGCGCCGGCATCCAGGCGCACTGAAAGCCGGAGGCGCAGGGCGCAGGCACCGGGCCCGCGCGGCCGAGGGGCCCGCGCGGCCAAGCGATCTCGAACGCCGACGCCCGGCAGCGCGCTTGCGGTGCCGGGCGTGGATGCCTGCCGGGGAAACGCGTCGCGCTGCTATCGCTTGCGGCGCACCAGCCAGCCATTGAAGGTGCCGATCGAGCCTTCGCTGTAGCTGTGCTTCTTGCCGCCGATCGACCAGCCGATCACCGGCTTGCCGGCATTGTAGCGCACGGCGCCGCCTTCATTGAGCCTGGTGATGTGCACCTGCCCGTCCCAGGGATCGTTGACGCAGCCATAGCCGAGATGTGTCTCGTCGACGACCACGAAGTGCGCCCCGCCGCCATCCCAGGCGACCAGGCCGATGCAGGGCGCCCCGTTCTTGACCGCGTCCTTGATACCCTTGCCCATGCCGTTCTGGCCCATCCACACCGTCTCCCACTCGCCGCAGCCGAGATCGGCCAGCACCTGCGGGAAAAAGGAGCAGTCGCTGTAGGCGGTGCCGTCATAGGGCGAACCGGTGACCTTGGTGTAGGCCTTGTAGACCTCGGGCTCGGTCTTGACCGCATAGTCGATCGCCGCCCGGGTCAAAGTGGGACCGACATAGGAACCCAGCACCGGCACCGCCTGCATCGCCGAACCGGCCGCCATGCCGGCGAACATCAGGCCCTTCTTCATCTTGAAGTTGACCATCATCATGCAGGCCATGCCGCAGGAATTCTCCTGCTCCTGGGCATAGACCATGTGGGCGCTGGCGAAGCGGGTGAAGCGGATGAACCAGGACATCGGATGCTCCTCGTGCGATTGCCCGCGGCGGTGGCGCGCGGGCCTGGCCCTGCGAGAGAACGGATCTCTCGATCTTCTAGCGGCGCCCGCCTGACCGGGGCATGAAAACCCGACAGCAAGGCCTCGCCGCGATCCGCCTCGGTTCTGTGCTACGCATCCGGCAAGGCCTGTCCGCCTATGGCTGGGAGCCGACCGGCTGTGCGACCTTGATCACCACGGCCCGGTCCGCGCCCATTCGCTATTCAAAACGAAGCCCACTGACACTAGTTCCATTCCCGTTGCCGCCGGAACCGAAAAAAATGCGATATCGTTGCACATGCTCACCTGTCCCGATGAAAGTCGGTTGCTGATGAAAGGCGGTTGCTGATGCGCCGGCTCCTGCGTTGGCTTGGCTGGGGCCTGGGCGGGCTGGCGGGCCTGGCTCTGCTCCTGCTCGGCGCCCTTACCGTTCTGGTTTGGTTCACCCTGCCTGACCACCGCGCCGAGGTCCGCATCGCCGGCCTGTCCGGCCCGGTTTCCATCCTGCGCGACGCCGACGGAATCCCGCGCATCCGCGCCGCAACCGAGCGCGACGCCTTCATGGCGCTCGGCTATGTCCACGCCCAGGATCGGCTGTTCCAGATGGAGGCGATGCGCCGCCTCGGCGCCGGGCGCATGGCCGAACTGGTCGGCCCGCCGGCGGCGCGGGTAGACCGGACCATGCGCACGCTCGGCCTTGCCCATCGCGCCCGCGCCCAGCTTGCCCGGCTGTCGCCGGACACGCGCGCCGCGCTCGATGCCTATGCTGCCGGCGCCAACGCCTACATCGCCGCACATGGCTGGATGGCCGCGCCCGAGTTCGTGCTGCTCGCCGCCGCGCCCGAGCCCTGGCGGCCCGAGCATTCCCTGCTCTGGGGCAAGCTGATGGGCATGGTGCTGTCCGGCAACTACCGGAGCGAACTCCTGCGCCTGAGCCTGGCCGAGCGGCTGGCGCCCGAGCGGCTGGCCGAGCTCTGGCCCCGGCTCGATCCGGCCGAGATCGTCGCGGCAGCCGATCCGCGCACCATCCGCGCCTACGATGTCGGCGACGCCACCCCGGACGGCGCGGCACCCGCGACGCGCCACGCAGCAGCCGGACCTGCCGCTCCGCAGCCCGTCACGCCCGCCCTCGCCGCCCATGCCGGCCGCCTGCTCGCCTCGCATTTCGGCCCCGACGACTATGTGCAGCCCACCACCGCCTCCAACGTCTTCGCCGTGAACGGGGCGCGCAGCGCCACCGGCCGGCCCCTGCTCGCCTCCGACCCGCATCTCCTGCTCGGCCAGCCGATCCTCTGGTACCTGGTCCGGATCGAGCTGCCCGGCCGCGTGCTGGTGGGCGCCACCGTGCCCGGCGTGCCGTTCCTGGTCCTCGGCCACAATGGCCGCGTCGCCTGGGGCTTCACCACCACCCACAGCGACACCCAGGACCTGTTCATCGAGCGGCCGGCCCAGGGCGCCCCCGGCCAGTACGAGACGCCGGACGGCCCCCGCCCCTTCGCCACCCGCACCGAGGAGATCGCCGTCCGCTTCGGTGCGGCGCAGCGGTTCACCGTGCGCGAGACGCGGCACGGGCCGGTGATCTCCGACCTCGATGGCGGGGCGGGCGGTCCCGGCGGCGCCGCCGACGCGCCGATCCTGGCGCTGGCGGCAACCGCCCTGGCCGGGGACGACACCACCCCCGACGCTTTCCTCGCGCTCAACCGTGCCCGGACGGTGGAGGAGGCGCTGGCCGCGCTCGATGGCATGAGCGCGCCGCAGCAGAACGTGGTGGTGGCCGACACCGCCGGGCGCATGGCGATGACCGTGGTCGGGCGGGTGCCGATCCGCCGCGCGGGCGACGGCACGGTGCCGGTGCCTGGCTGGAACGGCAGCCACGACTGGGTCGGCGTCGCCCCGGCGGCGGCGCTGCCGCGCTTCGTCGATCCGCCCGGCGGCGTGCTGGTCCATGCCAACAACCAGTTCCTGCCCGACGAGACGCCCCTGTTCCTCGGCCGGCATTGGCCGCCTTCCTTCCGCGCCCGGCGCATCGCGGCGATGATCAACGGCGCCGGCGCCCATTCGGCGGAGGTGCTGGTGGCGATGCAGGTCGACACGCTGGCGCTCGATGCGCGCGACGCATTGCCGCATGCGCTCCGCCTCGCCCGCCGCCCGCCCGCCCCCGGCACGCCCGAGGCCGCCGCCAACGCCCAGGCGCAAGCCAACCGCATCCTGGCCGTGCTTGGCGCCTGGGACGCGCGCATGGCCGCCGAACGGGCCGAGCCGCTGATCTTCTCGGCCTGGATGCGTGCCTTTGCCCGCGCCGTGCTGGAACCGCATCTCGGCGCCGACCATGGCGCGCTCGGCGACAACCAGATGGAGTTCCTGATCTGGGTGATGGCGCGCGGCCAGCACTGGTGCGGGCCGGGGGCGGATGCCTGCGCGCCGGTGTTGCGTCGCACCCTGCACCAGGCGCTCGACGGCCTCGCCCGCACCCATGGCGGCAACGAGCTCGACTGGAAGTGGGGCGAGGCGCACCGCGCCCGGTTCGACCACACCGTGTTCCGCTTCGTGCCGCCGCTGCGCGCGCTCTTCGGCAGCCAGGTGCCGGTGGGCGGTGGCGCGCATACCGTGCTGCGCGCGGCCGGCTTCGGCGGACGCGACGGCTTCGCCGCGGTGCACGGTGCCGGCTACCGCGCGGTCTATGACCTCGCCGACCTCGATGCCTCGCGCTTCGTCATCGGCACTGGCCAGTCCGGGCATGTCATGTCCGGGCAGTTCCGATCGTTCCTGGAACGCTGGCGGCGCGGCGAAACCATCGCGATCGGGGCCGATCCCGGCCTCAACCCGGTCGCGATGCGGCTGGTGCCATAAAGGTTAACGCCGCCTCGGAAACCGGGCTGCGCGAACCAGGGGCGCGCCGAAGCCGGCAATGATGCGCGCCGCGGTGCAGATCGCGCGCAGCAACCATTGACCCGGCCACGTGATTGCCGCTTCACTGTTGCGGGCGCGAGGGGCGCCACTCTTTCAGCGTGATCGCCGATCATGTCGCTCAAGCCGGCCCGCCGTCCGCATTTCTTCTACACCACCGCGCCGCTGCCCTGCCCCTATCTGGCCGGCCGCACGGAGCGCAAGCTGGTGACGGAGCTGTCCGGCGCCGATGCCGAGGCGCAACATGACCGGCTGTCGCGCGCCGGCTTCCGCCGCAGCCACAACATCGCCTACAGCCCGGTCTGCCCCGGCTGCAATGCCTGCGTGCCGATCCGCATCGACGCGGCGCGCTTCGAGCCCAACCGCACCCAGCGCCGCATCGCGCGCATCAACCAGGGGCTGGAAGGCTTCGAGGTGCCGCCGCGCGCCACCGCCGAGCAGTTCACCCTGTTCCAGGCCTACCAGCAGGCGCGGCACGGCGATGGCGACATGGCAACGATGGGCTTCTACGACTATCGCGCCATGGTCGAGGACACGCCGATCGAGAGCTTCATCGTCGAGTTCCGCGACGCCGAGGATGCGCTGCTCGCCGCCTGCCTGACCGACCGGCTGGCAGACGGGCTTTCGGCGGTCTACAGCTTCTTCGACCCTGCCACCACGCGCCGCAGCCTTGGCACGCACATGATCCTGTGGCTGGTCGCGCGCGCGCGCGAACTGGGCCTGCCCTAGGTCTATCTCGGCTACTGGGTGCAGGAGAGCCGCAAGATGTCCTACAAGGCGGGCTTCGCGCCGAGCGAGGTGCTGCGCGGCGGGCAGTGGCGCCCACTCGGCGCGGCCGACGCCGCCGACGCCACGCCGGCCCAGGCGGGCATCAGCCTGCGCATGACCGAAAGCGCCGACTAAGCGGCTCGGAGCCGGACGCGATCAGCGCCGCGCACGCTCGGCGATCGGCTGCATGGCCAGCATCGCCGCGGCGTTCAGCCCGATCTTCACGGCGGTGGCCAGCGCGAAAGGCAGGAAGCCCGCAGCGAAGGCGCGCTCGGGGCCGATCATCGTCGCGAGCCAGGCCAGGCCGCAGGCGAACAGCGCGGCATTTGCCAGGAACGCCAGCGACAAGGCGCCCGCGACGCTGCGGCCCCAGCCGCGCTCGGCCAGGAAGCCGGCCACCGCCGCCGCCGCGACGAAGCCGGCCAGGAACCCGCCGGTGGGGCCGGCCATGTAGGCAAGCCCGATGCCGCGCTCGGGCGTGCCGGCGAAGACCGGCAGGCCGACCGCGCCCTCGGCCAGGTAGAGCAGCACCGTCGCCACGCCGAGCCGGAGCCCGCAGGCCGCGCCGATCAGCACCACGACGAAGCTCTGCATCGTCATCGGCACCGGCCAGAACGGCACCTGCACGCGCGCCGAGGCGGCCAACAGCAGGCTGCCCAGCAACGCGATCGCGGCCATGCGCACAAGGCGCGCTGCCCCCTCCCCGCGCACGGGCCAGAGGGCATCGATCAGCGTCGGCGAGGCGGCGGGGGAAGCGACAGGCGACATGGCGTGGTTCGTCCCTTGATGGGTTCGGGTTGGCGGCCGGGGCGGCACTGTCCCTTGCCGCTTCTAGCCGAAGCGGCCCGAGCGCGGGAAGCCCTTCCAGGGCAGGCGCCCGGCCTGGGCGCGGGTGCCGATCCAGTCGGCCAGGTTGGACTGCACGAAATTGCGTTCGCCCACCCGCACCGACAGCCCCTCGACCGCCTTGTAGGTCTTCAGATCAGCCAGCCCGCCATCCTTGTATTTCTGCAGGATCACGCCACGCCCGCGCGCCATCTCCGGCACCTCGGCAAGCGGGAACAGCAGCAGCTTGTTGTTCTGGCCGAGTGTCGCGACCATGTCGCCTTCCACCAGCGCGCAGACCTTCGCCTCCTCGCTGGCGTCGAGGTTCAGCACCTGCTTGCCCTTGCGCGTCTCGGCCTGGATGTCCTCGGACTTGACGATGAAGCCGCGCCCCTGCTCGGAGGCGAGCAGGAAGCGCTGGTCCTCGCGCCAGACGAACAGGGCGACGATATCGTCCTCGTTGCCCATGTCGAGCAGCAGGCGCACGGGCTGGCCGTCGCCGCGCCCGCCGGGAAGCTGGTCGCCGCGCAGGCTGTAGAAGCGGCCGTTGGTGGCGAACAGCGCCAGCCGGTCGGTGGTTTCGCACGGGATCAGGAAGCGGAGGCGGTCGCCTTCCTTGAAACGCAACGCGGCCGGGTCGATGCCATGCCCCTTCATCGCCCTGAGCCAGCCCTTCTGCGAGCAGACGATGGTGATCGGCTCGCGCTCGATCAGTGCGGTCTCCTGGATCACCTCGACCGCGGGCGCCGTGCCGAGGCTGGTGCGGCGGCGGCCCAGTTCGGTCTTCTCGCCGAAGCGGGCGCGGATATCGGTGATCTCGGTCGCGATGTGCGACCAGCGCATCGCCTCGTCCTTGAGCAGCGCGCGCAGATTCCTGCGCTCGGTCGAGAGCGATTTGTGCTCCTTCCTGATCTCCATCTCGTCGAGCTTGCGCAGGTTGCGCAGCCGCATGTTGAGCACCGCTTCCGCCTGCACATCGGTAAGCGAGAAGCGGCGCATCAGCACGGGCTTGGGCTCGTCCTCCTCGCGGATGATGCGGATCACCTCGTCGAGATTGAGATAGACGGCAAGATAGCCTTCCAGCACCTCGAGCCGGCGCTCGATCGCGGCGAGCCGGTGGCGCGAGCGGCGCTGCAATACCTCGTGGCGGTGGTCGAGGAAGGCCCGCAGCACCTCCTTGAGGTTCATCACCCTGGGCGTGCGCTCGGCATCGAGCACGTTCATGTTGAGGCTGATCCGCACTTCCAGGTCGGTGGCGCGGAACAGCGTCTCCATCATCACCGCGGGATCGAGGGTGCGATTGCGGGGCTCGAGCACCAGGCGCACATTGGCCGAGCTCTCGTCGCGGATGTCGGCCAGCAGCGGAAGCTTCTTCTCCTCCATCAGCTGCGCGATGCGCTCGATCAGGCGCGCCTTCTGCACCTGCCAGGGCACCTCGGTGACGACGATCTGCCACTGGCCGTGCTTGAGCTTCTCCACCTCCCAGCGGGCGCGCAGGCGGAAGCCGCCGCGCCCGGTGGCGTAGGCCTCGGCGATGTTCTCGCGCGGCTCGACCAGCACGCCGCCGGTGGGGAAGTCGGGCCCCGGCATGTGCTTGAGCAGCGCCGCCGGCGTGCAATCCGGATGCCTGACCAGGTGCAGGAGCGCGGCGCACACCTCGCCCGCATTGTGCGGCGGGATCGAGGTCGCCATGCCCACCGCGATGCCGGTGGCGCCGTTCGCCAGCAGGTTCGGGAAGGCCGCCGGCAGCACCGTGGGCTCGCTCTCCTCCCCGTCATAGTTGGGGCGGAAATCGACCGCGTCCTCGTCGATGCCGTCCATCAGCGCGCGCGCGACCTCGGTCAGGCGCGCCTCGGTGTAGCGCATCGCCGCGGCGTTATCGCCGTCGATATTGCCGAAATTGCCCTGGCCATCGACCAGCGGGTAGCGGGCGGCGAAATCCTGCGCCAGCCGCACCATGGCGTCGTAGACCGCCGCCTCGCCATGCGGGTGGAACTTGCCGATCACATCGCCCACCACGCGCGCACACTTCTTGAAGCCCGACTGCGGGTCGAGCCGCAGCAGGTGCATGGCGTAGACCAGGCGCCGGTGCACGGGCTTGAGCCCGTCGCGCACGTCCGGCAGCGAGCGGGCCATGATGGTGGAAAGCGCATAGGCGAGGTAGCGCTCGGACAGGGCGTCCGAGAGCGGGGCGTTGTGGATCTCGCCGGCGTTGGGGCTGTCGTCGGGCATCAACCTGTTTCCGTTGCGGCGGGCGCGATGCTAGCGGCGAGCGCGATTCGGTCCAACAAGCGCGTCCGCGCGGCCGGCAGCGGGCGATGGTGGATGCCGAAGGCGTGCTGCTCCAGGAAATGACCGGTGATCGCCAGCCCGGCCAGGATGTCCGCGTGCGGGACCGGCGCGGCCGCCACGACCGGCGCGGCGGCATCGAGCAGGAAGGGCGGCAGCGCAAACAGCCGGTCCTTCCACGGCTCGCCGGCGGAAAGCGATACCGCACGGCCGGTGCGGGGCGAGACATAGGCGAGCTGGTCGTTGCGCCCCGTCGCCGCGCAGGAGGAAAGGTCGAGCCCGTAGCCGAGTTCGGCCAGCAGCGCGATCTCGAAGCGGACATAGTCGGGCAGGAGTGCCAGGCCCTGCGGCAGCCTCGCGAGCAGCCTCGCCAGTCCGATCAGCGCCTTGGGATGGGCCTCGTGCTCGGGCAGGGCGCCGTCCGCCACGGCGCAGGCGGCGGCGAGCAGCGCCAGCGCATCGGCATCCTCGAACGCCGGGGCGGCCCAGGCCTCGATCAGTTCGCCGGTATAGTGGCCGAGCTGGTCGGGCAGCCGCCCGACCCAGCGCGCGCGCACCAGGTTGCCCGGCTGCCATGTGCCGCGCTGGCGGCTGGAGGCACCGCCGCGCACGAGCCCGCGATGCCGGCCGTGGCTTGCGGTCGCCAGCGTGACGATCAGCTCGCTTTCGCCGAACAGGCTGGCGGCGAGCACGATCCCGTCTTCCTGCCATTCCATGGGGCGGAGGATACCCTATTTCGGGTCGTCCAGGCCGAGCGCGCGCAGGCGTTCGCCTTCCTCGGCCCAGCCGGGACGGTGCTTGACGTGCAGGAACAGATGCACGCGCCGGTCAAGCTCGGCTTCCAGCACCTTGCGCGCCGCCGCCCCGATCGCCTTGATCCGCGCGCCCCCCTTGCCGAGCAGGATCGCGCGCTGCCCCTCGCGCTCGACATAGACGATCACCTCGATGCGCGCGCTGCCATCCGGGCGGTCCTGCCAGCTCTCGGTTTCCACCGAGACGCCATAGGGCACTTCCTGGTGGGTCTGCTCGAACACCTGCTCGCGCACCGCCTCGGCGGCCAGCATGCGTTCGGGCAGGTCGGTCATGTCCTCGGGCGGGTAGAGCCAGGGCCCCTCGGGCAGAGCGGCGGCGATCGCATCGAGCATCCGCTCCACCCCGTCGCCGCTCTCGGCCGAGACCATGAAGGTCTCGGCGAAGGGCAGCATGGCGTTGAGTTCGCCCGCGAGCGGCAGAAGCTTCTGCGGCGTGACGAGATCGACCTTGTTCAGCACCAGCATGGCCGGGCGGCCGGCGGCCTTGAGGCGCTCGACGATCTCGCGCAGCTCGGGCCCGATGCCGCGCGCGGCATCGACCACCAGCAGCGTGATGTCGGCATCCGCCGCACCGGTCCAGGCGGCATGCACCATCGCCCGGTCGAGCCGGCGGCGCGGGGCGAAGATGCCGGGCGTATCCACGAGCAGGATCTGCACCGGCCCACGCGGCACGATCGCCAGCACGCGGAAGCGCGTCGTCTGCGGCTTGGCCGAGACGATCGAGAGCCGCCCGCCGGCGATACGGTTCAGGAGCGTTGACTTGCCCGCGTTGGGCGCACCGACAAGCGCGACGAAGCCGCAGCGCGTCGGGCCTGAGGGTGCGGGACCTCCGCCCGCATTGTCGTTCTCGGTGCTCATGTCGTGCTGGCCTGTCCGGAAAGGCGGGCAAGAAGCGCGGCGGCGGCCGCCTGCTCGGCGACGCGCTTCGACGGCCCCTCGCCTTCGGTGCGCGCTCCGCCCCCCACGGCGGCGATGCGAAACACCGGCGCATGCTCGGGCCCGGCGCGGCCGACCTCCTCATAGGTCGGCAAGGGCAGGCCGCGTCCCTGCAGCCATTCCTGGAGCGCGGTCTTGGCGTCCTTGGGCGCCGCGCCATGGCCTTCCACCAGCACACCCCAGCGGGCACGCACGAAAGCGCGCGCCGGCTCCAGCCCGCCATCGAGGTAGAGCGCGCCGATCACCGCCTCGCAGGCATCGGCCAGCATGGCGGGCTTGTCGCGGCCGCCCTGTTCCTCCTCGGCGCGGGACAGGATCAAGTGCGCGCCGAGGCCGAGCGCCTCGGCCACCTGGGCCAGCGCCTCGCGGCGGACCAGCTCGGCATGGCGGCGCGCGATCAGCCCCTCGCGCTCGCGCGGATGGCGCTCGAGCAGCCATTCGGCCATCACCAGCGCGAGCACGCGGTCGCCCAGGAATTCCAGCCGCTCGTAGGACGGGCCGTTGGTGGCGCGCGCCTCGGCGGCAGAGGGGTGCGTCAGGGCAAGGCGCAGCAGGGCCGGGTCGCGGAAGACGTGGTCAAGCCGCGCCGCCAGCGCGGCCAGATCGGCAGCGTTCACCGGACCGCCATGAAGAAACGCGAGAAGCGCCAGTTCCACACCTCCCAGAACGGGCCTTCCAGCGAGAAGAACAGGAACTCGGCGCGCCCGACCAGGTTTTCCAGCGGCACGAAGCCGACCGCCGAAAGCTCGCGCGAATCAAGCGAGTTGTCGCGGTTGTCGCCCATCACGAAGACATGGCCGGGCGGCACGCGATACTCGATCGTGTTGTCGTAGCGGTCGGTGTCGCTGCGTTCGGCGATGTAGTGCTGGCGCCCGCCGGGGAGCACCTCGAGGTAGCGGCGCAGACGCTCGCGCGGGCCGTCATCCTCGGCCATGAACTCGTCCACCAGCACGCGCGCCACCGCCTGCCCGTTCAGGTGCAGGACGCCGTTCAGCACCTGGATGCGGTCGCCCTCGAGCCCGACGATACGCTTGATGTAGTCGGTGGCATTGTCGCGCGGCAGCTTGAACACGGCGACATCGCCGCGCTGCGGCTGGCGGAAGAACAGACGCCCCGACCACAGCGCCGGGCTGAAAGGCAGCGAATGGCGCGAATAGCCGTAGGAGTATTTCGAGACGAACAGGAAATCGCCCACCAGCAGGTTCGGCAGCATCGAGCCCGACGGGATGTTGAACGGCTCGAAGGCCAGGGTGCGGATCAGGATCGCGATCAGCGCGGCATAGACCACCGTCTTGATCGTCTCCGACCAGCCGCCACCTGCGGTTTTGCGCTTGGCCATCCGTGGTTCCGTTGCGATGGGTCGAGGCCTAGTGGCGGGGGTGGATGCGGCGAGTCGGCCTGGCCTGGCCGGCGCGGCGGCGCGGCCGGATCAAGCCGGGAAGGCCCGCCCCTGTCAAGGCGCACGTCCTTGCGCCGGGGCAGGCGCAGCTGCCGGCGGCGGCACGGCCTGGAGGATCACCATTGCCTGGGCGTAGGGGTATTCGTCGGTCATGGTGAGCTCGATCAGCGACACGAGGCCGGGCGGTGTCAGGGCGGCGAGCCTCGCCGCAGCCCCCCCGGTCAGCGCCATGCTCGGCTTGCCGCCGGCAAGGTTCACCACGCCGAGATCACGCCAGAACACGCCACGCCGGAAGCCGGTGCCGAGCGCCTTGGCGCAGGCCTCCTTGGCGGCGAAGCGCTTGGCGTAGGTGGCGGCGCGCCCGGCCCGCCCTTCCGCCTTGGCCCGCTCGATGGGCGTGTAGATGCGCGCGATGAACCGCTCGCCGAAGCGGGCGAGGCTTTCCTCGATCCGCCTGATATCGACGATGTCGCTGCCGAGCCCGATGATCACGCGCCCCTCGCCGCATCCATGCGCCGGCGCATCTCCTTGATCGCGGGGCCGAGGCCAGTGAACACCCCCTCGCCCACCAGGAAATGCCCGATATTGAGCTCGCGCACCTCCGGGATCGCCGCGACCGGGCCCACCGTCTCGAAGCCGAGCCCGTGGCCGGCATGCACTTCGAGCCCGAGGCCGGCTGCCAGCCGCGCACCCTCGGCCAGGCGGGCCAGCTCCTGCGCCCGCTCGGCCTCGGTGTGGGCGTCGCAATAGGTGCCGGTGTGCAGTTCGATCACCGGCGCGCCGGCACTGGCGGCTGCCCTGATCTGAGCCGGGTCGGCGGCGATGAACAGCGAGACGCGGATGCCCGCCGCCGCCAGCCGGCCGATATAGGGGGTGAGCCAGGGCAGAGCGCCCAGCACGTCGAGCCCGCCCTCGGTGGTGCGCTCCTCGCGCCGCTCGGGCACGAGGCAGCAGGCATGCGGGCGGAGCGCGAGCGCGATCCCCGCCATCTCCTCGGTCGCGGCCATCTCGAAGTTGAGCGGCAGGCCGACATCGTGGCGCAGGCGCGGCATGTCGGCATCGCGGATGTGGCGGCGATCCTCGCGCAGATGGGCGGTGATGCCGTCGGCGCCGGCTTCCTTCGCCAGCAGGGCCGCGCGCACGGGGTCGGGGTGGGCGCCGCCGCGCGCGTTGCGGATGGTGGCGACGTGGTCGATGTTCACGCCGAGGCGCAGCTTGGGCAGTGTGGGCATGGCTTCGCTTCCGGCTCCGGCATGGGCCGCCGCGCGCAGGCGCGTGGCGGGCTTCAGCTCCGCGCGCGCTCGACCGTAGTCACGGACGGGCTGGCGCGCAGCGCGGCGATGATGTTCGACAGGTGGCCAAGGTCGCTCACCTCCAGGTCGATCGCCATCTCGAAGAAATCGGCCTGGCGGTTGATGATCTTCAGGTTGTTGATGTTGCCGTCATGCTTGGCGATGACGTTGGTCAGGTTCGCCAGCGCCCCCTGCTCGTTCGCGGTGACGACGTGGATGCGCCCGACATGGCTCTGCCTGCCGGGGCCGTCATACTCCCAATCGACATCGACGAAACGCTCGGGCGTGGCGGCGAAGCTTTCCAGCGTCTGGCAGTCGGCGGTGTGGATCGTGACACCCTTGCCGGTGGTGACGATGCCGATGATGCGGTCGCCCGGCAGCGGGTGGCAGCATCCGGCGAAATGGATCGCCATGCCCGGGATCAGGCCGCGGATCGGCAGGGCGTTGCGCGCCGCAGGCTCGGCCCGCGCGCCGGCCTCGCCCGAACCGGCGCCGTCCGTGGCCGCGGCGGCGCGGCGGCGCAGGCGCGTCAGCGGCGCGACGGCGTGGGCGCGCGAGGGCGCCTTCAGCTCCGGGAATGCCGCCAGCACCACATCGCGCGCGCCTATATCACCCTTGCCGACGACGACGTAGAGATCCTCCAGGCTCGCCTGCTTGAGCGGCTTGACCGCCGGCTCCACCACCTTGTCGGAGGGATCGACGCCTTCCTGGCGCAGCGCCTTGGCCACCATCGAGCGGCCGAGGTCGAGGAACTGCTCGCGCTGCTTGAGGTTTATGAAGCGGCGGATGCGCGCCCGCGCCCGCCCGGTGACGACGAAGCGCTCCCAGGTGGGCGAAGGGGTATGGCCCTTGGCGGTGATGATCTCGACCTGATCGCCATTCCGCAGCTGCGTGCGCAGGGGCATGATGCGCCCGTTGATCTTGGCGCCGACGCAGCTGTCGCCCACCTGCGAATGCACGGCATAGGCGAAATCGACCGGCGTCGCCCCGCGCGGCAGCGTGATCAGGTCGCCCTTGGGCGTGAAGCAGAATACCTGGTCCTGGAACATCTCCAGCCGGGTGTGTTCCAGGAACTCCTGCGGGTCAGCGGCCTGCTCCAGGATCTCCAGCAGCGAGCGCAGCCAGCGATATTGCCGCCCCTCGCGCCCGGCATCCTCGCCCTGCTTGTAGCTCCAGTGCGCGGCCACGCCATATTCCGCGACATTGTGCATCTCGCGCGTGCGGATCTGGATCTCTATGCGCTGGTTGGGCGGCACGATCACGCCGGTATGCAGGCTGCGATAGCCGTTCGGCTTGGGGGTGGAGATGTAGTCCTTGAAGCGGCCGGGCACGACATGGAAGGCCCCGTGCACGATGCCGAGCGCGCGGTAGCACTCCTCGACGCTCTCGACGATCACCCGGAAGGCCATGATGTCGGAGAACTGCTCGAAGCTCGCATCCTTGGCGCGCATCTTGCGCCAGATCGAATAGGGTGTCTTCTCGCGCCCGGACACCTCGGCCTTGATGCCGCCTTCACTCATCATGCGCTTGAGGTCGCCGATAATCTGTTCGATCAGCGTCTCGCCCTGCGAACGCAAGAAGCCCAGGCGCGCGACGATCGACTGGTAGGCGTCCGGGTGCATCTCGGCGAAGGCGATCGTCTCCAGCTCCTGCTTGACCTCCTCCATGCCGATGCGCTCGGCCAGGGGCGCGTAGATGTCGAGCGTTTCGGCGGCGATGCGCCGGCGCTTCTCGGGGTCGCGCACATGCTTGAGCGTGCGCATGTTGTGCAACCGGTCGGCCAGCTTCACCAAGAGGACGCGGATATCCTCGCTCATCGCCAGGACGAGCTTGCGGAAATTCTCGGCCTGCTTGGCACGATCGGAAAGGTGTTCGAGGCGCGAGAGCTTGGTCACGCCATCCACCAGGCGCGCGACCTGCGGCCCGAACACCTTCTCGATCTCGTCGAGCGTGACGGGCGTATCCTCCACCACGTCGTGCAGAAGCGCGGTGACGATGGTGTTGGTGTCGAGCCGGTAGCGGGTGAGCAAGCCCGCCACCTCGACCGGGTGCGAGAAATAGGGATCGCCCGAGGCCCGCGTCTGCGAGCCATGCGCCTTCAGCGCGAACACATAGGCGCGGTTGATCGCGTCCTCGTCCGCCTTGGGATCGTAGGACTTGACCTTCTCGACAAGTTCGAACTGCCGCATCGGCGATCCATGCCCCTAGCGGCGGGGCGGCACGGCCGCGGCGGGCGGAGCGATGGCCCGGCCGCGCGGCGCTGCCGCCATCGCGATCAGTCGGCCTCGGGCTTGCCGCCGCCGAGCTCGGCCTCGATCGCCGCCGCGATATCGTCGGCCGAGGGCTCCTCGCCCGCGCCTTCCTCCACCGCTTCCTCGGCCGGCGCCACGTCCATCCCGCCGAAGATGTTCTGGTCGGTCGGGATGAGGTCCTGGACCTCCTCCTCCACCGGCTCGGGCTCGGGCTGGCGCTGCTGCGCCTTGATCAGGTCGCTTTCGAGCTTGGCAAGCTCGATCGTGTCGTCCGCGATCTCGCGCAGCGCGACCACGGGGTTCTTGTCGTTGTCGCGGTCGAGGGTAAGCTGCTCGCCGCGCGAGATGTTGCGCGCCCGCTGGGCGGCCAGCATCACCAGATCGAACCGGTTCGGCACCCGCAGGATGCAGTCTTCAACCGTCACGCGCGCCATGCGCCGGACACTCCAGGTTGGTCAGGGCCAGGAAGAAGCGTTCTGTATATGGGGCTTGGCGCCGGAACGCAAGCCGAACGCGCATCCTTGAGGCGCATCTTTCCGGCCCGCGCGCGGGCCGCCGCCGCGTCAGGGCCCAAGGGGCCGGCAGGTCTGGCCGGGCGGCAGGGCGGCGAGGAGCTGCTCGACCGTGCGGCCGGAGCGCGGGTGGCGCCAACAGGGCGCCGCCTCGGCCAGCGGCATGAGGACGAAGGCCCGATCCGCCATGCGCGGATGCGGCAGCACGGGCGGCGGGTCGGGCGGCCCGCGCACCAGATCGTCCATCGCCAGGATATCGAGATCGAGCGTGCGGGCCGCGTTCAAGGCCAGGCGCACCCGCCCCACCGCGGCCTCGATCGCGTGCAGGGCGGCGAGCAGGGCGGCGGGGTCGGCCTGTCCGGCCAGGACCGCCACGCCGTTGACGAACCAGGGCTGGTCCGACACGGGCACCGGGGCGCTTTCCCACCAGCGCGAGCGCGCGACGAGTGTCAGGCCGGGCAACGCCGCCAGGGCCGCCAACGCCCGTTCGCACGCCGCCCGAGGCGGGGCGCCATCGGGGCCCGGCAGGTTGGCGCCGATGCCGATCAGGATCCGCTCGAAGCGCCTCGTGCCTGGCACTACCCGCTACCCCTACGCGTCGCGATCATTGCGTCCCGCCCGTGGCGCGGCTATGACGAGGCGGCCGGGGCCATCCAACGAAGACTCGCGCAGCGAGCCGAAACGCCCAAAGGAGCATAGTTGATGCATTTCTATCCGGAAGACCGCCTGGCGGTCTTCATCGACGGCGCGAACCTATACGCGGCGTCGCGCGGCATCGGGTTCGACATCGACTACCGCGCAATGCTGGCCTATTTCCGCGCTCGCGGCCACCTGATGCGCGCGATCTACTACACCGCCCTGGTCGATAGCGAGGAATACTCGCCGATCCGCCCGCTGGTCGATTTCCTCGCCTACAACGGCTACACCATGGTGACCAAGCCGCTGAAGGAGTTCACCGACGCAGCCGGGCGGCGGCGCATCAAGGGCAACATGGATGTCGAGATCGCCATCGACATGCTGGAAATGGCCCCGCACATGGACCATGCCGTGCTGTTCTCGGGCGATGGCGATTTCCGCCGGCTCGTGGAAGCCGTCCAGCGCAAGGGCGTGCGCGTGACCGTGATCAGCACGATCAAGACCCAGCCCTCGATGATCGCCGACGAGCTGCGCCGCCAGGCCGACCAGTTCTATGACCTGGCCGACCTCGCCCCCGAGATCGCGCGCCGCTTCATCGAGCCGCGTGCGCCGCGCTCCGTCCCCGGACACGCGCCCGGACATGCGTCCGACACCGCACCCGAGCAGACCACTGCCGAGGCCCTGCCCGCAGCCCTGATGGCGCCGGTTCCCGTTCCCCCCGCGGCACCGCCGGCGCCTCCGGCCCAGGCCGCGCCGCGGGCGCAGAACGGGCTCGGCCGCACCCGAACCGTCACGGTCGAGCGCGGCGGGCGGATCAGCGGGCGCATCACGCCGGCCAATCCCTATGGCGACGTGCCCGATACCTCGGGCAGCTGATGCCGACTGATCGCCGGCCGGCCAGCCCGGCGCGGAGCGATGCCCCGCACCCGCCGCAACCGGGCCTGGACTGCGCGCTCTGTCCGCGCCTGGCCGCCTTCCGCGCCGCGAACCGCGCCGCCTATCCGGGCTGGCACCACGCCCCGGTGCCTTCCTTCGGGGCGCTTGATGCGCCGCTCCTGATCCTCGGGCTGGCGCCGGGCCTGCGCGGGGCCAACCGCACCGGCCGCCCCTTCACCGGCGATTATGCCGGCGATCTGCTCTACGCCACGCTGCTGAAGTTCGGGCTGGCGCGCGGCGCCTACCGCGCCGATCCGGCCGATGGCGTGCAACTGCTGGGCTGCCGCATCGCCAACGCCGTGCGCTGCGTGCCGCCGGCGAACAAGCCCGAGCCGGCCGAGATCGCCACCTGCAACGGCTTCCTCAAGGCGGAGATGGCGGCGATGCCGGGCCTGCGCGCGGTGCTGGCCCTGGGCGCGATCGCGCACGGGGCGGTGCTGCGGGCGCGCGGCCTGAAGCAATCCGCCGCCCGCTTCGGCCATTGCGCGCTGCATGCGCTGCCGGGCGGGCTGCTGCTCGCCGACAGCTACCATTGCAGCCGCTACAACACCAACACCAACCGGCTGACGCCGGCGATGTTCGAGGCGGTGTTCGCCGCCCTCCTGCCCCGGCTCGGCCTCGGCACCGGGCGCGACTGAGGCGTCAGCCGTAGCGATCCTCTTTCCAGGGATCGCCCTCGTTGTGGTAGCCGCGCACTTCCCAGAAGCCCGGCTTGTCCACCGCCACGAACTCCAGCCGCCGCACCCACTTGGCCGACTTCCAGAAGTAGAAGCGCGGGATCACCACCCGCACCGGCCCGCCATGCTGGCGCTCCAGCGGCCGGCCCTCCCAGCTATGGGCGAGGATCACATCCGGCTGGTCGAAATGATCGAGCCGGACATTGGTGGTATAGCCGTCATGGGCGTGGAAGATGATGTGGCGCGCCTCCCGCTTCGGCCGCACGGCGGCGAGCAGGTCGCGCGCGGCAACCCCGTGCCAGCGATTGTCGTAGCGCGACCATTGCGTGACGCAGTGGATGTCGCTCACCATCTCGGCCCGCGGCAGCGCCTTGAAGGCCGCCCAGTCGAGGCTGAGCGAGTTCTCCACCAGCCCGTCGATGTCCAGGCGGAAGCTCGCGGCCGGTATGTCCGGCTGCACGCCGAGATCGAGCACCGGCCAGTCGCGCACCAGGCGCTGGCCGGGCGGCAGGCGGTCGCGCTCGGGATCGCCCTCGGTGCCGGTGAGCAGGCGCCCGTCGCGCGCCCAATCCTGCTTGCGGCTGATCAGCTTGTCGCGGATCGCGCCCAGAAGCTTGATGCCTTTCTCGTCCTCGGCCATGGCGTCCTCCTGCCTGTGGCGGGTTCCCTCGTCGCCCCGATATGGCCCGCCGTGCGCCGCGCGCCACATCACGAGATCGCGGGCGGGCATCACGGCGGCGTGACCTTGCGCCCCCTGGTCGCGGGCGGCGCGCGCCCGCTACTCGCGCTGGCGCGCCCGCATCAGGCGCGACTTCTCGCGTTTCCAGTCGCGCTCCTTGATCGCGGCGCGCTTGTCGGCCTTCTTGCGGCCCTCGGCGACGCCGAGCTGCACCTTGGCCTTGCCGCGCGCGTTGAAGAAGATCGACAGCGGCACGATGGTCCGCCCCTCGCGGCGGATCGCCGCGACCAGCCGGTTGATCTCCTTGCGGTGCAACAGGAGCTTGCGCGGGCGCTTGGCGACATGCCCGCCGAGCTTCGCCGCCTGGGCATATTCGGGGATGTGCGCCTCGAACAGATAGAGCTCGCCGTCGCGCTCCCCGGCCCAGGCCTCGTTCAGCGTGGCGCGTCCGAGCCGCAGCGACTTGACCTCGCTGCCGGTGAGCACGAGCCCCGCTTCCAGCGTCTCGCCGATGCTGTAGTCGTGCCGCGCCTTGCGGTTCTGCGCCACCGTGCCGTGCGAGATCATGCCTGACTTGGCCACACCACAATCCCGCTCGTGTTGGTCCGGTCGCGCGCCCGGTCTGGTCGATGGGGCTAGTTGATCAGGCCGACGGCAGTCATCGCCGCCTTGACGCGCGCGCGCGACCCCTCCGCGATCGGGGCGAGCGGCAGGCGCGCGAAAGCCTCGGCCTTGCCGATCAGGCTGGCAGCGTATTTCACCGGCCCCGGCGAAGTCTCGCAGAACAGGGCGTCGTGCAGCGGCAAGAGCCGGTCCTGGATCGCCATCGCCTTGCGCGCATCGCCCGCCATCCAGGCCGTGTGCATCTCGGAACAAAGGCGCGGGGCGACATTGGCGGTAACCGAGATGCACCCCACCCCGCCCGAGGCCAGGAACGCAACCGCCGTATGGTCCTCGCCGGAAAGCTGGATGAAATCCGCCCCGCATGTAGCCTTCTGCTGCAAGGGCCGAGCGAGGTTCGCGGTCGCGTCCTTGACGCCGACGATGTTGCGCAGCTTCGCCAGCCGGCCCATCGTCTCCGGGCTCATGTCCACGGCCGAGCGTCCGGGGATGTTGTAGATCACCACCGGCAGATCGACCGCATCGACGATCGCCTTGAAGTGCTGGATCAGCCCCTCCTGCGTCGGGCGGTTGTAGTAGGGGCAGACGATCAGCGCCGCATCGGCACCCGCTTTCCTGGCGTGCGCCGTAAGGTCGATCGCCTCCTGCGTCGAGTTCGAGCCGGTGCCGGCGATCACCGGCACGCGGCCGGCGGCAGCCTCGACGCACAGTTCCACGACGCGCATATGCTCCTCGTGCGAGAGGGTCGGGGATTCGCCCGTGGTGCCGACCGGGATCAGGCCGTGCGTGCCTTCCTTGATCTGCCAGTCGACGAAGTCCTGGAAGCGTTTCTCGTCCACCGCGCCGTCGGGCTTCATGGGCGTGATCAGCGCGACCATCGATCCCTTGAGCTTGTCCATCTGGGCGGCTGTGGCAGCCATGACGCTCTCCCGCGGTTTCATGCCACCACCCGCGCGCAGCCGAGAGCATCCGGCGCCGGCAGGGGGCGGCGCCACGATAGGCCCGCACCGCGGCCCAGGCAAGCAACGGGCAAGCGCGTCACGAATTGCGATTACCGCCACGCCGGGCGTTGCGGCCCGCCTGCCCCGCAAGCTACAAGCGAGAGAGGCTCGTCAGGGGAATCGGAGCGCTCATGCCTGCCCGCACCGGCCGACCGTCATTGCGATTTGCCGCGATCCTGGGGGTGGCGTTCGGCGCCGCCTGCCTTGCCCCGGCGCCCATGCCCTCGGCCGAGGGCTGGCGCCCGCTCGGCCCCGCCGCGGCGCGGGCGCAAGGCGCCGCCGCTGCCGAGCATCCGGCGCTGCGCGCAGCGCTGGGCCATGTCGCTGCGGGCCGCTGGCAGGAGGCGCAGGACGCCATAGCCGCCCACCCCGACCCGGTCGCCGACAAGCTGATCCGGTTCCTGCGGCTTACCGCATCCAGCGGCTATGCCGGCGCCGACGAGATCGCCGCCTTCATGGCCGACAATCCGGGCTGGCCGCTGCGCGCCACCTTGCAGCAGCGGCTGGAAGGGGCGCTTGCCGCCTCGACCGACGACAGCGCCGTGTTGCTGCACTTCCGCGCCTTCCCGCCCCGCGGCGCGGCCGGCCTGCGCCGGCATGGCGCGGCCCTGGCCGCCGCCGGTGAGAACGCCGCCGCCACCGAGACATTGCGCGCCGCATGGCCGCTGATGCCCGCCGATGCCGGGATCGAGCAGGATTTCCTTGCCCGCTATGGCGCCGTCCTGCGCCCCGAGGATCATGCGCTGCGCTTCCACCGCCTGGCCAATGCCGGCAACGCCGCCGCCGCCTCGCGCGCGCTCACCTACCTGCCCGCGCGCGAGCAGGGCCTCGGCCAGCTGCGCCTGGCCTTCCTCACCAACGCCGAGATCGGCACCGAGGTCGAGGCCGCCGCGCGCCGCATGCCCCATGCCGGACTCGCGCTCGACCAGGCGCGCTGGCTGTTCCGCCGCGGGCGCGAGGGCGAGGCGGCCGAGATCCTGGGCGCGCTCGACCCCAGGCTGTTCGAGGCGGCCGATGCCCCCTCGCCCGAGCAGGTGTGGCCCGAGCGCCAGCGCATCGCGCGGCGCCTTCTGCGGCTTGCGGCTGGCGACCTCGCCTACCAGGCCGTGCGCGGGCACGGGCTTGCCGGCGGCGAGGCCTTCGTCGATGCCGAGTTCCTGGCCGGCTGGATCGCGCTGCGCTTCCGCAACGACCCGGCCGCGGCGGCGCGCCATTTCGAGCATCTGTTCGCCACTGTGCGCTCGACCATCGGCAAGGGGCGCGGCGCCTTCTGGGCCGGGCAGGCGGCGCTGGCACGCGGCGACGCGCGCGCGGCTGATCGCTGGTTCGCCGAAGCGACCACGCACCCCACCGCCTTCTATGGCCAGATCGCGGCGCTGGAAGCGCCCGAGCATGCCGAGCGGTTGCGACGCAGCCTGCGCGAGGCATCGACGGCGCGGGCGGACAATGCCGCAGAGCGCGCCTTCGAGCAGAACGAACTCGTCCGCGCCGTGCGCATGCTTGCCGCCAACGGGCATGAACGGCGCGCCCGCCCTTTCCTGCGCCACCTGCTGGGCGAGGCCAAGACCCAGGGCGAGCAGATGATGGTCACGCGGCTGGCCGCCTCGTTCGGGGCCCCGGCGATCGGGCTCGATGTCGCGCGCCGTGCCGCCCAGCTCGGCGCGCCGGTCGGCACCTATGGCTTCCCGGTACCGATCAATCCGCCGCAGACCGGTCCCGAACCCGCGCTGCTGCTCGCGCTGATGCGCCAGGAAAGCAATTTCGACCGCTACGCCGTCAGCCATGCCGGCGCGCGCGGCCTGATGCAGCTCATGCCCGGCACGGCGCGCCAGGTCTCGCGCGGGCTCGGCATGCGCTACGACCTCGGCCGGTTGACGCGCGATCCCGACTACAACATGGCGCTGGGCACCAGCTACCTGTCGGGCCTGCTGGGCCAGTTCGGATCGGTGCCCATGGCGCTCGCCGGCTACAACGCCGGACCGCACCGCGTGCGCCAGTGGCTCGAGGATTACGGCGATCCGCGCTCGGGCGCGATCGACCTGCTCGACTGGATGGAGCTGATCCCCTTCTCCGAGACGCGCAACTATGTCCAGCGCGTGCTGGAGGGCTATACGGTCTATCGCGTGCGGCTGGGCCAGGACGACCCCTTGGCCGGCCATCCGCTGCGCGAGGCGCGCGAGTTGGCGCAGGCGCGACAGGCCGGCAACCGGGCACGATGAGGGCATGGCCATGAGCAAGCCGCCGACCAGCAACGATACGGCTTCCGGCGCCGCCACGATCGGCGGGGCGGTGCGCGTGGCGGCCTTTGGCGGCTTCGGCACGCTGTTCGACTTCCAGGGCGCGGTGCGTGCGTGCCCCGGTCTTGCCGCCGAGCAGGCCGGCGCGCTCGCCGCGCTGTGGCAGGCCAAGCAGTTCGAGTATGCGTGGCTGTCCACACTCTCCCAGCGCAGCACGGATTTCTGGCACATCACCGGCGAGGCGCTGGACCACGCCATGGGCGTGCTCGGCCTCGGCAGCCTGCTTCTGCGCACGCGGCTGATGCAGATGATGCTGCACCTGCCCCCCTTCGCCGATGCCGCCGCCGGGATGGCCGCCGTGCGCGCGGCCGGGCTGCAAGCGGCGATCCTGTCGAACGCCTCCTCCACCATGCTGATCTCGGCGGCCAAGGCGATCGGCATGTTCGAGCGGTTCGACGCGCTGCTGCCGGCCGAGGAGGCGCAGGTGTTCAAGCCGCACCCCGACGCCTACCAGTTGATCGCCAGGCGCTTCCGCGAAAGCCCCGAGCATGTGCTCTATGTCGGGGCCAGCGCCTGGGACGTGGCGGGCGCGGTGCGGGCGGGCTTCCGCGCCGTCTGGCTCAACCGCACCGGCGCGCAGGCCGAGCATCCCTGGGCGCCGCCGGCGGCCGAGATCCGCGCGCTCTCGGAGCTTCCGGCCCTGCTGCCAGCCCCCGCCGCCACGCCCACCGCCGCCGCATGACCCAGGGCCAGCGCGCCGAGCGCTGGATCAGCGCGAGCGACGGCGCGCGACTGTTCGTGGCCGAGTGGCCCGCTGCTCGCGCGCGCGCGGGGGATGAGGGGCGCAGCGCGATCCTCTGCCTGCCCGGCCTGGCGCGCCACGGCGCCGACTTCGCGGACCTCGCCGCGCGCCTGTCCGCGCGCGGGCGGCGGGTGCTCTGCCCCGACTATCGCGGCCGTGGCCGCTCGCCGCGCGCCGCCGACTGGCGCGACTACAGCCCGATGCGCACGCTGGCCGACATCCTCGACCTCCTGGCCGCGCTGCACGCGCCGCGCGTGGTGGTGGTCGGCACCTCCTTCGGCGGGCTCCTGGCGATGGCCATGGCCGCCGCGCGCCCCTGCGCGGTTGCCGGCCTTGTCCTCAACGATATCGGCCCCGCGATCGAGGCCGAGGGCCAGGGCTTCGTCATGCGCTATGTCGGCAGCGACCACCCGCAGCCCGACTGGCCCACCGCGATCCGCCACATGCAGGCGATGCTGCCCACCCTCGGCCTGCGCAGCGAGGCGGAGTGGGACGCCTTCGTGCGCAACACCTTCGTGCCGGGGCCGGACGGGATGCTGCACACCGCCTGGGACCCCGCCATTGCTCGCGCTTTCGCCAACCTGCCGCCGCGCGACCTGTGGCGGCTGTTCGCGGGGATCGGGCGCATCCCCGCCTTGCTGGTGCGCGGGGCCAACTCGCCCATCCTGGGCGCGGCGACGGCCGAGGCGATGGCCGCGCGCAAGCCCGACCTTGAGCGCATCACCGTTGCCGGCGCCGGCCACTGCCCCACCCTGTCCGAGCCTGAGGTGGCGCCAGTGGTGGATGCGTTCCTGGACGCGATCGCCTAGGCTGCACCGATGGCCGAGCCGAGCGCCGACAAGCCCCGCAACGCCCACCCGGACAGCGCCGCCGCCTGGGTGGCGGCTGCCGGCGGCGCGGGCTTCCTGCCCGGCGCGCCCGGCACCTGGGGCTCGGTGCTGGCGGCGCTGCTGGCCTGGCCGGTCGCCAGCGCCTGGGGCGGCTGGGCACTGCTGGCCGGTGCGGCACTGGCCTGCGTGGCCGGCCTGCTTGCGATCCCGCCCCTGCTCGGCGAACGCGAGCACGACCACAAGGACCCGGGCTGGATCGTGATCGACGAGGTGGCCGGCCAGTGGCTGGCGCTTGCCGCCCTGCCCGCCGTCACGCTATCCGGCTGGTTCCTGGGCGTGCTTGCCTTCCGCATCTTCGACGTGCTCAAGCCCTGGCCGGTATGCTGGGCCGATCGCACCATCCCCGGCGCCGCGGGCGTGATGGCCGACGATATCCTTGCCGGCGGGCTTGCCGCCGCCGCGCTGTTCCTGCTGCACCTGGTCCTGCCCGGAGCCCTCGCATGGTAGCCCACCCGCCCCCGCACCCGAGTGAACAGGAGGCAGCCGACCTGCTCGCCGCCTTGCGTGCGCGCAAGCTGAAGCTCGCCACCGCCGAGAGCTGCACCGGCGGCATGATCGCCGCGGCACTGACCGACATCGCCGGCTGCTCCGACGTGGTCGAGCGTGGCTTCATCGTCTATTCCAACGCCTCGAAGACCGAGATCCTCGGCGTGCCGGCCGATCTGCTCGCCGCCCACGGGGCGGTGAGCGAGCCAGCGGCGCGCGCGATGGTGCAGGGGGCGCTGGCGAGAAGCCGCGCCCAGGTCGCGGTGGCGGTCACCGGTGTGGCCGGGCCCACCGGCGGCACGGCTGAGAAGCCCGTCGGCCTTGTCCACCTCGCCGCCGCGCGGGCGGATGGGCCAGTCCTGCATGTGCGCCACGTCTTTCCGGGCGACCGTGCCGCCGTGCGCGCGGCGACGGTTGCCGAGGCCTTCGCCCTGATCCGCCGCGTGGCCGAGGCAGGTTAGGCGCGCACCGCGCGGCCCAGTATCGCCAGCGCCTCGGGGATCATCGCCGCCGTCACGTCCAGGTGTGTGCAGGCGCGCATGCGCGTCTCGCCCATCACGGTCAGGCGCAGGCCCTCGGCGCGCGCGGCATCGGCGACCGCCTGTGCGCCCCGGCCCGTGCCGGCGACATCGAAGAACACCAGGTTCGTCTCCTGCGGCTCGACCGTCACGCCGGCCAGGCGCGCGATCCCGGCGGCCAGGGCGGCTGCGTTGGCGTGATCCTCGGCCAGGCGCGCGACATGGTGATCGAGCGCGAAAAGGCAGCCGGCCGCACACATGCCGGCCTGGCGCAGCGCGCCGCCGAGCCGCTGCTTCCAGCGCCACGCCTGCTCGATCAGCGCGGCCGAGCCGCACAACACGGCGCCGAGCGGCGCGCCGAGCCCCTTGGTGAAGTCGATCCAGACCGTATCGAAGGGTGCGGCGAAATCGTCGGCGGGCGTGCCCGACTTCACCACCGCGTTCATCAGGCGGGCTCCGTCCATGTGCGTCGCCAGCCCCGCCGCCCGGGCCGCCGCCGCGACCGCCTGCAGCGTCGCCAGCGGCCAGACCGTGCCGCCGCCGAGATTGGCGGTCTGCTCCACCGCAAGCAGGCGCGTGCGCGGAAAATAGCGGCTGTCGGGGCGGATCGCGGCCTTGACCTGTGCGGCCTCGAACACGCCGCGCACGCCATCGAGCGGCTGGACCATCACCCCGGCAAGCGCACCCGGCGCGCCGCCTTCATAGTGGATGATGTGGCTCGATCGGTCGGCCAGCACCTCGTCGCCGGGGCGGCAATGGACCAGGAGCGCGATCTCGTTGCACATGGTGCCCGAGGGCAGGAAGACCGCCGCCTCCTTGCCGGTGAGCGCGCACATGCGCGCGATGAGCGCATTCACCGACGGGTCCTCGCCATGCTGCTCGTCGCCCACGGGCGCCTCGGCCATCGCCGCGCGCATCGCGGGCGTGGGGCGCGTCTGGGTGTCGGAATAGAGGTCGATGCGAAGCGGAACCACGGCCAGGCCCTCCGGCGCCGGCGGAAGGGCCGGCGCGGGAAAGGCTAGCAGGCCGCCGAGGGGCGCGGCAGCCCGGAGATTGGCCCGCCGTTCCGCCCGGTGGGCTCGGCGCCGGGCGCGGGCGGGGCCGGTTCCCCACCCGGTCCAGAGGCGGGCACGCCATAGACCTTGGTCGCGCGGCGCTCGAAGGAGCGGACCATCAGCCGCACCGCCTCGTTGAAGACAAGGCCGATCGCGGCCTGGAGGATGCGGCTGCGGAACTCGAAATCGACGTAGAAATCGATCGTGCAGCCGCGCTCGGCCGGGATGAACTTCCAGTGGTTGTTGAGGTAGCGGAACGGCCCCTCGGCGTAGCGGACATGGATCAGGTCGGGGCGTTCCAGCGTGACGAAGCTCGTGAAGGTCTCGCGGAACACCTTGAAGCCGATCACCAGATCGGCCACCAACGTGTTCTCGCCACGCTCCTTGATCCGTGCTGCGGCGCACCAGGGCAGGAATTCCGGGTAGCGTCCGACATCGGCGACCAGATCGAACATCTGGTCGGGCCGGTAGGGCACGAAGCGCTGCTCGGCATGGGTGGGCATGGCGCGGCGCCTTCGCGCGGTTCAGCCGGTAGCGCCGGATTCGGCCGGGCGCGCGGCCAGCCGGGCGTTGCGTGCCTCCCGCATCGCGGCGAAGTCGCGGTCGGCATGGTAGGAACTGCGCGTCAGCGGCGAGGAGGCGACCATCAGGAAGCCCTTGGCACGGGCCAGCGCCGCATACTCCTCGAACTCGGGGGGCGGCACGAAGCGGTCCACCGGCGCGTGCTTCACGGTCGGCTGGAGATACTGCCCGATGGTGATGAAATCGACATCGGCCGAGCGCAGATCGTCCATCACCTGAAGGATTTCCTGGCGCGTCTCGCCCAGGCCCACCATCAGGCCGGACTTGGTGAAGATGGTGGGATCGAGCCGCTTGACCGTATCGAGCAGGCGCAGCGAATGGAAATAGCGCGCGCCGGGCCGGATGGTGGGATAGAGGCGCGGCACGGTCTCGAGATTATGGTTGAACACGTCCGGGCGCGCGGCGGCCACCAGTTCGATCGCGCCATCCTTGCGCAGGAAATCGGGCGTCAGCACCTCGATCGTGGTGGCCGGCGCGGCGTCGCGGATGCGGCGGATGCAGCGGGCGAAATGCGCCGCCCCGCCATCGGGCAGGTCGTCGCGATCGACCGAGGTGACGACGACATGGTTGAGCCCCATCTCGCCCACCGCCGCCGCGAGATTGTCGGGCTCGCTCTCGTCGAGCGCGCCGGGCATGCCGGTTTTCACGTTGCAGAAGGCGCAGGCGCGGGTGCAGGTGTCGCCCATGATCATCACGGTGGCGTGGCGCTGGCTCCAGCACTCGCCGATGTTCGGGCAGGCAGCTTCCTCGCACACCGTGTGCAGCTTCTGCCGGCGCATCAGATCGCGCGTCACGGCATACTCGCGGCTGACCGGGGCGCGCACGCGGATCCAGTCCGGCTTGCGCTTGATCGGGTTGTCGGGCCGGTGCGCCTTTTCCGGGTGGCGCGGCGCGGCTGCGGGCACGGCTTCGGCCGCCGCGGGCGCGGGTTGCCCGCCCACGCTCACATGCGCGCCGCCGTTGCGGTGATCGATCAGGATTCGTGTCGCCATGGCCCCCTCGATATGGCGGCGCGGGCGGGGACCGCAAGAATAATCGCGCTGCCCCTGCCATGCGTCCCGGTCGGCCCGGAGCTAAATATGGATCGCGCGCCCATATGCCGCCAGCACCGCCTCGTGCATGGTTTCCGAGATGGTCGGGTGCGGAAAGACCGTGTGCATCAGCTCCGCCTCGGTCGCTTCCAGCGTGCGCGCCAGCGTATAGCCCTGGATCATCTCGGTAACCTCGGCGCCGATCATGTGCGCGCCGAGCAGTTCGCCGGTCCTGGCGTCGAACACGGTCTTGACCAGCCCCTCGGGCTCGCCCAGCGCGATCGCCTTGCCGTTGCCGATGAAGGGGAAGCGGCCCACCCGCACCTCGTGGCCCTTGGCCTTGGCCGCCTTCTCGGTCAGGCCCACGGACGCCACCTGCGGGTGGCAATAGGTGCAGCCGGGGATGTTGCCGGTATCGAGCGGATGGACCCCCTTCACGCCGGCGATCTTCTCGACGCACACCACGCCCTCGTGGCTGGCCTTGTGCGCAAGCCAGGGCGGGCCGGTGAGATCGCCGATGGCATAGACGCCCGGCTCGTCGGTGCGGCCATAGCCATCGGTGATGACATGCGTCTTCTCGACCCGCACCTTGGTGCCTTCGAGGCCGATCCCCTCGACATTGCCGACGATGCCGACGGCAAGAATGACGCGATCGACCGTGATCTCCTGCGTCTTGCCGCCCTGCTCCACCGTGGCGGTCACGTTGTCGGCGCCCTTCTTCAGCGCCTTGACCGTCGCCGAGGTGATGATCTTCATGCCCTGCTTCTCGAACGCCTTCCGGGCGAAGGCGGAGATCTCCTCGTCCTCGACCGGCAGCACGCGGTCCATCACCTCGACCACGGTCACGGCCGCGCCCATGTTGCTGTAGAAGGAGGCGAACTCGATGCCGATCGCGCCCGAGCCGATCACCAGCAGGCTTTTCGGCATCGCAGGCGGCACCATCGCCTCCTTGTAGGTCCAGACCAGCTTGCCGTCGGGCTCGAGCCCCGGCAGGGAGCGGGCGCGCGCGCCGGTGGCCAGGATGATGTGCGGGGCGGAGAGGCGCGCGGCCTCCTTGCCGTCCTTGCCGGCGACCGCAACCGTGTTCCGGCCGGCGAGCTTGCCGGCGCCGTCGAACACCGCGACCTTGTTCTTGCGCAACAGGTGCTTCACCCCGCCCGAGAGCTGGGCGGCAACGGCGCGGCTGCGCTTCACCACCTTGGCAAGGTCGAAACTGATCTCCTTCGCCGTGAAGCCGAACGCATCGAGATTGTGCAGCAGGTGGTTGATCTCGCTGTTGCGCAACAGCGCCTTGGTCGGGATGCAGCCCCAGTTGAGGCAGATGCCGCCCAGATGCTCGCGCTCGACCAGCGCGGTCTTGAGGCCGAGCTGGGCCGCGCGGATGGCGGCTACGTAGCCACCCGGGCCACCGCCCACCACGACCAGGTCGAAGGCGTTCTCGGCCATTGCGGGCCTCCTGTCAGCAGGTTCCGGAACGAGCGAGGCGCGCGCGGCGCGCCGCCTAGAGCAGCAGGCTGAGCGGGTCCTCGATGAAGCCCTTGAAGGCGGCCATCCATTCCGCGCCGATCGCGCCATCGACGACGCGGTGATCGACCGAGAGCCCGCAGGTCATGACGGTGGCGATGGCCAGCGCCCCACCCTTCACCACCGGGCGCTGCTCGCCCGCGCCCACCGACAGGATCGCCGCCTGCGGCGGGTTGATGATGGCGTAGAACTCCTTCACCCCGAACATGCCGAGATTGGAGATCGAGAAGCCGCCGCCCTGGAACTCCTCGGGCTTGAGCTTGCCCGCCCGCGCCCGTGCGGCAAGGTCCTTCATCTCGTTCGAGATGGTGGCAAGCCCCTTCTGGTCGGCCTTGCGCACGATCGGCGTGATCAGCCCGCCCGGCGTGGCAACGGCAACGGACACGTCCACATCGGCATACTGGTAGACGACATCGCCGCCGAAGGAGGCATTGGCCGCCGGCACCTTGCGCAGCGCCATGGCCGAGGCCTTGATGATGAAATCATTGACCGAGACCTTGTAGGCGCCGGGCTTGCCCTCGGCCGGGCTTTTCGCGTTCAGCTCGGCACGCAGCTTGAGCAGCGCGTCGAGTTCGATATCCACCACCAGGTAGAAGTGCGGGATGCTCGCCTTGCTCTCGGACAGGCGGCGGGCAATGACCTTGCGCATGGTGGAAAGCGCCTGCACCTCGTGCGGCGCGGCGGGTGCGCCGGCGGCAGCGGGGACGGCGGCGGCCACGGGAGCGGCAACCGGCGCGGCAACCGGCGCGGGCGCCGCAGCGGCGGCGGCCGGCGTGGCGGCGGCGCGCGGGGCGCCCTTGCCGAGCGCGGCCTCCACATCGGCGCGCACGATCCGCCCGTTCGGGCCGGAGCCGCGCACCGTGCGCAGATCAAGCCCGGCCTGCTCGGCCATGCGGCGGGCGAGCGGGCTGGCGATGACGCGATCACCGGACGCGGCCGAAGCGGCAGCGGGCGCTGGTGCGGAGGTCGTAGCCGGAACCGCGGCGGGGGCAGGAGCCGCCGGGGCAGGAGCCGCCGGGGCTGCGGCCGGTGCCGCCGGCTTCGGCGCGGGCGCGGCGGCCGGCGCGGCGGCAGCCGAGACTTCCTCGCCCTCGTCGGCCAGCACCGCGATCGGCGCGTTCACCTTCACCCCCTGCGTGCCGGCCGGCACCAGGATCCGGGCCAGGATGCCCTCGTCCACGGCCTCGACCTCCATGGTCGCCTTGTCGGTCTCGATCTCGGCCAGCACGTCGCCGGCCTTCACCCGATCGCCCTCCTTCTTGACCCACTTGGCGAGATTGCCCTCGGTCATGGTGGGCGAAAGAGCCGGCATCAGGATGTTCGTCGCCATGTCGCTCGGTCCATCTATCGGGTGGTTAGGCGTTCTCGTGACGGCGCGCCGCGCCTCAGCGGTAGCAGACCTTCTCGGCCGCCTCGACCACCTGTTCGATGCGCGGCAGCGCGAGCTTCTCGAGGTTGGCGGCATAGGGCATCGGCACGTCGACGCCATGCACGCGCACCATCGGCGCATCGAGATCGTCGAAGCAGCGTTCCATCAGGGTGGCCGCGATCTCGGCGCCGATGCCGGCATAGGGCCAGCCCTCCTCGATCGAGACGAGGCGGTTGGTCTTGCGCACCGAGGCGGCGATGGTGTCGACGTCCAGCGGGCGGAGCGTGCGCAGGTTGATCACCTCGGCCGAGATGCCCTTCGCGGCCAGCGCCTCTGCCGCCGCCATCGCCAGGTTCATGGTGATCGAGAAGGCGACGACGGTCACGTCGGTGCCCGGCCGCTCGATCTTGGCCTTGCCGATCGGCAAAATGAAATCCTCGTCGGTCGGCAACTCGAAGGACTGGCCGTAAAGGATCTCGTTCTCGAGCACGATCACCGGGTTGGGGTCGCGGATCGCGGCACGCAACAGGCCCTTGGCATCGGCCGCCGACCACGGCGCCACGACCTTGAGGCCGGGGCAGTGCGCGTACCAACTGGCATAGCACTGGCTGTGCTGGGCGGCGACGCGCGCCGCCGCGCCGTTGGGGCCGCGGAAGGTGATCGGGCAGCCCATCTGCCCGCCGCTCATGTAGAGCGTCTTGGCGGCCGAGTTGATGATCTGGTCGATCGCCTGCATCGAGAAGTTGAAGGTCATGAACTCGACGATCGGGCGCAGCCCGCCGAAGGCCGCGCCCACCGCAAGCCCGGTGAAGCCATGCTCGGTGATCGGCGTGTCCATCACGCGCTTCGGCCCGAACTCCTCGAGCAGGCCCTGGCTGATCTTGTAGGCGCCCTGGTACTGGGCCACTTCCTCGCCCATCAGGAACACGGACGGGTCGCGGCGCATCTCGCTCGCCATCGCGTCGCGCAGCGCCTCGCGCACGGTGACGGTGTGGGTCGGCCCCCAGTCGCGCTCGGGCGCAGAGGAAGGGGGCGCCGATGCCGCCGCGGCGGGCGGATGGGCGCCGTTGCCGCGCGCCTGGGCTGGCGCCGCCGGGGCGGCGGCAACCTGGCGGGCAGCGGGGGGCGCCGAAACCGCCTCGCCCTCACCGGCAAGAACCGCGATCACGGTGTTCACGGTGACATTCTCCGTTCCTTCGGGCACCAGGATGCGTTCGAGCCGGCCTTCATCGACCGCCTCCACTTCCATGGTTGCCTTGTCGGTCTCGATCTCGGCCAGCACGTCGCCCGCGCGCACCATCTCGCCCGGCTGCTTGAGCCACTTTGCCAGCTTGCCCTCGGTCATGGTGGGCGAGAGAGCAGGCATCCTGATATCGATCGGCATGAGGGGGAACCTTCGGCGGATCGGAAGGGTAGGAAAGGCTGCGCGCCGCGTGTCCGCGGCCGCGTGCGGGAAGTCACGCCTCGTGCAGCACGTCGGTCCAGAGTTCGGACGGATCGGGCTCGGGGCTGGTCTGCGCGAAGTCGGCCGAATCCTGCACGATCGCCTTCACCTCGTTGTCGATCGCCTTCAGCGTCGGCTCGTCCACGCCATCGTCGATCAGAAGCTTGCGCGCATTCTCGATCGGGTCCTTCTCCGTGCGCATCTTCTGCACCTCTTCCTTGGTGCGGTACTTGGCCGGATCGGACATGGAGTGGCCGCGATAGCGGTAGGTCTTCATCTCCAGGATATAGGGCCCCTTGCCGGCGCGGACATAGGCCACGGCCTCGTCGCCGGCGGCCTTGACGGCGGTCACGTCCATGCCGTCCACCTGCGTGCCGGGGATGCCCCAGGCGGCGCCGTTCTTGGACAAGTCGCGCGAGGCGGATGCGCGCTCCGGGCTTGGGCCCATGCCGTACTTGTTGTTCTCGATGATGAAGATCACCGGCAGCTTCCAGAGCGCGGCAAGGTTGAAGCTCTCATAGACCTGGCCCTGGTTCGACGCGCCCTCGCCGAAATAGGTGAGCGAGACGCGGTCGGTGCCGTTGTAGCGGTTGGCGAAGGCCAGCCCCGCGCCGATCGGCACCTGCGCGCCGACGATGCCATGCCCGCCGAAGAAGTTCTTCTCGCGCGAGAACATGTGCATCGAGCCGCCCTTGCCCTTGGAGTAGCCGCCGATGCGCCCGGTCAGCTCCGCCATGACGCCGCGCGCCTCCATGCCGGTGGCCAGCATGTGCCCGTGGTCGCGGTAGGAGGTGATGACCTGGTCGCCTGGCTTCAGGCAGAGCTGCAGCCCGACCACCACCGCTTCCTGGCCGATGTAGAGGTGGCAGAAGCCGCCGATCAGGCCCATGCCGTAGAGCTGGCCTGCCTTCTCCTCGAAGCGGCGGATCAGCAGCATGTCGCGATAGGCGCGCAGCAACTGGTCGCGGGCAATGGCGGGCGGCGCGGCCCCCTTCCCACGCGGCTTCCGGGTGGCAGCCTCGGCCATGCCGTGATCCTCCTTGGCGAGCTCAGCGAGGCCGATCTAAGCGGCCCGGTCGCGCCGTGCAAGCACGCGATGGGGCGCGAAAGCCTTGATGCTGCAATGCAATAGTCGAATTAACCGAATTGCGGTTAAGTCGTGAACGCGGCCTTTTCGCGCTTGCAGCAGGTTATCCGGCACCGCCCTCAGCGCCCTGAAAGCGGCCTCGCCAGGCCTTCGGGCGAGACCGCGGCAGGGGCTCGGCCCCGGGAAGCGGATGACGAAGCCGCCGGTATCGCCGGCGGGCGCGGCGAGGCCGGAGAAGCCGCCGCCAGAAGCCTTGGCCGCCGCTTCAGAACAGGCGGCGATCCGGCCCGTACGGCACCACGATCTCGTCGCGGCCGAGCATGTTCAGCAATTGGCGGGCGCGCTCGTCGAGCTGGTCGCGGTCAAGCTGCTCACCGCGCAGCCCCTCGACGCGGCGCTCCATGGCCGCCAGCTCGCGGCCGACGCGGTCACGCTCCTCCCGCGCCTCGGCAAGCTGCGCCATGCGCTCCTCGTCGGCGATCAGCCCGCGCTCGCCATGGATGGCGTGCCAGACGAAATAGCCGCAGCAGGCCAGGAACAGCGCCGGCAGCGCGATGGCACGCAAGCGTCGGCCGATCCAGGCAACCACCCCGCCACGATCGGCGGTCCCATCCTCGTCCAACGTCAACGCCCCCGACACATCACCCCGAAGCGCCGCGCAGGGAATCAGATGGCGCGCGAAGTGTCCAGCCGAAACCACGGATCCGCCAGTGATTCCGGAGGCGCAAAGGTACGGCCCGCGTGGCGCTCAGCGGCGCACCGCCGCGCGGCCGCCGAAGCGCGCCGCGGGGCCGAGCTGCTGCTCGATGCGGATCAGCTGGTTGTACGTCGCGGTGCGGTCGGAGCGCGACAGCGAGCCGGTCTTGATCTGCCCGCAATTGGTCGCCACGGCGAGGTCGGCGATGGTGGCATCCTCCGTCTCGCCGGAGCGGTGGCTCATCACGGCGCGGTAGCCGGCGCGGTGCGCGGTCTCCACCGCTTCGAGCGTCTCTGTCAGGCTGCCGATCTGGTTGACCTTCACCAGGATGGCGTTGCCGGTGCCGGTCTCGATCCCGCGCCGCAGCCGCTCGGTGTTGGTGACGAAGAGGTCGTCGCCGACCAGGTTCACCTTGCCGCCCAGCTTCTCGGTCAGCAGCTTCCACCCCGCCCAGTCGTCCTCGCTCATGCCGTCCTCGATGGAGACGATCGGGAACTTGCCGCAGAGGCCGGCGAGGTAGTCCACCATGCCAGCCGAATCCAGCGCCTTGCCCTCGCCCTCCATCCGGTAGACGCCGTCGTGGAAGAACTCGGTCGCCGCGCAGTCCAGCGCGAAGAGGATGTCCTCGCCCACGCGGTGGCCCGCCTTCTCGCAGGCCTTGGCGATGAAGGCGAGCGCCTCCTCCGCGCTGCCGATGTTGGGCGCGAAGCCGCCCTCGTCGCCGACATTGGTGTTGTGGCCGGCGTCGTGCAGCTGCTTCTTCAGCGCCGCGAAGACCTCCGAGCCGATGCGCACGGCGTCCGCCATGGTGCCGGCGGCGACCGGCATGATCATGAATTCCTGGATGTCGATCGGGTTGTCCGCGTGCTTCCCGCCGTTGATGATGTTCATCATCGGCACCGGCAGGGTGCGGGCGAAGACGCCGCCGACATAGCGGTAGAGCGGCTGCCCCAGCGACGCGGCGGCCGCCTTGGCGACGCCGAGGCTCACGGCGAGGATGGCGTTCGCCCCGAGCCGCGACTTGTTCGGCGTGCCGTCGAGCTCGATCATCGTCTCGTCGATCTTCACCTGCTCGGTGGGGTCCATCCCGCCGATGGCGTCGAAGATCTCGCCCTCGACGTTGCCGCAGGCCTTCAGCACGCCCTTGCCGCCGTAGCGCGCCTTGTCGCCGTCGCGCAGCTCCACCGCCTCATGCGCGCCGGTGGAGGCGCCGGAGGGCACGATGGCGCGGGCCCGGATGCCGCTGTCCAGCACCACCTC
This sequence comes from Alphaproteobacteria bacterium, assembly GCA_020850755.1. GTDB lineage: Bacteria > Pseudomonadota > Alphaproteobacteria > Acetobacterales > Acetobacteraceae > JADZEB01. The sequence continues at coordinate 2,984 of JADZEB010000058.1, read as the reverse complement.
CGCCTCGACGGTCGGGTTGCCGCGGCTGTCGAGGACTTCGCGGGCGATGATGTCGGCGATGGCGGCCATGGGAAGCTCCGGGCGGAAGGGGCGCTCGGCTGCGCTTAACGGCGGATGCGCGGGACGGCAAGCCGCGCCGCCGGGGGCTGGCCGGCCCGGTGGAAGGCAGGCAGATTCGGCGCGCGAGACAAGCGGGGGAGGTGCTGCATGGTCGCCATCGCCCGCCCTCTGCCCGCCACGCGCCTCGACGCGCTGGATGCGCTGCGCGGCGGCGCGATCCTGGCCATGGTGGTCTTCCACCTCGGCTGGGACCTCACCGCCTTCGGCTTGGCCGACCCGGCGCTCACCGCCGCGCCGGCCTGGACACTGTTCGGCCTGGCGGTGACCGTGACCTTCCTAGGCCTGGTCGGCTTCAACCTCTCGCTTGCCACGCGCCGGGGCCTGCGGCCGGCGCGCTTCCTCAGGCGCCTGGCGGTGATCGCGGCGTCGGCGGCGGCCGTCAGCCTCGCGACCTGGCTGTTCGATCCCGGCGGCTTCGTGTTCTTCGGCATCCTGCACTGCATCGCGCTCGGCAGCGTGCTGGCCCTGCCATTCCTGCGGGCACCGGCCTGGCTGGTCGCGACGTCGGCGGTCGCCATTCTCGCCGCGCCGCAGATCGCCCGCGGCGCCGTTGCCGGCGCCCCTTGGCACTGGCTCGGCCTGGCCGCCGAGGTGCCAAGATCCGGCGACTACGTGCCGATCCTGCCGTGGTTCGGCGTCATCCTGGCGGGGCTCCTGGCCGGCCGCCTCGCGGCGAGGCGGGCGGGCTGGGCGCCGTGGCACTGGCAGGCGCGGCACCGCGGCGCCCGCGCGCTGGCGGCGGTCGGGCGGTGGAGCCTAGCGATCTACCTCGTGCACCAGCCGATCCTGGTCGGCCTGCTGTTCCTCGCCGCGCCGCTGGCCAGCGCCGACCGGATGCCCCCGGCGGCGGCGCTGCGGGCCAAGATCATCGCCTCCTGCGTCGACTCCGGCCAGCAGGCGGCCGACTGCGGTCACCGCGCGGATTGCCTGGTGGAGCGGCTTCTCGGTGGAACCGGCTCAACCCCGCCAGCGCGGGGGAGGGACAGCGCCATGGCGTGGGACGAGGCCGAAGCGGCCTGCGCGACGGCCGGACGGCCAGCACGCTGAAACCGGCCCGTCACCAGGCCTTGCGCGTGTCCCAGACCACCGCCTTGCCACGGCTGCGCGGACGCCCCTGCTCGTCGCAGGGCTCGATCCGGCTGCGCGGGACGCCGAGCGCGCGCAGCAGCGCGGCATCCTTGGCGCGGCTGTAGCCCGCGAACTTGATGTCGAGCGAGCCATCCGCGTGCACCTTGGTCACGCGGCCCCAATCGCCGGCGAAGGCGGTCTTCACCGGCCCGTCCTCGTCGCGGCACAGGCGCACGAGGTCGCCAGCCTCGTAGATGTAGATCTCGACCCCGCCATTGCCGCTCATGATCCGCATGGAGGGCAGGAAACACGGAAACGGTTGCATCGCGGTAAAGACCGCGCGCCCGGAGCCGATATCAGACCAGGCGCGCCTGGCGGACCGCCGCGCCGATGAAACCGCGGAACAGCGGATGCGGGTCGAAGGGCTTGGACTTCAGCTCGGGGTGGAACTGCACGCCGATGAACCAGGGATGGTCCGGCCGCTCGACGATCTCGGGCAGCGAGCCGTCGGGCGACATGCCGGCGAAGCGCAGGCCCGTCTCCTCCAGCCGGTCCTTGTAGTTCACATTGACCTCGAAGCGGTGGCGGTGGCGCTCCTGGATCTCGGCCTGGCCGGAATAGACCTCGCGCACCAGCGAATCCTCGGCAAGCCTGGCGGGATAGACGCCGAGCCGCATGGTGCCACCGAGGTCGCCGCCGGCAGCACGCCGCTCCACCTCGTTGCCGCGGGTCCATTCGGTGAGCAGCCCGACCACCGGCTCCGCGCAGGGGCCGAATTCGGTGGAGGAGGCGCCGGAGAGCCCGGCCTGGTTCCGCGCCGCCTCGATCACCGCCATCTGCATGCCGAAGCAGATGCCGAGGAAGGGCACCCGACGGTCGCGGGCGAAGCGGACGGCCTCGATCTTGCCCTCGGTGCCGCGCTCGCCGAAGCCGCCGGGGACCAGGATGCCGTTGACGCCTTCCAGCCGGCTGACCGCCTCGGGCTCGCCCGCCTCGAAGATCTGGCTGTCCACCCAGTCCAGCCGCACCTTGACGTTGTGGGCGATGCCGCCATGGGCCAGGGCCTCGGCCAGGCTTTTGTAGCTGTCGAGCAGGTTGGTGTATTTCCCCACCACCGCGATGGTGACCTCGCCTTCCGGGACACGGATCGCGTGCACGATCCGCTCCCAGCGGCTGAGGTCGGGCTGGCCGTAGATCGAGAGGTTGAAGTGCCGCAGCACTTCGCGGTCCAGCCCTTCCTCGTGATAGCTCAGCGGCACGGCGTAGATGCTGTCCGCGTCATAGGCCGGGATCACGCTCTCGGGGCGGACGTGGCAGAAGAGGGCGATCTTGCGCCGCTCGTTCTCCGGGATCGGCCGGTCGCAGCGGCAGAGCAGGATCTGCGGCTGGATGCCGACCGAGAGCAGCTCCTTCACGCTGTGCTGGGTGGGCTTGGTCTTCAGCTCCCCGGCCGAGGGGATGTAGGGCACCAAAGTGAGGTGGACGAACAGGCTGCGGGTGGGGCCGAGCTCGTTGGCGAGCTGGCGGATGGCTTCCAGGAAGGGCAGGGATTCGATGTCGCCGACCGTGCCGCCGACCTCGACCAGGACGAAGTCGTAGCCCTCGGTCTCGGCCTGGATCACTTCCTTTATCTTGTCGGTGATATGCGGGATCACCTGCACGGTGCCGCCGAGGTAGTCGCCCCTGCGCTCCTTCGCGATCACGGTCGAGTAGATCTTCCCCGTCGTGACGTTGTTGTCCGCGCACAGCGACTCGTCTATGAACCGCTCGTAGTGACCGAGGTCGAGGTCCGTCTC
>JADZEB010000057.1 GCA_020850755.1 Alphaproteobacteria bacterium | reverse complement strand
GGGCACGTTCCGTTCGGCTTGAATCAGCCGAACGGAAGTCGTGCCCGAGAAACTTAAGGTTTGCGAGCAGCTTGGTCCGATCTGGTGGAACCGCCCTGCGGTTCCACCAGATCGGACGCTGCTCTAGAGAAGCCCCTCGCGGCGGAAGCTCATGTGCCGGCCATTGCCGATGATGATGTGGTCGTGCAGCACGATGCCCAAGGCATCCGCGGCGGCGCGCACTTCCCGTGTCATCTCGATGTCCGCGCGCGAGGGCGTGGGATCGCCCGAGGGATGGTTGTGCACCAGCACGATCGCGACCGCACCCACATCGAGGGCGCGCTTGACCACCTCGCGCGGATAGACCGGCGTGTGGTTCACCGTGCCTGCCGCCTGCATGTCCTCGCCGAGCAGGCGGTTGCGCGCATCGAGATGCAGGACCAGGAAGCGCTCCGTGCGCTCGCGCGCCAGGGCGATGTTCAGATAGTCGATCACCTGCTCGAAGGAGCCGAGCACGGGGCGGTCGCGGATCTCGGCGCGGGCGAGGCGCTGCGCGGCCGTCTGCACCGCCTTCAGCGCGGTGATGCCGACATCGCCAAGGCCGTCCATGCCGCGCAGCTCGTTGATCGGCGCGGCGATCACGGCGGAGAAGCTGCCGAAGCGCGCGATCAGCGCCTTGGCCAGCGGCTTGGTGTCGATGCGCGGCTGGGCCATGCCGAGGAGCATTTCCAGAAGTTCGTAGTCGGCCAGCGCCTCGCCGCCACGCTCCAGGAAGCGCTCGCGCAGCCGCTTGCGATGGCCGAGATGACCGGGGACAGCGGTATCGGCAGGGTCGGCGGGCGGATCGGCCGTCGCGCCGGTGCCTGGAGCGAAGGGGAGATCGCCTAGTCCGGGCAGGCTCGCGCCGAGGCGCATCGGCGCCTCGCCCATCCCCTTGCGCTTTGCCATGGCCCCGCCACGCTCCTGGCGCTGTTCGTCCTCGCAAGCGCCGGAGGGCCCCGGTCTCCGTGCGCAACCACCGGTTAGTTAACCCTAACCAGTTGCGCGCGGGAAGGTCGCTTGTCGCCTGCACGCACCTCGCAGCAAGGGTGCGGTATCGAGTTGCCGATCACATCAGGCGCCGTAGGGGGGCTTGTGCATCCCGGCGGGCGAAAGGGTGAATATCTCCACCCCCGACTCGGTCACGCCCACGGTGTGCTCGAACTGGGCCGAAAGGGAGCGGTCGCGCGTCACCGCGGTCCAGCCATCGTCGAGGATCTTAACCTCGTGCCGGCCGGCATTGATCATCGGCTCGATGGTGAAGAACATGCCGGGCTTGAGTTCGAGCCCCTCGCCGGCGCGGCCGTAATGCAGCACGTTGGGCGGCTCGTGGAAATTGCGCCCGAGCCCGTGGCCGCAGAAATCGCGCACCACCGAGAAACGGTGCCGCTCGGCATAGCTCTGGATCGCGTGGCCGATATCGCCGAGCCGCGCGCCCGGGCGCACGGCCCGGATGCCGCGCATCATCGCCTCGTAGGTGACGTCGATCAGGAGCTGCGCCTTCACCCGCGGCTTGCCGGCGATGTACATGCGCGAACTGTCGCCGTGCCAGCCATCCAGCACCACGGTGACGTCGATATTGACGATGTCCCCATCCTCGAGCCTCCTCTCGGAGGGGATGCCGTGGCAGACGACATGGTTGACCGAGGTGCAGATGCTTTTCGGGTAGCCGCGATAGCCGAGCGGTGCGGGCCTGGCCCCGCGCGCAAGGACGAACTCGTGGCACAAACGGTCGAGTTCGGCCGTGGTCACGCCCACGATCACATGCGGCGTGATGACGTCGAGCGCCTCGGCCGCCAGCCGTCCGGCGGCGCGCATGCCGTCGAAATCGGCTGCGCCATGCAGCACTATGCGCCGGGCGTCGGACTGGGCAGCGTCGCGTTCCATCTGGTTCATCGGACCACGGGGTTCGGCTTGGGGCACCCGGCTGGGCCACGGACCGCGCGCCCTGCCCTTGCGCCCACACTGCGGGCTGACATAGCCCCCGCAAGGCGGCAAAGCAAGGGCGGCGCGCGCCTGGCCGCCTGGCCGGCCGCCTGCCGCAAGGGCCCGGCGCGGATGATGGACAGGGGCCGCGGCGCGAGCGATGCTCGGCCCCGACCGCCAGCACGAAGGCCCGGCGCAAGGATTCCCCCGCATGAGCGAGACCATCCTCTACGACCAGCCGGGCAGCGACCCGACCGTGATCTCGCCGGCCGGGCGCGCGCTCTGCGACAAGGTGCCGTTCATCGACATGCACACCCATGCCGGCCGACGCGGCGGCTATGATTCGATCGAACTGGCGGTGATCGACAGCATGCGCCCGTCGGGCGTCGCGGTGGCGGTCATGGCGGCGATCCCCGACACGCCGGTGGTGAAGCGGCGCGATACCGGCCTGCGCAGCCCCTACTGCTTTCGCGAGCCCGAGCCGGGCGAGTGCATGGCCGCGACCGAGCAGCATCTTCAGCGCATCGAGGCGCTGTTCGCCGGCGCCAGGGCGTTCCGTATCACCGAGCCCGAGCATGTGGCGGCCTGCATGGCCCAGCCGCTGGCCGGGGCGGTGCTGGCGATCGAGGGCTGCGATTTCCTCGAAGGCGATCTTGGCCGGCTGGACTGGGCGGCTTCGTGCGGCGTGCGCTCGATCCAGCCGGTCCACTACCGCATCAACGAGCTTGGCGACATCCAGACCGAGCCGCCGCGCCACGGTGGCCTCACCCCCTTCGGCCGCGCCGCCGTGCAGCGCATGGACGATCTCGGCATCCTGCTCGATGTCTCGCACGCGACCGAAGCCACCGCGCGCGGCGTCGCCGAGGCCTCGCGCAACCCGATCCTGTGCACGCACTCGAATCTTCAGGACGATCCCGGCCATCCGCGCTTCATCAGCACCGACTATGCGCGCATGGTGGCGGCCACCGGCGGCGTCATCGGCGCCTGGGCGGCGGCGTTCCAGGGGCGCGGGCTCGCCGGCATGATCGAGCACATGTTCCGGCTGATCGACTGCGTCGGCATCGATCATGTCGGCATCGGCACCGACATGGGCGCGGGCGCGGCCGAGGCGATCATGCCCGATTTCCGCCGCTACCCGGCACTGGCCACCGCGCTGCTCGATCGCGGGCTCGCCGAGGCCGATGCGGCGAAAGTGCTGGGCGGGAACTGGCTCCGCTGCTTCGCCGCCGTGCGGGCGGGGCGCAGGACATAGCGGCGCGGTCCGGCCCGCGCAGGGCGGCGCATGTGCAGGGCGGCGCATTTACAGATCGCGCCTGCCGCCTATGATGCGGCGCTCGACCGGACCGGGCCGGCAAGGCCCGGCACACCAAGGCTTCGTCAACGCTGGGAGGCAGACATGAACAGGCGCCTATTCGGACTGCTCGCGGCCGCCGCCGCGATCGCCCTTCCGGGCATCGCGCTCGCGCAAAGCTGGACGCCCTCGCGGCCGATCGAATACATCGTGCCCTACACTGCCGGCTCGCTGGCCGACCGCAACGCTCGCGCCGCCGCGCCCCTGCTCTCGCGCGAGCTTGGCGTGCCGGTCGCGGTGCAGAACATCCCCGGTGCCACCGGCTTCAACCGCATCTTCCGCGCCGCGCCCGACGGCACCACCATCGGCGCCGGCGATCCGGTGGCGCAGATGGGCCTGCAGATCGTGCAGCCCCAGCCCTTCGACGCGCTTGGCTTCACCTGGCTCGGCCACTATTCGGCCGGCACGCAGGTGATGGTGCTGTCGGCGAAAAGCCGCTTCCAATCGCTCGACCAGATGCGCAACTCGCGCCAGCCGGTGCGCTGCGGCACCTTCGGCGGCATCTCCACCGGCGCGATGCAGTGCGCCATGCTCGGGCGCGCGCTGAACTTCCCGGTGGCCTTCGTTTCCGTGCAGGGCCCGCCCGAGCTGGTGCTGGCCGCCGTGCGCGGCGATGTCGATGTCGCCTCGCTTGGCCCCTCGCTCTGGCTCGACCATTTCCGCCAGAACAATGTCCGCGGCCTCCTGTCCTGGGCCGCCGGCCGCGACGAGCGCGTGCCGGACCTGCCGGCGCTGCGCGACGTGAACCTGGCCAACCTCGCGCCTGTCACCGTGCTGCGCGCCGTGTCCGCGCCTCCCAACCTGCCGGCGGCGATCCGCGACCGGCTGGTGGACGCGCTCAACAAGGTGGTGGCGAGCCCGGAATGGAACCAGTTCGTCACCCAGGCGCGGCTCGAGCGCAACTGGCGCTTCGCGGCCGACTATGCCGACTCGCTGCGCGAGGCGCAGCGGCTCTTGCGCGAGAACGAGGCGACGCTGAAATCGGCCTTCTAGGCGGCGCGGCCGACACGCCGAAGGGTGCGGCATGTCCGATCCGGTCCTTGCCCTGCTGCCGGGTTGGCGCTGCCGTCTCGGCGTGATCAGCCCGACGGTGATGGAACGGATCAGCTGGGACTTCCAGCGCGCCGCGCCCGACGGCGTCCTCGCCTGCGGCGTCACCTGCGGCATGGGCGGCTGGCAGGAAGGCCAGTATGCCGAGGCCCTGGCGCAGGTGGAGGAGGCGAGCCGCTATCTCGGCGCGCGGCGGGTGGATGCGATCCTGCACGTCGCCTCGCCGATCGTGGTGGCGCAGGGGCCGGGCTATGACCGCAGGCTGACCGCGCGCATGGCCGCCGCCGCGGCCGAGGGCGCGGCGCAGGCGGCAGCTAAGGGCAACGCGGCGGCCGGCGCGACGCCGGGGTCGGCGCGCCCGATCCCCTGCTTCACCACCATCCGCTGCGCGCTCGACGCCTTCGCCGCGCTCGGCGCGCGGCGCATCCTGGCGCTGACGCCCTTCCATGCGCGGCTGAACGGACAGCTTCGCGCCTATGTCGAGGCCGAGGGCTACGCCTTCGCCGATCTTGTCTCCGTGCCGGCCGATTTCGACCTGCTGCACGAGGTCTCGCCCGAGCTGATGTTCCGCACCCTGCTCGCGGCGGCGGGGCGCGTGCCCGATTTCGACCTGGCCTGGATCCCGTCCGGCCAGTTGCCGGCGGTGGAGATCGTGCGACCGCTGGAGGAACGGCTCGGCCGGCCGGTGGTGGCGCAGAACCATGCCGACCTGTTCGCGCCCTGCCGCCAGCTTGGCGTGCGCGGGTTCCGCCGCGGCCAGGGCCGGCTGCTCGACCTGCTCGCCGACTAGACGGCAGCCGGCCGCCCGCGATGGAGCTGTTCGCAACCGCGCTGGCACAGGGATGGGGGCAGGCCACCTCGGCCGACGCGCTTCTGTTCATGCTGTTCGGCACGGTGGTGGGCTATGTGTTCGGCATACTGCCCGGCCTGCAATCGGTCACGGCGATGTCGGTGTTCCTGCCGCTGACCTATTGGTGGTCGCCGGTGCAGGCGATGTATTTCTTCGCCGGCGTGATCGGGGCGGCCGGCAACGGCGGGGCGGTGACGGCGATCGTCGTCAACATCCCCGGCACGGCGCAAAACGCCGCCACCATGCTGGAGGGCTACCCGCTGACACGCCAGGGCCGGGCCGTGTTCGCGCTCAACCTTTCGGCCTCGGCTTCCTGGCTCGGCGCGGTGTTCGGCGTGCTCGTGCTGCTCGCCTTCATCCCGGTTTTCGTTCCCTTCCTGCTCTCCTTCGGTCCGGCCGAGACCTTCTGGGTGGCGGTGTTCGGGCTGGTGACGATGGTGCTGGCCATCACCGGCAACATCGCCAAGGGGCTGGTCTCGGTCGGGCTCGGCGTGGTGCTGGCGATCGTTGGCATGGGCGGGCCGCGCCTGCCGGTGCCGCGCTTCACCTTCGGCTCCTCCTATCTGCTCGACGGGTTCGAGATCGTCGTCGTGGTGATCGGGCTTCTGGTGCTGTCCGAGTGCCTGTTGCAGATGGCGCCGAACTTCTTCCGCCGCTGGGGCGACGCCGCCCCGCACGACCGCCCGCCCCCGGTGCCGCCCGACTGGCCGCGCCAGATGGCCGACGGGCTGATGGCGCCGTTCCGCAATCTCGGCATCTTCATGCGCTCTTCGGCGCTCGGCACCGTGATCGGCGCGCTGCCGGGCGTGGGCGGCACGGTGGCGCAGTTCATGAGCTACAACATCGCCGCCGCCACCACCGCAAGGCCCGAGGAGATCGGCAAGGGCGCGGTCGATGCCATGATCGCGACCGAGGCCGCGACCAATTCCAAGGAAGGTGGGGCGCTGTTCCCGACGCTGCTGTTCGGCATTCCCGGCAATGCCGAGATGGCGCTGGTGCTGGCCGCCTGGCAGATCCACGGGCTCGAGCCGGGGCCGATGTTCCTGCAGAATCACGGCCACCTCGCCTGGGCGCTGATCTTCGGCCTGTTGTTCGCCAACTTCGTGGCCTCCGCCGGCACCGCCGCCGCCTCGCCTTGGCTCGCGCGCCTGCCGAGCTTCGACATGGCCTTCCTCGCCCCGCCGGTGGTGGCCGCCTCGCTGATGAGCGCCTTCACCGTGCGCGCGAACTTCATCGATTTCGGCGCGCTCGCCGTACTCGGCCTCTATGCCTATCTCCAGCGCCTCTACGGCTTTTCGGTGATCGGCACGGTGGTGGGCTTCGTGCTCGGCGACGTGATCGAGCGCAGCTATTATACCGCGCTGCAATCGGCGCTTGGCGACCATGGCGTGTTCCTGGGCTCGGGTGTCGCGATCGTGCTGGCGATACTGACGGGCTTCGCGCTGGTCTGGAGCCTGGCCAAGCTCGCGCGCATCCGCGCCGTGCTGGGCGATGGCAACGCGGCGCCGCCGGCGGCGGGCGGCCTTGCCATCCCGTGGCGGCTCGGCAGCTTCTGGTTCAACCTCGCCACCATCGCGCTGATCCTCTGGCTCGGGGCCGAGGCGTGGGGCGCGCGCTTCCGCGGCGGGCCGGTCGCGGGCGCGGTGCTGGCGCTCTGCCTGGTCCTGCAACTGCTCGCGCTGTGGCAGGATCTGCGCCGCCCGCCCGAGGCAGCCGGTGCAGCGCCCGATGCCTTCGGCCGCGCCCAGCCCGCCAACAGCGCCGAGGCGCGCGCCTTCCCGCGCCTCGCTCTGCTGCTGGCGGCGACGCTGCTGCTCGCCCTGTTCGCCGGGCACTATGTCGCGCTCGGCGCCTTCCTGGTCGTGTTCTGGGCCGGCATCTACCGCGCCCCCGTGGGCCGCTCGGTCGCGCTCGCCCTGCTGTTCGGCGCGGCGCTGCCCTGGGGCTTCGCGCAGATGACCGAAAGCAGCATGTGGCGCGGCATTCTGCCCCCGCTCCTGCCGGGCTTCATCGGCGGCGAGGTGATGCCGGTGTTCTGAGGCCTGCGCGGGGGCCTTGCCTGCCGCTATCCCTGCCGCTATCGCCCAGCCTTTTCGCCCGCCGAACGCTCCTCGGTGCCGAGCGCATCGGCCAGCCGCGCCGCCGCGCTGCCGGGCCGGAGCGGGCGCTGCTGGCTTTCATGCGGCGCCCAGCCGGTGAGCGTGATCAGCCTGAAGGTGGCCGGGATGCGCCCTTCCGCCGTCGCGTGGCGCGCGGCATAGCGGCGAACGGCGTCCATCAGCACGCCGCGCGGCAGGGGCCTGCGGCTGCGTTCGGCCACCGCGTTGGTTTCGCCCATGGCGCGGATGTCGGCGAACAGCGCGAACACATCCGGATAGAGCACGCTCAGCGTCTCGGCGTCGGCCACCGGCAGGGCGAAGCCCGCGCGCTGCAACAGTCCCGCCGCGTCGCGCAGGTCGGGGAAGGGCGAGACGCGCGGCGCGGCGCCGCCCGTGGCCTCGCTCTCCGCTTCCAGCAGCGCGCCGCGCAGTTCGGCCAGCGTGCCGAGGCCCCAGAGGGTGGCGACGAACAGCCCGTCGGGGCGCAAGGCATGGCGCAGTTGCAGGAGCGCGCCGGGCAGGTCGTTGACCCAGTGCAGCGACAGGTTCGAAAGGATAAGGTCGAAGCTGCCGGCGGCGAAGGGCAGCGCCTCCTCGTCGGCGGCCAGGGCCGGAACGCCGCGCCCCGCCGCCATGCGGGCAAGACGCGGGGAAAGCTCGGCCGCCACCACGGAAGCGATGCCGCGCGCGCGCAGCGCCGCCGCGACCAGCCCGTGGCGCGCACCGAGATCGAGCGCGGCGGTGAAGCGGCGCGTGACATCGTCGAGCCGGTCGAGCAGGCGTTCGGCCGCGGCGGCGAGCAGCGTCTCGGCCTTCGGGTCGGCAGCGAGCCGCGCGGCGGCACGATCGCGCCGGGTACGGTGCAGGGCGCGGTCGAACACCCGCGCCGGATCGGCCGGCGCGGCGCCAGCGTGGCTCGGCGCGCGGCCTAGCGCCCGACTCGGGGCGGGGCGGGCAGGTCCTGCCGGGGCGTAGGGGCCATCGCTCATGGCGCGCATATGGCCCGCCCGGCCCCACTTGCGCAATGCCCGTGCGCAATGGCCCTGCGCAATGGCCCTGCGCGTCGCGCCGGCACGGGCCGCTTCGCTTGTCTGCGCGCCTCCGCCCCCATAATCTGGGCACAGGAACCGCCCGGTCCCGGAGCAGCCGGATGCACCTTCCCTCCCTCGCCGCCGAGCGCGAGCGCGCCATCCGCGCCACCATGGCGTGCGTGCGGCGGATCGAGGCGGAACAGGGCGTCAGCCGCGCCGCGCTGGAGGCGATCAAGGCGGAGCTGCTGGCGCTTGCCGCCCGGACCCCCCTGTTCCCGCCCGGGGATTTCCCGCCCCCGCCGGCCGGCGATCGCGGCCACCGCCGCTACGTGCTGCACCAGCAGGCCGATGGGCGCTTCGCGCTCTATCTCAACGCGCTCAACCCCGGCCGCGGCACCGCCCCGCACGACCACACCACCTGGGCCTGCGTCGCGGCGATCGAGGGCGAGGGGCTGAACCGCCTCTATGCGCGCGAGGATGATGCCGCCCTGCCCGGCCGTGCCCGGCTTCACCTCGTGCGCGAGGTGCTGGTCCGCCCCGGCCAGGGCATCGCGCTGATGCCGGACGACATCCACTCGATCCATATCGCGGGCGCGCGCCCGGCGCGGCTGCTGCACTGCTACGGGCTGGCGCTCGAGAAACTGCACCGGCGCGTGGGCTATGATCTCGAAACCGGGGCCGTCCTGCCCTACAACAGAACCTTCGGCAGCCAGAACGAGCGGCATTGACGCGCGCGGCGCCTGAGCCGGCGCCAACACGAACAGAGGAGCATCCGTCCGCCATGCCCAGATCCATCTCGCCCGCCGAGGTGAAGGCGCTGATCCGCTCCGGCGGCGAGTTCGCGATCCTCGATGCGCGCGAGGATGGCGAGTTCGGCACCGGCCATCTTTACCACGCCAGCTGCGTCTCGCAGGCGCAGTTCGAGCTGCGCGCCCGCGCCCTGGTGCCGCGCAAGGGCGCCCCGATCGTCGTCACCTGCGGCAATGGCGGGGCGCTGTCGGCTTCGGTGGCCGGCAAGCTCGAAGCGCTCGGCTACAGTAATGTCGCGATCCTAGCCGGCGGCGTGCCGGCCTGGCAGGCGGCGGGCTACGAGCTGTTCACCGGCGTGAACGTGCCCTCGAAGGCGTTCGGCGAGTATGTCGAGCACCACTACCACACCCCCTCGGTCTCGGCCGAGGAACTCAAGTCGATGATGGACCAGGGGCGCGACCTGGTCGTGCTCGACAGCCGCCCGCTCGAGGAATTCCGGCGCATGAGCATCCCGCGCGGGGTGAACGTGCCGGGGGGCGAGCTTGTCTATCGCTACGGCGATGTGGTGCCGGGCAAGGACACGCTGGTGGTGGTGAACTGCGCGGGGCGCACGCGCTCGATCCTCGGCGCGCAGAGCCTGCGCAATGCCGGCGTGCCGAACCAGGTGGTGGCGCTGCGCAACGGCACCATGGGCTGGGAACTGGCCGGCTACGCCTGCGATCGCGGCCAGACCAGGCGCTACCCCTCCGGCACGCCGGCCGGCATCGCCGCCGCCAAGGCGCGGGCCGAGGCGGTGGCCAAGGCGCACGGCGTCAAGACCATCGACATGGCAACGCTGCGCGCCTGGCAGGCCGATCCCGGCCGCAGCCTGTTCCTGCTCGATGTGCGCGACCCGAACGAGTATCGCGACGGCCACCTGCCCGGCAGCCGCAGCGCCCCGGGTGGGCAACTCGTGCAGCAGACCGATGTCTATGTCGGGGTGTGGAACGCGCGCATCGTGCTGGTGGACGATACCGGCGTGCGCGCCGCCATGACCGCGCACTGGCTGCGCCAGATGGGCCACCACGACACCTATGTGCTGCAAGGCGGGCTGGAGGCGGGCGAGGCGCTGGAAACCGGCCCCTGGCGGCCCGTGGTACCCGAACTTGCCGCGATCCCGGTCGAGGGTGTGTCGCCCGCCGAGCTTGCCGCCATGCTGGATGCGAAGCAGGCGACGGCGGTCGATCTCGGCCAGTCGCTCGCCTTCCGCCAGGCGCACATACCGGGCGCGCACTGGGGCGTGCGCGGGCGGCTCGCCCGGCTCAAGGACCGGCTGCCCGGCGCCGGCGGCACCGTCGTGCTCACCTCGCCCGATGGCATCGTCGCGCATCTGGCGGTGCCCGAGATGCGCGCGCTCACCCCGGCGCGGGTGATGCTGCTGCAGGCCGGCACCGATGCGTGGGTGCGCAACAGCTTCGACACCGTTGGCGATCGCCGCGTGCCGACCGACGAGGAGTGCATCGACTTCTATCTCCGCCCCTACGACCGCAACAGCGGCGTCGAGGAGGCGATGAAGGCCTATCTCTCCTGGGAGATCGACCTCGTCAAGCAGATCGAGCGCGACGGCGACATCCACTACGGCACCGGCCACTAGCGCGCGGCGGCGGGCGCGGGCGGCGGCGCGGACACGGGCTGACGGGTGAGCGACAGAGGCAGCACCGGCACGGGCGACGCCAGCGCGCCGGCGATGGGCGCGGCGCCGGGTGTATCCCCGGGTGTGTCGCCGGGTGTGTCGCCGGGTGGGTCGCCGGATGTGTCGCCGGGCGCGGCACAGGCGCCACCGATCGCCCCCGCCACGACAGCGCCGGCGCCCCTTATCTTGCCCCCAGCCGCGCACCCGGCTCACCACGCCACTGCCCGACCGGCCAAGCCCGCGCTGTTGCGACAGCCCCCGGCCGAGCCGGCGGCGGCACCGGCATCCGGTCCCGAAGCAGAGCCCGAGGCCACGCCTCCGCCCGCCCCTGCCCCCGCCTCCGGCATGATCCGCCGTCTGGCGCCGGCAGGGCGGCGGATGTGGCGCTCGGCGCTCGATCTCGTGCTGCCGCCGCGCTGCCTCGCCTGCGATGCCGGCGTGTCCGAGCCGGGCGCGCTCTGCCCCGCCTGCTTCGGGCGCTTCGGCTTCGTCACCGAGCCCTTCTGCCGCCATTGCGGCCTGCCCTTCACCCATGCCGGCGAGGCCTCGCCGGCCGGGCTCTGCTCGGGCTGCGAGGCGCATCCGCCCGCCTTCGACCGCGCCCGCGCCGTCTGGCGCTACGATGGCGCAAGCCGGCCGGTGCTGACCGGCTTCAAGCATGCCGATCGCACCGAGCTTGCCCCGCATCTCGCCCGGCACATGGCGCGCGCCGGCGCCACCCTGCTGGCCGAGGCGGCGCTGATCGCCCCGGTGCCGCTGCATCGCTGGCGGCTGATCGCGCGCCGTTTCAACCAGGCCGCGCTGCTGGCCCATGCGCTCGGGCGGATCGCACGCCGCCCGGTGGTGGCCGACCTGCTTGCCCGCCAGCGCGCCACCCCCTCGCAGGGGCGGCTTTCGGCGGCCGAGCGGGCGCGCAACGTCGCCGGCGCCTTCGCCGTCCGCCCGCACCGGATGGGGCTGGTGGCGGGCAAGCGCGTGCTGGTGGTGGACGATGTGCTCACCTCGGGCGCCACTGCCTCGGCCTGCGCCGCCGTACTGAAGGAGGCCGGGGCGGCAGGGGTGGACGTGCTGGTGCTGGCGCGCGTGCCGCACCCGGCCGACCGGTTGGGCTGAGGGCGGGAGGAACGGCGGGAGCGGCCGCGGAACCTTGCGCTTGACGCACCGGCACCCCATACATGGCGGACGCATTCGCTACCATTGGAGTTGCAGAGATGTCCGCCACCGCAGCGTCCTCGACCGCCGCCGCCCGAACCCCCGCCGCCAGGGTCGAGATCTACACCACCCCCTGGTGCGGCTATTGCGCACGCGCCAAGGCGCTGCTGGCCCGCAAGGGCGTGGCGTTCGAGGAGATCGATGTCGAGCTGGGCGGGCCGCGCAAGGCCGAGATGATCAAGCGCGCCGGCGGGCGCAGCACGGTGCCGCAGATCTTCATCGACGGACGCCATATCGGCGGCAGCGACGACCTGCACGCGCTGGAGGCGAAGGGCGGGCTCGATCCGCTGCTGCGCTACGCCTGAGGGCGGGCGCCGCGCCCCCTTGCCAAGCCCCCCTTGCCAAGGAGCGCCCGGGCGCCTTTGTTAGAGAGGTAACGGAAGGCCGGCAGCCCCGGCCGCCGCCACCGCATCGCAGCACGCAGGCCATGATCCTCTATACCCTTCGTTGCAGCCAGGACCACCAGCATGAGGGCTGGTTCAAGGACAGCGCCACCTTCGAGCGCCTGGCCAGACGCGGCGCGCTTGCCTGCCCGGCCTGCGGCGATACCAAGGTCGGCCGCGCGCTGATGGCGCCGGCGGTGGCCTCGAAGAAGGAGGCGGTGAACCCGCAGAAGCCGCCCCGCCGCCGCAAGGAGGCCCCGCCCGCCGCCCCCGCCGGGGCCGAGGCGCCCGCTACCCCTGCTCCCGCCGCCGCCGCGCCCGCTGCCGCCGCCGCCGGCCCGCTGCCGGACCAGGTGCGGGCGGTGCTGATGCGGCTGCGCGAGGAGGTGGAGAAGAACTGCGACTATGTCGGCAGCCGCTTCCCCGAGGAGGCGCGGCGCATCCACAAGGGCCAGGGTCCGGCGCGCGGCATCTATGGCGAGGCGAGCAAGGCCGAGGCCGAGGCGCTGAAGGAGGAAGGGATCGAGGTCGACTCGATCCCCTGGCTGCCAAGGGCGGATGCGTAGGGAGGTCCCGATACCGCATCGCCCTGGGCATGTGCGGCGCGACGCGGTGTGTCTATGGGGCCAAGTCTAGCCCGCAACGCCCCGCCGCCCCGAGTCGGGCGGTTCCCGGATCGCCGGCCCGGCGACGGGCGACCCGTCAGCCCCCCACCCTGTCCGCCATGACGATGTAGTTCACGCTCACGTCCCGGCTGGTGCGCCAGCGGCCCGAAAGCGGGTCCATCGCCATCCCGGCAATGTCGCGCACCGTCAGCCCCGCCGCGCGTAGCTCGGCCCCCAGTTCCGACGGGCGGACGAAGCGCCGCCAGTCATGCGTGCCGGGCGGCAGCCAGCGCAGCACATACTCGGCCCCAACCTTGGCCAGCAGGAGCGAGCGCGGCGTGCGGTTGAGCGTGGACAGGAAGGCCAGGCCCCCCGGCCGCACCAGCGCCGCCACGGCCGCCAGGAAGGCCGGACGGTCGGCGACATGCTCCACCACCTCGAGTGCGAGCACGACATCGAAGCTCGCCCCCTCGGCGGCGAGCGTTTCCGGCGCGGCGGTGCGGTAGGTCACGCCCACCCCAGCCTCGGCGGCCTGGGCGCGCGCGGCCTCGATCGCCTCCCCGGCCGCATCGATGCCGGTCACGCCGGCGCCAAGCCGGGCCAGCGGCTCGGAGGCCAGCCCCGCGCCGCAGCCGATATCGAGCACCGAAAGCCCGGCGAGCGGCTTGGGACGCGCCACGTCCAGGCCGTGGCGGCGGGCGACATGGTCGCGGATCCAGCCGATGCGCAGCGGGTTCATCCGGTGCAAGGGCCGCATCGGCCCGTCCGGGTCCCACCAGCGCTCGGCCAGCCTCGCGAAGCGCGCCACCTCCTCGCGGTCGGCGGTGGCGCCGGGATGATCGGCCGGGTTGATCGATGCCATGACGTGACAGCCTGTTGCCAATGTTTTCGCTGCCTATTATGTGTGTCGCGCCGCCCGCGCCTCAACCCGGCTGCCGTGCGGCGCATCATCGCACGCGCAGCACGCCAAGGCGCCCCATGGCCCGTATCGTCATGAAGTTCGGCGGCACCTCCGTCGCCGATCTCGATCGCATCCGCAACGTCGCCTCCCGCGTCAAGCGCGAGGTCGATGCCGGCAACGAGGTTGCCGTGGTGGTCTCGGCCATGTCGGGCGTGACCAACCAGCTTGTCGCCTGGTGTAACGGGCTTTCGCCCCTGCACGATGCGCGCGAGTATGACACGGTCGTGGCCACCGGCGAGCAGGTGACGATCGGGCTGCTGGCGATCGCGCTGCAGGCGATCGGGGTGGAGGCGCGCTCCTGGCAGGGCTGGCAGGTGCCGATCCGCACCGACAATGCCCACGGCAAGGCCCGCATCGAGGCGATCGAGGGCGCGGAACTCATCCGCCGCATGCAGGCGGGCCAGGTGCCGGTGGTGGCCGGCTTCCAGGGCCTCGGCCCCGACAATCGCGTGACCACCCTCGGCCGCGGCGGCTCGGACACCTCGGCGGTGGCGCTGGCCGCCGCGCTCAAGGCCGATCGCTGCGACATCTATACCGACGTGGACGGGGTCTACACCACCGATCCGCGCATCGTTGCCAAGGCGCGCAAGCTCGATAAGATCAGCTACGAGGAAATGCTTGAGATGGCCTCGCTCGGGGCCAAGGTGCTCCAGACGCGCTCGGTCGAGCTGGCGATGAAGGAGCGGGTGCGGGTGCAGGTCCTGTCCAGCTTCGAGGACAAGCCCGGCACCCTGATCGTCGATGAGGACGAGATCGTGGAAAAAGCCATCGTTGCCGGCATCGCCTATTCGCGCGACGAAGCGAAGGTGACCATTCGCCGCGTGCCCGACCGGCCGGGCATCGCCGCGGCGATCTTCGGCCCGCTGGCCGAGAAGTCGATCCATGTCGACATGATCGTGCAGGACGTGTCGGCCGACGGCACCACGGGCCTCACCTTCACCGTGGGCAAGGCCGACCTGAAGCGCGCGCTGGCCTCGATCGAGGCGGCGCAGAAGACGATCGGCTATGCCGAACTGCAATCGGCCGACAATGTCGCCAAGATCTCGGTGATCGGGGTCGGCATGCGCAGCCATGCCGGCGTCGCCAGCCGCATGTTCAAGGCGCTGGCCGAGAAGGGCATCAACATCCAGGTCATCACCACCTCCGAGATCAAGGTCTCGGTGCTGGTGGACGAGGCCTATACCGAGCTTGCGGTGCGGGCGCTGCATTCCGCCTACGAGCTCGACGCGGCCTGAGGCAGCGCGCCCCGCAACAGGGCCGGCCGGCATGGGCGCGCGCGGTCAAGGAGGGACGGGAACCGCCATGGACAGGATCGAGGCGCGCGCGAGGCTCGATGCGCTGTGGCAGCGCGGCACGGCCTTCCTCGGCACCGAGGTCGCGATCATGGGCGGGGCGATGAGCTGGGTGTCGGAGCGGCATCTGGTCGCCGCCATCTCCAATGCCGGCGGCTTCGGCGTGATCGCCTGCGGCTCGATGTCGCCCGCCCTCCTCGATGCCGAGATCGCCGCCACCAAGGCGCTCACCGTCCGGCCGTTCGGCGTCAACCTGATCACCATGCACCCGGCGCTGGACGAGCTGATCGGCGTCTGCCTCGCCCACCGGGTCGGGCATGTGGTGCTGGCCGGCGGCCTGCCGCCGCAGGCGGCGATCCGGCGCATCAAGGAGGGGCGCGCGCGGGTGGTATGCTTCGCGCCCGCGCTCGTGCTGGCGAAGAAGCTGATCCGCTCGGGCGTCGATGCTCTGGTGATCGAGGGCAGCGAGGCGGGCGGGCATATCGGCCCGGTCTCGCTCTCCGTGCTCGCCCAGGAAATATTGCCTCATATCACCGAGGTGCCGGTGTTCGTCGCCGGCGGCATCGGGCGCGGCGAGGCGCTCCTGGCCTACCTGGAAATGGGTGCCGCCGGCGTGCAGCTCGGCACCCGCTTCGTCTGCACCACCGAAAGCGTCGCCCATCCGCGCTTCAAGCAGGCCTTCATCCGCGCCGCCGCGCGCGACGCGGTGCCGACGGTGCAGATCGACGAGCGCTTTCCCGTCATTCCCGTGCGCGCGATCGAGAACGCGGGCACCAAGCGCTTCATCGAGCACCAGGCCAAGGTGCTGGCGCGCTTTGTCGCGGGCGAGGTGGCGAAGGACGCCGCCCAGCTCGAGATCGAGCATTTCTGGGCCGGAGCGCTGCGCCGCGCCGTGATCGAGGGCGATGTCGAGAACGGCTCGCTGATGGCCGGGCAGAGCGTGGGCATGGTCACGCGCGAGCAGCCCACCGCCGCCGTGATCGCCGAGATGATCGAGCAGGCGATCGATGCGATCATCGCGCGCGCCGCGCGCAACGCCGCCCCGCTGCCCGCACGCCCCGCCGCCGCAGCGGCAGGCTGACGCGCCCGGGATGCCCGACCGGGGAAATCCGTCGCAAGCATCCGCCCCGGGCGGTGCGATCCATCCGCGCCGCGTGCTCGCCCGGCTGCGCCAGGTGATGGCCGGCCCCGGCAGCGCTCAGGACAAGCTCGACCGCATCGTGCAAATCATCGCCGCCGACCTGGTGGCCGAGGTGTGCTCGCTCTATGTGCTGCGTCCGGGCGAGATCCTCGAGCTGTTCGCGACCGAGGGGCTGCGCCGCGAGGCGGTGCGCAACACGCGCCTGCGCGTGGGCGAGGGCATCGTCGGCATGGTCGCCGCGCAGGCTTCCGCCCTCAACCTCGCCGACGCCGCCGCGCATCCGGCCTTCGCCTACCGCCCCGAGACCGGCGAGGAGGCCTTCGCCTCCATGCTCGGCGTGCCGGTGCTGCGTTCGGGCCGCGTGGTGGGCGTGCTGGCGGTGCAGAACCGCGCCCGCCGCCAATACTCCGATGACGAGGTCGAGACCCTCGAGACCGTGGCCATGGTGCTGGCCGAGCTGGTCGCCGCCGGCGGCCTCCTGCCGCCCGAGGAGATCGGCACGGTCGAGGCATCGGCCGCCATGCCGCGCAAGTTCGAGGGCGCCGCGCTGCATGGCGGGCTCGCGATCGCGCCGATCATTGCCCATGGCGTGACCGAGGCACCGCGCGACCTGGTGGCCGACGATCCGCAGGCCGAGCTGGATCGCCTGGAGACCGCGGTCGCCGGCATGCATCGCGCACTTGATGCCATGCTCGCCGACCAGGGGCTGGCCAAGGTCGGCGGCGAAAGCCGCGAGGTGCTGGAGACCTTCCGCCTGATCGCGGCCGACCAGGGCTGGATCGGGCGCATCGCCGAGGCGATCCGGGGCGGCCTGATCGCCGAAGCCGCGGTGGAGCGCGTGCGGGCCGAAACCCGCGCCCGCATGCGCCAGATCACCGACGCCTATATCCGCGAGCGGCTGGCCGACCTCGAGGACCTCGCCAACCGCCTGCTGCTGCAACTCGCCGGCCGCGCCGGCCCCGAGGTGCTGCCGCCGCGCTTCATCCTGGCCGCGCGCCGCATCGGCCCGGCCGAGCTGATCGAGTATCACGCGCGCGGCCTGGCCGGGCTGGTGCTGGAGGAAGGCTCGCCCTTCACCCATGCGGTGATCGTGGCGCGCGCACTCGATGTGCCGGTGGTGGGCGGCTGTCGCGACCTCCTGCAATCGCTCGCACCGGGCGATTCCGCGATCCTCGATGCCGACGAGGGCCGGCTCCTGCTGCACCCCGAGGACGAGGTGCGCCAGATCTACGAGCGCGCCGCCGAACACCGCCGCGCCGAACGCGCCGCCTGGGCGGATCTGCGCGACCTTCCCGCACGCACCCGCGACGGCGTGCCGGTGACGCTCCTGCTCAATGCCGGCCTCCTGCTCGATCTCGAGCAGCTGCGCATCACGGGCGCCGACGGCATCGGGCTGTTCCGCACCGAGATCGGCTTCATGGCCCGCGGCGGCTTCCCGGACATGGAGACCGAGACCGCGATCTATCGCCGCGTCGCCGATGCCTGCGGCGAGAAGCCGGTGCTGTTCCGCACCCTCGATGTCGGCGGCGACAAGCTCCTGCCCGGCATCTCGGCCGACAGCGAGGAGAATCCGGCGCTCGGCTGGCGCTCGCTGCGTATCGGGCTCGATCGCCCCGCGGTCTTGCGCCGCCAGCTGCGCGCGCTCCTGCACGCCACCGCCGGGCGCACGCTCCGGGTGATGTTCCCGATGGTCGCCACCGTGGCCGAACTGCGCGAGGCGCGCGCCCAGCTCGACCGCGAGCGCGCCCAGGCCGAGCGCGAGGGCCGCGCGCCCGAGCGGGTGCTGGTGGGCGCGATGCTGGAGGTGCCCTCGCTGCTCTGGCAACTGCCGGCGCTGCTGAAATCGGTGGATTTCCTGTCGGTCGGCTCGAACGACCTGACGCAGTTCATCTTCGCCGCCGATCGCGGCAATGTCGCGCTGGCCGAGCGCTACGACTTCCTCTCCGCTCCCATGCTGAACCTGCTCGCCGAACTGGTCTCCGCCTGCAATGCCGCCGGCGTGCCGCTCTCGCTCTGCGGCGAGGCCGGCGCGCGTCCGCTCGAGGCGCTCGCCCTGCTGGGGATCGGGTTCCGCGCCATCTCGATGCCGCCAACGGGGATTTTCCCGGTCAAGGCGATGTTGATGACGCTCGACCTTGCGCCCTTCGCCGATTTCCTGCGCAGCGCGCGTCTGTCCGACTCGGGCGGCGCCTCGCTGCGCGGACGCATTCGCGCCTATGCGCGCGACCATGGCATTCGCGTCTGATCCGGCGCGCGCGGTATCGCATTCGCGTTGCGCGCTCACGGTTTGCTAACCGTTTGTGTCGAGAATCTCGCGCACCGTCGCAGGAACCGTTCCACCGCCCGCAACGGCCGCGCCCGGCATGCCCGGGCGTGCGAAAATGGCTGGAATTGGTCGCCCGATCAGGTTAGACGATAGGGGATCGTGCGTGCCGCAGGTGGTGCGATCGCCCGCCGGGTGGGGACGGGCAGAAGCAAGTCCCACACCGCCTTCTCTGTCCCGTCCACGCAGTCCGGAAGCTGGCCCCGTGCTGCATCGCGAAAGCGACACGCAAGACGACGAGACCACCGCCGATCGCGCGGCCGGGAGGGAGTCGCATGTCGGCGCGCTGTTGCGCGAGACCCGGCTCGGCTTCGGCCTCTCGGTCGACGACGTGGCGACCCATCTGCGCATCCGCCGCGACTTCATCGCCGCGATCGAGGAACGCCGGGTCGAGGGTGTGCCCGCGCCGGCCTATCTGCTTGGCTTCCTGCGCAGCTACGCCACCTTCCTCGGCCTCGACCCGGACGAGGTGGTGCGCCGGTTTCGCAACGATGTCTCCGGCATCAACCGTCGCCCCACCTTCCGCCCGCCCGAGCCGGTGCCCGAGCGCGGCATCCCGGCCGGGGCGATGATGGTGGTAGGCATCGTGCTCGCCGCCGGCGCCTATGGCGGCTGGTACTGGTATTCCGGCGGCGCCGACCGCCCGCAGGCGATTGTTCCCCCGGTGCCGGAACGGCTGGCGGTGGCACCTGCGCCGCTGGTGCCCGGTGCCCCGACCGCGCCGCGCCCTGCCGCGGCGCCCGCGCCCGGCGCGCCGGCCCTGGTCGCGGCCGGCGCCACCCAGCCCGGTGCGCCCGCCGCCCCCGCCGCGGGACTGGCCCAGGCGGCGCCCGGAACCGGTCCGGTCGTGGCGGGCGGCGGGGTGGCGATCCAAGCCCCGTTCAGCTTCGATCCCGCCACGGTGCCCACAGTCCGCCCGCCCGCGGCTGCCGCCGCGCTGCCGCCGCCGAGCCCCGCGGCCGCCGGCGCTCTTCCGGGCGCGCAGACCGGGACGTTCAACGGCCGGCCGCTGCCCGGCTTCGTCGGCCCCGGCGCCGCCCCCTGGACGCCCACGCCCAGCGTGGCCGAGCCGCCGCAAGCGGATCGGGCCGCGGCGGCAGACCCGGGGTCCGCCGGCCCGGCATTGCCGCTGCCCCCGCGCCTCGGCGCCGGCCGCGACCCCGAGGCTTCGACGACCATCATCGCCGCAGCCCCGATCACGGCGCCCGCCGCCAGCCCCGGCGCCGGCGACAGCCGGTTCGTGCTGCACGCACGGGCGGATTCCTGGGTCAGCCTCCGCGACGGAACGGGATCGAACGTCTTCAACCGCGTCCTGCGCGCTGGCGAGACCTACCGCGTCCCGGCCCGCCCGGGCATGGTGCTGACCACCGGCAATGCCGGCGGGCTGGAGATCCAGCTCGACGGCCAGGCCATGCCGACCCTGGGCGGGGTGGGCCAGGTGCGCCGCGACCTGCCGCTCGAACCCGAGCGGCTGCGCGGCCTGCTTTCCGCCGGCCGCTAGGCCCCGTCGACCGTCGCCAGGCCCGCCAACGCGCCTGCCGGAGCCTGCCCGCCGGAACAGGGTCCTGGCCGCTGCGGCCGTGGCGCCCAGGGCTAGGTCTGCCCGCGGGGCCTGTGGCGCCATGTTTGGACGCGCCGCGCCACTGGGCTATAAGTCGGCGCACCCGCCTCGCCCGCGGGCAGCGTCCCCGCCGGCGGCGTCTTGGCCGGCCAGGACCGTGGCGCCATATCCCCGATCGAACCGCGCGCCGGCGCCGCCAGCACGCGCTCTGGTCCCGCACCAAGGCCCGAACCAAGAGTCATTGCCATGAGCTACCGCCCCTACCAGCAGATCACCCGCCGCCGCTCGCGCCAGGTCCGCGTGGGCAAGGTGCTGGTCGGGGGCGATGCGCCGATCAGCGTGCAGACCATGACCAACACGCTGACCCATGACGTGCCGGCCACCATCGCACAGATCCGCCGCGCCGAACTGGCCGGCGTCGATATCGTCCGCGTCTCCTGCCCGGACCAGGAAAGCGCGCTCGCGCTCAAGGAGATCGTGCGCGAGGTGAACGTGCCGATCGTGGCCGACATCCATTTCCACTATCGCCGCGCCATCGAGGCGGCGCAAAGCGGCGCCGCCTGCCTGCGTATCAACCCGGGCAATATCGGCAGCCCCGAGCGCGTGCGCGAGGTGATCAAGGCGGCGCGCGACCATGGCTGCTCGATGCGCATCGGCGTCAATGCCGGCTCGCTCGAGAAGCACCTCCTGGAGAAATACGGCGAGCCCAACCCCGAGGCGCTGGTGGAAAGCGCGCTGGAACATGCCAGGATCCTCCAGGACCACGATTTCCACGACTTCAAGATCAGCGTGAAGGCCTCCGACGTGTTCCTGGCGGTGGCCGCCTACCAGCAGCTCGCCGAGGCGTGCGACCATCCGCTGCATCTCGGCATCACGGAAGCCGGCGGGCGGCGCACCGGCACGGTGAAGAGCGCGATCGGCATCGGCAGCCTGCTGTGGGCCGGGATCGGCGACACGATCCGCGTCTCGCTCTCCGACGAGCCGGAGGAGGAGGTCCGCGTCGGCTGGGAGATCCTCAAGGGCCTCGGGCTGCGCCATCGCGGGGTGAAGATCGTCTCCTGCCCCTCCTGCGCGCGGCAGGGCTTCGACGTCATCCGCACCGTCCAGGCGCTGGAGGAGCGGCTGGCGCACATCACCACGCCGGTGACGCTGTCGATCATCGGCTGCGTCGTCAACGGCCCGGGCGAGGCGCTCTTGACCGATCTCGGCGTGACCGGCGGCGGGGCCGGCCGGCACATGGTCTATGCCGCCGGCAGGACCGACCATGTGATCGAGCAGGACAAGATGCTGGACCATATCGTGGAACTGGTGGAGAAGAAGGCCGCCGAACTGGCCGCGGCCGAGCCGGCCGCCCCGATCGCCGCCCAGTAGCGCCACAGCCCCTCGCACCGCCGAACAGACCGAACGGACACCACCCGCCGTGAGCACGCTCCAGCCCGCCCGAGGCACACGCGACCTGTTGCCCGACGAGGCGCGCCGCCACCACCATGTGATCGAGACCGCGCGCGCGCTTTCGGCACGCTACGGCTTCGCCGAATGGGTGACGCCGATCTTCGAGTTCACCGAGGTGTTCAGCCGCACCCTGGGCGAGACCTCGGATGTCGTGACCAAGGAGATGTATTCCTTCACCGATCGCGGCGGGGAGCAGGTCACGCTCCGCCCCGAGGGCACGGCCGGCATCTGCCGCGCGGTGATCTCGAACGGGCTGACGCAGAGCCTGCCGGTCAAGGCCTTCTACGCCGGGCCGATGTTCCGCTACGAGCGGCCGCAAAAGGGGCGCTACCGCCAGTTCCACCAGATCGGCGTCGAGCTGATCGGCGCGGCCGAACCGGTAGCCGACGCCGAGGCGATCGCGCTCGGCTGGGACATCCTTGCCGCGCTCGGCGTTGCCGCCGACACGGTGCTCGAGATCAACACGCTGGGCGACGGCGAAAGCCGGACCGCCTATCGCGCCGCGCTGGTCGCGTATTTCACCGCCCATGAGGCCGCCCTGTCCGAGGACAGCCGGGCGCGGCTCGCGCGCAACCCCATGCGCATCCTCGACAGCAAGGACGAGGGCGACCGCGCGCTGGTGGCCAAGGCGCCGCTGATCGGCGGCTTCCTCACGCCTGCGGCGAGCGCGTTCTACGACGGCGTCAAGCGCGCGCTGGCGGGCTTCGGCGTGCCCTTCGTCGAGAACCCCCGCATCGTGCGCGGGCTCGACTATTACTGCCACACCGCCTTCGAGTTCACGACCACGCGCCTCGGCGCGCAAGGAACGGTGATGGCCGGCGGGCGCTATGACGGGCTGATCGCCGGGATGGGCGGCCCGGAAACGCCGGGCGTCGGCTGGGCCGCCGGCGTCGAGCGCCTGGCGATGTTGATGGCCGACCCGCCGCGCGAGGAAGCGCCGATCGCCGTTGTGCCGGTGGGCGAGGAGGCCGAGGCGCACGCGCTTGCCGTGCTGATCGGGCTGCGCAAGGCGGGGCTGCGGGCCGAGATGGCCTATCGCGGCAACGTCAAGCGGCGCATGCAGCGGGCGGACCGGATCGGCGCGCGCTTCGCCGTGCTGCTGGGCTCCGACGAGATCGCGCGCGGCGAAGCCACCGTGCGCGACCTCGCCTCCGGCACGCAGGCGGCGGTGGGCCTGACCGCCCTCGCCGGTTGGATCAAGGACCACCGATGAGCCTGATGGAGAAACTCGACGGTCTGGCGCGGCGCTACGCCGAACTGCGCGCGGCGATGGCCGCCGGCGCGAGCGGCGAGGCCTATGTGCGCCAGGCCAAGGAGTATGCCGAGATCGAGCCGATCGTGGCGCAGATGGAGGCGATGAAGGCGGCGCAGGTGGAAGCGGCCGACCTCGCCGGCATGATCGCCGATCCGGCCACGGACGCCGAGATGAAGGCGCTTGCCGAAAGCGAGTTCGCGGCGCTGAAGGCGCGCATTCCGGAGATGGAACGCGCGCTGATGCTGATGCTGCTGCCCAAGGACGCGGCCGACGAGAAATCGGCGATCCTGGAGATCCGCGCCGGCACCGGCGGGGACGAGGCGGCCCTGTTCGCCGCCGACCTGCTGGAAATGTATCGCCGCTACGCCACGCTCAAGGGCTGGCGGTTCGAGATCATGGAGCAGCGCGAGAACGATCTCGGCGGCATCAAGGAGGTGGTGGCCGAGGTCAAGGGCCAGGGCGTGTTCGCGCGGCTGAAGTTCGAGAGCGGCGTCCATCGCGTCCAGCGCGTGCCGGCAACCGAGAGCCAGGGCCGCATCCACACCTCGGCCGCGACGGTCGCCGTGCTGCCCGAGGCCGAGGAGGTCGATATCCAGGTCAACGAATCCGACCTGCGCATCGATGTGTTCCGCGCCCAGGGCGCGGGCGGGCAGCATGTCAACACCACCGACAGCGCGGTGCGCATCACCCATCTGCCGACCGGCATCGTCGTCTCCCAGCAGGACGAGAAGAGCCAGCACAAGAACAAGGCCAAGGCGATGAAGATCCTGCGCGCGCGCCTCTATGAGCGCGAGCGCAGCATGCGCGAGGCCGAGCGCGCCGCCTCGCGCAAGGCGCAGGTAGGCTCGGGCGACCGCTCCGAGCGCATCCGCACCTACAATTTCCCGCAAGGGCGCGTCACCGACCACCGCATCGGGCTGACGCTCTACAAGATCGAGCAGGTGATGGCCGGCCTGGCGCTCGAGGAGTTCATCGAGGCGCTGATCGCCGAGGACCAGGCGGAAAAGCTCAGCGCCGCGGCGGCATGAGCGGGGACCGGGCGGCGACAGCCGAGGGCGCTCCGGAGCCCACCGTGGGCACGCTGCTGGCCGAGGCCGCGGCCGCGCTCCGCGCCGCCGGGATTGAGGAGCCGCGCTTCGAGGCGCGCCTTCTGCTGGCGCATGCGCTGGGCGAGGAACCGCAAGGCCTGATCGCCGTCTCGCGCCGCCCTGTCGCGGCCGATGCGGCCGCGCGCTTCGCCGGTTTTATCGCCCGCCGCGCCGCGCGCGAGCCGGCCGCGCACATCATCGGCCGGCGCGGCTTCTGGACGCTCGATCTCGCCGTCACGCCCGCGGTGCTGGTGCCGCGCCCGGACAGCGAGACGCTGATCGAGGCGGCGCTGGCCGCCTTCCCGATGCGCCAGGCGGTGCGGCGCGTGCTCGATCTCGGCACCGGCTCGGGCTGCCTGCTGCTCGCCGCGCTGAGCGAGTTCACCCGCGCCTTCGGGCTCGGCATCGACCGGAGCGCGGCGGCGCTCGCGGTGGCCGCCGGCAATGCCCGCGCGGCGGGGTTGGATGGGCGCGCCGCCTTCTTGTGCGCCGACTGGGCGGACGCGCTGGACACCCCGCCCTATTTCGATCTCGTGCTCGCGAACCCGCCCTACATCGCCACGGCCGGGATCGCCGGGCTGATGCCGGAGGTGGCGGCCCACGAACCGCGCGCCGCCCTCGATGGGGGGGCGGACGGGCTTGCCGCCTATCGCGCCATCGTCCCGGCCCTGCCGCGCCTGCTGGCACGCCAGGGCGTCGCAGTGATCGAGCTTGGCGCCGGGCAGGAGGCCGCCCTGCTGGCGCTGGCTGCCGCGGCCGGGCTCGAGCATGTCGGCACCCGCGCCGACCTCGGCGGCATCGCGCGCGCGCTGATGCTGCGCCTGCCGCTTGATAGGGGCTAGCCCCCGGCCGGCCAGGCCGTGCGGAGGCCTCAAATATCCCTTGGAAACGGCCGGAATCCGGTCTAGGAAAGGGAGCAGCGGCCCCGATGTCAGCGCCCCTATGGCGCCGCCATCCAGCGGGACCAGAGGCGCAGCGCCTGCCGATACGCACCGGACGCAGGCTGCATTCGCTCCCGCAAGCCGCCGCATCGCCCCACCCGGCATGGATTGGGAATTGGCGACTAGGCTCGCCATCGGCAGTGCGACAGAGAGAGTGTGTGTAGGACCCGGCCGACAGTCATCCCCGATGGGCCACGCGCCCCGGGTCGGGCTGCGGTTACGCAAACCAGCGTCGCAATTGGACCCTCGGTCTGTAGGAAGAGATCATGAAGCGCATGCGCGGCCGCCATCACCACCAGGGGCGGAGCCACCATCACAAGCACCAGCCGCTCAATCGCAACCATGTGTTCGATTCGAACGGCCCGGATGTGCGGCTGCGCGGCACCAGCCAGCAATTGTTCGAGAAGTATCTGCAACTCGGCCGCGACGCCACCTCGGCCGGCGACCGGGTCCAGGCCGAAAGCTACTTCCAGCATGCCGAACACTATTACCGCATCCTGATGGCGATGCAGCAGGCCCAGGCGCAGCAGCAGCCGCACCAGGGCGGCTACGTCCAGCAGCGCCGGCCGATGCCGGCCAATGGCGGCTACGAGATCAGCCCCGACGAGTTCGGCAGCGACGCCCAGGGCGGCGACGGCCAGCCCCAGTTCGAGGAGGCGCAGATGCGCCCGTCCCCGATTGCGGCCGAGCCTGCCCTCCCGCCCGAGCCTGCGATCGTGGCAGACCTTCCCTCGGTCTCTGTCCAGGCCCCTGCCCCGGCGCCGCAAGTCCCGGCACAGCAAGGCGGCCAGCGTCATCATGGCCCACGCCACCGCCATCCGCGCGGCCCGCGCGGCCCGCGCGGCGAGCATGGTGGCGAAGGCGGCGAGCGCCCCGAGAGCGAGGCCAAGCCCGGTCCCACGGGCGATTGATCGACGCGCGCGGGAAACCGCGCCGATCGCACCGCCGGCCTGCGCCCTGGCGCGAAGACCCCGCGCGGGTAGGGCACGTTCCGTTCGGCTTGAATCAGCCGAACGGAAGTCATGCCCGAGGAACTTATGGTTTGCGAGCAGCTTAGTCCGATCTGGTGGACCCGCAGGGCGGTTCCACCAGATCGGACACTGCTCTAGAGCAGCGTGATTGCCTCGCCGCGGGCGATGCGCCCGCCTTCCACCACGCGCGCGAACAGGCCGAGATCGACATGGCCGAAATGCGCGCGCAGCGCCTGGGGTGGGTTGCAGTCGCGCTCGCCGGTTTGCAGGTTCACCTCGGTCGCCGGGCAGCGCGGGATGCGCTTGGTCACCTCCAGCCGCGCCGCGCCGAGCATGATCTCGCGCCCGACCCACTCGTTCTCGGCCCAGGCCGGGGCGCCGACGAAATAGACATTGGCGCGGAAGCGCAGCGGGTCGAGCGGCCGGTCCATCGCCCGTTCCAGCGCATGCAGGCTGGCGAGGTTGATCAGCGACACCACCTTGTTGCGGTGGTCGGAGAACATGTGCCCCGGCGCGGCGACGAAGCGCGGCACCCCGCGCGCCTCCGGCCCGAGCCAGTCCGCAAGATAGCGGGCGATCGCCGCCCGTCCCTCCTCGGTATCGGTGCGGGCGCGGAAATGCGGCCGGCCCGGCGCGGCGATGCCCAGCACCTTGTCGTGCGCGTCATAGCCGGTGTGCAAGAGCGCCAGGCGCGCATTCCTGGCCAGCATGGCGAAATGGGTCTTGTGCAGCCATACCGGGTTCGCCTCGTCGAACTCGGTGTCGCCCTGGGCGAGGGCGAATTGCCGGTCGCCGGGCAGGCCCTCGCCCGCCGCCAGCGTCACCTCGTCGAGATGCTCGGGCGAGAGCCCCTTGACCGGATAGCGATAGAGCCGATCGATCAGCATGCGCGCCCTCTCTCCCCTGCCGCCGTTCGTGCCACGGTTCCGGCCGGCCCAGCCTGCCCGCCCGTGCCGGCCGGCGCAACCGCCCGATGCCGGGAGCAGGGCGGGGCCTTGAAGGCCACCGGGGGCTTGCCCCATATCAAGGCTGGCCCCGAGCGATCGGGGCACGTTGCCTGTCGCCTCGTGCAGGGGCAGGCAGCGCCCCCGTCGCCTGACGCCATAGGGACGTGACCATGGACCTCGAGACCTTTTCCGACCGCGCGCGCGGCTTCCTCCAGGCCGCGCAGACCATCGCCTTGCGCGAGAACCACCAGCGCATCGCGCCCGAGCACCTGCTGAAGGCGCTGCTCGACGACAAGGAGGGATTGTGCGCGGGCCTGATCCGCGCCGCAGGGGGCGATCCCGCCGCCGCGCTGCGCGCGACCGAGGCCGAGTTGGCCCGCCAGCCCAAGGTCAGCGGCGCCGGCGCCCAGCCCTTCCTCGCGCCCGAGCTTGCCCGCCTGCTCGACACCGCCCAGCAGGCGGCCAGGAAGGCGGGCGATTCCTATGTCACGGTGGAGCGGCTGCTGCTCGCGCTTGCGCTCGCCGCCGACACGCCGTCGGGCAAGGCGCTGCGCGATGCGCGCGTCAATGCCCAGGCGCTCAACCAGGCGATCGAGGCGGTGCGCAAGGGCCGCAAGGCGAGCTCGGCATCCGCCGAGGAAGGCTATGACGCGCTGAAGAAATATGCCCGCGACATCACCCAGCTTGCGCGCGAGGGCAAGCTCGACCCGGTGATCGGCCGCGACGAGGAGATCCGCCGCGCCATCCAGGTGCTGGCCCGCCGCACCAAGAACAACCCGGTGCTGATCGGCGAGCCGGGCGTGGGCAAGACCGCGATCGTCGAGGGGCTGGCCCAGCGCATCGTCAATGGCGACGTGCCCGAGGCGCTCAAGGGCAAGCGGCTGCTCGCCCTCGATCTCGGCGCCATGGTCGCCGGCGCCAAGTTCCGCGGCGAGTTCGAGGAGCGGCTCAAGGCGGTGCTGGGCGAGATCGAGGCCGCCGCCGGCGAGATCGTGCTGTTCATCGACGAGATGCACACGCTGGTCGGCGCCGGCAAGGCCGAGGGCGCGATGGACGCCTCGAACCTGCTCAAGCCGGCGCTGGCACGCGGCGAGCTGCACTGCGTCGGTGCCACCACGCTCGACGAATACCGCAAGCATGTCGAGAAGGACGCCGCACTCGCCCGCCGCTTCCAGCCGGTGTTCGTGGGCGAGCCCTCGATCGAGGATACGATCTCGATCCTGCGGGGCATCAAGGAGAAATACGAGCTGCACCACGGCGTGCGCATCACCGATGGCGCGCTGGTGGCGGCGGCCACGCTGTCGAACCGCTACATCACCGACCGCTTCCTGCCCGACAAGGCGATCGACCTGGTGGACGAGGCCGCCAGCCGGCTGCGCATGCAGGTGGACAGCAAGCCCGAGGCACTGGACGAGATCGACCGCCGGCTGATGCAGCTCAAGATCGAGCGCGAGGCGCTGAAGAAGGAAAGCGACACGGCATCGAAGGACCGGCTGGAGAAGCTCGAGAAGGAACTGACCGACCTCGAGGAGCGCTCGAACGCGCTCACCGCCGAGTGGAAGGCCGAGAAGGAGGCGCTCGCCCAGGCGACCACGCTCAAGGAACAGCTCGACCAGGCGCGCACCCAGGCCGAGATCGCGCAGCGCAAGGGCGACCTCGCGCGTGCCTCGGAACTGCTCTATGGCCGCATTCCGGAACTCGAGCGCCAGATCGCAACCGCCGACGGCGCCAAGGCCAACCGCCTGGTCAACGAGACGGTGAGCGAGGAGGCGGTCGCCGCCGTGGTGTCGCGCTGGACCGGCATCCCGGTCGACAAGATGCTGGAAGGCGAACGCGCCAAGCTATTGCGCATGGAGGATCGCCTGCGCGAGCGCGTGGTCGGCCAGGAGGATGCGCTCAAGGCCGTGTCGAACGCGGTGCGCCGCGCGCGCTCGGGCCTGCAGGACCCGAACCGGCCGATCGGCAGCTTCCTGTTCCTCGGACCCACCGGCGTCGGCAAGACCGAGCTGACCAAGGCGCTTGCCGCCTTCCTGTTCGACGACGAGCACGCGCTGATCCGCGTCGACATGTCCGAATACATGGAGAAGCACGCGGTCGCGCGGCTGATCGGCGCCCCGCCGGGCTATGTCGGCTACGAGGAGGGCGGGGCACTGACCGAGGCGGTGCGCCGCCGGCCCTACCAGGTCGTGCTGTTCGACGAGATCGAGAAGGCGCATCCGGACGTGTTCAACGTCCTGTTGCAGGTGCTCGATGACGGGCGGCTGACAGACGGGCAGGGCCGCACGGTCGATTTCCGCAACACCATCATCGTGCTGACCAGCAATCTCGGCTCGGATGCCTTGTCGCGCCAGAAGCCTGGCGAGGATGCGGCGCTGGTCCAGGCGCAGGTGATGAAGGCGGTGCGCGACGCGTTCCGGCCCGAATTCCTCAACCGCATCGACGAGATCATTATGTTCAACCGTCTCTCGCGGGAGAACATGGGCGCGATCGTCGAGATCCAGCTTCGCCGCCTGCGCGCCCTCCTGGCCGACCGCAAGGTCGCGCTCGACCTCGACCAGGCGGCGCGCGACTGGTTGGCCGATATCGGCTACGACCCGGTCTATGGCGCGCGCCCGCTCAAGCGCGTGATCCAGCGCCATCTGCAGGACCCGCTGGCGGTGCAGTTGCTGGAAGGCCGGATCAAGGATGCCGATACCGTTCGGGTCGGCGCCGATGCCGACGGGCTGACCATCAACGGCGCGCCGGCGCTGGCCGAGGCGGCCTGAACGCGCGGGCCACGAACCGAAAGGCGGGCGGTGTCGGTGGCGGCGCCGCCCGCTCTCGTTGCGGGACGGGGCGCCCGGCGCGCGGTGCCGCCTACTCCGCCGCCTTGCGCTTCGCGGCTTCCTTGAGGTAGCCGTCGCGCGTCTGCGGCAGGCGGCGGTTGAGCAGGCGCGCGGCAACCTGGTTGCGCAGGATCTGCGCCGTGCCGCCGGCGATGGCGAACATGCGCGCATCGCGCACATAGCGCTCCATCGGGTTGCGCCGGCTGTAGCCGGCCGCGCCCCACACTTGCAGCGCACTGTTGGTCACGCGGATCGCCATCTCGGAGGCGAACAGCTTGGCCTGCGCCGCCGCCATCGGGTCGGGGAAGCCGGCCGGCCCGGTGCTGCGCGCCGCGCGCCAGACCAGGGCGCGCGCCGCCTCGATCTCGGTCGCCATGTCGGCCAGCATCCATTGCAGGCCCTGGAACTCGGCGATCGGACGGCCGAACTGCTCGCGCGACTGGGCATAGGCGAGCGCCTGCTCGAACGCGCCGGCGGCAATACCGAGCGCCACCGTGGCAGCGCCGACGCGCTGGCTGTTATAGGCGTCCATCAGCGCGGCGAAGCCGCGGCGGATGCCGCCCGGCGGGGCCAGCAGCATCCCGGCCGGCACCTTCAGCCCGTCGAAGACAAGTTCGGTTTCCGGAATGGCGCGCAGCCCCATCGCCGGCTCGCGCACACCCAGCCGCATGCCGGGCGGGAAGCCTTCATTGTCGCGCTCGCCCTCGCGCAGCACGATGAACCCGCCGATGCCCTGCTCGGCCCCGTTCTCGATCACGCGCGCGAACACCAGATGCAGGCGCGAGACGCCGCCCCCGGTGATCCAGTGCTTGCGCCCGGAGATGAGGTAGTGATCGCCCTGCCGCTCGGCGCGCGTGCTCATGTCGGTCGCGGCCGAGCCGGCTTCGGGCTCGGTGATGCAGATCGCGGGCTTGTCGCCGGCCAGCACGAGGCGCGCCGCGAGCCGTTTCTGCGCCTCGGTACCGTAGCGCATGATCGCGCCGATCGCGCCCATATTGGCCTCGACCACGATGCGGGCCGACGCGCCGCAGGCCTTGGCGAATTCCTCGATCGCCAGCACCGTCTCGAAATAGCCCAGCCCCCGCCCGCCGAACTCGGCCGGGACGGTCATGCCGGTGAAACCCTCGGCACCAAGCAGCCGCGCCGCGTCCCACGGATAGGCCTCGCTGCGGTCGCGCTCGGCCGCGCCGGCGGCCAGCTTCTCCTGGGCAAGGGTGCGGGCACGCGCGCGCAGCGCGGCCTGGGCGTCGGTGAGGTGGTCGGTCATGTGTCGGACAGGGCCCCGGGCTCGATCACGGAATCGTGATCGACTAGTTACACCAGCCCGCAAGTGCCGCCAACAGCGGCGAAATCCGGCAGTATCCCTACACCGCCTGGTGTCGCCTAGGTCCCGCCAGTGAGCCGCTTCTCGATCTCGGCGGCAACCTCGGGGGCAAGCCGCAGCCGCTCGGCCAGCCGGCCGAGATAGGCGCGCTCGCCGGCCGAAGGATCGCCCACCGCCACCACCGAGGCGGCATAGAGCTGCGCCGCGAGCATCGGGTCGGTGACCTGTTGTGCGATCGCCTCCAGGTCGAGCGGGGTCTCGAAATCGCGCAGGATGAAGTCGCGCTCGGCCTCGCCCAGTCCGGCATCCTCGAGCTTGCCGGCCAGATGCGCGCGCTCCTCGGCGTCGATCGCCCCGTCCGACTTGGCGGCGGCGATCATGGCGCGGATCATCAGCAGCGCCTCAGCCTCCTCGGGGTCGATGGCGGAGGCGCCGGCGGCGCCCTTGGCCGAAGCTTCCGCCTCGCGGCCGGGCATCGACCAGCCCGTGCCCGGCTTCGCCGCCGACGGCGCCGCGGGCGGCGCGCCCACCGTCGGAACCGAGCCGCTGCGCGCGGGCGCCGGCCCGAACGGTTCGCGCGGACGGCTGAGCGGCGGGATATCGACGCCGCGATGGCCCGGATCGGCGCCGCCCTTGCCGGCCGGCCCGCCCTTGCCCGCGCCGCCGGGCCAGCCACCGGTCGGTCCGGTCGTCGGCACGGTGGCTACGCCCGGCTTGCGCGCGCCGCGGCGAGGCGCGGTCGGTTGGGTCTGCTGCCCGCCGCCGAGCGTCTGTTGCAGCACCGCGCCGGCCAGCGTCGCCAGCGCCCCGATCGCGCGCGCGGTGGAGGAGCCGCGTCCGCCGCCGAGCTGGATGTTGACCAGCCCCTTGGGCTGCGCCTTGCGCCGGCGCGGCGCGGCGCGCTTGGTGCGCATGCCGGAAAGCCCGCCCTTGAGAAGCTGGCCGAGCAGCCTGTCCGCGCTGAATCCGCCCACCATCGCCCGCATCCTCATGTTGCAGCGGGGCGGAGTCTGCGGCCCCGCGCGGCGCGCGCCAAGCCCTTTCGCACCCGCCGCCCTTGCCCGCCTTCAGCGCAACCCGAGCCGGCGCGCCAGGAACGCCGCCGCCACCGCATCCCCGCCGCGCCCGGGCAGGTCGTTATGGCCGGCGCCGGGCACGAAATGGCCGAGGCTGCCGGGCGGCGCCGCCTCCAACAGCCGCCGGCCCATGCGCACCGGCACGATGCTGTCGGCCTCGCCATGCATCACCAGCACCGGTGCACGCACCCGCGCCATGCGGTCGAGCGAGTTGAAGCGGTCCACCACCAGCCAGTAGGCGGGCAGATACCAGTAGTGGATCTGCGCCAGTTCGGCGATCGAGGTGTAGGGCGATTCCAGCACCAGTGCCGCCACCGGCCGCTCGGCCGCCAGCGCCACCGCCACCCCGCTGCCGAGCGATTCGCCGAACAGCGCCACCCGCTCCGGCCCGATGCCGGCGCCGTGCAGGAAATCAAGCGCGGCGCGGCCATCCTCGATCAGCCCGTCCTCGCTCGGCGAGCCGGGATTGCCGCCATAGCCGCGATAGCCCATCAGCAGCACGCCGAAGCCGGCCTCGGCGAAGGCGCGCGCGCGCGGCACGCGATGGCCCCAATGCCCGGCATTGCCGTGCAGGAACACGACGACCGGCGCGGTCTCCTCGCGCGGCGGCAGGAACCAGGCGCCGAGCGCAAGCCCGTCGGCGGTGGTGATGCGCTGTTCGGCCATGCCCGCCATGCCGGCGCGGGCGATGTCGGGCCGGCGCGGATCGGGCAGGAACAGAAGGCTGCGTTGCAGGGCGGTGGCGGCGAGCAGGATCACGAGATAGGCCCAGAGAAGGGTGGCGAGCGGCCATAGCCGCCCACGCCATCGTGTGGCATGCAAGCGACGTGCTTGCGGCGAGCCGGCGCCGCCATCGTCAGGCGATGGACGCTCGGGCCCAGGTCCGGCGTGTGCCATGGCACTCCCCGCAAGCCGCTGCTCCATGCGATTGCGCAGCGCACTGTGCGGCCTCGCCGCGCCCACGCCAAGGGAGTGCTGCGGCCACGCGGCGCGCCGCCCATTTTCACCCGGCGTTAAGGGCCGCGGCGGAGAGTGGGGCCCAGCCGCCTTGCCTCCGTCGCTACCGCCGCCGCGCGGCGGGCGCGCTCGCCGCCAGGACCCAGGAGCGCCGCCATGTCCATGTTCCGCCGCGACGACCCCGATGCGCGGCAACGCCTTGCCGCCTTCGCCTTCGCCGCGGCCGACCTGCTGGTGGAAACCGATCCCGACGGTGCGATCAGGTTCGCCCTCGGGGCCGCGCGCGCCCATTTCGGCTGCGACGCGGCCGCCCTCATCGACCAGTCCTTCGCCCAGCTTCTCGCCCCTGCCGAACGCTACGCGGTGCCCTCGCTGCTGGCGCTCCTGGCGGGCGCGGGGCGATTGCAGCCGCATCTCGTCTGGCTGGCCGACGGCCAGCCCATGGCGCTTGGCGGCATGATCCTGCCGGACCGCCAGCACCGCTTCTGCCTGACGCTGTCGGAACTGCCGGCCGGGCTCGTGCCGCAGAACCGCCCCGTGCTGACCGACGACAAGGCGCTAATGGCCGCCGCCTCGGACCGCGTGCGCCTGCCCACCGGCGCCGGCAAGGCGCGCGTGGCGCTGGTGGAGACGCGCGGGCTCGGCGCGATCACCGAGGCGCTGCCCGAAACCGAGCGCGCGCGGCTCTCGGCCGAACTCGCCGCCTCGATCACCGAGGTCGCGCCCGGCGGCCTGCCGGGCAAGCTGACGGAAGACCGCTTCGCCGTGCTGCATGATGGCGGCGCGGACCCGCACGCGATCGGGCGCGCGATCACGCAGACCGTGCAGAGAATGACCGGGACGCGCGGGCTTCAGCACACGGCGGGGCTCGACTACGCGCTCGAAGGCGAGAACCTGACACGCGGGCAGGTGATCCGCGCCCTGGGCGTGGCGCTCGGCCGCTTCGGGCGCGGCGGCACGCGCGCGCTCGACCAGGCGGGGCTGCGCAACAGCCTCGCCGGCTATGTCGCGCGCGTGCAGGAGGAAGCCGAGGCGGTGCAGGCCATGCTGCGCGAAGGCGCCTTCGCCATGGCCTTCCAGCCGGTCGTTCGCCTGTCCGACCAGAGCATCCACCACTACGAGGCGCTGTTGCGCCCGATGGGCCGGCGCGGCGGGCTTGGCGCCACCACCGGCGAGATGGTCGCCGCTGCCGAGGAAGCCGACATCACCGATGCGCTCGACATCGCGGTGATCGAGCGCGTGCTGGCCGCGCTGGCCGACGCACCGCTGGAGGCCCAGGCGGCAGTGAACATCTCGCCCCTGTCGATCGCCAAGCCGCAGTTCGGCCGCGCGCTGCTGGAACGGCTGGACATGGCCCCGGCCCTGCTGCGCCGCCTGCTGGTCGAGGTGACCGAGACCGCCGAGCTGCGCGTCGATGGCGCCTCGCAGGCGCTGCTGCTCGGCCTGCGCGAGCGCGGGGTGCGGCTCTGCCTCGACGATTTCGGCGCCGGCGCGGCCGGCTTCGCCGCGCTGCGCGAGATCGCGTTCGAGTTCGTCAAGATCGATGGCGGCTATGTGCGCCGCATCGACCACAGCCAGCGCGACCGATCGCTGGTGCAGGCGATCGCGCTCTATTGCCGCCAGTCGGGCGCGATCGCGGTGGCCGAGCAGGTCGAGACCGAGGCGCAGACGGCGACGCTGGTCGAGCTTGGCGTGCCCCTGGCACAGGGCTATCTGTTCGGCCGGCCGGGCGCGCGACTGCGCTAGCGGGGGCGCGGCTGCGCCAGACGCGGCGCGGACTAGGGCAGGTTCCGTTCGGCTTGAATCAGCCGAACGGAACTCGTGCCCGAGAAACTTAAGGTTTGCGAGCAGCTTAGTCCGATCTGATGGAACCGCAGGGCGGTTCCACCAGATCGGACGCTGCTCTAGGTCGAGAACTCCATCGTCCGCGGCAACCAGAGCGCTATCTCGGGCACCGCGATCAGGATCGCGATGCCGAGCGAAAGCAGCAGCATGTAGGGAATGATCGAGCGGTTCACCTCGGCCAGCGGTGCGCCGGTGATCGCCTTGATCACCACCAGGTTCATCGCCACCGGCGGCGAGATCAGTGCGAGTTCCAGGTTCAGCGTCAGCATCACGCCATACCAGACCTTGTCGATGCCGAGCGTGTCGAGCACCGGGATGATCACCGGCGTGGTGATCAGGATGATCGAGAAGCTTTCCAGGATCAGCCCGAGCACGAACACCAGCGCCATCATCGCCACCAGGAAGCCGGTGCGGCCGATGTTCCAGGCCACCACCATCTCGACCAGTTCCTGCGGCACGCGCAGCTTGGTGAGCATGTGGCCGAACATGCCCGCCCCGATGATCACCATGAACAGCATGGCCGAGGTGCGGGTGGCCTCGTTCACGCCCTCCCAGAAATCGGCGGCGCGCAGCTGGCGATAGATCAGGCCGGCGATCACCATGGCGTAGAGGGCGCCGGCGGCGGCGGCCTCGGTGGCGGTGAAGATGCCGAAATACATCCCGCCCAGCACGAAGGGCGGCAGCGTTAATGCCCAGAAGGAGCGGCGGATTGCACCCAGCATCTCCGGCACCGGCGCGCGCGCGACCGGCACGGCCTGCCCGTCCGCGGCCAGGGCCATCGGCCTGCCTTCCGTCGCCATGCAGTAGGCGGCGAAGATCGCGGCCATCATGATGCCGGGGCCGACCCCGGCCATGAACAGGGCGCCCACCGAGCTCTCGGTCACCAGCGCGTAGAGCACCATCGGCGCCGAGGGCGGGATCAGGATGCCGAGCGTGCCGCCGGCCGCGACCACGCCGAAGGCGCCCTGCCGGCTCATGCCGTAGCGCAGCATCTGCGGGATCGCGACCTTGCCGATGGTCAGCGCGGTGGCGACCGAGGAGCCAGAAATGGCGGCGAACACGGTGCAGGCCAGGACGGTGGCAACGCCGAGCCCGCCGCGCACATGGCGCAGGAGCGTGTGGGTGGTGCCGAACAGATCGTCCACCACCCGCCCGCGCACCATCACATGCGCCATCAGCATGAACAGCGGGATGGCGATCAGCAGGTAGACGTTCAGCTTGCCGAACACGAACTCGCCCAGCGTCGCGACATGCCCCTCGACCGCATACAGAACGCCGAGCGAGAACAGGAACATGCCGGCGAACATCGGCATGCCGAGGTAGAGCAGCGCTATCAGCGCCGCCAGCATCAGGATGAAGGTCACGGCGCGCGACCCCCGGCGTGCCGGCGCGCGCTCATTCCAGCCGCGCAGCCGGGCTGTCCACGGCATCCTCCGCGCGCGGCTTGGCCAGGTGCGCGGGCTCGGCGCCGAGCAGGAGCACCGCGATCTGCCCCGCCGCGACCAGCAGCAGCAACGCGCCGCCGATCGGCACCGAAAGCTGTGCCCACCAGATCGGCACGTCCGGGATGTTCGAGGCGATCTCCACCATCCGCGAGAAGGCCACTGTCTCGCGCCCTTCGATCAGCAGGATCGAGGCCGAGAGCGCCATCGAGCCCACCGCCAACAGCGCCAGCGCCCTCGCCCAGGCGCCGCGCGCCCGCTCGGCGAAGACATCGACGCCGATATGCTCGAAGCGGCGCTGCGCCTCGGGCACGGCCAGCATCACCATCGCCGCCACCACCCAGCCCGCAACCTCGTCGATCCAGGGCTGCGGGGCATTCAGGAAGTAGCGGAACAGGATCGAATAGACGACCAGCCCGAAGCAGAGCAGGCAGAGAAGCGAGGCGATCGCCGCCGCCACGCGCGAGACGGTCGCCACGCCCGCTTCGATCCGGCGCGCGATCCGCAGGCGCAGGGGAGCGGGAGACCCCGTCTCCATGCCACCCGCCCCCAGTCCGGCCGACAGCGTGCGATTACAGCGCGCGCATCAGTTCCAGGATCCGCGCGCCACCCTCGGGCGCCGCGCGCAGGAACGCATCGATCACGGGCTGCTGCATGCGCCCACGCCACGCGGCCGTTTCCGCCGGTGTCTGCTCGTGGATGGTCATGCCCTTGGCGCGCAGCTCGCCGGCTGCTGCCGCCGCCGTCTGCTCGGTCAAGGGGAAGGCATCTTCCTCGGCCTTCTTGGCCGCCGCCTCGATCGCGCCGCGCTGCGCCGCGCTCAGTCCGGCGAGCCAGCGGGGATTGGCGTAGAGGTGGAAATAGACCGAGAAATAGGGCGAGATCGTGCCGTATTTTTGTACCTCGTAGAAGCGGCGCGACACCGCCGCCGAGACATCGGTCAGGCCCGCATCCAGCACGCCCGACTGCAGGGCCTGGTACACCTCCGAGCCCGGCATGGCCGAGGGCGCGGCGCCGACGGCCGTCAGCGCATGGTCGGTGAGCGGGTTCAGGCCGCGGATCTTCAGGCCGCGGAAATCCTCGGTGGTGACGATCGGGCGGCGGTTCGAGGTGAAGATGCTCATGCGCGTGGTGTAGAACCACGCCACGCTTTTCACGCCGCGCCGCTCGAGCGCGGCATCGAGGAAGCGGCGCGCTTCCGAGCCGCCGAACTTGCGCAGTCGATCGAGGTCGGTGAGCAGGAACGGGATCGTCGGCGCGCTCATCTCCGGGATGGTGTTGCCCCACTGGAAGTTCACCGCGATCGCCGCCTCGAAGGCGCCGCGCGCGACACCGGGGAAGTTCTCGCCCGCGCGCGCAAGCTGCTCGGCCGGGAAGATCTGCGCCCGCACGGCCCCACCCGAGCGGTTGGCCAGATCGGCGGCGAACATCTCGAGCAGCCTGTGGATGTGATGCGCCGTCGGCAGCTGGCTCGAGATGCGCATGGTTGCCGCCTGCGCATGGGCAGGGCGGGCGAGCATCGGCGCGGCAAGCGGCAGGGCGGCAGCGGCGGACAGTGCGCCAAGGGCGCGGCGGCGGGACAGTGTCATGGTATCTCCTCCCAAGGAAAAACGGTTGGCGTGAACATGGCGCCGGCGCGCGGGCGGGTCAATCTCGCCGCATGTGCCGGCCGGCAAGCGGGCGGATCAGGTCTTGAACTTGGGGTCGAGCCAGTCGCGCAAACTGTCGCCGAACAGGTTGAAGGCGAACACCGCGACCGAGATGGCCAGGCCCGGGAACAGGATCATCCACGGCGCCTCGCGGTAGAAATCCGAGGCATTGCCGGACAGCATCAGCCCCCAGGCGGGCGTGGGCTCGGTGACGCCGAGCCCGAGGAAGGAGAGCGAGGCTTC
>JADZEB010000056.1 GCA_020850755.1 Alphaproteobacteria bacterium | reverse complement strand
GCGCTGGTCGGTGGTCGGCGGCACCGAGCGCCTGATCGAGGCCGATGTCAACGGCGATGCCGCCGCCGACTTCGCACTCCGACTGACCGGCACGGGCGCGCTCGCGGCCGGCAACTTCACGCTGTAGCCCACACCGGACGCACCGATCATCCGTTGCTCGCGGCTGCAGCGCCATCCTCACGGTCGCGCAACGCGCGATAGAGTGCGGGGATCGCCAGCACCGTCAGCGCCGTGCTGCTGAGCAGGCCGAAGATCAACGCCACCGCCAGCCCCTGGAAGATCGGGTCGGCCAGGATGAAGGCCGCACCGATCATGGCTGCGGCAGCGGTGAGCGCGATCGGCTTGAACCGCACCGCGCCCGCCTCCAGCGCCACCTCGCGCAGGGTGCGGCCGGCGCGATCGGTGTGGCGGATGAAGTCGACCAGCAGGATCGAGTTGCGCACGATGATGCCGGCCAGCGCGATGAAGCCGATCATCGAGGGAGCGGTGAAGGCCGCCCCCGTGACCGCATGGCCGACGATGACACCAGGCAGCGCCAGCGGCACCGGCACCAGCACGACCAGCGGCAGGCGGAAGCTGCCGAACTGCGCCACCACCAGTATGTAGATGCCGAGCAGCGCCACCGCGAAGGCCGCGCCCATGTCGCGGAAGGTGACGCGCGTCACCTCCCACTCGCCGTCCCACAGCAGCACGGGGCGGCTTTCGTCCATCGGCTGGCCGGCATAGTGGATCGCCGGCGCGCCCGGCATCGCCGCCAGCGCGCCGGCCACCGCCAGCATGCCGTAGATCGGCGCCTCGTAGGCGCCGGCGAGCTCGGCCGTGACCATCTCGGCGGCGCGGCCGTTGCGGCGGAAGATCGGCGCCGATGCCAGCTCCTCGGCGATCTCGACCAGGTCGCCCAATTCGACCACGCCGCCCCACCCCGGCACCGGCGTGGAGAGCAGTCGCTCCGACAGGAACAGCGCCTCGGCCGGCAGGCGCACCATGATCGCCAGCGGATTGCGCCCGGCGCCGCGATGCGAATAGCCCACCGGCACGCCGCCGAGCAGCGCGCGCAACGTGTCGTGGATCGCCACTTCCTCCACCCCGTGGAATTCGAGCTGGTCCGGCAGCAGGCGTATCCGCAGCCGCCGCCCGGGATCGCCGATCGTGTCGTCGTGATCGACCAGGAAGGGCACGCGGGCGAAAGCCTCGCGCACGGTCGCGGCGGCGGCGCGGCGCGCCTCTGGGTCGGGGCCGTAGACCTCGGCCAGCAATGTGGCGAGCACGGGCGGGCCGGGCGGCACCTCCACCAGCTTGAGCCGCGCACCCTCCGGCAGCGACAGGGCGGCAAGGCGCGCGCGCGCATCGAGCGCGATCGCGTGGCTCTCACGCGCGCGGTCGTGGCGCGGCAGGAGCAGCAGGTCGAGGTCGCCGCGCCGCGGCTCCTGGCGCGTGAAGAAGTGGCGCACCAGCCCGTTGAAGTTGAACGGCGCGGCGGTGCCTGCATGCACCGTGATCGCCTGCAACTCGGGCAGCGGGCGCAGCCGTTCGGCCGCGGCCAGCAGCACGCGCTCGGTATCCTCCAGGCTGGCGCCGGCCGGCATGTCCAGCACCACAGCCAGCTCCGACTTGTTGTCGAACGGCAGCAGCTTCACGGTCACGTCGCGGGTGGCGAACAGCGCGAAGGAGGCAAGCGTGACGAGGCCCGTCGCCGCCAGGAATGCCCAGGCGCGGCGGCGCGTGGCGACGATCGGGGCGGCGACGGCGCGATAGAGTAGGCCCATCCGCCCAGCGCCATGCTCCGCCGAACCGTGGCCGAGCTTCACCATCAGCCAAGGCGTCAGCACCATCGCCGCGAAGAAGGAGAACAGCATCGCCGCCGAGGCCACCGCCGGAATGGGAGCCATGTAGGGGCCCATCAGGCCGGAGACGAACATCATCGGCAGCAGCGCCACGATCACCGTCAGGGTCGCGATGATGGTGGGATTACCGACCTCGGCCACGGCGTCGATCGCGGCGGCGATGCGCGAGCGCCCGTCACGCATCGACCAGTGGCGGTCGATATTCTCCACCACCACGATCGCGTCATCGACCAGGATTCCGATCGAGAAGATCAGCGCGAACAGCGAGACGCGGTTCAGCGTGTAGCCGAGCATCAGCGCGCCGAACAGGGTCAGCAGGATGGTGACCGGGATCACCACCGCCGTCACCACCGCCGCGCGCCAGCCGATCGCGAGCCAGATCAGCGCGACGATCGAGAGTGTCGCCAGTCCGAGATGGAACAGGAGCTCGTCGGACTTCTCCTGCGCCGTCGCGCCATAATCGCGCGTGATCTCGGCGGCGATCCCGGCCGGGATCATGCCGCCCTGCAGCGCCGCGATGCGCTCGCGCACGGCGGTGGTGATGGTGATCGCGTTCGCACCCGCGCGCTTGGCAATGGCGATCGACACGGACGGCGCCTGCCGCCAGCCGGCATCGGCGCCGCGCACCAGCCGCCAGGACCGCGCCTCGGTCGGGCGGCCCTCGATGCCGATGCGCGCGACATCGCCGAGATAGACGGGACGCCCGTCACGGGCCGTGAGCAGCAGCAGTCCGGCATCGGGAATGCCACGCAGGGTCTGGCCGGCCTGCGCCGGGAGGGTCTGCCCGCCCTCGCGCAGCAGCCCCGCCTGGAAGGAGCGGTTGGCCCCGCCCAGCTTCTCGACCAGCTGGTTGAGCGTAATGCCGTGGCGCGCCAGCGCCTCGGGGTCGGGTTCGACCCGGATCTCGGGCGGGCGCCCGCCGACGAGATAGGTCAGGCCGACATCGGGGATCTTGGTCAGTTCCGACAGGACGCGATCGGCGATCTCGTGCAGCGCCGTGTCTGTCCAGCGGCCCGCGGACGGGTCCTCGGGATAGAGCGTCACCACCGCCACCGCAACATCGTTGATGCCGCGGCCGATCACCAGCGGCTCGGGGATGCCGATCGGGATGCGGTCCCAGTTGGCGCGCAGCTT
This sequence comes from Alphaproteobacteria bacterium, assembly GCA_020850755.1. Classification (GTDB taxonomy): domain Bacteria; phylum Pseudomonadota; class Alphaproteobacteria; order Acetobacterales; family Acetobacteraceae; genus JADZEB01. Next base: position 3,473 of record JADZEB010000056.1, on the reverse strand, counting down.
CTCGTGCACGCGCAGGATCGCCTCGTCCGCGGAGGTGCCGACCAGGAAGCGCGCGGTCACCATCACCCGGTCGTCGGCGGTGTTGCTGTAGACATGTTCGACACCGGGAATGCCGGTGACGATCGCCTCCAGCGGCCGCGTGACCAGCTCGACCCCGTCCGGCGCGGCGAGCCCGTCGGTACGCACATGGATATCGACCATGGGCACGCTGATCTGCGGCTCCTCCTCGCGCGGCAGGACGAACAGGGCGAGCAGGCCGAGCGCGGCCGAGGCGAGCAGCAGAAGAGGCGTGAGCGGGGAGCGGATGAAGGCGCGCGCAAGGACGCCGGAAAGGCCGAGCTTCATGGCCGCACGATCTCGTCGCCGGCGCGCAAGCCGGACAGGATCTCAATCGCCGGCGCGCCGTCCAGGGTGCGGGCCGGTCCGCGCTGCACCGGCACGACCATGCCGCTCGCCAGCCGCACGAGATCGATACCGGCGCCGGTGATCAGGAAGGAAAGCGGGATGACCACCGTGCGACGCTGGTCGGCAGCGACGGTGACGCGCACGCGCTCGCCCACGAAGAAGTCGCCCAGGCCCTCGACCTCGGCATCTGCCACCACCTGCCCGGCCTGGAGCTCGGGATAGACGAGGCGGATCGTGCCGCGGCCGAGCGCGGCACCGGGCCGTTCGGCCAGGCCGCGCGCACCCACCGTCACCGGATCGCCGGGCCTGAGGAAGCGCGCATGCCGTTCGGGCAGGCGCAGGCGCAGCACATAGCGGTCGGTGGCGATCGCGGCCAGCATCTCGCCGGGACCGACCACCGCGCCGGGCGTGCCGCGCACGCGCAAGACGCGGCCGGCCTGCGGGGCGACAACGCGGCCCTCGCGCTGCTGTTCCACCAGCACGGCGCGCTCGGCGCGGGTGGCGGCGGCCTGCGCCTCGACCACGTCGAATCCAGTCTGGGCCTCGTCCAGCCGCGCCTGGGTGGCGGCACCGGTGGCGCGCAGCGCGCGCGTGCGCTCCAGCTCCTGCGCGGCCTGGCGCTGCTGCGCGGCAAGAGCGGCTATGCGGGCGTCGAGCGCGGCGATCTGCAAGGCGATCTTCGGGTCCTCCACCTCGGCCAGGAGCTGGCCGCCGGCAACCGCGTCGCCCTCGCGCACGGCCATGCTGCGGATCGTGCCGGCGATGCGCGTGCGTGCCTCAACCTCGCGCACGCTTTCCACGGTAGCGAACACCGCCTTCCGGTCCTCGACCATCTGCGGGGCAACCGCGAAGCGCTCCTGCGCCAGCGCGTCGCGTCCGGCCGGCAAGCCCAGCAACGCAAGCAGCAGCGGGGCGCAGGCGGCGGCGCCCCGCGTTAGCCTGGCACGCTGTATCTGGTGCAAGCGGGTCCTCATCAGCGTGCTCCATGCCTTGGGGTCGTGCGGTGCGCCGGCGCGGCGGATTGCTGCGGCGGCTCGGCGGCCGGGCAGAAGATGCCGCGCAGGCTGCCGATCAGCGCGGCGACGCGCGGATCGGCGATGCGGTAATGGATGGTGGTGCCGTGCCTGCGCGTGGCGACCAGCCCTTCTGCGCGCAGCCGTGTCAGGTGTTGCGACAGCGCGGGCTGGGACAGGCCGACAAGCTGGGCCAGACGCCCGACGCTGCTCTCCCCTTCGGAGAGCAGGCGGCAAAGCACGAGCAGGCGCCGATCGTTGGCGCATTGGCGAAGGAATGCGGCGGCCTCGGCCACCTGGGCTTCGAGGGTGGCATCATGCCCCGGGGCCGGCACGGGCTCAGGGTCGGCGGCGGGAGATGGGCTGGGCATGTCGGGGCATCCGGCGTTATCATCCGCTCACTAATATAGATATCCCTTATATACGAGCAAGGTTAATTATGCGCGCCCGAGCAGCCGCATCGCGACCAAGGCAGGCGCCTGCCCTGCCTTCCTGCACGCACGCGAAACCGCCGCCTCGGGGCCTGGAGCATTCGCATCGCAGAACATTGCGGCCGGCCCCTCTGGCGCGGCCTGTTCGTGGCTGCAGCGCGCGGCCCCCTGCCCTATTGCGTCGGCGTGGCCACGCGCCACTCGCGCGCCAGGCGCTGGGCTTCAAGCACGGCAGCCGGGGTCATCCGCCGCGCCACCCGGTCGCGCGCCTCGGCCGCGACGGGCAGTCCGCGCGCGGATGCGAGGTTGAACCACATGTGCGCCTGGACGAAGTCCTGGGTCACGCCCCGCCCCTCAAGGTACAAGGCGCCGAGATTATGCTGCGCCACGGCGTGCCCCTGTGCGGCAGCGAGGCGATACCAACGTGCCGCCTCGGCGAAGTCCTGCGCCGCACCACGGCCGCGTTCGAGGGCGAAGCCGAGGCTTGCCTGGGCCTCGACATGCCCCTGCGCGGCCGCGAGGCGATACCATCGCACCGCCTCGGCATGATCCTGGGCAACGCCGCGGCCCTCGGCATACATGAAACCGAGATTGCCCTGCGCCTGCCGATCATGCTGCTCGGCTGCGCGCCGCCACCAGCGCACCGCCTCCGCCTCGTCGCGTTCGACCCCGCGCCCGTCGTGATACATGGCGCCGAGGTTGAACTGTGCCCCAGCATGACCTCTCTCCGCGGCCTGGCGGTACAGTCGCGCCGCCTCGGCCAGATCGCGCACGACGCCTTGGCCGTCCTCATGGAGGAAGGCGAGATTGTGCAGGGCGCGCGCAATGCCGCTCTCGGCCGCGCGCCGCCACCAGCGCGCAGCCTCGGCATGATCGCGTTGGACGCCGCGGCCGTCATAGTAGAGCCCACCGAGAACCAACTCCGCTTCGGCATAGCCCTGCCCGGCGGCCAGCCGGTACCAGCGCACGGCCTCGGCCAGGTCCCGGACCAGGCCCAGCCCTTCCTCATAATGGAAGCCGAGGCTGTATTGCGCGCGCGCCAGCCCCTGCTCGGCCGCGCGCCGGTACCAGCGCACGGCCTCGATATCGTCCTGGGCCAGACCGTGCCCGAGATTGTGCATGCGCCCGATCACGAACTGGGCTTCGGCATTGCCGGCATCTGCCTCGGGACGCAACAGCATCAGCGCGGCATGATAATCGCCCCGCTCATAGGCGGACTGCCCGTCCTCGACCGGACTGGCGCCCACGGGCGCCGCCAAGAGCAGGCTCAGCAGCACCGAAATCGAGACCAAGGCAACCCGCATCTGGCGGCACCTCACCTACCTGGTGTCAGACGTGCGAAGTTCGGACCAAGCTGCTTTCGCCAAGCCAATCGCTCGGGCGCCATGGGTTCTTCAGTGCGCGCCCAGGACAGGGAGGGGTCGGGGCATCACATCGATCGTCGTCGTTTCACACTAGGAATATACTAAGAAACTGAAGCGCATAATGAAATAATGCCTTTGACCTGAGCCCCGCGAACTCCTCCGGATTTGGGTAGAGTCCGCTGACCATGAGGAGGCGGACGATGCGGGCATCGAGGTTCAGCGAGGAGCAGATTATTGCGATTCTGCGGGAGCAGGAGGCG
>JADZEB010000055.1 GCA_020850755.1 Alphaproteobacteria bacterium | reverse complement strand
TCTACTACGCCTCCGCCGGCGATATCAGACACACACTCGTCGAGGGCCGACCCCTCCTGCTCAACGGCACCATACTCGGCGCCGACATCCCAGCATTGCGCAAGCAGGTCACCGATGCATGCGAGCGGCTGTGGCAGCTCGCCGCGGATCGCGGCGTGCTGCCGCCGGGCAGCCACTACCCGCCCGGCGCGAGCTTCTAGCGGGAACCTCCGCTCAGGCGAAGGCAGGCGGGCGCGGCAGCCCCTCGGGCCAGAGCGCGGCCTCGAGCTCGGCGGCAAGCGCGATCACGGTCGCATCCGAGCCAAACCGCCCGGCAAGCTGCACGCCTGCGGGCAACCCCTCGGGCGAGACCGGGCCCGGCAGCGCCACCGCCGGCAGGCCGAGCAGATTGACGAAGGTGGAGAAGGCGCCGCCCGCGCGCGGCCCCGCCTTCCGCCCGTCGATCTCGGCCGGGAAGGGCGCGCCGATCTCCCACGGCAGCGTCGCGGAGGCGGGCGAGAGGATGGCTTCGATCCCGGCCAGATCGGCTGCCGCGCGCGCGCGCAGGCCGGCGATGCGGTCGATCGCATCGACATAGTCGGGGGCGGAAAGCTTCAGCCCCGCCTCGGCGATGCCGCGGATGATCGGCGTGGTGCGCTCGGCCCAGTCCGGATGGCGACGGACGACGCGCGCAACGCCGCCGGCGACGATCGTGCCGAACAGGGCATTCATCTCCTCCGGGTCCCAGAGCGCGGGGCCGAGCTCGACCGCGTGGCCGAGGCGCGCCAGCGCCGTGCCCGCCGCCTCGGCCGCCGCGCTCTCCGCCGCCGCGCAGGGGTGGCCGGGGATCGCCGCCACCAGCCGGATGCGCGCTGGCCTGGGTGCGGGCGGCAGCGGATCGGGCAATGGTGCGAGCGCGAGCGAGGCGCGGTCGCGCGCATCGGGCAGGCCGATCGCGCGCAGCAGCATCAGCGCATCGGCAACGCTGCGCGCGATCGGGCCGATCACCTGCGAATCGCCGGCGAGCGGCGGGAAGGCCGCATCCCCCACCCCCGGCAGGCGCGCGACGCGCCCGGTCGAGGGGCGGATGCCGATGAGGCCGCAATAGCAGGCGGGCCGGCGGATCGAGCCGCCGGCATCGGTCGCCACCGCCAACGGGCCCGCCCCCGCCGCGACAGCCGCCGCCGCGCCCCCCGAGGAACCGCCCGGCGTGCGGTCCAGGTTCCACGGGTTGCGTGTCGGCCCGAACAGGAGATTGTCGGTGATGCCGGCCATCGCGAGTTCGGGCGTGTTCGTCTTGGCCCAGATCACCGCGCCGGCGGCGCGCAGGCGCGCGACCGCGATCTCGTCATCGGGCGCGACATGCTCGGCGAACAGGCGCGAACCCCAGGTCGCGCGCAGCCCGCCCACCGGGATGTTGTCCTTCACCGTCACCGGCACCCCGTCGAGCGGCGAGAGCGGCCGACCCGCCCGCCAGCGCTCGGCCGAGGCCGTAGCGGCTGCCTGCGCACGCGCCTCGTCGACCAGGACCACGGCATTGAGCTTCGGGTTGACCTCGGCCAGCCGCGCCAGCACCGAGCGAAGGACATCACGCGGATCGAGCCGTCCGGCGGCATAGGCCGCCTGTAGTCCGCTCGCCGAAAGGCGCCAGGGTACGCTGGTGCTGTCTGCCTGAACGATCGCCATAATTGATGCCCCCGCTGCTCGAGACGGTCGCGCCACCCGGGCGGCGCGCGGCATCAGGCTACGACGATAGCCGCGCCGCGGCGAGGGGATGCAGATGCCTGCTGATTCGGCCGGCACGCCTATGGTAGTCGTTGCGCTAGGATAACATTGCCGGGAACCGTGCCATGTCGTTCAACCGCACATTGTTCGATGATTTCGTCGCCTCGCTCGGCCTGCGCCACTTCAACTCGGGCGAACTCCTGGTGGGCCGATACCGGCCCGACAATGGCCCGCCCCCGATCAAGCTCTGGCACAACATGGCGCCCACGATCACCATCGTCGATGCGCTGCGCGAGGAACTGGGCAGTTCGGTCAAGATCGTCAGCGCCTACCGCACCGAAGCCTACAACAACAACGGCAATGCCGGCCGAGCCAAGCTTAGCCAGCACCAGGCCTTCAGCGCCCTGGACATCCAGACACCGGGCCATTCGGTCGAGAAGATCGCCAAGCTCCTGTCGAGCTGGCAGAATAGCAAGTGGTTCTATTGCCCGCTCGATTTCCAGCGCAAGGCCGAGAAGGTGAAGGCCGGCAACATCCCGTTCGGCGAACTGCCGCGCAAATGGGGGCTCGGACCGCTAGGGGTGTGGTTCACCTTCCGCGGCTTCATCAAGCCCTATCCGAGCAAGAGCAGCAATTTCGTGCACATCGACACGCGCGGGGAGACCGGCAAGGACGACGAGGAGTAGCACGCCCAACCGGCGGCGACGGCAAGCATGATCAGGTTACGCCAGCGGTTGTTCACGAGCGCCCGTTCCGTTACGTTTCGGCAACGCAATCCGGGAGTTCGTCCGATGTCGAAGCCGCGTCGCCAACCTGCCCTTCTGCCTGTCCTCGCGCTTGCCCTCGGTCTTGGCGCCGCGCCCGCCGCCGGGCAAAGCCTGTCGGTCGCGCAGGCGCAACCGCCCACCGCGCTCGACCCGCATTTCCATGCCCGCAACCAGAACGCCGCCAACGCGCTGCACGTGTTCGATACGCTGGTCGTGCGCGACGCGCGCCTGGTCGTGCGCCCGAGCCTGGCCGAATCCTGGCAGCCCGTGGGCGAAGGCGCCTGGGACTTCCAGTTGCGCGAGGGCGTGCGCTTCCAGGACGGCACGCCGCTCACCGCCGATGACGTGGTATTCAGCTTCCAGCGCGCGCCCAACGTGCCGAACAGCCCGGGCAGCTACGCCACCGCCACGCGCGCGATCCGCGCGGTCGAGGCGCTCGGCCCGCGGACGGTGCGCTTCCACACCAACACGCCCTCGCCGCTCCTGCCAGGGGACGTGGCGCAGATATTCATCGTCTCGCGCCGCCACGGCGCCGCCGCAACGACGGAGGACTACAACAGCGGCAAGGCGATGATCGGCACCGGCCCCTACCGCTTCGTCGAATGGACGCCGGGCAACCGCATCGTCTATGCGCGCAACCCGGACTGGTGGGGCGGCCGCGCCGACTGGGAACGCGTGACCTTCCGCCTGATACCGCTCGGGCCGGCGCGCGTGGCGGCCCTGCTTGCCGGCGATGTCGATCTGATCGCCGACGTGCCGACCGCCGACGTACCGCGCCTGCAGCAGGACCAGCGCGTGGAGGTGTTCACCACCTCCTCGATCCGCATGATCTATCTCAACTTCGATCCCACCGCCGAGGCTTTGCGCAGCGGCACGCTGCTGGCGCATGACGGCACGCCGCTTTCGCGCAATCCGCTCGGCGATGCGCGGGTGCGCCGCGCCCTGTCGATGGCGATCAGCCGCGAGAACCTGGCCGAGCGCCTGTACGAAGGCCAGGCCCTGCCCGCCGACCAGATCCCGGCGCGCGATACCGACGGCTACGACCCCGCCCTGCCGCCGGTGCCGTTCGACCCGGATCGCGCCCGCGCGCTCCTGTCCGAGGCGGGCTACCCGCAGGGCTTCCAGATGACGCTCTACACCTCGAACGACAGCATTCCGAACTCGGTGCGCGCGGTACAGGCGATCGCCCAGATGTGGCAGCGCATCGGCGTGCGCGCGACGGTGGACACGACACCGCACACCGTGTTCTCGCGCCGACGCGGCCAGCTCGAACTGCCGGCCTTCCTGGCCGACTGGTTCCATTCCGGCAACCTCATCTACTCCCTCGCCTCGCTCATGCACACGCGGGAAGCGGGCTATGGGGCGGCCAACCGCGTGCGCTACTCGAACCGCGAGCTTGACGCGCTGATCAAGGCGACGATCGTCGATTTCGAACCCGCGCGGCGCGACCGCAGCCTGCTCGCCGCAGCAAGGCTCGGGCGCGACGATGCGGGCCTAGTGCCCATCGTCTACATGGTCAATGCCTGGGCGGCGCGCCGCGGCGTGGTGAGTTATGCCCCGCGCATGGACAACCACACGCTCGCCATGCACGCCCGCCCGCTGCGCTAGGTCCGGGCCCGACTACGGGGAGTGGGCGGGGGCGCGTTGCCGTTCTTGACATGACAGTTTTTACTGTCATAAATAACTGTCATGAACGACACGAACCCGCGCCCCCCCGCCACCCCCCAAGGCCCCGAACGCAGCTTCTCGATCGAGGAGCTGGCCAGTCTCGCCGGCGTGACGCGCCGGTCGGTGCGCTTCTACATCCAGTCCGGCCTGCTCGACCCGCCCGAGGGCACCGCGCGCGGCGCCTACTACACGTCGCGCCACCTGCAAAGGCTGCTCGACATCCAGGCCTGGCAGGATGAAGGGCTGACGCTGGACGGCATCCGCCGCCGGCTTGCCGCAACCGCGACCGACGCCGCCGCCCCCGAAGCCGCCCGCCCGCGCGCGCCGGTGCAGGTCTGGACGCGCATCGCGCTCCGCCCCGGCGTGGAAGTGCATCTCGACCCCGAGGCGGCGGGCCTCAGCCCCGAGCAGGTGCGCGAGCTTGCCGCCGGCCTGCGCGCCCTGCTCGACCGCATCGCCGGCAAGGACCCCGCGCCATGACCGACCGCCCCGCTCCGCGCCCGGCCGATCCCTTCGACCTGCCGTCCCCCATCCCGCCGCCCGGGCTGCCGGCGCCCGCGCCCGATCCGCTGGCCGAAATGGCGATCACCGCGGTGCTGGACGGTTTCCTGGCTTCGCTCGCCATCGACCTCTCCTGGTGCAACACCGAGGAGAAGCCGATCGAGGCGGTGTTCACCTTCCCGGTGCCCTTCGGCGCCGTGCTGCTGGAGGTGACGGCCGAGCTTGCCGGCAAGCGCCTGGCCTCGGTCGCGATGCCGCGCCGCGCCGCCGCCAACCGCTACGAGGACGCGGTCGCGAGCGGCGATACCGCCGTGCTGGTGGAGGAAGCGGCGCCGGGGATGCACACGGTCAATCTCGGCAATCTCGGCCCTGGCGAGACGGCGCGCATCGGCTTCCGCTACGCGCAGCTTCTGTCCTGGCAGCGCGACACGCTTGTGCTGCGCATCCCCACCACCATCGCCCCGCGCTATGGCCGCCCGGCCATGGCAGCGCACGCGCAGCCGCAGCATTCGCTCGACCTCGTGCGCCGCGCCCGGATCGAGGTGCTGGCGCGCGGGGCAGCCGCCGGCATGAACGCTGGCTCGCCCACCCACGCCCTCGATACCGCCCGAACCGAGGCCGGGCTGCGCATCGTGCCGCAAGGCGGCGCGCTGACGCTCGACCGCGACCTCGTGATCGCGTTCCGCGCCGGCGCCTTCCAGCCGATGGCGCTGCGCGGCGGGGACGGCGAACGCCGCCTGCTCGCCGCCTGCTTCCAGCCGCGCCCGCCGATTGCCGCCAGCAATGCAGCCGCCAGCGATGCCTCCAGCGCCGCGCCGCGCGGTCGCGTGCTCAAGGTGCTGATCGACTGCTCCGGCTCGATGCAGGGCAATTCGATCGCCCAGGCCCGGCGCGCGCTGGCTGCGCTTCTGCGTGCCCTCGGCCCCGAGGACCATGTGGCACTCTTGCGCTTCGGCTCCTCCGTCGAGCAATGGACGCCGGGCGTGGTGGCGGCAACACCCGCGACCATCGCCGCGCTCCAGGCGCGGATCGAGACGCTCAATGCCGATCTCGGCGGCACCGAGATGCGCGCGGCGATGATGGCCGCCTTCGCGCTCGGCTGGCCGGCCGGGGCTGCGCCGCTGGCCGAGCTGCTGCTGATCACCGACGGGGCGAGTTGGGACATGGCGGCGATGGTTGCAGCGGCGCGTGCCTCCCGCCACCGCGTCTTCACGATCGGCGTCGGCGCTGCCGCCGGCGAGGCGCTGCTGCGCGGGCTTGCCGATGCCACCGGCGGCGCCTGCGAGATGGTGACACCGCGCGAAGGCATGGAGGAGCGCGTGCTGCGCCAGCTCGAACGCATGGACGAGCCGCGCTGGCGCTGGCGCATCGACTGGCCCGATGGCGCGCACGACACCTGGCCCGCGCAGCCCGGCAGCGCCTTCGCCGGCGACAGCGTGCATGTCGCGGCGTGGTTCGACCGCGTGCCCGAGGGCGCGCTGCGCTTCGTGCTACTGGACGAAAGCGGCGGCGAAGTCGCCAGCCAGTCCCTCGATCTCGCCACCATCCCCGAGGCCGCGACGGGCGCCAACGGCATCAGCGACATCGCCCGCATTGCCGCCCATGGCGCGATCGCCGAGGCGCCCAGCGAGGATGCGGTGGAGCGCGCGCTGCGCTACGGCCTGCTCACCCGCGAGACCGGCCTCGTCATGGTGGCCGAGCGCGCCGACAAGCAGGAGGGGCTGCCGGCACTGCGCCAGGTCGCGCACATGGTCGCCGCCGGCTGGCACGGCATGGGCAGCGTCATGCAAGCGCCGGCGGCGATGCCGGTGCATGTGCCGCCGCCCTCGCCCACGCCTTTCGCGGCGATGGACCGCGCCGCTCGCTTCAGCATCGCCGACCACCGGCCAGCGCAAGCGCCGCCGCCGCCCCGCCGTTCGCTGTTCGAGCGCCTGTTCGGCAAACGTGATGCAGAGCCAACGCCGCCGCCACCGGCATCGGGCGATCTGCTCGCCGATGCCGTGGCGCGCCTCGACCGGGCGGCGATCGCGCGGCTCGATCTCGGATGGATGCGCGCGGCGGGCGTGCCGGACGATGTCTGCCGGACGCTGGCCGGCCTGCGCAGCGGCGCGCTGACGGAACGCGACCTCGTGCTGGCGCTGCTGCACGCGCTGATCGCGGCAGCGCCGGATCGCTTCGCCCGCGAGCCCGCGCGGCTGCTGCGCCAGGCCTACCAGCAGCGCCGCGCCGCCAAGCCCACCGCGCTCGGCGCCCTCGCGCAGCGGATCGGCGCGCTGCTCGGCTCGGACCCGGCCTTCATCTTGCTGTCGGCGTAGCTGTCCGCTGCCTCGTCGCCCTGGATACCGGGGCGCGTTGCGCCTGCCACGAAGATGCTATTCTTCGCGCCCAGCAGAAGGAGAGACGAGTCCAATGGCGAAAACGGTAAAGGACATGCTCGAAGCAGCGAACGCCGAGGTGAAGAAGATCAGCATCGCTGAGGCGAAGGCCCTGATCGAAAAGGAGGGCGCGCTGGTGCTCGACGTGCGCGACGCGCCCGAGGTGGAGAAGACCGGCAAGATCCTGGGTTCGCACCATGTCTCGCGCGGGATGCTGGAGTTCCGCGCCGACCCGGCAACGCCCTTCTACGATTCCGCCCTGCGCAAGGACCGCCCGGTGATCGTCTATTGCGCCTCGGGCGGGCGGGCGGCGCTGTCGGCCAAGGTGCTCCAGGACATGGGCTACCAGAGGATCTACAGCCTCGGCGCGTACAAGGACTGGATCGAGGCCGGCGGCGAGATCGAGAAGCCGGTCGATCCCGGCATGTGACCGGCGGAGCGATTTCCACAACAGGCGTGGCGCCTGCGGTGGATCTCCCTGCGGGCATCCGCTTTTCCGGCGCCACGCGCCACCCGGACAGCAGGCGCGCGCCGGCACCTCACGGATTTGTTACCACCGCGAATCAAGCGCCCGCCGCACCCTTGCCTATCGCCAGCGGACCGCCGCTGCGATCGGGAAGGGAACAACCCCAATGAACAGCAAGATCGACCAGCAGCTCGATGCGTGGATGCCGCAGGCGCTGAGCATCTTTCGCATCGTCGTCGGGCTCATGTTCCTGCAGCACGGCCTGCAGAAATGGTTCGGCATTCCGGTAGCGAACCCGAACTTCGCCAACATCCAGCTTTTCTCGATGGTGGGCATCGCCGGCGTGCTGGAGATCGTGTGCGGCACGCTGGTGGCAGTGGGCCTGTTCACGCGCCCGGCCGCGTTCATCGCCTCGGGGCAGATGGCCTATGCCTATCTCATCTACACGAACCGACTGGCCCGCAGCTTCGCCCCGATCGCCAATGGCGGCAGCCTCGAGGTGATGTACTGCTTCGCCTTCTTCATTCTGATATTCGCCGGCGCCGGGGCCTGGAGCCTCGATGCCACGCTGCGCAAGAAAAGCTGATCGCGCCGATCTAGCAGAGACTGGCGGATTGCGGTGATGGCGGCGTCTGTTCGGCCTGTCCGGTCGGGGCCCGCCCGGCCGGCGCGAAGCTGCTGAGCACGAACCACGACCTGAACAGTGCATGGTCGCGCCTGCTGCCGTCGAGGCGGAGCTTGTCCTCGCGCAGCGCGGCGTCGATCGAGAGATGGCCCAGCCAGACCTCGGTCAGGCAGCGCAGGCTCGTCTCGGCATAGAGATCGACCTCGAAGCCGGGATCCTTGTGGCACAGATCGACCTGGCCGCCCTCGAACACCAGCCAGTAGCGGCGACGGCTGATCGGCGTGCCCGAAAGCTGGAACTGCGTGACATAGCGCCGCGCGAAGGAGCCGGCCTGGCTCGCGACACGGCGGCGGATGTCCCACATCAGCAGATCGGGATCGAGGTTCGCGGGATCGAGCAGGTTGTGGCGCAGCCAGCGCTGCGCCCAAAGCCCCATCATCTCCACGGCCGGGAAAAGCTCCCGTCCCGCCGGCGTAAGATGATACTCAAGCGCGCCCTTCTCGCCGCGCCGCCGCTCGACGATGCCGGCGAAATGCAGGTCCTTGAGCCGCCGCGCCAGCAGCGCCGATGACATGCGCGGTACCCCGCGCTGGATGTCGTTGAACCGCACGCTGCCGCACAGAAGCTCGCGTATCACGAGCGGCGTCCAGCGCTCCGCCAGCACCTCGGCGGCAAGAGCGATCGGACAGAACTGCCCATATCCGCGCTTCTCGGCCATGGCGCAGCCTAGCACATCGCGCCGGCGCTTGCGCTTCACATGTTGAAGTTGTTGATGCGCGCGCCCGCATCCAGTGTGCCGCCTCGTCCGCAAACCGGAGGCATGACCATGACCAAGGATATCAACATCGCAACCCTGCCGCAGCCGCTGAACCTCGCCGCGCTGGCGCAGACTCTCGGACCGCGCTTCGAGGAAGGCGCCGCCGAGCGCGACCAGGGCGACGTCTTCGTGGCCGAGCATTACGAGGTGCTGAAGCAGCACAAGCTGTTCTCGGCGCTGGTGCCGGCCGAGCTTGGCGGCGGTGGCGTCACGCACAGCGCCATGTGCGCCTTCCTGCGCGCGCTTGCGCATCATTGCCCGTCGACCGCGCTGGCGCTTTCGATGCACCAGCATCTCGTTGCCGCCGCCGTCTACAACGACCGGAACGGGCGGCCGGGCCGCAAGCTCCTGGAGCGCGTCGCCGCCGGGGAGCGCGTGCTGGTTTCCACCGGCGCGAACGACTGGCTGGAATCGAACGGCACGGCCGAGCGGGTCGATGGCGGCTTTCGCATCTCCGCGCGCAAGCCCTTCGCCAGCGGTTCGCCCAAGGGCGATGTGCTGGTCACGTCCGTGCCCTTCGACGATGCCAAGGAAGGCCCGCAGGTGCTGCATTTCGCGCTGCCCTTCAGCGCCCCCGGCGTCTCGCTCGCCAATGACTGGCAGACGTTGGGCATGCGCGCCACCGGCTCGCATACCGTGCAGATCGACGGCGCCTTCGTGCCCGACGATGCGGTGGCGCTGCGGCGGCCGCGCGGCAGGTTCCATCCCGCATGGAACGTGATCCTGACGGTGGCGATGCCGCTGATCATGTCGGTCTATACCGGCATCGCCGAGGCGGCCGCCACGATCGGGCGCGACCAGGCGATGCGTCGGCGCGAGGATCCGACCACGCCCTACCTGCTCGGCGAGCTCGAGAACAATCTCACCGCCGCGCAGCTGGCGATGGACGACATGGTGCGACTGGCCGACGATCTCAACTTCACGATGGGCGTCGCGCTGACCAGCGCCATGCTGGTGCGCAAGACCATCGTCGCCGAGCGCGTGGCCGCGACAGTGGAGAAGGCGCTGGAGGCCGCCGGTGGCGCCGGCTTCTATCGGCGCGCCGGGCTGGAGCGGCTGCTGCGCGATGCGCATGGCGCGCAGTTCCACCCGCTTCCGGCAAAGCGCCAGCAGCGCTTCACGGGGCGGGTGGCGCTCGGCCTCGATCCGGTCAGCGACGCCGCCTGAGGGCCGCCTGGGGCAGGCCCGGGCCGCCCGCGTCGAACTCCCCGCTACGCTCAGGCGTAGCGGGGCGCGCGGGCACCGCCGCCATCGTGGCGTTGCCGGTTGCGCTGGCGGTTCTTGCCCCGCGGCCCGGCCGGGCGCTGCCCCGGATGCTGGAAGCTGGTGCGTCCCATCTGCGCCAGCACGCGCGCGCCATCGGTCTCGTGCGCGCGCGCGCCATGGCCGCCGCGATGGGCGTGGCGGCGATTGTCGGCGCCGGGATCGGCCTCGCCGCGCGCCATCTCGGTCTCGTGCCACCGCGGCGCGGCGCCGCGCGCGGGCGCATCGTGGCCACGACGCGGGCCGTTGGCGTGGCCGTTGGCGTGGCCGTTACCGTGCTGCGGCTTGCCGGCGGCGTTGCGACGGCCCTCCGGGCGCTGGCCCTCGTGGCGGTGTCCTTCCTGGCGACGCCCTTCCTGCCGCTGCCCCTCGTGGCGGTGTCCTTCCTGGCGACGCCCTTCCTGCCGCTGCCCCTCGTGGCGGTGCCCCTCTTGCCTGTGCTGGCCCGCGCGCTGCGGCCGGCCGGGCTGGCGCCGGCCCTTGCCGTTGCCGCGCGCTGCCTGCTCCACCTCGCGCTCCTGCGCCATCGCGCCGGCGCTGCGCCGGTCCTCGGTCGGCAGATCTTGGCGGATCAGCGCCTCGATCGCGCGCAGGAAGCCGCGCTCCTCGGCCGAGCAGAGCGAGATCGCGATGCCGGTGGCACCGGCGCGGCCGGTGCGGCCGATACGATGGACGTAGCTTTCCGGCACGTTCGGCAGGTCGAAGTTCACGACATGGCTGACGCCATCGACATCGATGCCGCGCGCGGCAATGTCGGTTGCCACCAGCACCGGCGCCGTGCCGGCGCGGAAAGCGGCCAGCGCGCGCTCGCGCTGCGGCTGGGAGCGGTTGCCGTGGATCACGCCTGCGGCGATGCCGTCCTGGTCGAGCTGGCGGGCGACGCGGTCGGCGCCATGCTTGGTGCGCGTGAACACGAGCGCGCGCGACACCGTGCCGCGATCGCCCAGGATGTCGGACAGGATCGCGCGCTTGCGCGCGGTTTCCACCAGGAGCACGCGCTGCTCGATCTTCGGGGCGGGGGTTGCCGCGCGGTTGGCGGCGATGCGCACCGGATCGTGCATCAGCCGCTCGGCGAGGCGGGCGATGTCGGGCGGCATGGTGGCCGAGAAGAGCAGCACCTGCCGCTTCTCCGGCAGGCGCGCGACGATGCGCTGGATCGCCGGCATGAAGCCGAGATCGAGCATCTGGTCGGCCTCGTCCAGCACCAGCGTCTCGACCGCATCGAGCCGGATGGTGCCCCCGCCCATATGGTCGAGCAGGCGGCCCGGCGTGGCCACCAGCACATCGACGCCGGCGGACATCTCGCGCACCTGCCGGCCCATCGGCATGCCGCCGACGACCACGGCCGTGCTCGGGCGCAGGTGGCGGCCATAGACGCGCACGCTGTCGACGATCTGGTTGGCAAGCTCGCGCGTCGGGCTCAGCACCAGGACGCGGCAGCCGCCACGGCCAGGACGCGCCGGCGCGGCGGCGAGGCGTTCGAGGATCGGAAGGGTGAAGGCGGCGGTCTTGCCGGTGCCGGTCTGGGCGATGGCGAGCACGTCGTGGCCGGCCAGCACCTCGGGAATCGCCTGCGCCTGGATCGGGGTCGGCGCGGTGTAGCCCTCGGTCTCGAGCGCTCGCAGAATGGGCGCGCCGAGGCCGAGATCAGAGAAGTTTTGCATCGGAAACAGGGTACTTTCAGTGTGCTGCCGCGCCGCCGGCGCCGGCCGACATGAGGCCGGGCTGCCAGGCATCGAACGCGACGGGGAGAGAGGGGCGGCGTCTGCTACGCGCCGCCTGGGCTACGGTCCTGGCCGGAGCGCGCCATGCTTGGCGCCACCGTCTGGACCCAGGACGCAGCGCCAGCTTGGCCAGCGCGTGTCATGCCCCATGTCGATGGTGCCTATGTGCGCCCTTCGCGCCGGGATTGCAAGGAATACCGTGCGCGGCCGCACCCGGCCCGTGCCCCCCTGCCCCTCCGGCCACGCATGGCTCGGAGGGGCCTTGCGGGGGGAGCGGACCTTGCCTCACGCCGCGCGGGCGGTGGTGGGCTGGAGGGTGGCGGGCTCGGTGGCGAGCAGGTCCGCGAGGTGCCGGGCAATCGCCTGCATGCCGGAAATGCCGGCCGCCGCCTCGGCCTCGGGGTTGTAGTTGGTGTTGGTGTTGACGTCATAGGTGAAGGCACGGCCCGCGGCGTCGGTGATGAACTCGATGCCGGCAACGCCGATGCCGTTGGCGCGCAGGAACGCCTCCCAGCGCGGGATCAGCGGGTGGGCGAAGCCCTCGACGATGCGGAATTTCGGCCCCTTCGCCTCGGCCGGGCAGACGCCGCCGGCGGCATCGGCGTTGCACTGGTCGGCCGGGCAGAGCTCGAAGCCTTCCGAGGTATCGACGCGCACGGCATAGAGGAAACGCCCGCCAACGAACTCGACGCGGGTGATGAAGGGCTCGGGCGCGGCGATGTAGCGCTGCACCAGGGTGATGCCGTCCAGCGGCGCCTCGAACGCGGCCGAGGCGAGATGCTCCTCGAGCGCGGCGGGCGAGAGGAACAGGCGCACGCCAAGCCCCTTGCCGCCGCGATTGTGCTTGAGGATGAGCGGGAAGCCGAGCCGCCGCGCAGCCTCGGCGATTCCGGCCTTGCCCACGACCGCGATCGTGTCGGGCGTCGCGATGCCGTGGCGGGCGAGTGCTTCGTACTGCGCCACCTTGCTGATCTCAAGCTGCAGCGCGCGCCAGCCATTCACCACCGTGCGGCCGTGCCGTTCCAGCCAGGACAGGATCGCACCGGTATGCTCGGCGGCGAAGCGGTGCCCGCGCGTGTGCGAGGACGCGCTCATGCGGTTGTAGAACACGCCCTCGGGCGGGGCGGCGCGCAGGTCGAGCACGCCCTCGTCGATGAACCATTCGGTGTAGGGCGCGCCGACGCGGGCGAAGGCCGCGCGCAGCGGCAGAACCCAGGTCTCGTTCTCGTGGATGACGTGAATGCGGCTCATGTCGGGGTCGATCCTGTCTGCTCGACGGTGGCGCAAGGGGTGCGCAACCGCCAGGGAGAAGGATATTCGCCACATGCACCTCCGATGCGTCAATTGAAAGAATATTGTTCTACTAATGTCGCCTTGCGGGGGATTTTGTTGCCGACCAGGCCGTTGCCGGCAGAGCATTCGCCTAGCCCATGGCCCGGCGCGAGTGCCGCCAGCGCTGGAGCAGCGTCCGATCTGGTGGAACCGCAGGGCGGTTCCACCAGATCGGACCAAGCTGCTCGCAAACCATAAGTTTCTCGGGCACGACTTCCGTTCGGCTGATCGAAGCCGAACGGAACGTGCCCTAGCCTTCCAGCGTCTCGATGCGCGGCAGTTCGGGGAACAGCCGGGTCCAGGCCAGCGCGACCAGGATGGTCCCGACCCCGCCCAGCACGACCGAAGACACCGCGCCCAGGAGCGCCGCAACCGCGCCCGACTCGAAATCGCCCAGTCGATTCGAAGCGCTGATGAACACGGCGTTCACGGCGCTCACCCGCCCGCGCATCGCATCAGGCGTCTGGAGCTGGATGACCGAGGAACGGATCACGACGCCAACCATGTCCGTGGCTCCCGTGACTGCCAGCGCAGCGAAGGAGAGCGGCAGGCTGGTGGACAGACCGAACAGGATGGTCGCGACACCGAAGCCCGCCAGGGCGGCGAACAGCGCCGCGCCGACATGGCCGCGCAGCGGGCGGCGCGCCAGCGCCAGCGAGGTGGCAAGCGCGCCGAGCGCCGGCGCCGAACGCAGCAGGCCAAGGCCGAGCGGGCCCGTGTGCAGGATATCGCGTGCATAGATCGGAAGCAGCGCCGTGGCCCCGCCAAGCAGCACCGCGAACAGATCAAGTGACATCAGTCCCAGGATCACGCGATGGCGTCGGATGAAGCCGAGCCCGGAGAACAGCGAGACCAGGCTCACGGGCTCGCGCAGTTGCAGGCGCGCGGTCGGGCTGATGCGCAGGGCAAGCAGGCATGCAACCAGGAACAAGGCCGAAGCGGTGCCATAGGCGACGGCCGGGCCGAAGGCATAGAGCAGGCCGCCAAGCGCCGGTCCGCTGATCTGCGCGGCCTGGTTCACCGAGGCCGAGCCTGCGATCGCGCGTTGCAGGATGGATCGCTCGATCAGGGTCGGCAGCAGCGAGGACATGGCCGGCATCTCGAAGGCGCGCGCGGCGCCGACGATCGCCACCAGCGCGAAGATCGCCTCGCGCCCGGCCCAGCCGGCAGCCGTGCCGATCGTCAGCGTGGCCGCCGCCACCGCCTCGATCGCCTGGCAGGTGGCGGCGATGCTGCGCCGGTCGAAGCGGTCGGCCGCCTGGCCCGCCAGCAGCGCGAACAGCATCATCGGCACGAACTGCACGAGGCCCACCAGGCCGAGATCGAACGCGCTTTCCGTCGTGGCGTAGATCTGCCAGCCGACCGCGACCGACTGCATCTGGAACGACAGGGTCGACATCCCGCGCGCGCCCCAGAACAGGACCAGGCGCCGCTGGCGCAGGATCGAACCGTCGGAACCGCGCTCTTGTCTGCTCACGTCAGGTCCGATGCCGATGCTCGGCGCGGCGGGATTGCTGCGGTATTTGAGCGCGGCGCCTCGGCGCATGCAACCATCCGGCCGCGCCGGTGCCCCAATTGTGCCTTGCCGGCAGGCTATCGGGGCATGCGGCGCGTGGCTCGCCGCATCGGTTGCAGGCTTACCGACGCCTTGCCCCCGAGGGGCCGCATCATGCTAGCGTTGTGGCCGAGGCATCGCTCCGGTGCAGCTCCGGTCTTGCGGCAGGCACTTCGCCACGCGGCGGCCTGGGATGCGCACCCGGTCCCTGGCCGACGGCAAGAACCAACCGCGACACGCGACCACCGAAGGAAAGGACAAGACCATGCGAACAAGGATCCTTGCGGCAGCGCTGGCGCTGGGCGGCGCTCTCGCCGCCCTGGCACCACCGGCAATGGCACAGCCATCCGTCGTCTCGCACGTTGCGACGGTTGCCGATCTCGCTGCCGTGTGCGACCCGGGCTGGGGTGGCGTGCCGCGGCTGGAGGCAATCGCCTATTGCCAGGGCTACCTCACCGCCGCAGGGCAGTATCACGCCCTCACGCGTCCGGTTGGCGGGCGGTTGCGGCCCTTGTATTGCGTGCCGCAGCGCGCGCCGAGCATCGCCGAATCGGGGCTCGGCTTCGCGGCCTGGGCCCGCGCCAACCCGCGCCATGCGCGCGAGCCCGCGCTGGACGGCTTCATGCGCTGGGCGCAGGCGACCTATCCGTGCCGCCCGGCCGC
Source organism: Alphaproteobacteria bacterium (assembly GCA_020850755.1). Taxonomy (GTDB): domain Bacteria; phylum Pseudomonadota; class Alphaproteobacteria; order Acetobacterales; family Acetobacteraceae; genus JADZEB01. The sequence goes on along the minus strand of JADZEB010000055.1, from coordinate 1,451 downwards.
CCCGCGCCGCCCTCGCCCCAACCGCTGAGCCACAGGAGAGCATCATGCGTGCAACACGATTCGCGATTGTCGTCGCGGCTGGGCTCGGCCTGTCCGCCTGCGGCGGGATGACGCCACAACAGCAGACCGCCGGCATGGGCGCGCTTGGCGGCGCGGCCGTGGGCGGCATCCTGGGCTCGTTTACGGGAGATGCCGGCCTTGGCGCGCTGCTTGGCGCCGGCGTGGGCGGCATTGGCGGCTATCTCTACGAGCAGTCCCGCCGCGGCTACTAGGACGGGTTCCGTTCGGGCCGGGCCGGGTCGGCCTGCGCGGCCGGTCTCGGGCCCGGACCCGAACGGAGTTCTGGGTGCTGTGTTGGTTCTGGCGGTTTGCGTTGGGGGCTCCGCGCCCCATCCCGTTGCACCACAGAGCCAGCCAGGCTCAAATCACGACAGGACTCTACCTGCCCCTGGATGAAAGTCGGGGCTCAGGTCACGCTCACCGCGCGCGACCAATCCGACACGCCGCGTTCCTCACCTTGGCTCATTTTCACGAGAGCGTTGAATTGAAGTGCCGAACGGTTCGCTTCAGCGCAACCTGGGCGGCTTCGGGCCTGTAACTCCCTGTTGGAGCAGTTTCGGCAAACCAGTGTCCGGTTCCCGGATAGTCGATGCTGGCGTAGGGCCGTTGCGCTGATTTGATCTGACGTTCCATTGTTCGCCGCGAAGCGCTTGAAACCCACTCATCGGTTTCGGCGAAGTGAGCGAGATATGAAGCGCGACTGTTGGAGAAGTCGCCGCCTCGGGCAGCGTAATAAAGAACCACAGATGCAATCGGAAGATCGGGTCGCTGCGAAAGCCAGACTGCCCAATGTCCGCCCATTGAAAAACCTACCACACCGAGCGGCGCATCTGGTTGTGCCCGATCTTGCACTTCGATCAGGTCGTGAATCAGTGACTTATACATCGGCTCGCGGCGGGGCGCGCTTCGTAGTCGCTTCGCGTCTTCGGCTGTGCGAGCAGTCCTCCCGCCAAACAGATCGGACAGTCCAACGACAAAACCCTGATCAGCGAGCAATCGGCCGTAGTCACGGAACGAGTCCGTAAGCCCCCACCAGGAGTGGATCACGAGAACCCCGCCTCGGTTCTTCGCTTTGGATGGGGTGATGAACTCCGCCACTACGTGCTTCCCTCTCAAGGACAGCTTCGGTCTATCACCTCTCAGGAGAACTCGTCTTGAAAACTCTCCCTCCCGCGCTCGCAACCCACGTTGCGGGCGGGCTCACAACGTTGTGCCGCTGCTGGCGGGTGGATCGCCGCGACGGCGTGGTGATGGGCTTTACCGACTTTGACCTGAGCCCCGCGAACTCCTCCGGATTTGGGTAGAGTCCGCTGACCATGAGGAGGCGGACGATGCGGGCATCGAGGTTCAGCGAGGAGCAGATTATTGCGATTCTGCGGGAGCAGGAGGCG
>JADZEB010000054.1 GCA_020850755.1 Alphaproteobacteria bacterium | reverse complement strand
GTCTTCATGTATGGCGGCTCGATCCTGCCGGGCAAGTTCAAGGGCCGCGATGTCACCGTGGTCGATGTGTTCGAGGCGGTCGGCCAGCACGCCGCCGGCAACATGAGCGACGAGGACCTGCACGAGCTCGAATGCGCTGCCTGTCCCTCGGCCGGCGCCTGCGGCGGGCAGTTCACCGCCAACACCATGGCCTGCGTGTCCGAGGCGATCGGGCTTGCGCTGCCCGGCTCGGCCGGCGCGCCGGCACCGTACGAGGATCGCGACCGCTGGGCGGTGGAAAGCGGCAAGGCGGTGATGGAGCTGCTCAAGCGCCGCATCCGCCCGCGCGACATCGTCACCCGCAAGTCGCTCGAGAACGCGGCGATCGTGGTGGCGGCCACCGGCGGCTCGACCAATGCGGGGCTGCACCTGCCCGCGATCGCGCACGAGGCGGGCATCCGCTTCACGCTCGACGATGTGGGCGAGATCTTCAAGCGCACGCCCTATATCGCCGACCTCAAGCCCGGCGGGCGTTATGTCGCGCTCGATGTCTATCGCGTCGGCGGCGTGCCGGTGATCATCAAGGCGCTGCTCGATGCCGGGCTGCTGCATGGAGACTGCCTCACCGTCACCGGCCGCACGCTGGCCGAGAACCACAAGGATGTGGTGTTCCCGACCGACCAGGACGTGATCCGCCCGGTCTCGAACCCGCTTTCGCCCACGGGCGGCGTGGTCACGCTCAAGGGCAGCCTCGCGCCGGACGGAGCCATCGTGAAGGTGGCCGGCATGAAGAACCTGCAGTTCGAGGGCACCGCCCTCTGCTTCGATTGCGAGGAGGACGCCTTCGCCGCCGTGCAGGCGCGCGCCTACAAGGCGGGCGACATCATCGTCATCCGATACGAAGGCCCGAAGGGCGGGCCGGGGATGCGCGAGATGCTGTCGACCACATCGGCGATCTACGGCCAGGGCATGGGCGACAAGGTGGCGCTGATCACCGACGGGCGCTTCTCGGGCGCGACGCGCGGCTTCTGCGTCGGCCATGTCGGCCCCGAGGCCGCGGTGGGCGGGCCGATCGCGCTGGTGCAGAATGGCGATCGCATCCGCCTCGATGCCGAGAAGGGGACGATGGACCTGCTGGTGGACGAGGCCGAGCTGACCCGGCGCAAGGCGGCATGGAAGCCGCGCCGCACCGACTACAATTCGGGCGCGCTGTGGAAATATGCGCAGCAGGTGGGCTCGGCGCAGCTTGGCGCCGTGACGCATCCGGGCGGCGGGGCCGAGACGCACTGCTACGCCGATATCTGAGTAGCCGGCTGATCCTGAGGCGAGCGCCTGTGGCCTTGGCGTCACGGGCGCGCGCGCCGGGTCGCGGGCCGAGTCGCGGAACGCTTGCAATCGGGCGCGGCGTTATGCCAGCGTAATGACGTGCCGATTGTGCACGGGGCCCGGCCCGCTGAGGCCTGCCGGCCGGACTCCCCAATCGCAAAGAGGCTGTCTGCCAGACGGTCTCGACCCCGGAGGTGTCGCGCGCCCTGGGCGGCGCACTTGGGATGGGGTCATCAGGCTTACGCTGGGAGCCCGCTCGCCATGCAGGCGCGCGGGCTTCTTGCTGTCTGGTGCCGACCTGGCGGCCGGGCTAGCGCCGGCCCTTGCGCGCCGGCCCGGCCTTCTTCGCCGCCTTCTTCGCAGGCTTGGCCTTCGCAGGCTTGGCCTTCGCAGGCTTGGCCTTGGCGGGCTTGGCCTTCACCGCCGCCTTGCGGCGCGGCTTGTCGGGCGCTGCCTTGGCCTTGGCGCGCCGCGCCGCCGGCTTCTTCGCCTTTGCCTTCGCCCTTGCTGGCGCGGCGAGCGGCAGCTTCGCGGGCGCCTTGACCGCCGTGCACTCGATCTCGATCTTCATCGTCGGGCTTGCAAGCGGGGCCTGAACCGCCGTTGCCGCCGGCAGGATGTCGGCGAACTCCACCATCGCCACCTCGCGCACCGCCGGCCAGTCGGCCATGTCCTTCACATAGTAGGTGGCGCGCACGACATCCTTGAGCGATGCGCCCGCCTGCTTCAGCGCCCATTCGATGTTGCGGAAGGTCTGCCGCGCCTGCTCGGCCGGGTCCTCGCTGATCGTCATGGCGTCGTAGTTGTAGCCCGTGGTGCCGGCGACGAAGATCATGTCGCCCACCACAACGGCGCGCGAATAGCCGGCGCGCTTCTCGAACTCGGAGCCGGTGGAGATGTTCCTGCGCATGGCGATCGTTTCCTTCCCGGTTGATTCGCGATGCTAGGCAGCATTCGCGCGGGCGGGCAAGCGCCGGATTGCAGGCCGCCGAGCTAGAGGTCCAGCCGGCACCAGATCGGGGTATGGTCGGAGGCTTGCGGCTTGTCGCGCGGGGCGCGGTCGATGTCGCAGGCGGCAAGCGTCTCGGCCGCGCGCGGCGAGAGCAGCAGATGGTCGATGCGCAGGCCGCGGTCCTGCGCCCAGGCATTCTGGAAATAGTCCCAGTAGGTATAGGCGACGCGGCGCGGATGGAGCGCACGGAAGGCGTCGGTATAGCCCTGGTGTAGGATGCCGCGGAACGCCGCGCGGCTTTCCGGGCGCAGCAGCGCGTCTTCGGCCAGGCCCTTGGGGTCGTAGGCGTCGCGATCCTCGGGGCAGACATTGTAGTCGCCGGCAAGCACGATCGGCGCCTCGGTGGCAAGGAGGCGGCGGGCATGGGCGGCAAGGCGCGCCATCCAGGCGAGCTTGTAGTCGAATTTCGGCCCCGGCGCCGGATTGCCGTTCGGCAGGTAGATCGAGGCGATGCGCACCGGCCCCACCTCGGCTTCCACATAGCGTGCCTGCTCGTCCGCCGGATCGCCCGGCAGGGCGTGCGCGGTCACGGTGAAGTCCAGCCCCTCGCGCACCAGGATCGCCACGCCGTTATAGGCCTTCTGCCCCACCAGCGCGGCGCGATAGCCGGCCGCCTCGACCTCCAGGCGCGGGAAACTGTCCGCGATCGTCTTCAGTTCCTGGAGGCAGAGCACATCCGGCGCGGCCGACCTCAGCCACGCTGCCACATGCCCGATCCGCGCCTTGATCGAGTTGACGTTCCAGCTCGCGACGGTGATCGCCACGGGGCGGGGCGGCCCGGCGTCAGGCGGTGGCGAAGGAATTGCCGCAGCCGCAGGTCGAGGCCGCGTTCGGGTTGCGCACCACGAAATGCTGCGCCATCAGCCCGTTGTCGAAATCGACCTCGGCACCGCCGAGCAGGTCGAGCGAGACCTCGTCCACCACGAGCCGCACCCCGTCGCGCTCCACCACATGGTCCTCCGGCGAGAGGGCGGCATCGAGCGCGAAGCCGTACTGGAAGCCTGAACAGCCACCGCCCGACACCGACAGGCGCAGGAACTGGTCGGGGTTGGCCTCTCCCTTCAGGATCTCGGCGACGCGCTTCGCGGCGGCGGCGGTGAAGCCGATCCTGGGCGCGCCATCAGCGGCAGGCGGGGCCGAGGAGGGGGCGGAAGGCAAGGGCGCGAACTGTGACATGGGCGATACCTTCAACGCTCGGCCGCACAGGCCGTGCTGTCACCGGGAATCTAGTGACTGCCAGGCCCCGCGCCAAGGCACGAGCGGCCCGCCGCATCCGATTGCCGCGCCCCGCCCTGCGCGTTGCGCCGGCCGGGACGGGGGGCTAGGGTGCCGGCCATGGACACGACGCCCGCCCCATCGCGCGGCCCTCATTTCCTCGCGCCCTACGCGGTCCGGCCGGACGCGAGCCGCGGCCGCTTGATCGCGGAGGCCGAACCCTCCAGCCGCTCGCCCTTCCAGCGCGACCGCGACCGGGTGATCCACTGTGCCGCCTTTCGGCGCCTGAAATACAAGACCCAGGTCTTCGTCTACCACGAAGGCGACTACTACCGCACGCGCCTGACCCACAGCCTGGAGGTGGCGCAGATCGCCCGCTCCATCGCGCGCGAACTCGCCCTGAACGAGGATCTGGCCGAGGCGCTGGCGCTGGCCCACGATCTCGGCCATCCGCCCTTCGGCCATGCCGGCGAGGATGCGCTCAACCACGCCATGCAGCCCCATGGCGGCTTCGACCACAACGCCCAGTCCCTGCGCGTGGTGACGCAGCTCGAAACCCGCTATGCCGCCTTCGACGGGCTCAACCTGACCTGGGAAACGCTGGAGGGGCTGGCCAAGCACAACGGGCCGCTGCATCGCCCGCCCGCCTATATCGCCGACTATTGCGTGCGGCATGATCTGGAGCTCGACACCTGGCCCTCGGCCGAGGCCCAGGTGGCGGCCTTGTCCGACGACATCGCCTACAACAACCACGATCTCGACGACGGGTTGCGCGCCGGCCTTTTTGCGACCGAGGATCTGCGCGAGGTGCCGCTGGTGGGCGAGATGCTGGCCGCCGTGGAACGCGCGCATCCGGGCCTGGCGCGCGACCGGCTGATCCACGAGACCATCCGCCGTGTCATCAACGCGATGGTCAACGATCTGGTCGGCGAAAGCCGCCGCCGCCTGAAGGAGGCCGCGCCGGCCAGCGCCGATACGGTGCGCCGCCATGGCGCGCCACTGATCGGCTTTTCCGTGGCGATGCGCAGGAACGATCGCGCGATCAAGGACTTCCTGTTCGCGCACATGTATCGCCACTACCGCGTCAACCGCATGACCAGCAAGGCGCGGCGGCTCGTGGGCGATCTGTTCCGCCTGCTGGTGTCCGAGCCCAACTGCCTGCCGCCCGACTGGCAGCGAGCGGCCGGCCCGCCCGACAGCGAGCAGACGGCGCGGCTGGTGGCGGACTATATCGCCGGCATGACCGACCGCTTCGCGCACGAGGAGCATCGCCGGCTTTTCGATCTCCAGGCCACCGGCTAAACCGGTGCCTTCCGCCGTCAGCGAGTCTCCCCCGTCCATGAACATCTTCGCCCAAGTCCGCGACGTCATCCGCGAGGCCCTGGCCGCGCTCTATCCCGAGCTGCCGGCGGAGGCGTTGCAGCGCGTGCAGGTGGAAACCCCGCGCGACGCCTCGCATGGCGACATCGCCACCAATGCCGCGCTGATGCTGGCCAAACCGCTCGGCCGCAAGCCGCAGGAGGTGGGTGCGGCGCTGGCCGAACGGCTGGCCGCGCATCCGGACATCGCCAAGGCCAGCGTTGCCGGCCCCGGTTTCGTCAACCTGACGATGCGCCCCGCCGCCCTGCGCGCGCGGCTGCGCGACATCCTCGCCGCCGGCCGCGCCTATGGCGACAGCGCGATCGGCGCCGGGCAGCGCGTGAACGTGGAATATGTCTCGGCCAACCCCACCGGGCCGATGCATGTCGGGCATTGCCGCGGCGCGGTGGTGGGCGATGCGCTGGCGAACCTCCTGGCCAAGGCCGGCTATGCGGTGGCCAAGGAGTATTACGTCAACGATGCGGGTGCGCAGGTGGACTCGCTCGCCTGGGCGGCCTATTGGCGCTATTGCGAGGCGGCGCAGTTCACCTTGCCGGAGAGCGAGATCGCGCTGATGGCCGGCAAGGAGCTGGAATATCGCGGCGCCTACCTCCAGCCGGTGGGCGAGGCGCTGTTGCGCGCGCATGGCACTGACATGCTGCCGCAGCACCGCCCCTCGGTGGTGGCGGTGATCCAGCACCACCACCAGACCACGCCGGCGGCCGAGGCGGCCTATCGCGAATGGCATTTCGGCGAGCATCTGGCCGTCCGCCGCGCCTGGCTCGATACCGTGCGCAAGACCGCGGTGGACGCGATGATGGCCACCATCCGCGAGGACCTGATCGCGCTCGGCGTCGCCCATGACGTGTTCGTTTCCGAGCGCGCACTGGTGGAAAGCGGGGCGGTGCAGCGCACGCTCGACGACCTTGCCGCGCGCGACCTCGTCTATACCGGCGTGCTGGAGCCGCCCAAGGGCAAGACGCCCGAGGACTGGGAGCCGCGCCCGCAGACCCTGTTCCGCGCCACCCTGTTCGGCGACGAGGTCGACCGCCCGCTGCGCAAAAGCGACGGGCACTTCACCTATTTCGCCTCCGACATCGCCTATCACGCCGACAAGATCGGGCGCGGCTTCACCCGGCTGGTCAATGTCTGGGGCGCGGATCATGGCGGCTATGTCAAGCGCATGCAGGCCGCCGTGCAGGCCGTGGGGCATGGCAAGGCGGCGCTCGATGTGCGCCTCTGCCAGCTCGTGCACCTGCTCAAGGGCGGGCAGCCCTACCGCATGAGCAAGCGTGCCGGCACCTTCGTCACCCTGCGCGACCTGATCGACGAGGTCGGCAAGGATGTCGTGCGCTTCATCATGCTGACGCGCAAGAATGACGCGCAGATGGAGTTCGACCTCGACAAGGCGGTGGAGCAGACGCGCGACAACCCGGTGTTCTACGTCCAGTACGCCCATGCGCGCTGCCGGTCGGTCCTGCGGCTGGCGGGCGAATCGATGGGCGCGGCGGCGCTGGAGCCCGCGGCCCTGGCCGGGGCCGATCTCGATCTTCTCTCCGACGAGGCCGAGATGGCGCTCATCCGCCTGCTGATCGCCTGGCCGCGCACGGTGGAAGCGGCGGCGGATGCAGCAGAACCACATCGAATCGCCTTTTTCCTGTATGATGTCGCCTCGGCCTTCCATGGACTGTGGACCAAGGGCAAGGATCAGGCCGCGCTGCGTTTCATCGTCCCCGGCGATGATGCCCAAACGCAGGCGCGGATGGCGCTGGTGACGGCCAGCGCCAACGTGATCGCCTCCGGTCTGATGGTCATGGGGGTTACGCCGGTCGAGGAGATGCGCTAGCGGGGGCTCCGCCCAGGGGCCGCCCGGATCAGAAGAGGGGTACGGCCATGACTTACGATCTGCGCGCGCCGCCGGGGTCCCGGTCGGCGCCGCCGCCGCCGACTGCACATGCGGGCGGGGCGGGCTTCCGGATTCGGCTGCCGCTCTGGGCTGGTGTCGCCGGCCTGGGTGCGCTGGTGATGGCGGTGGTGCTTTGGCAGGCCGGCGCGATGCGCTCGGGCGATGGGGCGGGCGGGTCGGTGCCCGTGATCTCGGCCGACGGGCGGCCCTTCCGCCTGCGCGCCGATGACGGGGCAGAAGCCGCTGCGCGCAGCCCTGCGGAAATGAGCATCTACGATCGTGCCACCGGCCGGGTCGAGGCGCCCGGCGCCACGGCGCGGGTCGAACGGCTGCGCCCGCCGCCCGAGAACCCGCTGCCGCCGCCGCAGCCCGTGGTCCAGGCGCCACCTGCGCCGCAGACACCGGCGACGCCCTCTGCGGCGGCCATCGCCACCGCCCCGTCCGATCCCCAGCCGACCCAGCCGGCGGTAGCGGACCCGGCCCGGGAACAAGGTGCTGCCCTGGTGGCGCTCGTCCTACCGCCGGTCCCGCCTGCGGCAATCGCCCGTGGCGCCGCCGCGCAGCCGGCCGTCGCAGCCGCGCCGGTGGCGGCCCCTGTTCCTCCCGCACGGCCCGCCGCCGCGCCTGCCGCCACGCCCGCCGCCGCGCCTGCCGCCGCGCCTGCCGCCGCGGCCCCGCAGGCCGCCGCGCGCGGGGCGCTGATCCAGCTCAGCGCCGTCGGCTCCGAGGCCGATGCCCGCAAGGAGTGGGACCGGCTGCGCCGCGCCCATGGCGACCTGCTCGGCCGGCTGCGGCCCAGCGTCTCGGCGGTGGATGTGAACGGCCGCACGCTCTATCGCCTGCGTGCCGGTGCGTTCCCGGACCGGGCCGAGGCGGTGGATGTCTGCACCCGGCTGCGCAGCCGAGGGGCGAGTTGCCTCGTGCCAGTGAGCTGACCGGCCGCAGGGACGGCATCCAGTACGACCAAGGATCTTGACGCGATGCCGAAGCCAACCGCCAGCCGCCGCGCCGCTGCGCCGGCCGCCGATCCGGACATGCCCTCGGCCGCGATCTTCGGGCTGGCCGGCCCGACGCTCAGCCCGGCCGAGCGGCGTTTCTTCGCCAGGGCCAATCCGCTCGGCTTCATCCTGTTCGCCCGCAACATCGAGGAGCCGCGCCAGGTGGCGGCGCTGGTGGCCTCGCTGCGGCGCGCGGTGGGGCGGGCCGACGCACCGGTGCTGATCGACCAGGAGGGCGGGCGGGTGGCGCGGCTGCGCCCGCCGCATTGGCGCCATCCGCCGGCGGCGGCGCGGCTGGCCGCGCTCGCGGCCAAGGACCGCCGCGCCGGGCTGGAGGCAACCTGGCTCAATGCCCGGCTGCTGGCCGACGAACTCGCGGCGCTCGGCATCGATGTCGATTGCACGCCGGTGCTCGACCTTCGCCTGCCCGGCGCGCATGACGTGATCGGCGATCGCGCCTATGGGGCAAGCCCGGGCATCGTCGCCACCCTTGGCCGGCAGGTCTGCGCCGGCCTGCTCGCGGGTGGCGTGCTGCCGGTGATCAAGCACATTCCCGGCCATGGCCGCGCCCTGG
>JADZEB010000053.1 GCA_020850755.1 Alphaproteobacteria bacterium | reverse complement strand
GAAGCTGCGCAGCATGTTGCGCGGGACCGGGCGGCCGCCCTCGTCGCGGCGCAGGCCCGTTTCCATCGGATGGTCGATCTGCGTGCGGATCTCGACGATCTCGCCCGCGCGCGCTGATGCCGGCACCTGGACCCTGGGCGTGCTCGTGGCCTGTTCCTCATGCCATGCAGCCGCCAACGCTCACGCGCGCCTCGGCTGCGACCTGGCGAGTGCGCGTGGTGACGCTGGCCCGTCAGCGCGCTGGCCCGTCAGCATGCTGGCCCGTCCGCTCGCTGGCCCGTCAGCTCGCCGGGCTGAAGCTGTAGCTCGCGATCCCGGGGGTAGGATTGCGGGTGGCGAAGTGGTGGATTGCCTTGACGTGACGCCCGGCCGAGAGTGCACCCTTGGCCGTGACCGTCAGCGGCACCTGCGCGCCATTCTCGGCAATCCCGGGCAGACGCAGCGCCAGCCCGCCCAGTCCCCAGCCCGCCCAGTCCCCAGCCCGACCACTCCACCGAGCCTGGCTGCGGGCGAGCGCGACCAGATCCTGCACCGTGCGCGCCGCAGGGCCGTTGCGCACCACCAGCACATGCGGGCTGCGGAAGGTGAGGCTGACCGGCTCGAGGTCGCGCACCGGATCGATCGGCATGGCGCGGAACAGGTGGCGGTGGCCGCTGTCGTGCCGGCTTCGTCCTCCGCGGCCGCGCCTCTCAGTCGCGGCGGCGGGTGAGTCCGGCGCCCAGCATGGCACCGCACGCGATCAGCGCGGCGAGGGCCAGGATCGAGGCCGCGATCGGCCGATACAGGAAGACCATGGCCGAGCCATAGCCCACGGCGATGCTCTGGTGTATCGCGGTCTCGAACAGCTGGCCGAGCACGAAGGCGATCAAGAGCGGCGCCGGGTCAAGGCCGGTGTGCCGCATCGCCCATCCCATGGCGCCGAAGCCGCACATCAGCCCGACATCGGCCAGGCTGTTGTTCACCGAGAACGCGCCGACGACACAGAACAGCACGATCAGCGGCCGCAGCATGCTGCCCGGCACTTCCAGCAGCCGCACGAACAGGCCGATCAGCGGCACGTTCAGCACCACCAGCATGGCGTTGCCGATCAGCATGCTGGCGGTGACGCCCCAATAGAGGTCGGGCCGCTCGACCAGGAGCTTCGGCCCGGGCGTCACGCCATGTATCATCAGCGCGCCCATGATCACGCCCATCACCACATTGGAGGGCAGGCCGAGATTGAGTAGCGGGACGAAGCTCGCCTGCGCGGCGGCGTTGTTGGCCGCTTCCGGACCCGCCACGCCCTCGATCGCGCCGCGGCCGAACCCTTCCGGCGCACGCGACAGGCGCTTCTCCAGCACATAGGAGGCGAAGGAGGCGATCAGCGCGCCGCCGCCCGGCATCAGCCCGAGCAGGAAGCCGAGCAGGCTGCCGCGCCCGATCGGCGCGGCCGAGCGGCGCCATTCGGCGCGCGAGGGCAGGAGCTCGGCCAGGCGCCGCGGGGCAGCGAGCGTATCGCCGCCGCTGCCGGGCTGGTTCGCCCCGTCCAGCACCTCGGCGATGCCGAACAGGCCCATCGCCATGATGGCGAGATGGAAGCCGTCGAGCAGCCAGGGCTGGCCGAAGGTGAAGCGCTCCTGCCCCGAGACCAGCTCCTGGCCAACCGAGGACAGCACCAGGCCCGCCAACGCCGAGATCAGCGCACGCAGGGGCGAGCCGGTCGAGACGAACACAACCAGCGTCAGGCCGAGCGCGACCAGCGCCGCGCGCTCGGGCGGGCCGAAGGCAAGGGCGGCCGCCGACACCTGCGGCCCCACCACCGCCACCGCCAGCGTCGCGGCGATGCCGGCGATGAAGGAGCCGAAGGCCGAGATGCCGAGGGCCGCCCCGCCCCGGCCCTTGCGTGCCATCTCGTAGCCGTCAAGGCAGGTGACGAGCGAGGCCGCCTCGCCCGGGATCTTGACCAGGATCGCGGTGATCGAGCCGCCATACATCGCGCCGTAGAAGATGCCCGACAGCATGATGATCGCGCCGGTGCCGTCGATGTGGAACGTGATCGGCAACAACAGCGATATCGTCGCCGTCGGGCCAAGCCCGGGCAGGACGCCGACCGCCGTTCCGAGCGCGGTGCCGATCAGGCAGAACAGCAGGTTCGCGGGCGAGACGGCAATGCCGAGCCCGAGCGCGAGATTGCCGAGCATCTCCATGCCGCGCCCGCGATCAGGTCGGAAGCCAGTGCCCGACGGGCAGCGGCACGGCAAGCAGCCGGACAAACAGCATCCACGCCGCGGCTGCGGCAAGGCAGGCGATCAGGGCGGCACGGCGCCAAGCCATGCGCTCGGCGACGGCCATCAGCGCGAACAGGGCCAGCGCCGTCGTCACCACGAAGCCGAGCGGCCCGAGCAGCAGGACATAGGCGCCGAGGGCGCCGAGATAGACCAGTGTCTGGCGGACGCTACCGCCGCCATCGCGTGGCGGCGGAGCGGGCGCTGCCGTGGCGAGCGTGTCCCTGGCCAGCGCCAGCGTTGCGGCAAGGGCCAGCAGGGTGCCGAACAGGAACGGGAACAGGCCGGGCTCGGCGGCGCCGAAGGCGAACAGGCCGAGCCTGCGGCCCTCCCACATGGCGAACAGGCCAAGCGCGAGGCAGGCACCGGCGCCGAGCATGCGGCCGGCCCGCGAGCTTGGGCCGCCTTCCGTGCCGGTGGCATCACCCTGTCCGGATCGCGTCTCGGCCGCCATGCGTCCCCCTTGTCCGGCGCGGCGCCACTATGCGCCGCGCTGCCGGCCCGCGAAAGGGGCGCGGCGGCGCATGGCGTGTGCGCATCCGCCCTAGCCACCTTGACCCGTCCGGGGCCCGCCCATACCGTGGCGCACGGTTCCGCTTCTGCAAGGACACGCGCCATGCGCAAGCTGCTGGGTGCCCTTCTCTCGGCGCTGGTCGTGATTGCCGCGCCGGCATCCGCCCAGACCTATCCCTCGCGGCCGGTGACGATCGTCGTTCCCTTCGCGGCCGGCGGCAATGGCGACATCACCGCGCGCATGATCGCCGATCTGGCCAAGGAAACCTGGAACCAGAGCGTGGTGGTGGAGAACCGTCCCGGTGGCGGTGGTGCGGTAGGCATCGGTCAGGTCGCGCGCGCGGCAGCCGACGGCTACACGGTCGCCTTCGTCTCCACCAGCCCGATCGTGGTGGCGCCGCATCTTGGCCGGCAGCCATTCGATCCGCTCAAGGATCTCGCCTATCTCGGCCAGGTCGCGATCAACCACCAGCCGATCGTGGTGCGCGCCGACAGCCCGTTCCGCTCGCTCGCCGACATGCTCGCCTTCGCGCGGTCCAATCCCGGCCGGCTGCGCTGGTCGGCCGCCGCGATCCGCGGCGGGCCGCACATCGCCACCGAGGCGATGTTCCGCGCCGAAAGCGTGCAGACCACCTATGTGCCCTTCGGCGGCGGCGCCGAGGCGATGACGGCGCTCCTCGCCGGTGACATCGAGGCCGCCGTGATCGCCGACTACACCCAGGCACTGGCTGCCGGACAGGTGCGGCTGATCGCGGAAAGCGGCCCGGTTCGGATCGCCAGCCAGCCCGGCGTGCCGACCTATCGCGACCTCGGCTATTCGCTGGCCCCGGCCGTGTTCATCGGCTTCGCCGCACCCGCCGGCACGCCCCCGGCGGTGGTGGCGCGCTGGGATGCGATGCTGGCAGCCGCCGTGCGCTCGCCGCGCTATACCGAGCTGATGCAGCGCCTCGGCTCGGTCGTGGTCTATCGCGACAGCGCCGCCTTCACACGCGAGATCAACGAGGACTACGCCAAGATCGGCGAGGCGATCCGCGCCCTCGGCATGGCGCGCTGAGCCGCGGCACGGGAAGCGGACACGCCACATGAGCAGCGGGCCGGCCCTGTCGCCGGTGCAGGTGGGCCTTGTCTGGAAGCGGCTGCTCGGCCTGATGGACGAGGTGGCGCAGGCCTTCGTCCGTGTCGCCTTCTCCGCCGTGATCCGTGAGAACTGGGACATGGCGATGGCGTTGATCGACCGCCAGGGCCGCCAGTTCGCGCAATCCTCGCGCAGCGTGCCTTCGTTCATCGGCACCCTGTCGCAGACCGCGCGCGCGCTCCTGGCCGAGTTCCCGGCCGAGGCGCTGGCGCCGGGCGACGTGCTCGCCACCAACGATTCCTGGATCGGCAGCGGCCACCTCAACGACATCACGCTGTTGCGCCCGATCTTCCGCGACGGGCGGCTGCTCTGCTTCGTCGGCAGCGTCTTCCACTCGGTCGATATCGGCGGCGCGCCGTCGCCGCATGCGCGCGATGCGTTCGAGGAGGGCCTGACCATCCCGCCGGTGAAGCTCTATCGCGCCGGGGAGGAGAACAGGGACGCCATCGCCTTCATCGCCGCCAATCTGCGCGCACCGGAGGAGACGTTGGGCGACATCCGCGCCCAGCTTGCCGCCTTCACGGTGGCCGAGCGCCGGCTGCTCGCCATGCTGGCCGAGGAGGGGATCGCCGATCTCGACGCCGTGGTGGCCGAGGTGCTGGACCGCTCCGAGCGCAGCCTGCGCGCCGCCATCGCCGCCCTGCCGCCGGGGCGCTATTCGGACGAGCTTACCGCCGATGGCTACGACAAGCCCTTCACCATCCGCTGCACGCTGACGGTGGGCGCGGGCGGTGTCGAGGTCGATTTCGCCGGCACCTCGCCGCAGATCGAGCGGCCGATCAACTCGGTTCTGAACTACACCGCCGCATGGTGCGCCTACGCGGTCAAGTGCGCGCTCGACCCCGCCGTGCCCAACAATGACGGCGCCTTCCGCGCCGTGACGGTGCGCGCGCCCGAGGGCTCGATCCTGAATGCGCGCCGCGCCGCGCCGGTCTGGGCGCGCCACCTTGCCGGACACTATGTGCCGGCGGCGATCTTCGGCGCGCTGGCCAAGGTCGCGCCCGAGCGTGTGGTGGCCGATTGCGCGGCACCGATCTGGACCGCCTATTTCCGCGGCCAGCAGCCGGACGGGCGCGCCTTCGTGCGCATGGTCTTCCTGACCGGCGGCCACGGCGCGCGGATGGGCAGCGATGGCCCGTCCTGCGTCAGCTTCCCGTCGAACATCGCCGCCGCACCGGTCGAGGAGCTGGAGGCCTCCGCCCCCCTGCGCGTGCGCGAGAAGGCGCTCAGGCCCGGCAGCGGCGGGGCGGGGCGGTTCCGCGGCGGGCTCGGCCAGCGCGTGGCGATCGAGAGCCTGTCGGACACGCCGGTGATGATGACCATCCGCCACGAGCGCGTGCTCTATCCGCCGCGCGGCATGCTCGGCGGCGGCGATGGCGCCGCCGGGCGCAACATGCTGAACGGGGCCGACCTGCCGGCGAAAACGCAGGTCGCGCTCAAGCGCGGCGATGTAGTGGCGTTCGAGACGCCCGGCGGGGGCGGGCTGCTGCCGGTGGCTGGGCGCGACCCGGCGGCGGTCGCGGCCGACGCCGCCGAGGGCTATGCGCCCGCCGGCAAGGACGCCCCGGCATGAGCGCGCCCGGCATGAGCACGCCCGGCATGAGCACGCCCGACCTGAGCACGCCCAGCCTGCGCATCGGCATCGACATTGGTGGCACCTTCACCGATTTCGTCGCGGTGGACGATCGGTCGGGGCGCATCTTCACCGAGAAAGTCCTCACCACGCCGCACGACCCGGCCGAGGCGGTGCTGCGCGGCCTCGACCTCATGTTCGCCGCGCATGGATTCGAGGCCAGCACCATCGCCGCCGTGATCCACGGCACGACCCTGGTCGCCAACGCGCTGATCGAGCGCAAGGGCGCGGTCACGGCGCTGGTCACGACGGCGGGGTTCCGCGACGCGCTCGAGATCCGCCGCGAGTGGCGCTACGACGCCTACGACCTGTTCTTCACCCTGCCCGCGCCACTGGTGCCGCGCCGGCTGCGCTTCGAGGTGCCCGAGCGGCTCGGGGCCGACGGCAGCCTTGTCGTGCCGTTCGACACGACGGCAGCGGAGAGGGTGGCCGAGCAGCTGCGCGCGGCGGGCATCGAGGCGGTGGCGGTCTGCTTCCTGCACGCCTATCGCGACGGCGCGCACGAAGCACGCATGCGCGAGGTGCTGGGGCGGATCGCGCCCGGCCTGCCGGTCTCGCTTTCGCACGAGGTGGCGCCCGAGCGTGGCGAGTTCGAGCGAGCCTCCACCACCGCGGCCAATGCCTATGTGCAGCCCCTGTTCCGCCGCTATCTCGGCCGGCTGGACGAGAGCCTGGGCGCGCGCGGCATCGGCCGCGAGATGCTGATGATGCTGTCGGATGGGGGCGTGATCGGCGCGCGCGCGGCGGCGGGGCAGCCGGTGCGGCTGGTCCAGTCCGGCCCCGCCGGCGGGGCGCAGGCCACGGCGCTGATCGGCCGGCTTGCTGGGGCGGAACTCGTGTTCGGCTTCGACATGGGCGGCACCACGGCGAAATCCTGCCTGATCGAGCATGGCCAGCCCATGCGCACGACCGATTTCGAGGTCGCGCGCCAGCACCGCTTCAAGCGCGGTTCGGGCCTGCCGCTCAAGGTGCCGGTGGTGGACATGATCGAGATCGGCGCCGGTGGCGGATCGATCGCGCGCCTGTCAGGCACCGGGCTGATCGAGGTCGGGCCGGCATCCGCCGGTGCCGATCCCGGCCCCGCCTGCTACAGCCGCGGCGGGAGCGAACCCACCGTCACCGATTGCGATCTCGTCCTTGGCCTGATCGATGCCGGGCGGTTCCTGGGCGGCGACATGGCGCTCGACATCGCGGCGGCGCGCGCGGCGATCGAGACGCGGCTTGCTCGCCCGCTCGGCCTTTCGGTCGAGGCGGCGGCGGTGGGCGTGTTCGAGACCGTGACCGAGAACATGGCGCAGTCGGCGGCGATCCACGCGATCGAGCGCGGGCGGCGCATCGCGGACGCGGTGATGGTGCCGATCGGCGGGGCCGGGCCGGTGCATGCGGCGGCGATCGCGCGACGGTTGGGCGTGCGGCGCGTCGTCTGCCCGCTCGGCGCGGGTGTCGCCTCGGCGCTCGGTTTCCTGGCCGCGCCAGTGTCCTTCGCCGTGGTGCGCGACGATCTCGCCCCGCTTTCCGGCAGCGAGAGGCCGCGCTGGAACAGGCTGGTGGCGGCGATGCAGGCGGAGGCGATGGCGCCGCTGGCGCAGTCCGGCATCGCCGCGGCGGATGCCGGCACGCGGATCGAGGCGCATCTGCGCTATCGCGGCCAGGGCCACGAGATCGCGGTCGAGGTGCCGGGCGCGTGGCTGGCGGGCGATGGGGAGATGGCGGCCGCCTCGCTCGGCTGCGCTTTCGCCGACACCTATCGCGCGCTCTATGGCCGGGTGGAAACGGTGCCGGTGGAGATCACCTCCTGGCGCGTGGTGGTGTCGGGGCCCTTGCCGCGTGTGGTGCCGCAGCTTCCCGCCGGCCATGCACGCGGCGACGGCGCCCTGCGTGGCCGCCGCCCGGTCTGGTTCGCCGAGGCGCGCGGCTTCGTCGACACGCCGGTGTTCGACCGCTACGCCCTCGGCCCCGGCTGGCAGGCCGAGGGCCCGGCGGTGGTCGAGGAGCGGGAGTCCACCGCGATCGCCCCGCCCGGCGCGCGCCTTGCGGTTGATTCCGCGCTCAACCTTGTCATCGAACTGGCGTCTTGACCTGTTTTTCCAGCGGCGAGGGGGCGCAGGCCCCGGGTCGACCGCCTGAGGGGCGGGGCCGCGCATCCTGGATCGACCGGCGCTCGGCCGATCCGAAAGAGAGTGGATTTTCTGCGCGGCCGCGGGCTGCGATCACGCCCGCGCGTGGGGCGCGTGCCGGGCGCCGGCCAACATGTTCGGCCGATCCGCACGCAAGAACGGGCCTAGTGTCGGCAGGGTGCGGGGTATCTCGCGGGGGATGAAAGGGGCGCGCGGAGCATTTCCCCGCCCCTGCAATCTGTGAACGGACATGATTGGCGTCCCCGGCGGACGCCGTTTTAAGGAATCAGGAGCGCGCATGGCGGCGCAAAAATCCTGGCTCGATCGCACAAATAATCCTGTTTTCATTGCGTTTTCGTCATCCTGCCCCGATCTGACCCGGTTTGACGTTGCGAGCGATAAATGTGGGGTATAGTGTGGGGTATGGCCGTTAGGCTTCCCTTGCGCGCCATCCCCACAGGAGCCCCCATCATGGCGAAACCCGGCAATCTCGATGCCCGCACGGTCGAGAACGCGAAGCCGCGCGAGGCCCCCTATCGCCTGTCCGATGGCGGCGGGCTGCTGCTGGATGTGCGCCCCTCGGGCGCGAAGGTCTGGCTCTGCCGCGTCATGGTGGCCGGCAAGCGGCGCGACATGGGCCTTGGCGGCTATCCCGCCGTAAGCCTCAAGGATGCGCGCCAGAGGGCCGCTGAGGCGCGCCGGCAGGCTGCCGGGGGGGATGACCCCATCGCCGCACGGGCGCAACGCCAGCGCGATCTGGAGAGGGCGCGCGGCGCTAAGGACGAGGCCGAGGCCCGCACCTTCCGCGCCGTGGCGCGCGCCTGCATCGCGGCCGAGGCCCCCGGCTGGAAGAACCAACGCACGGCCCTGTTGTGGGAGCACTCGCTGGAGCGCTGGGCTTTCCCCGCCCTTGGCAATGTGCCGGTCGCCGAGATCGACCGTGCCGCGGTGCGGCGGGCGATCGACACGGTATGGACCACGCGCCCCGCCACCGGCCGCAAGGTGCTGCGCCGCATCGGTGCCGTGCTGCGCTATGCCGCCGCGCATGGCTGGCGCGCCAACGACAACCCGGCCGATGTGCGGATGCTGCGCCATGCCGGCCTGCCTGCGCTGCCGGGCGGGCGCAAGCAACCCTCGCTGCCCTGGGCGCGGGTGCCGGCCTTCATGGTGGCGCTCGATCGCGTGGACGGGCTCGGCGCGCTGGCGCTGCGGCTGCTGGTGCTGACGGCGCTGCGCTCGAACGAGGTTCGGCAGGCGCGCTGGTCCTGGCTTTCGTTCGACGGTGTGCCGACGCTCACCGTTCCGGGCGAGATGATGAAGGGCAAGCGCGCGGCGGACGTGATCGCGCATCGCGTGCCGCTGAGCGGGGCAGCGCTGGACACCCTCGCCCGCGCCTATGGCGTGGCGAACGGCACGACCGCGACGGCCGCCGAGCTGCCCAAGCTGGCGGCGCTGGCGCGCGACGCACTGATCTTCCCGAGCGCGCGGCGCATCACGCCCCTTTCCGACATGGCGTTGAGCGCCGTCATGCGGCGGATGAACGAGAACCGGCCGGAGGATGCGCCGGCACCCTGGCGCGATGCGGACGGGCGCGAGGCGGTGCCGCACGGTTTCCGCGCCTCGTTCTCGACATGGGTTGACGATACCCGCCCCGAGGAACGCGAAGCGGCCGAGCGCGCGCTGGCGCACGAGATCGGCAATCGCGTTTCCGCCGCCTATCGCCGCTCCGACCTGTTCGACCGTCGCACCCGGCTGATGGAGGATTGGGCGGCGCATGTCGCGGGCGAAGCGAGGCCAGCGACGCGCGCCATGCGCTCCGGCTGATCCCCAGCATCGAGCCTGCACTACCGCGACGAAGCCGCCAATAGCAGGGCGGGCCTTCCCCGATATCCACACTAACCCACAGGCGCGAATCAGGGGCGGACTTGCCACGTGGTGTTATATGGGTCCGCCTGTCGCGTCCCGCGATGGGAAGATGCAGGACCAACCGCATGGCAAACGTCGCACCGACCCTGTCAACGGCTCGCACGCTGTCTCACCGCGAGCGCCGCGAGCCATCCCCCAGCGCCATCACATACACGTTGCCCGATGCTGCGCGCCTGAGCGGCCTCTCCCCCGCCACGTTGCGCCGACGCGCCAAGGAGGGATCGCTGCGCCTGGTGCGCGTCGGGCGCCGGACCCTTGCCGATGGCGCAAGCCTGCGCCGGCTGTTGGGAGTCGACGGCGCATGAGGAAAAAGCGCGGCACGACAATTCCCGACGGCCGTGTTGGAGGGCCTAAGACATGAACTCGCAGCCCTCTATCACCAACTTCGATTGGTCGAGCGCCATCAGTGGCGAGCCCGCCTGGCCCGAGGCGCCGCTGCCGCGCCGCCGTCTGGTGCCGATCACTGCGGCGGAATTGCTCACCAGGAAGCTGCCGCCGCGCAAGATGCTGCTGGACCCTGTGCTGTGCGAGCGCAGCCTAGTGATGCTCTACGCGCCGCGCGGGATCGGCAAGACGTTCGTTGCTCTGTCCATCGCGTACGCCGTCGCCAGCGGCGGAACGGCGCTGGGATGGAAAGCGCCCACCGCGAGGCGAGTCGTCTATATCGATGGCGAGATGCCGGCAGCGGACTTGCAGGATCGCCTGCAGCGGATTGGGCTAGGGTCGGCTACACAGCTCCCGTCCGTAGATCGGCTGAGATTCATCTGCGCCGATCTTGACCCGGAAAGCCTGCCGAACATTGCCACCGAGGAGGGGCAGAGGCTGTTTACAGAAGCGGCGGCGGATTCTGACCTGATCGTGCTGGACAACCTCTCGTCACTGGCAAGCGGGTTGCGCGAGAACGAGGCGGATGATTGGGGGCCGGTGCAGAAATGGCTGCTATCGCTCCGTCGCACGGGCAAGACGGTCCTCCTGGTTCACCACGCCAACAAGAGCGGCGGGCAGCGTGGCACCTCGCGGCGCGAGCACGTGCTCGACGTGGTGATCGCGCTGCACAGGCCCGAGGATTACGATCCGGAGGACGGCGCGGTGTTCGTAGCCAGCCTGGAAAAGGCGCGCGGCATCGTTGGTGATGCTGCGCGACCCTTTGAGGCGCGGCTGGTGGAAACACCCGAGGGCGGGCTGCAATGGCAGATTGCCCGCCCTTCCGGAAAGCGCGATCGAGCCATTGAACTGCTCGCCTCGGGGAAGAGCGTGCGCAAGGTGGCCAAGGAAACCGGGATTTCCAAGAGCACCGTTCAGCGGTTGAGCGCAAGCCAGGGACACGAGGACGCCCACTAATCGAGTGCGCCGCAGGGCGCCGGCCGCTAGGGCGACCTGTCCCAGTGTCCCAACCCCTAGCAGCGGGACAGCGGGACAGTTCGCAGGAAAGCACGATCTTTCAATGGCCTAGACTGTCACACGGCCCCGCTGCCAATGGCGGGACGCCGGGACACCGAACGCGCATGACCGCGGCCACGTTCGACCGGAGCATGGTCAGGGGGCTCCGGGGTTGTGCCCGGCGGGACTGGGCACGAGTTCATTAGAAACGCCGAGCCGGCCAAGACCCGCCCTTCTTGACCGCCGTTCTAGACGCATCCTAGCGAGATTGCTGGCCGCGCTCGGCGGCTGGCCCGCGTTCCCCCATCGGCTATACTCACCGCGCGTTGCGCCCGCGCTTATTTTGAGTTGCGGCTGGCCCGCGTTCCCCCATCGGCTATACTCATTCGAGCAGGGAGGCGACATTGCGCCGCGTTGCGGCTGGCCCGCGTTCCCCCATCGGCTATACTTCCGGCCCGCGCTCGCCCACGATGTAGGGCGTTGCGGCTGGCCCGCGTTCCCCCATCGGCTATACTCGTCGGCTCGGTGCAGAGCAGTGCGGTCAAGTTGCGGCTGGCCCGCGTTCCCCCATCGGCTATACTCGTCGGCTCGGTGCAGAGCAGTGCGGTCAAGTTGCGGCTGGCCCGCGTTCCCCCATCGGCTATACTCATCCGTAAGCGAGTAGGCATAGCTCAG
>JADZEB010000052.1 GCA_020850755.1 Alphaproteobacteria bacterium | reverse complement strand
CCGATCATCATCGGCCAGGCCTGCGAGTTCGACTATTCCGGCGCCCAGGCCTGCAAGGCGCTGAAGCAGGAGGGCTACCGCGTCGTCCTGGTCAACTCCAACCCGGCCACGATCATGACCGATCCGGGCCTGGCGGACGCCACCTATATCGAGCCGATCACGCCCGACACGGTCGAGAAGATCATCGCCAAGGAGAAGCCCGACGCGCTACTGCCGACCATGGGCGGGCAGACCGCGCTCAACACCGCGATGGCGCTGGCGCGCGCGGGGGCGCTGGCGAAACACGGCGTCGAGCTCATCGGCGCCAAGGCCGATGTCATCGACAAGGCCGAGGACCGGCTCAAGTTCCGCGACGCGATGGCCAGGATCGGCATCGCGAGCCCGCGCTCGGCGATCGCGCACAGCATGGAGGAAGCGCGCCGCGCGCTGGAACTCACCGGCCTGCCGGCGGTGATCCGCCCCTCCTTCACCTTGGGCGGCACCGGCGGGGGCATCGCCTACAACCGCGAGGAGTTCGAGCAGATCGTCGCCGGCGGGCTCGATGCCAGCCCCACCACCGAGGTGCTGATCGAGGAGAGTGTCGCCGGGTGGAAGGAATTCGAGATGGAGGTCGTGCGCGACCGCGCCGACAACTGCATCATCATCTGCTCGATCGAGAATGTCGATCCGATGGGCGTGCATACGGGCGATTCGGTCACGGTCGCACCCGCGCTCACGCTCACCGACAAGGAATACCAGATCATGCGCGACGCCTCGATCGCGTGCCTGCGCGAGATCGGCGTCGATACCGGCGGCTCGAACGTGCAGTTCGCGATCAACCCGGCAGACGGGCGCATGGTGATCATCGAGATGAACCCGCGTGTCAGCCGCTCCTCGGCGCTGGCCTCGAAGGCGACCGGCTTCCCGATCGCCAAGATCGCGGCCAAGCTGGCGATCGGCTACACGCTCGACGAGCTCGACAACGACATCACCAAGGTCACGCCCGCCAGCTTCGAGCCGACCATCGACTATGTCGTGGTCAAGATCCCGCGCTTCACCTTCGAGAAGTTCCCCGGCACGCCGGCGACGCTGACCACCAGCATGAAAAGCGTGGGCGAGGCGATGGCGATCGGGCGCACCTTCGCCGAGGCATTGCAGAAGGGCCTGCGCTCGATGGAGACGGGCCTCTCGGGGCTCGACGAGCAGGAGATCGCCGGGCTCAACGGCGATGCCGACGGCGACCGCGCGGCGATGCGCGCCGCGCTGTCCACCCCGCGGCCCGACCGCATCCTGACCATCGCGCAGGCCTTCCGCATGGGCTGGTCGGTGGCCGAGGTGGCGGATGCCTGCAAGTACGAGCCCTGGTTCCTGCGCCAGATCGAGGCGCTTGTCGCGGCCGAGAACGATGTGCGCGCGCACGGCCTGCCGCGCGAACGGCAGGGGCTGCACCGGCTCAAGGCGATGGGCTTTTCCGATGCGCGGCTGGCGAGCCTCGCCGGCACCTCCGAGGCCGAGATCGCCTCCTTGCGCGCGCGGCTCGATCTCTGGCCGGTCTACAAGCGCATCGACACCTGTGCTGCCGAGTTCGCCTCGGCCACGCCCTACATGTATTCCACCTACGAGGGCGACGGGGTGGGCGCGGCCGAATGCGAGGCCGACCCGTCCGAACGGCAGAAGGTGGTCATCCTCGGCGGCGGGCCCAACCGCATCGGCCAGGGCATCGAGTTCGACTATTGCTGCGTGCACGCCGCCTACGCGCTGCGCGAGGCCGGGTTCGAGACGATCATGGTCAACTGCAACCCGGAGACGGTGTCGACCGACTACGACACCTCCGACCGCCTCTATTTCGAGCCGCTGACCGCCGAGGACACGCTGGCGCTGATCCGCACCGAGCAGTCGCGGGGCACGCTGCTCGGCTGCATCGTGCAGTATGGCGGGCAGACGCCGCTCAAGCTCAGCCAGGCCCTGTCGCGCGCGGGCGTGCCGATCCTCGGCACCTCGGCGGACGCGATCGACATCGCCGAGGACCGCGAGCGCTTCCAGAAGCTCCTGCGCCAGCTCGGCCTGCGCCAGCCCGAGAACGGGATCGCGCGCAGCGTCGCCGAGGCCGAGGCCGAGGTGGACCGCATCGGCTTCCCGGTGGTGATCCGCCCCTCCTATGTGCTCGGCGGGCGGGCGATGGAGATCGTCCACGACAAGGCCGGGCTGCACCGCTACATGCGCGAGGCGGTGAAGGTGTCGGGCGACAATCCGGTGCTAATCGACCGCTACCTCGCCGATGCGATCGAGGTCGATGTCGATTGCATCGCCGATGGCGAGCAGGTGTTCGTCGCCGGCGTGATGGAGCATATCGAGGAGGCCGGCATCCATTCCGGCGATTCCGCCTGCTCCCTGCCGCCCTATTCGCTCTCGCCCGCGACGGTGGACGAGATCGAGCTGCAGACCGAGGCCATGGCGCGCGCGCTCAAGGTGGTCGGGCTGATGAACGTGCAGTATGCGATCCAGGGCAACGACATCTACGTGCTCGAGGTCAACCCGCGCGCGAGCCGCACCGTGCCCTTCGTCGCCAAGGCCACCGGCGTGCCGATCGCCAAGATCGGCGCGCGCGTGATGGCGGGCGCCAAGCTCGCCGAGTTCCGCCTCGACGAGGCAGGGCCGCCGCGCCATGTCGCGGTCAAGGAGGCGGTGTTCCCCTTCGCGCGCTTCCCCAATGTCGATGTCATCCTCGGCCCGGAGATGAAATCGACCGGCGAGGTGATGGGCATCGACGCCACCTTCGAGCGCGCCTTCGCGAAAAGCCAGCTTGGCGCCGGCGTGCGCCTGCCCAGCGCCGGCACGGCCTTCATCTCGGTGAAGGACAGCGACAAGGCAACGCTGGTGCCGCTGGCGCGGAAGCTGACCGAACTCGGATTCCGCATCATTGCCACGCGCGGCACCGCCCAGCGCCTGACCGAGGCCGGCATCCCGGTCTCGGTGGTGAACAAGGTGCTGGAGGGACGGCCGCATTGCGCCGATGCGCTGATCTCGGGCGAGGTGCAGCTGGTCATCAACACGGTGGCCGGCAAGCAGGCGATCGCCGACAGTTTCGACATCCGCCGCTCGGCGCTGATCGCCAACGTGCCGCACTACACCACGGTAGCGGGGGCCAGGGCGGCAGTGCATGCCATTGCCGCGGTGAAGGGCGGCACTCTTGAAGTCGCGCCCCTTCAGTCGTATCTTCACGCTTCGTTCTAGGATTTCCCATCGCGGCCGGCCTTCCGGCCGCGAGGGTTTTCTTGTCCACACGCTGCCGGGGCAGCGCGGCCGGCACCGGGATGGGGGCGGGCGCGCGGGGAACGGCCCAGGCGTCGCAGTGCAGGGATGGGTTGCCGTGCAGAAATTCCCGATGACCGCCCAGGGACTGGAGCGCCTCGAGGAGGAGCTGCGACACCTCAAGTCGCAGGAGCGCCCGGCCGTGATCCGCGCGATCGCGGAGGCGCGCGGGCATGGCGACCTGTCGGAGAATGCCGAGTATCACGCCGCGCGCGAGAAGCAGTCCTTCATCGAGGGCCGCATCGCCGAGCTGGAAAGCATCGTCTCGGCGGCCGAGGTGATCGACCCCAGCAAGCTGTCAGGCGACCAGGTGAAGTTCGGCGCCAAGGTCACGGTGCTGGACGAGGAAACCGAGGAGGAAGCCACCTACCAGATCGTCGGTGCGCACGAGGCCGACCTGGCCAAGAAGCGCATCTCGATCTCCTCGCCCTTGGCGCGCGCGCTGATGGGCAAGAAGGTTGGCGAATCGGTGGAAGTGCCGGCCCCGGGCGGGGCGCGCAGCGTCGAGATCGTCAAGGTCCGCTTCAAGTAGGTCCCGCTGCTCGCGCGGCCGCGGCTCGGCGCCACCACGGCGCCGGTGATCGATCCGGGCCGCGCGCGCGGCCGAGCCTCCCCTAATTCCTTCGTCTGGCGGCAATCACCGCGCCGGCACGCGGCGCGTTCCAGGCATGTGCGCGAACGGGGCATGTGCGCGAAACGGGGCATGTGCGCGTAACGGGCGCGCACGGCGGCGCGCGCCCGCGCATGTGTATTACGCCTTGGCGCCCTCCACCGGCACGCCGGGCAGCGACTTGGCCGTGCGGATGGTCTGCAGCGTCTGCACCTTGGTGACGTTCGGGTGGCTGGTCAGCCGGCGCGTGAGCTCGTTCTCGTGCGCCGTGTCGCGCGCCACCAGCTTGAGCAGGAAATCGCCGCCGCCGCGGATCATGTGGCACTCGCGCACCTCGGGCCAGCCGCGCACCATCTCCTCGAAGGCGGTCAGCACCGCCTCCTTCTGCGTATCGAGCCCGACCAGGGCGAAGAAGGTCACGTCCCAGCCCAGCTCGGCCGGGTCGATATCGGCATGGAAGCCGCGGATCACGCCCGCCTCCTCCAGCCTGCGGACACGGCGCAGGCAGGGCGGCGCCGAGATGCCGGCCCGGCGCGCCAGCTCGACATTGGTCATGCGCCCGTCGGCCTGGAGCTCGGCCAGGATGATGCGGTCGATCTTGTCGAGCTCGTGCTTGCGTGGTGCCTGGGTCATCGCTGCCAGCGCTGCATGGGGACGCCTGGAGCGGAATGTGGGGCGCGCAACAAAACTGCGCAAGGGCCGCCGCGCGCGCACGATCGCGCGCGCAGGCATGATCTCGCGGCGGCGATACCTTGCCGCGCCCGGCCCTGGCGCCATATCATCCCGCAATTGCGAAGGGACCCTGTAATGGCCGAGACCATTGAAAGCCGCCTGCTGATCATCGGGGCGGGCCCCGCCGGCTACACGGCCGCGATCTATGCCGCGCGCGCCAACCTCAAGCCGGTGCTGGTGCAGGGCATGCAGCCCGGCGGGCAGCTTACCATCACCACCGATGTCGAGAACTATCCGGGCTTCGCCGAGGCGATCCAGGGCCCGTGGCTGATGGAGCAGATGCAGGCCCAGGCCGCGCATGTCGGCACCCGCCTGGTGGACGACATGATCGTCTCGGTCGATTTCTCGACCCGGCCCTTCACCGCCGTGGGCGATGGCGGCACCGCCTACCGCGCCGAGGCGGTGGTGATCGCCACCGGCGCGCAGGCGCGCTGGCTCGGCCTCGACAGCGAGCAGAAGCTGCAGGGCTTCGGCGTCTCGGCCTGCGCCACCTGCGACGGCTTCTTCTTCCGCGACAAGCCGGTGGCCGTGGTGGGCGGCGGCAACACGGCGGTGGAGGAGGCGCTCTATCTCACCCATCACGCCAGCTCGGTGACCGTGGTCCACCGCCGCGATTCCTTCCGCGCCGAGAAGATCCTCCAGCAGCGGCTGTTCGCCAACCCGAAGGTCAAGGTGGTCTGGGACAGCGCGGTGCAGGAGATCGTCGGCACCCAGAAGGACGGCGTGTCCAAGGTCAGGCTGCGCAATGTGCGCAGCGGCGCCGAGAGCGATCTCGCCGTCGAGGGCGTGTTCATCGCCATCGGCCACACGCCCAACACCGCGATCTTCAAGGGCCAGGTGGAGATGGACGCCGAGGGCTACATCCTCACCACGCCCGGCTCGACCCGCACCAACATCCCCGGCGTGTTCGCCGCGGGCGATGTGCAGGACAAGATCTTCCGCCAGGCGGTCACGGCCGCCGGCACCGGCTGCATGGCCGCGCTTGAAGCGGAGAAGTATCTCGCCGCGCTGGAGGCCGCGCCGGAAGCCGCGGCCGCACAGTAGGACGACAAGACGTTCGGGCCGGAAAGGCCCGGGCGGGCCGCGCCGGGGGATGGCGCAGCCTGAACGAGAGCGAGTGGGAGCGCTTCACGGCCGAACGGCACCCCTATCGGGGCTGCCCGCCGGGAAGGCGCGCGCCCACCGCAACACCGCCGCGCCGCAATCGGCGGCGGGACCTTGGGAGGAGCGCATGGACTGGGACAAGCTGCGCGTGTTCCACGCGGTCGCCGAAGCCGGCAGCTTCACCCATGCCGGTGATACGCTGAACCTGTCGCAATCGGCGGTCAGCCGCCAGATCAGCGCGCTGGAGGAATCGCTCCAGGTTCCGCTGTTCCACCGCCATGCGCGCGGGCTGATCCTGACCGAGCAGGGCGAGACCCTGTTCAAGACGGTCAAGGACGTGTTCGCCAAGCTGGCGATGACCGAGGTGATGCTGGCCGAAAGCCGCGAACGGCCGAGCGGGCGGCTGAAGATCACCACCACGGTCGCCTTCGGCTCGACCTGGCTGGCCCCGCGCATGCGCGACTTCCTCGACCTCTATCCCGACATCTCGGTGTCGCTGGTGCTGGACGATGCCGAGCTCGACCTCGCCATGCGCGAGGCCGATGTCGCCATCCGCATGCACGCGCCCCGCCAGCCCGACCTGGTGCAGCGCCACCTTCTGTCGATGCACTACATGCTGGTGGCGAGCCCCGACTACCTCAAGCGTCACGGCCTGCCCGCCCGCGCCGAGGATCTCGACAGCCACCGGCTGGTGGTGTGGGGCGATGTCAAGCCGCCGGTGGAGACGATCAACTGGCTGCTGGAAGCGGGCCGACGCCCGGGTGTCACGCGCCGCCCGATCCTGGAGGTGAACAGCGTCTACGCCATCCTGCAGGCGGTGCATGCGGGGCTGGGCATCGCCGCCCTGCCCGACTACATGACCGAGGAGACGAAGTCCCTTGTGCGCGTGCTGCCGGCGCTGAAATCGCCCAAGCTCGACGCCTATTTCGTCTACCCCGAGGAGCTGCGCAATTCGAAGCGCGTGGCGGTGTTCCGCGACTTCCTGATTTCCAAGATCGCCGATGTGCGCCACTGAGCGTCGGCCATAGGGCGGCCCGACTCGAGCGCCGCGCCGGCGGGACAGCGGGCTGCGGCGGGGCGGCAACCCTCTGTTGCGACGGAGAAACGGCCCGGCCGGGCGCCGGCTCGCGGCTTTATTGCGTCATGTTTCAGTGCAGCGCGCCGGTCGCGCTTATGCCGCGATGCGGAAAGTGATAAAAATCAGTGAATTGTGTGATCACGTTAAGAGCGTCATGCATCGTGCGCATGGCCGCGTTGCACAAATCACGATACTGGCGACGCGGAGCGCTGCTTATTCTAAGCGTGTTTTCAAGGCAGCACTGTTGCCGGGTTGTTGCGGTGGTAGTGCGGACCCCAAGCAATGATTGTCGTGTGACTATCCGTTAGGTCCTTCCAGGCTCAGTATCGGCCAGTCGAAGGTGCAAGTTTCCGGTGCAATGCCGGAAAGCCAGGGTCTTCGGACCCTTCGTCTCCCAGACGTGAAGCCTCCCTGTATACTTGCCGGGCCCTCGGGCCCGGCATTTTTCTTTCCGGGCCCCATCGCGAGACCGACAGGAGGCCCACCCGCATGTTCGAAGGCTTCGAGCTTCGCCGCGTCGACGGCGCCGATGGCGTGCCGATCCGCCTGCGCATCGGCGGCGCGGGTCCGCCCTTGCTGCTCCTGCACGGCAACCCGCAGACCCACGCCATGTGGCACAAGGTGGCACCCAGGCTGGCCGAGCGCTTCACGGTCGTGGCCTCCGACCTGCGCGGCTATGGCGAGAGCGGCAAGCCGCCGCCTTCCGCCGACCACGCACCCTATGCCAAGCGCGCCATGGCCGCCGACCAGGTGGCGGTGATGAAGGCGCTCGGTTTCCCGCGCTTCCGCCTCGCCGGGCATGATCGCGGCGGGCGCGTCTCGCACCGGCTCTGCCTCGATCATCCGCAGGCGGTGGAGCGCGTGGCGCTGCTCGACATCGTGCCGACGCTGCACGCCTTCGAGACGATGAACGCCGATGTCGCGATGGGCTACTACCACTGGCTCTGGCTGGCCCAGCCGCACGACACGCCCGAATGCCTGATCAACGCCGATCCGGAATTCTGGTGGCGCCGCCACACCGGGCGCGGGCAGAGCCCCGACACCTTCAGCCTCGATGCGCTGGCCGACTATCTCGCCTGCGTGAAGAACCCGGACACGGTGATGGGCATCTGCGAGGATTACCGCGCCGCCGCGACCATCGACCTCGTCCACGACCGCGCCAGCCGCGAGGCCGGCCAGCGCATCACCTGCCCGGCGCTGGTGCTGTGGGGCGGGCGCGGGCGGCTCGGCGGCTGGTATGACGTGCTCGAGGTCTGGCGCCGCTACGCCGACGATGTGCGCGGGCGCGCGATCCCGTCCGGGCACTACATCCCGGAGGAGAATCCGCGCGAAACCCTGGCCGAGTTCCTGGCGTTCTTCGCCTAGGTCCGCCGCGCGCCCACACTTCCTAGAGACGTGATGCGCGCCCTTGCGTTCATCTGGCGCGCTTCCCACGCGGGCGCGCGATCCCGTCGGGCCACTACATCCCCGAGGAGAACCCGGCCGAGACGCTGGCGGAATTCCTGGCGTTCTTCGCCCAGGTCCGCCGCGCGCCGCAACGAAAAACGCCCGGCTTCCGGCCGGGCGTTTCCTTGTCGGCGTTCAGCACGCCCCTACTTCAAGGCGGCGCAGAAATCGACGATGCGCTTGCACGCCTCCTTCAGGCTCTCCGTGTCGGTGGCGTAGGAGACGCGGAAATAGGGGCTCATGCCATAGGCGCCGCCATGCACGATGGCGACGTGCTTCTCCTCCAGCACCGCCTCGCAGAAATCCTTGTCGGTGGCGATCTTGCGCCCGCCGGCCGACACCTTGCCGATGCAGCCGGCGATGTTCGGATAGACGTAGAACGCGCCCTCGGGCTTGTGGCAGCTCACGCCCGGGGCCTTGTTGAGGATCTCCACCACCAAGTCGCGCCGCTGCTTGTAGATCGCGGCGCGCTCGGCGACATAGTCCTGCGGGCCGTCGAGCGCGGCGGCGGCGGCCACCTGCGCCAGGGTGTTGATGCCGCTGGTCGCCTGGCCCTGGACATTCACCATCGCCTTGATCAGTTCCTTGGGCCCGCCGGCATAGCCGACGCGCCAGCCGGTCATGGCATAGGCCTTGGACAGGCCGTTCACCGTAAGGGTGCGATCGAACAGGCGCGGCTCAACCGCGGCGATGGTGGCGAACTCGAACCCGTCATAGAGCAGGTGCTCGTACATGTCGTCGGTCATCACCCACACATGCGGATGGCGCAGCATCACATCGGCGAGCTTGCGCAGATCCTCCTTGCTGTAGGTGGCGCCGGTCGGGTTGTTGGGCGAGTTCAGGATCAGCCACTTGGTCTTAGGCGTGATCGCCGCCTCCAGGTCCTCGGGGCGCAGGCGGAAGCCGTTGTTCTGCGGGCAGGCCACCAGCACCGGCTTGCCGCCGCAGATCTTGGTCTGGTCGGCATAGCTGATCCAGTAGGGGGTGGGGACGATCACCTCGTCGTCCGGGTTCACGGTCGCCATCAGCGCGTTGTAGATGATCTGCTTGCCGCCATTGGCGACCATGATCTGGTCGAGCGCGTAATCGAGCCCGTTCTCGCGCTTGAATTTGCGCTGGATCGCCTGCTTCAGCGCCTTGGTGCCGTCCTGCGCCGGATAGTGCGTATCGCCCGCAAGCGCGGCCTGGTAGGCGGCGTCGATGGCGTGGCGGGGGGTGTCGAAATCGGGCTCGCCGACATTGAGCGAGATCACCTTGATGCCTTTCTCGGCCATAGCGCGGACCTTGGCCGAGGCGGCGGAGGAAGCGGCGACTTCGACGTTCTTGAGGCGGTCAGCGAGTGCGGGCATGGTCGAGGTCCTTGGACGGGGCGAAGGGGGGCGCGGCGGGCGGGTGGCCCGGCGGCGGAAAGGACGGCGCCGCGGCGCGGGCGCATGCGTAGCCCTTTGCGGGGATGCAGGCAAGGATGGGTTGTGCCCGGGCGCGCCGGGGGCGGGACCGCCGGCGCCGATCAGCAGGCCCCCCGCCACCGTTGCACCGGGCCGCGCCGGGGACCGGAGGGGCAGGCCAGCTACAACCATGCCGGGCTGGATGATTGACTAAATAATAATATTCGTTGACGCATTCTGTGCATTCTGCGAATCTGGTTTCGGAGGCGGGGCGGACCTTAGGTACGAGGACCACTCCCATGGAAGTCTACGAGATCGAGGAAGGCGCCCAGATCGCAGGCCTTTGGCTGCGCCCCGGCCGGAAAGTGGTCAAGGACGCCGACGGCACCATGATCGCCGTCCATCAGGGCACCAAGTCGCACCTCACCTTCGTCTACAAGGACGACAAGGCCGAGTTCTCCTTCGAGACACTGGAGGAGGATGAAGGCGGCGCCGTGCGCTGCTGGAAGGTCGAAATGCCCAACAAGAAGAACTACTTCTTCGGGCACGGCCAGATCGATCCGAACACGATCGAGCGCGCGAAGGCGAAGATCCGCAACATCCTGCCGCTGGGTCCCTGGGCGTCCGAGGATAAGGACGAGCGGGTTCTGTTCTTTTGATGGGCGCATAACGCCGGCCAACGGCGCGCGCCCATCCGGGGGAGGGCCGGCCAACGCCTTGAGCGCGCTTGCCCGCGCTCGGCAAGGCCGGCCCGTTCCCGCACCAGACTGCCAGGATCCGAGGAAGGCAGCGGAACGGAGCGTCTAGAAATGCGGCGCGCAGGTAAAAAGACTAGCCGCGCCATGTTCGGGACTCCTTGACGAAGTCCTAACCCTCCGGCCTACTTGCATTAAGAGGGGCCACAAGGAGTGTCCCGAATGCCCGAGGAGTCTGCGCCGGCTTCGGCCAAGGCGCCGTCCGCCACGAGGGCGGACGAAACGGCCAATGCAGCGGCCAATGCGGCGGCCAACCGGCCCGGGTCGCGCCGTGGCGTCCTGCGGGCCGCCGGCTGGCTCTGCCTGTCCCTGGTCTGGGCGGTGATGGCCACCCATGTCGGGGCCGCGAAGCGCCCGCCCGGCCATCTCACGCTCGATATCGGCAATCTCAGCGCCACCACGCTGGCCGTGCGCGCGATCGTGGTGGACGGGGTGGAGGCGCGCCAGACCGGCCGCACCCTGCTGCCGCGCGAGAGCGGCGCACCAATGAGCGCCTGGCGCCTCACGGCAGCCGACCTGCCCCTGCCCCCGCCCGGACAGCCGGCGATGGTCGCGCTGCATCTCCTTGATCCGGCCACCGGCGCCGTGCGCATCGAGCAGCATGCCCTGCCCGAGCGTGTCGCCGGCCGGCGCTGCCAGGTCACGGTGGTGATCCGGCACGACGGCGTGGCCCTGTCGCCCTGCCTCGACCCGCAGAGCGAGCGCCTGTCGGCCTGACGCGCGGCAGCGCAAGCCGGCCACGCGCGGCAGCGCGCACGACCGAAACGCGCGGCAGCGCGCACGACCGAAACGCGCGGCAGCGCGCATCGGGGGCGCGCGACGCATCCTCAAGCGTGAAAATGCCACGGGCGCGAGCGGGTCTCCCCGCGCGCGCCCGATAGCGTTTCGACTGTCAGCGCGGCTTCAGCGCAGGCCCCGTCAGCGCAGCTTCAGCGCAGGCCCTGGCAGAATTTCTGGATGCGCGTGCAGGCCTCGCGCAGCGCCTCGGTGCTGGTGGCGTAGCTGATGCGGAAATAGCCCGGCATCATGAACGCCCCGCCATGCACGGCGGCAACGCCGTTCTCCTCCAGCAGCGCGTTCACGAAATCCTCGTCGGTGGTGATCCTGCGCCCGCCGGCCGAGGTTTTCCCGATACAGCCGGCGATCGAGGGGAAGACGTAGAACGCGCCCTCGGGCTTGTGGCAGGAAATGCCCGGCGCCTTGTTGAGCATCTCGGCCACCAGGTTGCGCCGCTCGCGATAGACCGCGACCATCTTGCCGATGCTGTCCTGCGGGCCGGTCAGCGCCTCCACCGTCGCCGCCTGGCTGATGGTCGAGACGTTCGAGGTGCTCTGGCTCTGCAGCTTCATCAGGAGCTTGATCAAGGGCGCCGGCGCGCCGCAGAAGCCCACGCGCCAGCCGGTCATGGCATAGCCCTTGGAGCAGCCATTCATCGTCACGGTGCGCGATTTCAGCCGCGGCTCCACCTGCACGATGGTGGCCGGCTTGAAGCCGTCATAGGCGAGGTGCTCGTAGATGTCGTCGGTGAAGATCCACACATCCGGGTGCTTGAGCAGCACGTCGCAGATCGGGCGCAGATCCTCGGCCGAGTAGGCGGCACCGGTGGGGTTGCACGGGTTGTTGAGGATGAACCACTTGGTTTTCGGCGTGATCGCCGCTTCCAGATCCTCGGCGCGCAGCTTGAAGCCGTTGTTCTGCGGGCAGGCGACGAACACCGGCTTGCCCTCGGCCAGGCTGACGATCTCGGGATAGCTCACCCAGCACGGGGTGGGGATGATCGCCTCGTCGCCCGGGTCGATGGTGGCGAGCAGCGAGTTGAAGATCACCTGCTTGCCGCCG
Organism: Alphaproteobacteria bacterium; assembly: GCA_020850755.1. Lineage (GTDB taxonomy): Bacteria > Pseudomonadota > Alphaproteobacteria > Acetobacterales > Acetobacteraceae > JADZEB01. The sequence continues at coordinate 62,327 of JADZEB010000052.1, read as the reverse complement.
GTGGAGATCATCACCTCGTCGAGCGCGTAGTCGAGGCCGTTGTCGCGCTTGAACTTGGCGCGGATCGCCTCCTTCACCGCCCGCGTGCCATCGACATTGGTGTATTTGGTGTCGCCGGCCAGGATCGCCTTGATCGCCGCCTGCTTGACGTTCTCGGGCGTGTCGAAATCGGGCTCGCCCGACGAAAGGCCGATCACGTCCTTGCCCGCGGCCTTGAGGTCGCGCGCGCGCGCCGTCATCGCCCCGGTCAGCGAGGGCTTGATGCGATCCATGCGTTCGGCGGCGAGCTTCATGGAAGGGCTCCGTTCTGGCGAAGGGGAAAGGGCGGGTGCGTCACAGGGGCGCAACGCTAGCCCCGGGGCGGCGGGGCGGCAAGGTGCGGCGATGGACGCGCGCCGCCCGCTCCCCGCTGCCCGCTCCCCTCCGCCCGCTCCCCGCACCGGCCGGGCGGTGCTAGCATCGCCGCCCGCGCGGGCGCGCCTCCCTTCCGTCCTGCCCCGCCCCGCCCCTCCGGCCAGGGAAGCGCCCGCCATGTCCCGCCCGATCGACCTCCGCTCCGACACGGTGCACGCGCCCACCGCTGCCATGCGCGCGGCGATGGCCAATGCCGAGACCGGCGATGACGGCTATCGCGAGGACCCGACCGTGGCGCGGCTGGAGGAACGCGTTGCCGCCATGCTCGGCAAGGAGGCGGGGCTGTTCCTGCCCTCGGCCACCATGGCCAACCTGATCGCGCTGATGATCCTCACCAACCGCGTCGGCGAGGTGGCGGGCGAGGAGAGCTGCCATGTGCTCGCCGCCGAGTTCGGGGGGCTGGCCAGCGTCGCGCATCTCTCGGCGCGCAGCCTGCCGGGCGTGCGCGGCGCGGTCGATCTCGACCTGCTCGCCCGCGCGCTCGATCCGGCCGAGGAGCGGCTGCGCCCGCCAGTGCGCCTGGTCGTGGCCGAGACCACGCACACCGCGCAAGGGGGCGCGGTGCTGCCGATGGCGCATCTGGCCGCGCTCTACCAGTTGTGCGCCGCGCGCGGCGTGCCGGTGCATCTCGACGGGGCGCGCATCTTCAACGCCGCAATCGCGCTCGGCCGGCCCGAGGCCGAGATGGCGCGCTTCTCGGACACCACCGCCGTCTGCCTGTGCAAGGGGCTCGGCGCGCCGGTGGGCGCGGTGCTGGCCATGCCGCGCGCCATGCTCGAGCAGGCGCTGTTCTTCCGCCGCGTGCTGGGCGGGCATATGCGCCAGTCGGGCATCGTCGCCGCCGGCGCCATCGTCGCGCTGGATACCATGCGCGAGCGGCTGGCCGAGGACCACGCCAACGCCCAGGCATTGGCGCGCCTGCTTGCCGCGCTCGATGCGCGCCTGGTCGATCCGGCCGAGGTGGAGAGCAACCTTCTTACCGTCGCGATCGGCGCGCTTGGCCGCGCCGCCCGCCCCTTCGCCGCCGCCCTGGCCGCGCGCGGCGTGCGGGTGAGCGTGCTCGCGCGCGAGCGGCTGCGCATGTGCCTGCACCACGAGATCGGGCCGCCCGAGCTGCCGCGCGTGCACGACGCCTTCGCCGCCACCCTCGCGGCCGGGCGCTAGGCGCCGGCGTTCCTCCTGGCGCGCCCCCGGGGCGCGCCCCCGGGGCGCTCCCCCGGGGCGTTCCCCCGGGTGCTCCCCCTGGCGGCTTTCGCGCCCGGTCCCATATCGGGCTAGACTGCCCCGCGCGACCCCACGCCGCCGGCCGCAACACCCCGACACGCACCCGCATGAACACGCTCGCCGCCACCGCGCCCGTCCTGACCTTCCTGCCCCGCCGCCGCCCGCCGGTGGCGGACGGGCCGCGCTTCCGCCTCGTCTCCGAGTTCGCCCCGGCGGGCGACCAGCCGCAGGCGATCGCCGATCTGACCGAGGGCCTCGCGCGCGGCGAGAAGGACCAGGTGCTGCTCGGCGTCACCGGCTCGGGCAAGACCTTCACCATGGCCCATGTGGTGCAGAACCTGAACCGCCCGACCCTGGTCCTGGCGCCCAACAAGACGCTCGCCGCCCAGCTCTATGGCGAGATGAAGGGCTTCTTCCCCGACAATGCGGTGGAGTATTTCGTCAGCTACTACGACTACTACCAGCCCGAAGCCTATGTGCCGCGCACCGACACCTATATCGAGAAGGACGCCCAGATCAACGAGCAGATCGACCGCATGCGCCATTCGGCCACGCGCGCCCTGCTGGAACGCAACGACGTGCTGATCGTCGCCTCGGTCTCGTGCATCTACGGCATCGGCTCGGTCGAGACCTACGCCACCATGACCGTGAAGCTGGGGTTGGGCGAGCGCATCGGGCGCGACGAGCTGCTCAAGAAACTGGTCGAGCTGCAGTACCGCCGCAACGATGCCGCCTTCCAGCGCGGCGCCTTCCGCGTGCGCGGCGATTCGGTCGAGCTGTTCCCCGCCCATCTGGAGGATCGCGCCTGGCGCCTGTCGCTGTTCGGCGACGAGGTGGAAAGCATCGCCGAGTTCGACCCCCTCACCGGCGAGCGCACCGATACGCTCACGGCGATCACGGTCTATCCGAACAGCCACTATGTCACGCCGCGCCCGACGCTCCAGCAGGCGGCGCGGCTGATCAAGGACGAGCTGCGCGCGCGGCTGGAGGAGCTGCGCGCCGGCGGCAAGCTGCTCGAAGCCGAGCGGCTGGAACAGCGCACCGTGTTCGACCTCGAGATGATCGAGACGACGGGAAGCTGCAAGGGCATCGAGAACTATTCGCGCTACCTGACCGGCCGCCGCCCGGGCGAGCCGCCGCCCACCTTGTTCGAATACCTGCCCGAGAACGCGATCCTGATCGTCGACGAGAGCCACGTCACCGTGCCGCAGGTGGGCGGCATGTATCGTGGCGACTTCAACCGCAAGTCGGTGCTGGCCGATTTCGGCTTCCGCCTGCCCTCCTGCGTCGACAACCGCCCGCTCAAGTTCGAGGAGTGGGACGCCCTGCGCCCGCAATCGGTGTTCGTCTCGGCCACGCCCGGGCCTTGGGAGCTGGAACGCACCGGCGGGGTCTTCGCCGAACAGGTGATCCGCCCCACCGGCCTGATCGACCCGGTGTGCATCATCCGCCCGGTCGAGAAGCAGGTCGACGACCTGCTCGCCGAGTGCAAGGCCGCCGCCGCCAAGGGCCATCGCGTGCTGGTGACGACGCTGACGAAGAAGATGGCCGAGGACCTGACCGAGTATCTCGCCGATGCCGGGGTGCGCGTGCGCTATCTGCATTCGGACTTCGACACGCTGGAACGCATCGAGATCGTGCGCGACCTCCGGCTTGGCGTGTTCGACGTGCTGGTTGGGATCAACCTCCTGCGCGAGGGGCTCGACATTCCCGAATGCGCGCTGGTGGCGATCCTGGACGCCGACAAGGAAGGCTTCCTGCGCAGCCAGACCAGCCTGGTGCAGACCATCGGGCGCGCGGCGCGCAACATCGATGGCCGCGTCATCCTCTATGCCGAGCAGATGACACCCTCGCTCGCCCACGCGATCGAGGAGACCAATCGCCGCCGCGCCAAGCAGACCGCCTGGAACGAGGCGCACGGCATCACGCCGCAGAGCGTGAAGAAGCAGATCAGCGACGTGCTGCACAGCGTCTATGAAGGCGACTACGTCACCGTGGCACCGATGGCCGATGGCGGGCCGGCGCAGCTGGTCGGCAAGGATCTTGGCGCCACCATCGAGGAGCTGAAGAAGCGCATGATGGCCGCCGCCGCCGACCTCGAATTCGAGGAGGCGGCGCGCCTGCGCGACGAGATCAAGCGGCTGGAGGCGGCCGAGCTTGGCCTGACGGCGCCCGGCGCCCCGCCCGCCGCCGCGGCCGCCTATGGCGTCGGCCCGCGGGCGGGCCGGCCCAGGGGCCGCGCCGCGCGCGAGAAGGCGCGCGTGCCCGAACCGCTCGGCCCCGGCGGGGGCGGCTACGATCCGAGCAAGCGGCGCGGCGGCGGACGCAGCCGCCGCGGCCCCTGAGCAAACAACAGCAACCGGCCTTCGCCTGCCATGACCATGGGCACCCCCCGTCCCGATCCGCGCCTTGCCCTGCCGCTATCGCCGGCCCTGCCGCGCACGGCGCTGGTCACCGGCGGCGCGAAGCGGCTCGGCCGCGCCATCACGCTCGCCCTGGCGCAGGCCGGCTTCGCGGTGGCGATCCACTATCACCGCTCCGCCGCCGAGGCCGCCGCGCTCGCCGAGGAGGCGCGCCGGCTCGGCGTGAAGGCCGGCACCCGTGGCGCCGACCTCGCCCGCGAGGAGGAGGTGGCCCCGCTCCTGCCGCGCGCCGCCGGGCTGCTTGGCGGACCGATCGGCGTGCTGGTCAACAACGCCTCGACCTTCGAGCGCGACACCGTGCACGACGCCACCCGCGCGAGTTGGGACCTGCGTATCGAGCCCAACCTGCGCGCGCCCTTCGTGCTGGCGCAGGCCTTCGCCCGCGACCTGCCGGATGGGGCGGAGGGGGTGATCCTCAACCTGCTCGACCAGCGGGTGTGGAGCGTGACGCCCTATTTCGTCTCCTACACCGTCTCCAAGGTCGGGCTGTGGGCGCTGACGCAGCAGCTTGCGCTCGCGCTCGCCCCGCGCATCCGGGTGAACGCGATCGGGCCCGGCCCCGCCCTGCCGAGCGCGCGACAGAGCGATGCGCAATTCGCCCGCCAATGCGCCAGCACCCCCCTCCAGCGCGGCACCAGCCCCGAGGAGGTGGCGCGCGCCCTTCTGGCCATCCTTGCGCTGCCCGCCATGACCGGGCAGATGATCGCGCTCGATGGCGGGCAGCACCTGCAATGGGCGCCCGCCCATGGGCACCCGCCGCACGCCCCCGCCGCCGCCGAGGAATAGGCCCCCCCCGCGCCATGACCGACACCCTGCCCCGCCGCCTGGCCGAAGCCGCGCTCGGCCTGCGCCATGTCTTCATCCGCGACCTGGTGCTGTCGGGGCGGATCGGCGTCCATCGCCATGAGCAGGAGGCGGCGCAGCGCCTTTGCATCAACCTCGACCTAGCCGTGGCCGAGGAGGCGGACGGGCTGTCGCGCGGGCCGGCCACGCGCCCAGCTCCGGCGCCGGGCCCCGCCACGACGCCCGGCTCCGGCGCCGACGAGCTGTCCCGCGTCGTCTGCTACGAGCAGCTTGCCGATGCCGTGCGCCGGATCGTGGCGCAGGGCCATGTCAACCTGGTCGAGACCCTGGCCGAGCGCATCGCCGAGGCGGCCCTGGCCGACCCGCGCGTGCGCCTGGCGCGGGTGCGGGTGGAGAAGCTCGACGTGTTCCCCGATGCCTTTTCCGCGGGCGTGGAGATCGAGCGCCGTCAAGGGTAGAATCGGGCCAAGCTCGCGTCAGTTGTGCACACGCAGCCGAACCGCGCCATTTGCAACGACTTAGCAAGCCTTGTTTCCGTTGTGTCGAGCTTTGATGACTCCGCACAACAGTCGATCGCTTCAAAATCAATGGGTTAATAAATGTGCACATTTCTTGTGCAGACTCCAGCATCACTAGGGTTTCTGCGCGACTCCGGCGGCTGCGCACCCTTTGCCAACAGGGTTTTCCACAGCTTCGGTGGACAAGTCGCCGGGCGCGCCCGGGCACGAGAACATGACCGAAAATTCATCTAAAAACCCGCCGCCCGAGCCACCCGACCCGGCGCCCGGCCCCGGCGCCGAACCCATGCCGGAGAAGCCCTTGGCGGCAGCACCGGACACCGCTTCTCAGGCGCCGCCGCCGCCGCGCGGCGTGGCCGTGATCGAGGCGGCGCTGCCCACCCTGCCGCCCGGGCCCGGCGTCTATCGCATGCTCGATGCCAAGGGCGAGGCGCTCTATGTCGGCAAGGCGCGCAGCCTGAAGAAGCGCGTCGCCAGCTACACCCAGCTCGGCCGCCTGCCCGAGCGGCTGCGCCGCATGGTCACCGACACCGCCGCGCTGGAGGTGGTGCTGACCCGCACCGAGCCCGAGGCGCTCCTGCTGGAAAGCAATCTGATCAAGCGCTTGCGCCCGCGCTTCAACATCGTGCTGCGCGACGACAAGAGCTTCCCCTGGCTCCTGCTCACGGCCGGGCACGACTTCCCGCAGGTGGTGAAGCATCGCGGCGCGCACAGCCGGCCGGGCAGCTATTTCGGCCCCTTCGCCTCGGCCTGGGCGGTGAACCAGACGCTGACCGCCCTGCAACGCGCCTTCCTCTTGCGCTCCTGCTCGGATTCTGTGTTCGAGAGCCGCACCCGGCCCTGCCTGCTCTACCAGATCAAGCGCTGCGCCGCGCCTTGCGTCGGGCGCATCGCGCCTGCCGACTACGCCAGGCTCGTCGAGCAGGCGCGCGCCTTCCTGCGCGGCGAGACGGCCGGCGTGCAGCGCGCGCTTGCCGCCGAGATGGAAGCCGCCGCCGCCGCGCTGGCCTTCGAGCGCGCCGCCACGCTGCGCGACCGCATCCGCGGCCTGACCCATGTCCAGCAGCAGAGCGACGTCAACCCGCAGGCGCTCGGCGATGCCGACGTGATCGCGCTCTGGCAGGCGGGCGGGCAAAGCTGCGTCCAGGTGTTCTTCGTGCGCGGCGGGCGCAACAACGGCAACCGCGCCTATTTCCCCAGCCACGCCCGGAGCGAGGAGGCGCCGGACGTGCTCGCCGCCTTCATTGGTCAATTCTACGACGACAAGCCGCCGCCGCGCACCGTGCTGGTGTCCCACCCGCTGCCCGAGCAGGCGCTGATCGCCGAGGCGCTTGCGCTCAAGGCCGGACGCAAGGTCGATCTGCACGCGCCGCAGCGCGGCGAGCGCCAGCGCGTGCTGGCCCATGCCCTTCTGAACGCGCGCGAGGCGCTGGAGCGGCGCATGGCCGAGGGCGCGGCCCAGGCCGAGCTGCTGGAGGGCCTCGCCACGGTCTTCGCCCTGCCCGGCCCGCCCGAGCGGATCGAGGTCTACGACAACAGCCACACCATGGGCCGCGAGCCCTATGGCGTGATGGTGGTGGCCGGGCGCGAGGGGTTCCGCAAGCCAGCCTATCGCAGCTTCCGCATCAAGGGCCCGCTGCCGCCGGGCGACGACTACGCCATGATGCGCGAGGTGCTGACGCGCCGCTTCTCGCGCGCGCTCAAGGAGAATCCCGAACGCGAGGGCGAGGACTGGCCCGACCTCGTACTGATCGATGGCGGCGCCGGCCAGCTCGCCGCGGCCGAAGCGGTGCTGCGCGACCTCGGCGTCGAGGATGTGCCGCTGGTGGCGATCGCCAAGGGCCCCGATCGTGATGCCGGGCGCGAGCGCTTCTTCCTGCCGGGCCGCGAGCCCTTCGGCCTGCCGCCGCGCGACCCCGTGCTCTACTTCCTGCAACGCCTGCGCGACGAGGCGCACCGCTTCGCCATCGGCGCCCATCGCAGCGGGCGGGGCAAGGCGATGACGCGATCCGCACTCGACGATCTGCCCGGCGTGGGACCGGCACGCAAGAAGGCGCTGCTGCATCATTTCGGCTCGGCGCGCGGCGTGGCGCAGGCGGGCCTGTCCGACCTCGAAGCCGTGCCTGGCATCAACCGCGCCATGGCCAGGCGCATCTACGAGCATTTCCATCCGGGCATGCTGGCGGATAAGATCGCCGCCGATGGCCGCACATGAAGGGACGCGCCGGCCAGGAAGGACAGTCTTGGTGCTGAACGATCTTCCCAATCTGCTGACCGTCTCGCGGATGGCAGCGATACCGGTTTTTGTCGTGCTGTTCTTCGTCGGCGGCGCGTGGGCGCACCTGGCCGCCTGCGCCCTGTTCATCCTTGCCGCCTTCACCGACTATCTCGACGGCAAGCTTGCCCGCGCGCGCAAGCGGTCGAGCGATTTCGGTCGCCTGTTCGACCCGATCGCCGACAAGCTCCTGGTCGGGGCCACGCTGATGCTGCTGGTCGGCTTCGACCGCATGTCGAAATGGGCGCTGATCCCGGCGATCGTGATCATGCTGCGCGAGATCCTGGTTTCCGGCCTGCGCGAGTTCCTGGCCAGCGTCAACGCGCTCGGCCTGCCGGTGACGCGGCTCGCCAAGGTGAAAACCGGCGTGCAGATGGTGGCGATCGGGACCCTGATCGGCGGCGATTCCGCCGCGCCGCTGCTGGCGCTCGCCTTCCTGCCGGTGACCGCGATCGGCGAGGCGATGCTGTGGGTCGCCGCCGGCCTGACCATCGTCACCGGCTGGGACTATCTGCGCACCGGGCTTGGCCACGCCATGGGCAACGATGCCGCGCGCACGCCAGAGGCGCGGCGCCGCTCCGGCCCGGGCGGCTGAGCGCGCGGCACACTACGCGGCAGACTGCAGGGCCAAGGGGAAAGGACGGCGCATGCGGGTTCTCGGAATTGTCGGCTGGTCGGGCAGCGGCAAGACCACGCTTCTGGACGCGGTGATCCCGCGCCTGGTTGCGCGCGGGGTGGGCATCTCCACCGTCAAGCACGCCCATCACGGCTTCGACATCGACCGCCCCGGCAAGGACACCCATCGCCACCGCGTCGCCGGGGCGCGCGAGGTGCTGGTTGCCTCCGGCCAGCGCTGGGCGCTGATGCACGAGTTGCACGCGGAGCCGGAGCCGGCTCTGCCGGAACTGCTGGCCCATCTCGCCCCGGTCGATCTCGTGCTGGTGGAAGGGTTCAAGACCCATCCCTTCCCGAAGATCGAGGTGCACCGCCCGGCGATCGGAAAGCCGCCGCTCTGGCCCGAGGATGCGCAGGTGATCGCGGTCGCCTCCGACGCCGCCGCGCTGCCCGGCCTCGCGCGCCCGCTCCTGCCGCTGAACGATCCGGCGGCGGTGGAAGCTTTCGTCATGCGCTTCCTGGCCGCGCCCCCCTCGGCCGCCGAGGCGGCAACCGAGGGGGCGGCCGCCACTGCCACCGCCGCCGCCAGGGCCCGCGCCCGCGCCTCTTGAGACGGGGCCGGCCAAGGCGCATTTTAGCTGCATCGCGCCGCACCGGTCGGGCGGCCAAGCCAAAGGAACCGCGAGCATGACCTTGCGCACTGCCAGGACGGGAAGGCTCGCAGCCTTGCTGCTGGGGACGATGGCGCTCGGCCTTTCCGCCTGCGCCACGATCGACGACATCACCCCGCACACCGCCGCGCATCCGGCACCCGATGGCACGGTCACGCCCGAGCGGCTGGCCGCGCTCGCCGCCGAGCGGGAAACCGGCATGTATGGCATCACCACCGCGTCGGTGTCGGGCGGCGGCGCCGGCGTCTCCGCCCCGCAGCCGGCGGCGAGCGAGGCCGCCCCGGCGGCCAGTCCCGCACGGCCTGCGGCGCGGCCAGGCTCGGCGCGGCGGGCCCGGACGACCTCCGGCAATACCGGCCCCTCGCCCGCCCTGCCGGGCGAAACGCGCCAGCTCAGCCGCGATCCGATGCGCGCCCCGCCCCCGCCGCAGCGCACGCCCGGCAGCATCACGCCCCCGCCCCTGCGCCCGCAGACCGAGTTCAGCCCGACGCCCGCGGGCCGGCCCAGCCTGGCCGATCTTGCCCGCCGCACGCCGTCCGAAGCCGCCGAGGCCGAGCCCCGGGCGCCGCGCACCGCCACCACGGCGGATGGCGAGACGGTGGTGATCGGGCCGGGCTCGCGCCGGGTGATGGGCTATCTCGGCCCCTCCGGCCCCGGCACCATCCATCGCGACGGCGCCAGCGGCACCGCCTTCGGCGCCGACGGCACGATCCGCCCCGTCCAGTTCCCGCGATGAAGCTCCTCTACTTCGCCTGGATGCGCCAGAAGATCGGCCGCGCCGAGGAGGAGGTCGCACCGCCGCCCGATGTGGCCACCGTGGCGCAGCTGGTGGCCTGGCTGCGAACGCAGAGCCCGGCGCACGAGGCGGCCTTCGCCGACACCAGGCTGGTGCGCTGCGCCGTGAACCAGGACTTCGCCGGCCCCGACGCGCCCGTGCGCATGGGCGACGAGGTGGCCTTCTTCCCGCCGGTGACGGGCGGCTAGCGCCGTGGCGCGCATCGCCGTCCAGGAAGCGGATTTCGATGTTGCCGCCGAGGTCGCGGCACTTTCCGCCGGGCGCAGCGATATCGGCGGCATCGCGCTGTTCGTGGGCACGGTGCGCGCGGACAAATCGGCCGACGGCGCCCCGGTGCGGGCGATGACGCTCGAGCACTATCCCGCCATGACCGAGCGCGCGCTCGGCGCCATCGTCGCCGAGGCGCAAGCCCGCTGGCCGCTGCTCGGCTGCACCGTGATCCATCGCGTCGGGCGCCTGCTGCCGGGCGAGAATATCGTGCTGGTGGCGACGGCCTCGGCGCACCGCCAGGCCGCGCTCGATGCCGCCGCCTTCCTGATCGACTGGCTGAAAACCGGCGCGCCGTTCTGGAAGCACGAGGAGACGGAGGCGGGCGGGCGCTGGGTCGAGGCGCGCGAAAGCGACGATGCGGCCGCCCTGCGCTGGGCGCGGGCGGGCGCCGCGGCCCCGGTCAATGCGCCGGACGCCGCGACCGCCGGCAGCACGCCGCCGCCGATCGGCGTCGCCGCAGCGCAAGCCGCGCGCGCCGGTGCCGCCCTGTCCGAGGCCGAGCACAAGGGTCCGCGCTTCGTCATCCTGTTCCTGCGCGGGGGCGGGCTGTGGCTCGAGCGGCGCGCGGACAATGACTGGCACGCCCTGCAGCAATCCTGGCCCGGCTACCGGACCTCGCTCGGTCCCTGGCTGGCCGAGGATGTGATCGCATGGCTGGACGAGGAATACGGCCCCTCGGCCGCGCGCGCCGCGCGCAGCCGCGCCTTCGCCGCCGATCCGGCCGCACCGACCCGGCTCGAGATCGCGCCGGGCTAGGGCACAGTCCGCGCGGGGCGCGGATCTAGTGCCCGCGCGGCACCGCGCGCAGCATGCGGATGAGCCCGCCGCCCATCTCGCGCACGGACAGGCTGTGCTTGATCGCGCCCGCGACATGCAGGAGCACGAGCGGGACCAGCGCGTCCGAGGCATAGCCGTGGATCACCTCGGACCAGAGATGGACAGCGCCGTTGCGCGCCATTGGCGAGGGGATGGTGAACAGTCCGAACACGGCGATGCCGCGCCCGCCCGACCAGATCGCCAGCGGCCCGGTGACCGACAGCACCACCAGCGCCGCCAGCAGCCCCCAATGGACCAGCCCCGCCAGCAGGTTGAGCGCGGGCGATTCGTTGCCCGCGGGCGGCGTGCCGCGCCGGATGCGCCAGACGATGCGCAGGGCGAAGACCAGGATGGCGATCATGCCGACGGAATTGTGCAAGGCGCGCAGGGCGCCGGCCTCTGGCCCGCGCGGCAGGCCGGCGAATTGTTCGCCATTGACGAACAGGTAGATCGTCAGCGCCGCGACGATCCAGTGCAGGGCGATCGAAACCCCGGAATAGCCGGCAGCGGCAGCGGTCCCTGTGTCGGGCGGCGTGTCGATGGCAGCGGCGGGGGCTTGGGGCAGGGCCATGGTGCGGCTCCTCGGAAAAGCCTCTGAGGATGGACCCGCGGCGCAGGCGCCCCCGGCAGGTGTCGTGCCGCGATGATCCGGCCGATGCTATAGCATCCCGCCCGCGCGCCTGCCCGTTCCGAAGTGAAACCGAGTGTAACGGCCGCCCCGGCGCGCAGGCGCCCTGCCTGCGCGTTGCCTGTGCCTCAGGCGGTGGCGTCGTTGAGGTGGCAGGCGGAGAAGCGGCCGGGCGCGATCTCGCGCAGGCGCGGCGCCTCGACCTTGCAGCGCTCGGTCGCGTGTGGGCAGCGCGGATGGAAATGGCAGCCCGTGGGCGGGTTGAGCGGGCTCGGGATCTCGCCCTTTACCCCGGCGAAGCTGCGCTTGCGGCTCTCGATGCGCGGCACCTCGGACAGCAGCGCCTGGGTGTAGGGATGGTTCGGGCGCTTGAACACGTCCTCGGTCGGCGCCTCCTCGACCACGCGGCCGAGATACATGATCACCACGCGATCCGACAGGTGCTCGACCACGCCGAGATCGTGGCTGATGAACAGGTAGGTCAGGCCAAGATCGGCGCGCAGCTTCATGAACAGGTTCAGGATCTGCGCCTGGATCGACACGTCGAGCGCGGCCACAGCCTCGTCGCAGACGAGGAACTCGGGCTTCACGGCCAGCGCGCGCGCGATGCCGATGCGCTGGCGCTGCCCGCCCGAGAACTGGTGCGGGTAGCGGCGCTTGAAGGCCGGGTCCAGGCCGCAGCGGCGCATCACATCGTCGATGTAGCTGTCCACCTCGGCCGCCGGCACGGTGCCGTGGATGCGCGGCGCCTCGCCGATGATCTCCTTCACCCGCATGCGCGGATTGAGGCTGGCATAGGGGTCCTGGAAGATCATCTGGATCTTGAGCTTCGCGGCCACCGCCTCGGCCGGGGGCAGCTCCTTGAAGTTGCGCCCGCGCCAGAACACATCGCCCTGGCTCTGCGGCAGGATGCCCGCGACCATGCGCCCGAGCGTGGACTTGCCGCAGCCGGATTCGCCCACCAGCCCCACCACCTCGCCCTCGTAGACGCGGAGATTCACGCTGTCGACCGCATGCACCACTTCCTCGCGCATGCCGGCGCCGAGATAGTTGGCGAGCTTGGCCGCGAAATCGAGCGATTTGCGGAACTGCTTCGAGACGCCGCGCAGCTCGACCATCGGCGTGCGGCCGGCCTGGCTCGCGGTGGTGGTGTGGGTGGCGGCGGCGGCAGCCGCGGAGGCGGCCTGGGCGGCGGCGAGGCTGGTGCTGCTCATGCCGCGCCCTCCAGGTGCGGGTGGACGCAGCGTATCTCGCGCCCCGGCAGGGGCTCGGTGATGGCGGGTTCGCTCATGCAGGCATCATCGGCGCGCGGGCAGCGGCTGCGGAAGGCGCAGCCCCTGGGCAGGTTCAGGAGAGAGGGCGTCATGCCCGGGATCTGCACGAGCGGCTTGCCGCGCACGTTGCGGCTTGGCACCGAGCCGATCAGCCCGCGCGTATAGGGATGGAGCGGACGGTCGAGCACCTCGTCCACCGTGCCCTTCTCGACCACGCGGCCGGCATACATCACGCAGATATCGTCCGCCAGGCCCGCCACCACGGAAAGGTCGTGCGTGATCCACATCAGGCTGGTGCCCGAGTCGCGGCAGAGCTTCTGCACCTCGAACAGGATCTGGCCCTGGATCGTCACGTCGAGCGCGGTGGTCGGCTCGTCGGCGATGATCAGCTCGGGCTTGTGCAGGAGCGCGATCGCGATCGCCACGCGCTGGCGCATGCCGCCCGAGAACTGGTGCGGATAGGATTTCAGCCGCTCGTCCGGGCTCGGGATGCCGACCTGGCCCAAGGCGTCGCGGGCGCGCTGGCGGGCGGTTTCCTTGTCCACCTTCTCGTGCGCCAGCACGGTCTCGATCATCTGGGTATCGACGCGCAGGACCGGATTGAGCGTCATCATCGGGTCCTGGAAGATCATGGCGATGCGGTTGCCACGCAGCTTGCGCATCTCCTCCTCGGACAGGCGGGCAAGGTTCTGGCCGTGGAACAGGATCTCGCCATCGACGATGCGGCCGGGCGGATCGACCAGCCCGATCACCGAGAAGCCGGTGACGGTCTTGCCCGAGCCGGATTCGCCCACCAGGCCCATGATCTTGCCCTTGCGCACGGTGAAGGACACGTCATCGACCGCCTTCACCACGCCGGCGCGGGTGAAGAAGTGGGTGCGCAGGCCGCGCACCTCGAGCGTGGGCGGGGCGGCGGTCGCGGGCACGGCGGCGGGGGCCGCCGCGGCAGAGGCGGGCGCGGCAAGGCTCATCGGCGGGGCTTACTTCTGCAGGCGCGGGTTGAGAACGTCGCGCAGGTGATCGCCCACGAGATTGATCGAGACGATGGTCACCAGCAGCGCGATGCCCGGATAGAAGCTGATCCAGTACTTGCCCGAGAGCATGTACTCGAAACCGTTGGCGATCAGCAGGCCGAGCGAGGGTTCGGTGATCGGCACGCCGACACCGAGGAAGGAGAGCGTCGCCTCGAGCGAGATCGAGTGCGCGACCTGCATCGTGCCGACCACGATCAGCGGCGGCAGGCAGTTGGGCAGGAGATGGCGGAACAGGATGCGCCGGTTGGGCAGGGCAAGGCACTGCGCCGCCTCGATATATTCGCGCCGCCGCTCGACCAGGGCCGAGCCGCGCACGGTGCGCGCGTAATAGGCCCATTGCACGATGACAAGGGCAAGCACGACGTTGGCGATACCCTTGCCCAGGATCGCCAGGATCATCAGCGCCACCAGGATGGTGGGGAAGGAGAGCTGGAGATCGACGATGCGCATGATCACGCTGTCCACCCGCCCGCCGAAGAAGGCGGCGGTGAGCCCGAGCGTGGTGCCGACCAGGAGCGCGATCAGGGCCGAGCCCGCGCCCACCAGCAGCGAGATGCGCAACCCGTAGAAGATGCCCGACATCATGTCGCGGCCCTGGTCGTCGGTGCCGAGATAGAAGGTCTTGCCGTCCATGCTCTGCGAGCCGGGCTCGAGCCGCCCGTCCATGATGTCGAGCTGGGCAAGGTCGTAGGGGTTCTGCGGGCTGATCCAGGGCGCGAAGATGGCGATGAAGGCGATGACCGCGAACACCGCCAGCCCGAACAGCGCCAGCGGACTGTCGCAGAAATCGACGATGAAGCGACGAAGCGGGGTTTCCACCCGCACCGCGGCGGGCGCGGTTTCCGCCTGCACCTCGCTGTCGGGGGCGGGCGTTGCGGCGGGCTTGGCGACGATCGTGCCTTCGGCGGGCGGCGGTGTCATGCCTTGCTCTCCCCCAGGCGGACGCGCGGATCGAGAAACGAGTAGGTCAGATCCACGACCAGGTTGATGATGATGAACATGAACACGATGATCATCAGGTAGGCGACGATCACCGGCCGGTCGAGAACATAGATCGAATCGATGATCAGCTTGCCCATCCCGGGCCAGGCGAACACGCTTTCCGTCACCACCGCGAAGGCGATGGTCGAGCCGAGCTCGAGGCCCATCACGGTCACCACCGGGATCATGATGTTCTTGAGCACGTGCACGCCGATCACGCGCGTCGGGCTCAGGCCCTTGGCGCGGGCGAACTTGACATAGTCCTGCAGGATCGTCTCGCGCACGCCCGAGCGGGTCAGGCGGATCGCCAGCGACACCTTGAAGAAGGACAGGTTCAGCGCCGGCATGACCAGGTGGCGCAGCCCGTTGACGGTAAGGAAGCTCCACTGGATGCCGCCCAGCATCGCCGTCTCGCCGCGCCCGGTCGAGGGCAGCCAGCCCAACTGCACGGCGAAGACCATGATCAGCATCAGCCCGACCCAGAAGCTGGGCAGCGAGAAGCCGAGGATCGAGCCGGCCATGATGGTGCGCGAATACCAGGCGTTCGGCTTGAGCCCGGCCAAAAGCCCGAGCGGGATACCGATCACCACCGCGAACAGGGTGGCGGTGATGGCCAGTTCCAGGGTCGCCGGCATGCGTTGCAGGATCAGCCGCAGCGCCGGCTCGTTGAACACGAAGCTGCGGCCAAGATCGCCGCGCAGCGCGTTCTGCACGAAGATGAAATATTGTTCCCACAACGGCTTGTCGAGGCCGAGGGCGATGATGGCGCGCTCGCGCTCGATCTGGTCGGCATCCGGCGCGATCAGGATCTCGACCGGGTCGCCGATGGCGAACACGCCGAGGAACACGATCAACGACATCACCCACACCACCAGCACGCTCTGCATGAGGCGGCGAATGAGATAGACCGTCATCGGCCCCCCTTCCGGGCCGCGACGCTGCGGCTCGACGCGCTAATGGTGGTGGTCCAGATCATGCCTACCCCCCGGCGACGCACCGCGCCGGCCCGATCGTTGCCCGCTGCGCGGCGCGCCCGGGACCAGGTTCCGGCCCGCGCCCGGCGGGTTCATTGCGACCACTATATGCAGGAACCCCCCGCGGGCGGCAAGCATTGGCGGTAGGCGGCGCCCGACGGACCAGGGGGGGCGGGCGGCTGCCCTGCCCCGCCCCCGGCCGCACGGGCCAGTCCTACCGGGCCGGGCGGACGCTCATGGCCTGCGACAGTTCGTCGGCGCGCGCGGTCACCTGCACGGCGCGCCGATGCGCCCAGTAGTTGATCTGGTTGTGGATCGGAATGATGCCGACATCGCGCATCGCCACCTCGGTCGCGCGGATCAGGATCTGCTCGCGCCGCTCGTCATCGACGGTGCCGAGCGCCTGGCGCAACAGCCCGTCCATCTCGGGGTTGGAGAAGCGCCCGCGGTTGGCGGCGCCGAACCCGGTGTTGCGGTCGAAGGTCGCCACCAGCGAGCGCAGCGGCGAGGACGCCTCGCCCGTGCCCGAGCCCCAGCCCACCAGGAAGGCGGCGAATTCCTGCCGCCCGGCGCGCGCGGTGAAGGTGGTCCAGGGCAGCGGCTGCACCTCGGTGCGCACGCCGATGCGCGTCCACATCTGCCCGATCGCCTGGATGATGCGGGCGTCGTTCATGTAGCGGTCGTTCGGCCCGTGCAGCGAGATGCGGAAACCGTTGGGCAGGCCGGCCTCGGCCAGCAGGCGCTTGGCGCCGTCCGGGTCGTAGGCTGGCGGTTGCAGGCCGGGCGCGTAGGAATAGGTGCCGGGCGGCAGGAACTGCCCCGAGGGTATCGCCGCCCCCTCCATCACCCGCTCGACGATCGCCTTGCGGTCGATCGCCATCGACAGGGCCCGGCGCACGCGCCCATCGTGCAGCGGGTTGGGGATCGGCTGCCCGTTATTGTCGGTGATCATCGGCGTGGGCTGGCCCGCCGGTCGCGAGCGGTCGAGATGGAGATAGATGATGCGCAGCGAGGTGATCTCGGCCAGCGCCGTGCGCTGGTCGCTGCGCAGCCGCGCGATGTCGCTGGTCGGCACCTGGTCGATGACATCGACATCGCCGGCCAGAAGCGCGGCCGTGCGCGCCGAATCATTGGTGATCATGCGGTAGTTCACCCGCTCCCAGGGTTGGCGCTCGCCCCAATGGGCGTCGTTGCGCGCCAGTTCCACCCGGTCGCCCGGACGGTAGGAGACGAAGCGGTAGGGACCGGTGCCGACCGCAAGCCGACCCGAATTGAAATCCTCGGTCTTGGGATCGCGATGGGTCTGGCTGTCGAGCATGTAGATCGAGGCGATATCCACCGGCATCAGCGGATAGGGGCCGTTGGTGCGGATGCGCACCGTGTAGGGATCGACCACCTGCACCTCGCGCGCGGCGCGGGTGTAAATCGCGAAGGAGGACGGGCTGTTCGGCACCGTCGGCACGCGGGCGATGGTGAAGGCCACGTCCTCAGCGGTGAAATCCTGGCCGTTGTGGAACTTGACGCCGCGGCGCAGCTTGAATTCCCAGGTGTTCTCGTCCACCACCCGCCAGCTTTCGGCCAGTCCCGGGCCAAGGCGGTGGCGCGGGTCGAAATCGGCCAGCGATTCGAAGATGTGCCCGGCCAGAGCGTTGTTGGGCGAGAGATTGTGGTAGTGCGGATCGATCGAGGTAACCGGCGCCCCCACCGCGAAGTTCAGCGTCTGCGCCATGGCGGGCGCGGCCGGCATGAGGGCGCCGAGCGAGGCGCCCAGGGCAGCCCCGAGCGCGAGGGCGGAAGCGCCGGTGAAATCGCGCAGGCGAAGGGATCGTGCCATCTCGTGAACCTCCCCATCTGGTTGCTTCGGCTGCCATCCCGTGGCCCGGCGGGCAGCGCATTGCCTACGCTTATAGCGGTTTTGCCGGGGCCAAAGGTATAGCAACGTGAAGGGACCCGGCCGCCGCCGCCGCCCCCGACGCTGCCGGTGCCCAGAGCAAGGCGTTGGCAGGACGGGCGGGGGCATGGTTTGATGGGTGGTAACCAAGCGCCGCCCGACGTCAGGCCCGAAGTGGAGCCCGGCCAAGAATGCGGCCACGAGTAGGGAGGAGAACTCATGCCGACACACACCGCCACCAGAGGTCCCGCCGCACCGGCGCTGGCGCTCGCCCTTGCCGCCGCGCTCGGCGCCGCCACGGCCCTGCCCTTCGCCGGCACCGCAGGGGCGCAGACGCTGACCATCGGCGTCGGCGCGCCGGTCACCTCGATCGACCCGCACTACCACAACGCCTCGCCCAACCACGCGATGGGCATGCACATCTTCGGCTCGCTGGTCGATCGCGACGTGCGCGCCCAGCTCATGCCCAGCCTGGCCGTGAGCTGGCGCGTGGTGGACGAGAACACCTGGGAATTCAAGCTGCGCGAGGGCGTGACCTGGCAGGATGGCAGCCCCTTCACCGCCGAGGACGTGGCCTTCACGCTGGCGCGCGTGCCGCGCGTGCTGAACAGCCCCGGCTCCTATGTCATCTACACCCGCGCCGCGCGCGAGGTGCAGATCATCGACCCGCACACCGTGCGCATCCGCACCAACGGCCCCTATCCGCTGATGGCCAACGATCTGGCGCAGGTGATCCTGGTCAACCGCAAGATCGGCCTCGACGTGCCGACCGAGGCGTTCAACGATGGCCGCGCCGCGATCGGCATCGGTCCCTACCGCATGACGCGCTTCGTGCCCGGCCAGGTGGTCGAGCTGGAGCGCAACGAGAGATTCTGGGGCCAGAAGCCGCACTGGCAGCGCGTGAACTACCGCATCATCGCCAACGACACGGCGCGCACGGCGGCGCTGCTTGCGGGCGATGTCGATGTCATCGACCAGGTGCCGACCAGCGACCTCGCGCGGCTGCGCGCCAATCCGCGCCTGTCGATCGCGCAGGTGACGGCGCTGCGCTCGATCTTCCTGATGCCCGACCACAGCCGCGATGGGCCCACCCCCTTCGCCACCGACAATAACGGCCGCCCGCTGGCCAGCAACCCGATGCGCGACCCGCGCGTGCGCCGGGCGCTGTCGCACGCGATCAACCGCCAGGCGATCGTCGAGCGGGTGATGGAGAATGTCGCGGTGGCGTCCGGCCAATGGCTGCCGCCCGGCACCTTCGGCTACACCGAGGATGTGCAGCCCCCGGCCTTCGATCCCGACCTCTCCCGCCGCCTGCTGGCGGAAGCGGGCTACCCGAACGGGTTCCGGCTGACCTTCCACACCTCGAACGACCGCTACCCGAACGATTCCAAGGTGGCCCAGGCGATCGCGCAGATGTGGACGCGCGTCGGCGTGCAGACCCAGGTCGAGGCGCTGCCCTGGAACAGCTTCATCACCCGCGCCGCGCGCCAGGACTTCTCGATCCACCTGGTCGGCTGGGGCGCGAGCACCGGCGAGGGCTCCTCGCCCCTGCGCGCGCTGGTGTCCACCTTCAACCGCGATCTCGGCCTCGGCTCCTCGAACCGCGGGCGCTACTCGAACCCGGCGCTCGATACGGTGATCGGCGAATCGCTGCGCACGGTCGATGACGAGAAGCGGCTGGTGCTGTTCCAGCGCGCCACCCGCATGGCGTTCGAAGATGTGGCCGTGGTGCCGCTCTACCAGCAGGTGAATGTCTGGGCGGTGCGCCGCGGCATCGAGTTCGAGGCACGCATGGACGAACGCACGGTGGCGATGTCCGCCCGCCCGGCGAACTGACGCCGCCGCGCCGGCGGCACAGGAACGGGGCGCGGTCCGCTGCGGGCCGCGCCCCTTCGCTTGCCGCCCCTGCGCTTGCCGCCCCTGCGCTTGCCGCCCCTGCGCCTTGCCCGCGCTCGCCTTCCTCTTGGCGCCGCGCTACAGCCCCTTGGCCCAGGCCGGCTCGGTCCAGGCCGCGTCCTCGTCCATCGGATAGACCGGGCGCGGCAGCCCCTTGAAGGGGAAGCGGCTGAGGATCGGGCTGGTCAGGCCGGCGGTATCGACCTCGAACACCCGGTCGGGGGTGAAGAACTCGTCGAAGCCGGCGCGGAAATGGCCGCGGCTTTTCACCACCACGGTGCGCGCCTTTCCGATGTCGATGCCGAACATCTCCAGCATCATCGGCTCGTTGAGCTGCCGGCGCAGGCTGCCCAGCACAACCTTCATGCCGCTGCCTTCGAGTTCGACCAGCGCCGCGGGGCCGAGGCTGAAGCTGCGCCCCTTCATCGAGCCGCGCCGGCCGACGCCGACGCCATCGGACGTCTTGACGATGCGCGCATCGGCCTCGAAGCGCTTGGAGAACTGGCTCTCGGTGCGGTTGAACACGGCGCGGAAGCGCGCGCCCTCGCCGCGCTGGTGGCATTCGGCGGCAAGCTCGGGGTCGATGAACACGCCAAGCACCACGCCCGGCACCCCGGCCTCGTGCAGGGCGGCGAGCAGCCACTGCGTGTTGCCGCGCCCGCCCCCGCCCGGATTGTCGCCGGCATCGGAATAGATCACCGGCAGGCGGGCAGGATCGGCCGCCACGGCCTGGGAGAGCTTCACCGCATCCTCGATGCTCATCAGCGCGCGGTGATAGCGCGTCCGCTCGCCCCACGCCCGCCGCGCGATCGCGATCGCCGCCTGCCGCGCCGCGCCGAGATTGCCGTTGCCCGCGGTGACGATGATCGCCATGCCGTTCTTGGGCAGGTCGGAATAGACGAAGCCGCCGGCGATCGAGACGTTGAGCACGTCGCCACCCAGCAGCGTCTGGCCGTAGTCGAGCAGGTCGGCGTAAGGACCGGCGCCCTTGGCGGTGAGCATCGTCACCGAGGGCGCGCAGAGCGGCAGGCGGATGAAGGCCATCGCGGTTCGTTCGCCCGCCAGCAGCCGGCGCAATATGTCGGCCGCCTCTGCGGCGCGCTCGCGCTGATCGACATGCGGGTTGGTGCGGTAGATCACCATCGCGTTCGCCGCCTCGACCTGGCGCTCGCTGATGTTGCAGTGCAGATCGAGCGTGCCTACCACCGGCACCTCGGGGCCGACCATCTCGCGCACCATGGCATAGAGCGTGCCGTCGGGGTCGAGGTCGCCGGTGGCGCTGCAGGCGCCGTGATTGGGGATGTAGACGCCATCGACCGGCAGCGCGGCGGCAAGGCGCTGGCGCATCTCGTCGAGCACGTCGTTGAGCAGGCCCTGCTCCATCGGCCCGCCGGGCGGGCTGGCGATCGCCAGGATCGGCACCGGGGTCCAGGCGCCGGTCTCGTCCATGCGCTGGTAGAAGCCCGGTATCTCGGGCGGCGTGGCCGGGGCGGGCTTGCGCGCCTCAATCGTCAGCTCCTCGCCCGCGCGCCAGCACAGCCGGACGAAATCCTCCTTCACCGTCACCGGCGCGAAGCTGTTGGCCTCGAGGTGGATGCCCAGGATGGCGATGCGCGGGGCTGGCGGCATGGCGTCTTTCTCCCTTCCTGTCCGGCCCGGGCGGCGCCGCCGGCGAGGCGGCCGGCGGGGCGCGGGCGGGGTGGCCTTCACGGCTCGCCCGATCCATAGTAGATGGAAAGATTGCCGCCAAGACTTCACGCAGCAGGCACAAGAGCAGCAGGCACAAGAGACGGGCGGGCCGGGCCGATGTCACGCATGACGAGCGTAGAGATGCTGGAACGCCTCGTGGGGTTCGACACCACGAGCCGGAATTCGAATCTCGAGGCGATCGCTTTCATCAAGGATTATCTCGCCCGTCACGGGGTGGAGAGCTTCCTCTCCCACAATCCTGAGGGCGACAAAGCGTGCCTTTATGCCACCATCGGGCCGCAGGACCGTCCGGGGGTGGCGCTTTCGGGCCATATCGACGTGGTGCCGGTGGACGGCCAAGCCTGGACCAGCGACCCGTTCACGCTCAAGCGCCGCGACGGGCGGCTGTTCGGGCGCGGGGCCTGCGACATGAAGGGGTTCGTCGCCACCATGCTGGCGATGGTGCCCGAGTTCAAGGCCGCCCCGCTCAAGGAGCCGGTGCATCTCTGCATCTCCTTCGACGAGGAGATCGGCTGCCAGGGCGTGGGTTACATGATCGCCGACATACTCAAGAGGCCGGTCAAGCCGCGCATCTGCATCGTGGGCGAGCCCTCGCAGATGAAGCCGGTGATCGCGCACAAGGGCAAGCTCTCGATCATCGCCACGGTGGCCGGGCTGCCCGGCCATTCCTCGATGACCAATCGCTGCGTCAATGCGCTGGAAGCGGCGGCCGAGGCGGTGGCGTTCCTGAAATCCACCGCGCGGCGCTTCCGCGACCAGGGACCCTATGACCAGGGCTTCGACCCGCCCTATACCAGCGTGCATACGGGCGTTTTCCACTCCGGCTCCGCGCTCAATGTCGTGCCGCACGAGGCGCGCTTCATCTTCGAATGGCGCTACCTGCCCGGCACCGACGTCGATGCGCTGTTCGCGGAGGTGCGCGCCCATTGCGAGCGCGCGATCGAGCCCGAGATGAAGGCCGTCTTTCCCGATGCCGGCTTCTCCTGGGCACGCTATGCGCGCATCCCGGCGCTCGGCCTGCCCGAGAAGCACGCGCTTACCGACATGGTGAAGGCGCTCACGGGTTCGAACAGCACGGGCAAGGTCTCCTACGGCACCGAGGGCGGGCTGTTCCAGGAGGCCGGCATCCCGACCATCGTCTGCGGGCCGGGCGCGATCGCGCAGGCGCACCAGCCGGACGAGTACATCGCCGAGAGCGAGATCGCCGCCTGCGAGCGCTTCCTGCGCCGCCTGGTCGAGACCATGGCGCAGTAGGCCCCGCAGGCGATGACGCTCCTCCGCCCGCCCGAGCTGCGATTCCCTGTGGAGATCACTCCGCCGGACATCGCGCCGTGGCGGGCGGGCAATTCTGGCGTGCCCTATTTCTGGTCCTATGCCGGGCCCGAGCCCGGGCCGCATGTGCTGCTCGTCTCCCTGATGCATGGCAACGAGCTGTGCGGGGCGATCACCATCGACACGCTGCTGCGCGCCGGCGTGCGGCCCTTGCGCGGGCGGCTGACGATGGGCTTCGCCAATGTCGATGCCTTCAGCCGCTTCGATCCGAGCGAGCCCACCACCAGCCGCTTCGTCGACGAGGACATGAACCGCATCTGGTCGGCGGCCGAACTGGAAGGCGACCGGCAATCGACCGAGCTTGCGCGCGCGCGCGCCATGCGCCCCCTGGTCGATCGCGCCGATATCGTGCTCGACCTGCATTCGATGCTGTGGGAAAGCGTGCCGCTGATCCTGTGCGGCCCGCAGCCACGCACCGAGGCGCTGGCCCTTTCGCTCGGCGCCCCGGCGCTGGTGGTGGTGGATCAGGGCCACGCCAACGGGCCGCGCCTGATCGACTATGCCCGCTTCGTCGCCGCCGACGGCACCGCCACGGGACTTCTCGTCGAAAGCGGCCAGCACTGGCGGCGCGAGACGCCCGCCGTGTCGCTTGCCGCCGCACTGTCGCTGCTGCTCGGGCAGGGCATGATCGCCCCCGAGGCGGCGCGCGCGCTGCAACCCGCCGCGCCCGCCTTCACCCGCCCGCGTCTGGCGCGCGTTACGCGCACCATCACCGCCAAGACCTCAAGCTTCGCCTTCGTGCGCGAGGTGCATGGCGGGGACATGATCGAGCGGCGCAATACCCTGATCGCGCTCGACGGCGATGCCGAGGTGCGCACGCCGCACGACCACTGCCTGCTGGTGATGCCGTCCCTGCGCACGAGCAAGGGCCATACCGCCGTGCGGCTGGCCCGCTTCATCGCGCGCGGCTGAGTCCCCCGCCCGGACGGATGCCGTCCGGCCGATCAGGGAATCTCGCCCTCGACCGCCTGCTTGCCGAAGCTCTCGATCAGGGCGCGGATCTCGCCCGCCGCCTTGGCCACCGCGTCCGCGTCGGTGCCCTTGGCCACCAGCGCCGTGCCGTTGCCGGTCGGGCGGTAGAAGGGATAGGAACCAATGTCGAGCGCGGGATGGCGCTTCTGGATCGCGCCCAGCCCCTCGGCGACGATGCCTTCGGGCAGGCCGAGCACCGAGACAGTGCGCGAGACCACCGGCGGCCCGCCGCGCAAGGACGGGGCCAGCGTCTCGAACATCGCCTGCATCACGCGTGGCACGCCGGCCATGACATGGACATTGCCGATGATGAAGCCCGGCGCCACCGAGACCGGGTTGTCGATCAGCGCCGCGCCTGCGGGCATGGTCGCCATGCGCATGCGCGCGGCGTTGAACTCGCCCGGCTTGTAGTGCGCAGCGAGCCGCCTTCGCGCCTCCTCGTGCACGATCCAGGGCCGGCCGAAGGCTTCGGCCACGCACTCGCTGGTGATGTCGTCATGGGTCGGCCCGATCCCGCCCGTGGTGAACACATAGTCGAACTTCGCGCGCAACTCGTTCACCACCGCGACGATGGTCTCGCGCACATCGGGGATGACGCGCACCTCGCGCAGCGGGATGCCGATCTCGGCCAGGCGCGTGGCCAGGAACCTGATGTTGGCATCCTGGGTGCGGCCCGAGAGGATCTCGTTGCCGATCACGATCAGGCAGGCGATCGGCGTGGCGCTGTCGGTGACGGATGCGGGCATGGCGCGGCGGGGCCTTGGCGGTCGGGTGGGGCGGACAGGCTAGAGGAAGTCGCGCAGCAGCGCGACCAGCGGCTTGTCGGCCGGCGGCATCGGATAGTCGGCAAGCCTGGCCGGGCGCACCCAGGCAAGCTGCTGGCCCTCGACCGCGCGCGGCGTGCCGGCCCAGCGCCGGCAGAGATAGAGCGGCATCAGCAGGTGGAACGCCTCGTAGGCATGGCTGGCGAAGGCAAAGGGGGCAAGGCAGGCAGCGGTGACGTCGATGCCGAGCTCCTCCTTCATCTCGCGGATCAGCGCCGCCTCCGGCGTCTCGCCGGGCGCCACCTTGCCGCCCGGGAACTCCCACAAGCCCGCCAGCGCCTTGCCTTCGGGGCGCTGGGCCAGCAGCACGCGGCCATCGCCATCGACCAGCGCCACGGCGGAAACGAGCACGATCGGGCGCGCCGCCTCGGGCTGCTTCGCCGCGCCGAGCCCGTGCGCGGCGAGCAGATCGGCGCGGGAGAGCGCGAACACCCGCACCGGCATGGCGCGCTGGTGCGACTGGAACTCCTCCTCGCCCTCGCCGGCGGGTTTCAGGCCGGCCTTCTCCAGCACGCGGATCGAGGCTGCATTGTCGGCCAGCACATTGGCGGTAATGCGATCGACCGGGAGCTGCGCGAAGGCGTAGGCGACCAGCCGCGCCGCCGCCTCGCCCGCCGCGCCATGGCCCCAGAAGCGGCGCCCGACCCAGTAGCCGAGCCGCGCCTCGCGCCGGGCGCGGTCGATGGTCAGCCCGACCACGCCCACCAGCGTATCGTCCTCGCGCCCGGTGATGGCGAGCGTCAGTTCCTCGCCCGTCTCCAGCCGCCGCCGGGTGGAGGCGATCCAGTCATCGGCCAGCTCGCGCGGATAGGGGAAGGGCACGCGCGCGAGGTTGCGCGCCACCTCCCAGTCATTGACCAGGCGGAACACGGCAGGCGCGTCCTCGGCGCGGAGCGGGCGCAGCCGCAGCCGTTCGGAGAGAAGGGGCGCGAAGCCTCCCTCCGGCGCGGCGGCGTCGCGTGCGTGGCCCTCAGGTGCGGTAGCTGCCATTGATGTCGATGTAGCCATGCGTCAGGTCGCAGGTCCACACCGTGGCCTTGCCGCGACCGAGCCCGATATCGACATCGATGACGATGTCGCGGCCCTTCATGTGCGCATTCACCGGCGCCTCGTCGTAATCCGGCACGCGCAGGCCCTTCTTCGCCACCTGCACGCCGCCGATGCGGATCGAGAGCTTGTCGCGGTCGGCGGGCTCGCCGGCCTTGCCCACGGCCATGACGATGCGGCCCCAGTTCGCGTCCTCGCCCGCGATCGCGGTCTTGACCAGGGGCGAGTTGGCGATCGCGAGCCCGAGCCGCTTGGCCGAGCGCGTGCTGACCGCGCCGGAGACGTTGATGGTGATCAGCTTCTCGATCCCCTCGCCATCCTTGACCACGAGCTGGCAGAGCTCGTGCAGGATGTCGTGCAGCTTGGCACGGAAATCCTTGAGCGCGGGATCGGCGGCGCGCGTGATGCGCTTGTGCCTGGCCGCGCCGGTGGCGAACAGCAGCACCGTGTCCGAGGTCGAGGTGTCGCCATCCACCGTCATGCAGTTGAAGGTGGTCTCGGTCGAGCGCGAGAGCAGCGTCTGCAGCACCGCCGCCGGCAGCTTGGCGTCGGTGAAGACGAAGCCCAGCATCGTGCCCATGTCGGGCGCGATCATGCCCGAGCCCTTGATGATGCCGTTGATCGTCACGGTGGCATCGCCGATGCGCGCGGTGCGGGTCGCCGCCTTGGGGTAGGTGTCGGTGGTCATGATGCCGCGCGCGGCATCGGCCCAGGGCGCGGGCGAAAGACGCGCGCGCAATGCCGGCAGCGCGGCGCGGATCTTCTCGTCGGGCAGGGGCTCGCCGATCACGCCGGTGGAGGCAAGGAACACCTCCCTCGCCTTGCAGCCGAGCGCCTTGGCGGCGGCCTCGGCGGTGCGGCGGGCGGCATCGGCGCCGAGCTTGCCGGTGAAGGCGTTGGCGTTGCCGGCATTGACGACAACGGCGCGCGCCTTGCCACCCTTTAGCGCGGCGCGGCACCAATCGACCGGCGCCGAGGGGCATTTGGTGCGCGTCAGAACACCGGCGACGGTGGTGCCGGGCGGCATCTCGGCCATCACCACATCGACGCGGCCCTTGTAGCGGATGGCGGCTTCGGCGGCGCCAAGGCGCACGCCCGGCACGGCGGGCATCGCGGGCAGCGAGGCGGGAGCAAGCTTGGAGACGGGGATCGGCGGCATGGCAGTGGCTTTTCGTGGTTCGGACCGGACCGGCCGGCGCCTGTGGCGGCGCGGGCGCGGGCGATCGGGGTGGCGGGGCTAGGCCCGAAAGCAGGCCCGGAAGCAGGCGGCGGCGGCGGGGGCGATGGCGGCGCGGCCTCGTCGTCGTCGCTGCGCCTTGGCGTGCGCGGGCAGGAAGGCGGGGCGCACCGGCGGCCTCAGCGCGCGGGGGCGGGGACGGGCGCGGGGGCAGGCACCGGGATCGGCGCCCCGCGCGGGGCGGCGCCGCCGCCTTCCGGGGCGACGCGCTCGATGCGGGCGGCGGCGCGCAGCCGGCCGATCACCTGCTCGATCGCCTCCTCGCTCATCGCGCGCATCAGCCCCTCGCGCGCATCGTCGAAGGAGGGCTTGGGCATCTCGCGCCGCTCGGCCACGCGGATGACGTGCCAGCCGAACTGGGTGCGCACCGGTGCCGCGCTGGTCTGGCCGGGTTGCATGCCGAAGGCGGCCTCGGCGAATTCGGCCACCATGTCCTCGCGCTTGAAGAAGCCGAGATCGCCGCCATTGCGCCCGGCCGGATCGCGCGAGCGTTCGCGCGCAAGCTGGGCGAAGTCGCCGCCGCCGGCAAGCGCCGTGATCACCGCGCGCGCATCGCTTTCGGTGGCGAGCAGGATGTGGCTTGCCCGCACCTCGGCCGCGGCCGGGCGGTTGGCGATGTCGCGCTCGTAGCGGGCGCGGATCGCCTGCTCGGTGATGATCTGGTCGAGCTCACGCGAGAGATAGGCGCTCTGCATCGCCTCGGCCTCGGCGCGGGCGACCCGGCGGCGCACCTCCTCGCTGTCCTGGAGATTGGCCTTGCGCGCCGCGTCGAGCAGCACGCGCTGGGCGATCACCTGCTCGATCAGCATCGGGAACAGCACCTGCGGCGGCATCTGCTGGACCTGTGCGGGAAGCTGGCGGGCGAACTCGGCGATCTCGGACATGTGCACCGGCGCACCATCGACGCGCGCCACCACAGGGTCGTTGCCGGGGTTGGCAAGCTGGACCTGCGCGCGCGCGGCCCCCGGCACGCCAAGGGCAAGCGTCGCGCCAAGAGCAAGGCCAAGAAGCGGGCCGAGGCGGTTGGCCCGCTTCGTGCGGGCGGCGGGGCGGCAGGCGCGGGGCATGAAGGGTCCTTCCGGGAACGGTCGCCGCCCGCGGGCACGGACAAGGCTGCGGGCGGCGGCGGCGCGGATGATCGCCCAATCACCGCTTCGGCTCAAGCGCGCGCTGCGCGCCGAGGTGGAGTCGGGCGGGGAAGCGACAGCGGCGGCGGCGCGCCAGGGACGGACGGCATCGAGGCCCGGACGCCCCCCGCTCCTCCGCCCGGCCTGGGCAGCGGCACCGGATCGGCCCGCTTGGCCGCCCAGGCCCCGGCGCGCGGCCCACGCCCCCGGCCCACGCCCCCGGCCCGCGGCCGCGGCCCGGGCAGCGAAAAGAGACGCGCCCGCAAGGGCTTGGCCGGCACCCGGCCGGCTTGGCCGCCGCCGGGCCGCTGGCCGCGCCACGGCCCCGCCCCGCCCCGGCCCGACCACACGCAGCCGCGACCGGCAGGACCCCCGGCCCGTCCCCGGACCCGTCGTTGACTTGGCCCGGACCCGCGTCTATCTGTGGTGGCAACGCTGGGCCGTGCCGCGTGTCGCAGATGCGCGGTCGGCCCGTTTTTGCCGGAGGCCGGCAGCGCGGCGCCCCGCCGCAGGCCGCCACCCGCGGCCCCGCCCGCCCGCCTCCGCGCCCGAGGGTTCGATGTTCGGCGCCATTGCCCGCAAGCTGTTCGGCTCCTCCAACGACCGCATGCTGAAGCGGTTCCAGAAGCGCGTGCCCGCGATCAACGCGCTGGAGGCGAAGTTCCAGTCGCTCTCGGACGAGGCGCTCGCCGCCAAGACCGCCGAGTTCCGCGACCGGCTGGCCAAGGGCGAGAGCCTGGACGATCTCCTGGCCGATGCCTTCGCCACCGTGCGCGAAGCGGCCAAGCGCACGCTCGGCCAGCGCCACTACGACGTGCAGCTGGTCGGCGGCATGGTGCTGCACGAGGGCATCATCTCGGAGATGAAGACCGGCGAGGGCAAGACGCTGGTCGCCACCCTGCCCGTCTATCTCAACGCGCTCGCCGGCAAGGGCGTGCATGTCGTCACCGTGAACGACTATCTCGCCCGGCGCGACGCCTAATGGATGGGCGCGATCTACCGCTTCCTCGGCCTGAGCGTGGGCGTGATCGTGCACGGCCTCTCCGACGAGGAGCGGCGCGCCGCCTATCTCTGCGACGTGACCTACGGCACCAACAACGAGCTCGGCTTCGACTATCTGCGCGACAACATGAAGTATCGCGCCGACGAGCTGGTGCACCGCCCCTTCAACTACGCCATCGTCGACGAGGTCGACAGCATCCTGATCGACGAGGCGCGCACGCCCCTGATCATCTCGGGCCCGGCCGAGGACAGCTCCGACCTCTATCGCCGCGTCAACGACGTGGTGCGCGAAGTGGTGAAGGACGCCACCGTCTACGAGAAGGACGAGAAGTTCCGCACCGCCACCTTCACCGACGATGGCAGCCACAAGGCCGAGGCGGCGCTGCGCGAGGCCGGCATCCTGACCCAGGGCGGCCTCTACGACATCCACAATGTCTCGATCGTCCATCACCTGCAGCAGGCGCTGCGCGCGCATGTGCTGTTCAACCGCGATGTCGACTACATCGTGCGCAACGGCAAGGTGGTGATCATCGACGAGTTCACCGGCCGCATGATGGAAGGCCGCCGCTACTCGGACGGGCTGCACCAGGCGCTGGAAGCCAAGGAAGGCGTGCACATCCAGCAGGAGAACCAGACCCTCGCCTCGATCACCTTCCAGAACTATTTCCGCCTCTATCCCAAGCTTGCCGGCATGACCGGCACGGCGCTGACCGAGGCCGACGAGTTCGCCGAGATCTACAAGCTCGAGGTGATCGAGATCCCGACCAACGTCCCCTGCATCCGCGAGGACAGCGACGACGAGGTCTACCGCAGCGCGCGCGAGAAGTACGAGGCGGTGATCGACCTGATCGACGAGTGCCGCACGCGCGACCAGCCGGTGCTGGTGGGCACGGTCTCGATCGAGAAGTCGGAAGTGCTGGCCGGGCTGATGCAGAAGCGCGGCATCCCGCACAGCGTGCTGAACGCCCGCTACCACGAGCAGGAAGCGCTGATCATCGCCCAGGCCGGACGGCCCGGCAGCGTGACCATCGCCACCAACCTGGCCGGCCGCGGCACCGACATCCAGCTTGGCGGCAATGTGGACATGCTCTTGCGCCAGGAGGAGGAGGTGCTGGCCAGGCGCTTCCCCGAGGACGAGGCCGCACGCGCCGCCGCGCGCGAGGAGCGCGCCGCCGAGATCCGCGCCGAGGTGGCGCGCGACCGCGACATCGTGCGCAAGGCCGGCGGGCTGTTCGTCATCGGCACCGAGCGCCACGAGAGCCGGCGCATCGACAACCAGCTGCGCGGCCGCTCGGGCCGGCAGGGCGATCCGGGCGCCAGCCGCTTCTTCCTATCGCTGGAAGACGATCTGATGCGCATCTTCGGATCCGAGCGGATGGACGGGATGCTGCGGCGCTTGGGCCTCAAGGAAGGCGAGGCGATCACCCATCCCTGGATCAACAAGGCGCTGGAAAAGGCGCAGCAGAAGGTCGAGGCGCGCAACTTCGACACGCGCAAGAACCTCTTGCGCTACGACAATGTGATGAACGACCAGCGCAAGGAGGTGTACGAGCAGCGGCGCGAGTTCATGGCCGCCGAGGACCTCTCCGCCACCATCGCCGACATGCGCCACCAGGTGCTGGAAGACGCCGTGTCGCGCGCTATCCCGGAGAACTCCTATCCCGAGCAGTGGAACCTCAAGGGCCTGCACGAGGATGTGCTGCGCCTGACCACGCTTGATCTTCCGATCCCCGACTGGGGCAAGGAGGAAGGCATCGACGAGACCCACATCCGCGAGCGCATCATCGACGCGGCCGACCAGAACATGGCGGCGAAATCGGCCAATTTCGGCCCCGAGCTGATGCGCATGGTCGAGAAGAGCCTGCTTCTGCAGGTGTTCGACCAGGTGTGGAAGGAGCATCTGCTGGCGCTCGACTATCTGCGCCAGGGCATCGGCTTGCGCGCCTATGGCCAGCGCGACCCCTTGAACGAATACAAGAGCGAGGCCTTCGCGCTGTTCAACCGCATGCTGGCCGAGCTGCGCGAGCGCGTCACCAGCCTGATGGCGCGCGTCGAGCTGCGCCAGGACGCGCCGCCCGAGGAGGTGGACTACCGCCCCGCCCGCGGCCCGATGATGGAGACGCGCCTGGACCCGGCGCTGGCGGGCGCCGACGGCGCCGCCGCCATGGCGAGCGGCGGATTGCCGGACGCGCCGCGGCGCATGGCCGAGCAGGTCGATCCGAACGATCCCTCGACCTGGGGCAAGGTGGCGCGCAATTCCGCCTGCCCCTGCGGCTCGGGCAAGAAATACAAGCACTGCCACGGCCGCTTCGGCTGAGGCGAAGCGGGACGCGCGGCGGGCGCCTGTTCAGTTTCCAGCCCGATCTAGCCCGGCCTGCCGTCGGCGCGCGGACGGAGCAGGATCGGCGCGAAGTCCCACAGGAACAGCAGGAAGGCCGCGCTCCAGGCGAGCCCGGCGGCCAGCGTCGCCTCCAGCGCGTATTCGGGCAGCAGCAGCACCCCGCCCACGCGCAGGATCGCCGCCAGCGTCAGCATGACATAGGCCGCCGCCGTGGCCTTCGGCGCCGCCAGCGCGCGCCCCGTGTGGCCGAGCGTCGCCCGGCTCATCACGCCGAGGATCATGGTGGTGAAGCAGCCCACCGCCAGCGCATGGGTTGCCACCGCCGCCGTGCCGATGCCGCCCAGCACATGCAGCGCGCGCAGGGCCAGCGCCAGCACCAGCCACGCATAGCCGAGATGCAGCACCCAGAGCAGCGGGTCGGGGAGCGTCTTGAGCCCGTGCCAGCGCGACAGGCGCGCCGCGTGCAGGAGCGCGGCCGCCGCGGCCAGCGCACCAGCGGCGACATGGTCGGGCGCGACCAGATCGGCCAGCACCGCCGCCACCAGCGCCGCGATCGCCGCCTGGTTCAGCCGCGGCGCCGGCAGGAGCTCCACGGGGCGGCCCAGCCGCCGCAGCCCGTTCAGCGTGAAGGCCGGCACGATCCGCCCGCCGATCACCGCCACCATCAGCGCGACGATGCCGAAGCCGAGGCGATAGGCGGTGTCGGCCGTGCCGGGGGGCGCGAGCCCGAGCGCGTCGAGATGGATCGCGCCGTTCGCACACGCCAGCAGCGCCAGGAACAGCAGGAACGGCATGTTCCGCCACAGCCGCGCGCGGATCAGCGAGGGCGCCAGCATCGCGCCGAGCGCGGGCAGGAAGGCGACATCCGCCAGCGCCGCCAGCGCGTGCGGCACCGGCATGCCCGGCAGCAGCAGCGCCCGGCCCGCAAGCCACAGCCCGGCAAGCAGGCCGAGCGGCGCCCCGGCATAGCCCGCGCGCCCGACCCAGTTCGGCACGGCGGTGAGCAGGAAGCCCGCGATCGCCGCCGGCACGAAGCCGAACAACATCGCGTGGCGGTGCCAGTCGAGCGCACCGAACCCGCGCGCCTCGGCCGCCGCCGGCCAGCCGAGCCCGGCATAGGCGGCGAGCCAGACCGGCAGCGCGAGCAGCGCCCAGATCGCGGCGCCGAGGAAGAAGGGGCGGAAGCCATAGCCCAGGATGGCGATGCGGCTGCCGCGCGGCTTGCGCTCTCGCGCCTCCGGCGTGGCGGCTGGATTGGTCGCGGCGAGCTGGCGCATGGCGGTGCGGCCCCTTCCTGGCACGAGACGGACAGGCCAAGGCTGCGCGGGCTGCCGCGGCCAGGCAAGAGCGCATCGCGCCGCATGCGCGCATGGCAGCCCCGACGGTGGCGGGAGGCTTCCGCCCGGCGCCCACCTTACGTCACGCCCGCCTTCCGTTACGCCCGCCTTGCGCCACGCGCGCCTTGCGTCACGCCCGCCTTGCGCTACGCGCGCCCTCCGTTACGCGCGGGGGCGGCATCGGTGCGCCGGCGCGGCCCCGGTCAGCGCCGCGGCGGCAGGCGCACGCGCATCACCGCCCCGTCATAGCCGAGCGGCTTGTGGCGCGCGCGCACCAGCACCTCGGCCAGGCCCGCCGGCACCGCGACACCGTAGTGCTCGCGGGTGAAGGGCTGCTCGTCATCATGCGGGTGCAGAAGCTCGCGCACGCCGAGCACGCGGCCATCGGGGGCCAGCACCTCGAATCGGTCGGCATAGTGTTGCCAGCCGCGATCCTCGCTGCGCACCGTCACGTCGAAATCGAACCGCCCGCCCGAAGCCGCGCGCACCTCGACGCGGACGATATCGGCCGCCCCGGCAAGGGCAGGCAGCGGCACGTGCGCCACCACCGCAGAGGCGAGCGCGCCGGCAAGAATGCGACGACGAAGCGCAACCAGGAACGGCATGCTGGGCGGACCTTTCGCGCGTGAAGCCGCCCGGACCCTAGCAAGCCCGCGCCTGCGCGCGCGATCACATGCGCTTGAGGGTGCGGCCGCGGCGCTACTTGTCGAGCCCGATCTTGGCCAGCGCCGCGCGCACCATGCCGCC
The DNA here is from genome assembly GCA_020850755.1 of Alphaproteobacteria bacterium. Taxonomy (GTDB): domain Bacteria; phylum Pseudomonadota; class Alphaproteobacteria; order Acetobacterales; family Acetobacteraceae; genus JADZEB01. Next base: position 29,147 of record JADZEB010000052.1, on the reverse strand, counting down.
GCGCTCCTCGGCGCAGAGCTTCAGGAAGGCGCGGAACTCGCCGGTCAGCATGCCGTGCCCGTGCGCGAGCTGCGGCAGGTTGAAGTCGCCGCCGACATTCGCCTCCATCAGGAGCGGGCCGCGATCGGACAGGATCACGTCCCAGGCCTGCATGCGGATCTGCGGCACCAGCGTCGCCGCGGCAAGGCAGGTCGCCACCGCCTGCTCCCAGTCCGGCACCTGCGCGCCGGGCAGCGTCTCGCCGCTGTCGGGGTGGCTCTCGACCAGGCGCAGATCGGCGCCCACACCCGCCACCACGCGCGTGATGCGCCCCGTCTCGGCCTCGATCGCGCCGACCAGGTTGCCCGAGCGCCAGAAATTGTCGGCGACATTGCCGCCGACGGGGATCTTCAGGAGCGCGCGGTAGAGCCGCGGCACGCCCTTTTCGAGCAGCAGCACCAGCCGCGCGCCCGCAAGCCTGCCGCCGGTGAGCCGCGCGATCTCGGGGTGCGGGGCGACGATGCGCTGGAACAGGTAGCCTTCCTCGGCATAGCGCGCGACGGCGGCGGAGAGCGCCTCGGGTGTCGCGCGCCGCCCGCCCGAGAGCAGCAGCTCGCCCGTGGCCGCGTCGCGGCCATCGACGCGCACCGCCCCGGCCGAGCGGATGCCGGTCACCGGCTTGGCGAAGAAGGGTGCCGAGCCGGGCTCGCGCAGGAAGTCGATCAACGCCGCCTCGTCCGGCAGCGAGCGCGGGACGCGCAGCGCCGCGCCGCGGCGATAGAGCGCGATCGTCTCCGGCACCGGGAAGCCGGCGCGTTCCAGCAGCGAATAGGTCACGAGCTTGTCGTGGAACACGCCCCACCAGATCGGATCGCTGGTGATGTTGTGGATCGCCGGCTCCAGCGCGCGGCCGATATAGCTGCGCCTGGCATCGCCCGGCGCGATCTTGTCGTCCCACAGGCGATAGTAGAAATAGGCGGTCATCATCAGCTTGCCGGGCGCGCGCGCGGCCGACAGGATCTCGCGCACGATCTTCATGCCGCCCTTGCCGCTGGCGCGCGCGGCGGCCACCAGCGCCGCCATCGGCTCGATCGCCGGGATGTTGGGCTCGGTTTCGAGGATCGGCGTCTCGGTCATGGCGGCCCCGGGGAGATGCTGGACAAGCGGCGGATCGCGCCCGACTCCGGCACGGGGCCGGCGCGGCGGCGGAACCTTACAGGCAGGGATGCGGGGACAGAAGGACGAAGCGCCCGCGCATCACCGCCATGGCCCGGAAGGCGGGTCAGCCCGCGAGCCACCACACCCAGGCCGCACCGCCAAGCGCGGCCAGCACGGCGGCGACGGTGGCGGCCATGCCGGGCGCGCGCGCCATCGGGTGGGCGAGGTAGCCGAACCAGAACACCAGCCGCGCCGCCGCCCAGGCGGGCGACAGCGCCAACGCCGCCGGAATGCCGGTGGCCGGCGCCGCCGCGCAGAGCGCCAGGAAGGCCGGGGCGAACACCGCGAACTGCTCCACCGTGTTCGAGATGACGCGCTGGTTGACCTGCAGGAAACGCGTCTCGGCGCCGGCCAGCGGATCGAACACGCCGCCCAGGAAGCGCGCGACGGTCTGCACCAGGATCATGGCGAAGGGCACGGCGGCCGCCGGCAAGAGCGCCGAGAGGCCCACGGCCAGGCGCCCGGCCGTGGTGGCGGCATCGCGCGGCACCGGGATCGCCTGCGCCAACTGCCACCACAGCCCGGCGATGAGCACGATCCCCGCCAGCGAGAGGATCAGCGACATCCGCCTGCGGCTGGCGGCATCGACATCGTCGGCGGTCATGTCAGGCCAGCCCGGTCTTGCCCATGGCCAGGAACTTCTCGCGCCGCCTGCTGCGCAGGGCCGCGCCGCTCTCGCCCAGAAGCGGGCGCAGGGCGCGCTCGACCGCGCCGCCGACTGCCTCGACCGTTGCCTTGGCGTCGCGGTGCGCCCCGCCCAGCGGCTCGGGCACCACGGCATCGATCAGCTTGAGCTTGTCCAGGTCCTGCGCGGTCAGGCGCAGCGCCTCGGCGGCCTCGGCGGCATTCTCGGCCGAACGCCACAGGATCGAGGCGCAGCCCTCGGGCGAAATGACGGAGTAGATGGCGTGTTCGAGCATGATCACATGGTCCGCGGTGGCCAGCGCGATCGCGCCCCCCGAGCCGCCCTCGCCGATGATCGTGGCCACGATCGGCACGGGCGCCTGCAGGCAGGACTCGATCGATCGGGCGATCGCCTCCGCTTGGCCGCGCGCCTCCGCCTCCACGCCCGGATAGGCCCCGGGGGTATCGACGAAGGTGAGGATCGGCAGGCCGAATCGGCCGGCGAGATCCATCAGGCGTCGCGCTTTGCGATAACCCTCGGGCCGTGCCATGCCAAAATTGTGCCGGATGCGGGCGTCGGTGTCGGCGCCCTTCTCGGTGCCGAGCACGGCCACCGCCTGGCCCCGGAACCGCCCCAGCCCGCCGATGATCGCGGCATCCTCGGCGAAGGCGCGATCGCCCGCGAGCGGGGTGAAGTCCGTGACAAGTTCCCCAACATAATCAAGGGCTTTTGGGCGGTTCGGGTGGCGCGCGACCTGGGTCTTCTGCCATGCGGTGAGCTTGGCATAGGTGGCGCGCAGCAGCCGGTCCACCTTCTCGTTCAGGCGGGTGATTTCCTCGGCGATGTTGATCTCGCCATTATCCGACATGTGCCGGAGCTCTTCGATTTTGCCTTCGAGCTCGGCGATCGGCTTTTCGAAATCGAGGAAGTGGCGCATCCGCCTGCCTCGCGGGGGGTGGGGAAGGACCGGGCGCTTCTAACCCCCCGCGCCGGGCAAGGCAAGCGCGGGGCCGCCGGCAAGGGGGCCGGCAGGCGCGCCGGGCGGGGCGCCGGCCAGGGCGCCGGACACACTGCCCGGCCCCCGCCCGTTCCCTGCCGGGCGCCAGATCTGCGCCTGGGCCGGCGCCTCGGTGGGCGCCTCAGTTGGCGCCGATCATGGCATCGAGCCGCGCCTTCTCCAGCCCGAATTTCGCCGCCGCATCGGTGATCGCCTTCCAGGTGGCGGCATCGACCGCGACCCCGTTGGCGAGCGCGCTGGCGCGGTTGCGGCGCTCGAAATCGCCGGGCATCAGCACCGGCTGGGCGGGGTCGAGCGGCGCCCCCTCGCGCACCCAGGCGGCATAATCGGCCACCTTGGCCGCCATCTCGCCCATGTCGGCGAACAGGGCCGGATCGACCAGCCAGGCGGCGAAATTGTTCTTGGGCCACCAGTCATAGCTCTCGCCGCGATAATCGGCCCCGGCGCCCGACAGCATGCCGGCGAACAGGTCGGTGAAGACGCAGAGCCCGTGCCCCTTGTGCTCGCCGAACGGGGTCATGGCGCCGGACGGGTCGGCATAGAAGGCGTTGGGATCGTCGGTCAGCGTGCCATGGCCATCGACGATCACCTTGGCCGGCAGCCGCTCCCCGCGCAGGCGGGCGAGGCGCATCTTGCCCATCGCCATCGCCGCGGTGGAGATGTCGAGGATGATCGGATCTCCGCCCGGCATGGGAAAGCCCAGCGCGATCGGCCCGGCATTGAGGCGCCGGTCCTTGCCGCCGAAGGGGGCGAGCTGGGCGCCGCCCGGTCGCGCCGAGTTGACGAAGAAGATCGACGCGAAGCCCGCCGCCGCCGCCACCTCCGGGTAGTGGCCGATGCGCCCGATATGGCCGCCCTCCTTCATCGTCACCATCGCGAGGCCGTGCTTCCGCGCCTTGGGGATGGCGCGCTCCAGCGCCTCCAGCGCCACCACCTGGCCATAGCCCTGGTTGCCGTCGCAGCGGACGATGCTCTCGCTCTCGAAGGTGACGGTGATGTGCTGGTTCGCCTTGAGCTTGTCGCGCGCGACATTGTCGAGATAGGCGGCGATGCGCACGACGCCGTGGCTGTCATGGCCGACCATGTTGGCATCGACCAGATGGTCGGCGACGATCGCCGCCTCGCGCGCATCCGACCCGCCGGCCATGAACGCGGCGGCGGTTGCCTTGCGCAATGCCTCGTGGCGCACCTGCATTGGTGTTGCTCCTGGGTCTGGAAAAGCGGTCCTTCGGGCGCGGATGATCGGGCCGCCGCCGCGCGCTGGCAAGCGCCGTCGTGCGCTACCCGGCCTTGTCCGTGCCGCCCCCGCGCGCGAGCGGATGGTGCTCGGCGACGAGCGATTTCAGCCGCTCCTCCAGCACATGGGTGTAGATCTGGGTCGTGGCGATGTCGGCATGGCCCAGCATCTGTTGCAGGCTGCGCAGATCGGCCCCGTGCGCGAGCAGATGGCTGGCGAAGGAATGGCGCAGCACATGCGGGCTCACGCGCGCCGCCTGCAGGCCGGCGGCGGCGGCGAGTTCCTTGAGCAGCTGGCCGAAGCGCTGGCGCGTCAGGTGCCCGGCGGTGGTGCGCGAGGGGAACAGCCAGCGCGCGGCGGAGGCGCGCCGGCGCGCGCTTCTCTGCCCCTCCTTGCCGTCGGCGGCGAGCGCCGCGTCGCGCGCCGCGATCAGCCGGGCGACCGCGCCGCGCGCTGCATCGCCCAAGGGGACCATGCGCTCCTTGCCCCCTTTGCCGCGCACCAGCAGCACCTCGGCCCCGCGCGCGGCGGCGGCGCGCGGCAGCGACAGCAGCTCGGAGACGCGCAGGCCGGTGGCGTAGAGGATCTCGAGCGCGGCCAGCAGCATCAGCCCGTCGAGGCCGGAGCGGGCGCGGGCGGCCCCGAACAGCCGCTCGACCTCGGCCTCGGACAGGTATTTCGGCAGGGCCCGCGGCAGGCGCGGACTGTCGAGATCGGCGGCCGGATTGTCGGCGCGCCGGCCCTCGCGATAGAGGAAGGCGTGGAACTGCCGCAAGCTCGAGGTGCGCCGCGCCGCCGTGCGTGGCGCCAGCCCCGCCGCCGCCAGGCCGGAGAGATAGGCGCGCAAGGCCGCGGCATCGGCCGCGTCGGGGGCAAGCCCGCGCCGGGCGCAGAAGGCGGCGAAGTCGGCCAGGTCGGCGCCGTAGGCGGCGAGCGTGTTGCGCGCCGCGCCGCGCTCGGCCGCGAGCATTTCCAGGAAGGTCTCGATGCTCGGGTGCATGCGGGGGCCGGGCGCTACATGCCGCGCGCGATGGCCGCCTCGACCAGCAGCCGCCGGCCGGCCAGGCCCATGCCGAGTTTCTCCAGCGCGGCAGCGATGGCGCCGAGCGTCTCGGGATCGATCTCGCCGATCGGGCCGGCGCTTGCCGCCATGATCGCCAGCGCAAGCGCTTCCGCCGCGCGCCCCTCGGCCGCGGCCTCGGCCATGGCGCGACGCAGCGCGAGCGGGGCGGTGATTCCGGCGCGCGCCGGCATCGCGCCGACGAGCGTCAGCCAGCCGCCCGCATCCTTGGCCAGGGCGGCGGCCGCCTCGGCATCGCCGGCGGCGAGCTTGAGCGCGGCAAGCTGGGCGATGCGTCCGCCCGGCTGGGCCTCGCGCGTGCGGCGCTGCTGGGCGATCCAGGCGGTGCGCAGGCGCGCATCGGCGCGCACCTCGCCCGCGCGCGCGAGCCAGGCAAGCGGCCAGAGCGTGACCGCCGGCGCGCCCGGCGCCTCCGCCGCGCGATCGAGCGCAAGCTCGGCCCAGGCGAGGCCCGGCTCGATCCGCCCGGCTTCGAGCAGGATGCGCGCGATGCCGGGAGCGGTGGCGGCAAGCGCCGGGCCGGGGCGGCCGAGCCGCTCGGCCTCGGGGGCGAGCAGGCGCGCCATCGCCAGCCGCCGCATCCCGCCCGGAACGCGCTCATGCGCGCGCACCAGCGCCTCGGCGCGGCGGGCCGCATCGCCGCCGGCCGCCGCTGCCGCCGCCTGCTGGTAGGCGAGCGCGAAGGCGCGCCCTGCCGCCAGCGGCGCGGGCGTGGTGCGCTCGTCATTGCTGAACTGCTCGGCCAGCATCAGCCGCGCGCCGGTCTCGGCCGGGATCGCGCCGGCGGCAAGCCCGCGCATCGCCGCCTCCAGCCGGAAGGCGACCGGCAGCGCCGGCGCCTCGGCCAGCGCACGCAGCGCCTCGGGCGGGGCGCGGTCGAGCGTCGATGGCGCGCCGAGCCGGAACGGTGTCGCCGCCGGCGCCGCCGCGACCAGCGCCGCCTGCAACCAGTCGAGCCGCGGCGGCTCGGACAGCCGCACCTCGTTGCCCTGGCCGATGGTGTCGGCCAGCGCCAGCACGGCGCGCTCGCCCTGCCGTTCGCCGCGCAGGGCGCGCACGGTGACGGTGGCGGCATCGCCCTCGCCGCGCGCGAGCTGGCAGATGAGGTCGGCCTGGCGCCAGAAGCCGTCCGGGCGGCGGGCGCCGAGCGCGGTGCGGATCATCGCGCAGGCGGGGTCGCGCTCGCCCTCGGCCAGATGGGCGCGCAGGCGGACGCGGCGGATCTCGTCGCGGTCCTGCTCGCCCTGCGGCAGGCTGCCGATCAGCGCCAGCGCGCCGGCGCCATCGCCCATCGCCAGCAGGCGGGCGAAGCGCTGCGCCAGCAGGCGCGGCTCGGGCGCGTCGCGCGGCGGCGGCGCGGCCGAGAGCAGCAGCGCCTGTTGCAGCGCGCGCAGGCCGGCCGTACCGGGCGCGGCCGGCAGGGCGGCGAGCAGGCGGGCGGCATCGGCGCGGACGGTGCCGGTCCAGGGGTTCTCGGGCAGGCCGCCGCGATCGGGGCCGAGGGCGCGCGCATTGTCGAGGTCGGGCGGCCCGAGCGGCTCGGTGGCGACCGGCGGCGGGGCAGGCGCGGCGGTGCCGGCGGGCGGGGCGGCCACGGCGGGCGGAACGGCAGCGGGCGGAACGGCAGCGGGTGGGGCCGGCGGCGGCGCGGTTGCCGGCGTGGCCGGGACGATCGGCACCGGCCCCGGCGCGGATGGTCCCGGCGCGGACGGGCCTGGCGCGGCGACGCTCGGCGGCGGCGAAGGTGTGGCGGATGGCGCGGGCGCGGCGAATGGCGCGGGCGCGGCCGGGCTTGCCGTCGGCGGTGTGGGCGCGGGCGGGGTCGGCGCCGCCACGGATGGTGGGGGCGGGCGCCCGGTGATGGCGTCATGCTGGAACAAGGAACGCGGCCGTCCGCGCGCCGGCCCGGAGCCCGCGCCGTTCGTCGCCGGCGCCTGGGCGAGTTGCGCCAGGGAGGGGCGGGCCCGGACCAGCGGCGCGCTCGGGCCCGGCTCGGCCTCGGCGAACGCCGCCGCCTGGACAAGCAGGGTCCGGAAAGGCTGGACCGGGGCGTGTTGCGCCGGACCGGCGCTCGGGCCCGGCGCGCTCCCGGCGGACACCGGCGCCTGGGCAAGCTGCGGCCCGGCGCGCCAGTGGAGGTCGGATCGGCCGGGAGCGCTGGCGTCTGCCGCCCCTGCTGCCGGGAATGCCAACGCGACCAGCAAGGCACCCGAGGCCAGCACCCGCCGCGCCGAGGCGCCGCGCGGGCACGCAGCCTGCCACGGCCGGGCCGGCGGCGGATACCGTCCCTCGCCCGTGCCCAACCCCGCTGTCGCGCCGTCCTGGCCCGCTCCCCTGCCCCCAACTGCGAACATGCGCGATGATCCTTGTTGCGGAGTCCAGCGCCCCCCTTTGGCGCGGTGCCGGCCACCGGCCGCGATCGGCCGGCCGCCGGCCCGCCCGGCCGCTAGCGCCCGATACGGTCGTTCGGAATGACTTTCTCCACGCTGCGCGCCGGCGCTGGCAAGGGCACCGTGCCCAGCACCACGGCGCCGAGAAGAAGGGCGACAAGTCCGGCGAGAACAAGCAGAACGAGCAGGCGTCTCATGCGGCGTGGCGTGGTCCCGGCAGGAGGTTGGGGCGGTGTCTGTCGGGGAGGGACGCCTTGTGCTAGCGTCCCGGCCCCGCTGACCGAACGGATGGCTCTACCACCTATGCCCTTGCGTGATGGCACGCACTCTATCGCCCCTGGGGGCCGCTTTCCAGCCGCGCGCTGCACGGCTGCGCGTAACCGCATGCGCGTGCAGGGCCGCCGGCCATGAGCGCGCCCGCCGCGATGCTGGCCGGTCTCGGCGGCCGCTCGGTCGTGCTGGTCGGGCTGATGGGTGCCGGCAAGAGCTCGATCGGGCGGCGGCTGGCACAGCGGCTCGGCCTGCCCTTCCAGGACGCCGACAGCGAGATCGAGGCCGCCGCCGGCATGAGCATCCCCGAGATCTTCAGCCGGCTGGGCGAGCCCGCCTTCCGCGACGGCGAGCGGCGCGTCATCGCCCGCCTGCTGCAAGGCCCGCCCGTGGTGCTGGCCACCGGCGGGGGCGCCTATGTCGATCCCGCCACCCGCGCCGCCGTGCGCGAGCGCGGCGTGGCGGTGTGGCTCAAGGCCGATCTCGGCACGCTGTTGCGCCGCGTCTCCTCGCGCAACGACCGCCCGCTGCTGAAGCAGGGCGAGCCGGCCGAGGTGATGGCGCGGCTGGCCGCCGAGCGCAACCCGATCTATGCCGAGGCCGACATCGCCATCGAAAGCAGCGACGAGCCGCCCGAGGTCACCACCGGGCGCGTCGCCGCCGCGCTTGACGGTTGGCGGCCGGGCAGCCGCACCGACCTGTTGCGCGTCAACCTGGCACAGCGCAGCTACGACATCGTCGTGGGCGGCGGCCTATTGGCACGCGCCGGGGCCTATGCCGCGCCTCTCCTGCGCCAGAAGCGCGTCGTGGTGATCGCCGATGCGCGCGTGGCCGATCTGCACCTGCCGGCGCTGCAGGCGGGGCTGGCGGCGGCCGACATCGCCACCCACATCGTGCCGGTGCGCCCGGGCGAGGCGAGCAAGGACTTCACCACGCTCGCCCGCGTGGTGGACGAGGTGCTCGACGCCGGCGTCGAGCGGCGGAGCTGCCTTGTCGCCCTCGGCGGCGGCGTGATCGGCGATCTGGCCGGCTTCGCCGCCGCGATCACGCTGCGCGGCATCGAGTTCATGCAGGTGCCGACCACGCTGCTCGCCCAGGTGGACAGCTCGGTCGGCGGCAAGACCGGCATCAACACCCGCCACGGCAAGAACCTGGTCGGCAGCTTCCACCAGCCGCGCCTCGTGCTGGCCGATACCGACACGCTTGCCACCCTGCCCCCGCGCGAGTTGCGCGCGGGCTATGCCGAGGTGGTGAAATACGGCCTTCTCGGCGATGCGCGCTTCTTCGACTGGTGCGAGGCCAATGCCGCGCGCGTGCTGGCGGGCCAAGCCGATGCGCAGCGCGAGGCGATCCGCGTCTCCTGCGCGATGAAGGCGGCGATCGTGGCCGAGGACGAGCGCGAATCGGCCGACAAGCGCGCGCTGCTCAATCTCGGCCACACCTTCGGCCACGCGCTCGAGGCCGAGACCGGCTATGGCGATGCGCTCCTGCATGGCGAGGCGGTGGCGGTGGGGATGGGGCTCGCCTTCGCGCTCTCGGCCAGGCTCGGCCATGGCAGCGGCCAGGACACCGAGCGCACCCGCGCCCACCTTGCCCGCCACGGCCTGCCCGCGCGCCGGTCCGACCTGCCGCGCCGCTTCTCGGCCGAGGCGCTGCTCGGCCATATGCGCCACGACAAGAAGGTGACCGACGGGCGGCTGACCTTCGTGCTGGCGCGCGGCATCGGCCAGGCCTTCGTCAGCCGCGAGGTCGGCGCCGAGGCGGTGCGCGAGCTTCTGCGCGAGGAAGGCTGCGAAGCCTAGGCCTGGCCCGCCTCGCCGCTGGCCAGCCATGCGCGCGCCGTGCCTTGCCGAGCCGGCGGGCTCGTGCCATATGCGGCCCATGTTGCATTGCGGCATCACACGGAGCGCCCCATGCCCCTGAGCCCGCCCGCCGAGGAGCGCGAGCTTCTCCACCTGCGCGATGTCACGCTGCGCGGCTATCGCCGCGCCGACGGCCTGTTCGACATCGAGGGCCGGGTGCGCGACACCAAGACCTACGGTATCGACAGCCATGATCGCGGCCGCATGGAGGGGGGCGACCCCTTGCACGACATGTGGGTGCGCCTGACGCTCGACGAGGACATGGTGCTACAGGCGATCGAGACCGTGTCCGACGCCTTCCCCTACAATGCCTGCCCGGCGATCACGCCCAACTTCCAGCGCCTGATCGGGCTGAAGATCGGGCCGGGCTGGAACAAGGCGGTGAAGGAGCGCGTCGGCGGCATCCATGGCTGCACCCATCTGGTCGAGCTGATGGGCCCGCTCGCCACGGCGGCGTTCCAGACCATGGGCTTCATCCGGCGCAAGAAGCCGGCGCCCCCGCCCTCCAAGGACCGCCCGCCCCGGCATGTGAACACCTGCTGGTCCTGGCGCGCCGATGGGCCGGTGGTGCAGCGCATCTACCCGGACTTCTACACCGGGCCGAAGACGGACGAGCCCGCCGCCGCGCCCACCGAGGCCGACCGCCAGGAGGCCAATGCCGGCGGCGCCGGCGCGATGGCCGAGCAGGCGCGCGAGAGCTGAGAGCGGACCAGCGGCAGGGCACCGGCGGACCGGCTCCGGCCGCCGGGGCATCAGGGTTCAAGTAATCCAGGCGCGCGCGATAACGGGCCTGCGGCGGTAGGCGGGGCGTGCGAGGCTGCACGGCCGGCGCAAAGCGGGGCCGGAGCAGCGCTACTCCGCCGCCGCGCGCGGAGTAGTGCCGAACGGCCGCAGCGCCATCATCGGACGCGGTGCGGCCGGCGCGCTTCCCGGCTGGCTCACCGGCTGGCTCACCGGGGCCGCAAGCGCTGGCCGCGGCGGATGGCCGGCCGCGCCGTAGGGAATGGCGGCAAGCGAAGCCGGCACGGCAGCCACGCCCGCAGGCGCCAGCGCGACCGGATCGGCGGCGACGACCGCTGCCGCGGTCCCGGCATCGGCCGGCCTCGCCTCCGTCTCGGCGAACCGCGCCCGCCAGTTGGGCGCCAGGATGCCATGCCCGGCGCGCACATGGCCGGCCTCGTCGGCGGCGGCGCGGTAGTAGCCGATCAGGAACACCCGTATCGCCGAGGTCCGCGGCGCGCCCGGCATCGCCGCCTCGGCGCGGCGGCAAAGCTGGCTCGCCGATATCCCCTCGCGGGCGCAGGCTTCCGCCAGAGCCTCCCACAGCTCGGGTTCGAGCCGCATCGAGGTGCGGCCGCGCGCGGCGATGACGTTGCGGTTGACGAGGCGGCTTGCGGGCATGGACGGATCCTCCGGTGACGCGGAGCCATCCTGACCGGCATCGGTTAACGGATCGTCTCACCACCCGCGACAAGGCACGAAAAAACGCGCCAACCCGAGAGCCGGCTACCGCTCGGCCGCCGCCTCCTCAGGTGTCAGCAGCCGCAGGCTGAGGGCATGCATGCCGCCCGCGAACTCCTCCACCAGCGCCGCATGCACCGCGCGCGAGCGCGCCACCCGGCTCTGGCCGCGGAAGGCGGCGGCGACAAGGCGCACATTGTAGTGGGTCTCGCCTTCCGGGCGGTATCCGGCATGGCCGAAATGGCGTGCGGAATCATCCTCGACGGCGATCGCCTCGGGGGCGAAGGCCCGGCGCAGGCACGCCTCGATCCGGGCCGCGCGGCTGGCCGGTTGCGTCGTCTCTGTCGGGCGGTCCTGCACGGTCTCATGCCTCCCTTGTGGCGGCGTCATGGCCCGGGTCGGGGGCCGCGCTTGCCAGTGCCGGGCCCCGTGGCCATAAATAGCCGATGCCCCGTGCAGCGCGCAGCCCCCGCTTTTCGGCGCCCCGCTTTTCCGCCCGGCGCGTCGCGGCCGAAACCGAGCCGCGCGGCGCGGCGCGCCCCTGCGACGTCGCCGGCTGCGCCGAGGCGGGCGAGTTCCGCGCGCCCCGGTCGCGCACCAGCCTGAACGAGTATCACTGGTTCTGCCTGGCCCATGTCCGCGCCTACAACGCCGCCTGGGACTATTTCAAGGGCATGAGCCCGCAGCAGATCGAGGCCGAGATCCGCCAGGACCCCACCTGGCAGCGCCCGACCTGGCCGCTCGGCAAGCTCCAGGGCGCCACGCTGCGCCCTGGCGGGCAGCGCAGCGCCGAGCGGGTGTTCCACGATCCCCTGGGCCTGTTCGCCGACGGCAGGGAGGCCGAGGCCGCCGCCCGCCGCCGCGCCGAGAAGGCCGCCGAGGACGCGCCGGCCGCGGTGCGCCCCGCCCTCAGCGTCATGGGCCTGTCCTGGCCGGTGTCGATGATCGAGCTCAAGTCGCGCTACAAGGAGCTGGTCAAGCGCCACCACCCCGACGCCAATGGCGGCGACAAGGACGCCGAGGAACGCTTGAAGTCGATCAACCAAGCCTATACGACCTTGCGCGGATCGCTTGCGCCCCGCCCGGCCGGATAGCCGCGCCGCTGCGGTGCCGGGGCCATGCCGGGCGCGCAGGCCAGCCAGGAACGCCCCGACTGGCCCCGGGCCGGCGAATCCTCTAGCTTCTCTTTCCCTGCCGGCAGGCCGCCGGCGCATCTTGGCAACCGCGCTCGGGCGCCCAACTTGGCGCTGGGGCAGCACCACCCGAGCAGCAACTGACAGCCGATTGGCGGACCCGAACCGATGAGCAAAGTTTCCAGCCTTGCCGAAGCCCGTCCCACCGCGTCGATCAACCTTCCCGACACCGTCGTGAAGGTGGCCGAGACCTTCGGCTTCGACAGCAAGCTAGAGGTGCCGGCCTTCTCGATCCGCACCGAGCATGTGCCCGACATCGACCATGCCTACCGCTTCGACCGCGAGACCACGCTCGCGATCCTGGCCGGCTTCGCCCACAACCGGCGCGTGATGATCCAGGGCTATCACGGCACCGGCAAGTCGACCCATATCGAGCAGGTCGCCGCACGGCTCAACTGGCCCTGCATCCGCGTCAACCTCGACAGCCATATCAGCCGCATCGATCTCGTCGGCAAGGACGCGATCGTGCTGCGCGAGGGCAAGCAGGTGACCGAGTTTCGCGAGGGCATCCTGCCCTGGGCGCTGCAGCATCCCTGCGCGCTGGTGTTCGACGAGTATGATGCCGGCCGCCCGGACGTGATGTTCGTGATCCAGCGCATCCTGGAGGTCGAGGGCAAGCTGACGCTGCTCGACCAGAACCGCGTCATCCGCCCGCATCCCTGCTTCCGCCTGTTCTCGACCGCCAACACGGTGGGCCTGGGCGATACCTCGGGCCTCTATCACGGCACGCAGCAGATCAACCAGGGCCAGATGGACCGCTGGAACATCGTCGCCACGCTGAACTACCTGCCGCACGGCCAGGAGACCGAGATCGTCGGCGCCAAGCTCGGCATCGACCCCAACGACCAGCCGGCGATGAAGCGCGTGGCGCAGATGGTGGCGCTGGCCGACCTGACGCGCCAGGGCTTCATCAATGGCGACATCTCCACCGTGATGAGCCCGCGCACCGTCATCACCTGGGCCGAGAACGAGCGCATCTTCGGCGACCTCGCCTTCGCCTTCCGCGTCACCTTCCTCAACAAGTGCGACGAGGCCGAGCGCGCGACCATCGCCGAATACTACCAGCGCTGCTTCAACGAGGACCTGCCCTTGGGCCTCGGGCCGCGCCGGGCGCTCTAGCGCGCACGCGACCGGAACGCAACGCCAGCGGGGCGAACGCAACGTGGCTGTGGTTTCTTCTGCCAACAAGGACACGGCGAAGCAGGAGGCCTTCAAGCGCGCGACGCAAGGCGTGGTGCGCGCGATCGCCGGCCTGCCCGAGGTCGAGGTCAGCTTCCAGCCGGGACCGGCCGGTGTCGCCGGCAAGCGCGCGCGCCTGCCCTTGCCCACGCGCAGCCTACCCGCGCCCGAGGTGGCACGCCTGCGCGGGGCGGCCGATTCGATCGCGCTGCGCCTGCGCTGGCACGACGATGCCACCCACCAGAAGCGCATGCCCGCCCGCCGCGAGGCGCGCGAGGTCTATGACGCGCTGGAACAGGTGCGGGTGGAGACGGTGGGCTCGCAGCTCATGCAAGGTGTCGCCGCCAATCTGCGCGCGCGCCTGACCGAGGAGTGCGAGGCCGAGGGCTATGAGCGCATGACGCGGCGCGAGCAGATGCCGCTGCCGGCCGTGCTGTCGCTGCTCGCGCGCGAGGCGATGTCGGGCGAGAGCGCGCCGGCGGCGGCGCAAAAAGCGCTCGATCTCTGGCGCCCGGTGCTCGACCCCAAGGCGCTCGCCGCGATCGAGAGCCTGCGCGGCACGCTCGACAACCAGGACGGCTTCAACCGCCAGGTGCGCAAGCTGCTCGCCACCCTCGAGCTGGCCGAGGAGGAGGAGGACGCCGACCAGGACGAGAACGAGCAGGAGGGCGAGGACAGCCAGCAGGACGCCCAGCCCGACACGCGCGACGATAGCGGCAAGCAGTCGGTCGAGGACCCGGAGAGCGTGTTCGGCGCCCAGCCCGAGGAAGGCGAGGGCACCTCCGAGGAGGAGGGCGAGGCCGACGCCGAGGACGATACCGCCGCGACCCAGGGCGAGGACCGCCCCGGCGGCCCGCAGGAACGGCGCGATCGCGAACGCGGCGGGCACGAGGAGGCCTACCGCGCCTTCACCCGCCATTTCGACGAGGAGATCGAGGCCGAGGAGCTGTGCGACCCCGAGGAGCTTGCGCGCCTGCGCCAGCAGCTCGACCAGCAGCTCTCGCACCTGCAGGGCGTCGTCTCCAAGCTTGCCAACCGCCTCCAACGCAAGCTGATGGCGCAGCAGACGCGGAGCTGGGAGTTCGACCTCGACGAGGGGTTGCTCGACTCGGCGCGGCTGGCGCGCGTCGTGGTCAATCCGATGCACTCGCTGTCCTTCAAGCGCGAGCGCGAGACCGATTTCCGCGATACCGTCGTCACGCTGCTGATCGACAATTCCGGCTCGATGCGCGGCCGCCCGATCACGGTCGCGGCCATGTGCAGCGACATCCTCGCCCGCACGCTGGAGCGCTGCGCGGTGAAGGTGGAGATCCTGGGCTTCACCACGCGCGCCTGGAAGGGCGGGCAGAGCCGCGAGAAATGGGTGGCCGACGGCAAGCCGCGCAACCCGGGGCGCCTGAACGACCTGCGCCACATCGTCTACAAGAACGCGGATGCGCCGATGCGCCGTTCGCGCCGCGCGCTCGGGCTGATGCTGCGCGAGGGGCTGCTCAAGGAGAATATCGACGGCGAGGCGCTCGACTGGGCCTATCGCCGCCTGATGCGCCGGCAGGAGAATCGCCGCATCCTGATGGTGATCTCCGATGGCGCGCCGGTCGATGACAGCACTTTGTCGGTCAATCCCGGCAACTACCTGGAGAAGCACCTGCGCGACGTGATCAAGCGCATCGAGGCGCAGGGGCTGGTGGAGCTTACCGCCATCGGCATCGGCCACGACGTGACGCGCTATTACCGCCGCGCGGTGACGATCGTCGATGCCGAGGAACTGGGCGGGACCATGATGAAGAAGCTCGCCGAGCTGTTCGACGAGGATGCCGCCGCCGCCTGGCATCGCGCCGCCGCCGAGCATGCGGCGATGGTGGCCTGAGGCGCGCGCTGAAGCCGCGCCGCCGCCGCGCAACGCGCCAGGCCACGCGCATCGCCACGCGGAGCGTGGCCGGACGGACCCGACACCCGAACATGCCGCGGATCGCGGGCAGGCCCCGTATCCGCATTCGTATCCGCAGCCGCGACCACGCCCGCAGCATGGGCGCGCCGCGCCAGGGCGGCCGCGATGCGCCCGCCGCGATCAGACCCGCCGTCCCGGACCCGCCGTCCCGGGCCAGTCGTCCAAGGCCAGTCGTCCAAGGCCAGCCGTCCAAGGCCAGCCGTCCAAGGCCAGCCGTCCCCGCCCCGCCGTCCCGGACCAGCCGCGTGACCAGGCCCAGAAGGGCAGGCGCGTCCGCGCATCCGCCACCGCTACGCGCCCAGGACGAGCCCGCCCTGG
The DNA here is from genome assembly GCA_020850755.1 of Alphaproteobacteria bacterium. Taxonomy (GTDB): domain Bacteria; phylum Pseudomonadota; class Alphaproteobacteria; order Acetobacterales; family Acetobacteraceae; genus JADZEB01. The sequence continues at coordinate 13,368 of JADZEB010000052.1, read as the reverse complement.
CTGGGGCGATCAGCTCCGCCGGGCCGGCGCCCGAATCGGCGGCCCGGAAACAGGCCCGCCGCACGCCGCATCCGCCCCCGCTTCAGCTGCCGAGATGGGTGCGCAGGAAAGCCAGCGTGCGGCCCCAGGCCAGGCGCGCGCTTTCCTCGTGGTAGCGGTTGCCGGTCGGATTGGCGAAGGCGTGGTTGGCCGGATACCAGTGCACCTCGGCGCGCTTGCTTGCCGCCGCCATCGCCCGCTGCCAGGCGCCCACCATCTCCTGGTTGATGCCGCGATCCTCGAGCCCGAAATGCCCGAGCACCGGCGAGGCCAAGGGCGCCAGCGCCGCCGGATCGGCCGGCACGCGGCCGTAATAGATCACGGTGGCATCGACCGGGGCGGCGAGGCTCGCGTTCAGGCTCCAGGCGCCGCCGAAGCACCAGCCCACCGTGCCGACCTTGCCGGTGCCATTCGGATGCGCGCGCAGCCAGCCGATCCACGCCTTCACCGTCTCGGTCGCCACCGCCGGGTTGATCTTGCTGGTCAGTTGCAGGCGCTGCGCCTCGGCCTGGTCGGCGGCGGTCTGGCCGTCGAACAGGTCGATCGCCAGGGCCAGGAAGCCTTCCTGCGCGAACAGCGAGGCCATCTGCTCGATATCGCGCGAAAGCCCCCGGTTCTCGTGGATCAGCATCATCGCCGGGGCGCGCGCGGCGGCCGGGCGGGCCAACTTGGCGCGCACCCGCTGCCCGCCGGGCAACGCCAGGCCGACATCCTCGATCGGGCGCGCGGCCACCGCCTGGGCGTTGGCAGGACCGGCCAGCAACAGGGCGAGCGGCACGCCGGCGGCGGAGGCGGCGGTCAGGCGGAGCGCGTCGCGGCGCGACACCTCGGGCGGGACATGGTTCATGGCGGGGACGATCCTCCTGGCTGGTATGGTTGGGCTGGTATGATTGGCCGGCCGACCCGGCTGCGGCATCGTTGGGGTGGTCGGCTGGACCGATGCTATAGAATGATGTTCCGGCGGAGAAATAGCGTTCGCGCAACGGCATGCAAGGCTCGGTTACATGATCGTAATGCTATGACGGCGCCGGCCTGCCCATCACACGCCATGCCCGGCCTGGGCCGGCGGCGCCGGGCGGCTCACCGGGCCGCGCTGGCGGGCGCCGCGCTGGCCCTGCTGGCCTTGCTGCCCGGTGCCCCCCTGCCCGCCCCGGCGCGCGCCGAACCGCTGGCGGTGACCGCGCGCCCCGTCCCGCTCAATCCCGACGCGCCGCACCAGGACCGCCTTGGCCCGCTGCTCTGGCGCGGGGGCGTCCAGCTCCGGGCCGAGGATACGCGCTTCGGCGGCCTGTCCGGCCTCGCCTTCGCCGGCGGGGGCGGGCGCATCGCGGCGATCTCCGACCGCGGCTTCTGGCTGACCGGGCGGCTGGTGCGCGACCGCGCCGGCCACCTCACCGGCCTGGACGGGGTGGAGATGGGGCGGCTGCGCGGGCCGGACGGACGGGCGCTGCCGAGCAACCATGTCCGCGACGCCGAATCGCTCGCCCGCCTGCCGGATGGCGACTGGCTGGTAGGCTTCGAGCGCGTCAACCGCATCCTGCGCTATCCTGGCGCGCGTGGCGGCCTTGCCGGCATCCCGGTGGCGATGGAGGCACCGGCGGAACTGGCCGGGGCACCGGCGAATTTCGGGCTGGAAAGCCTGGCGGTGCTGGCCGATGGCCGGCTCCTGGCGCTGGCCGAGGGCCAGGACCATCCCGCCGGCGGGCTGATGGCCTGGCTCGGGCACGGGCTGGCGACGCGCACGGCGCTCCCCCTGCCCCTGCCGCTCCCCCCGCCCTTGCCGCCACCCCGCCCCGGCAGCGCCATCGCCGCCCCGGTTCGCGCCGCACCCGGGGCCAGCCCCGAAGCAGCCGCGCCCTGGCGCGCCTTCGCCTACACCCCCGGCTTCTGGTTCCAGCCCACCGACGCGGCCAGCCTGCCCGATGGCGGGGCGCTCGTGCTGGAGCGCCGCTTCACCCTGCTGACCGGGCTACAGGCGCGGCTTGCGCTCCTGCCGGCAGCCGCGCTGGCGCAACCGGCGGACCGGCGCAGCCCGATCGAGATCGCCCGTTTCGCGGCGCCGCTGACGCTCGACAATTTCGAGGGGCTGGCAGTGGAGCCCCTGCCCGGCGGGCGGCTGCGTATCCTGATCGTCTCGGACGACAATTACCGCCGCAGCCTGCAACGCACCCTGCTGCTGATGTTCGAGACCGAGGGGCCGCTCGGCCCCTGATGCCAATCCCTGCCCCCGAAACGCCGAAGGCCCGCCTTTGGGGCGGGCCTTCGCATCGGTTTCGTGCGGCTGGGGCCGGGCGTCAGGCTGCCGCGGCGGCGCGCTTCTCGGCCGCCTTCTTGATGCGGCGCTTGAGTGCCTGCGCCTCGGGCGGCAGCTTGGCCGTCGCGGTCGAGAGCAGGAAGGAGTCGAGGCCGCCATTATGCTCGATCGTCTTGATCGCGCGCGGGGTCAGGCGCAGGCGGACCATCTGGCCGAGCGCGTCGGACAGCATGGTGGTGTCCTGCAGGTTGGGCAGGAAGCGCCGCTTGGTCTTGTTGTTGGCATGGGACACGTTGTTGCCGACCAGCACCCGCTTGCCGGTAATCTCGCACCGCCGCGACATGACGCGCACTCCTTGAAACCGCAACACCGAAACCGCAACACCGGCCGGGCACGCCGCCCGCGCGGGCGGGCATGGGGCCGGGATCAAACCGTGAAGGCCGCGGTTCTTAGGCGGAATCCCTGCCCGGGTCAAGCGCGCGGCGCGCAGGGTAGCCCTGCCGGTGGCGCTTTCGCCGCCGCAGCACCGCCTGCCCCTCGCGCGGGCAAGCCCGGGCCACTCTACGTCGGCGCGGAACCGCCGATCGGGTCCAGCGGAACGCAGCAGGCTCCGCTCGCATGGCTTGGATCTCCAGGGACCGATACCGGTCCGGCTGATCACGGCCGCACGCAACCTGCCCCGGCCCCGGCCCTAGTCCTAGCCCTCGCGCCCCTCGCCCTCCGCCGCGCTGGGGCCGAGCGGCTGGCCATAGGAGAACTCGACCATCGTCCCGTGTCGGGATCGCGCCTGCCGACGCCCGCTCCAGCGCCCCGCCTTGCCGAACCGCGGGGGCCGGCCAGCGCCACCGACCGCGCGACCCGCCGCGGCACCGCTCCCCCTTGCCAGGGCCGGCCTAGCCCTCGCGCCCCTCGCCCTCCGCCGCGCCAGGGCCGAGCGGCTGGCCGTAGGAGAACTCGACCATCGTCCCGTCGGGGTCGCGCAGGCCGCAATAATAGCCGGCGGGATAGGCGTCCTGGCGCGGCGGCCAGACCAGCACGCCCGCCGCCCGCCCGCGTTCGGCGATCGCGTCCACCGCCGCCTTGCTGGAGAGGGCAAAGCCGAGATGGCTGAAATCCTGGGCACTCTGGTTCCGCCCCGCGCCCCCCGGCAGCAGCACCAGCACGAAGGCCCGCTCCCGCCCCGGCTCGGCCAGCCAGACGATGCGCCCGCCCTTCGGGTGCGGCCGCTCGCGCGCGACCACCAGCCCGCACACATCGCGGTAGAAGGCGATGCAGGCCTCGACCTCGCGGACATGCAACGCGATGTGGGTGAGGGTGGGGCGATCACGCATCAGCGCCGCCCCGGCGATGCCCGCCCGGCCAGCCGGCGCTAGGCCTGGCCGCCGCCGCCCGGCGCGTCGGTGCGGCGCAGCTCGCCCGCGCGGACGCTGGCGATGGCGTTGTTCAAGACCTGCACGATCGCCTCGTCCGGCATGGCGCGGGCGAGCAACTCGAGCGCACCGCCCAACAGCGCCGAGGCCGCCGAGATCATGCCGATCTTCTGTTCGAGCATGTACTCGATCGCCTTGTCGACGACCGAGCCGGCATGGCTGAGATCGGCCGGGGTTTCGCCCGTGGGTTCGAACTGCATGCGCACTTGGCCTCGTGCTGCGCCCCGCAAGACCCGGGGCTATGTGTTGCGGCGATGGATCATGTGGCGGGCGAGCGCCGTCCGCGCCCCGCAGACATAGTGCGCCGGGTGGCGCCTGAAAAGCCCGCCCGCCGCCTAGCCCGCGCCCGGCGGCCCCGCCTCCCGGGCGCCGGGGGAGCTGGAACCGCCAGGCGAGCCGCCATCGGCCGCCGCCTGCTCGCGCTGGCGCGCCCACATCTCGGCATAGAGCCCGCCCTGGACCAGGAGCGCCCCATGGGTGCCCCGCTCGGCCACGCGCCCGCCATCGAGGACGATGATCTCGTCGGCATCGACCACGGTGGACAGGCGATGCGCGATCACCAGCGTGGTGCGGTCGCGGCTGATCTCGCGCAGGGCGGCCTGGATCTCCTTCTCGGTGCGGCTGTCGAGCGCCGAGGTGGCCTCGTCGAACAGCAGGATCGCCGGGTTCTTCAAGATCGTGCGCGCGATCGCCACGCGCTGCTTCTCGCCGCCCGAGAGCTTGAGCCCGCGCTCGCCCACCCGCGTCCTGTAGCCATCGGGGGTGGATGCGACGAAGGCGTGGATCTGTGCCGCCGCCGCCGCGCGCTCGATCTCCTCGCGCGCGGCGCCTGGGCGGCCATAGGCGATGTTGTATTAGACCGTGTCGTTGAACAGCACGGTATCCTGCGGCACGATCCCGATCGCGGCGCGCAGGGATTGCTGGGTGATGTCGCGCAAATCCTGCCCATCGATCAGGATGCGCCCGCCCTGCGGGTCGTAGAAGCGGAACAAGAGGCGCGAGATGGTGCTTTTCCCCGCCCCCGACGGGCCGACGATCGCCAGTGTCTTGCCCGCCGGCACGGTGAAGGACACGTCCTTGAGGATGATCCGGTCCGGCCGGTAGCCGAAGCTCACCCCTTCGAAGCGTAGTTCGCCCGCGCGCACGGCAAGCGGGGGCGCGCCGGGCTTGTCGGCGATCTCGCGCTCGACCCCCATCAGGCCGAACATCTGCTCCATGTCGGTCAGGCCCTGCTTCATCTCGCGATAGACGAAGCCGAGGAAATTGAGCGGCAGGTAGAGCTGGATCAGATAGGCGTTCACCAGCACGAACTCGCCGACGCTGAGCTGGCCCGAGACGACGCCATCGGCCGCCAGCAGCATCACCAGCGTCAGGCCGATGGCGATGATCGCCGCCTGGCCGAGATTGAGCAGCGAGAGCGAGACGGTGTTCTTCACCGCCTGGTCCTCGTAGCGGATCAGCGAACGCTCGAAGCGGCGCGCCTCGTGCGCCTCGTTGCCGAAATACTTCACCGTCTCGAAGTTCAGCAGGCTGTCGATCGCCTTGGTGTTGGCCTCGCTGTCGGCCTCGTTCATGGCGCGGCGGTATTTCAGCCGCCAGTCCGTGATCAGCAGCGTGAACAGGATGTAGAAGCTGATGGTGACGAAGGTCAGCAGCGCGTAGCGCCAGTCGAACAGACGCCACAGGATCACGGTCACGAGCGTGATCTCGAACAGGGTGGGCAGGATGCTGAACACGAGGAAGTTCAGGACGAAGCTGATGCCCTTGGTGCCGCGCTCGATCGCGCGCGACAGCCCGCCGGTCTGCCGGTCGAGGTGGAACCGCAGCGAGAGCGCGTGCAGATGCTCGAAGGTGCGCAGGGCGACGCGCCGGATCGCGCGTTGCAGCACGCGCGCGAAGATCGCGTCGCGGAACTCGGCGAAGGCGGAGGCCGCCACGCGCAGCAGGCCGTAGGTCACGATCAGGGCAAGCGGGATCGCCAGGAGCTGCGCCGCGCCCGCCGCCTTCGGGGCGAGCGCGTCCACGGCGCCGGCCAGCACCAGCGGCACGTTGACATTGGCCACCTTGGCGATCGCCAGGCAGACCAGCGCCGCGATCACGCGCCCGCGCAGGTTCCAATCGCCCTTGGGCCAGAGATAGGGCGCAAGCGTGGCGAGCGTGCGCCAATGGCTGCGCGCGGGCGCCCTGGCGGGGCGGGCGCCGCCGGGATGGGGGCCGGTGGCGGTGTTGGCGTCGGGCGTGATCGGCGGGCGGGGCACGGTCGGGGCTGGTCCGTTCGGTTGGCGGCGCCGATGGCGGGCGCGTGGCGCAAGAGTCGCGGCGCGGCAGCATAGCGCGGCGGCAGGCCCCGCACCCGCCGAGAAATGGGGCCGGCGCGGCGCGGTGGAAGGCACCGAGCCGGCACACCGGCGCAGCGCAGCCCCGCGCCCGCCGCAGTCCGTCGCCCCCGGGTCGCTCCGCCGGCGGCGCGCCGCGCTCCGGCCGTTGCGGATGCGCGCCCGCCCCGCAAGGACTCGCGCCCGCCCCGCCCGCCATGCTATCCCGCCCGGCGATGGACGGGTTCTGGCGCCATATCGCGGCCTGCAACAACATCGCCGCGCCGGTGAACTACGAGCCGTTCCTGATCGCCGGCGCGCAGGTGGGCTGGATCAGGCGCGAGCTTCTGCGCGCGCTCACCTTCCTGCCGAGCATCTTCCATTTCGATGCCCGCGGCGTGAGCCTCTCCTCCTCGCTACGCAGCGTCGTCTCGCGCTCGGACGGGCTGGCGCGCGCCGCCGCCCGGCTGGCCGAGCTTGGCCTGGTCCCGCGCCTGCGCCGCGAGCTCTACGATGTCGTCGCCAAGGAGGGCGGAACGGTGCTGGCCACGCTCGATCGCGGCGCCGTGCCGGCCTTCGGCGTGCGCAGCTTCGGCGTGCATGCCAACGGCATCGTCCGCCGCGCCGATGGCGTGCATCTCTGGGTCGGGCGGCGCGCCGCCGACAAGGCGCTCGATCCGGGCAAGCTCGACCACATCGTTGCCGGCGGCAAGCCGGCCGGCATGACGATCGAGGAGACGCTGGTCAAGGAAGCCGCCGAGGAGGCGGCGATCCCGCCCGAGCTGGCCGGCACGGCGCGGCGCGTGGGCACCGTCTCCTACGTGATGGAGCGGCCCGAGGGCCTGCGCTGCGACATCGTCTCGGTGTTCGACCTCGACCTGCCCGAAGGGTTCGCGCCGCGCAACACCGATGGCGAGGTCGAGCGCTTCGAGCTCTGGCCGCTCGAGCGCGTCTTCGCCGCGGTGCGCGACAGCGATGCCTTCAAGTTCAACGTCAACCTGGTGCTGATCGACCTGTTCATCCGCGAGGGGCTGATCGGCGCGCACAACGAGCCGCGCCTTGCCGCGCTCAAGGCGAGCTTGCAGCAGTTCGAATAGCGCGCCGCGCCGCGCGCCGCACAAGGGGCATGCCATGCCAACACCGGCGGACGCGATCGCGACCTATCTCCGCGCCAAGGACTCCAACCGCCCGCACCTGATGCGCCGCGCCTTCGCCGCCGACGCGGTGCTGGAGATGGCGGTGCACACCGGTGTCGTGCGCTTCCCGCCGCTCTCGCGCGGGGTAGCGGCGATCGCGCGCGTGACGGCGGGCGATTTCGGCCGGGTGCACGAGAATGTCTACACCTTCTGCCTCTCGGCCCCGCCGTCGGCGGATGCGCGCACCTTCACCTGCCCGTGGCTGGTCGGCATGTCGGTGAAGGAAAGCGGCGCCGTGCGCGTCGGTGCCGGGCGCTATGACTGGCACTTCCAGCCCGCCGCGCCGCATCTGGTCGAGCGGCTGGTCATCACCATCGAGCGGATGGAGGAACTCGGCCCCGAGGCGCTTGGACGGGTGACGGACTGGCTTGCCGCCCTGCCCTGGCCCTGGTGCGCGCCGGCAGCGGCGGCGGCCGGCATGCCGCGCCTCGCCGCGCTGGACGGGATCGCGCGCCACTTGACGCCCGCCACTTGACGCCCGCCACTTGACGCGCGGCACTTGACGCCCGCCGCCTGATGCCCACCGCTTGATACCCACCGCTTGACGCCTGCCGCCGGCACGGCACACTGCGCCCCAGCAATCGCCACCCCCTCGGAGCCACGATCCATGCGCCAGCTTCGCATCCCGGCCGCCTTCTATCGCGGCGGCACCTCCAACGCCGTCGTGTTTCACGCAAGCGACCTGCCGGCCGACCGCGCGCTGTGGCCCGAGATCTTCCTCGCCGCGCTCGGCAGCCCGGATCCGAACGGGCGCCAGCTCGACGGCATGGGCGGGGGCATCTCCTCGCTTTCGAAGGTGTGCGTGATCGGCCCGCCCTCGCGCGCGGACGCCGACATCGACTACAGCTTCTTCCAGATCGGCGTGAAGGACATGACGGTCGATGATTCCGGCAATTGCGGCAACATGAGCAGCGCCATGGGCCCCTTCGCGGTCGATGAGGGGCTGGTGAAGGTGCCGCCCGGCCAGGCCGAGGCACTGGTGCGCATCCACAACACCAATACCAAGAAGATCATCTGGAGCCGCTTCCCGATGGACGAGGGGCTGGCCGGCGTCGATGGCTCCATGGCCGTGCCCGGCGTTTCCGGCACCGGGGCGCCGGTGCGCCTCGAATTCCGCGAGCCGGGCGGCGCCTCCACCGGCAAGCTCCTGCCCACCGGCCGCGCGGTCGATACGCTCGACGTGCCGGGGGTGGGGCGCGTGCGCGTTTCCTGCATCGACGCGGCCAATGCCTGCGCCTTCGTCCGCGCCGAGGAGGTCGGGCTGGACGGCACCGAGATGCCGACCGCGCTCGACACCATGACCGAGTTGCTGGCCAGGCTGGAGGCGATCCGCTGCGCGGCCTCGGTGGCGATGGGCATCGCCGCCGACGTGGAAGCGGCGCGCAGGAAGCCCTCGATCCCCAAGCTCGGCATCGTCACCGTGCCCAAGGCGGCCAAGACGCTGTCGGGCGAGCCGATCCCGGTGAGCGAGATCGACGTCACGGGGCGCATGATCTCGATCGGCCAGCCGCATCGCGCCCTGCCGCTCACCGGCGCCTTGTGCATGGCGGTGGCCGCGCGCGTGCCCGGCAGCATCGTGCACGAGGCCAATGGCAGCCGCGACAATCCGGAGGCCGATGTGCGCATCGGCATGCCCTCGGGCATCCTGGTGCTGGCGGCGAGCGTGAAGGTGCAGGCGGGCGGCGCGCTGCATGCCGAGCAGGCGGCGGTCTATCGCACGGCGCGGCGGCTGTTCGACGGCCATGTCTATTGCCGCGCCAGCCGCGTGCCGGGCGTGGCCGGGCAGGGTCAGGGCCAGGGCCAGCGCAAGGCGGCCGAGTAGCGCGCCCCGTCAGGGCGTGCGCGGGGATCGTCCCCGGCGCAGGCCCAGGCGGCGGCGGATGGCGGCGAAGCCACGCGTCGCCGCCACGCCCGCGGGCAGGCTCGCCCAGCCGAGCATCTCGACCGAGACCAGCAGCAGGCCGGCGAAATGCTGCGGCAAGGCGGCAAGGTCGCTCGCCTCGCGCGCGCGGCCCTGGACCGCCGCCCCGCCCAGCACCAGCGCGACGAACAGCGCATGTCCGGCAAGCGTCGCGGCCAGGCCGAGCGCGGCCAGCTCCCAGGCGCGCCGCGCGCGGTGGCCGAGCAGGAGCCAGAGCGTTGCGGCGGCTAGCCCGGCCGAGCCGGCGATCGGGGCCAGGAAATCGGGCGCGAGGTTGCCGAAACGGGCCGCGACGATCGCGCCGGCGCAGGCGGCCGCCACCGCGCCATAGGCAAGCGCCGCAGGCCAGGACCGCGCCGCGCCGGCGGCGGGCGGGGCGAACAGCCGTCCCTGCCAGGCGGCGGCGAACAGCATGGTCGCGATGGCGCCGAGCGGGACCGTCACCCAGCCCATGATGGCGAGCGACATCAGGAACACCCAGGCCGCGACCGCCGGGGCGGCGAGGACGCTGTTGAGATCGCGCGGCGGCACGGTGTAGGCGCTGAAGGAAAGCGCCGCGACGACGAACAGCGCATGGCCGGCCAGCGTCGCCGCGACCCCGATCCCGGCGAAGCCCAGCGGGCTTCGCGCACGCGCGGCGAGCAATCGCCAGCTCAGCCCCGCCGCGAGCGCGGCCGAGGCGCCGACCATGACCGGCATCGCGGCGCTGCGCTCGCGCGCGCCGATGAGGGCGAACACCACCGCGAGCGCGCAGCCCGCCGCCAGCGCCGCATAGGCGAGCACGACCGGCCATTCGCGTGGCCCCGCCGTGCTCATGGCCCCGCCTTGTTCATGGCCCGGCCTTGCTCATGGCCCGTCCCGGTCGCGGTCGCGCGCGGCCTCGGGCTCGGCCCTGGCGGCGGTGTGCACCTCGGGGTCGATGCCGAGCTTGCGCTCGGTCCACATGTAAAGCCGGAAGCCGGGCTCGACCAGGAAGTTGCAGATCGCCAGCCGCACCAGATGGAAGGCCAGCACCAGCGGGATGCCCTGGTTCAGCACCTTGGCGGTGAGCGTCATTTCCGGCATGCCGCCCGGCGCGGTGCCGAGCACGCAGGCCCCCGTCGGCAGGCCGGTCGCGAGCCCGAGCACGGTCGCGTAGAGGGCCAACGTGGCGATGACGATCAGCACGCTCTTGATCGAGGCGAGCGCAAGCCCGCCCGAGCCGAGCAGGAAATCGCGGTTGAGCCGCGTGCCGAGCGTGACGCCCATCACCACCTGCGCCACGTCGATCGCCCAGAGCGGCACGCCCGAAAAGACGATCCCGTTCGCCGCCAGCGAGGCCGAGGCGGTGGCCGCGCCGATCATCCAGGGATTGGCCAGCCTGAGCCGGCTCATCACCACCCCGCCCGCGACCGAGATCGCGAGCTGGAGCGGCAGCCAGACCCAGGCCACCGCCGCGCGCTCGATGTTGAAGATGTCGCTGCCGGGCGGAATGTAGCCATGCGCGCCGAGCCAGGTCAGCATCGGCGGCACGGTCAGCACCACCACCGCCACGCGCAGGGTCTGCGACAGCGTCACCGGCGCCACCGGCACGCCCGAGCGCGCGGCCAGCACCGTCATGACGATGATGCCGCCCGGCACCGAGCAGAAGAAGGCGGTGCGCGTGTCCACCTTGGCCATGCGCGCGGTCATGCGGCTGACGGCCGCGCCGACGATCAGCGACACGAAGGCCGACAGCACGAGCCAGTGCAGCGCGCCGCCCAGCGCCTGGAGCACCGGGGCGGTGAAGGTCTGGCCCAACGAGGTGCCGAGCAGGCAGAGCGCCACCAGTCGTCCGTTCGGCACGGCGCGCGTCGGCACACGGCTGAGATTGAGGATGGTGGTCGCCGTCATCGCCCCGATCATCCAGGCGAGCGGCACGTGCGCCCATTTCGCGATCGCCCCCCCGACCGCGGCCGCGAGCAGGGTGCGGAACATCGCCGGCAGTTCCGGGCGCGTCGGCATGCGCTCGAGCAGTCTGGTGGGCTGGCGCGAGGAGGTGGCGGGCAAGGGGCTGGACCGCGAGGGCGAGGATGGGGGAAGCGCCCGGCAGCATACCGGCGGGTCCCTCGCTGTCAAACGATGGGAAGGTGTCCGCCGCGCGGCCGCCGCGCACGCGGCGCGGCGCATGCATCGGCGCCACGGCGACGCAAGTGGGGCGCCGAACCCGATGCCGGTCGCGCTCGGCCCGCTGCCCGGTGCCGGCCGGCGGGGCCAGCGCACTAGGCCCGCATTGACGCCGCCCCCCGCTTCGCCGCATCGTCGCGCCGATGCGCCGCGCAGTGCGCCGGGTTCCGCGCGCGCCGCGCGGACCGCACCACGCCAGGGAGGATGCCACCATGATCGACCGCCGCCGACTTCTCGCCAGCACCGCGGCAGGCGCCGCCGCGCTTGCCCTGCCGGGCCTGCCGCGCCGCGCCGAGGCGCAATCCTTCGAGTTCGCCGGCACGCGCATCGAACTGGTGGTGCCCTTCGGCGAGGGCGGCGGCACCGATGTCTGGGCGCGGGTGATGCTGCCGCACCTGAAGCGCCACATGCCGGGCGATCCCAGCCTGATCGTGCGCAACATCCCGGGCGGGGGCGCGATCACCGGCTCGAACGAGTTCCAGCGCCGCGCCCGCCCCGACGGGCTGACGCTGTTCGCCCTCTCCTCCTCCGTGATCACCAACTATGTCTTCCGCGACCGGCGCGTGCAGTACAAGCCGGAGGAATGGATCCCGGTCATGGTCTCGCCGCTCGGCGCGGTGGCCTATGCGGCGCCGAGCCTCGGCATCCGCAGCCCGGCCGACATCGCCAAGCTGCGCGGCCAGACGCTGAGATACGGCTCGAACGGCGCGACCAGCGTCGATATCACGCTACTGCTGGCGATCGACCTGCTGGGCTTCGAACTCCAGCCGGCCTTCGGCATGAATCGCGGCCCCGCGCGCCTTGCCTTCGAGCGCGGCGAGACCAATCTCGACCACCAGACCACCGCCGCCTACATCGCCCAGTCGAAGCCCCTGGTCGATGCCGGACGCGCGGTGCCGCTGTTCAGCTTCGGCTACATGCAGGCGGATGAAAGCTTCACCCGCGACCCGACCTTCCCCGACATACCGAGCTTCACCGAGGCCTATCGCACCGTGCATGGGCGCGACCCCTCGGGGCCGGGCTACGAGGCATGGAAGACCCTGTTCCACGCCACCGTCACCGCCTCGAAGGCGTTCATGCTGCCCGCCGGCACGCCGGCCCCGATCGTCACCGCCTACCGCGCCGCCGCCACCGCGATGGTCAACGACGAGACCTTCAAGCGCGAAGCGTCGAAGGAGATCGGCGTCTATCCGCAGGCGGTGGGCGATGTCGCCGTGCGCCAGCTTCGCCTGGCGCTGACCATGCCGGACGAGGCGCGCGCCTACCTCACCGACTGGCTCAGGCGCAAATACAACGTCACCCTGCCGGGCTGACGCGCGCGCGCACCGCGATATCGGTGCTGGCGGGGCGCTGCGCACCCGGCGCGGCGCCCCGCTTGCCGTTCCGCCGTCATTATTACCATCGCGCAACGAAGCCGGTTGCAAGGCAGGTTTGGCCCGGCAGCTTTTGCCGGATGCAGACCGGCCCCGTTCCCGCGCGGGCGCATGATCGCCCGCTAGCGCGCTGATCTTGCCGCACTTGGCCCGCCTCCCGCCACGCGCGGCCGCGTGGCCCCGCTCTTGCTCCCCTCTCCCGCCAGGATGACGGCCCAGGGCCGCGCGGGCGCAGCGCGCGGACGCAGCCAAGGCACCGGCGGAGAGGCGAACGGCATGAGCATACTCGGCGCGATGTCCACGGCCATTTCCGGCCTCAACGCGCAGTCGCGCGCGATGGGTCACATCTCGGACAACATCGCCAACAGCCAGACAGTGGGCTTCAAGCGCATCGACACGCGCTTCGAGGCGCTGATCACGCAATCGAATGCCTTCGTCCACCAGCCGGGCGGCGTCTCGGCCGATCCCTACTACGCCAATGGCGTGCAGGGCTCGATCCAGCAGGGCGACGTGCCGACCCACATGGCGGTGGCCGGCCAGGGCCTGTTCGCGGTGACCAGGGGCGTGCAGGCGCCCTCGCCCATCGCCGCCGCGCCGCCGGCGCAGGACTTCCCGCTCTACTTCACCCGCGCCGGCGATTTCGAGCGCAACGCCGATGGCTACCTGGTCAACAATGCCAGCTATTTCCTGATGGG
>JADZEB010000051.1 GCA_020850755.1 Alphaproteobacteria bacterium | reverse complement strand
GTTCCACCAGATCGGACGCTGCTCTAGCCCGCCATGCCGCCTTGCGCCTGCCGGCTCAGGCCGGCAGCAGGCGGTCGAGAAGCGCCGGCAGGTCGGTGAACCGCTCCAGCACCGCGTCCGCGCCGAGCGAGTGGGCGGGTTCGGCCGAATAGCCATAGGCGCAGGCGATCGCCACCCTGACCGAGGCGCCGCGCGCCGCCGCCACGTCGTTATGGTGGTCGCCCACCATCGCCGCGCGCGCGGGGTCGCCCCCCATCGCTTCCAGCACCGCGCTGAGGTGGCGCGGATCGGGCTTCTTGACCGGGAAGCTGTCGCCCCCGCCCACCGCCGCGAACAAAGGCGCGAGCCCGAGCGCCGCCAGCACCGCGCGGGTCGCCTTCTCGGGCTTGTTGGTGACCAGCCCGAGCGTCCAGCCGGCGCCATGCAGCGCGGCCAGCGTCTCCGGCACGCCGGGATAGGGGCGGGTGCGGTTGGCGCTGTTGGCGGTGTAGTCGGCGACGAAGCCCTTCAGCATGGCATCGAAGGCCGGGCCCGGATCGGCCGGCAGGCCATGCGCGGCGAGCGCCCGGCGCAAGAGCATCGCCGCCCCGTCGCCCACCATGCGCGCGACATCGGGCTCGGCCAGCGGCGGCAGGCCGCGCGGCGCGAACAGGCGATTGAGGGCATCGGTGAGGTCCGGGACGCTGTTGATCAGCGTGCCGTCGAGGTCGAGGCAGAGATAGCCGCGTGGGCGGGCCGCGCGGCTTTCGCGGACGGGGGAGGTGTCGGGCATGGGTCCCTATAGGCGATGCGGATGCGGGCAGCAACACGGCGAAACCTTTTTTTACCCGCGGCCTGTTTGACCGGCCAGCCCGCGCGGGGCTAAACCGACCGCCCGCGCCGTGCCGCGCCGAGTCCCGCCCGCGCGCATCGCGCCTCGCCCATGACCAGCCCGTGACCCGTCCATGACCAGCCCCGCCGCCGCCCCGAGCCAGCCCGACGCGACCAGCCCCGCCGCCCTGCGTCCGGCCGCGGTGGTGGTGCTCGCCGCCGGGCTCGGCACGCGCATGAAGTCGGCCCGGCCCAAGGTGATGCAGCCGTTGGCCGGGCGGCCGATGGTGAACCATGTTCTCGATACCTGCCGCGCCGCCGGCATCAGTCGCGCCGTGGTGGTGGTCGGCCCCGACATGGCGGCGCTCGAGCAGGCGGTCGCGCCCGCGCCGACCGTGGTGCAGGCCGAGCGGCTGGGCACCGCGCATGCCGTGCTGCAGGCGCGCGCGGCGCTGGCGGATTTCGCTGGCGAGGTGATCGTGCTGTTCGGCGATGTGCCGCTGATCACGGCGGACACGCTCGCCACGCTCCGCGCCCGCCATGCCGGCCCGGACGCGCCTTCCGTGACCGTGCTCGGCTTCCGCCCGGTCGATCCGGCGCGCTATGGCCGGCTGGTGCTCGGCAGTGACGGCGCGCTCGAACGCATCGTCGAGTTCAAGGAGGCGAACGCCGCCGAGCGCGCGATCGGGCTCTGCAATGGCGGTCCGCTGGTGGCCGATCGCGCGCTTCTGTTCGAGCTGCTCGCGCGCGTGACGAACGACAACGCCAAGGGCGAATACTACCTGACCGATCTCGTCGCACTCGCGCGTGCCGCCGGGCGGCGCTGCGCCTATGCCGAGGCGCCGGAGGCGGAACTGATCGGCGCCGATGATCGCGCCGCGCTCGCGCGTGCCGAGGCGGTGGTGCAGGACCGGCTGCGCGCAAGGGCGATGGCGAATGGCGCCACCCTGGCCGCGCCCGAGACCGTGTTCCTGTGCTGGGACACGGCGATCGGGCGCGACGTGACCATCGCGCCCAACGTGGTGTTCGGCCCCGGCGTGCGGGTCGAGGATGGCGCCGAGATCCGCGCCTTCTGCCACCTCGAAGGCTGCACGGTCGCGGCGGGCGCGATCATCGGTCCCTTCGCGCGGCTGCGCCCCGGCGCCGAGATCGGGCCGGAGGCGCATATCGGCAATTTCGTCGAGGTGAAGAATGCGCGGATCGAGGCCGGGGCCAAGGCCAACCACCTTGCCTATATCGGCGATGCGCGGGTGGGGGCCAGGGCCAATATCGGCGCCGGCACCATCACCTGCAACTATGACGGTTTCGACAAGCACCACACCGATATCGGCGCCGGCGCCTTCATCGGCTCGAACACGGCGCTGGTGGCGCCGGTGAGCGTGGGCGATGGCGCGATCGTGGGCGCGGGCAGCGTGGTGGCCAGGAACGTGCCGGCGGACGCCTTGGCGGTGACGCGCGCCGCGCACGAGGAACGCGCCGGCTGGGCCGCGAGCTTCCGCAAGCACAAGGCCGTGCGCAAGGCGCGGCGCAAGGCGGCCGAGGGCAAGGATACCAAGGCCGCCGACTAGGGCGCGCGGCAGGCGCCACGGCAACAGGCAGGACGAACGGGCGGAACGCGGCATGTGCGGCATCGTTGGCATCATCGGCAAGGGGCTGGCCGCCCCGCTTCTGCTCGACGGGCTGAAGCGCCTCGAATATCGCGGCTATGATTCGGCCGGCATCGCCACTCTGGTCGATGGCCGGATCGAGCGCCGCCGCGCCGAGGGCAAGCTCGCCGCGCTCAGCGCGCTGCTCGAGACCGATCCCCTGCCCGGCACCACCGGCATCGGCCATACTCGCTGGGCGACCCACGGCGCACCGAGCGAGAGCAACGCCCATCCCCACGCGACCGGGCGCGTCGCCCTGGTGCATAACGGCATCATCGAGAACCATGCCGAGCTGCGCGGCGAGTTGCAGGCCAAGGGCCATCTGTTCCGCAGCCAGACCGACACCGAGGCGGTGGCGCAACTGGTCGATCGCTATCTCCAGGACGGGCTCGATCCCGTGGCGGCGACGGCCAGGGCGCTCAAGCGCCTGCACGGGGCCTTCGCGCTCGCGCTGATGTTCGCGGGCCATCCCGACCTGCTCATCGCCGCGCGGCGCGGCAGCCCGCTTGCCGTCGGCTTCGGCGATGCCGAGACCTATATCGGCTCGGACGCGCTGGCGCTCGCGCCGCTGACGCAGCAGATCGCCTATCTGGAGGAGGGCGACTATGCGGTGCTGAACGGCGCCGGCGTGCGCTTCTTCGACGAGAACGACCGCCCCGTCGCGCGCGAGGTGAAGCAGACCGCGCTCTCGGGCGCAGCGATCGGCAAGGGCAACTACCGCCACTTCATGCAGAAGGAGATCCACGAGCAGCCGGCCGTGATCGGCGATACGCTGACCCAGCTTGTCGATCCCGGCACGCGCGCGGTGGCGCTGCCCCCGCTCGGCCTCGATCCGCGCCTTCTCTCGCGCATCACCATCATGGCCTGCGGCACCTCCTATTATGCGGGGATGGTGGCGCGCTACTGGTTCGAGCAGATCGCCCGCATCCCGACCGAGGTCGATATCGCCAGCGAGTTCCGCTACCGCGGCGCGATCCTGCCGCCAGGTGGTCTCGCGCTCTGCATCAGCCAGTCGGGCGAGACCGCCGACACGCTGGCCGCGCTGCGCTATGCGCGCACGCAGGGCCAGCGCGTGGTCTCGCTTGTCAACGTGCCGGAAAGCAGCATGGCGCGCGAGAGCGATGCGGTGCTGCGCACCCTGGCCGGCCCCGAGATCGGGGTCGCCTCGACCAAGGCGTTCACGACGCAGCTCACCGCGCTCGCCTGCCTCGCGGTCGGGATCGCGCGCGCGCGGGGCGCGATCCACGCCGCCGAGGAGGCGCGCCTGACCGCGGCCCTGCTGGAAGTGCCCGAGCGCGCGGCCGAGGTGCTCGGCCATGACGAGGCGATCGAGAAGCTCGCCGCCGAGGTGGCGGAGGCGCGCGACGTGCTGTTCCTCGGCCGCGGCACCGCCTATCCGATCGCGCTGGAAGGCGCGCTCAAGCTCAAGGAGATCAGCTACATCCACGCCGAGGGCTATGCCGCCGGCGAGATGAAGCACGGTCCCATCGCGCTGATCGACGAGCGCGTGCCGGTGATCGTGATCGCGCCCACCGATGCGCTGTTCGAGAAGACCGCCTCCAATCTGGAAGAGGTGGTGGCGCGCAAGGGGCGGGTGATCTTCCTGTCCGACGCACAAGGGGCGGGGCGGCTTTCGGCGCTGGCCGCGCGCACGATCGTGCTGCCCAGGGTCGATCCGGTGGTGGCACCGATCCTCTATGCCATTCCGGTCCAGCTTCTTGCCTACCACACGGCGGTCAAGCGCGGCACCGATGTCGACCAGCCGCGCAACCTGGCGAAAAGCGTGACAGTGGAGTAGCCGCCATGCCCGGCATGACCGACATGATCAACACGCTTGCGGTCGTGGTGGGCATCTCGGTCGGGGTGTACGAGCTCTCGATCCGCGATCGCGACATGCAGCGCGTCCAGCGCGAGGCGGCGATGCGCATGATCGAGCAGGGCAACACCGATGCCGTCAATGCCGCGCGCACCGCGCTGATGGAGGCGCAGACGCTGCGCGACGATGCCGAGGCCACGCGCGAGCGCTGGCGCGAGATGCACGCCAAGGCGCTGCCGCTGGCCAGCTACTACAGCCAGTTCCTCTATTGCTGGCATGCGCGGCTGTGCGATCGCGACATTGCCGAGATGTTCCTGTGCGGGCGCATCGGGCGGATCGAGCGCAACCTGGCGCTGGTGGCCGAACGCGGCGGCCGCCGGTCGCCGCTGGAGGCGGATGCCGACACGCTCGCCCGGCTGCGCGAGGCCTGCGGCGCGCGGAGCTAGGCCGGCCTGCCCTCCCGCTGGCCGCGCCGCCCGCGGCCCTTCGACATCGCGCCGCCAGCCCCATATACTGGCCCAGATGGCGGCATCGTCCCGTCCGCCCGCGACCGAGGAGGCACGTCATGCTCAATCCTGCAGCGCCCATTCCGCTCAAGGATCCCTCGCTCTTTCGCCAGGCCAACTACATCGACGGCAAGTGGGTGCAGGCCGATGGCGGCGGCACCGCCACTGTGAGCAATCCCGCCACCGGGGAGCCGCTCGGCCAGGTGCCGCGCATGGGCCGCGCCGAGACGCGCCGCGCGATCGAGGCGGCCAACCGCGCCTTCCCCGCCTGGCGCGCCATGACCGCCAAGGAACGCGCGGCGATCCTGCGCAAGCTCTACGACCTGATGATCGCCAATGCCGACGATCTCGCCGCGATCATGACCGCCGAGCAGGGCAAGCCCTTGGCCGAGGCGCGCGGCGAGGTGGTCTATTCGGCGAGCTTCATCGAATGGTTCGCCGAGGAGGGCAAGCGCGTCTATGGCGACACCATCCCGCAGCACGCCAAGGGCAAGCGCATCATCGTGCAGAAGGAGCCGATCGGCGTTTTTGCCGCGATCACGCCCTGGAACTTCCCCTCGGCCATGATCACGCGCAAATGCGGGCCGGGCTGGGCGGCAGGCTGCACCGGCGTGATCCGCCCGGCCAGCCAGACGCCCTTCTCGGCGCTGGCGATTGCCGTGCTGGCCGAGCGCGCCGGCATGCCGGCAGGCGTGATGAACGTCATCACCGGCCCCTCGGGCGAGGTGGGGGCGGAGCTCACCGGCAGCCCGATCGTGCGCAAGCTCTCCTTCACCGGCTCGACCGAGGTGGGCAAGGTGCTGATCGCGCAATGCGCCGGCACGGTGAAGAAGGTGAGCATGGAGCTTGGCGGCAACGCGCCCTTCATCGTGTTCGACGATGCCGACCTCGATGCCGCCGTGCAGGGGGCGATGGCCTCGAAATACCGCAACACCGGCCAGACCTGCGTCTGCGCCAACCGGCTGCTGGTGCAGGATCGCGTCTATGACGAGTTCGCGGCCAGGCTGTCGCAGGCCGTCTCCGCGCTCAAGGTGGGCGACGGCTTCAGCCCCGGCGTGTCGCAGGGCCCGCTGATCGACCGGGCGGCGGTGGAGAAGGTCGAGCGCCACATCGCCGATGCGGTGGCCAAGGGCGCGCGCATTGTCGCCGGGGGCAAGCGCCACGCGCTTGGCGGCAATTTCTTCGAGCCCACCATCCTTGCCGACACGCGCCCCGAGATGGCGATCTTCCGCGAGGAGACCTTCGGACCCGTCGCGCCCCTGTTCCGCTTCCATACCGAGGAGGAGGCGATCCGGCTGGCCAACGACACCGAGTTCGGGCTCGCCGCCTATTTCTACGCCCGCGACATCGGCCGCATCTTCCGCGTCGCCGAGGGGCTGGAATACGGCATCGTCGGCATCAACGAGGGCATCATCTCGACCGAGGTGGCGCCCTTCGGCGGCGTGAAGGAAAGCGGTGTCGGGCGCGAGGGCAGCAAGTACGGCATCGAGGAATATCTCGAGGTGAAGTATCTGCTGATGGGCGGCATCGGCACATGATGGCGGCCGCTTGGCACGGCCTTTCGGGAGCATGGCAGAGGTGAGCAGCGCGGGCTTCGACTACGATCTGTTTGTCATCGGTGCGGGCTCGGGCGGCACGCGCGCCGCGCGCATCGCCGCCGGCCACGGCGCCAGGGTGGCCGTGGCCGAGGAGCGCTTCTTCGGCGGCACCTGCGTCAATATCGGCTGCGTGCCGAAGAAGCTGATGGTGATGGCGGCCGATTTCGCCCACGCTTTCGAGGATGCCAGGGGCTTCGGCTGGAGCGTGGGCGAGCGCCGGCACGACTGGGCCAGCCTGATCGCCAACAAGGATCGCGAGATCGCGCGGCTGAACGGCATCTACCGCGACCTGCTCAAGAATGCCGGCTGCACGGTGTTCGAGGCGCGCGCGACCATCCTTGATCCGCACACGGTCCTGGTCGGCGGGGAGCGCGTGCGCGCGCGCGTGATCCTGGTCGCGGCCGGCGGGCGGCCGGTGCGCCCGGATATCGAGGGCGCCGGGCACGGCATCGTCTCGGACGATGCCTTCTACCTCAAGGCGCGGCCGCGCCATGTGCTGGTGGTGGGTGGCGGTTATATCGCGGTGGAGTTCGCCGGCATCTTCGCCGGCCTCGGCGCCGCCGTGACGCAGCTCTATCGCGGCACGCTGTTCCTGCGCGGCTTCGACGACGACATCCGCACCCACCTGGCCGAGGAGATGCGCGCCTCCGGCATCGATCTGCGTTTCGGCAGCGATGTCACGCGCATCGAGAAGCGCGCCGACGGCATGCTGTGCGCGCATCTGCTGGGCGGGGCCACGATCGACACCGATTGCGTGTTCTTCGCCACCGGCCGCGTGCCCAACACCGCCGGGCTCGGCCTCGAAGCCGCCGGCGTGCGGCTGGACGAGAAGGGCGCCGTGATCGTCGATGCCGACCAGCGTTCCTCGGTGCCCTCGATCTATGCGGTGGGCGACGTGACCGACCAGCTCAACCTCACGCCCATCGCGCTGGCCGAGGGGCATGCGCTGGCCGACACGCTGTTCGGCGGCCGCCCGAGGCGCACCTCGCACGAGAATGTCGCCACCGCCATCTTCTCCCCCCCGCCCGCCGCGACGGTGGGCTTCGCCGAGGCCGAGGCGGCCGAGCAGTTCGGCGCGGTCGATGTCTATGTCACGCGCTTCAAGCCGATGCGCCACACGCTTTCGGGCCGCGCGCGGCGCAGCATGATGAAGCTGGTTGTCGACCAGGCGAGCCAGCGCGTGGTCGGCGCGCACATGGTGGGCGAGGATGCGGGCGAGATCATGCAGGGGCTGGCGATCGCGGTGAACATGGGTGCCAGCAAGGCCGATTTCGACCGCACCATCGGCATCCATCCGACGGCCGCCGAGGAGTTCGTGACGCTGCGCACCCGCACGCGCGAGACGCGCCGCGTGGCGGCGGCGGCGCAGTAGCGGGGGCCGGCCGGGGACCTTGCTGCGCGCCGCATCCTGCCTGCCATGAGCACGCCTCCAGCCGAGCCGGATGCAGGTGCCGGCGCCGGCGCCGGCCCGCCGGAGCCCGCCGTGACCTTCACCCGCGCCGGCCTGCGCAAGGGCTTCGTCGACTGCGTGCCCTTCGGCATCTCGGGCATCCTGTTCGGGCTCGCGCTCGGCATCGGGGCGCGCGGGCTCGGCTGGTCGGCGCTCGAAGTGGCGATCGCGGCCGTGATCGTGTTCTCCGGCCCCGCCCAGCTTGCCGTGCTGACGGTCTGGACCAGCCCGGTTTCCATCGCGCCGGTGGTGCTGACCACCATCTTCGTCAATCTCCGCCATGTGCTTATGGGCGCGAGCCTGCGGCCCTGGTTCGCGCGCCTGCGCAGCCGCAAGGTGTTCCTGGCGCTGTTCTTCATGACCGAGAGCACCTATGCCCTGTCGATCCGCGAACGGGCCGAGGGGCGGCTAGATGTCGCCTACATGGTGGGCGGCGGCCTGGCGCTGATGCTGTTCTGGGCGCCGGCCTGTGTTGCCGGGCACATGCTGGCCGAGGTGGTGCCGGAACCGCGGCGGCTCGCCTTCGACTTCGTGCTGGCCGGCCTGTTCAGTTCGATCCTGGCGGGCGAGTTGAAGCGCCGCGGCCTGCCGCGCCTGGCCTTGCCCTGGGCGGTGGCGGCGGGCGCATCGCTTCTGGTCTGGGCCGTGGTGCCGGGCCCCTGGTTCGTGATGGTCGGGGGCCTGGCCGGGGCCATCGCCGGGGCCATGCGCGGATGAGCCTCGATCCCGCCACCCTGACCGCGATCCTGGTCATGGCCGCGACGGTCTATGCCTGCCGCATCGCCGGTTACCTCGCAATGCGCTTCGTGCCGATCACGCCCTTCGTCGAGCGCGTGCTGCGCGACCTGCCCACGGCCCTGTTCGTGGCCGTGCTGGCCCCTCAGGTGGCCATGGGTGGCGCACCCTATGCCGCCGGGATCGCCGTGGTGATGCTGCTCATGCGGCTGATCGGCAAGGATCTGATCGCGATCCTGGGCGGCACCGCCACGGTCGCCTTGTTGCGCGGGGCGTTGGGCTGACGCGGCGGTTGAGGTGCATGGGGCTGGCCATCGCCATGCCCCCTGTGGAAAAATTTGGTGCAGTGCGTTAGAACCCGATTGCGCGCGGCCCCTTGCCGCGCCCCGGAGGTAGGACAAATGACCGGCCGTTGGACGCCCGAATCCTGGCGCGAGAAGCCCATCAAGCAGCAGCCCGAATGGCCGAACCCGGCCGTCCTGGCCGAGGTCGAGGCGCGGCTGCGCACCTATCCGCCGCTGGTCTTCGCCGGCGAAGCGCGGCGCCTCAAGGCGGCGCTGGCCGAGGCTGCCGAGGGCCGCGCTTTTGTCTTGCAGGGCGGGGATTGCGCCGAATCCTTCGCCGATTTCCGCGCCAACAACATCCGCGACACTTTCCGCGTCTTGCTGCAGATGGCCGTCGTGCTGACCTTCGGCGCCGCCCTGCCGGTGGTGAAGCTCGGCCGCATGGCGGGCCAGTATGCCAAGCCGCGCAGCGCGGATACCGAGACCGTGGGCGGTCTCACCCTGCCCAGCTATCGCGGCGATGTCGTCAACGGCCCCGACTTCACGCCCGAGGCGCGGGTGGCCGACCCCACCCGCATGGAGAAGGGCTATTTCCAGTCGGCCGCGACGCTGAACCTGCTGCGCGCCTTCGCCCAGGGCGGCTATGCCGACCTGCACGAGGTGCATCGCTGGAACCTCGGCTTCGTCGAGCGCAGCCCGCTGTCGGAGCGCTACCAGGACCTGACCCAGCGCATCGACGAGACGCTGGCCTTCATGGGCGCCTGCGGCATGAACAGCATCAACACGCCGCAGATCCGCGAGACCGACTTCTACACCAGCCACGAGGCGCTGCTGCTGAACTTCGAGCAGGCGCTGACGCGCGTCGATAGCACCTCGGGCAACTGGTATGCCTGCTCGGCGCACTTCCTGTGGATCGGCGATCGCACCCGCCAGCCGGACGGCGCGCATGTCGAGTTCCTGCGCGGTGTCGCCAACCCGCTCGGCGTCAAGGCCGGGCCGACCCAGACGCCGGACGATCTTCTGCGCATCTGCGACACGCTCAACCCCGACAACGAGCTTGGCCGCCTGACCGTGATCGCACGCATGGGCGCCGACAAGGTCGAGGCGAAGCTGCCGCCTCTGCTGCGCGCGCTCGCGCGGGAGGGGCGCAAGGTAACCTGGGTGTGTGACCCGATGCACGGCAACACGGTGAAGGCGGGCGACTACAAGACGCGCAGCTTCGACGCCATCCTGAAGGAGGTGCAGGGCTTCTTCGACGCGCACGAGGCCGAGGGCACCTATGCCGGCGGCGTGCATTTCGAGATGACCGGCCAGGACGTCACCGAGTGCCTGGGCGGCGCGCACCGCATCACCGAGGCGACGCTGGCCGATCGCTACCACACCTTCTGCGATCCGCGCCTGAACGCCGAGCAGTCGCTCGAACTCGCCTTCCTCATCGCCGAGGAACTGAAGGCCCGCCGCCTGCCCGAGCGCAAGCGGCTCGCGGCGGCATCCTGAAGCCGTATCCGGTTCCCGGCGCGCCGAGCGCCGCCGAGGGGTGGGGGAGGGTGCGGGCATGAGCCGTGACAAGCGCGTGAGCGAGGCCGATATCGCCGCGCATACCGACGTCTACTTCCGCCGCACCAAGGCGGTGGTGGAACGCTTCGGCGATGCGCGCGTGACCTATGCGGTGTTCATGCGCCGCCCGGTGATCTCGGCGCCGCGCATCATGCTCGACTGGCTCCAGGCCGTCTGCGCAGCGCGCAAGGCGGATGTGGCGATCGACCTCGTCTATGCCGAGGGCGCCTGGGTCGGGGCGGGCGAGCCGATGCTCTATCTCAGCGGCTCCTTCGCGGCTCTGGTCGATCTCGAGACCATCCTGCTGCAGAAGCTCGGCGGCGCCTGCGTTGCCGCCTACAACGCCTACACCATGTGCATGGACCTGCCGGCGGTGGCCTTCCTGGCCATGGATGCGCGCCACTGCGCCGGGGCCGAGATGGCCGAGATGATGGCCTATGCTGCCTCGGTCGGCTCGCGCGCGGCGCAGGCGCATGGCGCCAAGGGCTTCATCGGCAACGCCACGGACGCGACCGCGCATTTCTTCGGTCCGGGGGGCGGGCGCGGCACGATGCCGCACGCGCTGATCGGCTATGCCGGATCGACCGTGCGCGCGGCCGAGATGTTCCACGAGGCGTTCCCCGATCTCGACCTTACCGTGCTGGTCGATTATTTCGGCCACGAGGTCAGCGATGCGCTGGCGGTCTCCCGCCGCTTCCCCGAGCTGGCGGCGGCCGGGCGGCTTGCCGTGCGGCTCGACACCCATGGCGGGCGCTTCCTCGAAGGGCTCGATCCGGCCGCCTCCTATGCCGTGCTGGAGCAGCATGTGCCGCAGGTGATCCGCCGCTACCGCAGCGAGAGCGAGCTGCGCATGCTGGTGGGCACGGGCGTGTCCGCCGCCGCGATCTGGCACATGCGCGATGCCTTGAACAAGGCCGGCTTCCCGGCGGTGCGCATCGTCGCCTCCTCGGGCTTCGGCGTGGACAAGTGCAAGGTGATGGCCGAGGCCAAGGCGCCGATCGACCTCGTCGGCACCGGCAGCTACCTGCCCGAGGTGTGGGCCGAAACCTACGCCACCGCCGACATCATCGAGTATGACGGCGCCCCGCGCGTGAAGGTCGGGCGCGAGTTCCTGTTCCGCAAGAACGGCGCGCGGCGTGCGCGCGGGGGCAACGCCAAGGGCGGTGGCGGATCGACGCCGGGCTGAGCCTATCTGCCCGGCCGCCGTATCCGCGACACCAGCCATGATCGATGCAGAGGCCGACATTGCCGGGCTTGAGGAACGGGCGTTGAACGCTTGGCCCGCGCTCTCGACGCTGCTGGCCGATGGCTGGGCACTGCGCCTGGCCGCGGGCTTCACCAAGCGCGCCAATTCGGTGACCGTGATCTCCCCCGCGCGCGAGGATGGGGTCGCGGCACTGGATGCGCGCATCGCGTGGGCCGAGGCGGCCTATGCGCGGCACGGATTGCCCGCGATCTTCCGCCTTTCACCGCTGGCGCCCGCCTCGCTCGATGCGGCGCTCGCCGCGCGCGGCTATCGCCATTTCGACGAGAGCCTGGTGCAGGTCGCGGCGCTCGATGCCGGTGCACCCGACGCGGCGGTGGCGGTCGCGCCCCGCGCCGATGCCGCCTGGTGCGCCGATGCGGCGCGGCTTGGTGCGCTCGCCCCGGCGCAGGAGGCCACGCTCGCGCGCATGCTTGCGCGCATCGTGCCGCAGGCCGCCTTCGCTACCCTGCGCGCGGAGGAGGGGCGGGTGGTGGCCCTCGGCCTCGCGGTGGCCGAGCGCGGCATGTCCGGCCTGTTCGAGGTCATGGTCGATCCGGCGCGGCAGGGGCAGGGGCTCGGCGGGCGCATCTGCCGCGCGCTGATGGCCTGGGCGCGCGATGCTGCCGGTGCGCGCGCCGCCTATCTGCAAGTGACGGCCGGCAACGCGCCCGCGCTCGCGCTCTATCGCCGGCTCGGCTTCACGACCGCCTATCGCTACCATTACCGCGTGCCGGCGGACCTTTCCGGGGTGATCGCATGAACGCGCCGACGCCGGGCGGGGCGAACGCCCCCACCACCACCGGCGCCACGACGGACGGCACCGCCGCCGCCGCGGCGCGGGCCGAGTGGCGCATCGGCCTGGCCTGCGCGCTGGCTATCGTCGCGCTCTGGACCGGCTTCAACCTGGTCGCACGCTGGGGCCTGACCGGCGGCCTCACGCCCTGGGACCTCGCCTTCCTGCGCTACACGGTGGCGGGCGTCTGCGCGTTGCCCCTGCTGTGGCGCTACGGCATGGGCGGGCTCGCGCTCGGGCGCGGCCTCGTGCTGATGCTCTTCGCCGGCTTCGGCTTCGGCCTGTTCGCCTATAACGGCTTCGCCCGCGCGCCGGTGGCGCATGGCGGGGTGCTGCTTGCCGGCATGCTGCCCTTCATGACCGCCTTCGGCGCCTGGCTCGTGCTGGGCGAGGGCTGGCCGAGGCGGCGCGTCGTTTCCCTGCTGATCGTCGCGGCGGGGGTGGCGCTGCTGGCAGGTCCCGTGCTGCTGGCCGATGCCATGCCCGGGGCATGGTTCGGCGACCTGCTGTTCCTGGGCGGCAGCAGTTCCTGGGCCACCTACACAATCCTGTGCCGCCTCTGGCGCGTGCCGCCGGTGCCGGCCACCATTGCCGTCTGCGTGCTGGCCGCGCCCATCTACGCGCCGATCTACTGGCTGTTCCTGCCCAAGACCATCGCCACCGCCACCCTGTTCGAGATCGCCTTCCAGGGCATCTACCAGGGCCTGGTCGCGGTGGTGGTGGCGCTGTTCGTCTATACCCGCGCGCTGACGGCGCTCGGCCCCGCGCCGCTCACCACCATCACGGCGAGCGTGCCGGCGCTGACGGCGCTGCTGGGCTGGCTGATCCTGTCCGAGCCGCTGGCGCCGGGGCAGATGGCGGGCGTGCTGATGGTCTCGGCCGGCATCGTGGTCGGCGTCGGCCGGCTGCGCCTTCGTTGACAGGCCGGAGGCCCCTCCGTAGCGTGCCGCCATGACGAACCTCCTGCGCATCGCGCTTTACCAGGGCAATCCGACGGTTGGCGACGTGGCGGGCAATGCCGCGCGGCTGCGCGCGGCGCGCGCGCGTGCCGCCGCGATCGGCGCCGATCTCCTGGTCTCGACCGAGCTGTTCCTGTCGGGCTACCCGCCCGAGGATCTGGTGCTCAAGCCCGCCTTCCAGGCCCGCGTCGCGGCCGAGGCCGCGGCCCTCGCCGCCGAGACCGCCGACGGCGGGCCGGCGGTGCTGCTCGGCACGCCCTGGGTCGAGGGCGGGGCGCTCTACAACGCGGCGCTCCTGCTCGATGGCGGGCGGATCGCGGCGCAGCGCTTCAAGTGCGACCTGCCCAATTACGGCGTGTTCGACGAGAAGCGCGTCTTCAGGCCCGGTCCCGCGCCCGGCCCGGTGCCGTTCCGCGGCGCGCGGCTCGGCGTGATGATCTGCGAGGATGGCTGGACGCCGGACGTGGCCGAGACGCTGGTGGAAAGCGGGGCCGAGCTGCTGCTCTCGATCAACGGCTCGCCCTACGAGGTGGACAAGGGCGATGTGCGGCTGAACATCTCGGTCGCGCGCGTGACCGAGACCGGCCTGCCGCTGATCTATCTCAACCAGGTGGGTGGCCAGGACGAGCTGGTGTTCGACGGCGCCTCCTTCGTGCTCAACGCCGATCGCAGCATGGCGGCCGCACTGCCGCATTTCGAGGAAGCGGTGGCGCTGACCGAGTGGCGGCGAGCGGGCGAGGCGCTGGTCTGCGCCGCGCAGCCGCTGCCGGGCAACGGCGTCGCGGCCGAGGAGGCGCGGCTCGCTGGCATCTATCGCGCGATGATGCTGGGGCTTGGCGACTATGTGAACAAGAACCGCTTCCCCGGCATCGTGCTCGGGCTTTCGGGCGGGATCGATTCCGCGCTCTCGGCCGCGGTTGCCGCCGATGCGCTGGGGCCCGAGCGCGTGCGCGCGGTGATGATGCCTTCGCCCTACACCTCGGCCGAGAGCCTGGAGGATGCGGCGGAATGCGCGCGCCTGCTGGGCATCCGCTACGACACGGTGCCGATCACCCCGGCGATGGGCGCCTTCGCCGAGGCGCTCGGCCCCGTCTTCGCCGGCCGGCAGTCCGACATCACCGAGGAGAACATACAGAGCCGCTGCCGCGGCCTGATCCTGATGGCGATGTCGAACAAGTTCGGCGACATGCTGCTGACCACCGGCAACAAGAGCGAGATGTCCACGGGCTACGCCACGCTCTATGGCGATATGTGCGGCGGCTATTCGGTGCTGAAGGATGTCTACAAGACCGCCGTCTTCGCGCTGTCGCGCTGGCGCAACCGCACCCGCCCGCCCGGCGCGCTCGGCCCCGCCGGCGCCGTCATGCCCGAGCGTGTCATCACCAAGCCGCCCTCGGCCGAGCTCAAGCCCGGCCAGAAGGACGAGGACAGCCTGCCGCCCTATGCGGTGCTGGACGCGATCCTGGCCGGCCTGGTCGAGGGCGAGCAGAGCGTCGAGGCGCTGGTGGAGATGGGCCATGACCGCGCCACCGTGCTGCGCGTCTGGCGCATGCTCGACCGCGCCGAATACAAGCGCCGCCAGGCCCCGCCCGGCGTGAAGATCACCGCGCGCGCCTTTGGCCGCGACCGCCGCTACCCCATCACCAACGGGTTCACCGCCCTGATCGGTTCTTGAGCGTGAAGGTCCGCTTCGCCCCCAGCCCCACGGGCTTCCTGCATGTCGGCAATGCGCGAGTCGCCTTGTGGAACTGGCTGTTCGCGCGCCATGGCGGCGGGCGCTTCCTGCTGCGGCTGGACGACACCGATGCGCAGCGCTCGCGCCCGGAATTCGCCGCCGCGATCCTGGAGGATCTCGGCTGGCTCGGCCTCGACTGGGACGAGAGCTTCCACCAGTCCGAGCGCACGGCGCGCTATGCCGAGGCGGCCGAGGCGCTGAAGGCCGCGGGCCGGCTCTATCCCTGCTACGAGACGCCGGAGGAACTCGACTGGAAGCGCAAGCTCCGCCTCAAGCGCGGGCTGCCGCCGATCTACGACCGCTTCGCCCTGGAGATGACCGAGGCGCAGCGCGCCCGCAAGGAGGCCGAGGGCATCCGCCCGCACTGGCGCTTCCGCCTGTCCGAGCGGCGCATGGCCTGGCGCGACCTGGTGCGCGGCCCGCAGGAGATCGGCCTTGCCGGCGAGACCTCGGACCCGGTGCTGATCCGCGCCGACGGCACGCCGCTCTATACCTTCACCTCGGCGGTGGACGATCTCGACAGCGCGATCACCCACATCATCCGCGGCGAGGACCATGTCACCAACACCGCCGCCCAGCTCGACCTCTACGAGGCGCTGGGTGGCGTCGCCGGCGCGCTGCGCTTCGGCCACCTGCCGCTGTTGCAGATGGCGGGCGGGGGCAAGGTGAGCAAGCGCGAGCATGGCGGCGGTGGCGGCGTCGGAGGCGGCGGAGGCGGCGGAGTGGAGATCGGGCGGCTGACGCTGCGCCGGCTGCGCCAGGACGGGATCGAGCCCCTGGCGCTGGCAAGCCTGCTCGCCCGCCTCGGCACCTCGGGCGACATCGCGCCGGCGCAAAGCATGGCCGAGCTGGTCGAGGAGTTCGACCTTGCGCGTGCCAGCCGCGCCGCGCCGCAATTCGACCCGCAGAAGCTGCTCGAACTCAACGCCAAGACGCTGCACCACCTCTCGTTCGCGCAGGTGGCGCCGCGCCTTGCCGCGCTTGGCCTGGCTGCGGCCGATGCCCGCTTCTGGGAGACGGTGCGCGGAAATCTCGACCTCCTGCCCGAGGTGCGCGACTGGTGGGACATCGCGCGCGGCGATTTCGTGCCCGCCCCGGTCGAGGGCGAGGCCGAGTATCTGCGCGCCGCCGCCGCCGCGCTGCCGCCCGAGCCCTGGGACGATGCCAGCTGGCGCGCCTGGACCGAGGCGCTCAAGGCCGCTACCGGCCGCAAGGGCAAGGCGCTGTTCATGCCGCTCCGGCTCGCGCTCACCGGCCAGGAGCACGGGCCGGAGATGGCGCCGCTGCTCGCGTTGATGGGGCGCGCGCGCGCGCACTCGCGCCTGCTTGCGGCCGCGTGCTAGAACGCGCCGCGCCCGTCGCACCCAGTCTCGCACGCAGTTCCGCACGCACCCGCCGCACCAAGGGGCCGCCGTGAGCCAGCTCTTCCTCACCAACTCGCTGACACGCCGCAAGGAGGCGTTCGTCCCGATCGACCCCGGCCATGTGCGCATCTATGTGTGCGGGCCCACGGTCTATGACTATGCCCATATCGGCAATGCCCGCCCGGTGGTGGTGTTCGACGTGCTCGCCCGCCTCCTGCGCCGGCTCTACCCGCGCGTCACCTATGTGCGCAACGTCACCGATGTGGATGACAAGATCAACGCCGCGGCCAAGGCCAACAACGAGCCGATCGGCGCTCTCACCTCGCGCACCTACCGGGCTTTCGTCGAGGACATGGCCGCGCTCGGCGCCCTGCCGCCCGATATCGAGCCGCGCGTCACCGAGACCATCGGCCCGATCATCGCCCTGATCGAGCGGCTGATCGCCAACGGCCACGCCTATGTCGCGGACGGCCATGTGCTGTTCAGCGTGCCCTCCAAGCTCGATTACGGGCTGCTCTCGCGCCGCTCGCGCGACGAGATGATCGCGGGCGCGCGCGTCGATGTCGCCCCCTACAAGCAGGATCCGGCCGATTTCGTGCTGTGGAAGCCCTCCACCCCCGACCTGCCGGGCTGGGACAGCCCCTGGGGCCGCGGCCGGCCGGGCTGGCATATCGAGTGCAGCGCCATGTCCTGGCGCCATCTCGGCCCCGAATTCGACATCCATGGCGGCGGGGTCGATCTCACCTTCCCCCACCACGAGAACGAGATCGCGCAGAGCACGGGCGCCTTCCCCGGCACCCGCTTCGCCCGATACTGGGTGCATAACGGCTTCCTCATGGTCAATGGCGAGAAGATGTCGAAAAGCCTCGGCAACTTCTTCACCGTGCGCGACGTGCTGAAGATGGCCCCGGGCGAGGCGATGCGCCTCGTGCTGCTGAAAACCCACTACCGCGACCCGCTCGACTTCACCTGGGCGCGGCTGGACGAGGCCAGGGCCGAGCTCGACCGCTTCTACCGCGCGCTGGAGGCGGCTTCGGGCGGCGAGGTGGCGCCCGACGTGCCGGTGCCGGGGCCGGTCATGGACGCGCTGTGCGACGATCTGAACACGCCCCTGGCCCTGTCCAGGCTGCACGAGCTCGGCGCCGCCGCGCTTGCCGGTGATGCCGGGGCGGCAGCGGGCATGCGCGCGGCGGGAACGGTGCTCGGCCTGTTGCAGCAGGATCCGGCCGACTGGTTCCGCGCCGGAACCGATGCCGGCCTCGCCGCCGAAATCGAGCAGGCGATCGCGGCACGGCGCGCGGCGCGTGCACGCAAGGACTTCACCGAGGCCGATCGCATTCGCAAGGCCCTGGCCGATCGTGGCATTGTGCTTGAGGACAAGCCGGGAGGCGCCACGGTGTGGCGCCGGGCCTGAGGGGTTACGGAGAGAATGACCAGCGATCGCCGCGTCTGGCTCTATGACTGCACGCTGCGCGACGGCCAGCAGATGCAGGGCATCGATTGGGGCGTCACCGACAAGCAGGACATCGCGCGCGCGCTCGATGCCTTCGGCATCGACTATGTCGAGGGCGGCTGGCCCGGCGCCAACCCCACCGACGATGCCTTCTTCGCGGCCGCGCCCACGCTCAAGCGCGCCCGCCTCACCGCCTTCGGCATGACGCGGCGCATCGGCCGTTCGGCCGCCGACGATCCCGGCCTTGCCGCGATCGTCGGCGCGCGCACGCCGGTGGTGACGCTGGTCGGCAAGACCTGGGACTTCCACGCCGAGGTTGCGCTCGGCGTGTCGCTCGACGAGAACCTGGCGATGATCCGCGACAGCGTGGCCGAGGCCCGCCGCCGCGCCGAGGAGGTGGTGTTCGACGCCGAGCACTTCTTCGACGGCTACGCCGCCAACCGCGACTATGCGCTGCGCTGCATCACCGCCGCGCACGAGGCCGGCGCGCGCTGGGTGGTGCTGTGCGACACCAATGGCGGCACCATGCCCGACCGCATCGCCGAGGTGGTGGGCGAGGTCGCGCGCCGCATCCCGGGCGGGCAGCTCGGCATCCATTGCCATAACGACACCGAGCAGGGTGTCGCCAACACGCTCGCCGCCGTGCGCGCGGGCGCCCGCCAGGTGCAGGGCACGCTGAATGGGATCGGCGAGCGCTGTGGCAACGCCAACCTCGTCAGCATCATCGCCAACCTGATGCTGAAGATGGACATGCAGACCGGCATCGCGCCCGATGGCCTGCGCGGACTCACGCGCCTGTCGCGCATGCTCGACGAGCGGCTCAACCGCGCGCCCGCGCGCGGCGCCGCCTATGTCGGGGAAAGCGCCTTCGCCCACAAGGGCGGGCTGCATGTCTCGGCGGTCGAGAAGGACCCGCGCTCCTACGAGCATGTGCCGCCCGAGGCGGTGGGCAACCGGCGCGTCATCGTCGTATCCGACCAGGCCGGGCGGTCGAACATCCTTGCCCGCCTGCGCGAGGTGGGGATCGATCTCGACCCCGAGGACAGGCGCGTGCGCCGCCTGCTCGACGAGGTAAAGGCGCGCGAATTCGCCGGCTACGCCTATGACGGCGCCGAGGCGAGCTTCGAGCTGCTCGCCCGCCGCATGCTGGGCCAGGTGCCGGAATTCTTCCACCTGGAGACATTCCGCACCCTGGTCGAGCGCACCGCGCCCGCGAACGGGGCCGGCGGTGGCGAGCCGGTGGCGCTGGCCGAGGCGACCGTGAAGCTGGTGGTGAAGGGCGAGCGGCGCCTGACCGTGGCCGAAGGCAACGGGCCGGTGAACGCGCTCGATGCGGCGCTGCGCTCGGCCCTGCAACCCTTCTACCCCGAGCTCGCCGACCTGCACCTTATCGACTACAAGGTGCGCATCCTGACCCCGCAGGACGCCACCGCCGCCACCACGCGCGTGATGATCGAGAGCGAGGACGGGCAGGGCACGCGCTGGAGCACGGTCGGCGTGTCCGGCAACATCATCGAGGCATCCTTCGCCGCGCTGGCCGATGCCTATGTCTGGAAACTGCTGCGTGACGGCGCGCAGGCAGGGGGCGCACAGCCAGGCGGGGCGGGGGCATGAGCGCAGGCGGCGCCGGGCCGCCCGCCGCCAGCGGCACCGACAAGCGCGCGGCGCAGAGCTTCCGCGGCGTGCCGGACACGCCGGCGGTCATCCTGGTGGCACCGCAGCTTGGCGAGAATATCGGCGCCTCGGCGCGCGCCATGCTGAACTGCGGCCTGACCGAGCTGCGCCTGGTGGCACCACGCTGCCGCTGGCCGAACGAGGCGGCACGCCGCATGGCCTCGGGCGCCGATGTTGTGATCGAGAACGCGAAGCTGTTCGACACGACCGAGGAAGCGGTGGCCGATCTGGAACGCGTCTTCGCCACCTGCCCGCGGCATCGGCACATGATCAAGCCCACCGCCACCGCGCGCGGCGCCGGCACCGAGTTGCGCGCGCTGGCGGCACAAGGCGTGCGCGCGGGCGTGCTGTTCGGGCCCGAGCGCGCGGGCCTGGTGAACGAGGATGTGGTGCGCGCCGATACCTTCGTGCGCATCCCGCTCAATCGCGGCTTCATGTCGCTCAACCTCGCCCAGGCGGTGCTGCTGGTGGGCTATGAATGGTGGGCGGCGGCCGATGCCACGCCCCCGTTCGCGCTGGTGACGAACGATACGCGGCCCGCGCGCAAGGAGGAGATGGCGAACTTCTACGCCCATCTGGAGCGCGAGCTGGATGCCTGCGGCTTCCTGCGCCCGGTCCACAAGCGCGCGACGATGGTCGCCAACCTGCGCAACTTCTTCGAGCGCGCCACGCCGACCGAGCAGGAACTGCGCACCCTGCATGGCGTGGTGACGGGGCTGGCCAATATGGGCCGCAGCCGCCGCGCCACCCGCGAGGGCGACAAGGGCGGGGCCGGAAAGGGCGGGGCCGGCAACGCCGCGGGCTAGAGCAGCGTCCGATCTGGCGGAACCGCAGCGCGGTTCCACCAGATCGGACTAAGCTGCTCGCAAACCTTAGGTATCTCGGGCACGACTTCCGTTCGGCTGATCGAAGCCGAACGGAACGTGCCCTAGCGGCCGGGACCCTCGGGCGGCAGCCGCTCGGCCAGGCGGCGGGCCATCAGCCAGCCGATCAGCCCCGAAAGCGGCGCCCCCGGCAGCAGCAGCAGCCAGCCCGCATGCACGCCCTGCACGACCAGGTTGAGCCCGATCCCGAGCGCCATGCCGCCCGTCAGCCCGCCGGTCACGCCCGCGACCAGGCCGAGCCAGATGATGTCCTCGCGCGTGACCATGCCCTGCCTTCCTGTCCTGCCGGCGCATGCTCCACGCGCGCGCCGCGCCTGCCTGATTAGGGGGCGCCGGGCGCGCGGGCAAGGGGCGGCTGCGCGCCCGTCCGGCGCCGGCGTCGCGCTTGGCGTTTGACAGGGGCGCCGCCATCGCCTAGAACCCCGCCACTTTCCGGGAACGTGGACCGGCCTTCGGGGCCGGCGCCCGCCCTGGCCGCAAGGCCCGGGCCTACCGGGACAAACAGAGCAGGACGCGCGCACCGGCCGCCACGGCCGGGCGGGCGCCGCACAACCAGAAAGGACCAAGCGGGCATGACCAAGCGCGCCGCTTCGAAATACAAGATCAACCGCCGCCTCGGCGTGAACCTCTGGGGCCGGCCGAAATCCCCCCTCAACAAGCGCGACTACGGCCCCGGCCAGCACGGCCAGCGGCGCAAGAAGCCGTCCGATTTCGGCGTGCAGCTGATGGCTAAGCAGAAGCTGAAGGGCTACTACGCCAACATCAGCGAGCGCCAGTTCCGCCGCTACTATGACGAGGCCGCGCGCCGCAAGGGCGACACCTCGGAGAACCTGATCGACCTGCTCGAACGCCGGCTGGACGCGGTGGTGTATCGCATGAAGTTCGCGATCACGCCCTTCGCCGCGCGC
Source organism: Alphaproteobacteria bacterium (assembly GCA_020850755.1). Taxonomy (GTDB): domain Bacteria; phylum Pseudomonadota; class Alphaproteobacteria; order Acetobacterales; family Acetobacteraceae; genus JADZEB01. The sequence goes on along the minus strand of JADZEB010000051.1, from coordinate 71,754 downwards.
CAGGTCGTGTCGCACGCCCATGTGCTGGTGAACGGCAGGAAGGTGAACGTGCCGTCCTACCAGGTGCGCGACAACGACGTGGTCGAGATCAAGGAGAAGTCGAAGCAGCTGGCGATGGTGCTGGATGCTGCCCAGAGCACCGAGCGCGACGTGCCCGACTATCTCGAAGTCGATCACCGCGCCATGCGCGGCAAGTTCGTCCGCTCGCCCAAGCTGTCGGATGTGCCCTATCCGGTGCAGATGGAGCCGAACCTGGTGGTCGAGTACTACTCGCGCTGACCGGCCTTGCCGGCGGCCGCCCTCGCGGCGGGCCGCCCGGACGCGAACGCGCCGCCCCGGGGCCTCCCAGGGCGGCGCGATGCGTTTCAGGCGCTAGCGGCCGGCGCGCGCCCCCCCCCCGCTTGTGCGGTGGGGGCGGGACCGAGCCGGGCAGCTTCGATCAGGCGGCCGGCTGGGTCGCGATGCCCTTGTCGGCCAGGTGCTGCTGCAACTCGCCGGCCTGGAACATCTCGCTGACGATGTCGCAGCCGCCCACGAACTCGCCGCCGACGTAAAGCTGCGGGATGGTGGGCCAGTTGCTGTACTGCTTGATGCCCTCGCGCAGCGAGGGGTCCTCCAGCACGTTCACGCCTTTGAACTTCACGCCCATGTGCATCAGGATCTGCACCACGCGGGCGGAGAAGCCGCATTGCGGGAACATCGGTGTGCCCTTCATGTAGAGCACCACCGGGTTCTCGGTGACCTCCTGCTGGATGCGCTCAAATACGACGTTGCTCATGGGGCCTCCGGTCGGGGATGGATGATCGGGTTCGGGGTTCAGCCGGGCGCCTGGGTCTGGAGCGCAAGCGCGTGCAGCTCGCCCCCCATGCGGCCTTTCAGCGCCGCATAGACCATCTGGTGCTGGGCGACGCGGGTCTTGCCCTTGAAGGCGGCGGAAATGACGGTGCAGGCATAGTGGTCGCCGTCGCCACGCAGATCCTCGATCGTCACCTGGGCGTCGGGCAGCGCGGCCTTGATCAGGGCCTCGATCTCGTTGGCCTGCATGGGCATGAATACAATAACTCCAGAGAGTTATTCTGCTTGGCTCATGTAAGCGGGCAGCCACGCCTCGTGCGTCCGCCGCAAGCTCTCGACCGATATCGAGGCCCCGCCCGGCAGTGTCAAGGCATCGCCGCCGGTTTGGCCCAGGCGGGCGGCCGGAATGCCGAGCGCCTTGGCCCGCGCCAGCGCGGTCACGGTCGGGGCCGGGGCCAGCGCCAGCACATAGCGGCCCTGCTCCTCGCCGAACCAGAGGGCGTGCTCGGGCAGGGCTTCCGCCCCGGCCGGCACCACAAGGCGGGCGCCGACACCCCCGGCGATCGCCATCTCGGCCAGTGCCACCAGAAGCCCGCCATCGGCAATGTCGTGGCAGGCGCCAACCAGGCCCTCGGCGATCAGGGCGCGGACAAGCTCGCCGTTGCGCCGCTCGGCGGCGAGATCGACCGGCGGCGGCGCGCCCTCCTCGCGGCCGGCGATCTCGCGCAGCCAGAGCGAGCAGCCGAGCCAGCCCACCGGGGCGCCGATCAGCACGAGCTCGAAGCCCGCGCCGGGCAGGGCGAGCCCGCGCGCCTTGGCCACATCGGCGATCACGCCCACCCCGCCGATCGCCGGGGTGGGCAGGATCGCGCGGCCCTCGGTCTCGTTGTAGAGGCTGACATTGCCCGAGACGACCGGGAAGTCGAGCGCGGTGCAGGCCGCCGCCATGCCCTGGATGCAACCGGCGAACTGGCCCATGATCTCGGGCTTCTCGGGGTTGCCGAAATTCATGTTGTCGGTGATCGCGAGCGGGCGCGCGCCGGTAGCGGTGATGTTGCGCCAGGCTTCCGCCACCGCCTGCTTGCCGCCTTCCACCGGGTCGGCGAGGCAGTAGCGCGGCGTGACATCGGTGGTCATGGCCAGCCCCTTGGGGCCGCTGCCCGATCCGTCCGGGCGGGGCAGGCGCACGATCGCCGCATCGGCCGCCGCCGGGCGCTTGATCGTCTCGCCCATCACCAGATGGTCGTACTGCTCGTAGATCCAGCGCCGCGAGCAGAGATCGGGGCTGCCGATCAGCTGCATCAGCGCCTCGGCCGTGCCCATCGGCGCGGCCACCGCGCCGGGCGCGAGCACGGGGCGCTTCGGCGTCTCGGCGGTGGGGCGGCGATAGAGCGGCGCCTCGTCCGAGAGCGGCGCCAGCGGGATGTCGGCCTCGACCTTGCCCTGGTGGCGGATGACGATGCGCCCCGTATCGGTCAGGTGCCCGATCACCGCGAAATCGAGTTCCCACTTCTCGAAGACCGCCCGCGCCTTGGCCTCGGCGCCGGGCTTGAGGATCATCAGCATGCGTTCCTGGCTCTCCGAGAGCATCATCTCGTAGGCCGTCATGCCGGTCTCGCGCTGCGGCACCGCGTCGAGCTCGAGCTCGATGCCGACGCCGCCCTTGCCCGCCATCTCCACCGAGGAGGAGGTGAGGCCGGCCGCGCCCATGTCCTGGATCGCCACGATCGCGTCGGTGGCCATCAGCTCCAGGCAGGCTTCGATCAGGAGCTTCTCGGTGAAGGGGTCGCCCACCTGCACGGTCGGGCGCTTCTCCTCGGAATCGGCGCCGAACTCGGCCGAGGCCATGGTCGCGCCGTGGATGCCGTCGCGCCCGGTCCTGGAGCCGACATAGACCACCGGATTGCCGATGCCCGCCGCCGCCGAATAGAAGATGCGATCGGCCGGGGCGAGCCCGACCGTCATGGCATTGACCAGCGGGTTGCCGTTGTAGGCGGGATGGAAGTTGACCTCGCCGCCCACGGTCGGCACGCCGACGCAATTGCCGTAGCCGCCGATGCCGGCGACCACGCCGGCCACCAGCCGGCGCGTCCTCGGGTGGGCGGGATCGCCGAAGCGCAGCGCGTTCAGGTTGGCGATCGGGCGCGCGCCCATCGTGAACACGTCGCGCAATATGCCGCCAACGCCGGTGGCCGCGCCCTGGTAGGGCTCGATGAAGCTCGGATGGTTGTGGCTCTCCATCTTAAAGATGGCGGCCTGCCCGTCGCCGATATCGATCACGCCGGCATTCTCGCCCGGGCCCTGGATCACCCAGGGTGCCTTGGTGGGCAGGGTCTTGAGCCACACGCGCGAGGATTTGTAGGAGCAATGCTCCGACCACATCACCGAGAAGATGCCAAGCTCGGTGAGCGAGGGGGCGCGGCCAAGGATCGCCTGCACCTTGCCCCATTCCTCGGCCGTGAGGCCGAATTCGCGCGCCAGGGCCTGATCGACCGGGCGCTTGCCGTGCGCGCCGGTCATGCCAGCGCCTCCGCCATGGCGGTGAACATGGGCAGCCCGTCGGTGCAGCCCTGCAGGGGATCGGTATGGTCCTCGGGGTGCGGCATCATGCCGAGCACGCGCCGGTTGCCCGACAGGATGCCCGAGATGTTGCGCGCCGCCCCGTTCACGTTCGCCTCGGGCACGGTGCGCCCGTCCGCAGTGACGTAGCGGAAGGCGACGCGGCCCTCGCCCTCCAGCCGGTCGAGGGTTGCCTCGTCGGCGAAATAGTTGCCGTCGCCATGCGCGGTCGGCACGCGGATGATCTGGCCCTGCCGGTAGCCGCGGGTGAACAGGGACTGGGTTTCCTCGACGCGCAGGAACACGTCCTTGCAGACGAATTTCAGGCTGGCATTGCGCAACAGCGCGCCGGGCAGGAGCCCGGTCTCACACAGCACCTGGAAGCCGTTGCAGATGCCAAGCACGGCGCCGCCGCGCTCGGCATGGGCCTTCACCGCGCGCATCACCGGCGAGAGCGCGGCCATCGCCCCGCAGCGGAGGTAATCGCCATAGGAGAAGCCGCCCGGCAGCAGCACGAGGTCGGTGCCGGCGGGCAGTTCCGTGTCGCGGTGCCAGACGATGCCGGGCTTGCGCCCGGTGGCGCGCTGCAAGGCGGCCGCCGCGTCCATCTCGCGGTTGGTGCCGGGAAAAACCACGACGACGGCCTTCATCCGCCGCTCCTGTGCTTGGGGTGTGCCGAAGCCGATCGGTGCCGGGCGCGCATGGGCAGCGCTTCCCGCCTCAGGGCTCGATCTCGATGCGGTAGCTCTCGATCACGGTGTTGGCGAGCAGCTTGCGGCACATCTCCTCGGCCTGGGCGCGGGCCTTGGCCGGATCGGTCTCCGACAGCGCGATGTCGATCGCCTTGCCCACCCGCACCTCGCCTACGCCGGGAAAGCCCAGGCCCAGGAGCGCGTGCTGGATCGCCTTGCCCTGGGGGTCGAGCACGCCGGACTTCAGGGCGACAAGGATCTTGGCCTTCACGGTGGGTCTGTCCTTCGCGGGTGGGTGGATTTGAACCGGGCGGCGGCGCCCTGTGCTCGGCGCCGCGTCAGCCGGTCACTGCATGGTCTCCGGGCCCTTGAGGTCGCGCGGCCCGCCCTCGGGCAGGATGCCCAGCCGGCGCGCCACCTCCTGGTAGGCTTCCTCGACCTTGCCGAGGTCGCGGCGGAAGCGGTCCTTGTCCAGCTTCTCGCCGGTCTTGATGTCCCAGAAGCGGCAGGAATCGGGGCTGATCTCGTCGGCGAGAACGATGCGCATCTCCTCGTTCTCCCACAGCCGGCCGAACTCGATCTTGAAGTCCACCAGCTTGATGCCGATGCCCAGGAACAGGCCGCACAGGAAATCGTTGATGCGCAGCGACAGGCCCATGATGTCGTCGAGGTCCTGCGGCGCCGCCCAGCCGAAGGCGGTGATGTGCTCCTCGGCCACCATCGGATCGCCGAGCTGGTCGTTCTTGTAGTAGTACTCGATGATCGAGCGCGGCAGGGCGGTGCCCTCGGCGATGCCGAGCCGGGTCGAGAGCGAGCCGGCGGCGATGTTGCGCACCACGATCTCGAGCGGGATGATCTCCACCTCGCGGATCAGCTGCTCGCGCATGTTCAGCCGGCGGATGAAATGGGTCGGGATGCCGATCTCGCCCAGCCGCAGCATCAGGTACTCGCTGATGCGGTTGTTGAGCACGCCCTTGCCGGTGATGACGCCCTTCTTCTGGGCGTTGAAGGCGGTGGCGTCGTCCTTGAAATACTGGACCAGCGTGCCCGGCTCGGGACCCTCGAACAGGATCTTGGCCTTGCCTTCATAGAGCTGCCTGCGGCGAGCCATTGCGCACCCTCCGTGCGGGGCCGGCCTCGGCTGCTGCGGCGCACGAAGGGAAGGCCCCGAAAGCGCATACGGGGCCGACTCCCGGCCCCGCCTGCGGGGCCTTCGTATAGCAGGGCGGGCGGGGCCATGCCAGAGCGGCAGGCCGCCTCCGGCCCGCATGATTGGCCCGGCAGATATGCAGCCCGGGCGGGGCCGCGGCGTCGGCCTGGCGGGTGCGGCAGGGATCGCGCCTCAGCGCAGGCCGATCGCGTGCGAGGTGATGTCGTAGACGACCTGCGTCGCGGCATCGACCAGCACGATGCTGGCACCCATCACCAGCACCTGGAGGCCCGAGCGCAGGCCGAGCTGGCCCACCAGGTCGGGCGGCGCGAATCGCTTGGCGATGCCGGGCGGCAGCGGCTTGCCGCGCGCGAGGCGGCGCTGGATACCGGGCGGCAGGCCTTGCGGCTGGATGTAGGGCCGTGTGGCGTAGTAGCTGCGGATGCGGGTGATGTCGGTGGTGGTGAACCGCACCGCCACCCCGCCCGATGGTCCGGCATTGCCGTGCCCGCCCGGTCCGCCCCCCTGGCCGCGCCCGCCGCCCGGGCCGCCGCCTTGGCCGCGACCCTGGCCGAGACCCTGGCCGCGGCCGCCATCGTCCCAGCGCCCGCCGCCGCGATTGCCGTTGCCCCCGCCTTGGCCCCGCCCGCCACCGCCCGCCCAGGGCGGGGGTTGCGCCAAGGCCGGCCCGGCAGCGATCGCCGCAAGCCCGGCCAGTCCGAAGGCCAGCGCGCCGCGGCGGGACAGAAACGGGCGCCTGGCCCGTGGATTCTCGTCGGTCATGGGACCCCGCAGTGTCAGCGACGGGGTGGTCGGTAGCGCCATTCGCCCCGCGGAAGCATGCGTCCGAGCATGCCTCGGCTGGGGCGTGTTACGGCATCACCGGCTTGCCGCCTTGCTCCTGCTCCGGGGCATCCTTCATGCCAGCGGGAAGGCGCGCGAGCTGCGCGGCGGCCGGCGCGACGACCGGCGAGGCGGGCAGGGTGGGGGAAGGGCTTGGCGCCGTCGCGAAACCGGAAGGCGCCGATGGCACGGGGCCGGCGCGGCGGGCCATGCCTGGGTCGGGCGAGCCTGTGAGCCACACCGCCGCGAGCGCCGCCCAGAGCGGGGCGCCGCCGGCCTGACCGATGCGTGCCCCGCGCGGCGGGCGGGGCGAAAGCGGCATCGCCGCCGCACGCGCCGCCCAGGCCCTGGCGAGCAGTTCCTCGGTGCTCGGCGGGGTGCCGCCGGGCTCCGTCGCTGCGCCCGGCGTCGCGAATGGCCTGCCCTGTGTGTTCTCGGTCATCGCTCGCCCCCAAGATCCGGTTGCGTCTGGCCAGAAGCATGACCGGACACTAGGGCGAGAACGTGACAGCCCGTTGGCAGTTCCGTTTCTTTTCGTAACCGAGCGGCGATTTTCGCGCGATCTGCTGTGACCACGCCGTGACCTCGCGCGATTGCGCGCGCGTTCAGTCCGCGGGCAGGCGCTTGAATGCCTCGGTCGCGGCCATCAGCGCGGCGCCGATGCCGGGTTCGGTCGCGGAGTGGCCGGCATCGGGCACGATGGTCAGCGGCGCCTCGGGCCAGGCGCGCGCCAGCGCCTCGGCCCCGTCCATCGGGCAGATCATGTCGTAGCGCCCATGCACCAGCACCGCCGGGATATGGCGCAGCCGGTCGATCTCCTCGATCAGCTGGTCGCGGCCGAGGAAGCAGCGATGCGTCATGTAGTGCGCCTCGATCCGCGCCATCGCCAGCGTCTCCGGCCCCGCCGCGCGGTCGGTCTCGGTGGCGGCGCGCGGCAGCAGGGTCGAGCAGCGCTGCTCGTAGGTTTTCCACACCACCGCCGCCGGCATGTGCATCGCCGGGTCCGGATCGGTCAGGCGGGCGAGATAGGCGGTCAGCAGGTCGTGCCGCTCGGAGGCGGGAATGTGGCCGGCGAAGATGCGCCACTGCTCGGGGAAGAAGCGGGCGAGGCCGTAGAGCCACCAGTGCAGGTCGCGCTCGCGGCAGAGCCAGATGCCGCGCAGGATCAGGCCGCGCACGCGTGCGGGCTGCGCCTCGGCATAGGCGAGGGCCAGCGTCGAGCCCCAGGAGCCGCCGAACACCACCCAGCGGGCGATGCCGCGCGCCTGGCGCAACGCCTCGATGTCGGCGATCAGGTGCGCCGTGCTGTTGTGGGCGATCTCGCCCGAGGGGCGCGAGCGGCCGGCGCCGCGCTGGTCGAACAGCAGGATGCGCCAATGGGCAGGATCGAAGAAGCGGCGCTGCTCGGGCGTGCAGCCGCTGCCCGGCCCGCCATGCAGGAACAGGATGGCGGGGCCGGCGGGGTTGCCGCACTCCTCCCAGTGGATCTCGTGGCCATCACCCACCGCCAGCATGCCGGCGGCGTGGGGCTCGATCGGCGGGAACAGGGGGGCGGGCATGGGCATGTCCCCGGTATCGTTCAGGCGATGGTCACGGGCGCGTAGTCGGTGCGGTCGGGCGGGCCGGGGGCGAACAGCCATACCGGCGCGCGCCCCGCCGCCGCCGGCAGCGCGATCAGCGAGGAGCAGATCGTGCCATAGCCATCGCGCGGCGGGATGGTCAGCGCCCCGCCCGGCCCGTCGGTGCCGTCATGGGCGCGGCTGGCGAGGAGGTCGCGCCAGGAGGACCAGTCGCCTGCCTCGGGGTCGGGGGCGGGGGCCGTGGCGAAGCGCGGCAGCCAGGCGCGCACGCGCAGGCTGTCCGCGCTGTTGCGATCGTGCGCGGTGATCATCGACAGGCCGGGCGGCAGCGGCTCGGCCGTGACCGGGCCGTGGCCCTCGCTGCGCAGCCAGAAGGCGCCGTCGCGCCCGGCCAGCACCATGTTGAAGGGCCGCCATTCGCCTGCCGGCAGGGCCAGGATCGCGCCGAGCGCCGTCTCGGCGCGGTCATGGCCGAGCGCGTCCAGCACGAGCTCGCCCCGGCTGCGCTTGCCCGGCGCCGGCCCGAGGCTGCCAGGACGGTTGAGCACGCTTGCCACCAGCCCGGCCCGGTTCATGCCGAGCCAGGAGCCGCCGGCGCTGCGGTCGCGCCCGGCGACGACCCCCGGCCGCTCGGGCCAGTGCGCCCCGGGCGGGTCCCAGGGCCGGGCGATCAGTTCGTCGCGGTTGGCGGCCAGCAGCACCGGCCAGGGCTCGCCGGGGCGGATCAGGGCAAGGACGGTGCACATGCGGCGGCGGGCCCTGGACGTTGCGCGGATCGGAACGATATATGGCCGAGGGGCCTCGGCCTGCATGGACTCGGCGGCCCTGGCTCTGCTAGACCCAGGGCCGCCGCCGGCACCGATGCCGGGCGTCGTCCTCAACTTCGGATGGGGGCTGGCCGGCGTCAACTCTGCTCCTGGCGGCGCCGTGGGCACGCGACGGCAAGACCGACGACACGACAAGATTGACGACACGACACGACAAGGGTCACGACGATGAGCAACGCGTTCAGCGAGCGCGAGAAGGGCTTCGAAGCCAAGTACAAGCTCGACCAGGAGACCCAGTTCCGGGTCGAGTCGCGCCGCAACCGCCTGTTCGGCCTGTGGGTTGCGGGCAAGCTTGGCAAGACCGGCGCCGAGGCCGAGGCCTATGCCAAGGAAGTCGTCGCCGCCGACTTCAAGGAGGCCGGGCATGACGATGTGCTCCGCAAGGTCGAGCAGGACCTGAACGCCGCCAACGCCGCCATCGCCGAGGCCGCGCTGCGCCACGAATACGAGGCGCTGCTCGGCAAGGCGCGCGATCAGATCATGGCCGAGATCGGCAAGAAGTAGGCTGCGCCCAGGCGCTACGCGACAGGCCCGCTCCGCGCGGGCGGGACTTTCCGATTGAGCGACAGCGACCGGAGTTGGCTGGGCGCACTGCGATCCGGCCGACCTGTCCGCGCTCCTGCCCGACGCGATGGTCGAACAACGTTCCCGGCCCGTCTGGGCGCGGGCGTGGCGCGTCCCGGCCGGCAGCCGTCCGTCGCGCGCCACCCGCCGCACCTAGGCTCTGCGCCCGCCCCTCTGCGCCCGCCCCTCTGTGTCCGACCCTCGGCGCCCGACCCTCGGCGCCGGCACCCCGAGCGTGCTGGAGGGATGGCCGCGCGGGCCTGTGGGCCCGGGCCGCCCCTGCGTGGCCGATAGTGGAGACGCCGGCGCCAGGCGCCCGACTAGCGGCTACGCCCCTCCGTGTGCCGGCACCGCGCGGCGCCGGGAGCGCCATTCCCGACCCTCGCTCGACCTGGTGGCGCGACCTCGCGGCTTGACCCTGCCGCCTCAGCCCTTCGGCTTGCGCTCGGCGGGACCTGTGCCGAAGCCGATGCCGATCGCGGGGCCGCCGAACGGGCTTTCCTTGGGCGCGAAGGTCGATGGCCGCTGCTCCTTCTTCTCGGCTTCCTTCTTCTCGGCTTCCTTCTTCTCCGCGTCGGTCTGACCGGCCGCACCGGCCGGGGCCGGCGCCGCGGGGGGCGCAGCACCGTGCGGCGTGGCGGGCGGCGGGCTCGTGGTGATGCCCATCCCGATCGCGGGTCCCGCGAACGGGCTCTCCTTCGGCGCGAAGGTGCTGGGGCGTGACGCCGGTTCCTGCTTCACCGCCGCCGCTCCGGGCGCCACTTCGGGCGCGGGCTTCATCGCCACCGAGATCGACGGGGCGGGCAGGAGGTCGTTCCAGCCCGCCGGCGCCGCCGGTCCCTTCTCGCCGAAGACGCGCAGGAACAGCGTGTCCAGGTGGCGCAGATGGCGGCGCGGGTCGAACAGGTCGCGCAAGGCGGCCATCGACAGCAGCGCCGAAACCTCGGGGTCGGCGGCAAGGCGGGCGCGGAACAGATCGCCGCTCGCGGCCGGCCCTTCGTCCAGGCTGCCCCACACCGCCATCGCGTTGCGCTGCACCGCCTTGTAGGCATCCTCGCGGCTCATGCCGGCCTGGGTCAGGGCCAGCAGCACCTCCTGGCTGTGCACGACGCCGCCCAAGGCGCGCAGATTGGCCGCCATCCGCTCGGGATAGACGACGAGCTTCTCCATCATCCCGGCCAGGCGGCCGAGCGCGAAATCGAGCGCGATCGTGGCATCGGGCGCGAACACGCGCTCGACCGAGGAGTGGCTGATGTCGCGCTCGTGCCAGAGCGTGACATTCTCCAGCGCCGGCACCACCGCCGCGCGCACGATGCGCGCCAGCCCGGTGAGATTCTCCGACAGCACCGGGTTGCGCTTGTGCGGCATCGCCGAGCTGCCCTTCTGGCCGGGATGGAAGAACTCCTCGGCCTCGCGCATCTCGCTGCGCTGGAGGTGGCGCACCTCGGTCGCCAGCCGTTCGATCCCGGAAGCGACAAGGCCGAGCGCGCAGAAGAAGGCAGCATGCCGGTCGCGCGGGATGACCTGGGTCGAGACCGGCTCGGGGCGCAGGCCGAGCCGGGCGGCGACCCTGGCCTCGACCGCGGGGTCGAGATGGGCGAAGGTGCCGATCGCGCCCGAGATGGCGCAGCTTGCCACCTCCTGGCGCGCGACCCGCAGCCGCTCCAGGTTGCGGGCGAATTCGGCATGGTGCCCGGCGAGCTTGAGCCCGAAACTGGTCGGCTCGGCATGGATGCCGTGGCTGCGCCCGATGGTGAGCGTGTATTTGTGCTCGAAGGCGCGCTTCTTCAGCACGGCAAGCAGCGCCTCGGTGTCGCTGATCAGCAGGTCGGCCGCCTGCACCAGCTGCACCGACAGGCAGGTGTCGAGCACGTCCGAGCTGGTCATGCCCTGGTGGACGTAGCGCGCCTCCGGCCCGATGCCCTCGCCGAGCCAGGTCAGGAAGGCGATCACGTCGTGGCGCGTCTCGCGCTCGATCGCATCGATGCGCTCGACATCGGCGGCCGAGATGGCGGCGATGCGCGCCCCGCCGCGATCGCGGATGGCGCGGGCGGCATCGGCCGGGATCTGGCCGGCATCGGCCATCGCCTCGCAGGCGACGGCCTCGATCTCGAACCAGATGCGATAGCGGTTCTCGGCCGACCAGATGGCGGCCATCTCGGGGCGGCTGTAGCGGGGGATCATGGGGCACCTTGCGCCTGGGCGGCTTATCTGGAAGAAAGCGTTGGGGCGGCATCATCGGCCCAGGGCTGCCGGGTTGACAAGGCCATTGCCGATGACCAAGTCGCCTCGGTTTGGGCAGGCGCAAGCTGGCAGTGAAGGCTTGCGTGCGCCTGCGTGACCGTGCCGGGCCAGCGCCTGTTCAGCGCCGAACGCCGCCCGGAAGGCATGGCAACTCGCCGGGAGGTTCCTTCGCATGTTTGCCGAACTGTTCACGCCTTCGGCCCTGAAGGCGCTGGTCGAGGTGTTGATCATCGACATCGTCCTGGCCGGCGACAATGCGATCGTGGTGGGACTGGCGGCGGCGGGCCTGCCGCCCGAGCAGCGGCGGCGCGCGATCATGATCGGCATCGGCGCGGCGACGCTGATGCGCATCGGCTTCGCGCTGGTCACGACCCAGCTCCTGCAGATCATCGGCCTGCTCTTCGTCGGCGGCCTGCTGCTGCTCTGGGTCTGCTGGAAGATGTACCGGGAACTCAGCCATCAGACCGAGGATACGCGCACCGTCGAGGAACGGCTCGCCGACGCCGAGAACACCGCCAACGCGCAGCAGAAAACCATGACCCAGGCGATGTGGCAGATCGTCATCGCCGATGTGTCGATGTCGCTCGACAATGTGCTGGCGGTTGCGGGCGCGGCCAAGGACCATCCCTACATCCTGGTGTTCGGCCTGGCCGTCTCGGTGGTGCTGATGGGCGTGGCCGCGAGCTTCATCGCCCGGCTGATCGAGCGCCATCGCTGGATCGCCTGGGTGGGTCTGGTGGTGATCCTCTATGTCGCCCTGCAGATGATGTGGGACGGCATCTACCACCCCGAGATGGGGGTGCGTCCCTACCTGCCCTGGTAGCGCCGCCGGGACCGGTGCATCCGCCTCGGCGCGGTCCGGCATCCGGCCTCGACAGCATCCATCGGCTGGACTAGTGTCCCCACCCGTTGCGGGGCCATTTGTGGCCCCGCGCGGCGTTTTTCCTGTGCGGACGCCCGATCACCGACCGGCATCGCGTCCGCGACGGCCTGCCCATCGCCTTCGGCCGGCCGCTTGTTCCCGGAGTGTGACAGGCGATGTTGCAGGCGATGTTTGCCGAAGTGTTTTCCGCGGCCGGCTTCAAGGCAATGATCGAGGTCCTGATCATCGACGTCGTGCTGGCCGGCGACAATGCCATCGTCGTCGGGCTGGCGGCGGCCGGGCTGCCGCCCGAGCAACGCCGCCGCGCGATCATCCTCGGCATCGGCGCCGCGGCAATCATGCGCATCGGCTTCGCGCTGATGACGACGCAGCTTCTCCAGGTGAAGGGCCTGCTTCTGATCGGCGGCCTGCTGCTGGTGTGGGTGTGCTGGAAGATGTACCAGGAACTCACCCACATGGCCGAGGACGCCCGCACCATGGAGGAGCGGCTGGCCGATGCGGAAACCGAGGCCGGGTCGCAGCCCAAATCCATGGCCCAGGCGATGTGGCAGATCGTCATCGCCGACGTGTCGATGTCGCTCGACAATGTGCTGGCGGTGGCCGGTGCGGCCAGGGAACACCCGATCATCCTGATCTTCGGCCTGGCCGTGTCGGTGGTGCTGATGGGCGTTGCCGCGAGCTTCATCGCCCGGCTGATCGAGAAGCACCGCTGGATCGCCTGGGTCGGCCTGCTGGTGATCGTCTATGTCGCCGCCCGCATGGTGTGGGAGGGCGGCTGGGAGGTGGCGGAGTATATGGGCTGGGCCACGGCGCCATTCCACCTCTAGCCGAAGCGCGCTGGCTGCCGCCGCCGGAACGAGAACGCCCGCCGGGCTGGGCCGCGGCGGGCGTCTTGATTCGCGAGATGGGCCGCGTTCAGGCGATGCCGAGATAGGCGCGCTGCACTTGCGGGTCGGCGCGCAGTGTCTCGGCCGAGCCCTCGGCAACCACCCGCCCGAGTTCCAGGATGGCGGCGCGCCGCGCGATCGAGAGCGCCCAGACCGCGTTCTGTTCGGCCAGGATCACGGCAAGCTGCTCGGTCTTCTGGATCTCGGCGATGATCTCGCCGATGCGCTCGACGATCACCGGGGCAAGGCCGAGCGAAGGCTCGTCGAGCAGGAAGATGCGCGGGCGGCTCATCAGCGCGCGCCCGATCGCCAGCATCTGCTGCTCGCCGCCCGACAGGCTGCCGGCGCGCTGGGTGGCGCGTTCGCGCAGGCGCGGGAAATAGCCGAACACCTGCTCCATGCGCGCGCCCACCGTGGCCTTGTCGGTGACGAAGCCGCCCACTTCCAGGTTGTCGCGCACAGACAGATAGGGGAAGACGCGCCGCCCCTCCGGGCTGTAGCCGATGCCCTGGCGCACGATGTCGGACGGGCGCAGCCCGAGCAGGCTTTTCCCCTCCAACGTGATGGCGCCCTTGGCCACGGGCGCTATGCCCATGATCGCCTTGAGGGTGGAGGACTTGCCGGCGCCGTTCGACCCGACCAGGGCCACGGTTTCCCCTGGCTCCAGCGTCAGCGAAACCTCGTGGGTGCCGTAGATCGGTCCGTAGCGGACCTCGAGCTTGTCAATGGCCAGGAGCGGCATGGTTGGCTTTCGCAGTGGCGGCGGCGTGTCCCTTGCCCAGATAGGCTTCGATCACGTCCGGATGGCTCATCACCTCGGCCGGGGTGCCAATCGCAAGTTCCTGGCCGTGATGGATCACCAGGACGCGGTCGCACAGGCCGGAGATGAAGCGCATATTGTGGTCGATCACGATCGCGGAAATACCGGAGGCGCGGATGCGCTTGATCGTGTCGCGCACATGGTCGGTTTCCTCGGCCGACAGGCCGGCCACCGGCTCGTCGAGCATGATCAGGCGCGGGCGCGCGGCCATGGCGATCGCCATGCCCAGCGTCTTCTGCACGCCATAGGGCAGGTTGCGCGCCTCGGTGTCGGCGAATTGCGCGAGGCCGAGCCAGTCCAGCAGGCGGTCGATCTCCTTCTCCACGGCGGCGCGCATGGCGCGCGCCTTGGCCGAACTGATCAGCGCGTCGAAGAAGCCGGGATAGAGGTGCAGGAAGGCCCCGCGCCGGCAATTCTCCCGCACCGTCTGGGTGCCGTAGACGGTGGTCGCCTGGTAGGTGCGCACGAGGCCAAGCTCGGCCAGCCGGTGCGGGGCGAAGCCGGTGACCAGGTGCCCGTCGAAGGTGACCCTGCCGGCGGTCGGCTTGAAGGTGCCGGAGATGGCGTTCACGGCGGTGGTCTTGCCGGCGCCGTTCGGGCCGATGATGCCCAGGATCTCGCCGTCATGGACCGTGAAGGACAGGTCCTGCACGGCCTTGAGCGCGCCGAAGGTCATGGACAGACCCTCGACGGCCAGAAGCGGGGCGCCGCCCGTGCTCATGTGCGGCCCTCCGCGGCAACGGCGCTGGCAAGATGCGCCTCGCGACCGGTGAGCCGGCTGCGCAGCCGCGCCAGCAGCTCGACCATGCCGCCGGGCATGCTGGCCATGACCACGATCAGGATGATGCCGTAGAAGACGCGCTGCCATTCCACATAGCCGCGCAGCAGTTCCGGCAACGCGATCAGGAACACCGCGCCGATGATCGCGCCGGCCATGTTGGTCATGCCGCCGAGCACGTTCATCACGACGAGGTTCAGGCTTTCCATCGGCCCGTAATTGCCCGGCGTGATGACGTTGTTCATGTGCGCGTTCAGGCTGCCCATGACGCCGGACAGGCCGCAGGCGATGATGAACATCACCACCTTGATGCGGAACACCGGCACGCCGGCGCATTCGGTGAGGTTCGGCCCCTCGCGCATGGCGTCGATCGCGCGCCCGATCTCGCTGCGCATCAGGCGGATGCAGAAGCCGACGCAGGCCACCGCGAAGCCGAGCGAGACATAGTAGTAGGCGGTCGGGTCGTTCATCCAGGGATAGGGCTTGGGGATCTCGAAGATGCCGTTCGAGCCGCCGGTCATCGACTGCCAGTCGATGAACACGAGGCGCACGATCTCGCCGAAAAGGAAGGTCACCAGCACGAAATACTTGCCGGTCAGGCGCAACAGGATCGGGCCGATGACGGCACCCGCCAGCGCCGGGGCGGCGATCGCGGCCAGGAGGGCGAAGTGCCACGCCCAGCCCGCCTTCATCACCAGGATCACCGAGGTGTAGCCGCCGATGCCGACGAAGGCCTGGTGGCTCATGCTGATATGGCCGGTGCGGATGATCAGCTGGAGCGAGCAGGCCCCGATCGAGAACTGCATCACCAGGGTCGCGATATAGACCAGGAACGAACCCTGGAAAACGATCGGCCAGGCCAGCAGCACCGCGCCCGCCAAGGCGGATATCGCGAGCAGGCCCGCGCCGGGCATGGTGCGCGGCGGCGCCGCGCCGAGGGAGAGGGGGGCTTGCGGGCTCATTCGGGCTTACCCAGGAGGCCCCACGGGCGGATGATCAGGATCAGGATCACCACGCCGAAGGAGACGAAGTTCGAAACCGCCGCACCGAACAGCGTGGCAAGGAAGGTCTCGCTCATGCCCAGGATCACTCCGCCAAGCGCGGCGCCGGGGATCGAGCCCATGCCGCCCAGGATGACGACGATGAAGGCCTTGAGCAGCGGCTGGCTGCCGAGTTCGTAGGAGAGGAAGTAGATCTGGCCGTAGAGCGCGCCGGCGACCGCGGTCATGAAGATCGCGAGCAGGAACGCCTGGCGATAGACGGTGCGGGTGCGGATGCCCATCGCCTCGGCCACCTCCACGTCCTGCGCCGCGGCGCGCATGCCAAGGCCCATGCGCGTGTGCATGATCAGGAAGTAGAACGCCGCCAGCGTGGCCATCGACACCAGGAACACCACCACGCGATCGGTCGGCAGGAGCAGGCTCTCGCCGAAGATGCTCTCGCCGAATTCGAGGGTGGAGGTGAAGGCCGGCGGAATCTGGCGCTCGTAGGCGTCCCAGATGATGACCGCCGTGTAGATCATCGCGGTCGACAGGCCGAGCAGGCCGATCATGCTCTGGAACATCTTCTGGTAGAAGAAGCGGAACACGAACTGCTCGAACACGAGGCTGCATACGGCCACGATCGCTCCCGCCAGCGGCACCGCCAGCAGGAAGGGCACGTTGAACTGGCCGTAGAGGTAGTAGAGGCCCCAGCCGCCCAGCATCGCGAATTCGCCATGCGCGAAGTTCACCACGCGCATGATGCCGAACAGCAGCGTGAAGCCGAGCGCGATCAGGATGTAGATCGAGCTGATCGACATCCCGTCGAGCAGGACCTGCCCCATCAAGACTGGTGTCAGGAGATCGGTGAAGGACACGGTGCTTCCCGTACCTTGCGCGCCAGCAGCCGGCGCAATCGTGAACGAACAGGTGGTGGCGAAGGCGGGGCATTGCCGCCCCGCCTTGCACAGCCCGCGCGGGTCAGCCGGCCGGCGGGAACAGCTCGGCCGCCCAGGTGATGCGGCGGTTCTTCACCTCGGCGATGTAGAAGGGCAGCAGCATCTGGTGCTTGACGCCGTAGGAGCGCTGGCCGCCCCAGGAGATCTTGCTGTAGACGCCGCTGTCGTAGTTGTCGACCGTGCTGATGACGTTCTTGAGCACGTCCGGCTCGGTCGAGCCCGAGCGGCGCATCGCTTCCATCAGCACCTTGGTCGCGGTGTAGAAGGCGCCAGTCTGCGCGTCCATGATGCCCTGCCAGCCCAGGGCGCGGTACTGCTCGGCGAAGCGCTTGCCGCGGTCGCTGTCGAAGTTGAGCATGTCGTAGGACTGGAAGCCCTCGGCCAGCGGGCCCGCGATCTCCATCACCTGCTCCACCGCCGGGCCGCCGGCCTGGATGATCAGGCCGCGGAAGCCGGCCTGGCGCATCTGGCGCACCATCAGCCCGCTATCGGCCGGGGTGTTGCCATCGACATCGAAAATGTCGGTGCGCGCGGCGATCATGCGGCGCAGGAGCGGCGTGAACTCGCGCGTGCCGCGCTCGAAGAAGTCGGTGTAGGAGACGGTCAGGCCGCCTTCCTCGTAGAACTTCTTGAGCTGCGGCACCACCGACTGGCCGGTGGCGTCGTTGGCGGCAATGAAGCCGATGCGCTGGCGCTGCGGGTAGGTCTGGCGCAGCCAGGCGGTGATCGCCGGCATGAACTCGGGCGGCGTGTTGTGGACGCGGAAATTGTATTCCGACTTGAAGTTGTTGACCATCACGCCGGTGGCGTAGCCGCCCGACATCAGGATCACCTTGTTCGGCTGCGTCACGCCCAGCACCGCCAGCGATGCGGCCGAGGCGACGGGGCCGATGATGTACTTCACCCGGTCTTCGTTGACGAGGCGGGTGGCCGCCGTGGCGCCGCCCTGGGCGGTATACTGGTCGTCATACATCTTGTGCTCGAGGCGATAGGTCTTCTCGCCGACCTTCAGGCCGCCGGCCTTGTTCACCTCGTCCAGTGCCATCAGCGTGCCGCGCTGGATGGCGAGGCCCCAGTTGGTGCCGCCGCCCGAAAGCGAGCCCACGCCACCGATGACAAGCGCCTCGCTCGGCTGGGAGCGCACAACCTTGATGCCGCTGCCCATCAGCGCGCCGGTGGTGGCGATGCCGGCGACGAGCTTCATGCCCTGCCGGCGCGAAATGCCCTTGCCCTTGGTGGTGGTCATGAGATCTCCCCTTTTGCCTCCGCGGGCAGGGCGACTGCCGCACCCGCCCAGTGTCGTTGTATGTCGCACGAACCCTGCCATGGGTAGGGACCCACCCCGGCAAACATCGCACCGCGCCGGATGCTAGGCTGGAACGAAACCACGCGGAAGGGTTTTCGTCGCGGTCCCGCCTGCGCGCGGCCTTGCCTGCGCGCGGCCCGCATCACTCATGCCTCGCCGGTCTGCGCGCGGCGCTTGTTGAGCCAGTAGGAATAGGTGCGCGGCAGCAACTCGTAGCGCGGCTCCACCCCGAGCGCGCGCGCCGCCGCCAGCGCCCAGAACGGGTTGACCAGCATTTCGCGCCCGATCGCGATCAGGTCGGCCTTGCCCTCGCGCAGGATCGCTTCGGCCTGCGGCCCGTCATAGATCAGCCCGACCGCGATCGTCGGGACGTCGGCACCCTTGCGGATCGCCTCGGCGAACGGGACCTGGTAGCCCGGGGGCGTGCGCGTGCCGCGCAGGGTCGGCACCCCGCCGATCCCGCCCGAGGAGCAGTCGATGATATCGACGCCGACGCCCTTGAGCGCGCGGGCCAGCGCGATCGCATCCTCGATGCCGTAGCCGCCCTCGATCGCGTCCACCGCCGAGACACGGAACGACAGCGGCTTCGCTGCCGGCCAGGCCGCGCGCACCGCCTCGGCCACTTCCAGGGCGAAGCGGAAGCGCTTCTCGCGGCTGCCGCCATAGCCATCGGTGCGGTCGTTGGTCAGTGGCGAGAGGAACTGGTGGATCAGATAGCCGTGCGCGCCGTGGATCTCCAGGAAGTCGAACCCGGCCGCATCGGCGCGCCGGGTGGCCGCCGCCCAGGCCGCCACCACCTCGGCGATGCCCCCGGCATCGAGCGGCACCGGCACGACCCAGCCGGGCGCGAGCGCCTTGGCGCTGGCACTGACCGCCTCCCACCAGACCTCGCCCTTGGCCGCATCCTCGGCATCGAGCGGGACGAAGCCGTCGATCGCGCGCCGGAGGCAGGCCTTGCGCCCGCCATGGCCAAGCTGGATGCCCGGCACCGCGCCAAGGGCGCGCAGCGCCTCGGCGATCCTGGCCAGCATCGGGATGTGCTTGTCGTCGTAGAGGCCGGCATCGCCATAGGTCTTGCGCCCGCGCCGCTCGACCGCGTGCTCCTCCAGGCAGACGAGGCCCGCCGCCCCGCGCGCGAAGGCGGTGTAGTGGCCGTAATGATAGTCGAGCAGGGTGCCATCCTCGGCCGAGCACTGCGTCATCGGCGAGACCATGATGCGGTTGCGCGCGGTCATGCCGCGCAGGCTGAAGGGGGTGAACAGCAGCGGCAGGTCGGTCCGCTGGGGGGCGGTCATGGCAGATGCGGTCGTCATGGCGTGGGTGGCGTGCTCGCAAAGGGTGGATGGTTTCGCCGTCGCGGCGGCAAGGAACCCTTGCCCGCCGGCCGTCGCGGCGCGACACTGCGCGGAACCATTACATTCGGCAAGGAGGGATCGTCATGCCCGAGGGAACCGTCGCCGGCGCTGGCGCCGAGGCGCGACGCAAGGTCGAGGAGGGCTTGCGCGCCCTTTATGCCTGGGCCGCGCGGGTGAAGCCGGGCGCGGTCTCGGCCGCCGTGCGCCGGCGCGAGGCGCTGACCCTGGTCGATGACCTTTCCGCCATGGTCGCCGCCGCCGCCGAGCCCGAGGTGCGGGCGATCCAGGCGCTGATCGCCAAGCGCGCCGGGCGGGGCGAGGCGAGCGTGCTGGCCAGGGGGCTGCCGCAGGCGGACCGCGTCGGCGTGGCCTTCGCCAACGGCACCGCCGCCAACTGGTGCGAACTCGATGCCGGCTTCCGACGCGCCATGTGCCACGCACACCTCTATGTCGTGCCGGCCGTCTCGGCCGAGGCCGAGGCCACCGGCAAGACGCTCGGCGATGTGATCCGTGCCTGCCTGATCGGCTACGAGGTGGTGGCACGTTTTGCCCGCGCCTTCCGCTGGGATCATGTGGTGGTGCATCCGCACGCCTATTTCTCGCCGGTCGGCGCTGCCGCGGGCGTGGCTGCGCTGCGCGGCTACGACGCGGAAAGCTTCGCCTCTGCCGTGAACGCCGCCGCCACCTACGCCCAGTGCGGACCGTTCGACCACGCCACCAAGGGCGTGCTGGTGGAGAACAGTTGGGCTGGCACCGGGGCCGAGCTTGGCCTGCGCGCCGCCGACCTTGCCGCCTGCGGCGCGGGCGGGTCCTACTCGGCCCCCTTCACCGTCTATGCCGATGCGCTCGGCGCGCGGGTCGAGCCCGGCGCGCTGACCGACGGGCTCGGCGCGGTGTGGGAGATCGAGAGCGGCTATCACAAGCTGCACTCCTGCTGCCAGTATGCCCACGCCACGGTGGACGCGCTGCTCGGGATGCTGCCCAAGCTGCCGCGCCCGCTCGATCCCGACCGTATCCGCGCGATCGAGGTCGCCACCTTCGAGATGGCCCAGCATCTCGAGGCGGTGGAGCCGCCGACCACGCTTTCGGCGCGCTTCTCGATCCCGCATGCGGCGGCCGCGACGCTGGTCTATGGCCATGCCGGCCCCGAGGCGTTCGGTGCCGCCTCGCTGCGTCGCAACGATGTCGCGGCGCTGCGGCGCAAGGTGAACCTGTCGGTGCTGGAACCGCCCATGCCGCCGCCGAACGACCGCCCGTCGGCCGTCACCGTGACCTTCACCGATGGCGACCAGGTGCTGGGCGAGTGCCTGTCGGCGCGCGGTGGACCCGACAAGCCCTTCTCCGAGGACGAGATCCTGGCCAAGGTCGCGGCACTGGCCGACCCGACCTTCCCGGGCTTCGGCAAGGTGGCGCGGCGGATCGTCACCGGCGGGACGGAACTCGACCGCAAGCCCTACCGCGCCGTTCTGGCGATGCTGACCGGTGCTCAGGCGCGTGCAAAGCCGAAGGCCAAGGCGAGGCCGGCCGCCAAGCCGAAGGCCACGGCGAAGGCGGCACCCAAGGCCAAGGTGAAGGCCAAGGCCAGGGCGAAACCGGCCGCGAAGCCAAGGGCGAAACCGAAGGCCAGGCCTGCCGCGAAGAAGGCGCCGACGCGCAAGGCGGCGAACTCGCGCCGCGCCAAGCCCGCGCGCAGCGGCGGCAGGCGCGCCGCCGCGCGCGGCAAGGGCCGGAGGTGATCGCCATGGCACGCACAGTGAAGGCACGCACCGCCAAGGCTGGCGCCAAGCCGTCGGCGAAGAAGCCCGCGGCCAGAAAGGCCGCTCCAGGCAAGCTGTCGGCGGCCAAGTCCGAAGCCAAGCCGCGGATTGCCAAAGGGAAGGGGGCGAGCCCCTACCTGTTCCGTGCGGCGGATACGCCCCTGCACTCGGCCTCGACCCGGCTGCGCCTGCGCGAGGCGGTCACGCCCTTCGGCATCGCGCTCCGCTACCAGGAGCGCGCCCCAGGCGGGCCGGAGTCCGACTGGTGCACGACCGGGCACTCCGTGTTCGTGCTGGCCGGTCGCATCCGCTACCAGTTCGACGACCATGCGGTGGAGGCCGGCCCGGGGGACATGCTGCACATCCCGGCCGGCGAGGCGCACCGCCACAAGCCGCGCGTCATCGGCACCGAGACGGTGCGCTACTACCTGACCGAGTTCGCCGACTAGGCCTGGCGGCGGCGTCCGCGCCGCGCCTGGAACGAACAGCGCCGCCGGGGCTTTCGCCCTGGCGGCGCTGCCGCTTTCGCTGCCCGTAGTGCCGGGGTCGCGGGCAGCGGCGTCTCTGCGTGCCTCCGGCTAGTTGGCCAGGCAGGCGTTGCGGTCGCGCTCGCAGACATTGCTTGCCTGGCCGCCACCGTCGGACGCGTAGTTCGGGCTGGAACTGCCGGCGGCCGGGGTTCCGGGCGCTGGCCCGGTCAGCTCGGCGCAGGCGGCAAGGCCGAGCACAAGGAATGCCGCGGCCATCGTCGGCAGGAAGGTCTTGGACATCTTCGGGGATCCTTCGGTTCGTTCGCGGCGCCCGGGCGCCCCGCCGGGACGGCGGCGGCGCGGTGCGGAGCGCGAGGCGAAAGGATGCGCGATACGCCGTTGCGGCTTTCGTGCGAGGCCATGAAATCGGCGAAATCAAAGCGATTAATACCCACCCATGCCGCATGTTTCGGCATGTAAACGGACTGTTCCCTGTTACATGGAATTTCAATCTCTGCCGCGTCTTCGCATGTAACAGGGGCGACATGATGATTACGAATAATTCAGGTGCCCGGGACAGTTCATGAAGGGGCTGTCATCTTCCGGTGAAGTCGGGCGCGCCCGGGCGCGGCTGGCCGGGCCGTCTCGGCGCGTCCCGGCACGCCCGGCCTCCCGCCTCGCCGCCACGGTTGACATGACCGGGCGGAATCCCTAGGTTCCGCGCCTCTTTCGCCAGGAACCAGAGCAGGATCGCAGGTCTACCATGCGCATTCGAAATTCTCTCAAGTCGGCCCGGGTGCGCGACAAGAACAATCGCCTCGTCCGCCGCCGTGGCCGCCTCTACATCATCAACAAGAAGAACCCGCGGATGAAGACGCGCCAGGGCTGATCGCCCCGGCTTGCGTTCGGCCGGGCAGCCCCCGGCCGCCTTCATCGCGGCGTCTGGATCGGCGCTCCCCCGCGCGCAGCGGGGCGGGCGCCGAAACGCTTGCGCGCACCCGCGAATGCCGCCACATGATCGCGCGAACGCCCGAGCGGAGGTGGCGCGCCCATGCTGATGATGCCGGAGCCCGATGCGGGCACGATGGCCCGGCGCGAGACGATCGTCGCTGATCTGCGCGCCCTGCTCGGCGCCGATGCCGTCATCGCCGAGGAGGAGCGCCGCCGCGCCTATGAGTGCGACGCGCTCGCCGCCTATCGCCAGCTTCCCCTGGTCGTGGTGCTGCCCGAGGACACGGCCGAGGTCGCCGCCGTGCTGCGCTACTGCCACGAGAACCGCATCCGCATCGTCCCGCGCGGTGGCGGCACCTCGCTTTCCGGCGGGTCGCTGCCGCTGGCCGATGGCGTGCTGGTGGCGATGGGCAGGTTCAACCGCATCCTCGGGATCGACTACGACAACCGCCTTGCCGTGGTGCAGCCGGGCGTGACCAACCTCGGCATCACCAAGGCGGTCGAGGAGCAGGGCTTCTACTACGCGCCCGATCCTTCGTCGCAGATCGCCTGCTCGATCGGCGGCAATGTGGCGGAGAATTCGGGCGGCGTGCATTGCCTGAAATACGGGCTCACCGCCAACAACCTGCTCGGGATCGAGATGGTGCTGATCGACGGCACCGTGATCCGGCTCGGCGGGGCGCATCTCGATGCCGATGGCTACGACCTGATGGGCGTCATCACCGGCTCCGAGGGTCTGCTCGGCATCATCACCGAGGTCACGGTGCGCATCCTGCCCCAGCCCGCCACCGCGCGCGCGCTGCTGATGGGCTTCCCGAGCGTGGAAGCGGGGGGCAACTGCGTCGGCGCCATCATCGCCGCCGGCATCATCCCGGCCGGGATCGAGATGATGGACCACCCGGCCATCCTGGCGGCCGAGGATTTCGTCCGCGCCGGCTACCCCACCGACGCCGAAAGCCTGCTGATCGTCGAGCTCGACGGTCCGGAAGGCGAGGTCGCGGAGCTGACAAAGCGCGTCTACGACATCGCGCGCGGCCTTGGCGCCACCACGCTGCGCGCGAGCGAAAGCGAGGAGGAGCGGCTGCGCTTCTGGGCCGGGCGCAAGGCGGCCTTCCCGGCGGTGGGCGCGATCGGGCCGGATTACATCTGCATGGACGGCACCATCCCGCGTGGCCGCCTCGCCGAGGTGCTGCGCCGCACGAGCGAGCTTGCCGGCAAGCACCGGCTGCGCGTGGCCAACGTCTTCCACGCCGGCGACGGCAACCTGCACCCGCTGATCCTGTTCGATGCCAACGCGCCGGGCGAACTGGAACGCGCCGAGGCGTTCGGCGCCGACATCCTCCGCCTCTGCGTCGAGGTGGGCGGCGTGCTCACCGGCGAGCATGGCGTCGGCGTCGAGAAGCGCGACCTGATGGGCGAGCAGTTCACCGAGGCCGACTTGGCCCAGCAGCAGGCGCTGAAATGCGCCTTCGACCCCGAGGGGCTGCTCAATCCCGGCAAGGTGTTCCCCACCCTGCATCGCTGCGCCGAGCTTGGCCGCATCGTCGTGCGCGGCGGCGTGCTGCCCTTCCCCGACCTGCCGCGCTTCTGACCGGCCGAGCCATGAGCGACGAGCAGCTTCCCTCGATCATCCCGCGCGACGAGACCGAGCTGGTCCAGGTGCTCGGCTATTGCCAGGAGCGCCGGCGCGGCCTGGCGGTGCTCGGGCGCGGCAGCAAGGCGGGCTGGGGCCGGCCGCTGAAGGTCTATGCCAACCTGATGCTGAACGCCTTCGCGGGCCTGCGCTTCTACGAGCCGGAGGAGCTGGTGCTTTCCGCCGGCGCCGCGACGCCGATGCGCGAGCTCCAGGCGCTGCTCGACCAGAAGGGCCAGATGTTCGCCTTCGAGCCGCCCGACCTCGGCCCCGTCTGGGGCCATGACGGCGAGAACGGCACCATCGGCGGGGCGATCGCCTGCAACCTGGCCGGCCCCCGCCGCTTCAAGGCCGGTGCCGCGCGCGACCATATCCTCGGCATCCGCGCCATGTCGGGCGGCGGCGTCCTTTACAAGGGCGGCGGGCGGGTGATGAAGAACGTCACCGGCTTTGACCTGCCCAAGCTTCTCTGCGGCAGCCACGGCACGCTTTCGGTGCTGACCGAGGTCACGGTGAAGGTGCTGCCCCGCCCCGAGACCGAGCGCACGCTGCTGCTGGCGGGCCTTGGCGCGCGGGAAGCGGTGCGGCTGCTGACGCAGGCGCTGAACGGCCCGGACGAGCCCTCGGGCGCGGCGCATCTGCCGGCGGGGCTGGCGCCGATGTTCGACTTCCTGGTGGCCGACACGCTCGCCCCGGCCAACGGCAGAAGTGCGACGCTGCTCCGCATCGAGGGCGCGCCCGCTTCCGTATCCTGGCGCATCGACAGTTTGCGCCGGCGCCTGCCCGATTTCGCCGCCGCCGAGGTGCTGGAGGCCGAGCCCTCGCGCGCGCTCTGGGCCGCGATCCGCGATGTCTCGCCCTTCGTGCGCCGGCCGGCGGCGCCGCTCTGGCGCGTCTCGCTGGCGCCGAGCGCGGGCGGGGCGGCGGCGCTCGCGATCGCGCGCGCGCTGCCCTGCCACTGGTTCCTCGACTGGGCCGGGGGCTTGCTGTGGGTGCAGGTGGCGGGCGAGGCTGTGGCCGCTGGGGCTGTGGCGGGCGCCGATGCGGGCGCGGCGGCCGATGGCGGGGCCGGCGTGGTGCGCGCGGCGGTGGCGGCGGCGGGCGGCGGGCACGCCACCTTGCTCCGCGCGCCCGAGGCGATCCGCCGCGCCGTGCCGGTGTTCGAGCCGCAGCCCGAGGGGCTGGCCGCGCTGACGCGGCGGGTGAAGGAGCAGTTCGACCCGAACCGCATCCTCAACCCCGGCCGGATGTATGCGGGGGTGTGAGATGGCGGAGGAAGGGAAGGGGGAGGGGGAGAAGAAGGCCGGCGAGGCAACGCCCGCCAGGTTCGAGCACGTCACGCTGTGCGCGCGCATCAGGCACCCGTTCGCTTGGGCCTGGGCCAAGGTTCGCGGCAAGCCGCCGCCGAAGCTTGAGGCGAAGGCCATCAAAGGAACCGACGACACGGCGCCTTGGTACACATACGCCTGCTACCCAGCCCTGGCGTCGATCAGCTATCTCGCCCTTATCGTGCTGTTCAGTTGGTGGAGCTCGAAAATTACGGTCACGAAGCTTCGTGGCTTGGAGGCGAATGCCCTCGGGGACTTCCTGGCGGGTGGCTTCGCGCCCTTGGCGTTCATGTGGCTGGTTTGGGGCTACATGCTTCAGAGCCACGAATTGCGCATGCAGCGCAAGGAGATGAAGGAGAACCGGAGGGCGCTTGAGGAACAGGGGGATCAGCAAGAGAAATTTGCTGCTGCGATGGAAATCGCAAGTTTTCTGAACATAGTTAATTCAATGAAAGAAAATTGCATGACTGAGGCGGCTTTTATATGTGACATAGCTAACAATTATTTTATTTCTAATGAAGTGATGATAAGAATGGAACACAAGACATCTGGAGATGTTATCGATTTGGCATTGGCAAAGATGAGTCTTATTATCGAAAATGATAAACATATAAGAAAAACGGTTACCGAAGATTTCAGAAACCAAAGAGAGAGCATGTTATTGCATAGAATAAAAATGTATCATCAAAAATATTGTATATTAATTCGCTTTGTTCAATCAATAAATAACAGCACCATTAACAATATATTGTCAACAATAACTAAAGATTCCAATTATGATTACTTATATAATTTAACTTCTAAATATCTGGCAGATTTACCACCTGGTAATACCTAATGCAAACCCACTTCACCCCCGCGCAGCTTGCCGACCCCGGTCTTCGCGAGTCCGAGAAGATCCTGCGCAAATGCGTCCATTGCGGCTTCTGCACCGCAACCTGCCCCACCTTCGTCCTGGCGGGCGACGAGCTCGATTCCCCGCGCGGGCGCATCTACCTGATCAAGGACATGCTGGAGAACAGCCGCCCGGCGAGCGAACTGGTCGTGCGCCATCTCGATCGCTGCCTCTCCTGCCTCTCCTGCATGACCACCTGCCCCTCGGGCGTGCACTACATGCATCTGATCGACCATGCCCGCAGCTATATCGAGGCGACCTATCGCCGCCCCTGGCCCGAGCGCGCGCTGCGCGCCCTGCTCGCCGCCGTGCTGCCGCGCCCGATGCTGTTCCGCCTCGCGCTCATGGGGGCGGCGCTGGCCCGGCCCTTCGCCCGCCTGGTGCCCGGCCGCTCTGCTACCGCCGCGCGCCTGCGCGCGATGCTCCGCCTCGCGCCCGCCTCGCTGCCCGGCCGCTCGGCGCTGGAAGGGGCGCGCGTCCATCCGGCGCAAGGCGTGCGGCGCAAGCGCGTGGCACTGCTGGCCGGCTGCGCCCAGCAGGTGCTCGCGCCCGCGATCAACGAGGCGACCATCCGCCTCCTCACCCGCATGGGGGTGGAGGTGGTGGTGGCCAGCGGCGCGGGCTGCTGCGGCGCGCTGGTGCACCATATGGGCCGGCACGAGGCGGCCTTGTCGGCGGCCAGGGCGAACGTCGCCGCCTGGACGCGCGAGATCGAGGGCGAGGGGCTCGATGCCATCATCGTCAACGCCTCGGGCTGCGGCACGACGGTGAAGGATTACGGCTTCATGCTGCGCGGCGAGCCCGAGTGGGCCGAGAAGGCGGCGCGGGTGGCGGGGCTCGCGCGCGACGTGTCGGAGTTGCTGGCCGAACTCGGCTACCAGCCGGCGCCGGGGGCGCGGCCGCCCCCCTTGCGCGTCGCCTACCACGCCGCCTGTTCGCTCCAGCACGGCCAGAAGATCACGAAGGAGCCCAAGGCGCTGCTGGCGGCGGCGGGCTTCACCGTGCTGGAGGTGCCGGAGGGGCATCTCTGCTGTGGCTCGGCCGGCACCTACAACCTGCTGCAGCCGGAGATCGCGGGGCAGCTCCGCGCGCGCAAGCTCGCGAATATCGCCAGCCGCCGGCCCGACCTGATCGCCAGCGGCAATATCGGCTGCATGACCCAGCTTGCCGGCGGCGGGCTGCCGGTGGTGCACACGGTCGAGCTGCTCGACTGGGCGGCGGGCGGCCCGGCGCCCGCGGATGTGAACCACGCGGCGCTTGCATCACCGCCCCCGCCGGCCTGAGGATGGCGGCATGAGGATGGACGCATGATCCGCCGCCCGCCGCTTCGCCCCGCCCTGCCGGCGCTGCTTGCCCTGCTGCTCGCGGGGGCATCGGCCCTGGCGCAGTCGCCGCCGCCGGCAGAGCGTCCCGACCGGCCGCGCCAGGCCGAGCCGCGCCAGGTTCAGCCGCGCCAGCCGCAGCGCCCGGTCAATCTCGACACTCTGTTCGAGCGGCTGCGCAGCGCCGAGACCGACCAGGCGGCCCAGGCGATCGAAAGCCAGATCTGGGCCGCCTGGACCTTCGCCGGCACGCCGGCCGTGACGCTGCTGATGCGGCGGGGCATGCGCAACATGGAAGCGCGCGCGCTCGAGGACGCGCTCGAGGATTTCGACGCCGTGCTGGCGCTCGCTCCCGATCTGGCCGAGGCGTGGAACAAGCGCGCCACCGTCTATTTCCTGATGGGCGACGATGCCAACAGCGTGCGCGACATCCAGGAGGCGCTCAGGCGCGAGCCGCGCCATTTCGGCGCGCTTTCCGGCCTGTCGCTGATCTACGAACGCCAGCAGAACTACGAGGCGGCGCTGCGCGCCTTCGAGGCGGCGCTGGCGATCCATCCGCGCCTGGAGGGGGCCGAGGAGCGGCGGCAGGATCTGCGCCGGCGCGCCTTCGGCGACCCCACCTGAGGCACCGCGCGGCGGTTGCGCGGGCAGGGCGGAGTTTGAACGCAAGCGGCGGGACGCGCGCGGGAAGGACGCGCGGGCATGATCGTTCCCGCTGCCACGCCCAAGGATGACGCCGCCATGCCCGACAGCCTTTCCCCCGCCGCGATGCCCGATCCCGCCGCCTGCTGGCGGGCGGTGGCGGGGCGCGACCGCTCGGCCGTCGGGCGCTTCGTCTATGCGGTCAGCAGCACGGGCATCTTCTGTCGCCCCGACTGCCCCTCGCGCCGGCCCTTGCGTGCCCATGTGCGCTTCTTCGCCGATGCACCGGCCGCGCGCGCGGCCGGATTCCGCCCCTGCCGGCGCTGCCAGCCCGAGCGCGGCGCCGAAAGCGAT
The DNA here is from genome assembly GCA_020850755.1 of Alphaproteobacteria bacterium. Classification (GTDB taxonomy): domain Bacteria; phylum Pseudomonadota; class Alphaproteobacteria; order Acetobacterales; family Acetobacteraceae; genus JADZEB01. The sequence goes on along the minus strand of JADZEB010000051.1, from coordinate 43,180 downwards.
CCCGGCCCCGCCGCCGTGCGCGATGCCTGCGCCGCGATCGCGGCGGCGGAGGCGGCGCCGACGCTCGCCGAGCTTGCCCGCCGCGCCGGCTACAGCGCGCATCATTTCCACCGTCTGTTCCGCCGCGAGACCGGGATCACGCCGCGCGGCTACTGGGCGGCGGTGCGCGCGCGCCGGCTGCGGGCCGAACTTCGTGCAGCACCGGGCGCAGTGCCGGACGTGGCGGACGCCGCCTATGCCGCCGGCTTCGGTGCGGCCAGCCGCGCCTACCAGGGCGCGGCGGAGACGCTCGGCATGACGCCGGCGCAGTTCGCGCGCGGTGCCCCGGGCGAGCGCATCCTCTATGCCATCGGCCGCTCGGCGCTCGGCTCCATGCTGGTCGCGGCCACTGCGCGCGGGGTGTGCGCGATCCAGTTCGGCAAGGATCGTCCGGGGCTGCTGGCCGCGCTCGCCGCCGAGTTCCCCAAGGCCGAGCTGGCCGAGGATCGCGCCGCGCTTGCCCCCCTGATCGCCGAGGTGGGCGCGGCGGTCTCGGCGCCGGGGCGGGCGCTCACGGTGCCGCTCGACATCCGCGGCACCGATTTCCAGCGCAAGGTCTGGCAGGTGCTGCGCACCATCCCGGCGGGGCAGACGCGCTCCTATGCCGCCGTGGCGGCGGCACTCGGCGATGCGCGGGCAAGCCGGGCGGTCGCGCGCGCCTGCGCCACCAACCGCCTCGCGGTCGCCATCCCCTGCCATCGCGTCGTGCGCGCCGATGGCGCGGCGGGCGGCTATCGCTGGGGTGCGGGGCGCAAGCGGAAGCTGCTCGCGACCGAGCGCAGTGCGGCGAAGAAGGCGGGCGAGACCGCCTCCTAGGGCACGTTCCGTTCGGCTTCGATCAGCCGAACGGAAGTCGTGCCCGGGAAACATATGGTTTGCGAGCAGCCTGGTCCGATCTGGTGGAGCCGCGCTGCGGTTCCACCAGATCGGACGCTGCTCTAGTCGATCACCGCGATGCGCAGCGCGTTGGTCGCACCCGGCGTGCCGAAGGGAACGCCGGCGGTGATGACGATCTCGTCGCCGCTTTTCGCGAACCCCTCATGCACCGCGACGCGGCACGCCTTGGCCACCATCTGCGTCATGGAATGCACATCGGCCGTTTGCACCGGATGCACGCCCCACACCAGCGCCAGCCGTCGTGCCGTCTCGCGCCGCTCGGTGGCGCCGAGGATCGGCACGTCGGGGCGCTCGCGCGCGGCGCGCAGCGTGGTCGAGCCCGAGGTGGTATAGGTGATGATCGCCTTGGCCGAGATGGTGTGCGCCACCTGCCGCGCCGCCGCCGAGATGGCGTCGGCCGAGTTGGGTTCGGGCGGAAAGCGCGTCGCCTCGATCATCTGCCGCCAGTTCGGATCGGCCTCCACCCGGCCGATGATGCGGTCCATGATCATGGCCGCTTCGAGCGGGAACTGCCCGGCCGCCGTCTCCGCCGACAGCATCACCGCATCCGCCCCGTCGAACACGGCGGTGGCGACATCCGATGCCTCGGCGCGGGTGGGGGTGGGGGCGGAGATCATGCTTTCCAGCATCTGCGTTGCCACCACCACCGGACGCCCGGCGCGGCGGCAGGCGCGCACGATGCGCTTCTGGATCAGCGGCACCTCCTCGGGCGGCAGCTCGACGCCGAGATCGCCGCGCGCCACCATCACGCAATCGGCGAGCTGGACGATGCGCTCGAACTTGTCGGGTGCCACGGCCGAAGGCTTCTCGAGCTTGACCATGATCCAGGCGCGCCCTTCCACGATGGCGCGCGCATCGGCCACGTCCTGCGGCTGCTGGACGAAGGAAAGCCCGATGAAATCCACGCCCTGGCGCAGCGCGAAGGCCAGGTCCTTCTTGTCCTTCTCGGTGAGCGAGGGGATCGGCAGCACCACGTCGGGCACGTTCACGCCCTTGCGATCCTTGATCGTGCCGCCGACCATGACCTCGGTTTCGAGGAAGTCCTTGCCCTTGCGTGTCACACGCAGGCGGAGCTTGCCGTCATCGAGCAGGAGCGTCGATCCGGTCTCGGCGGCGCGGATGATCTCGGGGTGGGGCAGCTGCACGCGCGCGGCCGTGCCCGGCGCGGGATCGAGGTCGAGGCGGAAGGGCGCGCCGGTGGCGATCTCGGCCGCGCCGCCGGCGAACTGGCCCACGCGCAGCTTCGGGCCCTGGACATCGACCAGGATGCCGATCGGGCGATGCACCTTCTGTTCGAGCGCGCGGATGGCGGCGATGCGCTGGGCGTGGTCCTCGTGGCTGCCATGGCTGAAATTGAGGCGGAACACATCGGCCCCGGTTCGCCACAGCGCCTCGATCATCGCCGGCGAGGAGGAGGCCGGCCCCAGTGTCGCGATCATCTTGGTGTTGCGGTGCCGGGGCGGGGCGGGGCGTATGGCCATGCGGGCTTGGTCCGTGTCCTTGGTCGGGGAGGGGCCGGGAGCGGCGGCAGCGATTGCGGGGCGGGAGGGGCGTTTGCTTGGCATGCGCCCAGGCTACACGATCAGGATGGCGCGGAAATCGTTCACATTCGTCAATGTCGGTCCAGTGACGATCTGGCTACCCGTGCGGGCGAACAGGCTGGCGCTGTCATGCGCTGCCGCCACCGCCGCCGGATCAAGCCCGGCGGCGCGCGCACGGGCGAGGGTATCGGGGCCGATCCAGGCGCCGGCCGCGTCCTCGGCGCCGTCGATGCCGTCGGTGTCGGCGGCGAGCGCCCAGATGCCGGGCAGGCCGGCGAGATTGAGGGCAAGGCCGACCAGGAACTCGGTATTGCGCCCGCCGCGCCCGGGGCTCGCGGTGCGGAGCGTGACCGTGGTCTCCCCGCCCGACAGCAGCACGCAGGGCGGGCGGCAGGGCGCCCCGTGCGCGTGCACCGCCTTGGCGATGCCGCCCATCGCCGTGCCGACGGCAAACGCCTCGCCCTCGATCGCATCGCCCAGGACCAGCGCGCGCAGGCCCTGCCGCTCGGCCAGGGTGGCGGCGGCGGCGAGTGAGAGCATGGGCGTGGCGATCAGGTGGAAGGCGGCGCCCGCCAGGCGCGGATCGCCGGGCTTGGGCGTTTCGGCCGCCGGCTCGGCGCGGGCGAGGTGGGCGGCCACCGCCGGCGGTGGGTCGATGGCGTAGCGCGCCAGGATCGCGCGCGCCTCGGCGAAGCCGGTCGGGTCGGGCACGGTCGGGCCGGAGGCGATCACCGCCGGATCGTCGCCCGGCACGTCGGATATCGCCAGCGCCACCAGCCGCGCCGGATGGGCCGCCGCCGCCAGCCTGCCGCCCTTGATCGCGGACAGATGCTTGCGCACCGCGTTCATCTCGCCGATCGCGGCACCGGATGCCAGCAGGGCGCGGTTGACCGCCTGCTTGTCGGCGAGCGTCAGGCCCGGCGCGGGCAGGGCCATCAGCGCCGAGCCGCCGCCCGAAATCAGGCAGATCACCAGATCGGCCGCCGACAGGCCCTGCACGGCGGCCAGGATCTCGGCCGCTGCCGCCGCGCCGCGTGCATCCGGGACGGGGTGCGATGCCTCGCGCACCAGGATGCGCCGGCAGGAGAGCGCGTGGCCGTCTCGCGTCACCACCACGCCGGAAAGCGGCGCCTCTGCGGGCCACGCCGCCTCCAGCACCGCGGCCATGCGCGCGGCCGACTTGCCGCAGCCGACAACAACGGTACGGCCCGGCGGAGCGGGCGGCGGGGGCAGGTGGCGGGCCAGCACGACGCCCGGATCGGCGGCGGCGATCGCGGCCTGGAACAGGGCGCGCAGGGTTGCCTCCGCCGCGCCGTCGCTCCATTCCGCCATGCTGCCTCCCCCCCCCTTGGCCGTGCCGGTGCCGGCCACCTTGTGCGTGCAGTATGGCGAAAGGGCTGGCAAGAGGCCATGTTAGCGATCGAGCCGCCCCCGCGCGGGGCGCCCTACGCCACGTTTGCAGAGCCGGAGCCAGCCATGCCCGTTCCCGAGATCGACGAGCGCACCCGCACCGAGCTGGAGGCCGCCGCCTTCCGCCGCCTGGTCGAGCATCTGCGCGCGCGCAGCGACGTGCAGAACATCGACATGATGAATCTCGCCGGCTTCTGCCGCAACTGCCTGTCGAAATGGTATCGCGCCGCGGCCGAGGGCAAGGGCATCGCGCTCTCCGATCCGGATGCGCGCGAGATCATCTACGGCATGCCCTACAAGGAGTGGCAGGCGAAGCACCAGAAAGAGGCCTCGGCCGCGCAGCTTGCCGCCTTCGAGGTCAACAAGCCCAAGGACCATTGACCGGCAGGCGGTCGGGCGCGGGGCCGCCCGGGCCGCGTGCCGACCTATTGCCCTGGCCTGCGCGGGCGCCTATGGTCCGCGCCCTTCGCCGCGCCGGTCGAGCGACCGGGCGCGCGGCACGACCCACCGATCCCGCGGAGTGAAAGAAGCGAGCCATGGCCGAGAAGAAGGCGCAAACAGGCGGAATCGCCGCCGATCGGCTGCGTTCGATCATCGAGCGCATCGAGCGGCTGGAGGAGGAGAAGAAGGCGCTCGCCGGCGACATCCGCGACATCTTCGCCGAAGCGAAGTCGGCCGGCTTCGACGTCAAGGTGCTGCGCCAGGTCCTGAAGATCCGCCGCATGGACCAGAGCGAGGCCGAGGAGCAGGAAAGCCTGCTGGAAGTCTACAAGCGCGCGCTCGGCATGTCGGCGCGCCTGCGCGCGCCCGGGATGTAGGCGCGGGCGCCGGCCCTGCTATCCGTAGAGCGCGTCCATCGCCGCTCCGAAGCGGCCGCGCACGAGGTGGCGGCGCACCTTCAGTGTCGGCGTCATGAGCCCGTTCTCGATCGTGAAGGCTTCGCCGGCGATGGCGAAGCGGCGCACCTTCTCCGTCACCGGCAGGCGCGAATTGACGCGATCGAGCGCGGCGGCGACGCGCTTGCGCAAGCCCTCCTCCTCGGCCAGGGCGGCAAGCTCGGGCGCCCTGCCGGCCTCCTTGGCTGCGGCGTGCACGGTCGCCTCGGCCGGGACGATCAGCGCGGTAAGGTAGGGGCGCTTGTCGCCTACCACCATCGCCTGCGCGATCTCGGGCTCGGCCACCAGCATCCCCTCGATGCGCGCGGGAGAGACATTGTCCCCGCCCGAAAGCACGATGATGTCCTTCTTGCGGTCGGTGATGCGCAGATAGCCGTCCGCGTCGATGACGCCGACATCGCCCGTGTGCAGCCAGCCGTCGCGGATGACGGCATCGGTGGCCGCCTGGTTGTTCCAGTAGCCCTCCATCACCAGCGGGCCGCGCACCAGGATCTCGCCATCCTCGGCGATGCGCAGCTCGACATTGAAGAAGGGCGGCCCCACCGTCTCGATGCGGATGCGGCCGGGCGGGTTGGCCGAGATCACGGGCGCGGCCTCGGTCTGGCCATAGCCCTGCATCACGCGCAAGCCCAGGGCGAGGAAGAAGCCGCCCACCTCGGGGCTGAGCGGCGCCCCGCCCGACATGATCCCCTTCAGCCGACCGCCGAAGCGCGCGCGCACCTTGGCGCGCACCAGCCGGTCGAGCAGCGGATCCACCAGCCTCTCGACCAGGTTGCGCCGGTCCTCCGGCCCCGAATTCCTGAGGCCGATCGCGACCGCCTTCTCGAACAGCCAGGCTTTCAACCCGCCCGCGCGGGCGAGCTGGTGGCGGATGCGTTCCTGGATCACCTCCAGCAGGCGCGGCACCGTCACCATCACCGTCGGGCGCACCTCGGCGATGGCGGGCGCGACCTTGTCGGCGCTCTCGACGAAATAGGTCTGGCTGCCGAGCGATAGCAGGAACAGGCCGCAGGTATGCTCGAAAGCATGGCTCAGCGGCAGGAAGGAAAGGTGCGTCTCCTCGAACAGGTCGAGCGGGCGCAGCAGCTCGAAGGCGCCGGCGCAGTTGGCGAGGATGGCGCGGTGCGAGAGCATCACGCCCTTGGGCGCCCCGCCCGTGCCCGAGGTGTAGATCAGGCAGGCGAGCGCATCGGCCGGGATGGCGGCGGCGCTGGCCACGATATCATCGGGTGGGGCATCGCCGCCGACCGCCTCGGCCCAGGGCAGGATCGCGGCGGCGCCCTCGGCCCCGGCATCGGGCGGCTCGATCGCGATCAGGAGATCGAGACCCGCCGCCTCGCGCGCGCCGGCAAGCAGCCGCTGCGCCAGGGCCCGGGTGGAGACGATCGCTACCCGCGCCCCGCAATCGCGCAGCACATGCGCATGGTCGGCCGGAGTGTTGGTGGTGTAGGCGCCCACCGATACCGCGCCCACCGCCATGATCGCGGTATCGGCGATGATCCACTCGGGGCGGTTCTCGGCCACCAGCAGCACGCGATCGCCCTGGCCCACCCCGCGCGCACGCAAGGACCGGGCAAGAGCGGCGGCAGCGCGCGCCAGCTCCTCCCAGTTGGTGGCGTGCCAGTCCTTGCCGCGCTTGGCCCACAGCGCCGGACGGCCGGTGCGGGCGGCGGCGGTGGCGAAGACCATGCTGGGCAGATTGGGCCAGGTGGGGTAGCGATCCATTGCGCCTCCGCTGCGGGGCCTGCCTGTCCGCGCTCGTGCCGGGCTCCGTGCGGCTCCGTCATTTCGCGCTTGCCCGCGACCCCCGCGGCCCCATATGCCCTGCACCAGGATGCTACAGGAGTCCGCCGTGCCCGTCTGCCCGTCCCGCCCGAGCCCCGCCCGCGCCACCGCCGAGGCCATGCCCCCCGCGCCGGTGGAGGAAGGCGGGCTGCCCGCCTGGGACTTGCGCGACCTCTACCCCGCGCCGGACTCGCCCGAACTCGCCGCCGACCTTGCCCGCGCCGAGGCCGATGCCAAGGCCTTCGCCGCCGCCTGGCAGGGCAGGCTGGCCGCCGCCTCGGGCGATGCGCTCGGCACCGCGATCGCCGACTACGAACGGATCGAGGAGGTGCTGGGCCGCGTCATGTCCTATGCCCAGCTTGTCTTCTCGGCCGACGCCACCAATGCCGACTCGGCCCGCTTCTACCAGACCATGCAGGAGCGGGTGACCGCGATCTCCAGCCATGTGCTGTTCTTCTCGCTGGAGCTGAACCGGCTCGAGGAGCACGAGATCACCGCCAAGCTCGGCCAGTCGGCCAAGGCGGCGCACTACGCCTCGTGGCTGCGCGACCTGCGCATCTTCCGCCCGCACCAGCTTTCCGACGAGCTGGAGAAGATGCTGCACGAGAAGGAGGTCACCGGCCGCGCCGCCTGGGTGCGCCTGTTCGACGAGACGCTGGCCCATATGCGCGTGCCGGTGGAGGGCGAGAGCCTCACCGTGTCGGCCGCGCTCAACATGCTGTCGGATCGCGACGGCAACCGCCGCCGCTCTGCCGCCAAGGCGATCGGCGCCGCCTTCGGCGAGCAGCAGCGCCTGTTCTCGCTGATCACCAACACGCTCGCCAAGGACAAGGAGATCATCGACACCTGGCGCCGCTATCCGCGCCCCGGCAGCTTCCGCAACCGCGCCAACATGGTCGAGGACGAGGTGGTGGACGCGCTGGTGCAGGCCGTGACCGCCTCCTTCCCGCGCCTGTCGCACCGCTACTACAGGCTCAAGGCGCGCTGGCTCGGCCGCGATGTGCTCGACTACTGGGACCGCAACGCGCCCCTGCCCGAGGACGATGACCGCGTCATCCCCTGGGCCGAGGCGAGGTCGCAGGTCCTGACCGCCTACCGCGGCTTCTCCCCGCAACTGGCCGAGATCGGCGCGCGCTTCTTCGAGCGGCCCTGGATCGATGCCAGCCTGCGCCCCGGCAAGGCCTCGGGCGCCTTCGCCCACCCGACCGTGCCGGGCGCGCACCCCTACATCCTGATGAACTATCACGGCCGCGCCCGCGACGTGATGACGCTCGCCCACGAGTTGGGCCATGGCGTGCACCAGGTGCTGGCGGCCGAGCAGGGCTACCTGATGGCCGGCACGCCGCTGACGCTGGCCGAGACCGCCTCGGTGTTCGGCGAGATGCTGACCTTCCGCGCCCTGCTCGACGCCGAGAAGGACCAGCGCCGCCGGCGCATCCTGCTCGCCGGCAAGGTCGAGGACATGCTCAACACGGTGGTGCGCCAGATCGCCTTCTACCGCTTCGAGACGCTGCTGCATGATGCCCGGCGCAAGGGCGAGCTTGCCGCCGAGGAGATCGGCCGGATCTGGATGCAGGTGCAGGCCGAGAGCCTAGGCCCCGCCTTCCGGTTCGATGCGGACTACGCGATCTATTGGGCCTATATCCCGCACTTCGTGCACACGCCCTTCTATGTCTATGCCTACGCCTTCGGCGATTGCCTGGTGAACGCGCTCTATCGCGTATTCCAGGAAGGGCATCCGGCCTTCCAGCAGAAATATCTTGCCATGCTGCGCGCCGGCGGCACGCTGCGCCACAAGGAGCTGCTGGCGCCGTTCGGGCTCGATGCCACCGACCCGGGCTTCTGGGCGCGGGGGCTCGACGTGATCGGCGGCTTCATCGACGAGTTGGAACGGATGGGTTGAGACCTGGAGGGGCGGCGCCCTTGGGGCAGCGGCAATGAGCGCGGACGAGACAGGCGGCGGCGCCGAGAACAGCTTCACCGGGCGGATGATGCGCTATGTGCGCACCTCGGGCACGGTGGGCGGGCTTGCCGTGCGCGTGGCGGGCGAGCGGCTGCTGGGCATGAAGATCGACCGCGAAAGCCACGCCGCCGACCTGATGCTGGCCCTGGGCGGGCTCAAGGGTCCGCTGATGAAGGTGGCGCAGTTCCTTTCCACCGTGCCCGATGCGCTGCCGCCGCAATACGCGGCCGAGCTTGCCAAGCTGCAGGCCAACGCCCCGGCGATGGGCTGGCCCTTCGTGCGCCGGCGCATGACGAGCGAACTCGGCCCCGCCTGGGAGCGGCGCTTCGCGGCCTTCGGGCGCGAGGCCGCCGCCGCCGCATCGCTCGGCCAGGTCCATCGCGCCACGCTGCCCGACGGCACCGAGGTCGCCTGCAAGCTGCAATATCCGGACATGGGCGCGGTGGTGGAGGCCGATCTGCGCCAGCTCAAGATGGCGATGGCGATCTATCACCGCATGGACGGGGCGATCGACCATGAGGAGGTCTACAAGGAGCTGTCCACCCGCCTGCGCGAGGAACTCGATTATCGCCGCGAGGCGGCGCATATGCGCCTTTATGCACGGATGCTGGCACCCTTTGCGCCGGCGATCGCGGTGCCGCGCCCGGTGCCGGACTATTGCACCGGCCGGCTGCTGACCATGACCTGGCTCGACGGGCGGGCGCTGCTCATGCGGCTCGAGGAGAACCCCTCGCAGGAGGAGCGCAACCGCATCGCCGAGAACCTGTTCCACGCCTGGTACGGGCCGCTCTACGGCTATGGCGTGATCCATGGCGACCCGCATCTCGGCAACTACCAGGTGCGGCCCGATGGCGGGGTCAACCTGCTCGATTTCGGCTGCATCCGCGTCTTCCCGCCGCACTTCCTGCAGGGCGTGATCGAGCTCTACCACGCCGTGCGCGACAAGAGTCGCGCCCGTGCCCGCGCCGCCTACGAGATCTGGGGCTTCACCGACCTGTCCGACGAGAAGATGGACGTGCTCAACCTGTGGGCGGATTTCCTCTACACGCCGCTGCTCGAGGATCGCGTGCGCCGCATCCAGGACACCGACGACCCCAATTACGGGCGCGAGGTCGCCGGCAAGGTCCATGCCGGGCTGAAGCGGCTGGGCGGCGTGCGCCCGCCGCGCGAATTCGTGCTGATGGACCGCGCCGCGGTGGGTTTGGGGTCGGTTTTCATCCGCCTCAAGGCCGAGCTCAACTGGCACCGGCTGTTCCACAGCCTGACCGACGGTTTCGCCGCCGACGCGATGGCGCTGCGCCAGCAGGAGGCGCTGGCCGAGGCCGGCGTGCCGCAGCCGGCCTGACCGCCGCGCTGTCGCGGCGTGCGCGCGCCCGCGAGCAGAGGAAGGCGCCTCCCGCCATGATCCATGTCAACGCTTCGGCAAGGCAGTGCCCGCACCATGCCGGGCCGGCGAAGTCTTGCCCCCTGCTGCCATAGGGGCTTGCCTACAGCCGTATGGCTTTGCACAGTGTGGCCGGGCGGTTCCCGCCCAGAGCCTCAGCCCCGGGGAAGGCAGTAGCGATGCGACTGGCGATCCTGAAGGAGCGGCGCGCTGGCGAGACGCGCGTCGCCGCAACCCCAGACACGGTCAAGAAATTCGTCGCGATGGGTCTTTCCGTCGCGATCGAGGCGGGGGCGGGGATCACCGCCGGCATTGCCGATGCCGAATTCGCCGCCCAGGGCGCCGAGATCGCGCCCGATGCCGCCGCGGCGCTGGCTGGGGCGGGGATCGTGCTCAAGGTGCAGGCGCCGCTCGGCGCGGGCGAGGGGGCGCTCGACGAGATCGCGCTGATCCCGCGCGGCGCGCTGCTGATCGGCATCCTCGGCCCGCATGGCGCGCCCGAGCGGGTGGCGGCCTACGCCGCCGGCGGGATCGATGCCTGCTCGCTCGAATTGCTGCCGCGCATCACCCGCGCGCAGAGCATGGACGTGCTTTCGAGCCAGGCGAACCTCGCCGGCTATCGAGCCGTGGTGGAAGGGGCAGCGGCCTTCGAGCGCGCCTTTCCGATGATGATGACGGCGGCCGGCACCGTGCCGCCGGCGCGCCTGTTCGTGGTCGGCGCCGGTGTCGCCGGCTTGCAGGCCATCGCCACCGCCAGGCGCATGGGCGCGATCGTTTCCGCCACCGATGTGCGCCCCGCCGCCAAGGAGGAGATCAAGTCGCTCGGCGCGACCTATGTCGGCGTCGAGAGCGAGGAGACGGCGCAGGCGCAAACCTCGGGCGGCTACGCCAAGGAGATGAGCGAGGATTTCAAGCGCCGCCAAGCCGAGCTGATGGCCGAAACGCTCAAGAAGCAGGACATCGTCATCTGCACGGCGCTGACCATGGGCCGGCGCGCCCCGCGCATCGTCACGGCGGCGCATGTGCAGAGCATGCGGGCGGGCAGCGTGATCGTCGACATCGCTTCCGATGCCGGGGGCAATTGCGAACTGACCGAGCCGGGCAAGCTGGTGGAGCGCAACGGGGTGAAGATCCTGGGCTACACCAACTGGGCGGCAAGGCTGCCGGTGGCGTCCTCCTCGCTCTATGCGCGCAACCTGCACACCTTCCTTGCCGCCTTCTGGGACAAGGAGGGCAAGAAGCCCGCGCTCAAGCTTGATGACGAGATCATCAAGGGCGTGCTGCTGACGCATGCCGGCGCCGCCGTGCACCCGGCCTTCGTTGGTGCCGCGCCCGCGCCGGCGGTCCCGCCCGCCGCACCGGCGGCGAGCTCGGGCAGCGAGGCCACCGTGGTGCCTGGGGTATCTGCCGCGCCGCCGCCGCCGCCCGCGGCACCGGCCACCCCCGCCGCGTCCTGATCCCCACATACCGATGCCACGCCACGATCGACCGAACGGAGATCGCGCATGAACCCGAGCCAGGTCGCCGAAGAAGCCTCGCGCCTCGCCGCCGGCGCCACCAGCCTAGCCGAACAGGCCCGCGCCTTCGCCAGCCGCGCCGCCGAGGCCACGGGCGGCATATCCGGCGGGGCGATAGACCCGTTCCTGTTCCTGCTGGCGATCTTCATGCTCGCCTGCTTCGTCGGCTACTACGTGGTCTGGAACGTGACGCCCGCCCTGCACAGCCCGCTGATGGCGGTGACGAACGCCGTCTCCTCGGTGATCATCGTCGGCGCGCTGCTCGCCGCCGGCCTGCAGGGCGCCGGCTTCGCCTCGGCGATGGGCTTCCTTGCCGTGGTTCTGGCCAGTGTGAACATCTTCGGCGGCTTCATCGTCACGCAGCGCATGCTGCAGATGTTCAAGAAGAAGCAGAAGTGAACGCGCGCAAGGGCTAGGGGAGACCACATCATGTCCGCCAACTTTGCCGCGCTGTTCTACCTCGTGGCGTCGGTATGCTTCATCCTGGCGTTGCGCGGGCTGTCCAGCCCCGAGACGTCGCGCCAGGGCAACATGTTCGGCATCGCCGGCATGGCGATCGCCATCCTGGCGACCCTGCTCACGCCGGGGATGAGCAACTACTGGCTGATCCTGCTCGGCGTGGCGATCGGCGGCGGGGCGGGCGCCTTCATCGCGCTCAAGATCAACATGACGGCGCTGCCGCAGCTTGTGGCCGCGTTCCACTCGCTGGTGGGCCTGGCCGCCGTGTTCGTGGCCGCCGCCGCGCTCTATGCGCCGCAGGCATTCGGCATCGGCCTGCCCGGCCACATCAAGCCCGCCTCGCTGGTGGAGATGTCGCTCGGGCTGGCCATCGGCGCGATCACCTTCTCGGGCTCGGTGATCGCGTTCGCCAAGCTCCAGGGCATCATGAGCGGCGCGCCGCTGATCTTCCCCCAGCAGCACAAGCTGAACCTTGCACTGGGCATCCTGCTGCTCGTGCTGATCGCACTGTTCGTCACCACCGAGTCCTACGTGCTGTTCTGGCTGATCGCCTTCCTCGCCTTCGCGCTCGGCTTCCTCCTGATCGTGCCGATCGGGGGCGCCGACATGCCGGTGGTGGTGTCGATGCTGAACAGCTATTCGGGCTGGGCGGCGGCGGGCATCGGCTTCACGATCGGCAACCTGCTGTTGATCGTCACCGGCGCGCTGGTGGGCGCCTCGGGCGCGATCCTGTCCTACATCATGTGCAAGGGCATGAACCGCTCGATCTTCAACGTGCTGCTGGGCGGCTTCGGCACCGAGGGCGGGGCGGCTGCCGCCGGCGGCGGCGCCAAGGACCGCACGGTCAAGGCCGGCTCTGCCGACGATGCCGCCTTCATCATGAAGAACGCCGGCAAGGTGATCGTGGTGCCGGGCTATGGCATGGCGGTAGCCCAGGCCCAGCACGCCCTGCGCGAGATGGCCGACACCCTGAAGAAGGAAGGCGTGCAGGTTTCCTACGCCATCCACCCGGTCGCGGGCCGCATGCCCGGGCACATGAACGTGCTCCTGGCCGAGGCGAACGTGCCCTATGACGAGGTGTTCGAGCTCGAGGAGATCAACCACGAATTCTCGACCGCCGATGTGGTCTATGTCATCGGCGCGAACGACGTGACCAACCCAGCCGCCAAGACCGACCGGACCTCGGCGATCTACGGCATGCCGATCCTGGAGGTGGACAAGGCCAAGACGGTGCTGTTCGTCAAGCGCTCGATGGCCTCGGGCTATGCCGGCGTCGAGAATGAGCTGTTCTTCCGCACGAACACCATGATGCTGTTCGGCGACGCCAAGAAGATGACCGAGGAGATCGTGCAGGCGCTCCAGCACTGAGGGGCGGCCCGAGGGAGGCGCAGGGGCGCGCCAGACCGGCGGCATGACAGGAGTGGATAGGCAAGCGGCGCGCCCTGTTCGGGACGCGCCGCTTCGCGTTCGGGTGGGTGCGGGCCATACCTGGGGCAGGCTGCGCCGGCGCGTGCTCCGCTCGCCTTGCCTCAGCCCTGGCGCGGGCTGGCGTCGTTCGCCGCCTGCGGCTCCGGCCCGTCCGAGGGCTGCCAGAAGGCCATGATGCGCTCGCGCACGCGCTGGAAACCGGCGCTCTCGCGCAGGGGCAGCGCGCGGCTGCGGCCCCAGCGCGACACCATTTCGCGCAGCTCGTCATCGCCGAGCAGCATGGCCAGCAACTCGTTCTGGACCTGGACCGGTGCGCCGCTCTCGCCCGTGACCTGCGTGATGGCGGCGCGCAGATAGGCGAGCCCGTCCAGCACCGTCTGGGCTTCCTCCTCGCTCCAGTCCTTCTGCGGCTGGAAGCCGTTCTCGGCCAGCTCCTCCCACTGCGCTTCCGTGATCGTGCCGGGACGGCCGAGGCGCGGCATGGCGCGCGAGCCGCCGCCTTCCACCATCCCGGCCGCGCGCATGCGCCGCCGCCGCCGCCAGGCCATGTAGGCCGAGACGCCGGCAACCAGCAGCAGGATGAGGATCTCCTCCATTCTCGTCTCCGGTCCTTGTCGGGGGCGCGAGCCTGGACGGCCGGAAACGGCCGCCCGCGCTCCACCCCGGAAGCGCGATCGAACTGCGGGTATATGGCAGGTCTGCCCGGGGCGCCAAGCGGCGATTGCGCGGCGGATGCAGCGAGCGGGCGGCGAGGGCCGCGACAGCCGCCAATGGGGGACGCAAACGCCAACGGCCGGACCCATCGGGACCGGCCGTTCAAGCCTGTGCGGTTCCGGCCTCGGTCTTGCCTGGCACGCGCCCGGCACGGTGCGGGGGCGCGGAACGGCAATCCGGGGTCAGGCGGGAAGGCTCAGAAGCCCTCGCGCTCCAGCCGCTTGCGCTCCAGCTTGCGGGCGCGGCGCACGGCCTCGGCCTTCTCGCGGGCGCGGCGCTCGGAGGGCTTCTCGAAGTTCCGCCGCAGCTTCATCTCGCGGAAGATCCCCTCCCGCTGCATCTTCTTCTTAAGCGCCTTCAGCGCCTGGTCGACATTGTTGTCGCGAACAAGGACTTGCACGTTCCGGCACGCTCCTGGTCGGGTTGCGGTTGCTGGGCATTACGGTTTGCTCGGGCCGCCGCGCCTGGCGATGGTCTGAGCGACAGACACAATACAAGGCCCGGGACGGTCGCCCGCCCCGAAGACGGCCGGTGTTTACCATAGGATCAAGGTGTTTGTGAAGCGCCAGCCGACCGAGTCCGTGCCGGTGGCCGAAAGGGGTGGGTGTCGGGACGGGCCGCCGGGCGCGACCGTGAAAAGCGCCTGCGGGCCGGGACTTGACCCGGCCAAGCCGGTTGGCCGGGCCCGCCGATCCTTATATACAGGGGCGGACCCCGGCACGAGCGGCGGGCCAGGACGGCCCAAGGGCTGCCAGGGGCAGGGAACATCATGGCCATCCTCAAGATCGCCCGCATGGGCAACCCGATCCTGCTGCAACGCTGCGCGCCGGTGCCGGACCCGACCGACCCGGAAATCCGCCGCCTTGCCGCCGACATGGTCGAGACCATGGACGATATCGGCGGCGCCGGCCTCGCCGCCCCGCAGGTGCATGTGCCGCTGCGCCTGTTCGTCTTCCGCGTTCGCCCCGAGCGGGTGGGCGAAAGCCCCGAGGACCTGCCGCTCGGCCCCACCGTGCTGATCAACCCGGAGCTCGAGCCGGTGGGCGAGGAGATCGAGCAGGCCTGGGAAGGCTGCCTGTCCATCCCCGGCCTGCGCGGCTCGGTTCCTCGGGCGGCACGCGTGCGCTATCGCGGCGTGGGGCTGGCGGGCGAGCCGATCGAGCGCGTCGCCGCAGGCTTCCATGCCCGCGTCGTGCAGCACGAATACGACCATCTCGACGGCATCCTCTACCCCATGCGCATGACCGACCTTGCCCTGTTCGGCTTCACCGAGGAGCTGATGCGCGCGGCGGCCAATCTCGCCCGCGCCGAGGAGGAGGCCGAGGAGGAAGCTTCAGCCGAAGGAGCGCCGTGCGCATGATCGGGCTTTCGCGCGCAATCGAGCGGAGCGAGGAGCGCGACGCCGCCCTCCTTGGCATGCTGCCGCATGTCGCCTTCACCGGCTGGACCGAGGCCTCGCTGCGGGCGGGTCTGGCCGATGCTGGCGAGGAGCCGGGGCTGGCCGCGATCCTGTTCCCTGGCGGCCCGGCGGAGATGGTGGAATATTTCGCCGATTGGGCCGACCGCATGATGGCGGCCGAGCTGGCCCGGCTCGACATCGGCACGTTCCGCATCCGCGCGCGCATCGCGCTTGCCGTGCGCACGCGGCTGGAGGTGGTGGCACCCTGGCGCGAGGCGGTGCGCCGCGCGCTCGCCTTCCTGGCCGTCCCCAAGCCTTCGCACGCGGCCATCGCCGCGCGCACGCTGGCGCGCACGGTGGATGCGATCTGGCGCGCCTGCGGCGACCGCGCAGCCGATTTCTCCTGGTACACCAAGCGCGCGACGCTGGCCGGCGTCTATTCGACGACGCTGCTCTACTGGCTGCGCGACGAGAGCGAGGATTGCAACGCGAGCTGGGCCTTCCTCGATCGGCGCATCAACGAGGTGATGCAGATCCCGAAGCTGCGCGAGAACATTCGTGCGGCGGCCTGCCGCTTCAGGCTGCCCGATCCGCTCGGCCTGTTCCGCCGCCGTCCGGGCCGCGCGGGGGCGAGCGAGCATCCCGGCGGCTGAGCGCCGGAAACGCGAAGGGCCCCGAACGGGGCCCTTCGTCATTCGGGCCGCTTGTTCCCGGCCTAGTTGCTGCGCGAGAAGCCCCGCTGTGCGTCCTGGGCGCGGGCGCGCGCCTCGTCCTGGAGCGCGGCGACCTGGGCCTTCATCGCCTTCTGCATCTTCTCGAAGGCGCGCACCTCGATCTGGCGCACCCGCTCGCGCGAGATGCTGTATTGCTGGCTCAGCTCCTCGAGCGTGGTCGGGTTGTCGCGCAGCCGGCGCTCGGTGAGGATGTGGCGCTCGCGCTCGTTCAGGGTCTTGAGCGCCTTCTGCAGGAGCTCCGACCGGCCGCCGATCTCCTGGCGCTCGGCCATCTTCGTTTCCTGCGTCTCCTCCTCGTCCACCAGCCAGTCCTGCCATTCGCCCTCGCTATCGGCGCGCACGGGCGCGTTGAGCGAATGGTCGGGGGCGGCCAGGCGCCGGTTCATCTGGATCACGTCCTGCTCGGGCACGTCGAGGGCACGCGCGATCTTGGCGACCTGCTCGGGGCTGAGATCGCCATCATCGATCGCCTGCATCTGGCCCTTCAGCCGGCGCAGGTTGAAGAAGAGCTTCTTCTGCGCCGCCGTGGTGCCCATCTTCACCAGCGACCAGGAGTGCAGGATATATTCCTGGATCGCGGCGCGGATCCACCACATGGCGTAGGTGGCAAGCCGGAAGCCGCGTTCGGGGTCGAAGCGCTTGACCGCCTGCATCATCCCGACATTGCCCTCGGAGATCAGCTCGCCGATCGGCAGGCCGTAGCCGCGATAGCCCATGGCGATCTTGGCCACCAGTCGCAAATGGCTGGTGACGAGCTTGTGCGCGGCCTCGACGTCCTCGGTCTCGCGCCAGCGCTTGGCGAGCGAGTACTCCTCCTCGGGCGTGAGCATGGGGAACTTGCGGATCTCCTGGAGATAGCGCGCAAGATTGCCCTCGGGGGCCATGCTGAACGTCGCGGGCGAAGCCATCGGGAACACCCTTTCGTTCTGGTCGGCGCAGGAGAGGGGGGCAGGATGCCGCCGCCCGAGCGCCGAAACGGGAAGTCGCACGACAGTCTGGCCGGATGGGTCTTGTTGGGCGCCGGGTCGCTCGGTGCTGCCTTGGCACTCTCCATCCGTGAGTGCCAGCGCCAATACTATGCCCCATGCCTAGCCAGGGGCGCAAGCCAAACCGGACTAAATTAGTCGGGAAATGTTTTCCCCGCACACGACCGCAGGCAGGACAACAACTCATTGAAATCATTGGGCAGAGCCGACGTGAAGCGCAAGAGCTCGCCGCTGGCCGGGTGGACGAAGCCGATCAAGCCTGCGTGAAGCGCTTGGCGCGGGAAGCTCGCCAGCCGCTCGCGCAGTGGGGCAGGGATCGGGGCCAAGGTCCGGTTGCCGCTGCCGCGCCGGCTTGCGCGTGCGCCCGAGCCATAGACCGGATCGCCCACCACCGGGTGTCCGATCGCCGCCATGTGGACGCGGATCTGGTGCGTCCGTCCGGTCGCCAGCCGACACTCGACCAGGCTGGCCACGCCACCGAACGCTTCCAGCACCTTGTAGCGGGTCAGCGCCGCCTTCCCGCCTCGGCCGACGACGGCCATCTTCTTGCGGTCGCGCGGATGGCGGCCGATGGCGCCCGCGACCTCGCCTTGGAGCGGGCTCGGCAAGCCCCACACCAGGGCGAGGTAGGCCCGTTCCAGCGCGCGGCTGGCAAAAGCGTGCGACAGGGCGGCGTGCGCCCGGTCGGTCTTGGCCACCACCATGACGCCCGAGGTGTCCTTGTCGAGCCGATGCACGATGCCCGGCCGCTTCTCGCCGCCGATGCCGGACAGGCTGTCGCCGCAATGGGCCAGGAGCGCGTTGACCAGGGTCCGGTCCGGGTTGCCCGGGGCAGGGTGGACCACCATCCCGGCGGGCTTGTCGAGAACGATCAGTTCATCATCCTCGTAGAGAATGGCAAGCGCGATCGCCTGCGCTTCCGGGCCGGCCGGGGCGGCGGGCGGCAGTGCCAGCCGGTAGGTCTCGCCGTCTTTGACCCGCCGGGACGGGTCCGATATCGTCGCCCGGTCGAGCGACACCGCTCCCGCCTCGATCAGCGCCTTGACACGGCTGCGCGACAGGCCGGGCAGGGTGGTGGCAAGCTCGGCCGCCAGGGCGCGGTCAAGCCGATCACCGGCGATGGCGGGCGTGATCGTGACTTGGTGCTGGCCGATGGCCGGCGCGGCGGCGGGTGCGGGAGCGGGATCGGTGGGCATCAGGCGCATCCTAGCGCAGTCTGCCTTGGGCTGGGCATTGCTGTCGCGGGATGGCGCTTGCGCCGGGCGCAAGTCGTTCCAAGATGGCAAGGAGCGAGCGGGGAAATCGCCGGTGCCGATAGCGTGGCAGGGGCGGATCGCTTGCGCCATTTACTGATGTCCCATCTAAGGTTGATGCCTTAAATGTCTCAAGATTCATCATTTGTGCGCTGGCTTCGATTCGCTGTCGTCGCCATGGGGGTGCTGATCGTTGTCGGGGTCGGCGTGCTGGTCGTGACCGTTGCCAACCGGCTGAGCAGCCCGCCGCGCCCGGCCGGCCCGTCGGTCGTCGCCAGTGCGCCGGCCGTGCCGCAAGCCGCGGCCCCCCGGCCCGCCGCGCCAGCGCCCGGCATGCCGGCGCCAGCCGCCCCAGGGCAGCCCGCGCCCGCACCGTCCGCCCTGCCGGCTTCGGCACCAAGCCTGCCGGCAGCGCCGGTCCCGCCGCCACCTGCGCCCGTGACGGCGCCGGCACCGGCAACGCCCGCAGCCGCCCCGGGCGCCCCCGCCGCGCCGGTCGCACCCGCCTCGCCCGAGCCGCCTCCACCGCCAGCGGCCGCGCCCGCTGCGGCCACGACCTCGCCCCCGGCGCCGCCGCTGGTGCTGCCGCCACCGACCGGCCGGCCGGCGACGCTGATCGGCCTCGGCCAGCCTGCCGGCAGCCGGATCATCAATGTGATGGTGGCCGAGGGGCGGCTGATCCTGCGCGTCGAGGGGGGCGGCCTGCCAGACCGGCTCTTGTTCCTCGACCCCGCCACCGGCCGGCACCTGACCACCGTGCTCGTCTCGGCGCCGTGAGCCAGGTCGCCGTCGCCCCGCCCGCGCGCGTGCTGCTGCCCGCGCCGATCCGCGCGGCGATGGAGGCGATGGCCCGCGCGGCCTATCCGGCCGAGGCCTGCGGCCTGCTGGTCGGGACCGGCCGGGCCGACGGGGCTGCCACCATCGAGCGGCTGGAGCCGAGCCTCAACCGCGCCGGGCACGCCGACCGCTTCGAAATCGACATCATTCTCCACCTGCGCCTGCAGCGCGAGCTGCGCGGCAGCGGGCAGCACATCCTCGGCGTGTGGCATTCGCATCCCGACCACCCGCCCGAGCCTTCGGCCAGCGATGCCGCCGGCGCCGACGAAGCGGGGTTCCTGTGGCTGATCACGGCCGTGACGGCGGGTGTGGCCGGAGCGACGCGCGCCTACCTTGCGCAGGGCAAGGGGGCAGGCTTCACCCCGCTGCCGCTCGCGGCCGATGATGCCGCGCCGGCGGCGAATGCAGCGGACGGGGCCGGGGCACTGCGCTAACCTGCCGGACTTCCGCCCCGCGACGAGGCCCGACCTGCCGATGCTGTTCCGAAGCGACAACATTACCGCCGTCTGCCCCGAAGTCATGGCCGCGATCATTGCCGTGAACGAGGGCGACGCCGCCCCCTATGGCGCCGACGAGGTGACGCGCGGCCTCGATGCCGTATTCAGCGCCTATCTCGACGCCGAGGCGGAGGTGCATCCTGTGGCCACCGGCATCGCCGCCAATTCGCTGGCGCTGGCCGCCGCCCTGCCGCCCTGGGGCGCGGCGGTATGCCACCGCAACGCCCACATCCAGACCAGCGAATGCGGCGCGCCGGAATTCTTCTCGGGCGGGGCCAAGCTGATCCCCATGCCGGGGCCGGACGGCAAGCTGCGCGCCGCCGATGTCGAGGCGCTGCTCGGCACCATCCCGCGCGAGCGCATGCAGTCGGCCCAGCCCACCGTCGTCAGCATGACCCAGGGCACCGAGGCCGGCACCGTCTACCGGCTGGACGAGATCCGCGCGCTGGCCGAGGTGGCGCATGCGCGCGGCCTTGCCCTGCACATGGACGGGGCGCGCTTCTCGAACGCACTGGTGGTGCTCGGCTGCACGCCGGCCGAGATGACCTGGAAGGCGGGGGTGGACATCCTGTCCTACGGGGCCACGAAGAACGGGGCGATGTGCGCTGATGCGGTGGTGGTGTTCAAGGCGAGCCCCCACCATGACCGGCTGGCGGCCTTCATGGGCCATCGGCGGCTGCGCGCGGGGCAGGTGTTCAGCAAGATGCGCTACGTCTCGGCCCAGCTCCGCGCGATGGTGAGCGGGGGCGTGGCCGAGCGCAATGCGCGCCACGCCAACGCCATGGCGGCGCGGCTTTCGCGCGGGCTCGCCGCGCTGCCGGGGGCGCGGCTCGAATACCCGACCGAGATCAACGAGGTGTTCTGCCGCGTCTCCGAGGGCGCGGTGGCGGCGCTGGCCAAGGCCGGAATCGGGCTGCGCCCGCGCCCGGGCGAGGGCGGGTTGCAGCGCCTGGTCACGGCGTGGAACACCAGGGAATCCGATGTCGATCGCTTCATCGCCGCCGCGGCCGCCGGCAGCGCCTGAAGCTGCGCCGGCAGCAGGAGCTAGCGTGTCACGCGCGTGCCGAGATGGGCGGGCGGCGTGCTCGGGATATGGCGGATCGCCACCTCGGGATGGTGCACATAGGACAGCTTCGCCCAGTTCTGCACGATCTCGCCATATTCCTTGAAGCGCAGCGAGCCGACGCGCAGGAACCGGTGCATCGCCCGCGACATCGAATGGAACCGCGCCGCCTCGGACACCAGGAAGATCAGCAGCATCATGTTGCGCCGCTTCTCCGTGTCGCCGAGCTTGCCGCCGGCGCGGCCGGCGAAGTCGCACAGGTCGTTGACCAGCTTCACCGGGGTGATGGTGTAGCGAACCGGATCGTCGATGCCCAGGAACGGGTAGTTGCTCTCGCCCACGATCGGGTCGGACTTGGAAATATCCGGCCAGTGCGGGGCGTTCACGCCGGCGGTGGAGAAGAAATCGTTGAAGTGCCACCAGCGCACCTCGGAATCGAGGCGCAGCGCATAGAGCCAGAAGCTGCACCGGTCAAGCACGACGCGCAGCTTGGGTGTCACGATCGGCGCCTTGACGATGATCTCCTGGAAGCCCTTGCGTGGCTCGCGCATGATGTTGCGCACTTCCAGCACGCCGTCCATGTAGTTGTTCTGCGACAGTTCGAGTTCGGGAACGTACATGCGAGCCTGGACCCTCGGGCTGCTGGGCCTGCGGAAGCCCAAGCGCCGATTCGGCGCCGGTTGAACGGGTCCAGCCTAGCATGCCAACGCCCGGGGCATTGGAGAGGTTCCCTGAAGGCGGGAGGGCGAGCGGGTACGGGCGACCCTTGTGCCCGGCCGGGCGTCGCGCCTCGGTGGACTGCAGCCCGCCTTCGGAGATGCTTGATTGCCGGAGCGGGTTCCGCTATCAAGCGCCCTCTTCGGCCTCGCGTCCCCTTCGTCTAGAGGCCTAGGACGGCGCCCTCTCACGGCGCAAACAGGGGTTCGAATCCCCTAGGGGACGCCAACTATTCCGCCTGAACGTTTTGAAAAAGCTTCGAATTACTCTGCGCATTCCATTCGTACCCCACAAAATACCCCACATTCTGTGGAGATTGGGCCCGGTTTGGCGCGCGGATCGGCCGGTGATATCGGCTGGCTGTTAGCCCACCTCGCGCGCGCGCATGCGCGTAATCGCAGCCCAAGAACCCTTTGGGACTGACCGAGCGCCGGTCGATCCAGGGTGCCCGGTTCCGTCCTCAGGCGAACGATCCAGGCCCCACGCACCCCCGGACATGGGAAAAGGGGACCTGCTGCGGCAGGCGCGGGCTTGGGCCATTTGCGCAGACGCGCCGTTTACCGGACCGCCAAGGCGGCGCAACCTAGGCGGGACCCGGCTCTCTAGAGCAGCGTCCGATCTGGTGGAACCGCAGGGCGGCTCCACCAGATCGGACCAAGCTGCTCGCAAACCTCAAGTTTCTCGGGCACGACTTCCGTTCGGCTGATTCAAGCCGAACGGAACGTGCCCTAGCCTGGCCGTGGCGCCTTCCTTTCGTACTCAGGCAGCGCCGCATCGCCGGCCGCGTCCAGAATCGCAAGCTGCCGCTGCCCGGTGGAAGAGCCAGCATCCCTATGGCATCGGCGGGTTGCGGCGCGCAGGAGCGGCCAAGATGCGGGCACCGCGTGCCGGAACAACACGTGCGGGCAGCAACAGCGAAGGCGGGCACCCCTTCCGGAGCGCCCGCCCTGTTCATCGCCCGGCGCTACCTGCGCCGAACGCCTGCACTATCGGATGCGGACCCGCGATCAGCCGTGGCCGGCGAGGATCGCAAGTCGTACCGCTTCCGCCTGGGCGGCGAAGTCGGCGATCTGCTGCGTCGTCAGCGTCGGCAGGCCGAGGATCGTGTTGATCGCGACCACGGTGCCGCTGCTGATCGTCAGGTTCTTGTCCGAGGCCGAGCCAAGGAAGATCGCGGCAAGATCAAGCTGCGTGGCCGGTGTCACGCCGGTCAACTGCGTGGCATTGTCGACGCGGATGTCGCGCAGCAGGGCGAGGTTCTCCAGCGGCGAGTCGATGCGCTGGATGCTCTCATAGTAGGTGCGCACGATGTTCGCGAACTGCTCGGCCGGCAGCGAGCAGAGCTGCGCAACGGTCATGGTCAGCATTGGCTGGCCGGTGGCCGTGAGCGTCAGCACCGTGCTGCCGAGAGTAGTCCAGTTGCTCAGCACCTCGGTGAAGGCGTGGTCGATGACGTGGCTCGGCGAGCGGGCGACACTCAGGCGGCCGAGCTCGACCTCGGGGATGCCTTCCTGCGCCCAGACCGGGCGGCCACCGCGCGAACCCTCGGGCGGGCGGCGCGAATTCTCGCCGCCGCCATAGCGCGGGCCGACCGAGTCGCTGTCATCGGACGGGCCGCGCTGGCCCTGGCCCTGCGCATAGGCAACGCCGCCCGACAGCCCGATGCCGGCCATCGGGGAAAGGGCGAACCCGAGGGCGAGGGCGGCAACGGCCGCACCGCCGAGAAGGGCGCGCTTGATAGAAGACATGGTCGTCCTGACAGTCATTGTCTGCTCCTGTTGAAGTGATGTTTGCGGTTGGAGTTAGCGAAACTGCTCGTCCGGACCGGACGGTGGTCGGGGAAGGAAGAAGGAAACTGAAGGGCGCGCGGCGACTCCCCGTCTTGCAACGCGCCCGGTACCGAATTCGCGGCACGCCGTCGTGCCAAAGCCCGGTTCAGCGGTGGAGCACCTTGCTGTCGACGCACCAGTTTCCGGGGCCACGCTGGATGAAGCTCTCGCCACCACCACCGCCGCCGCTCCCGCCGCCCGCCGGGACGCCGTCGGCGCCGCCGTGAACGAGGCGGTGGGGCGCGTGGCGCAAGCAGATCCCCGTGCTCTGCCTGTCACGCCGCCGGTGGTCGGGGCCGCACCGCCCTCCGATCGCGGACCGGAGACGGGGGCGGGCATCCGGCTTGGCTCCTTCATCGTCTATCCCGACATCCAGAGCGGAGTGTTCTGGGACAGCAACATCTACGCCACGCGAAACAACCGCAAATCCGACATCGTCGGCGTACTCTCGCCTTCGGTGACGGTGCAGAGCGGTTGGGAGCGGCATTCCTTGTCGGCCGGCGCGCAGATCGACTTCACCGGCTATCGGCGCTACACGGACGAAAGCACGATCGACTGGCGCGCCAACCTGGAAGGCCGCGTCGACATCACGAACACGATGCAGGTCTACCTCGGGGCCATCGTGCTGGAGGACCATGAGGAGCGCTCCTCGCCCGACGCGGTGGCAGGCACGAAGCCGACGCGCTATCGCGAGGTGAACAGCTATGCCGGCATCAGCGAGCGATTCGGCGACGTCGTGGTGCGCCTGGGCGGTGCGGTCGAGCGCATCATGTTCGAGAACTCCACCACGCCGGTGGGGATCATCAACAATGCCGACCGCGACCGAAACCGTTTCACCTTCGGCGCGCTGGTGCGCTACCAGGGCTTCACCAACTTCGAGCCCTATCTCGAAGCGATCGGGGACATCCGCCATTACGACAATGACCGCGACGACTTCACCTTCCAGCGCAGTTCGCGCGGCTTCCGCGCCGGCGGCGGCGTGCGGATGGTGCTGAGCGAGACCCTGCGGGGCGACGTTACGGTGGGCGTGATGCGCCAGGACTACAAGGACCCACGCTTCAAGGACATCGCAGCCCCGTTCATCGCGGGCACGTTGCGCTGGACGGCCACCCCCTCGACGCAACTGGTGGCCTATGTCGATCGCTCGATCGAGGAAACCACGCTGCCCGGCAGCCCGGGCTATGTCTATTCGGTCGTCGGCATGCGCATCGAGCAGGGGATTGTCGACAACGTCACCGGTATCGCGCGCGCGGCCGTTGCACGCAGCGATTTCGTCGGCTTCGCGCGCACAGATGATGAGCTCGATCTGTCCGCGGGTCTGCGCTACCGCATCAACAGCAACTTCACCGTTGGGGCGGATTGTCGCTTCATTCAGCGTGATTCCAACGTGGCGAACGCCGACTACAACCGGCACCAGATGTTCCTGCGCCTTGGCGCGCAGTTCTAGCGGCGCTGGCGCAATGCACCGGGTCGCGCCAGTGGTGGCGCGACCCCGAGCATTACGCGAGCCTCGCTGCCTGTATGCCGCGTGGCAGCGCGTGAGGCGCGGACCAGGCTAGCGGCCGCGCCCGCCGCCGGTGCCTCCACCCATCCCACCACCACCCTGCCGGCGACGCATCTGCTCCTCCTGCATCTGGCGCAAACGCTCGCGCTCGCGTATCTGGGCACCGGAGCCGTTGCCCGGAGCAGGCGGCTGGTGTTCGCGCCGGCGAACGCGCCGCTGCTGCCGCTGCTGCTGTTGCGGCTGTGCCATTACGGGCGCCGCCACGATAACGCCGATCACTGCGAGGGCAGCTAGCCGGACGGCTTGGCGTCGGCTTGCGCGGATCCCGATCATTGATCTGTTCCTTCCTGGACGTACGGGCTGCATCCTGAACCCGAGTGCCGGCCCCGATCGTCGGGCCGGTCGACTTCGCATTAGCAATTAGAGAAGGCTAATAAATGGTCGCAAGTCCGGTCAAGGGCGCTGGATCAGATGCAGCGGCATCTCCGCGCCTTGTGCGCGCGGCGGATGCTGGCCCGGCATTGCATCGCTGGTCCGGTTGTGTGCAAGGCTCAAGCGCCCCGCGCCGAGTTGATTGGCGTGCTCTTGGTCGCGTCGTGGTGCTTGGCTGTCGAGCATGCTACGCACGCCCGTACGGCCATCTGGCGCAAGAGTTGGAATTTGGCGGGTGTTTCGTGATCCAGCAAGGGTCTACGAATACGGGCCACCTGCAATCGGCGCTCGCGCTTGGATTTCATTGCCATGCCCCAGGGGCGCGGACTAATGAGCTCTTCCAGCGACGCACCATAGCCGGGCGGGCGCAGGCGCTCGTTCTGTTGCAAGGTCCAGAGCAGGCTCGGGCGCGAGGCTGCGACCAATCCCGCCAAGTGCGGCTGATGTTCCTCTCGCGACAAGGGCGATCCGAACTCCCCCTCGCTGCTCTGCTTGGATCGCCTCGCGCTCGGCAAGCGTGTCGGGGTCGATCGGCCCGGGGACTGCGCCCGTCGCGAATGCGTCCGTCTTTCCTCGCGCTTCGACACAAGCGACAGAGGATCGTGTCCCGGATTGTGGTGTAGGTCGTTGAGCAAGGCGGCGAGCGAAGCGCGCTATTGATGGCGCCGTAGCGAGCTTGCGGCCTTGCTCAACGACCTACACCACCGCAGGGGACACGACCTCAGCGGCACGCTGCCACTCGCGCAGCGTATCGGGGAATCCCTGTTGCGCGTCCGCTTCCAACGCGGGAACGATCCCACGCAGCACCGGGTCCGCGCCCGGCGATTTCGCACCGCCGCTACCGCCGACGGAGCAGGCCCAAAGGTGCGGCGGCTCGCGCCAGCCCTCGTGGGCTTGCGCCCAGCGGCTGTTGCCGATCACGGCCGAGGCCGCCGCCATCAGCGGTGCTGCGACATAGTCCGGCGGCGCCGCTGCGGCATCGGCCGGGGCACGTGTGCTGGTGTTCGAACGCGCCTTCTGGAGGCGGCGGATGGGTGCGGCGCTGCGGCCGATCCTGGGTGACGTGCAGTTGGGCCGCGTGTGCGGTCCCACCAAAGGTGGTGAGCCGCAGGGATGTCGGTTGGCCGGGAAAACCAGATGGGCATCGCGCCGGTGCTGTGGATTGTGCGGTCCGGCTGGCTCGGGCGTGACCTGCCGCAGGCATTCGACAACTGTAGTCGCTCCATCCGCCCGCTCACCCCTGGAGCCCCAAGGGCGTCTGGCACTGCATCGTTGCCATCATGGCCGGCTACGCGGACCTCGAGTGCCGGATCGAAAGCAGCACCATCTTCGTACCTGTCAGCCCGCAATCGGCGCCAAGATGAGCACGGGATCCGCACCATCTTTCCCGGTCAGGACACTGCCGCGCCGGGGCGATAGGCCGCGGCTCCTGCGGGCGTGAGGTAGCCCTCGGCGAGGTCGCGTTCCACCGCCTCCCCGGCGCGTTCGGCCGGATCGCCGTAGCCGGCGCCGCCGCCCACCACCACCTCGACGACCTCGTCGACGGAGTCGATCTGGAGCATGATGCCCTCGAAATACTCGCGCACCTCGCCGGTCTTCTCGTTGCGCAGGAAGGCCTGCGTCCGCCCGCCCGCCCCGCCGCCATGCAGGCCGAGGGTCGTGGTCTTGCGACCGTCCGGATAGACATTGATGAAGAGCGGCCCGTTCGCGGCATCCAGGCGCCGGAAGCGCATCATCTGCGCCAGCCCGCCGCGATGGCGTCCCGCGCCGGCGGTGTCGGCCAGCAATCGCTTCGCTTCGATCACCACCGGCATGCGAGCCTCGGCCATCTCGATCGAGGTGTTCGCCGCGCTGGTAGGCCAGATCAGGCCCGACTTGCCGTCCTGGCGCGCCGAGCCGCCCTGCCCACCGCCCAGGAACACATGGTCGCTGTAGACGCGCCCATCCTCGCTGCCATAGATGTCAACGAGGCTCGGCAGGGCGGTGTAGGCCTGCACGGCCGAGGGCATCGCATCGCCGAGCGCGCGGAACAGCGTGCCGACGAACTGCCACATGGCCAGCCGGCGCAGGCCCACGGCAGCAGGCTTGCTGCAGTTGAACAGGCTGCCCTCGGGCGCCAGCACCGTGAACGGCCGGTAGCAGCCGGCGGTGGCACGGATGCCGGGGGAGAACAGGCACTTCAAGGCGAACAGGGTCTCGGCGCGCGTCACGGTCATGGTGCAGTTGATGCCGCCGCGCGGCGATTGCGGCGGCGCGCCGGCATAATTCACCTCGATCGAATCGTCGGCGACCGTGATGCGGGCGGGCACCCACAGCTCCTGGCCGGCGGCGGTGAACAGGGCGCGGTTCTCGTAGATGCCGTTCGGCACCTGCCGGATCGCCTGGCGCACCGCCTTCTCGGCGCGGCCCTGGATCACGGTGGCCAGCTCGACCAGGCTCTCGAAACGGTACTCCGCCATGAAGGCGGCCAGCCGCTCGGCGCCGAGCTCGTTGGCGGCAACCAGCGCCTCGACATCGCCCACGACCTGGGTCGAGTTGCGCACATTGGCGTGCAGCATGCGGAACAGGTCGCGGTTCGGCTGCCCGCGATCGTAGAGCTTCATCGGCGGGATCTGCAGCCCCTCGTCGTACAGCTCGCGCGCATTGCCGCGATCCTTGGTGCCGCCGATGTCGCTGACATGCCCGACCGAGCCGATGAACGCCACCACCTTGCCGTGGCGGAACACGGGCGTGACGATGGCGATGTCGAACAGGTGGCCGGCGCAGATCCAGGGGTCGTTGGTGATCAGCACGTCGCCGGGGCTCAGCGTTTCCGGCGGATAGATCTTTAGGATCTCGTTCACCGCGGTCATCAGCGAGATGTTGAACACCGGCATCGCGCGCGGACTGTGCGCAAGCGACTGGCCCTTGGCGTCCAGGATCTCGCAGGCAAAATCCTGCGCCTCGCCGATGATCAGCGAGAAGGCGGTGCGGATGACCGTGAGCCAGCACTCCTCGGAGATGGTGATCAGCCGGCTCCACATGATCTCGAGGCCGACCGGATCGGCCTCGATCTGCGCGATCAGCGCCTCCGAGCGGCTGTTGCGCGCGGGCTGGCTCGTCACCGCGCCGTCGCTGGCCAGCGCGACGGTGACCGCCATGTTGCCCTGCGCGTCCACGGTGAGCGTGTCGCCGGGGGCGATTACGGTGGTGGACTCGTTCTCCTCGACGATCGCCGGGCCGGCAATGACGGTGCCAGGGCGCAGCGCGTAGCGGCTGTAGACCCGGGTCGGCGTGAAGCCATTCGCTTCGGGGAACCAGGCTGGTCGCTCGCCCAGCAGTGCCGCCCCGTCGCCGGCCGGCGCCTCGGGCGTTGCGCGCAGCACCGCGGCGGGACCCTTGCAGGTGACGCGCCAGCTGATGATCTCGAGCTCGCCCGCGGGCGGCTCGCGCGCATATAGGTCGCGGAACGCGGTGCTGAACGCGGTCCAGAGGCCGGGGCCGATGCCGGCATGGAGCCTTCCAGCCGGCACCGGCACGCGCAGATTGTGGAGCTGGCCAAGCAGGCGCAGCTCCACCTCGCGATGGACCTCGACCTCGGCCGGCGCGACCTCGGCGGTGCTCAGGTAGCCGCGGCCTTCGGCCTCCAGTTCGCCGAGTGTGGCATTGACGCTTTGCCAGTCCATGCGGCTGAGCGGACCGGGTGCTGAGCGCACGGCCTCGTGCGCCACGGGGCCGGCCAGGAAGCCGAGCGCCGAGGCCGCGCCCGAGGCCGGCGGGATGACGACCTTGCGCACGCCGAGGCTTTTCGCGACGCGGATCGCATGCGCGGGCCCGGCGCCGCCAAAGGCGATCATGGCGAAACTGCGCGGATCGCGACCCTTCTCCACCACATGCACGCGTGCCGCGCCGGCCATGTTCTCGCACACGACCGAGAAGATGCCCCACGCCGCCTGCTCGACGCCCATGCCGAGCCTCGCGCCAAGCGCGCCGAGGGCGGCGTTGGCGGCGGCGGTGTCGAGCGTCATGCGCCCGCCCAGGAACGAGCCGGGCGCGAGGTAGCCGAGGGCGAGGTTGGCGTCTGTGACCGTGGGTTCCGTCCCGCCGCGACCGTAGCAGGCCGGTCCCGGCATGGCCCCGGAGCTGTGCGGCCCGACCTTCAGCAGCCCGATCTCGTCGATCCTGGCGATGCTGCCGCCGCCGGCGCCGATCTCGATCAGGTCGATCACCGGGGCGCGGATGGGCAGGCCGCTGCCGCGCGTGAAGCGGTGTTCGCGCGCCGCTTCCAGCATGGGCGCGACATCGGGCCGGCCGTTCTGGATCAGGCACACCTTGGCGGTGGTGCCGCCCATGTCGAAGGCGATGACGTTGTCCTGCCCGATCGCCTTGCCGAAATGCGCCGCGGCCAATCCGCCCCCGGCCGGGCCGGATTCCAGCAGGCGCACCGGCAGCCGGCGCGCCATGTCGGCCGAGGCGAGCGTGCCCGAGGACTGCATCATGAAGAACTGCCCGGAGAAGCCGCGCGCGCGCAGACCCGCCTCAAGGTTGCTGATATAGGGATCGACCAGCGGCTGGGCGTAGGCGTTGGTGGTCGTGGTCGTGGCGCGCTCGTACTCGCGGATCTCGCCGCCGACCTCGCAGGAAAGAGTGACATGGAGCCGCGGGAACTCGCGCCGGACATACTGCCCGACCGCCCGTTCATGCGCGTCGTTGCGATAGGAGTGCAGGAACATGACGGCGATGGCGCGCGCGCCCGCGGCGGCGGCGGCGGCGACCGCCTTGTGCACCTCGGCCATGTCCAGGGACTTCAGCACCTTGCCGTCGCGCGACATGCGCTCGGTGATCTCGAAGCGCAACTCGCGCGGCACCAGCGGCGCCGGGAACTTCAGGAACAGGTCGTGTATGTCGTAGCGCTGCTCGATGCCGAGCTCGAGCGTGTCGCGGAAGCCGCGCGTGGTGAGGAGGGCGGTCCTGGCGCCCTTCCGCTCGATCAGCATGTTGGTGACGATGGTCGAGCCGTGCACGATGCAATCAAGATCGCCGAAGCGCGCGCCCGCCTGGCCGAGCAGCACCTCGAGCCCGGCCATCGAGCCGATCGCGGGGTCCTCCGGCGTGGTGAGGCACTTGTAGATCGCGATGCGGTCGGTCGCCGTGTCGAGCAGCACGAAGTCGGTGAAGGTTCCGCCGATGTCGAAGGCGCAGCGATAGCGACGCGCGGATGGGGAGCTCACGATATTCCTCCGGTTCCCTGTGCTGTCGTGTCGCGCCGGGATGGCGCAAGGCAGGCATGGCGATGCAGCGCGTCTTCGCCCAGCAGCGCCGGGCGCGTCGTGTCGCAGGCGGCGATCGCGAAGGGGCAGCGCGGGCGGAATGCGCAGCCCTGCGCACCTTCCGGCGGCGGTGCGATCGCCTGCTCGAACGGCCAGTCGAGCTTCACCCCGTCATCCTCGTCGGAGACTGTGGGGATCGAGGCGAGGAGCAGGTTGGTGTAGCGGTGGCGCGGGGCCGAGAAGATCGCCTCGACCGGTCCTTCCTCCACAACGCGGCCCTGGTACATGACCGCGACGCGGCGCGCGAGCACGCGCACCACGCCGAGATCGTGCGTGATGAAAAGATAGGTCAGGCCCAGCTCCTGCTGCAGTTCGAGCAGGAGCGCCAGGATATGCGCCTGCACCGAGACGTCGAGCGAGGAGGTGGGCTCGTCCAGCACCAGGAGCTCGGGATCGGTGGCGAGGGCGCGGGCGATCGCGACACGCTGCCGCTCCCCGCCCGACAGGCCGAGCGGGCGGCGCGCGGCCAGCGCCGGCGAGAGATGCACGCGCCGCAACAGCTCGTCCACCTTCCTGCGCCGCGCGCTGCGGTCGCCCAGCCCGTGCACGATCATCGGCAGCTCGATGGCGGCGCGGATCGACTTGCGCGGATTGAGCGCGGAGTAGGGGTTCTGCTGCACCAGGGCGATGCGACGGCGCGTCGCCTTGTCGCGTCTGGCGCCAAGCTCGGTATCGCCGAGCCAGATCGCGCCCGAGGATGCGCCCTCGCTGCCGACGATCAGGTTGGCAAGAGTGGACTTGCCCGAGCCCGACTCGCCCACGATCGCCAGTGTGTCGAACTTCTGCACCTCGAGCGATACATCGTCGACGGCGAGCAGCTCGGCATGGGCGAGCTTGAAGCGCTTGGTGACGTTGCAGACGCGCAGGAGGGCGGGGCCGGTCATGCCGGAGGCACCACATGCACGCAGGCGGCGCGATGGCCTTCCGCGCCCGCGACGAGTGCCACCTCGCTGGCGCAGGCACTGATGCTCAGGCTGCAACGCGGGCGGAAGGCGCAGCCCTGGATCGGCTTCAGCCGGTCGGGCAGCGAGCCCTCGATCCCGGTCGGGATGGTGGGCCGGGCGAGCCTCGGCACCGATGCCAGGAGCGCGCGCGTATAGGGGTGCAAGGGCGCGGTGAAGATGCGCTGCACGGGTCCTTCCTCCACCAGCGCGCCGGCATACATCACATAGACCCGGTCGGCGAACTGGCGCACGACGCCGAGATTGTGCGAGATGAACAGGATCGCGGTGCCGTTCTGCTGCGAGAGCCGGCGCATCATGCGCAGCGTCTGCTCCTGCACCGTGACATCAAGCGCGGTGCCAGGCTCGTCGGCGATCAGCAGCTTGGGTGTGTTGACCAGCGCCATCGCGATCATGACACGCTGGTTCAGCCCGCCGCTGAGCTGGAAGGAGTAGGAGCCGAGAACGCGCTCAGGGTCGGGGATCGACACGTCGCGCAGCGCCTGGCGCATGCGCTGCTCCGCCGCCTCGGCCGAATGCCGCGCCCCGCCGCGCGCGATGACGGTGCGGAACTGCTGGCGGATCGAGAAGAAAGGGTTCAGCGACGCGGTCGGGTCCTGGAAGATCATGCTGATCTCGCGCCCGCGCAGCGCCTCGGCCTCGGCCGGGCGGCCGAGCAACTCGCGGCCGGCGAAGCGGATCGAGCCAGAGGCCATGGTGCGCCGCTCCGGCAGCAGTCCCATGATCGCCCGCGCCGTGACCGACTTGCCGCTGCCGGATTCGCCCACCAGCGCGACCTTCTCCTGCGCCCTGACGGTGAGGTCGATGCCGCGCAGGACGCGCACCGGCCCGTCCAGCGTCGAGAAGCCGAGCGACAGGTTGCTGATCGCGAGCAGGTCGGGCGCTTCAACCGGTCGTGTCGAAGACATCGCGCAGCCCGTCGCCAACGAGGTTGAAGCCGAGTACGGCCAGGAAGATCGCCCCGCCCGCCGTGACCGAAAGCCACCACTGGTCCGGCAGGTAGTTGGCCCCGTCGGCCACCATGGTGCCGAGGTCCGGGATGGGCGCCGGCGCGCCGAGGCCGAGGAAGCTCAGGCTGGCGCCGAGCAGGATGACCAGGCCCATGTCGAGGCTGAACTTGGTCAGGATCGTCGGCGCGCAGTTGGGCAGGATCTCGCCCACCATGATCCGCACCGGCGATGCCCCGATCAGCCGTGCCGAGACGACATAGCCTTCGAGCCGGATCGAGCGCACCATGCCGTGCACCAGGCGCGCATACCAGGGCCACCACACCGCCGCCACCGCCGCCATCGCCAGGATCTGCGACGGGCGGAACAGGCCCACGATCGCCATCGCCAGCACGAGCGAGGGCAGTGCGAGGAACACGTCGGTGATGCGCATCACTACCGCCTCGGCCCGGCCGCCGGCATAGCCGCCGACCAGCCCTGCGGCGGTGCCGAGTGGCACCGCGATCCCGAGCACGGTCAGCCCGAGCACGAGCGAGGTGCGATAGCCGAAGATGATGCGGCTCAGCACGTCGCGGCCGATGCCGTCGGTGCCGAGCAGGTAGGTGGCGTCGGGCGGGCGGTTGGCGTTGACGAAATCGACGAAGGCGCCGGCATGGGCGGGGTAGGGCGCGACCTGCTCCGCCAGGATCGCCGCCAGGACCAACACCGCCACGATGGCCGCGCCCAGAACCGCCATGGGGTCCTGGGCGTAGCGCCGCATTGCGCGCCAGAACTCGGGACTGGCGGTCATCGCGCGCTCTGCAGCCGGATGCGCGGATCGATGAAGGAGACGCAGAGATCGATCGCGATGTTGATCACCACGAAGGCTACCGAGACGATCATCACCACCGCGACGATGGCGTTGAGATCCTTGCGCAGGATCGCCTCCACCCCGTAGCGGGCCATGCCCGGCCAGGCGAACACGGTCTCGACCAGGAAGGCGTTGCCGAGCAGCGCCACGATCTGCATGCCGAGCAGCGTGAAGGTGGGGATCAGGGCCGGGCGCAGCGCCCACTTCACCGAGATCTCGCGCTCGCTGAAGCCATAGGCGCGCGCGAACTCGGTATAAGGTCGCGCATAGACATCGACCATGTTGGTGCGTGTCAGGCGCGCGACCTGGGCAAGACCCGGCAGGGACAGGGACACGGCTGGCAGCGCCAGGTGGCGCAAGGCATCGCCAAGCGTGGCCCACTGCCCGGCCAGCACGGCATCGACGGTGACAAGGCCGGTGACGAAGGGCGGCGCCTGGAGCCGCTCGGACAGGCGGCCCGATACTGGCAGCAGCTCGGCCCAGTAGGCGAAGAGCAGCATCAGGATCAGGGCCCAGACGAAATTGGGCATCGCCACGGCGATCAGCGACAGGATGCGCGAGACATTGTCCGGCCACCGGTTCTGGAACCGGGCGCTGACGGCCCCGAGCAGGATGCCGAAGATGGTCATGACCATGCCGGCCGCCAGGGCAAGTTCGAGCGAGGCCGGGAAACCGTAGGCGAGGTCGGCGATCACCGGGCGGTTGGTGAACAGCGAGGTGCCGAAGTCGAGGCGCAATGCGCCGGCGACGAAGGTGACATACTGGTAGAGAAGCGGCTCATCGAGCCCCATGTCGGCACGCAGCCTCTCGACCTGGGCTGCCGTTGCCGCCGGGCCGAGCGCAAGCCGCGCCGGATCGCCCGGCATCGCGCGCGCGAGCACGAAGATGAGGACCGAGACACCGAACACCACAAGAAGTCCGGCCCCCACGCGCGCGGCCAGGAAGGCTGCGACATTGGCTAAGCGAACGCGCCGAATCAATCGCTGGGCCTCCGCAGCGCCAATGTCCGGCGCCCTCGCGTCACGACGGGGCGCCAACTCCCATCGTGCGGAACTGGTAGTTGCCACCGAGCAGCGGCACCGAAGTGCGCATATCGGTCAGCGTCGGGGCGGAGACGTAGTTCTGCCGCGCGATGACGTTGATCTGGTCGTAGCAGAACACGGCCGGCACCAGATCGGCGATGCGCTTGCCGAGCGCGCGGTAATGCGCCGCCCGCTGCTCGGTGTTGAGAATCGTGCGCCCAGCCTCCAGCCCGCGGTCGACCTCAGGGTCGTTCATCCACTGCGCCGAGAAATAGGTCGCCGGAGAGGTCGAGTGGTAGCTGGTCCAGAGCAGGCTGTCGACATCGGGCGTCGTCAGCCCGACATAGATGCAGCACACATTCGGCGTGCTCTCGGCGGTGGTGATGGTCTGCTGGTACTGCGCCCAGGGGATCGGCAGCACGTTCACGCGCAGCCCTATGTCGGCCATGCTGCGCTGGAACAGGAGCGCGTAGCGTTCGACCTGCGCGAATTCGCGCACGAAGATCAGGTCGAGCGGCGGCACGTTGGCACCGTATTTCGAGCGCGCCAGCGCGGCCTTGGCGGCATCGAGGTTGCGCCGGCCGGTGGGCGCGGCCTCGTCGTAGCCCATCACGCCCGAGGGGATCGGCCCGCGCGAGGGAATGCCGGCCGCCACGCCGGCCACGTCGAGCAGGGCAGCCTGGCCCGCATAGTCGAAGGCGAGCGAGATCGCGCGGCGCACCTCGACATCGTCCGTCGGCGCGCGCCGCATGTTCAGCTTGAACTGGAACATCGAGCCGGCGCGGTCCTGCCCGAGCGAGATGCCGGGCGTGCGCGCGAGGGCGACTAGGATCTCGGGCGGCAGCGACACGCGGGTGAGCTCCAGCTCGCGCCGTGTCATCATCGTGCGCACGGTGGGCGGCTGCAGGCCGAAGCGCAGCCGCACGGTTTCCGCTGCGCGCGGGTCATGGCCCATGAAATGGCCCGCAAACTTCGTCATCACCGTTTCCTGCTGCGCCTCGTGGCGCGTCAGCACATAGGGGCCGCTGCCGCCATCCTTGGCCGAGAGGAATGCCTGGCCGTAATCGCCGAACTCGCCGAAGGTGCCGGCTGCCTGGTTGGCACGCACCAGCACGCTGTTGACGATCGCCAGGCGTGCGAAGCTGGCCAGGAACGGGGCATAGTTGCGCGCCAGCACGAAGCGCACCCGGTGCGGGCCAAGGGCCTCGGCGCTGCGGATCACCTCGAACAGGCCGGCGAATCCGCGCCGCATCGTCTGCATGCGGCGTAGGGAGAAAACGACATCCTCGGAGGTGAAGGGCTTGCCGTCGTGGAAGCGCACATCGTCGCGCAGCGCGAAGGTGTAGGTGAGGCCGTCGCCGGAGACCTCCCAGGAGGTGGCGAGCGACGGCGACACCCCGCCGCCCGGCGCCGGGCGGATCAGGAAGTCATAGAGGTTGAACATCAGGATCGAGCTCGGCACGTCCGTGGGCTTGTGCGGATCGGCCTCGCCAAGGGTCGATTCCGTCATGCGGATGGTCGAGCCGGCCGGCTGCGCCTCGGCCTGTCGCCAGCCTGCCGGCAGCGCCAGCCCCAGCCCGGTGCCGGCCAGCGCCATCAGCGCGCCGCGGCGAGTGGAACGCGGGCCGGCGAGCCGCACCATGAGATCCCGGTCTGGCGATTGCGTCATGCGCTGCTCCCTCGTCGCGTGTCGGAATGGGCGTTGCGCGCGTGCCGGGCACAAGCCCCGCGAACCGAGAACCGCACACGCACCGGCGCAACCACGCGACAATACAAGGCCGATCGTTACGCGGTGTCAAGGATAGCCGTTCTGCACACGCAACAAGAGGCGCGCGGCCGCGTCCGGCCCCCACCGTTCCCCGGAGCGGGAGTTCTTCCTGAGATCAGCGCCGCCGATCGTGCCCCGCCTTTCTTGCCGCCGCGACGCGCGCGGCGCCATAGTCGCGGATCGCGTTCGCTTCCGAGGTCAGGCCGTCGGCAAGGTCGTCGGCCAGCGCGGAAAGCGGGCGTTGCGCCGGCGGGCCGTAGCCGCCGCCGCCGGCCGTCTCCAGGCGGATGCTGTCGCAACGCGCCAGCGCCAGCCCCGCCACCTTCGAGTGCAGCACTCTCTCGTCCGGCCGGCCGGGATTGAAGCGCAGCCTTGCCGGCAGGCCTGGGCAGCCGCCATCGAACCCCTCTGCGCCCTTGAGATGGCCGTCGCTGCGCACGGAGAAGACCACGTCATCGGCCATCGAGCGGATCTGGCGCGCGATGCCGAGCCCGCCGCGCGTGCGTCCGGAACCGCCGGAACCCTCGACCATTGCGTACTCGTCCACCAGAAGGTCGTACTCGTTCTCCAGCGCCTCGGCCGGCAGGTTCGAGGTGTTCGTCAGGTGGACCTGCACCGCGTCCATGCCGTCGCGGTCGAACCGTGCACCGACGCCACCGCCAACCGTCTCGAGGTAGACATAGGCGCCGGTTCCGAGGCGCCTTCGTCCGGAAAAGACGATGGCCGGCATGCCGTCGTTACTCGATGCCATGTTGCGCTCGGGCGGGAGGAGCGGACGGAAGGCGGCGAAGATCGCCCCGGCGAGCTTCTGCATCGGCAGCGATCGCGCGCCCACTGCCGCCGGGTGGCGCGGATTGAGGATCGATGCCTCCGGCAGCGTCATCGAGACGGGGTGGAACATGCCGTCGTTCGGCAGCAGCGCGGGATCGAGCAGGGCCTTGACCGCGTAGTGCACCGTCGCGCGCAGCGAGGTGAAGGGCAGGTTGACGGCGCCGCGCGCCTCCGGCCCCGAGCCGGTGAAGTCGAAATGCAGCGTGCCATTGCCCACGGTGACGGTGACGCAGAGCGCTACTGGCGGCTCGCCCACCCCGTCATCGTCGAGATAGCTCGTCGCGCCGTAGGTGCCCGGCCGCAACGCGGCGATGCGCAGCCGCAGGCGGTGCGCGGTATGGGCGATGATGTCGTCCACCGCGCGCTCGGTGGCGGCGAGGCCGCGCTGGGCAACCAGATCGAGCAGGCCCCTGGCACCGCGCGCGTTGGTGGCGACCTGGGCCATGATGTCGAAGGCGCGCTCCTCGGGCTCGCGCGTGTTCTGCACGATCAGGTTGAGCAGGCCCTGGTCCATCTGCCCGGCGGCAACGAGGCGCGTGAGCGGGATGCGGATGCCTTCCTCGAACACGGAGCGTGCGCTGCCCGAGATCGAGCCCGGCACCACGCCGCCGACATCGGAATGATGGCCGATGCTGCCGGTGAAGAAGGCGACGCGGCCCTCGGCGAAGACCGGCGTGATGATCGAGATGTCCGGCAGATGCGTGCCGCCCGAGAGATAGGGATCGTTGCAGATGAAGGCATCGCCATCGACCATGCGTCCGACCGAGAAGGCGGCGAGCGTCGCCTCGACCGCGCCGATCAGGGAGCCGAGATGGCCCGGCAGGGTGTTTGCCGCCTGCGCGATCAGCCGCCCGCGCCCATCGAAAAGCCCGACCGAGCAGTCGCGCCGCTCCTTGATGTTGGTCGAGAAGGAGGAGCGCACGAGATTGGCGAACATGTCCTCGGCCACGGCGCAAAGCCGGTTGGTGAAGACCTCCATCGCGATCGGGTCGATACCGGGGCGCTGCGGCTGCATCGGGGATCTCCTCAGGCCCGCGCGGGGGCGGTGGGCGAGGCGGCGGCTGCGAGCAGGATGTTGCCTACCGTATCGACGCGAGCCGACTGGCCGGGCATCACCAGCGTCGTCGAGCTCATCTCCTCGATCACGGCAGGGCCGGCGATCACCGTGCCGACCGGCAGGCTCTCGCGCTGGTGGACGGGCGCGTCGAGCCAGCCTTCGGCGCCGAAATGCACGCGCCGTCGCTCGACGCGGCCGGCGTCCGCACCGGCCACGTCCGCACCGGCCACGTCCGCTCCGGCTCCTGCCCGCAGTGGCGCGTGCCTGGGCTTCCCCGCCGCCTGGAGGCGGCAGTTGACGATCTCGATGTCACGGCCATGCACGTCGTAGCCGTACTCGACGCGGTGGGCATGGCGGAACGCCGCGATGAAGTTGTCGAGGCCGTCGGGCGCGATGCCGGGCAGCGGCACCACCACCTCGTGGTTCTGGCCGAGATAGCGCGCATCGATGAAGTGGCGCGCGACGCGGCGTTCCTCGGGCACCTTCTCCTGGGCCAGCCACGCCTCGCCCTCGCGCGCCATCTCGGCGAAGGCGGCCTGCACCTCGGCCCAGTTGGCCGGCGAGGCGATCAGGATCTTGCTGCGCACGAAGTCGAGGCTCGATTCCGACAGCAGTATGCCGCGCGCGCACATGGTGCCCGGCTCCTGCGGCACTATGATCTCGCGGATGCCGCATTCGCGCGCGACATCGGCCGCATGCAGGGGCCCGGCGCCGCCATAGGCGAATAGTGCGAAGGCTCCGATGTCGTGGCCACGCTCGGTCGAGACCGCGCGGATGGCACGTCCCATCGCCGAGTTGGCGATCTCCAGCATGCCGTGCGCCGCAGCCTCCACCGTGAGCCCGAGGGGGCGGGCGATGCGCTCCTCGATCGCGCGATGCGCGGCGGCGAAGTCGACCGGCATCTTGCCGCGCAGGAGCGCCACCGGGTTCAGCCGGTGCAGCACGATGTTGGCGTCCGTCAGCGTCGGGTCGCGGCCGCCGCGGCCATAGGCGGCGGGGCCGGGATCGGCGCCGGCGCTGTGCGGGCCGACCTTGAGCGCGCCCGCCTCGTCGAGCCAGCCGATGCTGCCCCCGCCCGCACCGATGACGTGGATGTCGATCATCGGCGTCTTCACCGGATGGTCGGCGACGGTGCGGTGCGAGGTGAACAGCGGCCGCCCGTCCTTGATCAGGGATACGTCGGTGCTGGTGCCGCCGACATCGAAGGTGACCAGGTCGCGGCGCCCGGCGGCCGCCCCGACCGCGGCGGCGCCCACCACCCCGGCGGCCGGGCCCGACAGGCAGGTGCGCACCGGCAGACGGATCACGCTGCGCACGGAAAGCAGCCCACCATTGGAGTGGATGGTGTGAGGCTCGACCGTGATGCCGAGTGCGCGCGTGCGGGTGAGGAAGCCCTCCAGGTAGCGCCCCATCCGCGGCCCGACATAGGCGTTGAGCACGGTGGTGGACAGGCGCTCATACTCGCGAAACTCGGGCAGCACCTCGAAGGATGTGCTGACATAGGCGTCGGGCAGCACGGCCTCGACGATGCGCCGCGCGGCTTCCTCGTGCGCCGGGTTGCGGTAGGAATGCAGGAAGCAGATCGCGACCGAGCCCACGCCGGCTTCTTTCAGCCTGTGCGCCGCGGCGCCGACCTCGGCCTCGTCCAGCGGCCGGAGCACGCTGCCATCGAAGGTGATGCGCTCGTCGATCTCGATCCTGTCGCGCCGCGCGACCAGCGGCACGGGCTTGCGCACCGTGTAGTCGTAGAGGCTCGGCCGGACCTGGCGGCCGATCTCGATCACGTCGCGGAAGCCCTTGGTGGTCAGCAGGCCGGTATGGGCGCCGCGCCGCTCGATGATCATGTTGGTGGCAACCGTAGTGCCATGGCCGAGCTGGACGATCGCGGCCGGGTCCACCGCGAACGCGGCGATGATCTGGCGCAGCCCGTCCTGGATTGCGGCGGAGGGATCGGCGGGTGTGGACGGGACCTTGAAGAAGCGTACCGCGCCATCCGTGTCGCGCAGCACCGTGAAGTCCGTGAAGGTGCCGCCGACGTCGATTCCGATGCGATACATGATGGGGACGGTTCCGCCTTGGCTAGAGCAGTGCACTACGTGCCGATATTGCGCGAGTTCCGCCTGCGCCTATGCAACGCTGAATCCGAAGGCTCATGGGCCCTTGAAGCGTGGGCGATGAACGTGCACTTGGCGCGGGAAAGCTGGCCGGGGCGGGCGCGCAGTGTCAAATCAGATTGTTGACACCTTTCATGCGCCGGCCTGATGCTCTCGGCCACCAGCGCGCCGACGGCCGGTCGCGCTGGCAGGGCCATGTCGATGCTCCAGCACCGCCAACTCGAGGCCTTCCGGGCATTCATCATCGCGGGCGGGGTGACGTCAGCGGCGACCATGATGAACATCACCCAGCCCGCCGTCAGCCGCCTGATCCACGAGTTGGAGGCGGCGCTCGGTCTCAGGCTGTTCGTCCGGCGCGGGACGCGGCTCGAACCCACGGCGGAAGCGGTCGCCCTGTTCGATGAGGTCGAGCGCTCCTTCGTCGGGCTCGACCGGATCGAGCGGGTCGCCCTTGACCTGCGCGAGCGGCGCAAGCTGGTCCTGCGCATCGCCTCGCAGCCGATGCTGAGCGCCAGTTTCCTGCCGCGTTTCCTCGCCCAGTTCCTGCGCGAGCGGCCGAACCTGCAGGTCAGCTTCGTCTCCCTGCCTTCGCCCCTGGTGGTGGAGGGCACAGCCTCGGGGCGCTTCGATGTCGGCGTCGCGGCGATGCCGGTCGATCATTCCGGTCTCAATGTGGAGCAGACCGAGGCCACCGCGATGGTTGCCGTGCTGCCGGCCAGCCATCCCCTGGCGGCAAGGCCAGTGCTGGAGCCGGCCGATTTCGAGGGCCAGCCCTTCATATCGATCGGCGCGCATGCGCTGCCGAGGCTGCGCCTCGATGCGATCTTCGCCGAGCACGGCGTCACGCGCGACATCCGTGCCGAGTCCCCCTACCACCATGTCGTCTGTTCCCTAGTGGCCGAGGGGCTCGGGCTTGCCATCGTCGAACGGCTGGTGGCCGAGGATGTGCGCGATCCGCGCCTGATCTGGCGCCCCTTCCTGCCGCGGGTGGAAAGCAACTTCGCCGTCCTGCACCCGGCCGAGCGGCCACTGAGCGGCGTCGCGATGACCTTCATCCAGGAACTGCTCGGCGATCTGCGCGCGCATGTCGGGCTCTGGAACACGGCTGCCGGCGCGGGCGAGGTGCGCGCGCAGGCGCGGCCGCACGGTCGTGGCCGCCGTGGCAGCCGGCACGCGGGCGATCCATAACGCTGCGGCATGGCTGCCGCACGCAACCTGATTTGACCCGCCGCATGGCGGCTGCCTACCATCGATGCGCGCACGGAACAGTCGTGGGCGGCTGGTGGCGACGCGCCGTGGTGGTGCGTCTACGCATGCGCGTGTTGGCGCGCGCGGCGGGGCCCGCCCAGCACGGGAGGCCGGCATGGACAACGGCAACGGCAATGCGATCGCAATCGAATCCCGGCCGCCGCGGGTCCGAGCCCACGCCGCGCTGTCGCGGCGCGGCTTCATGGCTGCGATGTCCGGCGCGGGTGTCGGTCTGCTCGCCGCGCCCGGCATAGTGCGCGCGCAGGCGGCATGGCCGACGCGCGCCATGCGGATCGTCGTGCCCTTCGCCGCCGGCGGCGGCACCGACATCCTGGCCCGCATTCTTGCCCAGGAGGTCGGCGAGCGGCTCGGCCAGCCGATGGTGGCCGACAACCGTGCCGGCGCCAGCGGCAACATCGCCATGGAGCATGTCGCCCGCTCCGCCCCCGATGGCTA
Organism: Alphaproteobacteria bacterium; assembly: GCA_020850755.1. Lineage (GTDB taxonomy): Bacteria > Pseudomonadota > Alphaproteobacteria > Acetobacterales > Acetobacteraceae > JADZEB01. Next base: position 1,332 of record JADZEB010000051.1, on the reverse strand, counting down.
CACCGTGCTTATGGGTACCAATGGCGGCACCGCTGCCAATCGCCACCTGTTCCGCGCCATGCCGATCGATCCGGTGCGCGACCTCGAGCCGGTCAGCCTCACCTTCCGCAGCCCGCATGTGCTGGTGGTGCGCAACGGCCTTGCGGCGCGCACGGTGCAGGATCTGGTCGCGCTCGCCCGCAGCCAGCCGGGCAAGCTCACCTATGGCCATGCCGGCGTGGGCAGCATGACCCATCTCGCCGCGGCGCTGTTCACCACCAAGACGAACACCGACATCCTGGCCGTCTCCTATCGCGGCGGCGGGCTGGCGCTGACCGACCTCATCGCCGGCAATGTCGACATGCTGTTCGACGGCTTCCCGTCCTCGGTGCCGAACATCCGCGAAGGGCGGGTGCGGGCGCTGGCGATGTGCGGCACCGAGCGTTCGGCGCTGTTCCCGGAGGTGCCGACGATGCAGCAGGCCGGCGTTCCCGGCTACGATGCCGGCACCTGGCAGGCGGTGTTCGGCCCGCGCGGCATGCCGCGCGTGGCGATCGAGCGGCTGGTGGCCGCCTGCCGTGCCGCCGCCGCCTCGCCCGGCTATCGCGAGCGCGTGGTGCGCGCCGGAGCCGAGGCGACGGCAACCTCGCCCGAGGAACTCGCGCAGATCCTGCAGCGCGAGTCCGATACCTGGGGCGAAGTGATCCGGGCCGCCAACATCAGCCCGACCTGAGCGCGCGGCGCCGCGCCGCGGCGAGACCGGGTCTCATGGCGCCGTGCTTGCGGGGAGGTCGATCACGAGGGTGAGGTCGTCGGGCACGCGCAGCCCGGCGATCGCCTCGGAAGTTGCTGTGATCGAACCCGCCATCAGCGTCGGCGCAGCCAGGCTCGGTGGACTGGGCGGGCTGGGGACTGGGCGGGCTGGGGACTGGGCGGGCTGGGGACTGGGCGGGCTGGCGCTGCGTCTGCCCGGGATTGCCGAGAATGGCGCGCAGGTGCCGCTGACGGTCACGGCTAAGGGTGCACTCTCGGCCGGGCGTCACGTCAAGGCAATCCACCACTTCGCCACCCGCAATCCTACCCCCGGGATCGCGAGCTACAGCTTCAGCCCGGCGAGCTGACGGGCCAGCGTCACTACGCGCACTCGCCAGGTCGCAGCCGAGGCGCGCGTGAGCGTTGGCGGCTGCATGGCATGAGGAACAGGCCACGAGCACGCCCAGGGTCCGGGTGCCGGCATCAGCGCGCGCGGGCGAGATCGTCGAGATCCGCACGCAGATCGACCATCCGATGGAAACGGGCCTGCGCCGCGACGAGGGCGGCCGCCCGGTCCCGCGCAACATGCTGCGCAGCTTC
>JADZEB010000050.1 GCA_020850755.1 Alphaproteobacteria bacterium | reverse complement strand
GGTCATCTTCGAGGAGTTCAAGGGCACCGGCAATTCCGAGATCATCCTCGACCGCAAGGTGGCCGACAAGCGCACCTTCCCGGCGATGGACATCACCAAGAGCGGCACCCGCAAGGAGGAGCTGCTGGTCGAGAAGGGCACGCTGTCCAAGATGTGGGTGCTGCGCCGCATCCTGATGCCGATGGGGCCGGTGGATGCGATGGAGTTCCTGCTCGACAAGCTGAAATACAGCAAGACCAACAACGATTTCTTCGACGCGATGAACACCTGAGCGGGCGCGTTGCGCGGCGATCGCACGGACAGGGGCTGCGTTGCGGCCCCGCGTCTTGCGCGGCGCGCGACGCCTTCCCGCAGCCGGTCGCCTCGCCCTGCGGCCGCACGCGCCGGGACGACGCGCCCGCCCGGCATCTCCGCCCCGCGCCGATGCCGCGCGCCGATGCCCCGCCCGGGACGTGGGATCGTTGCGCCACCCCGCGCCGCGGCTGGCCCGTGCGGCGCGCCCGCGCGGGGTCATGGGTCGCGATGACCGGCCGACCCGCCCCCCTCTCCGCCGCACATCCCGTCAGGCGGCGCGGCCTGCGCCAGACCTCGGGGCCGCGCGCGGCGGCGACCGGAACCGGCAGCCGCGCAGCACCGCGCCGCACGCCCGCTGCCCCGCCACGCGCCCGGCAAGCGCGCTGGGCGCGGAGCGTGCGCAGGACGGCCCATCCCCAATGACTAAGGCGGCTAAGGGCGCCACGCCGCGCCCCTGGCCCAGCGCCGCCCCGCGGCCGCTGCGTCCCGGGCGTGCACATGCCGGGCGGGCACATGGTGGCCAGCACGGGGCGCGGCGATGACCAGCGGCACGAACCGCACGGCGCTGTGCCGCCAGCACTCCGCCATGCCATTCGCCCGGCGGGGGCCGCGCGCACGCGGACATGGCTTTCCATCGCCATGACTTTGCATTGCCATGACTGAGGCAACGAACCGCGCGCCGCCGCACCCCCCGCCCGCCGGGGCGGCGGCGATCCGGCGCGCGACGCTGACCGGCGCGGGCGCGATCCTGCTCTGGTCCACCCTCGCGGTGCTGACCGTCGCCGCCGGCGGCCTGCCGCCCTTCTTCACCTGCGCCGTCACCTTCGCCATCGCCTTCGCCCTTGCCGCGTTGCGCTGGCTCGCGCGCGGCGAGGGCGTGATCGCCAGGCTGGCCCTGCCGCCCTCGGTGTGGGTGGTCGGGGTGGGCGGGCTGTTCGGCTACCACGCGCTCTACTTCCTGGCGCTGGCCAGCGCGCCGGCGGTGGAGGCGAGCCTGCTCAATTACCTCTGGCCGCTCCTGATCGTGCTGTTCTCGGGCCTCTTGCCCGGCGAGCGGCTGGGCGCCTGGCACATCGGCGGCGCGCTGCTCGGGCTCGCGGGCGCGGGGCTGGTGGTGGGGCAGGCGGGGGCGGGCTTCGCCGCGGCGCACCTGCCCGGCTATGCGGCGGCGGTGGCGGCGGCGGTGGTCTGGGCGCTCTATTCGGTGCTGTCGCGGCGCATGGGCCATGTCTCGACCGACGCGGTCGGGGCCTTCTGCGGCGCCACCGCCCTGCTTGCGCTGGCGATGCATCTGGCGCTGGAGCCGCCGGTGCGGCCCGGCCCGGGCGCGTGGCTCGCCCTGCTCGCGCTCGGGCTCGGGCCGGTGGGCGCGGCCTTCTTCCTGTGGGATGTCGGCATGAAGCGTGGTGACATCCGCGCGCTCGGCGCGCTTTCCTACGCGACACCCCTGGTCTCGACCGCGCTGCTCGCTTTGTTCGGCGGCGCCGCCATCACGGCGGCCACCGCCCTTGGCGGGGCGCTGATCGTGGCCGGCGGGATAGCGGGCGCGCGCGACCTCTGGCGCGGGCGCGGCCGGGGCTAGAGCGGCGTCCGATCTGGTGGAACCACAGCGCGGTTCCACCAGATCGGACTAAGCTGCTCGCAAACCACAAGTTCCTCGGGCACGACTTCCGTTCGGCTGATCGAAGTCGAACGGAACGTGCCCTAGGCGGTCAGATCAGCCAGTGCCACAGGCCCACGGCGAAGATCAGGAACGCCGCCACCGGCCACCACAGGGCCGGATCGCTCATCTTCCGCCGGCCGTTGCCGAAGCGGCGCACCATCAGCCCCAACGCCCAGCAATAGGTGACGCGCGACAGCGTGGTGGCCGACAGGAACACCCAGAACGGCATCTGCGCCGCACCCGATGCGATCGCCACGAACTTGAACGGCACCGGCGTCAGCCCGCCCAGGATCACGATCCAGAAGCCGAACTCGTCGAAGCGCGCCTGGAGCCCCAGCACGGTGGCGTTCTGGGTCAGCGAGGAGAACCAGGCATCGGCGGCCTCGAACAGGCCCCAGCCGATGAAGTAGCCTGGTACGGCGCCGGCGATCGCGGTGATGGCGGTGAGATTCGAGACCGCCAGCCACGCATCGGGGCGCGCCACCACGATCGGAACGAACAGGAATTTGGGCGAGATCGGGGAGATGCAGGAATCGAGGAACGACATCAGCGCCAGCCACATCAAGGCACGCGGATGCCGGGCCTTGTCGGCCAGCCAATAGCGCAGTTGCCGCACTGCGATCACGTGAACTCCCCCACCTGGCGGCGCATTGTGTCCCCGGGCCGCTTGGGGCGATAGTTTGGACGACGAGCAGAAGGGACGCAAGCCACATGCCGAGAACGACGCCACCCGCCGATGCCGCGCTGGCCGAGGTGCTGCGCGCCGCCACGCTGGCCGCGACACTGCATGAATCGCAGCGCCGCAAGGGCGAGGCGGGCGAACCTTACGTCAACCATCTGATCGAGGTGGCGCATCTGCTCGCCGCCGCCGCGGCGCCGGTGCCGGTGGTGATCGCCGGCCTGTTGCATGATGCAATCGAGGACACCTGGGCCGCGCCATTCCGCGAAAGCGAGGCGGCGGGGGATGCCGCCAGGATGGCCGCGCGCGAGGCGAGCTGGGCGGCGCATGGGAAGTCCATGCGCGCGCGGCTCGCGCGCGAGTTCGGCGCCGAGGTGGCCGAGACGGTGTGCGAATGCACCGACGACAAGACCACGCCGAAGGAGGCGCGCAAGGCGGCGCAGGCGGCCACGGCGGCGAAGAAAAGCGCGGCCGCGCGCCAGGTGAAGATCGCCGACAAGATCAGCAATCTGCGCGCGCTGATGGCCAGCCCGCCGCGCAACTGGCCCGAGGCGCGCAAGGCCGAGTATGTGCACTGGTGTGCGGCGGTGGTGGATGGCTGCCGCGGCGTCAATGCCGCGCTGGAAGCGGCGTTCGACGCCACCCATGCCGAGGCGGTGCGCAAGCTCTGTTCCTGAAGCGCGGGCGCGGGTGCGGCCGCGCGGCGCGGATCAGTAGGGCGTGCCGTCCTTGCGTGTGAAGCGGAACCGCCCGGCCGCAACGTCGAAGGCGCCGGCAAGATCGTCGTCGGGATAGGTCCCGCGCTCGGGCTGGCTGCGGTCGCCGATCTCGATGTAGTGCAGATCGGCCGCGCCGCGATTGACCAGATGATGGCCGTTCGCGCAGCCCTTGGCGAAGCCGGCGCAGGCGCCGGGCGGCATGATCGTCTCGCCCGCATCGGTGATCAGCGTCGCCGTGCCGTCGAGCACGAACACGAACTCGTCCTGCAATGCGTGCCAGTGGCGCAGCGCCGACATCGCGCCGGGGGCGAGCGTGGTCAGGTTCACGCCATAGGTGCGCAGCCCGAAGGCATCGCCGAGCGCGCGCCTGGTGCGCAGCCCGACGCGGTTGCGCAAGGGCTCGGGATAGGCGATGGCGGTGCGCCCCGGCACCTCTGCCGCACGCAACGCCACCGGCCAGCCGCCGGCGGGCGCGGGCGCAGCGGGCGGGCGCGGCATCGGCGCCGGCCTGGGATAGGTGGCCGAGGCCACCGGCCCGCCGGGATAGGGCGTGCCGTCACGATGGGCAAAGACGAAGCGGCCGGCCGCGTCCTTGGTCGAGACGAAATCATCGTCCGGATAGTGCACGGCATCGGGCCGAGGCCGGTCGCCCGCTTCGAGATAGACCACATCGCCGCCCGAGCGGTTCAGCAGCACATGCCCGTCCGCCTCGCCGCCGCGAAAGCCGGCGCACCAGCCTCCGGGCAGCGGTGTCTCGCCGGCATCCGTCAAGAGCGTCGCCACGCCGGAAAGGACGAACACGAATTCGTCCTGCGCCTCGTGCCAGTGGCGCAGCGCCGATTGCGTGCCGGGCGGCATGCGCACCAGGTTGACGCCGAAATTGACCAGCCCGAACGGATTGCCGAGCGCGCGCTTCTCGCGCGCGCCGATGCGGCTGCGGAAGGGCTCGGAATAGATCGTGCCGATCGCCGGCGCGAGGCTGGCGGGATCGAGCCAGGCCGGGGGTGCGGGACCGGCCACGGCGCGCGGCACCCTTACGGCAGAAGGATGGTCGAGCCGGTGGTCTGGCGCGCTTCCAGCGCGCGATGCGCCTCGGCCGCCTCGGCAAGCGGGAAGCGCTGGTTGACCCCGATCTTCACCGCACCCTTGAGCACGACGTCGAACAAGGCGCCGGTGGAGGCCAGGAGGTCGGCGCGCGAGGCGGTGTAGGTGGCCAGCGTCGGGCGCGTCAGGAACAGGCTGCCCTTGGCGGCCAGGATGCCGACATCGAAGGGCGGCACCGCGCCCGAGGCATTGCCGAACACCACCATCAGCCCGAGCGGGCGCAGGCAGTCGAGCGACTTCATGAAGGTGTCCTTGCCGACGCTGTCATAGACCACCGGCAACAGCGCGCCGCCGGTGATCTCGCGCACGCGGGCGACGAAATCCTCGCGCGCATAGACGATCGGATGGTCGCAGCCATGGGCGCGGGCGAGTTCCGCCTTGGCGTCGGTGCCGACCGTGCCGATCACGGTCGCGCCGAGATGCTTGAGCCACTGGCACATGATCAGCCCGACGCCGCCGGCGGCCGCATGCACGAGCACCGTCTCGCCCTTCTTCACGGCATAGGTGCGCCGGATCAGGTATTCGGCGGTCATGCCCTGGAGCATCATCGCCGCGCCCTGCTCGAAGGACAGCCCGTCCGGCAGCACCACCAGCCGGTCGGCCTTGAGCGTGCGCAGCTCGGCATAGGCGCCCACCGGGCCGGTGGCATAGGCGACGCGATCGCCCGGCTTGACCTCGGTGACGTCGGGGCCGACGGCTTCCACCACGCCCGCCGCCTCCATGCCGATGCCGGCCGGCATGTTCGGCAGCTTGTAGAGGCCGGTGCGGAAATAGACGTCGATATAGTTCAGCCCGACCGCCTTGTGGCGCACCAGCGCCTCGCCGGGGCCGGGGCTCGGCGTGGGCACATCCTCCCAGCGCATCACCTCGGGGCCGCCATGCTCGTGGATGCGAATGGCCTTGGGCATTGCCTTCTCCCGTAACGTTGCGGGGCTTTGCTTCATGCGCGCCCCGGCCTTGGTCAAGTCGTGGTCGCGGCGCTAGAGCCCCGGCAGACGGGCGCCTTCCAGGGCCAGCAGGTAGCGCTTGGTCTCCACCCCGCCATCGCCGGAATAGCCGCCGAGCGAACCGTCGGCGCCGATGACGCGATGGCAGGGAATGACGATCGGTATCGGATTGCGCCCGTTGGCCGAACCGACCGCGCGCGGGCCGGAGCGCAACGCACGCGCCAGTTCGGCATAGGAGCGGGTCTGGCCATAGGGGATGCGCCCGAGCGCTGCCCAGACCCGGCGCTGATAGGGCGTGCCGGCCGGGGTAAGCGGCAGGTCGAACTCGGTGCGCTTGCCGTCGAAATAGGCCAGGAGCTCGCGTCGCGCGCGGCGCAATAGCGGCGTCTCGGTCTGGTCGCGACCCCAGCCCCAGTCGATGGCGACGATCGCGCCATCCTCCTCGGAGACGGTGATGTCGCCGATCGGGCTGTGCAGGGAAAGCTGGGGCATGGCGGCTTGGCGCCTCCGCGAACCCGATGTTGCGCCGCGACAGTGCGGTGCGGCAGGGGGCGGATTTCGCGCGTGTGGCGCCCCGGAGTCAAGCGGGGAGCGCGGATCGGGCCTGGCGTCCAGGGGCGTCCAGGGGCGGCCAAGGAGGCGGCCAAGGGGCGTGCAAGCGCGATCTGGCGGTATCGCGATAGGCGGGGCGCCCGGACGCGGCCGGGCCCGGAGACCCGCTCCGGCCGCGGCGGCGGGCGGGCAAGGCTGGCGGGCGGGCAAGGCTGGCGGGCGGGCGAAAGTGCGTCGGGGAGCGAACGCGGCGCCGGGGGAAGAGCGGGCCCCCCGACCCGGCCAGCCCTAGCCGGCCAGCCCTAGCCGGCCAGCCCTAGCCGGCCAGCCCTACCCGGCCAGCCCTACCCGGCCAATGCGGCGGCCAAGGCGGCGGGCTCCGTGATCGGTGCCCCGCATACGCCCTGCTGGCAGAGATAGGCCGCCGCCCTGCCCCCGACCAGCCCCTTGCCCGCCGCCGGATGACCCGCCGGCAGCGCGGCGCCGGGTGCCACCGGCTGGACAACCAGGACCGGCTCGGGCGCGGCGAAGGCGGCAGCGAGCAGGGCGGCGCGAACGGGATCCTCCGGGGTGCCGACGATGACGCAGGTGCGCGCGCGCTCCAGCAGATCGGCGCCGATGCACAGGCGCGGCATGACGATCGCCGCGCGCGGGCCCTCGCCGGCGAAGGCGCGGATCAGCGCCTCGGCCTTGTCCCGGTAGCGGGCATCGCCGGTAAGGTGGAACAGGCGCGCCAGCGCCTCGGCCATCAACCCGTTGCCCGAGGGCGCGGCATTGTCGTGTGCCGACTTCGCGCGCACCAGCACGTCGCGCGCATCGGCCGCGGCCATGAAGAAGCTGCCATCGCCATCGCCGAACAGCGCCTCGGCCGCCGCGACCCAGCCCTGCGCCTGGACCAGATAGGCACCCTCGCCCGTGACCTCGTGCAGCACGATCGCGGCGCGCGCCATGCCGGCATGATCCTCGAGCAGCCCGGCGTGGCGCGCCCGCCCCGCCGCCCAGGCATGGTAGAGGCGCCGGGCGGGGATCGCGCCCCGCGCCGCGTCCTGGGCCGCCGCCGGCTCGGCGCCGGCATCGAGTTCGGCGGCGATGAAGGCGAAGGCGCGGCGGGCGAGCGCGATCCAGTCGGGCCGGGCGAAGGTGGCGCCGGCGCGCGCCAGCGCCGCGATCATCAGCCCGTTCCAGTCGGCCAGGATCTTGTCGTCGCGCTGCGGGCGGACGCGCCGCTCGCGCGCGGCGAGCAGGCGGGCGCGGCAGGCGGCGAGGAACGCCTCCTCTGCCTCGCCCGCCCAGGCGGCGGCGTGCGAGCGGTTGAGGATGACATGGCCTTCCCAGTTGCCGAGCGCGGTCGCGTCGTAGGCGGCCTTGAAGCGCGCCGCGTCGGCGCCGAGCAGGGCGTCGATCCCGGCCTCGGTCCAGACATAGAACCGGCCCTCCTCGCCCTCGCTGTCGGCATCGAGCGCGGCGGCGAAGGCGGCATCGCCCGCCGCGTTGGCCGGTCCCATCATCTCGCGCGCGAGCCAGGCCACCGTCTCGGCGGCGCGTTGCGCATAGAGCGGGCTTCGCGTCGCCGCCCAGGCCGAGGCGAGCAGCTCCAGAAGCTGCGCATTGTCGTAGAGCATCTTCTCGAAATGCGGTACGAGCCACACCTCGTCGGTGGAATAGCGCGCATAGCCGCCGCCGAGATGGTCGTAGATGCCGCCCTGGCTCATGCGCTCCAGCGTCAGCGTCACGGCGGCGGCGTAGGCGTCCTGGCCGGTGCGCCGCGCCTGCTGCCAGAGGAAGGCGAACAGCGAGGGCTGCGGGAATTTGGGCGCGCCCTGCAGCCCGCCATGGCGCAGATCGACCCCGCGCAGGAGCGTGCGCGCCCCGGCATCGAGCTCGGCCGGGCCGATGCCGCTGCCCGGCTTGGAGACACCGAGCTCGGCCAGCGCCTCGGTCAGCGCGTCGACGTTCTGGGCGATCTTGTCGGGCTCCCCGGCATAGACCGCGGCGATGTTTTCCAGCACCTGCGCGAAGCCCGGCCGGCCCCAGCGCGGCGCGGGCGGGAAATAGGTGCCGCCCCAGAAGGGCTCGCCCCCGGGGGTGAGGAACATGGTCAGCGGCCAGCCGCCCTGCTGGCCGAGCAGCGCGAGCGCATGCTGGTAGATCTGGTCGAGGTCGGGGCGCTCCTCGCGGTCGAGCTTGATGTTGACATAGAGGCGGTTCATCACCGCCGCCGTGGCCGGGTCCTCGAAGGATTCGTGGGCCATGACATGGCACCAGTGGCAGGCGGCGTAGCCCACCGAGAGCAGCACCGGCACGCCGCGCGCGCGCGCCTCGGCGAAGGCGGCATCGCCCCAGGGGCGCCAATGCACCGGATTGCCGGCGTGCTGGAGCAGATAGGGCGAGGTCTCGTGGCGCAGCAGGTTTTCCGCCGGCCAGGCGCCGGGGCGGCCGGCGGCGCCGCCCGGCTCGGCGGCGGCGGGGGAAGCGGGGCGGTCCTCGGCGGGCATGGGCGCATCCTTCCCCGGAAAGCCGCGGCCCTTTCGCCGCGACGAGGCCACCGCTACATAGGTTGGGCCGCGCGGGGAATCATCCCGGCGCGCGGCACTTTCTCCAGGGAGCCGCGCCCCGTGCCTGATGCCAGCCAGTCCGATGCCAGCCTGTCCGACGCAGGCGCGTCCAGCCCGAAGCCCGCCAGCCGCAGCCGTGCCGGCGACCCGCCGCCCCATTACGAGGCGCATGTCTTCGTCTGCGCCAACAAGCGCCCCGACGGGCATCCGCGCGGCTGCTGCGCCGACAAGGGCTCGGAGGCCTTGCGCAACTACATGAAGGCGCGCTGCAAGGAACTCGGCCTCACGACCTTGCGCATCAACCAGTCGGGCTGCCTGGAACGCTGCGAGTTCGGCCCGGCGATGGTGATCTATCCCGAGGGCGTCTGGTACCGGCCGACCTCGAATGCCGATGTCGAGGAGATCATCCAGCGCCACCTAATCGCGGGCGGGCGCGTGGCGCGGCTGATGCTGACCGAGAAGGACGTCGTGCCCAAGGCCGGGCCGGCGCCGGCCGCCGCGTCGTGACGGCGCCGCCGTGACCGGCCCCGCGCCGCCGCGCGCGCTGGTGCCAGCGGGCGGCGCGCCATGAGCGGGGCGGGCGATACCATTTTCGCCCTCGCCTCGGGCGCGGGGCGGGCGGGCATCGCGGTGATGCGGCTTTCCGGGCCGCGGGCGGGGGCGGCGCTCTGCGCGCTCACCGGCCGCTCCCTGCCCGCGCCGCGCCGCGCGACGCTCGCCACGCTCCGCGATCCGCGCGACGGCGAGCTGCTCGACCGCGCCCTGTTGCTCTGGTTCCCCGCCCCGGCGAGCTACAGCGGCGAGGCCATGGCCGAGCTCCATCTGCATGGCGGGCGGGCGGTGGTGGCGGGCGTGGCCGATGCGCTCGCGGCGATGGTCGGGCTGCGGCCGGCGGAGGCGGGCGAATTCACGCGCCGCGCCGTGCTGAACGGGCGGATGGACCTCACCGCCGCCGAGGGGCTGGCCGACCTGATCGCCGCCGACACGGCGGCGCAAAGGCGCCAGGCGCTGCGCCAGACCGGGGGCGGCCTTGCCGGGCGGATCGAGGACTGGGCGGCGCGGCTTGCCGCCCTGCTGGCCGAGGCCGAGGCGGCGATCGATTTCAGCGACGAGGCCGATGTGCCGGCCGGGCTGTCGGCGCGTGCGGCCGAGGGGGCGGCGGCGCTGGCGGCGGAGCTGGAGGCGGCGGCGGCCGAAACGCCCCGGGCCGAGCGGCTGCGCGAGGGGCTGTCGATCGCCATCATCGGCGCCCCGAACGCCGGAAAATCTAGTCTTATCAATATATTAGCTGGGCGGCCGGCGGCCATCGTGTCGGCCCGGGCGGGCACCACCCGCGACGTGGTCGAGGTGCATCTCGATCTCGGCGGGTATCCGGCTCTGCTGGCGGATACGGCCGGGCTGCGCGAGGCGGCGGGCGACGAGATCGAGGCCGAGGGCATCCGCCGCGCGCTGGCGCGCGCGCGCGAAGCCGATCTCGGTATCGCCCTGTTCGACGCGGCGGCCTGGCCGGCGCTCGACCCGGCGACGCTGGCGGCGATGGCGGGCGGCGGCGGCTCGACCTGGCTGCCGGTGCTGAACAAGGCCGATCTGCGCCCGGACCTGGTGGCGGCGGCGGACGGCGGCGCGCTCGCCGTGGCCGGGCGGCCGGCGCTGCTGGTGTCGGCGCTGACGGGGGCGGGGATTGAGGCGCTGGTGGCGACGCTGTCGGCCGAGGCCAGGGCGCGGCTGGACAGCGACGCGCCCGCACCGCTGACCCGGGCGCGGCACCAGGCGGCGGTGCGCGAGGCGGCCGAGGCGCTGCGGCGCGCGGGCCAAGCCCCGCTGCCCGAACTTGCGGCCGAGGATCTGCGGCTCGGCTTGCGCGCGCTCGGTCGGATCACCGGGCGCGTCGGTGTCGAGGCGCTGCTTGACCTCATCTTCCGCGAATTCTGCATCGGCAAGTAGTCCGGAAGGCCCGGAAACCGGTGTTTTCGCCGCTCTCGGCCACGCCGTTATTGGCGCGGGGCGCGCTTGCCGCTATGTCTTTCGGCCATGACGGATCGGCGCTTCGACGTGGTGGTGATCGGCGGCGGGCATGCCGGCTGCGAGGCGGCGGCGGCGGCGGCGCGCATGGGTGCCCGCACCCTGCTGCTGACGCACCGGCGCGAGACGATCGGCGCCATGTCCTGCAACCCGGCCGTCGGCGGCATCGGCAAGGGCCATCTGGTGCGCGAGATCGACGCACTCGACGGGCTGATGGGCCGGGCGGCGGACCGTGCCGGCATCCAGTTCCGCGTCCTCAACCGCAGCAAGGGGCCGGCGGTTCGCGGCCCCCGCGCCCAGGCCGACCGCAAGCTCTATGCCCGCGCCATGCAGGACCTGCTGGCGGAGACGCCGGGCCTGTCGATCCGCGAGGGCGCGGCCGAAGGGCTGGCGATCGACCGGGCCGGGCGGCTGGCGGGTGTGGAACTCGCCTCGGGCGAGACCATCGCTTGCGCCGCCGCCGTGCTGACCGCCGGCACCTTCCTGCGCGGCGTGATCCATTGCGGCGAGCGGCAATGGCCGGCCGGGCGGGCGGGCGATGCGCCGGCGGTGGGGCTGGCGCTGGCGCTGGAGCGGCTCGGCCTGCCGCTCGGGCGGCTCAAGACCGGCACGCCGGCCCGGCTCGACGGGCGGACGATCGACTGGGCAGCGCTGGAGCCGCAGTCGGGCGACGACCCGCCCGAGCCCTTCTCGGTGCTGACCGGGCGCATCACCACGCCGCAGCTACGCTGTTTCATCACCCACACCACGCCCGAAACCCATGCGCTGATCCGCGCCAACCTGCACCGTGCGCCGATCTATTCAGGCCAGATCTCCGGCACCGGGCCGCGCTACTGCCCCTCGATCGAGGACAAGGTGGTGCGCTTCGCCGACCGCCAGCGCCACCAGGTGTTCCTGGAGCCCGAGGGGCTGGACGATGTGACGGTCTATCCGAACGGACTTTCCACCTCGCTGCCCGAGGCGGTGCAGGAGGCGATGCTGCGCTCGATCCCCGGGCTTGAGCGGGTTGGCATCCTGCGCCCGGGCTATGCGATCGAGTATGACCATGTCGATCCGCGCGCCCTGCACCGCACCCTGGCGGTGCGCAGCCTGCCGGGCCTGTTCCTGGCCGGACAGGTCAACGGCACCACCGGCTACGAGGAGGCCGGGGCGCAGGGCCTTGTCGCCGGCATCAACGCCGCGCTGCTGGCGGGCGGGCGGCTCGGCCCGGAAGGTGGCTCCAGCGGGGGCTTCGTGCCCGACCGCGCCGAGAGCTATATCGGGGTGCTGGTGGACGATCTCGTCACCCAGGGCGTGACCGAGCCCTATCGCATGTTCACAGCGCGGGCCGAGTACCGGCTGCTGCTGCGGGCGGACAATGCCGATCTGCGCCTGACCGGGCGCGGCGCGACGCTGGGCTGCGTCGGGGCGGAGCGGCAGCGCTTCCACGCCGCCAAGCTGGCTGCGCTGGACGAGGCGCGGGCGCGCGCGGCGGCAGCGGGCGACGCGCCGGAAGCCCTTGCCCGGCTTGGTCTTTTCGTCAATCGCGACGGTCGGCGGCGGGGCGTGCTGGAGCTGCTCGGCCACCCCGCCTTGGACCGCGGCGCACTGCTGGCCGCCTTTCCCTGGCTCGGCGCGCTGCGCCCGGATGTGCTGGCGGTGCTGGAGGCGGAGTCGCTCTATGCGGGCTACCTCGCCCGCCAGGAGGAGGATATCCGCTCCTACCGACAGGAGGAAGCGCTCGGCCTGCCGGCGGAACTCGACTATGCCAGGGTGGCCGGCCTGTCCGAGGAGATGCGCCAACGGCTTGCCCGGGCACGGCCGGCCACGTTGGGCGCCGCCGGGCGGGTGCCGGGCGTGACGCCGGCGGCGCTGACCGCGCTGCTCGGCCATGTGCGGCGCGGTTCCCGCAGCCGCGATCCCGCGGCCAATGCCGATGCCGCGGCGTGAACGCCCAGGCACGGGGTGTTTCACGTGAAACATCCGGGTCGGCCAAGCCGCGGTGCGGCTGCGACGGAGAGTATCGCCGAGTTTCGCGCGACCCTCGGCGACACCGTCCCCGTTTCACGTGAAACAGAAGCGCGGCTGGAGGCGTTCGTCGCAGCGCTCGTCGCCTGGAACGCGCGCATAAACCTGATCGCTGCCGGGGAGCTGGCGCGTATCTGGACCCGCCACGTTGCTGATTCCGCTCAGCTTCTGCCGCTGGTGCCAGCGGGCGCGCGGCGGATTGCGGATCTCGGCTCCGGAGCCGGCTTCCCCGGCCTGGTATTGGCGATACTTGCCGGGATCGAGACCCATCTGGTCGAAAGCGACCGCCGCAAGGCCGCCTTCCTGGCCGAGGCCGCCCGGCTGAGCGCGGCGCCCGTGCGGGTCCATGCGGCGCGCGCCGAGGCGCTTGCCCCGCTCGATGCAGACATCGTCACCGCCCGCGCGCTTGCCCCCCTGCCTGAGCTTCTGCCGCTGGCGGCCCGGCATCTGGCGCAGGGAGGTGCCTGCCTGCTGTTGAAGGGCGCCAGGGTCGAGGCGGAATTGACCGCGGCGCGGCAGCGGTGGAAGATGCGCATCGAGCGCTTTCCCAGCCGCACCGATCCGAACGCGACCATCCTTCGCCTGAGCGAGGTTGCCCCTGTCATCCCCTGATCCTGAGCGGGACGCCGCCGCGCCGGCCGCATCACCGGCGTCAGCGCCCATCGCGGCGACCGATGCGCCTCGCTCGTCGGCGCCCGCTGCCGTGATCCACGTCGCGCGCCAGACGACCCTGCCCCGCCCCCCGCGCATTCTCGCCGTTGCCAACCAGAAGGGCGGTGTCGGCAAGACCACCACCGCGATCAATCTCGCCACGGCCCTGGCCGCGGCAGGACAGCGCGTGCTGCTGGTCGATCTCGATCCGCAGGGCAATGCCTCCACCGGCCTCGGCATCCCCGCCGCCGAGCGGACGCCGGGCTGCTATGCCGTGCTGATCGGCACCGCCTCGCCCGCCGTCGCCCTGCGTCCAACGCTGGTGCCCGGCCTCGACATCATGCCGGCCGAGCCGGACCTGGGCGGGGCCGAAATCGAGCTGGTCGATCTCGATCACCGCGAGTTCCGCCTGCGCGAGGCCTTGCGTGGTGGCGCCGCTTCGCCTGCGGATGCGGTGGCATCGGCGGCGCCCCGGAATTCCGGCCCGGTCGCGTCCGCGCCGCCGGCCTACGACTATATATTGATCGACTGCCCGCCCTCGCTCGGCCTGCTGACGCTCAACGGCCTGGTCGCGGCCGACGCGGTCCTGGTGCCGTTGCAATGCGAGTTCTTCGCCCTCGAGGGCGTGAGCCACCTCACCCGGACCATCGCCCGCATCAGCAAGGGGCTCAACCCGGCGCTGGCGCTGGCGGGGATCATCCTGACGATGGTCGACCGCCGCAACAACCTGTCCGAGCAGGTGGCGGCCGATGTCCGCAGCTTCTTCGGCGAGAAGGTGTTCCAGACCGTGATCCCGCGCAATGTCCGCGTATCCGAGGCGCCATCGCATGGCCGCCCGGTGCTGCTCTATGATTTCCGCTCCGCCGGCGCGCAGGCCTATGTCCAGCTCGCCGCCGAGTTCCTGCGCCGCGAACGGGCCGCCCGCGCCGCGGCCCCCGCCGCATGAGTGCCCCGGGCGATTCCGGCGGCGGTGCCGGCAAGCGGGGCCTCGGCCGCGGCCTCTCGGCCCTGCTCGGCGACGCCGGGCCGGCGTCTGCCTCCGCCCCTCCCGATACCGCATCGACGGCTGGGCCGAACACGGTCCGCCTGCTGCCGATCGGCCAGGTCGAGCCCGGGCCCTTCCAGCCGCGCGGCCCGATCGATCCCGTGGCGCTCGACGAGCTCACCGCCTCGGTGCGCGAGCGCGGCGTGCTCCAGCCGATCCTGGTCCGCCGCCACCCGGACGCGCCGGGCCGCTACCAGATCATCGCCGGCGAGCGCCGCTGGCGCGCCGCCCAGGCCGCACAACTCCATGAAATTCCTGCGCTCTTGCGCGAATGGTCAGACCGCGACGCGATGGCGGTGGCGCTGGTCGAGAACCTCCAGCGACAGGACCTGAACGCGATCGAGGAGGCCGAGGGCTATCGCCGCCTGATCGACGAGTTCCAGGTCTCGCAAGGCGCGCTCGGTGATGCGGTGGGGAAAAGCCGCGCCCATGTCACCAACACGCTGCGGCTCCTGGCCCTGCCGGTGCCGGTCAAGGCGATGGTCAGCGACGGGCGGCTGAGCGCCGGCCACGCCCGTGCCCTGCTCGGCGCCGCCCAGCCCGAGAAACTGGCCGCGATCGTGCTCGAGCGCGGGCTGAATGTGCGCCAGACCGAGCGGCTGGTGGCCGATGGCGGGGCCGGGCATGGGCGCGGGCCGGGCGGGCGGCCGCGCTTGGCCAAGGACAGCAACACGGCGGCGCTGGAGCGGGAGCTTACCGCCCATCTCGGCCTCAAGGTCGAGATCGCCTTCGACGGCAAGGGCGGCAGCGTGCGGATTTTCTACCGCGACCTCGAGCAGCTCGACGGGCTGGTGCAGCTCCTCTCCTCCTCCGCCCCGAAGCGGAGGGGGTAGTCAGTTCAACCGGTATGGCCGGCAAGGCCCGCGTCGCCGGGCCTAGGTATATTCAGTATACGACAGACGAACGCCTCGAATAGAGACGTATCAAGAGCAAAATTTGGATATGCGCGCGCGAACTCAGCAGCCGAATCCGCTGATAACATTGCTGTCTCGTAACCTGCCTGCCCCTCGTAGTTCTTCTCAAGGCTCGCTAGATACTCTTCTGCTTGTCCAGACTTGTGCTCCGGAAACCGCCATATGGCCAACCTGCGGGCGTTTAAGTCTAGGCGGACCACAAACCACTTGGCTTTCTTCTTTAGTTTGTTCGTATAGTCTATAGTTGCGCGATAACCAGCCACCAAGCGGATTACATCAAGCAAGGCAGCGAGACGCTCTAATTCTCTCTTCATCTCCCCAGTATCCTGTGGAACGCCGGCAACAATCGGGCATCCCTCCTCCTCTGCAACGGCAGCAGATACTAGTACAAAAAACCGAAGCCAATTTGGATCACCCTCACCGCCTTTGAGATTTTGTCCCGTTATTAGATCGACGGCCTCTACCGTCGTTGCCCACGCATGCTGGAGCAATGACCTTATTTGAACTTCAATCCTCATGCCCTCCCAGGCGCGGGTTTTTTCCTGACTAGCCCGATATTTATAAACTATATGATAGCTCCTATATCCATTTATCTTAGGACTCACTATGTAGTTCTTGCAGCCAACGAGGCTGTGAGATATCTTGTCATTTAAAAACGAAGAAAACAGTCCTTCTGATGTCTTTTGGTCTATCAAAACTGCCCGGCAGCCACCAATGTCTTGCATTTGCGAAAGTTTAGTTGTAATTTTATTGAGCTTCGATCGAATTGATTCTAGACGTTTCAAGCGCTGAGAAATGATACACGCCGAATCGAATTTGCGCGCTCTGCTCCGCAACACCATTTGAAGTGCATTAAGTGGAAATCCGTGCGCAGCACGAAAATTACTAAGTACATGACGACTTTGATCATACAATACGAATTCGTCAATTTCGGAAAAATCACGCCATAATTTTGGGTCGGTGTTCGCAAAATACTTTCCGGCCCTGTCTATTTCTGCCTTCTGATATTGCGGAACTATCCAGGCCACGCGTCCCCCCGAATGTCGCTGGTCTCGATCGGCATTTTAGACAGAGAGCAACCCTTAGTCGATGAGCACTGGGCGGCTGTGGACACAACGGGAGTTCCTACCCCCTCAGTCCCCTCGCCCCCCGCCTCGCCGCCAATCCCGCCAGGCCCAGCAGCGCCTGGCGCGCCAGGAGTTCGTCCGGGGCGCCGGTGCGCTTGCAGGCCAGTTCCGCCTCGCGCAGCCGCTCCAGCGCCGTCGCGCAAGCGGCCTCGTCCCACAGGCCGAGCGCGCGCTCGAAGGCCGGCTTGTACTGGAAGAACACCGGCGGCCGCGCGCCCGCAGCCGCCTCCGCCCGTCCCGCCCCGCCCGCCACCGCCGCCGCCGCCAGCGCGAGGCGCTGCCAGTGGCGCAGGGCCGCGCGCAGCACCGCCACCGGGCTCGCCCCCTCGGCCAGCGCCAGCCCCAGCGCCCGGTCGGTCTCCGCGATCTCGCCCGCCGAGGCCGCGAACAGCGCATCCTCGAGCGACAGGCCGGCATAATCGCCCACCGAGGCGGCGGCATCGGCCGCCGTCACCCGCCCGCCCGGGCCGGCATAGAGGGCGAGCTTCTCGATCTCGCGCCGCGTAAGCTGGCGGTCCGCGCCCAGCCGGTCGGCGAGGTATGACAGCGCCGGCGGCTCGGCCGTCACGCCCTGCGCGCGCAGCTCCTCGCCGATGACGCGTTCCAGCGCCGCGCCCGTGTCCGGATAGCAGCCGATCGCGGCGGCATCCTCGGCGCCCTCGAACACCCGGCGCAGCGCCGAGCGCGCGGGCAATTCCCCCGCCTCGACCACCAGGAAGGCCTCGCCCGGCGCAGCCAGCGCCGCCTGGACCGCCTCGGCCAGGGCGTCGGTCGCCTCGCGCAGCCGCACCGCGCGCCGCCCGCCGGTCATCGCCAGGGCCGACATCGCATCGGCCAGCAAGGCGGGGTCCTGCGCCACCGCCTCGCGCGCAAGCTCGCTCACCCGGAACGGATCGTCCGCCGCGCCGGCGATCCGCCGCGTGAGCGCCTCGGCGCGCTCGCGCACCAGCCCCTCGTCGGGGCCGAACAGCAGCGCGCCACGCATCGCCCCCGGATCGCGCAGGAACGGGCCGATGCGCTGGCCGGCGAGCTTCACCATCGCCCGCGCCGGCCCTCAGCCCGGCGCCGGGGCGGCGGGCGTGGCGGCCGGACCGCCGCCCTGTTCGCGCCGGCGGGCGAAGAACACGGCGAGCCTGAGCGCGATCTGCTCGGACAGCTGCTCCATCAGCCGCCTCGTCGCCTCGTCGCGGGCAAGGTCGGAGGCGAAGAACTGCTGGTCGATCAGGTTGTAGGCATCCACCGCGCGCGAGCGGCCGGTCAGGAGCGGCGCCGGGCGCGGGCCGGTCGCCTCGGCCAACTGCCACTCGGCCGTGGCGATGACGCGCCCGCGCGTCGGCGTGTCGTCGCGGCGGATGCCGAGGAATTCGGTCGCCAGGCGCACGCCCACTGCCAGCTCGTAGCGGCGCGGCGCGGCGGCATCGCCGGGGTTCAGCCGGTCGGACAGGAAGCGGCGCAGGAGCTGGCCCTCGCGATTGGGAATGACGGCGACGCGCGTCGCGGCCATGTCGTCGCGCGCGGCCGCCGGCGCGGCGGGGCCGGGGCGTCCCTGCTCGCCAGCGGCATAGAGCGGGCGGAATCCGCAGGCGCCGAGCGGGGCGGCAAGCGGCGCAAGCAGGAGCGCGCGCAAGAGGGCGCGGCGCGGCAGCGGCGCTCCCGCGCGCCCAGGCAATATGACCTCATATGTGGCCGGCGGTGCGGCCGGGATCGGCGCGGCGCCCCGGGCGCCCGCGCGCTCAGACGATGAGGTTGACGATCTTGCCCGGCACATGGATGCGCTTCCGGATCGGCTTGCCGCCGATCGCGCGCTGCACATTGGGCTCGGCCTCGGCCGCGGCCAGCACCGTCGCCGCCTCGGCGCCGCGCGCGACCGAGATGGTGCCGCGCAGCTTGCCGCCAACCTGCACCGCGATGGTGATGCTGTCGGCCAGCGCCAGCGCGGCGTCCGCGGCCGGCCAGGCGCGCTCGGCGATCAGCCCCTCGCCCGGCGCGAGCGCGGCCCACAGCTCCTCGGCCAGGTGCGGCATCGCCGGGCCGACAAGGTGGCAGAGCGATTCGAGCGCCTCGCGCAGCGCCCATCCGGCCGCCGCATCGCCGCCGCGCGCAGCCGCCAGCCCCTCGGCGGTCGCATTGGCGAACTCGTAGACGCGCGCGACCGCGACGTTGAAGGCGAAGCTTTCCAGCGCCTCGGTCACGGTGGCGATGGTGCGATGCGTCGCGTGCCGCATCGCCGCCGACGCGGCCGAGCCCGGCCCCGGGGCGGCCGCGCCACGCGCGGGCAGGAGCGGCAGCGCGTCCTGCACCATGCGCCACAGCCGCTGGGTGAAGCGATAGGCGCCGGCGGCGCCGGCATCGGTCCACTCCATGTCGCGCTCGGGCGGATTGTCCGAGAGCATGAACCAGCGTGCCGTATCCGCGCCGTATTGCGCGATGATCCGCCCCGGATCGACGGTGTTGCGCTTCGACTTGCTCATCGCCTCGGAGCGGCCGACCGTCACCGCCTCGCCCGTCTCGGCGTGCGTGGTGCTGCCGTCGGCGCCCTTCGCCACCTCGTCCGGATAGAGCCAGCGGCCATCGGCGCCCTTGTAGGTCTCGTGGCAGACCATGCCCTGCGTGAACAGCCCGGCGAAGGGCTCGCCCGAAGGCAGGGCGAGATGCCCGGTGTCGCGCATGGCGCGGGTGAAGAAGCGCGAATAGAGCAGGTGCAGGATCGCATGCTCGATGCCGCCGATATACTGGTCGACCGGCATCCAGTGATCGACCGCGGCGCGATCGAGCGGCGCCGCCTCGTGGCGGGGCGAGCAGAAGCGCGCGAAATACCAGGAGCTGTCGACGAAGGTGTCCATCGTGTCGGTCTCGCGCCGCGCGGGCTTGGCGCAGCGCGGGCAGGCGACATGCTTCCAGCTGGGGTGGTGGTCGAGCGGATTGCCCGGCCTCTCGAAGGTGACGTCCTCGGGCAGGCGCACCGGCAGGTCCTTCTCCGGCACCGGCACCACGCCGCAGGATTCGCAGTGGATCATCGGGATCGGGCAGCCCCAGTAGCGCTGGCGGCTGATGCCCCAGTCGCGCAGGCGCCATTGCGTCACGCCCACCCCGGCGCCGAGTTCCTCCAGCCGCGCGATCACGCTGGTCTTGGCCGCCGGCACCGCAAGCCCGTCGAGGAAATCGGAATTGATCAGCGTGCCGTCCTCGGTGAAGGCCTCGGTGCCGATGGCGAAGCGCGCCTTGTCCTCGCCCCTGGGCAGCACCACGGGCGTGACCGAGAGCCCGAATTTGCGCGCGAAATCGAGGTCGCGCTGGTCGTGGGCGGGGCAGCCGAAGATCGCGCCGGTGCCGTAGTCCATCAGCACGAAATTGGCGATCCAGACCGGGAATTCGCGCCCCGGCATCAGCGGATGGGCGACCCGCAGCCCGGTATCGTAGCCCTGCTTCTCGGCCGCCTCGATCGCCGCCTCGCTCGTGCCCATGCGCCGGCATTCGGCGATGAAGGCGGCGGCGGCGGCATCCTGCGCGGCTGCGGCGGCGGCGAGCGGATGCTCGGGGCTGAGGGCGATGAAGCTCATGCCGAACAGCGTGTCGGGGCGGGTCGTGAACACCTCCACCGCCTCGATCCCGCCCTCGGCGCGCGCGAGCGGGAAGCGCACGCGCGCGCCCTCGCTCTTGCCGATCCAGTTGGTCTGCATCAGCCGCACGCGCTCGGGCCAGCGGTCGAGCCCGCCGAGCGCGGCCAGCAGATCGTCATTGTAGCGGGTGATGCGCAGGAACCATTGCGCCAGGCGCCGCTTCTCCACCAGCGCGCCCGAGCGCCAGCCGCGCCCGTCGATCACCTGCTCGTTGGCGAGCACGGTATGGTCCACCGGGTCCCAATTGACCGCGCTCTCGCGCCGGTCCACCAGCCCCGCCTTGTGGAAATCGAGGAACAGGCGCTGCTGCTGGTGGTAGTAGTCCGGGTCGCAGGTGGCGAATTCGCGCGACCAGTCGAGGCTGAGCCCCATGCGCTTCAGCTCGTCGCGCATGGTGGCGATATTGTCATAGGTCCAGCGCGCCGGATGGGTCTTGCGCTCGCGCGCCGCATTCTCGGCCGGCAGGCCGAAGGCGTCCCAGCCCATCGGGTGCAGCACGGAAAAGCCGCGCGCGCGCTTGTAGCGCGCCACCACGTCGCCCAGCGTGTAGTTGCGCACATGGCCCATATGGATGCGCCCCGATGGATAGGGGAACATCTCCAGCACATAGTATTTCGGCTTCGCCGCCGCGCCCGATTGCGGCCGGTCCTCGACGCGGAAGGTGGCGCGCTCCTCCCATGCCTGCTGCCAGCGCGGCTCGGTGGTGCGGAAATTGTATCGGGCGGGGGCGTCGGAAGCCTCGGTCATGGCGGCGGATCGGCGGCTGGGGTGCGGCGGGAAGGCGGCGGGCAGGGCGACGCCTTCGCGGATGCGGCGGCGGCACGGACGGGGCTATCAATAGGGGCCGGGGCGGCGATGCGCAACGCCCCGCGCACGGCCATGGCGGCGCGCGGCGCTTCGCCGGCCCGGTTCGGCGCGGTGCCTAGCGCGAGGCGGAGCGGACGTCGCCCGACTGGATGCGGAGCTCGCGCGCGCGGGCGAGGATCTTGTCCTCGATCTCGCCGGCCATGCCTTGCGAGGTGGGCGCGTCCATCCACACCCCGCCCTGCGCGATCTGGCGGAACACGGCGACCCGCAGCCCGTCGGAGCGGAGCTGGCGGCCGAGGATGTAGACGGTGAGCTTGAACCGCTCGCCCGGCGCGGCGGGGGGCGCATACCAGTCGCTGATGATCACGCCGCCGAACGGATCGGCCGAGGAAAGCGGCATGAACGAGATGGTGTCGAGCGAGGCGCGCCAGAGGAAGGCGTTGACGCCGATGCCCGACCCGGCGCCATCGTCGCGGCGCGAACGGTCGGTGCCGAAGATCAGGATGCCATCCTGGCCGGTCAGGCGGCCGCGCACCCGCGCGCGGCGCGAATCGTCGTAATACTCGTCATTGCCGGGGGTGCGCAGATTGCCATCCTCGCACGCTGCCAGCGGCAGCATGAGCGCGACCAAGAGGCCGAAAACAAGCAAGGGTTTTGCGCGAAGCCGGGGAAACCGCATGGCTGGGCCTTGTGCTGGGGCGGGCTGCCGGCCGGCGCAAGCAAGCGCGACGCGACGCGGCAAGGGGCCGTTCGCGGCGGACACTAGCAATTAAGGATGGCGAAGCCAAGGCAGACGGCGCCCGTCGCGCCAGCCGGGCGGCCCGCGCTGGCGGCAGCGGCGGCGGCGCGCGCCGCGCCCACCGCCCGGCCGGAGGGCGCCGGGCCCCGCCATGCCGATCCGCCGCCACTTGCCAGGCGATATCGCCGCGATCCCGCTGGTCCCGGTGGCGCGGTCCGGCCGGCGGCGGGCAACGGCTTCGGGCAGGGTCGCATGCCGGCGGCGGACCCGGGCGCCCGGATCGGGGCGGAGCGCGGGCGCGCGCGAGCAGGAGCGAGTGCTGCCGGGCGCGGGTGCGCGCGGCGCGGTCCCGCGCAAAGAAAAGGGGCGGCAGGTTGCCCTGCCGCCCCCGATCCCATCCGGTTTCCCGTTCGCCTTACCAGGCGAGGCGGGTACCGATGAGGATGGCGCTGCCGTTGTTCTTGGTCGCAGCGGCGTCGTCATCCGTGTAGCGGAAGTTGACGTACTCGGCGAACACATCCAGGCCCGGGGCCAGGTTGTAGGTGCCGCCGATCGCCCAATGACGGGTCTTCTGGTCGTTGGCGAAGGCAGCGCCAACGCGGCCCTCACGCGAGCCGCCCATGAAGTTCGCACCCACCGTGAACGCACCGAAGCGGTACGCCACGCCAAGGGCGAGCACCCGGCCATTGTTGGCCGAGAAGCCAGCCGGGTTGACCGGCAGGGCCGTGCCCATGCCGCCCACGCCACCGAACTGGCCCCACATGTACGCCGCACCGGCGGTCAGGCCGGCGAAGGTCACGTTCAGGCCGACGTTGTAGATGCGGATATCCTGGAACGCCTTGGTCTCGACGCCAGCGGCGCGAGCCTTGGTCACGCCCGAGATGAACGCACCGGCGCCGACGGCGAGGCCGACGGGGCCGAAGCTGCCGCGCCAACGGGCGGCGATGTTCCACTCGTTGCGGCGGGCGCCACCGGCGGCCGAGGCCACCAGACGGTCCGCACCAGCAAGCGTGCCCGAGCCCGGCGTGGTGCCGGAGGTCTCGCCCTGGCCGGCGTTGAGCGCGTAGCTGACGCCCACGTCGAAGCCGAAGAACTGCGGCGACAGGTAGATGATCTTCGAGTTGTCGCCGATTTCAGCGAGGTTACCGAGCGGAACCGAGCTGCCGATGCCGTTGCCGGGGCGGCCCAGGATGTAGTCGTCGAAGTTGCCGTCAGCGCCACCCGCACCGAAGTTGGTCGGGATCCAGACCTGCATCAGGCTGGCCGCGCCGTCTTCGTCACCGAAGCGGAGCTGGCCGAGGGTCGGGGTGCCGATGAAGCCGTACCACTCGTCAACGCTGAAGAGGTTGCGGCTGGCGTTGCCGTCCATCTCCATCTCGAGGGTGGCACCGTAGGTCAGGCCGTTGGCGGCCTTGCCGGTGACGAGAACGTGGATCTCGCCGTCCGAGCGGAAGTCGGACTTGCCAGCCCGCTCCGTCGCCGTGACGAGGCTCTTCTCGCTGATGTGGCCATACTGGAAGTTGTAGTAACCGCCGATGCGGACGTTCAGTGCGCCCTGCGCGAAAGCCGGAGCGGCCAGCACAGTCGCACCGATCACCGCCGTAGTACCCAGCAGGATCTTGCGCATGTCGATGCAATCCTCCGTAAAAACGCCGCTCCGGTAGGAAACGGCAACAGTACCGGCCCCGCCCCGGACCCCTGAGACCCCTCCCCAAGAAGCCTTAGGGATAGAATGGGCGATGGGCAGCCGGGCCCGGGCGAACTATGCGCAGAGCCCCCGGCCGAGGCAACCCGGCAGAAATGCCCCGCAGTGCATTGACGCGACACCGTTGCGGCGATGCCACAGGGCACCTGCGGGCGCGTGGTATCGCCGCCGCGGCGGCGATACCCGCTGGCGGCGCAGGGGATGGGGCGGCGAGGAAGCAGGGGACTGAATTCCTAGTCGGCCGGGTCCACCAGCGCGCCGATCGCGGCCAGCCCGGCCAGGGGCCGGCCGGCAAGGCGCCGGGCGGTGGCGGCATCGATGCCCCCCAGCGCCACGATTCGCGCCGGCCGGCGTCGGCCGCGCAGCATGAGGCCGAACCGCACCGGGCCGAGCCAGGGGGCGCCGGGATGGCTCGCGGTGGCGAAAACCGGCGAGAGGAAGGCGAAATCGGCGCCCAGCGCCGCCGCCCGCGCCAGGCTGGTCCGGCCATGGCTGGCGGCGGTGAGCGGGGGGCGTCGCGGCGCCGGTATCGCGCGCCGCGCCAACAGGAAGGGCAAGGGCGGCTGGCGCAGCCCGGCTTCCGGCAGATGCAGCCCGGCGCCCAGCCGCAGCGCCAGCCGCGCCTCGGTGCTGATCATCAGCGTCAGGCCCCGGCGGCGGGCCAGCGCCGCCAGCACCACGGCCAGCCGCGCCGCCTCGGCCGGGGGGTAGCGGCGCAGCACGATGCCGGCGCCACGCGGCAGGCGGGCGGCGGCTGCAAGCGGGTCGGGCAGGCGCGCGGGATCGGTGAACAGCCAGAGCGCGGGCAAGGGAGGGCGGCGCGGTCGCGGCCCGGCCGGGCCGGCATGGGCAAGGATCGCGGCGGCGGGCGGCCTGCTTGGCGGCGCAGGCACACCGCGTATCGGGTCGCGGCGCGCCGGGGTCGTGCCCGGCGGCGCGCGCTCGGCCGGAGCCGGCGCCAGCCCGGAGCGCTCGCGCCGCCGCGCGCGCGCATTGAGGCGCCGGCCAAGCTCGGCTAGAAGCACGGAGGACATGAGCCGCGCTCCGCCCCGCCCGGATCCGCCGGCAGGCGCATCCATGTCGCGCCGACGCCAGCCCGGATCGTGTCGCCCCAGAGCCCCTTGCCGCCGGACCGAACTTCCCGCGCCATGCCCGACCCAAGCCCAGCCGACGAACTGTCCCCCGCCGCCGTCGCCGCCAACCTGGCGGCGGTGAAGGCGCGCATTACCGCCGCCGCCCGCGCCGCCGGGCGCGATCCCGCCGCGGTCGAGCTCGTGGCCGTGTCGAAAACGCACCCCGCCGCCTCGATCGCGGCGGCATACGCCGCCGGCCAGCGCCTGTTCGGCGAGAACCGCGTGCAGGAGGCGATGGCCAAGTTCCCCGCCCTGCGCGAACGCTGGCCCGATCTGCGCCTGCACCTGATCGGCGGCCTGCAGACCAACAAGGCGCGCGAGGCGGTGCGGATCGCCGACATGATCGAGAGCCTCGACCGGCCGAAGCTGGCCGAGGCGCTGGCCAAGGCGATGCAGCAGGAAGGCCGCCGCCCCGATTGCCTGGTGCAGGTCAATGTCGGCGATGAGACGCAGAAATACGGCGTGCCGCGCGCCGAGGCCGACGCCTTCATCGCAGCGGCGCGCGCGCAATGGGGCCTGTCCGTGGTCGGGCTGATGTGCATCCCGCCGGTCGAGGATGATCCGCGCCCGCATTTCCGGTACCTCGCCGACCTTGCCCGCGCGCATGGCCTGGCCGTGCTGTCGATGGGCATGAGCGGCGATTTCGAGGCGGCGATCGCGGAGGGCGCCACCTTGGTGCGCGTCGGCACGGCGATCTTCGGCGCCCGCCACGCCCCGATCGCATAGGGCTCTGCGCCGCGGTGGCCTGGGCCGGCGCTCATCGAAGCGGCGCTCCTCGAAGTGGCGCTCATGCGCCGCCGAGCCGCTCGGGCATGACCACCAGCCGCGCCCCGGCCGGGGCTTCCGCCAGCAGCCGGCGCAGCTCGGGCTTGGGCAGGGCGACGCAGCCGGCGGTGGGCGCGAAATCGGGCCGCGCCACATGCAGGAAGATCGCGCTGCCCGCGCCCGGCACCGGCGGGTCGTCATTGTGGCCGAGCACGACGACGAGATCGTAGAGATCGTCCTTGCGCCACATCTCCTCGGCCGAGGCCGGATAGGGCAGGCGGACCGGGCGGTTATAGGCCCCATCGCGGGGATCGTCGCACCAGCCATCCTCGAGCGCGATCGGCGCGCGCGGCAGGGGTCCGCCGGGCGGCGGCTCCCGGTCGGCGCGATAGAGGATGCGGCGCAAGGGCCAGGTGCCGGCCGGGGTGGCGCCATCGCCCTCGCGCTTCTCGCGCGCCGGGCGGACGCCGCCCCGCCCGAGGGCGCAGCGCATCCGCTGGCCGCGGAACAGGAGCCAGCCATCGGCGAAGACCAGGATCGCGGCCGGATCGCGGCGCGGATCGAGCGCGGGGGAGGGGCGGGACATGGCGGCAGGCTATCGCGCGCCCGCCCGCCGCGTCGAGGGGCGGGGAGACTGGCGGCACCCTCCGGGGAGGGTGTTCTGGCCGGATCGCGTGAGCGGAGGCAGCCCCCGGCGCCGCACCAGCCACGCGCGGAGCCGGCGTCCGGCTGCGTCCGGCGCGTGGCCCGGGCCACTCGTGCGGCCGGCGTCCTCGTCATGCGGAGGGCTTTCCGGCGTGCGGGGGGAGGGGGCGTGGGGCGCGTTGGGCGCGCGGCGGGCTCGGCCCGGCTTGCACGAGCGGATGCCGTGCCAGCCCAGGCAGGGGTGCCGGCCAGGCAGGGGCGCCCGGGGGCAGGGCGCCACGGGCGCGCCGTCGGTGCGGGCGGGTGGGCGGGGACCCGCCCCGCCCCGAACGCAACGGGCGGCGGAAGGATACCCCTCCGCCGCCCGATCCGTGCATTCAAACCCGGGAACCGCCCGCGCCACGCATCGGCGCGGGGCGAGGCGCCGTCGCTCAGCCCAGCATCTCAGCCCAGCATGTGGCCGAAGCGCTCGGCCTTGGTGGCGAGGTAGCGGGCATTGTGCCCGTTGGCCTCGAACTTGTGCGGCACGCGCTCGACCACCTCGACGCCGTGCTGGCCGAGCGAGCGCACCTTGTCGGGGTTGTTGGTCATCAGCCGCACCTTGCCGATGCCGAGGTCGCGCAGCATGGCGGCGGCGACCTGGAAGCCGCGCTCGTCGGCGCCGAAGCCGAGCTGGCGGTTGGCGTCCAGCGTGTCGGCGCCGGCATCCTGCAGGCGATAGGCGCGCAGCTTGTTCATCAGCCCGATGCCGCGGCCTTCCTGGGCGAGATAGAGCAGCACGCCCGCCCCTTCCTTGGCCATGCGCTGGATCGCGCCGCGCAGCTGGTCGCCGCAATCGCAGCGCAGGCTGCCGAGCAGGTCGCCCGTGAAGCACTCGGAATGCAGCCGCACGAGCGGCGGCTCGCCCGAGGCAAGCGGGTCGCCCACCACGATCGCCAGATGTTCGAGCCCGCCATCGAGCGGGCGGAACGCGACGAAGCGCACATCCTCCGAGCCTTCCAGCGGCACGCGCGCATCGGTCACGCGCGTGAGCGTGCCGGCGACCGCGTCGGGATAGTTGAGGACGGAGGTCGCCGCCACCGCAATGAGGTCGAGGCGGCGGGCGAACTCGTAGCCATCCTCGGCGGCGCCAAGCGCGGCGGGCGTCACCACCGCGGCCGGCAGCAGGCGCGAGAGCTTGGCCAGCGCGATCGTGGCGGTGGGCACGGGGCCCGGCGCCGGCGTGGCATCGGCCGGCAGGGCGGGCGTCGCGCCGTCGAGATCGGCGGTCGGGTCGGCCAGCGCCTTGATGTCCTCGGGCGCGGCGTCGTCGGCAAGCGGCAGCGAGATCGCGGCCGGACCAACCTCGGGCGGCATCGGCCGGCCCTGAAGATGGGCCACCCGCTCGGGCGTGATGAGCAGCGCGAGCGGCGTGCGCGACAGCGCGGCAAGGCGCGCAAGCGTGGTGGCATCGGCCGCCTCGGCGGCGAGCGCAAGCAGCGCTGCGCCATCGGCAACGATCACCACCGGCGCGCCACGGCGCAACTCGGCCATCGCGCGATTGACGGCAACGATGCGCGGATCGCCCGCGACGGAGCCAGCCTCGGTCGAGGAGCGGCGCGACCAACCGGTCGCCGCAACCATGGTATTCTTGGCGTTGGGCACGTAAGCCTCCACCCGGGATCTTGATCGCGCGGCGCGCGGAACTGGGCTGTTCCAGACACAACGCAACCCCTCGGACATCGCGGTTTCCGTCCCGCTTCGTCCGGGTCCTCCGCGCCGATCCGGGGTGGATGGGCGGCCGACCATTGTCAGGGTCGCGCGGTTATATGGCAGGAATCGGGCGAATGCCGAGTCTTTCCGTGACAGATTTTGGATCCTAGTGGCCGCGATACAAGTGACCCACAATGTGTAGTGGGTAGCCTTCTTGCAGGATCGCTCCTGGCCCTGGCATGATGTATCAAAATCGCGCGAGCCGGCATGCGCGGCACCGAATCCCCGCCGTGATCGGCTATCCCTGTAGCCGCGCCGCCGCCGCGCCCCCCGAGGATATCCGCCATGGCCGCCGAGCGACCGATCCTTCTCGTTGACGACGATGACAGCCTGCGCGCAGCGCTGGCCGAGCAGCTGCGCGTCGGCGGCGAGTTCGCCCCGACCGAGGCCGCCACCGCGGCGGCAGCGCTGGCCGCGCTGTCCGACAGGGCAGCGCGATTCGATGCCATCATCCTCGATGTCGGGCTGCCCGATGCCGATGGCCGCGACCTCTGCCAGCGCATCCGCAAGCAGGGGGTGAAGGCGCCGATCATCATGCTGACCGGGCATGCGAGCGAAAGCGACACGGTGCGCGGACTCGATTCCGGCGCCAACGACTATGTCGCCAAGCCCTTCCGCCTGGGCGAGCTGCTGGCCCGGCTGCGCGCGCAGCTGCGCCAGTTCGAGCAGACCGAGGATGCCACCTTCGCGATCGGCCCCTACAGCTTCCGCCCGGCGCAGAAGTTGCTGCTCGACCAGGGGCGCAACAAGAAGATCCGCCTGACCGACAAGGAGACGGCGATCCTGAAATATCTCTACCGCGCCGAGGGCAAGCCGGTCGGCCGCCAGGCATTGCTGGGCGAGGTCTGGGGTTACAACGCCGCCGTGACCACGCACACGCTGGAAACCCACATCTACCGCCTGCGCCAGAAGATCGAGCCCGACCCGGCCAACGCGAAGATCCTGGTCACCGAGGGCGGCGGCTATCGCCTGTCGGATCTCGCACTCGGCCGCGCCGCGGGCTAGGGCTCGTTCCGTTCGGCTGGGCGAAGCCGGACGGAAGCCGTGCCCGGGAAAGTGGAGGCTGGCGAGCGGCCCGGTCCGATCCGGCGGGCCGCGCCGCGTTCGACAGGATCGGACGCGGCTCTGGCGCGCGGCGCTACAGCTTCAGGTCCACCACCACCGGCACATGGTCGGAGGCGAGCGGAATGCCGCGCGCCGCCTTGAGGATGTGCGCGGCCCTGAGCGTGCCCGCGAGATCGGGCGAAACCCAGATGTGATCGAGCCGCCGGCCGCGATCGGAATCTTCCCAGTCGCGCGCGCGATAGCTCCACCAGGAATAGAGCCGCTCCGGCGCGGGCACGAAGTGGCGCACCGCATCGACGAAGCCGCGCGCCGCCTGCCAGCGGCCGAGCGCCGCGACCTCGACCGGGGTGTGGCTGACCACATCCAGGAGCTGCTTGTGGCTCCAGACATCGCACTCCAGCGGGGCGATGTTGAGATCGCCGACGATGATGCCGGGCGTATCGGGCGCACCGCCCGCCGCTTGCGCGCGTGCGAACCATTCGGTCGCCTCGGCCAGGAAATCGAGCTTGTGGCCGAACTTCGGATTGGCGTCGCGGTCGGGGATGTCGCCGCCGGCCGGGACGTAGAAATTGTGCAGATCGACCGGCCGGCCGTGCAGGTCGAGCCTTGCTGCAACGTGCCGGCAATCGCCCCTGGCGCACCAGTCCGGCGCGGGCAGGGGCTCGAGGGCGATGCGCTTGGAGAAGATCGCGACGCCGTTATAGGCCTTCATGCCGCGATGGAGCACATGCTGGTAGCCGAGCGCCTTGACGCCATCGAGCGGGAACAGCGCATCCTCGACCTTGATCTCCTGCAGGCAGATCAGGTCGGGATCGAGGCTTTTCACGATTTCGGCCAGACCCGGCAGGCGCAGGCGCAGCGAGTTGATGTTCCAGGTCATGACGCGCAGGCCCACCGGGCGCGGCGCGATGAGCGCCGGGAAGGCGAGCGGGGCGGCCGCGGAGGCAGCGGCAGCAGCAGCGGCAGCGGGCCGGGCCTGGCCGCGCTTCGCGCCGGCCGTGGCGGCGGGCGTGCGGGCGGGCGCGGCGGTTTCGCGCGCGGGCTGCGCAATTGTCGGCCCATGCCCAGGCTTCGCCCGCGCAGGCTTCGCCCGCGCAGGCTTCGCCTGTGGCGGCTTGGCCTGTGGCGGCTTGGCCTGTGGCGGCTTGGCCCGTGGCGGCTTCACCCGTGCCGGCGTCTCTCCCGCGGCGGGCGTGGCGCTTGCTGGCCCGCCGCGCGCGGTCCTGGCGGCGCCCGCCTTGTCCTGGCGTGGCGTGCGGGTGGCGGCGGGACGCTTCGGGGCCATGGCGGGGGGTTCCGGTCGCGGAGGATCAGGAGAGGGCGGGACGCGGCGCTGAGATGGCCCGCCGCCGCGCTTCGCGTCAACCGTCCCTGCCGAGGCGGCGCGTGGCGCACTCCGGCCGCGCCTTCGGCGCGCGCGCTCCGCGACCGCCGACCCGCGCGCCAGGCGCCCTCCCTGCCGCCGGCGCCCCCGCATCCCTTCCGGCGCTTGACCGCGCCCGGCATGGCGGCGCTAATGCGCGCCGCGACGGATGCCGGGCACGAGGCCCCGCGCCCGCCGCGACGGCCCCCCGTCCACAAGGGGGCCGCGCAACCGAGCCAATGGCGAGCGACGATGGACCGCATCTTCTCGGGCGTGCAGCCCACCGGCAACCTGCATCTCGGCAATTATCTCGGCGCGATCCGCAACTGGGTGAAGCTCCAGGAAGGGCATGAGTGCCTGTTCTGCGTGGTCGATCTGCACGCCATCACCGTCTGGCAGGAGCCCGAGGATCTGCGCCGCGCCACGCGCGAGGTGGCCGCCGCCCTGATCGCCTGCGGCATCGATGCCGAGCGCCATGTCCTGTTCAACCAGAGCCGCGTGCGCGCCCATGCCCAGCTCGCCTGGATCTTCAACTGCGTCGCGCGGATCGGCTGGCTCAACCGCATGACGCAGTTCAAGGAGAAGGCCGGCAAGGACCGCGAGAACGCCTCGGTCGGCCTCTATGCCTATCCCAACCTGATGGCGGCCGATATCCTGGCCTACAAGGCGAACATGGTGCCGGTGGGCGAGGACCAGAAGCAGCACCTGGAGCTTGCCCGCGACATCGCCCAGAAGTTCAACCACGACTACAAGGTGGCGCTGTTCCCCGACATCAGGCCGCTGATCCTGGGCGAGGCCACGCGCGTGATGAGCTTGCGCGACGGCACCAAGAAGATGAGCAAGTCGGACGCCTCGGACGCCAGCCGCATCAACATGACCGACCATGCCGACCAGATCGCCGACAAGATCAAGCGCGCCAAGACCGACCCGCACCCGCTGCCCGACGACGTGACGGCGCTGGAGGCGCGGCCCGAGGCGCGCAACCTGGTGGGCATCTATGCCGCGCTGACCGACCGCGCCGTGGCCGATGTGCTGGCCGAGCATGCCGGCACGGGCTTCGCCGCGTTCAAGCGCGCGCTCACCGACGTGACGGTGTCGGTGCTGGAGCCGATCGCGATCCGCATGCGCGAGCTGCTGGCGCACCCCGAGCGGGTGGACGCCGTGCTCAAGCGCGGGGCGGAGCGGGCGGGCGCGATCGCCGATCCGGTGCTGGCCGAGGTCGAGGAGGTGGTGGGCTTCCTGCGCCCCTGAGTTACCGCGCCCCTGATTTGCGGCGCCCCTGACTTGCTGCGCCGCTCAGTTGCTGCACCGCTGGGGCGCGGCCCGCCTTCGGCCGGCGCGCCGGCGCCAGCCCGTCCTGCGCGGCCGGACGCCGCTCTTGTGCTGCCCGCCGCGCCGCAGATCGCCCGGCACCCGCCGCCGCCCTGGCGCGCCGGTGCGCCGGCGGCATGCCATCGGGACCGTGGCTGGCCCCATCCCGCGAGGGCCGACGAGGCCGGCGGAACGGGCCGGGCCTTCTGCGAACCGGCGCGGTCGCCGGAGGCGGCGACAGCTCGCGGCGCGCACTGGGCCATGTCGATCCCGCCGGTGCGCCATCCTGCCGGCCCGACGTGCCGGGCACGGTGGGCGGCGCGCGCCATCCGTGCCCCTCGCTCGCCCCGGCCCCGTTATCCCGCCGGCGCATGCGCGGGGGCGGGCGCTTGCGCGAGGCGAGCCGGCCCGGGGCGGCCGTCACGCCCCCGACGCTCCGGGCACGGCGCGCCGCGCACTCCATCCGCGCCCATTGCCCTTCGGGCCCGCCGTCCCGCCCGCATGCCGGCGGCGTCCTGTCGCGAAGCGTCCGGGCGCCGATCTCGTGTTGTCCGCCGCCGCGGCCCCGATACTCCGGGGCGCGGCCCGCGATCCCCGTGGCGCGTGCGCGTACGCGAGGCGAGCCGGCCCGCTGGCGGCCGCGCAACGGGGCGGGCGCGGCCGGTGGTTCGGCCCCGCGCGGTGCCGAAATTTGGCCACGCTTGGCCGCTTTCCTCTTGCGGGGCCGGGCGTGCGGGCGTTTGATGCCCGCGCGCAGCCGCGCCACCGCCACCCAGCCGGGAGGGGTGCGCCGGTCCCCGCGCCGACCCTGCCCTCTGTTCGCCGGACCGCGAAGCCGCGATGCAGGTTTATCTGCCCATCGCCGAGATGTCGGTTGATGCCCTGCTGATCCTGGCGCTGGGCGGCGGCGTCGGATTCCTCTCCGGCCTGTTCGGCGTCGGCGGCGGCTTCATCATGACCCCGCTCCTGATCCTGGTCGGCATCCCCTCGCCGGTGGCGGTGGCGACCTCGGCCAACCAGACCATGGGCGCATCGGTCTCGGGGCTGATCGCGCATTGGCGGCGCGGCAATGTCGATGTGAAGATGGGCCTCGTGCTCTTGGCGGGCGGCCTGGTCGGCTCCTTGGCGGGGGTGCGCATCTTCCGCTGGCTGCGCGCCATCGGGCAGGTCGATCTCGTCGTCTCGCTGTTCTATGTCGTGATCCTGGGCACGGTCGGCGGGCTGATGGTGGTGGAAAGCGCGCGCGCGATCCTGCGCCGGCGCCACAAGGTCCGCCAGAAGCTGCACCAGCATCTGTGGATGCACGGGCTGCCGCTGAAGCTGCGCTTCCGCGCCTCGCGTCTTTACATCAGCGTGATCCCGCCGGCGATGATCGGGCTGGTGATCGGCTTCCTGTCGGCGGTGATGGGCGTGGGCGGCGGCTTCATCCTGGTGCCGGCGATGATCTACCTGCTTGGCATGCCGACCGGTGTCGTCATCGGCACGAGCCTGTTCCAGGTCGTGTTCGTGACCGCCAATGTCACGCTGCTGCAGGCGATCGAGAACCACAGCGTCGATGTGGTGCTGGCCTTGCTGCTGATGGTGGGGGCGGTCGCCGGGGCGCAGTTCGGCGCGCAGATGGGCGGGCGCCTGCGCGGGGAGGAGATGCGCGGGCTCCTGGGCATGCTGGTGCTGGCGGTGGCGACCCAGCTTGCGGTCGACCTGTTCCGCGTGCCCGAGCAGCTCTACACGCTGGGGCCCCTGTTGTGAGCGGCGCGCGCCCCCGCCGGCCCCTTCGCCTGCGCCTGCGCGGGCTTGCTGCGGCGCTCTTGGCCGGGCTCGCGGCATGGCTCGCGGCGGCGCCTGCGCGCGCGCAGGCGCTTTTGGCCGACCTGTCGCAGAACCAGCTCGGCATCACCACGGGCTTCACGGGCGCGCAGCTCCTGCTGTTCGGCGCGATCGAGGGCGGCGGCGACATACTGGTGGTGGCGCGCGGGCCGAACCACGATATCGTCGTGCGCCGCAAGGCGCGGGTGGCCGGCATCTGGGTGAACGGGCTCGAGGCGCGCTACCGCGAGATACCGAGCTATTATGCCGTCATCGGCACCGCGCCTGCCCACGATATCCTGCCTGAGGATGTGCGCCGGCGGCTTGGCATCGGTATCGACTCGCTGCCTCTCCTGGCGCGCGGGCCGGGCGCAGCCGATCCGGGCTTCACCGAGGCGCTGGTCACGCTCAAGCGCACCGAGGGGCTCTATGGCGAGAACGAGGTGGAGTTCGCGCTGCTGGCCGGGCGGCTGTTCCAGACCCGCATCGCCCTGCCCGATACGGTGCTGACCGGGCGCTACATGATCGAGGTCCATCTGGTGCGCGATCGCGCCGTGGTGCAGACCGTCACCCTGCCGCTGACCGTGCGGCGCGAGGGGCTGGGCGCCGAGATCTGGCGCTTCGCGCGCGAGTTCGAGCTGCTCTATGGCCTCGGTGCGATCCTGCTGGCGGCGCTCGCCGGTTGGCTCGGCAGCATCCTGTTCCGGAGGTGATCGTGCGATGAGCGACACAGAGAACGCCACGAATGGCGAACCCACCGCCGAGGAACGCCGCCGCAACCGCGTCTTCCTGGTGGTGGTGGACGACAGCCAGGAGATGCCGGTGGCGCTGCGCTATGCCTGCCTGCGCGTCCTGAAGGGCGGCGGGCGCGTGGCCCTGCTGCGCGTGACCGAGCCGGTCGAGTTCCAGACCTTCGGCGCGGTGGGCGATCTGATGCGCCAGGAGAAGCGCGACGAGGCCGAGCAGCTTCTCCAGAAGCTCGCCGCCGAGGTCAACCGCATGACCGGCGCGGTGCCCGCCCTTTACGTGCGCGAAGGCGTGGCGCGCGACGAGGTGCTGGCGCTGCTCGACGAGGAATCGGCGCGGATCTCGGCGCTGGTGCTGGCCTCCTCGGTGTCAGCCGAGGGGCCGGGGCCGCTGATCTCGGCGCTGGCCGGCAAGTATGCCAACCGGCTGCACAAGCCGCTGATCATCGTGCCCGGCAGCATGACCGAGGCCGATCTGGAGGCGGTGACCTAGAGCAGCGTCCGATCTGGTGGAACCGCCCTGCGGTTCCACCAGATCGGACTAAGCTGCTCGCAAACCTTAAGTTTCTCGGGCACGACTTCCGTTCGGCTGATTCAAGCCGAACGGAACGTGCCCTAGGGTTGCCCGGAACCAGGCCCGGCCCGCGTGG
Source organism: Alphaproteobacteria bacterium (assembly GCA_020850755.1). Lineage (GTDB taxonomy): Bacteria > Pseudomonadota > Alphaproteobacteria > Acetobacterales > Acetobacteraceae > JADZEB01. The sequence goes on along the minus strand of JADZEB010000050.1, from coordinate 8,565 downwards.
CGGCGCGGTTGCGCGGCGGTGCGGACAAGGGTTCGCACGGACCGGCCCCGCGTTCGACGGTTGCGCCGTACCGGTCGAGATGCCCCACCCCCAAGGCTGACCCGTCAGCGCGGCCATGCTATAAGCCGCCCCGCGCGTCCCCGTAGCTCAGCAGGATAGAGCACAGGATTCCTAATCCTGGGGCCGTGGGTTCGAATCCCGCCGGGGACGCCAATTTACTTTCATAACACATTGATAAAACGCAAAAATATTCTGCGCGACCCTTTGATACCCCACAAAATACCCCACAGTGTGTCGAGGTTAGACCCCGTCTCTCGGCGCTGATCGGCTGGACATAAGGGCCGGCGATTAGCGTGCAACGCGCGCGCGCGTGTGCGCGTAGTCGCAGCCAGAAAACCCTTTACGCACAAACCGCGCGCCGGACGATCCGGGGTGCGCAATCCCGTCCCGGGGTGGGCAATCCGTACCCTCGCACCCCCCCCGCCATGGCAAAAGGGGACCCACTGCGAGAGGCGCGGGCGTAGGGCATTTCGCGCAGACGCGCCGTCTACCGGATCGCGAGCGGATGGACTGCCGGGCTGTATGCTACTTACGCCAACAGGCTGGTGACCTCGACGTGGCACAACAAGGCTCGTGCCTCGGTTCGCGCGGTATCAGCCATCGGGTCCACGGCCCCTGCATCCGAGCCAGTCACCAGGCCGCACGGAACTCCGTCAGCCGCCGCAGGCAGTTGGAAAGAGAAAGGCGGGCCGCAGCCCGCCTTTCATTCGGTGCGCCCGAAGGCGCTTGTTAACGGAAGGCCCGCGTTCCCCCATCGGCTAACAGGGTTGAGCTCCGTATAGTGACATTTCTGTAATCTATTCTATCCTCGAAATCAATGGGGAGGTGCAACCTATGGCCTACCGCCTCGGCATTGATATCGGCGCCAACTCCATTGGGTGGTGTTGCCTCAGATTGGACGAGACTGGGGCACCAAGCGGCATCCTCGATGCCGGGGTTCGCATCTACCCAGATGGGCGCAACCCGAAGGATGGCAGCTCGCTGGCGGCCGCTCGTCGCCAGCCCCGCGCCATGCGCCGGAACAGGGATCGCTATCTGCGGCGCCGGCGGAACCTGCTCAACGCGCTGACGCGGCTCGGACTCATGCCGGCGGACAGTCCGGCGCGGAACGCGATTGCTGCCCTCGATCCCTACACGCTCCGGGCAGCAGCCCTGAGCCGCCGGCTGGAGCCGCACGAACTCGGGCGGGTAATTTTCCACCTCAACCAGCGGCGCGGGTTCAAGAGCAATCGCAAGGCGGATCGCGGCGGCGACAACGAGAGTGGATTGATCCGCACGGCCGCGCGCGAACTCGACGCCCAGATCAAGCGCGATGGCCACGCAACATTGGGAGCCCTTCTTGCGGCGAGGCACGCGCGCCGCGAAGGAGTGCGGGTCCGGCTGGCCGGATCGGGCAAGGCTGCGGCATATCCGTTCTACCCTTTGCGCGAGATGGTCGAGGCGGAGTTCGACACGATCTGGCAGGCACAGGCAGGGTGGAACGCAGCGCTTTCTGACGCCATGCGCGACGACTTGAAGCGGATCATCTTTCACCAGAGGGCGCTCAAATCGCCGCCAGTGGGGAAATGCTGGTTGGAACCGGGCGAGCCGCGCGCATTCCGTGCGATGCCCACGGCGCAGGCATTCCGTATCGCCCAGGACCTCGCCCATCTCCGGATCAGCGAGCCGGGCATGCCAGAGCGCGCCCTCGATGACATGAAACGGGCGCAACTCCGGTCCCTGCTGTTGCGAGGCAAGGACCTGACCTTCGATCAACTGCGAAAGAAGCTCGGGTTAGCGGCAGAGACGGACTTCAACCTCGCTTCGTCGCGCCGCGACAAGCTCGTGGGCGCGGAGACCGCCGACAGGCTGGGGAGCAAGAAGGTAGTTGGAGACGCCTGGCACAGGCTGACCCTCGAACAGCAGAATGCGGCGGTCGCACAACTGCTGGAAAGCGAAAGCGACGAAGCGGCAGAAGCAGCCCTCGTCGCGCTCGGCCTCGACCCGGAAGCGGCAAAACGCGCGGTCGGCGTCGGCCTGCCAGAGGGCACCGCGTCGCTATCGCTCAAGGCGATGCAGCGCATCCTGCCCCACCTCGAAAAGGGGTTGCGCTATGACGAAGCGGTGCAGGCAGCCGGCTACGCCCACCACTCGGACCAGCGCACCGGCGAGGTTCAGGAGCGCCTTCCCTATTACGGCGAGCTGCTGCACGAACGCCTCGGCACCGGAACGCTCGAACCGGACGACCCGACGGAAAAGCGCTGGGGCCGTGCCCCCAACCCTACCGTCCACGTCGCCCTGAACGAGCTGCGCCGCGTCGTCAACACGATCACGGAGCGCCACGGGGCGCCCGCCGAGATCGTGATCGAGACCTTGCGCGAACTCGGCCGGTCGAAGGAGCAGCGCAGGGAGTACGAGCACGAGCAGAGGAAGAACCAGGACGCGAACAAGCGAAGGCGCGCGCTGCTGGCCAAGATGGGCGTGCGCATCAACGGCGACAACCTGATGCGGCTGCGCCTGTGGGAGGAGCAGGCCCACGATCCCAGGAACCGTGTCTGTCCCTACAGCGGCAGGATCATTACCGCCCGGATGGCCCTGTCCGACGAGATCGAGGAAGACCATATCCTGCCGTTCGCAATCACGCTTGACCCCAGTGCGGCGAACCGCGTGCTGGTCACGCGCGAAGCCAACCGCGCCAAGGCGCGACGCTCTCCGTTCGAGGCATTCGGCCACACGCCGCAATGGTCGACCATCCAGGAGAGCATCAAACACCTACCGCAGAACAAGCGCTGGCGGTTCGAGCCGGACGCCATGCAAAAGCTTGCGAAGGACCAAGATTTCCTGGCGCGGCATTTGAACGACAGCGCCACGATTGCGAAACTTGCCCGCATGTATCTTAAGGTGCTGGTGGCAGAACAGGGGAAGGATAAGGCGAAAGAGAAGGATAACCTCTGGTCCACGCCCGGGCGGTTGACGGCGTTGTTGCGCTCCAAGCTCGGCCTCAACTCCGACACCGTTCTCGGCCGCGGCGGCGCGCGGAAGGACCGGACGGACCACCGGCATCATGCGATCGACGCGGTTGTGGTGGCGCTCACGGATCGGAGCCTGCTCCAGCGCGTCAGCACTGCCGCAGGCAGGTCCGAGGATGCGCGTAATCGCCTGGTGGGGGACCTGGGCGAGCCGTGGCCGGGCTTCGTCGCGGAGGCGGCGGGCGTGGTCAGACGGATCGTCGTCTCCTACAAGCCGGATACAGGCTGGCAGGGCGCGCTGCACAACGACACCGCCTACGGACCGTTGCGAGCGAACGGCAAGAAGGACCCGAATGTGGTCGTTCGCCGGCCGCTCGATTCCCTCGCGGATTGGAAGCCGGCCGACGTGAAGCAAGGTGTGCGCGACCCCGTGCTGGCTGCGAAGGTCGCGGCAGCCCTTGACACCAAGGACAAGGCGGCGCGCAAGCAGAACTTGCTCACCCTCACTCATTCCGGCGGCCATCGCGTGCGGCGGGTTCGAACCGTCGAGCGGCTGGACAAGTTTGAAGCGATCCGCGATCGCACCACGGGCAATCCGTACAAGTTGGTGAAGCTCGACAGCAACCACCGCGCCGAGCTGTGGCGGCTTCCCGGCGGCAAGACGGCTCTAACCGTCGTATCCACGCTCGATGCTGCCCGAGAGGCGCTGGCGCTGGCCAAGGGCGAGAAACCCGCCAAGGACCTGCGCCCGCACCCGGCGGCGAAGCTGCTGATGCGGCTGCATGTAAACGACGCGCTCGCCTTCGGGTTCGGGAATCAACGCCGTATATTTGTTGTGCAAAGCATCAGTACTGGCGACATCGAGATATTCGAGCACTATGAGGCAAATGTATACCGCCGCGGCCACGACCGCGACGATCCGTACAAGCGCATTCGCTATGGGAGCGCCAGCGCCATCCTGGAACGAGGAGGTCGCAAGATCTACGTCGATCCGGCAGGCCGCGTGTTCGATCCAGGGCCGCCGAAATGACGGCCAGTCCCCTCGGGCGGATCATCGAGATCGCCGAGGATGGTCGGCATCTCGCCAAGGAGCGCGGCTTTCTCACCGTTACCGCCGGCGGAAGCGAACTCGGCCGCGTGCCCCTTGACGATCTCGCTGCGGTCGTTGCGACTGCCCAGGGCACCAGCGCATCAACCGCGCTTCTGGCAGAACTCGCGCAACGCGGCATTGCCTTCGTACTATGCGGGCGCAACTTCGCGCCAGCCGCCTTGCTGTGGCCGGTCGCCGGCCATCATGCGCAGCAGCGGCGGATGGAAGCGCAGATCGAGCGATCACGTCCGCTCTCGAAACGGCTGTGGGCACTGCTTGTGGCGGCCAAGGTGCGCCGTCAGGGCTGGGCGCTGGCCGAGGCCGGGCTTCCATCCGGTGCGTTCGTCCGGCTCGCGCGCGAGGTGCGCGCGGGCGACCCCGACAATATCGAGGCACAGGCAGCGCGCCGCTACTGGCCCCTGTTGATGGGCGAGGGGTTTCGCCGCGATCCGAACGGCGATGGTGCCAATGCCTTGCTCAACTATGGCTATGCGGTGCTGCGGGCGGCCACGGCGCGCGCCATTTCCGCCTCCGGCCTGCATCCGGGCATCGGCATCTTCCATCGCCATCCCTACAACGCGATGCCACTTGCGGACGATCTGATGGAGCCCTTCCGTCCGATTGTCGATCTGCGCGTCTGCGCCCTTGTTCAAAGCGGCCTGTCGGAGGTCACGACGGAGGCGAAGCGCGACCTTGCGGCCGTGCTGATGCAGGAGGAACCGACTGCGGCCGGCATAAGCCCGGTTTCCACCTGTCTCCTGCGCTTGGGGCAGAGCCTCGCCGAGAGCTACCTCTCTGGCGCCCCCGTGCTCGATCTACCCCTGTTGCGCCTGCAATCTTCCGATGCTGCTGAAGGGAGTGCGGGAAATGCGCCCGAATAGCGCGGCGCTTTCCGCCTATCGGTTCATGTGGCTGCTGGTGATGTTTGACCTTCCGGTGGGAACCAAGGCGGAGCGGCGTGCGGCCACGAAGTTCCGGCAATGGCTGCTGGACGAGGGCTACGAGATGAGCCAGTTCAGCATCTACATGCGCTTCTGCGTGGGCAAGGAGCAGGTCGAGCGGCGCGTCCGCGATATCGGCACGTCGGTTCCCGCCAAGGGCAGCGTTCACGTCCTGTCGGTCACTGACCGGCAGTTCGAGCAGATGGCGGTGTTCAGGGGCAAGGGCCGAGGGCGGGGCCGGTCGGCGCCGCACCAGTTGGAGTTGTTCTGATGCCCCGATTTTTCGCTCTCGTCATCGGCACAAGCCTCTTTGCGATCAGAGGCTTGGCCGAGGACGGAGTATAGCCGATGGGGGAACGCGGGCCAGCCGCAACGTAAAGCGCCTCGCTCAACCGCGCGCCGGTAGTATAGCCGATGGGGGAACGCGGGCCAGCCGCAACACCGGGATTCCGCTCGCCACCATGATCACGAGTATAGCCGATGGGGGAACGCGGGCCAGCCGCAACGAGGTCGCCATGATCGAAGGCGAAGCGGTCAGTATAGCCGATGGGGGAACGCGGGCCAGCCGCAACAAAGTCAGCGCCGAGGGCACCACCCTTAGAGTATAGCCGATGGGGGAACGCGGGCCAGCCGCAACTCACCGCTGGCGCGGCGGCATCGGAATCCGAGTATAGCCGATGGGGGAACGCGGGCCAGCCGCAACTCGCCAGAAGGTCGCGCGCGCCGACATGTTAGTATAGCCGATGGGGGAACGCGGGCCAGCCGCAACCCCGCGCCCAGCCGCTGCATGTGGCCCTGAAGTATAGCCGATGGGGGAACGCGGGCCAGCCGCAACAGATCGCCTGGGCGGAAGCGACAGGATCGAAGTATAGCCGATGGGGGAACGCGGGCCAGCCGCAACTGCGGCAGGGCGCGGTCTCGCGCTGGCTGAAGTATAGCCGATGGGGGAACGCGGGCCAGCCGCAACACACCGCGCCGCCGACCAATCTGGCGCTGTAGTATAGCCGATGGGGGAACGCGGGCCAGCCGCAACAAGTCGGGGCTGGCCTGGTAGGACTCGATAGTATAGCCGATGGGGGAACGCGGGCCAGCCGCAACAGCGGAGATGCGCTCATAGGTGACCAGGGGAGTATAGCCGATGGGGGAACGCGGGCCAGCCGCAACTTGCCGCCCGGGCGCTGGCACCGAAGCCGCAGTATAGCCGATGGGGGAACGCGGGCCAGCCGCAACCGGCCGCGTCACTTTGGCCTGGGATCCCGAAGTATAGCCGATGGGGGAACGCGGGCCAGCCGCAACTTGATCGAAGCCGCGATCGAGGCGGCCGAAGTATAGCCGATGGGGGAACGCGGGCCAGCCGCAACGCCGCGCGCGATGCGCAGCAGGTCGTCGGTAGTATAGCCGATGGGGGAACGCGGGCCAGCCGCAACGCGATGCCGCGCGCATGCCGGTGAACACCGAGTATAGCCGATGGGGGAACGCGGGCCAGCCGCAACTCTACACCCCGCGCACCGGAAGCTGGGTGAAGTATAGCCGATGGGGGAACGCGGGCCAGCCGCAACACGCGGTTCGAGCAGGCGGTGAGCACGCAGAGTATAGCCGATGGGGGAACGCGGGCCAGCCGCAACAGCGCGATGCCGCCGCCGCGCGCGAGCGTGAGTATAGCCGATGGGGGAACGCGGGCCAGCCGCAACAGGATTTCGAGCCAGTGCGGCGCGCCTTCCAGTATAGCCGATGGGGGAACGCGGGCCAGCCGCAACGGAGACGGTATAGAGCACCACGGTTGATCCAGTATAGCCGATGGGGGAACGCGGGCCAGCCGCAACCGGCCGGCGCGGCGCCGATCGATGGCGCTGAGTATAGCCGATGGGGGAACGCGGGCCAGCCGCAACCCGCGGGCGATGTGCTGTTCCTGCCCGACCAGTATAGCCGATGGGGGAACGCGGGCCAGCCGCAACCTATGCGCGCTGGGACATCTCTGACGGTGCAGTATAGCCGATGGGGGAACGCGGGCCAGCCGCAACCACTCGCCGGCGACATCCTCGAACTCGTCGAGTATAGCCGATGGGGGAACGCGGGCCAGCCGCAACGGCTATCGAGCGCGGCTCGAAGCGCCGGATAGTATAGCCGATGGGGGAACGCGGGCCAGCCGCAACACCAGGTCATGGCGGGCATTCAACGCGGCTAGTATAGCCGATGGGGGAACGCGGGCCAGCCGCAACTGCTCATGCGGCCTGGTCCTTGTGCTCGGGAGTATAGCCGATGGGGGAACGCGGGCCAGCCGCAACTGGCCGAAGGTGCGGGCGCCGTCGGCGACAAGTATAGCCGATGGGGGAACGCGGGCCAGCCGCAACAGCGAGAATGCGATGTAGCGCATGTCGATAGTATAGCCGATGGGGGAACGCGGGCCAGCCGCAACTAAATCGCCCGATCATACGGTGGCGGCATCAGTATAGCCGATGGGGGAACGCGGGCCAGCCGCAACGCCGGCCACCAGCACCTGGTCGATCGTGTCAGTATAGCCGATGGGGGAACGCGGGCCAGCCGCAACCAAAGGAAGCTGGTCCGTATCGCCGGCCAAGTATAGCCGATGGGGGAACGCGGGCCAGCCGCAACTATTCTGCGCCAAGCGCTGCGTCTGTTGCTAGTATAGCCGATGGGGGAACGCGGGCCAGCCGCAACGTTGCCGGGATTATGGTTGCGGATGCCGCGAGTATAGCCGATGGGGGAACGCGGGCCAGCCGCAACGATGACGCGATCGCGCTGCCACTCCATCAGAGTATAGCCGATGGGGGAACGCGGGCCAGCCGCAACCTCGACGCCGGCATCGCGCTCCTGCTGCTGAGTATAGCCGATGGGGGAACGCGGGCCAGCCGCAACTCGTTACCGAGAACTGGCAGGCATCGAAGGAGTATAGCCGATGGGGGAACGCGGGCCAGCCGCAACAAGATCAAGCCGCTCGGCAACAGCGCCTATAGTATAGCCGATGGGGGAACGCGGGCCAGCCGCAACAGACGACCGCGATTATCTGGCGGGCGATCAGTATAGCCGATGGGGGAACGCGGGCCAGCCGCAACTGACAGTCTCAACGCATGGTGCTATGGTGTAGTATAGCCGATGGGGGAACGCGGGCCAGCCGCAACATGTCTGGTCGCTGATCGACATCGCCATGCAGTATAGCCGATGGGGGAACGCGGGCCAGCCGCAACATCACCGGGCCATAGGGCGCATCGTAGAAGAGTATAGCCGATGGGGGAACGCGGGCCAGCCGCAACTAAAAATGGCGCCGCCCGCGTCTCGTATGAGTATAGCCGATGGGGGAACGCGGGCCAGCCGCAACAGGGCACGACCCTAAGCGGCGCGGCATCGAAGTATAGCCGATGGGGGAACGCGGGCCAGCCGCAACTTGAACAACATCAGCCTTTTCAGGAGAAACAGTATAGCCGATGGGGGAACGCGGGCCAGCCGCAACATCCTGCGGCAACGGGCGCGTTCCGGCTCAAGTATAGCCGATGGGGGAACGCGGGCC
>JADZEB010000049.1 GCA_020850755.1 Alphaproteobacteria bacterium | reverse complement strand
GGCCTGCGCCGCGACGAGGGCGGCCGCCCGGTCCCGCGCAACATGCTGCGCAGCTTCGAGGCGCGCGCCAACAACGAGCCGGTGTTCGGCGCCAGCTTCGCCAACGGCACCGCGACCAATCCGGCGCTGGGCTTCCACCTCCGCATCGAGCGGTCGGTGGCGCTGTCCTTCGTCCGGCCGCGCGGGGATGACACCACCTTCCGCGGGCGGCGGCGATCCGGGTGTCCGGACGCCATGGCGGCGCGCCGACATGGGCGTGTGCCCACATGGGCAAGGGCGGCGTTGCCGGAGGATACCGCGGGAATGCCTCGGCTCGATCCGCGGGAGGTTGCTCGGCGCCGCCGATCGTGGCGTTGGCAAGGTCCCGCGCGCGTAAGGTCGGGCGGCTGCGGGAATCAGCCCGGTCCCAACGGGTCGGGCCGCACACCGGCCCCGGGCCGCGGAGCATGCCGACGCTGGAACCGGTCTCGGCTTCCGCCGGCGCGCCCGCGGGCCGTGTGCGCGAAGGCCGGGACTGAGGCCCTGCGTCTCCGCACGCCGGGGCCGGGCCGGACAATCGCGCGCGATCCGGCGCCATCCATGCTCGCGCGATCCTTCCGCGAACGCCCCGGCGCCCGCGGCGGCGCCATCGTTGCCGCGTGAGGGGCTGGGCGCGATGTTCGGCCGCGCCGGCGGCGGCACTATTCCGGCCGGATGCCCGCCTCGGCGATGATGGTCTTCCAGCGCTCGGTCTCGGCCCGGATGAAGCGGTCGAGATCCTCGGGCGTGCCGCCCACCGGGTCGATGCCGAGCGCATGGAACCGCGCCTTGACCGCGGGCTCGGCCAGGATCTCGTTCAGCGCCTGGTTCAGCTTCATCACGATCGGCCGCGGCGTGCCCGCCGGTGCCACCACGACCTGCCAGGACGAAGCCTCGTAGCCGGGAAGGGTCTCGCTGATGCAGGGCAGGTCGGGCATGCCGAACCAGCGCGTCTTGCTGCTGACGCCGAGGGCGCGATACTCGCCTGCCTCGACCCGCGGTTTGGACGAGGAGGCGTTGTCCATCGACAACTGCACGCGCCCAGCCACCAGGTCCACCAGCATCGGCGCCGAGCCGCGATAGGGCACATGCACCATCGGGATGCGCCCGGCCATGTAGGAGATCAGCTCCATGCCGAGATGCGCCATCGTGCCGACGCCGCTCGAGCCGTAGATCACGGCGCCGGGACGCGCGCGCATGTCTGCCACCATCTCGGCCACCGTGCGCGGCCCGTAGTTCGGTGCCGCGATCAGCAGGTTCGGGATGCGCGCGATGTCGCACACATTGGCGAAGGCGGTGGCGGTGTCGTAGGGCATCGTCTTGAACACGAACTGGTTCATCGACTGCGTGCCGTTGGTGCCGAGCATCAGCGTGTAGCCGTCGGGCCGCGAGGTGGCCAGCGCATGCGCGCCGACATTGCCGCCGCTGCCGGTGCGGTTCTCGGCCACGACGCGCTGGCCGAGCCGCTCCGACATGCGGTCGGACAAGAGGCGGCCGAGAATGTCGTTGCCGCCGCCGGGCGCGAAGGGGATCAGCATGCGCAGCGGGCGGTTCGGGAAGGCCGCCGCGCTGTCCTGCGCGAAACCGACCGTTGGCAGCAGCAGGGCGGGCGCGGCGAGCGCCATCCGGCGGCTGAGCGCCAGCGGCGCGCCGATCTTCTTGTCGCGCATGTGCTTGTTGCGCATGTGCTTGTTGCGCATGTGCGGAACCTCCCTCTTGCCAGCGAGGCACCCGGGTGGGCGCTGGTAGCAGGGGTGCCGGGATGGGCGAGCATAGACAGGCTTCGCCCGGTGCCGCAAGATACGTTCCCGAAACGATATCAGGAGGCGTGGGCCGATGTCCCGAGACGCGCTAGAGGCCCTGGTGCTTGCCGCGCGCGAACCCGGCCAGCCGGGCGCCAGCTTCCGCCTGTTCGACGCGCTGGTGCAGGAACGCGTCGGGCGCATCTTCACCACCATGTTGCTGGTGCGTCCCGACGGGCTTGGCGAACGCGTCTTCACCACCGATCCGGTCGCCTATCCGATGCCGCACCGCAAGCCCTTCCCGGGATCGGGCTGGACCGAGCAGGTGATCGAGGGCGCGCAACCCTCGCTCTCGCGCAACATGGCCGAGTATCTCAAGGTGCATGTCGGGCGCGTCGTGTTCGAGGCGCTCGGCGCCGGCTGCCTCCTCAACATGCCGGCGGTCTATGGCGGCAGCGTGGTCGGCGTCGTCAATATCAGCGCGGTCGCGAACGCCTATGACGAGGCCACCATCGCGATGCTCGCCCCGCTGGTCGCGGCGCTGGCGCCGGCCTTCGCCCTGCTGCGCCGCGAACTGGGCGAGGCGCCATCCGCTGCCGGCCTCCCGGCAGCGCGGCGTTCCTAGCCAGTCCCGGTGGAGGACAGGGGCGGCTAGCGCAATGTTGCGCCTGCCGCCGAGCCGACGATGTGCCGCGAGATTGCGCACGAGAGATCATTTGACCGCGCGCTGTGCACGGTGCGACGGTGGAATGCTGCAGGACGGAGCGAGCCATGATCGCAACCGACTTCCGTCGCGAGTTCAGGTCGGCGCAGCCGGGCCAGCGCATCCGCGGCCGGATTCCGCTCGGCACCTCGGCCTCGGGCAGCGAGCTCGGTATTCCCTGGATCCTGCTCAAGGGCGCGCGGCCGGGACCGTGCCTCTGGATCAACGGGCAGGTGCATGGCGACGAGATCAACGGCCTGCTCGCCGGTTTCGACTTCATCAACGGGATCGATCCGGCCCGGCTGCATGGCGCGGTGGTGATGACAACCACCGCCAACCCGTTCGCGATGGAGGCGAGGCGCAAGAAGACCCCGACCGACGAGGAGGATCTCGACCAGGCCTGTCCCGGCCGCGCCGACGGGTTCATGACCCAGCGCCTTGCCGCCGCGCTGTTCCCGATCGTGGCCGAGCATGCGGATGTGACCGTGTGCATGCACGCGGTCGGCACGCCCTATGAGGCCGTCCCCTATGCCGTCTACAAGCTGCATCCGGCAAGCGGGGTGGAGGAGCGCACGCTGTTGCGCCTGACCGCACATTTCCGGCCGGCGATCTCGTGCCGGATGTCGGTGGCGGCCGGCGGGACGGAGCTGCCGGGCAACATCGCCGGCGCGCTCGACTACCAGCTGCTCGCGCTCGGGCGCACCGCCTTCATGCTCGAGATCGGAACCGGCGGCCGTGCCGAAGCGCCCCATATCGCACAGACCGCGGCGGGACTGCGCTCGCTCGCCGCCGAGATGGGCCTGCTGGCGGACGAGGCGCCGCTGCCGCGCCCCGCGCGCCTGCTGCGCGGCACCAAGCGCGGCCATGTCACGGTGGCGCATGGCGGGTTCGCGCGCATGGGCGCGCGGCCCGGCCATGTGGCCCATGCCGGCACGCCGCTCCTGCGCATCGAGAACGCCTGGGGCGAGCTTGTGGAAACCATCACACAACCAAGCGACGTGTTCGTGATCAGCTTGCGGCGCGATCCGGTGGTGCAGTCGGGCGATCGCGGCGCCTATGTCGCCTGGGAATGGGACGAGATGACGCTCGATTGAGGTAACGACACACCCGTGGAGGACCCGAAAATGCGCATCACGCGACTTTCGCGCCGTGCCTTCGCAACGTCTGCGGCTGCGGCCGCAACGCTGCTCGGCCGCACCAGACCCGGCAGGGCGCAACCGGCTTGGCCCACGCGGCCCATCACGCTGATCGTCACCTATGCGCCCGGCGGGTCAGCCGACGTGCTTGCGCGCTTGATCGCGCCGGTGATGGCCCAGCAGCTCGGCCAGCCGGTGGTGGTGGAGAACCGCGCTGGCGGCGGCGGCAATGTCGGCTCGGAAATGGTGGCCCGCGCCGCGCCGGACGGCTACACGATCCAGATCGGCGCGGTCAGCACCCATGCCATCAACAAGGAACTGTTCGGCGCGCGCCTGCCATTCGATCCCCAGCGCTCCTTTACGCCGATCATCCTGCTGTCGCGCCAGCCCAACCTGGTTTTGGTAGGCAACCGCGTGCCGGCGCGCACGGTGGCCGAGTTCGTCGCCTGGGCCAAGACCCAGCCTTCGGTCGCCTACGGCACCGCCGGAATCGGCTCGTCCAACCATCTCACCGGTGCGCTGATCGGCGACGTGTTCGGCATCAAGATGGAGGTCGTGCCCTATCGCAGCGGCGGGCAGGCGCTGACCGACCTCATCGCCGGCAACGTGCCGGTGGTGATCGACAATATCGTCACCGCCGCGCCGCTGGCGCGGGACGGGCGGGCGCGGGCGATTGCCGTGACTTCGGCACAGCGCTCGCCGCTGCTGCCCGATGTGCCGAGCTTCGCGGAATCGGGCGCGCCCGGCTTCGACCTGGTCTCCTGGCAGGCCCTGTTCGGGCCGGCGGGGATGCCGGCACCGGTGGTGGCGCGCATCAATGCGGCGGCGCGCGCGGCTCTGGCCGACGCGAATGTGCGCCAGCGCCTGATCGATGGCGGCTCTACGCCCGCACCGGGCAGCCCCGAGGAACTCGCCGCCTTCATGGCCGAGGAGATCCCGAAATGGGTGCGCCTGGTGCAGATCTCCGGCGCCAAGGCCGAATAGGCGATGCCGGGTTGCTGACGGGTGCGTGCGGATCCGGGCGCTCAACCTCCTCGACGACATGACGCGGAAATGCCTGGTGGCGATCCCCGACACGGGATCTCCCGCCGGCGCGTTGCCCGCGAACCGAGCCGCCCGGCCCGCCGCCGCGGCAAGCCGGGCATGATCGTTTCGGTTCACGCCACCGGATCTGCCTTGGGCGCGATCCCGGCCCGGTCGAAGGATCGTCGCATCTGCCGGCTATGCGTCGTGCCGGGCAAGCCCATGCAGAGCGGCTGGGCCGAAGGCGCCGGCGGTCGGATGCGCAACGCGCCATTGACGGAGAACTCTTCCCTCGGCCTCGACCACGCTCGCAACGCCACTGCCGGCTGGATGGAGGACGGCAACACCGCGAGGCCGCGTTCCTCGCGCGGCGGCCACACCCCGAGCGACCTTCGCCGAGATTCACCGCGCAAACGGAGCCGGTGCCACGCTGCGGTATCGCGCGCATCATTGCCGGCCCCGCGGAGAAGGCGGTGGCGGCGTGCGCTGATCGCGCGCTTCCATTCCGGCCGCGACAGAGCCATGCGCGCGAACCCCAGGCGCGAGCCGGATGCGACCTGCGCGATCGGGACGGCGATCGAGGCGGCATCGGCCGCGATACGGGCCAAAGGCAATGTGGCCGCGCCCGAGTATCTTGTGTTGCCTGTATGCGCCCGCGTGATCCCGGTTGCGATGATCGCCGGTCCGTTGCAGCGCGGCCCGCACGACACGGCACGACCGCACCCTGGTGGGATCGCGCCCGCACGACCACCCCGCCACAAACCGCCACAGAGTGATGTCTGCAGGTGACAGTCGGCCAGCGGCGGACTAAGAATCGTCGAAGGCCCGCAAGCGACCGGCCGTCACATGGATCAGGGAGGCAGATCATGTCGATCACCAGGCGTTCGGCGCTTCAGCTCGGCGCCGCAGTGGCGCTCGCCGGGGCGCTGCCCGCGCGCGCGCAGCAGGCACGCATGGCCGCCCTGGCCGACAGACCGGCGCCGCTCAGCCCGGCGGTGAAGATCACGCTGGGCTCGCCCAAGGTGCCGCATGTCTGCCCGTTGCAGTACATCGCCGCCGAGGCGAGGCCGCTCGGGGTCGAGATCGAGTCGGTGAGCTTCGTGCGCTATGCCGACATCCGCACCGCGCTGGCCTCCGGCTCGATCGACATGGGCGCGATCGGGCCGGCCGACGTGCCGATCGCCGTCTCGACCAACCTGCGCAACATCATCGGCCTGTTCGGCGTCGGCGAGTCGGTGAAGAACCCGATCGTGCGCAAGGGCGTGACCCTCGAAAGCTGGTCCGACCTGATCGGCAAGCGGGTGGCGATCGCGCCGGGTTCGGCGGTGTGGTTCCAGTTCGCCGCCACTCTGACCGAGCAGAACGTGCCCTACAACCGGCTCAACATCGTCAACATCCAGGGCGGCGGCGCGCCCTTCGTGCAGTCGATGCAGCGCGGCGACATCGACGTGTTCATCGGCTGGGAGCCGTTCGAGAGCCAGGCGGTGTTGCAGGATCTCGGCTACCGCCAGACGAAGCTCGACTATTCCACCTCGCGCGCGGTTGGGGCCGAGCTCGGCCTGCTTGCCGCCACCCGCCAGACGCTCGACACCAAGCGCGAGGCGGTGCGGCGCGTGGTATGGACCTACCTCTCCATCCAGAACCGCGTCTCGGCCAGCAAGGCGGCACTGGCCGAGGCGGTGGGCGCCTGGACCGGGCTGCCCGCCAACGTGGCGCAGAATGTCGCCGCCGATCTCACGCTCGGGCAGTTCCTTACCCTCGAACAGATGCAGCGCCAGGCGCGCGAGTTCCACCGCCTGGGCGTGCTGCAACGCGACGTGTCGGGCGATCTCGGCCCCTACTTCGACCAGTCTGTGCTGCAGTCCGTGACGCGTCGCTAACGAGCAGCGGCGCGACGCGGCAGCAGGAGGGAACCGGTGGGGGCGGGCACCTCGTCCACGACCGGCCCTGGCGATTCCGTCCAGGGCCGCGCGTTGTGGGGCCTGCGCGCCGCGACGGTGGCGCAGGCACTCGCCCTGCCGCTGGCGCTCTGTCTGCTTTGGGAGGCGGCGGGGCGCAGCGGCTGGATGCCCGAGGGCATCCTGCCGCCGCCCTCGACCGTGTGGCAGGCGTGGCTCGCCTGGGCGTTCGCCGACCCCGGCATGGGGCTCAACCCCTATCTCGGCACCTGGCTGCCGACCGTGGGCTACTCGGCCAGCCGCGTGGCGAAGGGCTTCGCGGTGGCGATTGCGATCGGCGTGCCGGCGGGCATCCTGATCGGGTGGAGCCGCATGATCGCCCGCTCGGTCGATCCGATGATCCAGTCGCTGCGGCCGATCCCGATCACCGCCTGGCTGCCCTTCTCGATCGCCGTCTTCGGCATCCGCGACATGGGGGCGGTGTTCCTGATCGCAATCGGCGCCTTCTACCCGATCGTGGTCAACACCACCGCCGGTGCGCGCGACATCAACAAGAACCTCGTGCGCGCGGCCAGGATGATGGGCGCCTCCGAGCGCCAGCTCCTGCTGCGGGTGGTGCTGCCCAACGCCCTGCCCTCGATCTTCACCGGGCTCAGGCTCGGCCTCGGCATTGCCTGGACAGCGGTGATCGTGGCCGAGATCGTGGCGGTGAAGTCCGGCCTCGGCTACGTGCTGTGGGACGCCTATTATGTCGGCCGCATGGACGTGGTGATCGCCGACATGGTCTCAATCGGCATCGCCGGCTTCCTTTCCGATCGTCTGCTGCTCCTGGTCAGCAATCGCGTGCTGCACTGGAAGCAGTTCGGTGCGCGCTAGGGCGGGCCAGGCCGATGACAGACCGGCCCGCGATCGAGCTTGCGCGCATCGAGAAGGTGTTTCCCGGCCGCACGCCCGTGCGCGCGGTCGATGGCGTCGATCTCGCCATCGCCGAGCGCGAGTTCGCCTGCATCCTCGGCCCCTCGGGCTGCGGCAAGAGCACGCTGCTCAACCTCGTCGCCGGCTTCGAGGCGCCGACCGGCGGCACGCTGCGGGTTGCCGGCGCGCCGGTGACGGCGCCAGGGCCAGACCGGGGCGTGGTGTTCCAGGAACCGGCGCTGTTCCCCTGGCTCTCGGTGTTCGACAACGTCGTATTCGGCCCGCGCATGCAGGGCAAGCCGCGCGCCGAGACGGATGCCGCTGCGCGGCGCTACCTGGACCTCGTCGGGCTGTCCGGGTTCGAGCGCCACCTGCCGGACCAGCTCTCGGGCGGCATGAAGCAGCGCGTCGGCATCGCCCGCTGCCTGGTGATGGACCCGCAGGTGCTGCTGATGGACGAGCCCTTCGGCGCGCTCGACGCCCAGACGCGGATGCAGATGCAGGAGCTGCTCACCCATGTCTGGGATACCTTCAAGAAGACCGTGGTCTTCATCACCCACGACATCGACGAGGCGATCTTCCTCGCCGACGTGGTCTATGTGATGACCGCGCGGCCGGGCCGTATCCGCGCCCGCATCCCGGTGGAGCTGCCGCGGCCGCGCGAGATCGACGTGCTGACCGACCCGACCTTCAACAAGCTGCGCGCCGAGGTGCTGCACCTGATCCGCGAGGAGGCATCGCGTGCGCGTGCCCTGGCCGCCGGGCCGGCACCGCGCTGAACCGCCCGGCGCGACCGAGGCCGCTGCGATGGAGCACCCGTGACCTTCGTGCTGCAGCCGGACCAGGTTTCATCGGTGGCCGAGGCCGGCGGCAAGGCCCTCGCACTCGCGCGGCTCGCCGGCACCGGCGCCGCCATCCCGCCCTGGTTCGTGGTCTCGCCAGGAGCGTTCGTGGCCAGCCTGGCACCCGCGCAGCATGCGGCGGCCGCCCGCGCCGACTTCGCCTTCGACGATCTCGGCCCGATCGCGCTGCATGACTCGTTGCGGGCGGAGATCGCCGCCGCGCTGCGCCGCATCTGCCCGGACGGCGCGCCGGTCGCCGTTCGTTCCTCGGCCGCCGAGGAGGACAGCCGGCATGCCTCCTTCGCCGGCCAGTTCGAGAGCTTCCTCGACGTGGCGCCGGAGGAGGTGCCCGCGCGCATCATCGATGTCTGGCGCTCGGGCTTCAGCGCGCGGCTCAGCGAGTATCGCCGCGCCAAGGGCCTGCCGCCGTCCGGGCGGCCGCCGGCTGTGCTGGTCCAGCGTCTGCTGCGGCCCGCGCGCAGCGGCGTCGCCTTCAGCCGCGATCCGGTGGACCGCGCCCGCCTCGATTGCGTGATCTCCGTCGTTGCCGGGCGCGGCGAGCGGCTGGTGCTGGGCGAGGAGGAAGGCAGCACCTACCGCGTCGCTGCGGCCGGCACCGTGGCTGGCCCGATGCCTGCCGGCGCGGTCGACCTGCTGGCACCAGACCAGGCGCACGAGGTGGCCGCGCTCGCGCGCGACTGCGCGGCGCATTTCGGCCTGCCGCAGGACATCGAATGGGCGATCGAGGACGGGCGGCTCTGGCTGCTGCAATCGCGCCCGATCACCGCCTTTGCCGACGGCGCCGCCGCCGCCGCCGTCGCCGGCACCGAGCCGCCCCTGCTCTGGGACAACAGCAACATCGTCGAGAGCTACAGCGGCGTCACCTCGCCGCTCACCTTCTCCTTCGCCCGCCGCGCCTATGAGGGCGTCTACCGCCAGTTCCTGCGCGTGGTGGGCGTGTCGCGGCGCACCATCGCGCGCCATGACGACATGTTCCCGAACATGCTCGGTTCCGTGCACGGGCGCGTCTACTACAACCTCGCCAACTGGTACCGGCTGATCGCCCTGCTGCCCGGCTTCGCGCTCAACCGCCGCTACATGGAGCAGATGATGGGCGTGAGCCAGCCGCTGCCGGCGGAATGGCTCGCCCGCATCGCCCCGGCCCCGCCGACGCGGCTGGAGCGGCTGGCGGCGCTGCCGCGGCTGGCCTGGATGGCGGCGCGCATCCTCGGCGGCTGGCTCACGCTCGGGCGCAGCATCGCCGCCTTCCTCGCCCGCATCGAAAGCGCGCTCGCGCCGGGCGACACCGCGCTCGAGCGGATGAGCCTCGCCGAACTCGGCCTCTACTACCGGCGGCTCGAGCGCGAGCTCGGCGGCAGCTGGGAAGCCCCGATCCTGAACGACTTCTACACCATGATCGCGCACGGCCTGTCGCGCCACCTGCTCACGCGCTGGTTGGGCGAGCAGGGCGGCGCGCTGCACAACGCCTTCCTGCGCTCGGGCCGCCGCCTGGTCAGCGCCGAGCCGGCGCGGCTGCTGGTGGACATGGCACGGCTCGCCGCCGCCGATCCCGCGCTCGCCGCCGCGCTTGCCGTCGAGGACCGCGCCGCGCGCGATAGCGCGATCGCGGCCAACCCCGGGTTCTCCGCGCTCTATCGCGACTATCTGGCCCGCTTCGGCGACCGCTGCATCCAGGAGCTGAAGCTCGAAAGCCCGACCCTGGCCGACGATCCCGCCCCGCTGCTGCGCACGCTGGCGCAAATGGCGACGGCGCCGGAACGCGCGGATGCGGGCGCTGCATCTGCCGATCCGCGGCAGGAACTGGCCCGGCTGCTGCGCGGGCATCCGCTGCGCTTGCTGCTGGCGCGCTGGCTGGTCGGCGTCGCCAAGCGCCGCATACACGACCGCGAGACGCTGCGCTTCGAGCGCACGCGCGTGTTCGGTCGCGCCCGCCGCATCTTCCTCGCCGCGGGCGACCGGTTCGCCGCCCACGGCCTGATCGACGCGCCGCGCGACATCTTCTTCCTCGAGGTGGCCGAGGTGCTCGGACTGATCGAGGGCACCGCCACCACCGCCGACATCCGCGGTCTTGTCGCGCTGCGCCGCGCCGACGATCGCCGCTTCCGGGCGCGCCCCGACCCGCCGAACCGCTTCGAGACCAGGGGGCCGGTAGCGGCCGCCGGCATCGCGGCCCTGACCCCGGCAGCCGCCGCCGCCGATACCGGCGCAGATACCGGCGCAGATACCGGCGCAGATACCGGCGCCGACAACGTGCGGCGCGGGCTCGGATGCAGCCCCGGCGTGGTTCGTGCGCGCGTGCGCGTGGTGCACGACCCCGCCAGCCAGACCGTGCGCCCGGGCGAGATCCTGGCCGCGCGCCACACCGACCCGGGCTGGGTGCTGCTGTTCGGCAACGCGGCCGGCGTTCTGGTGGAGCGCGGCAGCCTGCTCTCCCACTCGGCGATCGTCGCGCGCGAACTCGGCCTTCCGGCCGTCGTCTCGCTGCCGGGGCTGATGGAGTGGCTCGCCGATGGCGACGAGGTCGAGATCAACGGCACCTCGGGCGAGGTGCGGAGGCTGCGCCATGCCGCCAGCTGACAGCGCGCCCGCGCCTGCCGCGCACGGCGCCGAGGTGGCGGAACGCACCGCCTTCGCCGAGATCCTCTACGCCCAGTGCTGGGAGGATGCCGAGGTGCTGCTGGCCGGGCTCGACCCGCAGCCCGGCGAGAGCTGCCTGTCGATCTGCTCGGGCGGCGACAACGCGCTCGCCCTGCTGACGCGCGACCCGGCCCGCGTGCTGGCGATCGACCTTGCGCCGCCGCAGCTTGCCTGCCTCGGCCTGCGCATGGCCGCCTTCCGCGCGCTCGACCATCAGGGGCTGCTGGAGCTGGTGGGC
This sequence comes from Alphaproteobacteria bacterium, assembly GCA_020850755.1. Lineage (GTDB taxonomy): Bacteria > Pseudomonadota > Alphaproteobacteria > Acetobacterales > Acetobacteraceae > JADZEB01. The sequence goes on along the minus strand of JADZEB010000049.1, from coordinate 7,484 downwards.
TCGCGCCCGAGTGCGCGCCGCGCCGCGCTCTACGCGCACTGCCGGCCCGCGATCGCCGACCCGGCGCACCGCGACTTCTGGGATCGCAACCGCGACGCGCTGGTGCAGGACGGGCTTGGCGAACTCGGCCGCTTCGAGCGCTATTTCCGCCTGTTCCGCCGCTGGGTGCTGCCGCTGGTCCATGGCCGCGCCACTGTCGATGCACTGCTCGAGGTGCGCGAGCCGGCGGCCCGCGAGGCGTTCTTTCGCGACCGCTGGAACGGCTGGCGCTGGCGGCTCCTGATCCGCACCTTCTTCTCGCGCTTCGTGATGGCGCGGCTCGGGCGCAACCCGGCCTTCTTCGACTATGCCGAAGGCAGCCTCTCGGACCAGGTGATGCACCGCGCCCGCCACGCCGTCACCGCGCTCGACCCGGCGGCCAACCCCTATCTGCACTGGATCCTGCGCGGCGGCCACGGCACGGCGCTGCCAGTCTATCTGCGGCCCGAGAACTTCGCCATCATCCGCGACCGGCTCGACCGCATCGAGCCGCGCCTCTGCTCGATCGAGGAGGTGGCGGCCGGTAGCGCCGCTGCCGGGGAGCGCTTCCACCGCTTCAACCTGTCGGACGTGTTCGAATACATGTCGGCCGCGCATGCAGAGGCGGCGCTTGCGGGCCTCGCCGCCATCGGCCGGCCGGGTGGGCGGCTGCTCTACTGGAACATGCTGGTGCCGCGCGCCCGGCCCGCCGCGCTCGCCTACAGGCTGCGGCCGCTGGACGCGGTTGCGCGGAACCTGCACGCTGCCGACAAGGCCTTCTTCTACAGCCGGCTGGTGGTGGAGGAGATCCTGTGACGGCCGAGATCGTCGCGATGGGGGCGGTGCTGGCGGTCGTGCTGGCGGTCGTGCTGGCGGCGATGCTCGGCATCGAGGTGCTGGGCGCGCGTCTCTCGTTGCCGGCCGAGGTCAAGCGCAAGGCGATCCACTTCGTTTCCGGCTCCGTGGCGCTGCCTTTCCCGTGGCTCTTCTCCGGGCGCGGGCCGGTGTTCGTGCTGTGCGCCCTCTCGGTTGCCCTGCTGCTCGGCCTGCGCTACCTGCCGGCGCTGCGCCGCATTGCCGGAGGGGGCCTGCACGGGGTCGGGCGCGCCTCGCTCGGCGACCTCCTGTTCCCGCTCTCGATCGCGCTGCTGTTCGTCCTGGCCGACGGCGAGAGGCTGCTGTTCGTCGCCCCCGTCGCGGTGCTGACGATGGCCGACGGGGCGGCCGCCCTGGCCGGGCTGCGCTACGGCCTCAGCCCCTATGCCACCGCCGAGGGCCGCAAGAGCTGGGAAGGCACCATCGTCTTCTTCGTCATCGCCGCCGCGGCGACGCTGGTGCCGCTCTTGCTGCTCTCCGATGTCGGGCGCACCGAGGTGCTTCTGGTCGCCCTCTTGGTGGGGCTGATCGGCTGCGCGATCGAGGCCGCCTCCTGGTACGGGCTCGACAATCTGTTCGTGCCGCTCGGGGCCCACTTCCTGCTGCGCCGGCTGGTGGGCATGGAGGCCGCGGCGCTGCTGGCCGAGCTGGCGCTGCTGGCGTTCCTGATCGCCGTCATCCTGCTGTGGTCGCGGCGCACCATGCTCGACACGCAGGCGCGCTTCGCCGCACTGCTGGCCGCCTACCTGTTCTGGATCGCGGGCGGCGCCGCCTGGCTCGCCCCCAGCTTCGCCGTGTTCGTGCTGCACACGCTGCTGGTGCATGTGCCGCCGGCGCAGCGCCGGCCGGTGCATCTCTGGGCGCCGCTCGCGGTGGCGCTGAGCGGCGCGCCCTGGCTGGCGGCGTGGCTCGCGGGCGGGCTCTCGTTCCCCTGGGCCTACCAGGGCTTCTGCATGGCCTTCGCCGTGCAGCTCTGCCTTTCCGCCGTGGCCCGCCACCGGCACCTCGTCGCGGCCAAGGCGGCTGTCGCCGACCTGCTGGAATGGTCCTTCGTCTCGGCCGGCGCGCTCGGCATCGCCTACTACCTCCATGTCGGCAGCCAGCAGGCGGCGCTGGCGTTCGTCGGGTCTGGCGTGGTGCTTGTGGCGGCTACGGCCTGGCTGTTCGACCGCGCGCTGCTCGGTGACCCCGAGCGGCGGCGCTGGTCGGCCGAGGTGGCGCTGGCGCTGGCCGCCTCGGCGCTGTCGCTCCTCGTGCCGGCGCTGGTGGGCACGCTGCCATGAGCGCCGGGACGAACGAGCGCGCGCTCGGCCTGCCGGCCCGCCTCGCAATCTACCAGAGCGAGCGCTTCCCGGTGGTGCGCAACGGTCTCGTGCTGGCGGCCTATGCGGGGGCGATGGTGGCGGCCTCCGCCGCGCTCGGCGGGCGCCCGCTGCCCGGCCCGGCGGCGTTCGCCGTGGCCTTCCTGGTCGTGTTCGCGCTGTTCTTCCAGCTCCGCGTCTGCGACGAGGTGAAGGACCGCGCCATCGACGCGCGCCACCAGCCGGACCGACCCGTTCCGCGCGGCCTCGTATCGCTGCGCGAGGTGGTCGGCGCCGGCATCGCCGCGGCGCCGCTGGCGGCGTTGGCGGCCGCGCTGCTCGACCCGCGCCTGCTGCTGCCGCTTGCTGCCGTGTGGACATGGATGGCGCTGATGGCGGCCGAGTTCTTCGCCCCCGACTGGCTGCGCGCGCGGCCGCTCGCCTATCTCGTCTCGCACATGCTGGTGGTGCCGCTGATCGCATTGTTCGCCACCGCCTGCGAGTGGCTGGTGCGCGGTGCCACCCCGCCGCCAGCGCTCGGCCTGCTGCTTGCCTTCAGCTTCGCCAATGGCTGCGTCACCGAGTTCGGGCGCAAGACCCGCGCCCCGCAATCCGAGCGGACCGGCGTCGAGACCTATTCGGCGCTGTGGGGGCCGCGCCGGGCGGTGCTGGTGTGGGCCGGCAGCATGGCGGCCGCGTTCCTGCTCGGCGTCGCGATCGGGGTGGCTGCGGGTGCGGTGCTGCTGGTGGCCGCAGCGGGGCTCGCCGGACTGCTGCCGACATTCGCGCTCGCCGCCCGCTTCGCCACAGCGCCCACGCCCGCGCGCGAACGCGCGATCGACCTTGCTTCCGGGCTCTGGGTGCTGGGCAGCTCGCTTGCGGTGGGCTTCCTGCCGCTGGCGCAGCGGGCGTATGGCTGAGGAAGCGCCGGTGCCAGCGCCCGATCCGGCCCCGATAGAGATGCTGGGCAGCGGTGCCACCGCCTGCCGGCTCTACCGTGACGCGCCTTCCTGGCAGGGTCTGCGCACGGCGGCGGTGGGCGGGTTCCGCTGCGAGACGGCGGCGGCCGGAGCCGCCCTGCTTGCCGAGGCCGCGGCGCTGCTGGCGCGCGAAGGCTTCGCCGCGCTGATCGGACCGATGGACGGCGACACCTGGCACAGCTACCGGCTGGTCACGGAAAGCGACGGCTCGCCGCCCTTCTTCCTCGAACCGCAGGGCGGGCCGCACGACCGCGCCGCCTTCGAGCAGGCGGGCTTCGCTCCCGTCGCGCGCTACGTCTCGGCGCGCGCGCCGGTGCCGGGGCCGGAAGCGCGGCTGGCCCCCGCCAAAGGCATCTCCGTTGCGGCCTGGGACGGCACCGGAGCCGAGATACTGCTCGAGCACCTGTTCGGACTGTCGCTCAGCGCCTTCGCCCGCAACGCCTTCTACCGTCCGATCGGGCGCGAGGCGTTCCGCGCCCTCTACCTGCCGCTGCTGCCGCGCCTCGATCCGCGCCTGGTGCTGCTGGCGCGCGATGCCGCGGGCGGGGTCTGCGCCTTCCTGCTCGCCTTCCCCGATTTCCTCGCCGGGACGGCACCACCGGCGGCCATCATCAAGACCTATGCCAGCCTGCGGCACGGCGCCGGCCGCATGCTGCTGGAGCAGGCGCATCTGGTCGCGCGCGACTTGGGCTTCCGCGAGGTGATCCACGCCCTGATGCACGAGGACAATATCTCGCGCCGCGGCAGCGAGCGGCATGGCGGGCGCGTGTTCCGCCGCTACGCGCTGATGGGAAGGCGCCTTGGCCCATGACCCTGCTCGCACCCCTGTTCGAGCAGATCGCGGCCGCGCCAGACCGTTGCGCGCTGATCGGGGCCGATGGCGGACGCATCACCTTCGCCGCCCTTGGCGCGCTGTCGGCGGCGCGCGCGCGCGGTTTCCGGCGGGCCGGCATCGACGCCGGCGCGCGCGTGCTGGTGGCGCTGCCGCTCGGCATCGAGCTCTATGCGGCGCTCGCCGGGCTCTGGCGCATCGGCGCGGTGCCGGTCTTCCCCGAGCCCGCGCTCGGGCTCGCCGGCCTGCGCCACGCGGCGCGGATCGCGCAGCCGCGCGCCTTGCTGGCCGGGATGGCGCTGCGCCTGCTCGCCCGCCTGCTGCCCGAGCTGCGCGCGATTCCGCTGCGCCTCGCGCCCGGCCTGGACATGCCGGGCGCGGACGCGCCGCCGCTCGATCTGCCGGACGAGCACCCGGCGCTGATCTCGTTCACCAGCAGCTCGACCGGCGCGCCCAAGGGCATCGTGCGCAGCCACGGCCTGCTGCTGGCCCAGCACGCCGCGCTCATGCCGTTGTTGCGCCCGCAGGGCGCCGAGGAGGTGGCGCTGGTCGGCTTCCCGGTGCTGGTGCTGGCGCATCTCGGCCTCGGCGTCACCACCCTGCTGCCCGGCTGGGATCTGCGCCGCCCGGCCTCGGCCGACCCGGCGCGCATCCTCGCCGCCATGGCGCGCGAGCGTGTCACGCGGTTCTTGCTGCCGCCGGTGCTGTGCGAGCGCCTCGACGCGCAACAGGGGCCGCTGCCCGCCCCGCTGCGCCAGGCGGTCACCGGCGGCGGACCGGTGTTCCCCGAGCTGATGCGGGCTCTGGCCGCGCGCCTGCCGCCCGCGGGCGTCATCGCCGTCTATGGCTCGACCGAGGCCGAGCCGATCGCCCATCTCGCCGCCGACGAGATCAAGGCCGAGGACTGGCAGGCGATGGCAGCCGGCGCCGGCCTGCTCGCCGGCCGGCCGGTGCCGGAGATCGCGCTGCGGATCGAGGCCGACGAGATACTGGTCAGCGGCGCGCATGTGGTGCGCGGCTATCTCGACCCGGCCCAGGACGCCGACACCAAGGTAACGATCGACGGCCGGCTCTGGCACCGCACCGGCGACGCCGGCCGGCTGGACGAGACGGGCCGTTTGTGGCTGCTCGGCCGGCTCGCCGGCCGCGCCGGCGGCCTCTATCCGTTCTGCGTCGAGGTCGCGGCGCGGGGCTGGCCCGGCGTGCGGCGTGCGGCGCTGGCGGCTGCGCGCGACGGCCGTGCCGTGCTGGCGATCGAGGGCGAGACGCGGCATCTCGACGCCTGGCGGCAGGCCGCCGCTGCACTGGGCGCGATCGAGGTGAAGGTGCTGGCGCGCATCCCGCTCGACGCGCGCCACGGCTCGAAGGTGGACTATGGCGCGCTGGCGCGCATGATCTGAGAGGACCGCGCCGGCGACACCACGCGCCGGCCAAGGCAAAGGACCGCAGCATGATATCGAGCGAACGCGCGCTCCGCACGATCGCCGCCATTCGCAGCCGCTACACCGACGATGCGGCGCGCGTGCGGCTGGCGGCCGCCCCGCCGGGGGAGTTGCCATCCGCGGCCGCCTGGCTCGACACCGACATGTCGGCAGCCGGCATCGCCCGGCGCTGGCAGGATCTCGAGGTGCCCGTGGCCGCGCGCGACGCGCTGCTCGACCCCGCCAGTGCGGCGGCGGTGGATACCTGGCAGGCCTCGATCGAGAGCTTCATCGGCACGGTCAAGCTGCCGGTCGGCATCGTCGGGCCTCTGGCGGTGAACGGGCTTTGGGCGCGCGGGCTCTACCGGGTGCCGCTCGCCACCACCGAGGCGGCCCTGGTCGCCTCCTACAACCGCGGCGCGGCGCTGCTGACGGCGAGCGGCGGCGCCACCGCAGCCCTGCTCGGAGAGGGCGTGCCGCGCACGCCATGCTTCGTGTTCGACCGTCTGGTCGATGCGGGCAGCCTCGCGGTCTGGGTGCTGGAGAACCGCGAGCGGCTGCGCGCCGCCGCCGAGGCGACCACGCAGCACGGCAAGCTGATCGACCTCACGCTCACGCTCGAGGGCAACCACCTCTACCTCGGTTTCGTCTACTCCACCGGCGACGCGGCGGGCCAGAACATGACCACCTTCGCCACCGAGGCCGCCTGCCGTGTGATCCTGGCCGAGGCACCGGTGAAGCCGCGCCGCTGGTTCCTGGACGGCAACATGTCGGGCGACAAGAAGGCGACGAGCGCCACCTTGCAGAGCGTGCGCGGCCGCCGCGTCACCGCCGAGGCAGTGGTGCCGGAGGCGCTGGTGGCGAAGGCGCTCGGCACCACGCCTGCCGACATGGTCGAGTCCTGGCGCGTGGGCGTGCTGGGCGGCGTGCTGAGCGGGTCGGTCGGCGTGCAAGGGCACTACGCAAACGGCCTCGCCGCGCTCTACATCGCCACCGGCCAGGACGCGGCCTGCGTCGCGGAATCTGCGGTCGGCGTGACGCGCATGGAGGTGACGGCCGATGGCGCGCTCTACGCCTCGGTGACGCTGCCCAACGTCATCGTCGGCACGGTCGGCGGCGGCACCGGCCTGCCGAGCCAGCAGGCCTGCCTCGCGCTGATGGGGCTTTCCGGCCCCGGCAAGGCGCATGCGCTGGCCGAGGTGGTGGGCGCGCTCTGCCTTGCAGGCGAGATCTCGATCGTCGGCGCCTTCGCCGCCGGCAATTTCAGCCGCGCCCACGAGATGCTCGGGCGCCGCCGCCGCGCCGGTCGCCGAGGTCGATCGCCGGGCTGAGCGCATCGTCCGGGGCCGGCCACGCGTCCGGCGGGGCGAAGGCGGCGGACGCTCCTGCTTCCAGCGCCGCTGGCCCCTCGGCGTGCCGGCCACTCGGCGCAAGCGTTGCCGCGATAACGCAATCCGGCCGCGAGCGTCTCGCGCGTCCCATGCCGGGCGCCATGCCGCCGCCGCGGAGGCACCCCGGATCGAGGCCGGCCGATGTCGCCGGCCCGCGGCAAGCCGGCAGGACCGGCCAAGGCCTGCTCGGCGGATCTTGGGAAGCGGGCTGTTGCGCGGCTTCGAGGGGTGGCCATGCCGCGCCGCGGGCGAGCGGTCCGGCGCGGTCGCATCGAGCACGAATGGCTGCGCTGGGGCCCGCCGCGCAGGCCCGGGCGCATCGGGGCCGTCATGGCCGGAAGCTGGTCCGCCTGCGGCCGCGTCATCGACACCACCACTTCCGCCGAGCGCATCCTCGACTTGTCGGCCGCCAAGTATCGGCGGGCAAAGCTCCGTACACTATCGGTCGAGGACCCTTGTCAGTTGTCCGGTCAAGTGTTCTACTTTCGAAACAATTGACCCGAGCCATGCCGCGCGTCCGTCTGGATGGGTGTTGGCGTCCTGGTCGAGTTGTTTGGGTATGGGGCTTGGTGTGGCATGGTGTCGGATCTGAGGATTGGCGGTTCGGTGGATCGGCCTGTTTTGGTTGATTTCGCGGTGGATGGTCGGACCGTGTCGGCCCCGGC
>JADZEB010000048.1 GCA_020850755.1 Alphaproteobacteria bacterium | reverse complement strand
TCAACAAGCTCAAGCACTTCCGTCGCCTCGCCACCCGATACGACCGAAGAGCCGCATACTTCCTCAGCTTCGTTCACATCGCCGCCGCCATCATCTGGACCCGCTGAATGTCGATTCAGCCTAGAGCAGCGTCCGATCTGGTGGAACCGCAGCGCGGTTCCACCAGATCGGACCAAGCTGCTCGCAAACCATAAGTTCCTCGAGCACGACTTCCGTTCGACTGATTCAAGCCGAACGGAACGTGCCCTAGCGGCCGGGCGCCGGCGCGGGCGCCTGGCCGGGCTGGCCGCCACCCTGGGTCAGCGTGCCCAGCATCTGCATGATGCGGTTGACCGTGTCGCCCACATCATTGGCGGTGCCGGAGGTGGCGCCGGCCACGGGCGGCTGCGCCGCCGGGGCGGCCGCCGACTGCGCCGGCACCATCTGGCGGAAGCGCGCCATCGCGCGTGCCGTGTCCGACAGGTCGAGCGCCACCGGTTCGGTCGGGCCGCCGATCGGCAAGGGGGTCGTGGCACGGAACCGCACCAGCACGGTGCGCGCGCTTTCCATCTGCTTGGCAAGCTCTGCCGCAAGCTCGGCGCGCGGCACGCACACCATCGCCCGCCCCTCGATCGCGCAGGGCGCCTCGACCATCGGGTGGCGGTCGAAGCGGATCTGGGCATTGGCGCCGAACGCCATCAGCCCGCGCGCCACGGTTTCCAGCCCGAGCCCGCGCGAGGTGATGGCAGGCGCCACTGCCTCGCCGCGGCGGATCATCTCGAAGGCCATGCCGGGGGTGCCCTCCGGCCCCTCCTTCGGCACCTCGATCCAGCTGCGGTGACGCATGACGCAGTCGGCGCGATCGGTCATCGGGTCGATCGTACAGTCGAGCCGCCAGGTGCCGATATCCTCGGCCGTCCGCTGCGCGGGCACGCTTCGCGGCTGGGCCGAGGCCGGCAGGGACGCAGCGATGGCGCCGGCGCCGGCAAGGAGCGCGAAGGCGACAAGAAGCGTATGGGCGGGCTGGCGCGGCATGGCGGAACCTCCGGGTTGCTGGCGCGCGTCCGGCGCGGGGCCTTTCGCCGCGGCGGGCAATCGCGCAACATTATCCGTGATCATGGCCGAAACGTGATGGCGTTTTCGGCTACATTCAAGGCCGCGAGCGCGACCGACGGAGGAGAGGAATCATGCAGCCGATCCCGACCCTGGCGCTGCCGGGCGGCGCAATCATGCCCCGGCTCGGCATGGGCACCTGGCGCATGGGCGAGGATGCGCGCCGGCGCAAGGCCGAGGTGGCGGCGCTGCAACTCGGCCTCGATCTCGGCATCACGCTGATCGACACGGCCGAGATGTATGGCGAAGGCGGCGCCGAGGAGGTGGTGGGCGAGGCGATCGCCGGCCGGCGCGAGGGGCTGTTCATCGTCTCCAAGATCTATCCGCACAATGCCGGCCGCGCTGGTATCCCGGCCGCCTGCGCGCGCAGCCTCAAGCGCCTGAAATGCGGGCAGATCGACCTCTACCTGCTGCACTGGCGCGGCGGCGAGAATCTGGGCGATGTGGTCGAGGGGTTCGAGCGGCTGCGCGAGGCGGGCCATGTCCGCCACTGGGGCGTGTCCAACTTCGACACCGCCGACATGGCGGAACTGGCCGCGCTGCCGGATGGGCGCAACTGCGCCGCCAACCAGGTGCTCTACAACCTGGAAAGCCGCGGCATCGAGTTCGACCTGATGCCCTGGTGCGAAAGCGCGGGCCTGCCGGTCATGGCCTACACGCCCTTGGGCCAGGGGCGGATGCGCGTCCATGCGGCGCTGGCCGAGGTGGCGAAGCGCCACAGCGCCACGCCGGCGCAGATCGCGATCGCCTGGACGATGCGTGTCCCGGGCGTGATCTCGATTCCCAAGGCGGCGCGGCCCGAGCATGTGCGCGAGAATCGCGCCGCCGCCGCGATCGCACTCGGCCCGGCCGACCTCGCCACGCTCGACCAGGCCTTCCCGCCGCCCAGCCGCAAGCGGCGGCTGGAGATCATCTAGCGCGGAGGGGCGGCCGCCGCGCGCCGGGGCGCGCTCAGGCCAGCCCGAGCATCAGGCCAGCCCGAGCATCAGGCGGATATTCTGCACCGCCGCGCCCGAGGCGCCCTTGCCGAGATTGTCGAGCTTGGCCACCAGCACCGCCTGCCGGCGCGCCTCGTTGGCGAAGACGCGCAGCTCCATCCGGTCGGTGTTGTTGAGCGATTCCGCCTCCAGCCGGTCGGCGCCCTTCTTCGCCAAGTCGACCGGCACCACCGCGACCAGTTCGCTGCCGCGATAGCGCGCGGCCAGCGCCGCCTCCAGATCCGCCGCCTTGGGCTTGCCCGGCAGCGTGTCGAGGTGCAAGGGCACGCTCACCAGCATGCCCTGGCGGAAATTGCCGACCGAGGGGACGAAGATCGGCCGCGCCTTCAGCGCGGAATAGAGCTGCAACTCCGGCACATGCTTGTGTTCGAGCCCGAGGCCGTAGAGCTCGAAGGACGGCGCCTTGCCGCTTTCATAGGCCTCGATCATCGACTTGCCGCCGCCGGAATAGCCGGACACGGCATTGACCGTGACCGGGTAGTCGGCCGGGATGATGCCGGCATCGACCAGCGGGCGCAGCAGCGCGATGCCGCCCGAGGGGTAGCAGCCGGGATTGGCGACGCGCCGGGCGGCGCGGATGGCATCGTCCTGGCCGGAGGTCATCTCGGCGAAGCCGAACACCCAGCCGGGGGCGACGCGGTGCGCGGTCGAGGCATCGAGGAGGCGCGGCGCCTTCCCGCCCAAGCTCTCGGCGATCGCCACCGCCTCGCGCGCGGCATCGTCGGGCAGGCAGAGCACGACCAGATCGACCTCGGCCATGATCGCGCGGCGCGCCTCGGGGTCCTTTCGTCGCTCGGCCGCGACGCTCTTCACCGTCACACCGGGAACGCCCAGCAGGCGCTCGCGGATGCCAAGGCCGGTGGTGCCGGCCTCGCCGTCGATGAAAACCGAACCGGTGCGAACCAAGGTGTCCATGGGACCCCTCCCGAGCAAAGCCCGCGCGCCCGGATGGCGCGGGGGCGCGACGCGGTGCGCGGATTGCGCCACCGCCCGCGCAAGTAAGCGGCTCGGCCGTTCGGGGTCAAGAATGATGCGCGTGCGGCGGGGCTGCACGGGGCGCATGGCGCGCAGTGGGTGCGGTCGCGGGCCCGGCTACTTGCCGCCTGGCACGGCCCTGCTTGCTGGCACGGCCCTGCCTGCGCGGCGCTATTTCCGTGGCAGGCCCTGGGCCGCGGGCGCCGACGCGCTGGCACCGGGGCTGCCGGGCAGGAACTCGATGAAATACTCGTAGGAATCGGCGTTGCCGGCGGCCTTGATCGGGTCGCTTTTCGCCAGCTCCTCGGCCTGCTGCGGCGAGTAGGCATGGTCCTGCGTGCCGCCGGCAAGGTGGCTCACCTCGTGGACGATGATGCCAAGCCGCGAATCCCGCCCATGCAGTGGGCGGCGGAAGAAGACCGGGCAGAGGCCGATCACCTCGCTGCCCGGGCGGGCGAAGGCGAAGGTGCGCGCGGCACAGGTGCCGACCTGCTGGCTGCACTCGATCGTCAGACCGACCGGATTCGAGACGCGCAGATGCGTCGCCTCCAGCACGCGGTTGACGTATTTCTGGGTGTGCTCGCCGAACCATTTGACGACATGTTCGTGCTCGGGGTTGGCGCGCAGGAAGGCGCGGCCCGCGGCGAGCTGCTGCTTGGCGGCGGCGAAGGCCTCGATCACGGCCTCCTGCTGTTCGCGGTCGCAGGAATTGGGCGCGAAGGTCAGGCCCGCGCGCGTGACCGGGGCGGTGGCGCCATCCTTCACACCGGGCGGGGCGGCGGCGCGGTCGCGCCCGGCGGCGATCGGCGGCTTGCCGGCGGCGGCAGGCCCCTTGCCGGCGTCGTGCGCGCCATGGACGGAGTGGGCGCAGGCGGACGGCATGGCAGCAAGCATCAGCAGTCCGGCCAGCGCGAACGCGGCGCCGACCTTGGTCGGGGCGGGTGCAGACATTGCTGCGATCTCCGGGGCGGGGCGGCGGGCAGCGGCTGGGCGAAGCCGCCAGGATGATCCTGGCCAGGTGGGGCTAGGTCGGCGCCGGAACGGTTACGGCAGCGCCGTTCTGCCAACATGAACGCGCGAGCCGCCGGGCGGTTCCATCCTCCTGCCGGCAGCGGAGCAGGCAGGGGAACGAACCGGCAACAATGGGCGCTGCGCCGGCGCCACGCGCCCTCTATCGCCCCCGCGTCCCGGGCGGCATAGTGCGGCCCGCATCGGCCAGGAAACGGCCAGGAATCGGGAGGATCGGCACCAGATGGCGGACGGAATCGGCACGCTCGCGGTCGGGCTTCTGTGGCAGCGCATGACCGGGCTGATGGACGAGGTGGCGCACACCTTCGTGCGCACCTCCTTCTCCTCGGTGGTGCGGGAGAACTGGGATCTCGCCGTCGGGCTGATGGACGCGCGCGGGCGGCAATTCGCGCAATCGACGCGCAGCGTGCCGTCCTTCAATGCCACCATGCCCAAGACGCTCGGCCACATGCTCGCGCGCCTCCCCGCCGCCAGCCTGAAGCCGGGCGATGTGCTGATCACCAACGATTCCTGGTTCGGCACCGGCCATCTCAACGACATCACCATGATGGCGCCCCTGTTCCGCGATGGGCGGCTGTTCGCGTTCGTCGGCTCGGTCGCGCACACGGTCGATGTCGGCGGCGCGCCGCGCCCCGAGGCGGCCGATTCCTACGAGGAAGGGCTGACCATCCCGCCCATGCATATCCGCCGCGCCGGGGCCGACAATCAGGAGCTGTTCGACCTCCTGTACGCCAACCTGCGCGAGCCGGACGAGACGATCGGCGATCTGCGCGCGCAGTTCGCCGCCTACCGCATCGCCGAGGAGCGGCTGAACCGCATCCTGGCCGAGGAGGGCATCACCGACCTCGCGCCGCTGGTGGACGAGATCTGCGACCGCTCGGAACGTGCGATGCGCGCCGCGCTCTCCGCCGTGCCGGACGGCACCTACCGCGACACTCTCGACATCGACGGCTTCGATGCGCCGCTCAAGCTCTGCTGCGCGGTGACGATCAAGGACGGCACCATCACGGTGGACTATGCCGGCACCTCGGCGCAGATCGACCGGCCGGTGAACTCGCCGATGAGCTTCACCGCCGCCTACACCGCCTATGCGGTGAAGTGCCTGTTCGATCCGAACGGCCCCAACAATGACGGCGTGTTCCGCCCCTTCCGCGTCACCGCCCCGGACGGCACGCTGGTCAATCCGCGCCGCCCGGCGCCGGTCTGGGGCCGGCACCTGACCGGCCACTACCTGCCGCCCGCCGTGCTCGGCGCGCTCGCGCCCGTGCTGCCCGACCGCGTCATCGCCGATTGCGGCTCGCCGCTCTGGAACGTCTATTTCCGCGGGCTCGATCGGCGCGGCAAGCGCTTCGTGAAGATGTACTTCATGAATGGCGGGCATGGCGCACGCGCCGATGGCGACGGGCCGGGCTGCCTCTCCTTCCCCTCCAACGTCGCCGCGCAGTCGGTCGAGCAGTTCGAGCACCAGGTGCCGATGCTGGTCGAGGAGAAATCCTTCATCGCCGATAGCGGCGGCAATGGCCGCTATCGCGGCGGGCACGGCCAGCGCATGTCGTTCCGGTCGCTCTCGGCGACACCGCTGACGGCCACCTACCGCCACGAGCGCGTGCTCTTTCCCCCGCGCGGCCTGCTTGGCGGGGCGCCGGGCGCGCCGGGGCGCGAATACCTCAATGGCGAGCGGCTGCCCTCGAAGACCCGGGTCACGCTCAAGGCCGAGGACCTGATCGTGTTCGAGACACCGGGCGGCGGCGGCTTCGGCAACCCGGCCGAGCGCAGCGCCGAGGCACTGGCGGGCGATCGCGCCTCCGGCCTTGTCGGCACCACCAAGGCGGCGGAGTAGCGGTCATGGCCAACGGCTATCGCATCGGTGTCGATATCGGCGGCACCTTCACCGACCTCGTGCTGCTGGAGGAAGGCACCGGCCGCCTCGTCAACGAGAAGGTGCTGACCACACCGCACGATCCCGAGCAGGCGGTGCTGTCCGGCGTCGCCTCGATCCTGGCCAAGGCCGGCGTCGCGGCCAGGGATGCGCTGCCGGTGATCCACGGCACGACGCTCGTCGCCAACGCGCTGATCGAGCGCAAGGGCGTGAAGGTCGCGCTCGTCACCACCGCTGGCTTCCGCGACGTGCTCGAGATCGGCAAGGAGTGGCGCTACGACATCTACGACCTGTCGATCCGCGTGCCCGAGCCGCTCGTGCCGCGCGCGCTCCGCTTCGAGGTGGGCGAGCGCATGCTGGCCGATGGCACGGTGCGCGCCGCCCTCGACGAGGCCGGGATGCGCAAGGTCGCGGCGGCGATCGCCGCCTCGGGCGTGGGCGCGGTGGCGATCTGCTTCCTGCACGCCTATGCCAACGACGCGCATGAGCGCCGCGCCGAGGCGATCCTGCGCGAGGTGGCGCCGGGCCTGCGCATCACGCGGGCCTCGGCCCTGGTGCCCGAGCTTGGCGAATACGAGCGCGCCTCCACCGCCGTTGCCAACGCCTATGTCCAGCCGGTGTTCGATGCCTATGTGCAGCGGCTGGAGGAGGGCCTGCAGAAGGGCGGGCTCACGCGCGGCCTCTACCTGATGCTGTCCGATGGCGGCACGGTCACGGCCGAGGCGGCGCGCGCCTTCCCGATCCGGCTGGTGCAATCCGGCCCCGCCGGCGGGGCGCAGGCCGCCGCCCTGTTCGGCGCTCTCGCCAGCGAGCGGCGGGTGATGGCCTTCGACATGGGCGGCACCACCGCCAAGGCCTGCCTGATCGAGGATGGCGAGCCCGATCGCGCCGTCGAGTTCGAGGTCGCGCGCGTGTTCCGCTTCAAGCGCGGCTCGGGCCTGCCGCTCAAGGTGCCGGTGGCCGACATGATCGAGATCGGCGCCGGCGGGGGCAGCATCGCGCGCATCGACCGGCTCGGCCTCGTGCAGGTCGGCCCCGACAGCTCCGGCTCCGATCCCGGCCCGGCCTGCTACGGGCTCGGCGGCACCCTGCCCACCGTGTCGGATGCCGACCTGATGCTCGGCTATCTCGATGCCGGCAGCTTCCTCGGCGGGGACATGGTGCTCAAGCGCGAGCTGGCCGAGCAGGCGCTGGCCGAGCATCTCGGCAAGCCCTTGGGCATGAGCGCGGCGGAAGCCGCCTGGGCGATCCACGAGACGGTGAACGAGGCGATGGCCCAGGCCGCCTCCATCCATGCGCTGGAGAAGGCCAAGCGCGTCTCCGACTATGCGCTGGTGGCCTTGGGCGGCGCGGGGCCGGTGCATGCCTGCCATGTCGCGCGCAAGATGGGCGTCAAGCGCGTTATCGCGCCCCTGGGCGCGGGCGTTGCCTCCGCCCTCGGCATGCTGGCGGCACCCACCGCCTTCGCGATCGGGCGGGCGCAGGTGGCGGCGCTGTCCGCGCTCGACCTCAAGGCCACGGCGGCGATGCTCGGCGCGCTGGAGCAGGAAGGCCGCGACCTTGTCGCCGGCGCTGGCGTGCCCGCCGCCGCCGTTGCCGTGCGCCGCACCTGCCTGATGCGCTATGCCGGCCAGGGCCACGAGGTGGAAGCCGCCGTGCCCGATGCCTTCATCGCCGCCGGCGATCGCGCGGCACTGGCGGAGAGCTTCGCCAGCGCCTATCGCGCGCTCTATGGCCGCACCGAATCGGCCGAGCCCGAAACCGTGTCCTGGCGCGTGGTCGTGTCGGGGCCGCGCCCGCGCATCGACCTTGCCGCCGCGCCGCGCCCCGCCGGCGGCAGCCGGCGCGTCAAGGGCGAGCGGCCCTGCTGGGTCGCGGGCCAGGGCTTCGTGCCCGCCGCCGTGATCGACCGCTACGCGCTCGGCCCTGGCGATGTGGTGGAAGGCCCGGCGCTGGTCGAGGAGCGCGAGGCGACGCTGGTGCTGCCGCCCGGCGCGCGCGCGCGCTGCGATGCCGCACTATCCTTGATCATCGATCTCTAGGCGCCGCCCACCCCGCCGCAGCCAAGGGGCGGAGCGCCAGCGGAACCGAGACACACAAAGGAGGTGCCGATGCCCGCTTCGTCCCCACCCGCCAACGCCCTGATCACCGGCGGGGCCGGCGGCCTCGGCCGCGCCATCGCCGCCCGCCTTGGCGCACGCGGCATGGCGGTCGTGCTGGCCGGCCGCGACGGCGCAGCCGCCGAGAAGGCCGCCGCCACGCTTGCCGCCAAGGGCATCCGCGCGCGCGGGCTCGCGCTCGATGTGCGCGACAGCGCGCGGGTGAACGCCGTCATCGCCTCGCTCGCGGCCGAGCCGGGCGGTGTCGGCGTGCTGGTCAACAATGCCGGCGTCGCCCTTTCCAACCCCGTGCTGGAGATGACCGAGGCGGCCTGGGCCGAGGTGATCGGCGTCAACCTCACCGGCGCCTTCCTGTGCGCGCAGGCCTTCGCGCGCGCTCGCGTCGCGGCCGGCGGCGGGGGCGCGATCGTGAATGTGGTTTCAACCTCCGCCTTCTCGGCCCGGCGCGGGGCGGCGCACTACAGTGCGTCGAAGGCCGGGCTGGTGATGCTGACGAAAAGCCTGGCGCTCGAACTCGGGCCGCACAAGATCCGCGTCAACGCCGTGGCGCCCAGCCTGATCGATCTCGGCGATGACCGCTTCCCCGATGCCTACCGCACCGCCTTCACGCAGATGGTGCCGTTCGGGCGCATCGGCGAGCCGGACGATGTCGCCCGCGCGGTGGCCTATCTCGCCGGCGAGGAGGCCGACTTCATCACCGGCACGGTGCTGCCGATCGATGGCGGGTTCCTGACCGGCCGTTCCCTGCCGCCCTCGCGCGGCTGATCCGCGCGCCCGCGACCCGGCCGCGCCGCGACGCTCGACGGCGCGTGGCGGACATGCGACGCTGCACGCTATGGAGTCCTCCATCGCGCTGCACCACGCCCGGCCGGGCGGGGCAGGCTTCGGCCCGCTTGCCCCGGTTGCGTCCAGCCCCGCCATGAGCGCCGCTGTCTTGAGTATCGGTCCATGACCGCGCCTACCGCCAGCCAGGCCGCGATGCTCGCGCAGCGCGACACGATCGAGACGCGCACCTCGTGGGTGGTGGCGATCGCCGCCGTGGTGATGCTGGCGCTGGCGCAGGGCGCGGCCCTGATCGTGATCGTGGGCCTGCCGCAGATCGCCGAGGATCTCGGCCAGGGCCGTTCCCTGCCTTCGGCTGCCACCGCCTTCGCCTATTTCGGCTCGGGTGCGGGTGGTGTGCTGTGCGGCTGGCTGTCGGGGCGGATCGGCATGCGCCTCGTCGCGGCGATGGGCGGCATTGCGCTGGCCGCCGGGCTCGCGCTCGCCTCGGGCGGCGCAGCCTGGCAGCTTCTGGCCGGCATCGGCATCGGCGTCGGCGTGTTCGGCACCGGCGCCCTGTTCGCGCCGATGATGACCCATGTCTCGATGTGGTTCGACCGCCGGCGCGGCACCGCGCTCGCGCTGGTGTCGTCCGGCCAGCACATCGCCGGCGCGCTGTGGCCGCCGGTGTTCGAGCGGGCAATTGCCACCGTGGGCTGGCAGCGCACCATGCTCTTTTACGGCCTGTTCGCCGCCGCGCTGGTGGTGCCGCTCGCGCTGGCGATCATACGCCGCCCGCCCCCGCCCCTGCCCCAGGGCACGCACGGGCCCGAGCCGCAGGTGGGCGCCAAGGTGCTCGGCATGCAGCCCAACCTGGCGCTGGCCCTGCTGGCGATCGCCGCCTTCATGTGCTGCGTGCCGATGGCCATGCCGGCGGCGCACCTGGTGGCCTTCTGCGCCGATCTCGGCATCTCGCGCTCGGTGGGCGCGGCGATGCTCTCGGTGCTGCTGCTCAGCGCCTTCATCAGCCGCCAGGTGTGGGGCGCGATCTCCGATCGCATCGGCGGGCTCTGGACCGTGCTGCTGGGCAACATCGCGCAGATCATCGGCATGGCCGCCTTCCTGGTGACGATCGACGAAGCCGGGCTGTTCTTCGTTGCCGCTGCCTATGGCTTCGGCTTCAGCGGCATCATCCCGGCCTACATCCTCACCATCCGTGCGATCTTCCCGGCCGCCGAGGCCAACTGGCGCGTGCCGATGCTGATCTTCGTCAGCCTGTCGGGCATGGCCTTCGGCTCCTGGCTCGCGGGCGAGATCTTCGACCGTGTCGGCTACTACGCCGCCGCCTGGCTGGTGGGAATCGCGGTCAACCTGGTGCAACTCCTGCTCGTCACCTTCCTGCTTGGCCGGCACATGGCCGAGACGACAAGGGCAAAGACAAGGGCGGGCGCGCCCGCGCCGGTCAACGGCCGCGACGCGGCCCCCGCCAGCCGGGGCTGAGCCCGTGTCCACGCCCGGCGATCTGACATTCTACAAGGAGACGCTGATCGTCCTCACCACGGCCGGCGTGGTGGTGCCGGTGATGCACCGCCTGCGCATCAGCCCGGTGATCGGCTATCTGACAATGGGCGCGCTGGTGGGACCGCGCGGCCTCGGCCAGCTCGTGGACGAGGTGCCACTCCTGCGTTCCTTGACGATCAGCGGCGACACCGACCTGCCCGGCATCGCCGAGCTTGGCATCGTGTTCCTGATGTTCGTGATCGGGCTTGAGCTTTCCGTGCAGCGCCTGATCACCATGCGCCGGCTGGTGTTCGGGCTGGGCGGGCTGCAGGTGCTGTCGGCCTCGCTCGTGTTGGGCGGCGCGGCCCTTCTGCTTGGCCTGTCCGCGCCCGCGGCGGTGCTGACCGGATCCAGCCTCGCACTGTCGTCCACCGCCGTGGTGCTGCGCCTGCTGGCCGAGCGAGGACGGCTTGCCACCAGCATGGGGCGGGCGAGCTTCGCCGTGCTGCTGTTCCAGGACCTCACCGTCGTGCCGATCCTGTTCCTGGTCAGCATGCTGGCGCCGCAGAACCAGGGCTCGCTCCTGCTCGGGCTGGCAACGGCCCTGGGCGCGGCAGCGCTGACGCTGGGCGGCATCGTCACGGTCGGGCGGCTGGTGCTGCGCCCCTTGTTCCGCCTGGTCGCGGGCACGCAAAGCCCCGAACTGTTCGTGGCGGCGACGATGCTGGTGGCGATCGGCGCCGGCGTGCTGGCCGCCGCTTCCGGCCTGTCGATGGCACTCGGCGCCTTCGTCGCCGGCCTGCTCTTGGCCGAGACCGAGTATCACAAGGCGGTGGAAGCGACGGTGGAGCCGTTCAACGGCCTCCTGCTCGGCGTGTTCTTCATCGCGGTGGGCATGCGCATCGACGTGCCCGGCCTGCTGGCGCGGCCGGGGGAGATCCTGTCGCTCGCTGGCGGGCTGATCGCGATCAAGATCGTGCTGATCCTGCCGCTGGCGCGCCGCTTCGCGCTGGCCTGGCCGGCGGCGATCGAGATGGCGCTGCTGCTCGGCCCCGGCGGGGAGTTCGCCTTCGTCGTGATCGGGCTGGCCGTCTCGCTTGGCATCGTGCCGGGGCCCGAGGGCGCGCTGCTGCTCGGCGTGATCGCCCTGTCGATGGCGACGATCCCCCCGCTCGGCGCGATCGGCCGCTTCCTCTCGCGCCGCCTCGGCCAGGCCGGCGACGGGGCGCCCGAGCTGATGGGGCCGCCGCCGGCCGATATCAGCGCACAGGCGATCATCGTCGGCGGCGGGCGGGTCGGCCATCTCGTGTCCGAACTCCTGGCCGTGCACGGCATCAGCTACGTCGTCACCGACCGCGATGCGCACGCCGTGGCGCGGCTGCGCGGCCAGGGCAAGGCGGCCTATTTCGGCGATGCCAAGAACCCGCTCTTCCTGAAGCATTGCGGCTACGAGCAGGCGCGCACGCTGATCATCACCATCAGCGACCATCCCGAGATCGATGAGATCGTGGCGGTGGCGCGCCGCCTGCGTGCCGACGTGCCGATCATCGCCCGCGCGCGCGATGCGCGCCACGCCGAGAAACTCTACAAAGCGGGCGTGACCGACGCCGTGCCCGAGACGATCGAGGCGAGCCTGCAGCTTTCGGAAGCCAGCCTCGTCGCGCTCGGCATCGCCATGGGGCCGGCGATCGCCTCGATCCACGAGAAGCGCGACGAGTTCCGCCGCCAGCTCCGCGCCGCCGTGGGCGAGCGCGCGGCACCGGTGCGCGGCCTGCGCGCATCCGCCCCGAAGCCGCAGGACTGAAGCAGGTTCCGATCTGGCGTGACCGCAGAGCGATTCCGCTAGAGCGGAGAAAGCTGCTCGCGCACCACAAATTCTCGGGCGCGGCTTCCGTTCGGCTGTTTCAAGCCAAACCGAACGTGTCCGAGCGCCGGGCCACGGCGGCGGCGAGATAGTCGAGCGCGCCGCGCAGCTCGCGCAGCTTCGGATAGTCGAGTTCGGGCACGTTCACGCCGAGCCGCCCGTTCAGCGCGATGACCAGGTTCAGGAAGCTGATCGAATCGATATCCAGCGCCTCGCGCAGATCGGCGTCCTCGGGCACGGTGGCGGGATCGACCTCGGGCGCGACATTGGCGATCTCCTCCAGCAGCACGCGCTTCAGTTCGTCGCGGTTCATAGGCTTGCGGGCTCCGTCAGGCGGCGGGCGATGTCGGCCAGCAGCAGGGCGCCGCGATGGCCGTCGCTCGCGCGATGATCGGCGGCGAGCGAGAGCAGCATCACCGGCCGCACGGCAAGGCCGTCACCCACCACCCAGGGGCGGCGCGCCGGGGTGCCGGCGGCGATGATCGCCACCTGCGGCGGGTTGATGATCGGCAGCATCGCATCGGCACCGCGATCGCCGAGGCTGGTCAGCGTGACCGTGGGATCGGCGAGCTCGGAGGCGCGGTAGCGCCCGGCGCGCACGCGGTTCACCAGATCGCGCAGCCGCGCCATCACGGCATCGAGCGGCAGCGTGTCCGCATCGTGGATCGCGGGCGCGACCAGCCCGCCGCCGCGCAGCGCGATCGCGCTGCCGACATGCACGCGCCCGGCCGGCTCGAAGCGTCCGTCGCGGAAATGGCCGTTGAACTCGGGCATGGCGCGCACGGCCAGCGCCACCGCCTTCACCAGCAGCGCCCCGAGCACGAGCCGCCCATCGGGCGGGCGGGCGGCGTTGGTCGCGGCGAGCCAGTCGGTCGCGGCGCCGAGATCGGCCGCGTGCTGCACGTAGTAGTGCGGGATCTCGCGCTTTGCCCGCGCCATCGCCGCGGCGATCGCCCCCCGCATCGCCGCAAGGTCGATCGGCTTCGGCGCGGCGGGTGCTGGCGGCGTGGCGGGCGCGGCGGGCGCGCCGGCGGGCTGCGCGTGCTGCCAGGCCTGCTCGACATCGACGAAGACGATCGCGCCTTCGGGCCCGCTGCCGCGCAGGGTGGCAAGGTCGATGCCCTTCTCGGCAGCGAGCCGGCGCGCGGCCGGCGAGGCCTTCATCGCCTCCGGTGCCGCGTCCGGCGCGGCAGGCGCTGGCGGTGGCGCGGCTGCGGCGGGCGCCCTTGCCGGTGCTGCGGGCGCGGCAGCGGGGCGTGGCGGCGCTGGCGGCGGCGCGGCAGCTTCGGGCGCGCCCGGCGCACGGATCAGCGCGAGCGGCGTGCCCACCGGCACGGTCGTGCCGACGGGCACGAGCAGCGTCTCGATCTCGCCCGCCTCGAACACCTCAATCTCGATCGCGCCCTTCTGCGTCTCCACCACGGCGATGATGTCGCCGCGCTTCACCGCATCGCCCGGGCGGCGCAGCCATTCCACCAGCCGGCCGGCCTCCATGTCGGCGCCGAGCGAGGGCATGCGGAACTCAGCCATCAGCGCCCCAGCGCCGCGCGCGCGGCCGCTACGATCGCCGGCACCTGCGGCAGCGCCGCATCCTCCAGATGCTTGGGGTAGGGGATCGGCACCTCGGCCGTGCAGACGCGCCCGATCGGCGCATCGAGCGACCAGAAGCACTGCTCGACTATGCGTGCTGAAATCTCGCCCGCCAGGCTCCCGGTGCGCCAGCCTTCGTCGATGACCACGGCGCGGCGCGTGCGCCGCACCGAGGCCATGATCGTCGCGTCATCTAGCGGGCGCAGCGTGCGCAGGTCGATCACCTCGGCCTCGATGCCCTCGCGCGCAAGTTCATCGGCCGCGGCCAGCGTCTTCCACAAGGAACCGCCATAGGTGACCAGGCTGAGGTCGCGCCCCGCACGCCGCACCGAAGCGCGGTCGATATCGACGGCACCGGCATCGGCGGCGATCTCGCCGGCCATGTTGTAGAGCATGACGTTCTCGAAGATCACCACCGGGTCGGGATCGGCGAGCGCGGTCGCCAGCATGCCGCGCGCATCCTCGAGCGTGGCCGGCGCCAGCACGCGGATGCCCGGTATGTGCGCATACCAGTTCTCGAGGCTGTGCGAGTGCTGCGCGGCAAGCTGCCGTCCGGCGCCGGTCGCCATGCGGATCACCACCGGCACGCTGAACTGCCCGCCCGACATGTGGCGCAGGGTGGCCGCCGTGTTCAGGATCTGGTCGAGGCAGAGCATGCTGAAATTGACCGTCATCACCTCGACGATCGGGCGCATGCCGCCCAGCGCCGCGCCGATGCCGGCGCCGACAAAGCCCGACTCGGAAAGGGGCGTGTCGCGGATGCGCTCCGGCCCGAACTCGTCGAGCAGTCCCTTGGTCACGGCGTAGCAGCCGCCATAGCGCCCCACATCCTCGCCCATGATGAAGGTGCGCGGATCGCGCGCCAGCGCCTCGCGGATCGCGGCGCGCACCGCCTCGCGATAGGTGGTGGCGATGCGCGCCACGCCGGGCGCGGCGGCGGCGGATGCGGATGCGGCGGGCATGGTCATGCGGCCTCGCGCGGGGTTGTGACATCGCGCGCGAGGTCGGAAAGCGGCTCCCAGCTTCCGGCCTCGGCGAAATCGACCGAGGCCTGCACCTCGGTGGCGATCTCCGCCTCCATCGCCGCGATGTCGGCATCGTGGACCAGGCCGACCGACCTGCCCCAGGCGGAAAGCTGGGCGATCGGGCAGCGTTCCTTCCAGCGTTCCACCTCCTCCTTGGAGCGGTAGAGCTGCGCATCGAACATGGAATGGGCGCGGAAGCGGTAGGTGCGGCATTCGAGGAATTGCGGCCCCTCCCCGGCGCGGATCGCGGCAACGGCGGCACGCGCCGCCGCCTCGACCGCGACCACGTCCATGCCGTCCACCACCGCCGAGGGCACGCGGTAGCATTGCGCCTTGGCGCGGATGTCGGTTTCGGACTCGGAAATCGCCAGCGCCGTGCCCATGGCGTAGAGATTGTTCTCGCAGACGAACAGCACTGGCAGCCGCCACAGCGCGGCGAGGTTCATGCTCTCGTGGAACTCGCCTTCCGCCGCCGCGCCCTCGCCGAAGAAGCAGGCCGTCACGTTGGCGCGGTTCTGCATCCTGTCGGCGAGCGCAAGCCCCACCGCGAGCGGCAGGCCGCCGCCGACGATGGCGTTGCCGCCATAGAAGCGCGTCGCGGCATCGAACACATGCATCGATCCTCCGCGCCCGCGGCTGCACCCTTCCTGCTTGCCGTACATCTCGGCCATCAGCGGGTTCATCGCCACCCCGCGCGCCAGCGCCTGGCCATGCTCGCGATAGGTGGCAACGACCGCATCCTCGGGCAGAAGCGCCTGCATTACGCCCACCGCCACCGCCTCCTCGCCGATATAGAGATGGAGGAAGCCGCGGATCTTCTCCTGCTGGTAGAGCTCGGCGCAGCGTTCCTCGAAGCGGCGGATGCGCAGCATTTCGCGCAGCAGCGCCAGCACATGCGGGCGCGTCAGGTGCGGCTTGGCTTCGCGTGCGGTGCTCATCGCTCGTCGCTTTCCAGGGTGGAGAGGTCGCCCTCGGGCAGGCCGAGCTCGCGCGCCTTCAGCAGCCGGCGCATGATCTTGCCGCTGCGCGTCTTGGGCAGGTTGGCGCGGAAATCGATCTCGCGCGGCGCGATCGCGGGGCCGAGGCGCTGGCGCGCATGTCCGAGCAGCTCCTTGCGCATCGCCTCGCTCGGCTCGTGGCCGGCCTTCAGCACGACAAAGGCCTTCACTGCTTCCCCGGCGGTGGGATCGGGCTTGCCGATCACGCCAACCTCGGCCACGGCCTTGTGCTCCATCAGCGCGCTTTCCACCTCGAACGGGCCGATCAGGTGGCCGGCGGACTTGATCACGTCATCGGCGCGGCCGACGAACCAGTAGTAGCCATCGCCATCGCGCATGGCGAGATCGCCGGTCAGATACCAGCCATCGGCGAAGCATTTCGCGTAGCGCTCGGGCTCGTTCAGGTAGCCGCGGAACATCGAGGGCCAGCCCGGGCGCAGCGCCAGCTCGCCCATCGCCATCGGCGCGGTGATCTCGGCGATGCGCCCATCCACCCCGCGCGCGACGATGCCGGCCTCGATCCCCGGCAGCGGACGGCCCATCGAGCCGGGCTTGATGTCCATCGTCGCGTAGTTGGCGATCATGATGCCGCCCGTTTCCGTCTGCCACCAATTGTCGTGGAAGGGCTTGCCGAAGGCGTCCGCA
Source organism: Alphaproteobacteria bacterium (assembly GCA_020850755.1). Lineage (GTDB taxonomy): Bacteria > Pseudomonadota > Alphaproteobacteria > Acetobacterales > Acetobacteraceae > JADZEB01. The sequence goes on along the minus strand of JADZEB010000048.1, from coordinate 6,312 downwards.
CTCCAGGCCACGGCCTCGGGGTTGAGCGGCTCGCCCACACTGGCCATGAAGCGCAGGCGGGAGAGATCGAAGCCCCGGACGATCCCGGCGCCGATCTTCATCAGCATGCGGATGGCGGTGGGCGCGGTGTACCAGACGCTGACGCGTTCGCGCTCCAGGATACGGTACCAGCGCTCGGCATCGAACTCGGCCTCGTCGACGATCATCGAGGCGCCGTTGGTCAGGGGCGCGATGATGCCGTAGGACGTGCCGGTGACCCAGCCGGGATCGGCCGTGCACCAGAAGATGTCCTCGGGGCCGAGATCGAGCGCATACTGGCCGGTGACGTGGTGCGCCAGCACCGCCTCGTGCACATGGATCGCGCCCTTGGGCTTGCCGGTGGTGCCGCTGGTGAAGTGCAGGAGCGCCATTTCCTCGGGCGCGGTAGCGGCGGTGGGGAAGCGCGGCGAGGCGGCTTGCATCGCCGCGTCGAAATCCAGGCAGTCGGCCGGCAGCCCGCCCGCGCCCACCGCGTCCAAGTTCGCCCCGCCCACCAGCAGCACATGGGCGAGCCGTGGCAGACGGTCTCGGATCGGCGCCACCTTCCTTCGGTAGAACGCCTCGGTCGTCACCAGCACGCGGCCTTCGCCGATGCCCATGCGCGCCTGCACCGGTTCCGGCCCGAAGGCCGAGAAGAGCGGCGAGAACACCGCGCCCGCCTTGAGCGTGCCGAGAGCGGCGACGTAAAGCGCCGGCACGCGGCCGAGCAGGCTGAACACGCGCTCGCCCCGCTGCACGCCCAGCCCCGCCAGCACATTGGCGAAGCGGCCCGTCAGCGCCGCGAGCTCGGCATAGCTGATGTCCCGGACGCGCTCGTCCTTGCCGATCCAGCGCAGCGCGAGCTTCCCGCCCCGTCCCGCCGCGACATGGCGATCCACAGCCTCGTGCGCGATGTTGAGCGCGCCGCCCGGCAGTCCGTCCAGCTGCGCCCGCGCCCGCTGCCAGTCGAAATCACGGCAGGCGGCGGCGTAGTCGGGCAGGCGAGCCGGCGGCGCGCCCGCCGGCGCGGTCTTGCGGATCGTCGCGAAGGGCATGCACGAAGCCTTCCTGGCGCCGTTATCCTGTCAAAGCAGCTTCGCGGTGCGAGGCGGGCCCGGCAATGACATGGATCAACTGCGGTGCGATCGGCGCGTGTGCTGCCGCAGCGGACCGGCCCGGCAAGCGCCCCGGAATGTCCCGGTTGGCGCAACGACATGACCCCCGGCGCCGTCGGCGTGGCGCGCGGGCGCCCATTCATGTATAATATTTTTTTATTGGAGTGAGTGGGGCGGCGGCCACGATCCCCGCGAACAGAGAAGGCAGATTGTCCCATGTCCGACGAGATTTTCGTTGATACGGTTGGTGAAGTGGTCGTCACTGGCGGCGTCGTCCGCATCGATCTGATGGCGGTCGATCCGTCGAAGCGGGATGCCAAGAACCGGCCGCAGCATGTGCTTCGCCAGCGCATCGTCATGCCCGCCGACGGCTTCGCCCGCTTGGCGATCGCGATGAGCGGTACGCTCGGCCAGCTGGAGAAGATGGGTCTGGTCAAGCGCCGCACCGGCAAGGCGGCCGAGGAAGCGGCGGGCAACGCCTGACCCCAGCGCGCCGCCGCGCGCCAGCCGCGCGGCCCTTGTTGCGAACAGCCGGCCCACATGGCCGGCTGTTTCGTTTCGTGGTGACGGTGCTGCTAGAGCAGCGTCCGATCTGGTGAAACCGCAGGGCGGTTCCACCAGATCGGACTAAGCGGCCCCTCCATCCGGTCGGCGTGGCGGCGGGTAGGCGAAAGGAATGCCGGCGTACAAGGCATGCCCCGCGCGCCGACAAGAAACTTCGTCAGGAGCCTTGTACGGCCACTGCCGGCCCGGCCGGAGCCGGTGCCGGCAATGCCCCGCCCCGTGCGGGGCGTGGCATCGCCGGTCTTGGCTTAGGCGATCGACCAGCGGAACGACCGGTCGCCATCCTCCAGCGCCGTCATGAACGAGTTGTACACAGGGTCGGACATGGACAGCGTGCAGTTGTCGGCATCCTTGGCATAGACCACGCCATCGATGGTGCCGAAGTTGTTGTACTCGTCGAGCGCGTCGTGGATCTCCGAGCCCGACGGGTCGCCGCTCTGCCACGCCGCCGAGGAGGGCGCGACCTTGGCGCTGGGCGAGAGGAGCGGGTTGCCATAATCCTGCAACCAGTCCACCGCCGCGTCGATGAAGCCCTTCGGATCCTCCTCGTTGGCATCGCCCGGCGCCGCCTCGATGGTGTTGCCCGCCAGATAGTTCAGCCAAGTCGCCACCACGTCGCGGCCAAGCATCCAGCGTGCATCCTGCTGCTCCTTGGCCGAGGCACCGATCAGCTTCTTGGCGTCGGCGAGCGAGAGATAGATCGTATCCTCGCCAGCATCGGTGATGCCGTCCTTGTCGTAGTCGCCGATCAGCAGGCCCTTGACCATTGCGCTCTCGGGGTTGCCGTCGTGGTCGACCAGATAGGTCAACTCGCCATCGGCAAAGCAATCCATGCCCGCCTTGGCTTCGTTGCCGGTGATGCCGTCCCAGAACTGGCCGCCGAACTTCGACTGCCAGAAGCCCGGCGTCCGCACGCCCGGACCCTCGACAACGCGGTTGCCGAAGTTCAGGTCGGTCAGGTTGTCGCCGGAGTTCAGCTCGACCCCGTAGCCACCCTCGCCGAGCGAGTCGGTGTTGGGCGCCGAGGCGTCGTCGAGCACGTCGTTGTTCGGCGCGGTCTGGATCCAGCCGGGCAGCAGCGCCTCGACAATGACGTAGTCGCCGGTCTCGAGATGGTTGAACAGGTAGAAGCCGGACGCGTCGGTAAGCTGCTCTGCCACCGGGCCGAGCTGGAACTCGGCATCCGAGAGCACACCATCGCCATTGCCGTCGGCATAGAGCTGGATCAGCCAGTTCTCGAGGCCGGACTCATCGCCATCCCACACCCCGTCGGCATCGGCATCCAGCCACTTGTAGCCCGACACACAGGAGTAGGCGGTGTTGGCGAAGTCGAGCCCGGTCTGGTCCTCGCCCGAGGTGCCGGAGATGGCGTAGCCCGTCTCGCCCACCGTCTGGTAGTAGCCCAGCGGCAGCACCTCGTAGACGGTCTTGCCGGCATAGCTGTAGTCCAGCCCGGTGAAGGAGAAGCTGCCATCCGCCGCCGTCACCGTCGAGGCGTCGCCCGCGCTCAGATCGCCGCTGCCATCCTGGTCGATGAAGATGGTCACGCCGCCGAGCCCGGTATCGTCGCCCGACAGGCCGTCGCCGGTGATGTCGGTGTACTTCGTGCCCGAGATGTCGAACAGCTCGAAGTTGAGGAGATCGTTGCCGGTGGTGTCGTTCTCGCCCGCAGTGAGCTCCTCGGGCGAGGAGGCGCCGGTCTGCACCCAGCCGGTCTGGAGCACTTCCGTGGTGCTGTAGTTGCCGGCGGCAAGGCCGGTGAACTCGTGATAGCCATCGGCGCCGGTCACGGTCGAGGTGACGAAGGCGCCGTCCTTGTAGAGGTTGATCGCCCAGCCGGAGAGGCCGGATTCACCCGCGTCCAGCGTCCCGTCGCCGTCGAGATCCTCGTACTTGTAGCCGGAGAGCGAGGCGTTCTCGGGGATGAGGACGTCGGCACCCTTGAGCTGGTTGTCCTGGTTGCCGAGCGAGGTGCCGTCGATCTTGTAGAGGTAGAAGTGGTAGGGGCCGCCGCTGATGCCCGAGGCACCGAGGCGGTCGCCATCGCCGTCATAGCCCCAGCCATAAGAACCCTCAGTCATGGCGATGTGGCCGGCGAACTCGACCAGGATGACCGTGCTGGTGGTGACGGTGCCGGTGAACTTGATGTCGCGCTCGTAGTCGATGGTGCTGTCGCCGGTGTCGGCACCGTTGGCAACACTGTGCGTGAGCGTGAGCGAACTCAGCGCCCCATCCATCTCCTGGTTGGAGTAGATGCGGATATAGCGGTTGCCCCACGCCGCCTCGGAGGCGTCGATGCGATCCTGGATCGATCCGTCCTTGCTGAGGTAGGGGTCATCCGGCACCTCGACATCGATCCAGTAGATCGGGTCGGCGGGGCCGCTGCTCTGCAGGAGGGCGAGCGTGGTGGCGGCGAGAGTCCCGGGCGGGCCGATGGCGCCGTCAACGGTCTCGGCATCGCTGATCCACTGGCCGGAGCCGCCCTCGGCGTCCGCCACCGTGTTCACGAAGGGCACGCCGGCATTCTCGGCCAGCGCCACCGCCTGGCCCCAGGACACCAGCCAGTCGAAGGCATGGACGCCGCCCTTGGTGGACTGGTGGGCGAAGTCGAGCTGGATGTACTTGTCGTTGCCGGTGTCGGTGAAGCCGGTGAGGATGGCGCGCTGCATCAGCGCCATGCCCTCGTAATAGACCGAGTTGCTTTCCTGGATGATGCTGTTCAGCCAGTCGATATCGCCGAGGCCGCCCGGCTCGCCATTGTTGTTGGTGGCCTGCCTGAAATCGACCACGAGCGCGTCGGTGAAGCTGTCATAGGCGACGGCGCCGTTCACATCGTCGGCGGTGCCGAACACGCCATCGGCGGCGGCGCTGACCTGCGTCCCGCTGAGCAGGAAGGTGGCGCCCTACGAATCGTCCTCGTTGACGACCCAGCCCGTGGTGATCTTGCCGTCGGCCACGCCGTCGAGGTCGCCTTCGCCGCCATCGGTGACGTAGAACACGTCATGGCCCGCGCCGCCGAGCACCACCACGGTATCGTCGTAGGTGCCATAGAGGCCATCGGCGCCGGCATCGGACACGTGCTGGACCTGGAATGCGAGCGTGCCGCCCACAACCACGCCTTCGGCCGAAATCAACGCCGTGGCGCCGGGACCATAGTCTTCCTTGCCCGCGGACAGAATCACGGGCTCATAGATCGTAGTCATGGTGGCACCTTCCTCGTTTCATGCCGGATTCTTTGGCCGACACGTGATTGTTGGGACCGCACGGGCCGTACTTCGGCCTTCTTCCAGGGACTTCTTGTTGGTCCCCCGCCTGCATTACCTATGCGGGGCCTTTTCGGGCTGAGTATTGCGGATCCAATCAACCATTTCGTGCGGAGATCCCCCCAACCACAACTGCCGCGCTCAAGAATGAGAGGCGCACCTAGATATGAGCAAGTTCCAATAACCATGCGAAATTGCCAAGGTGCGCGGGCGCCAAGAGGTCTTATTAAATGAATAATGTGGTAAAATACGAGATGTGGTTCATTGCAGCCAGCTTTAGTCAACTTATTAGCGAAATGCTGGGTAACCCGCGCATGCGCGTCGGCATCCAGATACGTTGAGGCTGGGGATGTTTTTTGGTCCACATCAATTCTTTAGCCTGCAAAGCTGAGGTGACCATTCTGTTCCTGGCATGATTTTCGCTCATGGGCAGTGTAGAGCTGTGGTTTCTTGCGGAATGCGATTACCGCCCTCGATTCGGGGTCTGCGTCCGGGGCTCTTGAGCCTGACAGGCGAGCGCCGGGGGGGCGCTGTTCGCCTGTTCATGGATTCGCGACCGCTTCATGGATTCGCGACCGCGGCGCTGCGTCAGCATTCCGCTCGATCGTTGCCAAGCCGGATCGGCCGCGCCTATCATGCGCCATCCGCTCCATGCACCGAGACGCAGGCGAATACCCCGCCCGACAGGAGGTCGCGCATGCCCCCGCCGCACCTGTCCGCCGCGAACGGGAGCGGGCGGTGAACGCCCCGCGCCAGCCGGCCATCCGCCTGCCCGGCGGCGGGGGGGCCAGGCCGCCGAGGAAAAGCAGCGGCATCGGCTTCGGCATCTTCTTCGGGGCGCTCGGCCTTCTGTTCGCCTATTTCTCCTGGTCGCAGTTCAACGACCATTGGACGCTGCGCGCGAATGGCGAGCGCGTGCAGGGCGTGATCGTCGGCTACGACACGGTGCGCGGGCGGCGCAGCACCACCTACTATCCCGTGCTCCGCTACAACACCCGCGACGGCGCCACGGTGCAGGCCTCGGCCACCGGCAGCGCCTCGCCCGAGGATCTGCCGCGCGGCAGCCGCGTGGCCGTGGTCTACGAGAAGGGCAATGCGAGCCATGTCCGCCTGGCCGCCTCGGTCGATGGCGGCCCCGGCGTCACGCCCTGGTTCCTGGGGTTCCTGGCGCTGCTGATGCTCGGGCTCGGCTCGATCTTCTTCCTGCCGGCGCGGGCGAGGCCGCCCCGGGATACCGCCACCCCGCCCACTCCGGGCTGAAGCGACCCCCTATAAGCGAAGCGGCCCCACCCTTGCGGGCGGGGCCGCTGCCATGTTCGGCGCGCGCCTTGGCGGCCCTAGAGCAGCGTCCG
>JADZEB010000047.1 GCA_020850755.1 Alphaproteobacteria bacterium | reverse complement strand
GTCGCCGCGCCGAAGAGCCGCGCGGTGGACTTCACGCCGATCAGCACGTCGTCGTCCTTGTCCTGATGGGCGTAGATCGTGTCGTAGAACAGCGTCCAGGCGATGCCGGCGGCATAAAGCAGCGCCGTGGCCCAGGTGACCCGGCCGGCATGGGCGGCATAGGCCAGCACCGCCCCCCAGTTGAAGGCGAGCCCGAGAAAGAGTTGCGGCCACCAGGTGAAGCGCTTGGCGAAGGGGTAGATCGCCACGAGGCCGAGCGAGGAGAGGCCGAGCGCCACGGCGAGCGGGTGGAAGGTGAGAAGCACCAGCCCCGCCAGCGCCATCTGCGCGAACATCCAGATCACCGCCTGCCGCACCGTGACCTGGCCCGAAGGGATCGGGCGCGAGCGGGTGCGTGCCACGCTGGCATCGAAATCGCGGTCGGTGATGTCGTTCCAGGTGCAGCCCGCGCCGCGCATCAGCAGCGCCCCGAGCGCGCAGCCGAGCCAGATCCAGATGTCGAGCGGCCGCCAGCCGTCCTCGGCGGCGGCAAGCGCCACGCCCCACCAGCAGGGGATCAGCAGAAGCCAGGTGCCGATCGGCCGGTCGGCGCGGCTGAGCCTGAGGTAGGGCCGCGCGACGGCGGGCGCGAGCCGGTCCACCCAGTTGTCCCTGACCGCATCGGCGACCCGGCCGTTCGCGTCGCCGTCGGGCTCTGGCAAATCGTGGGGCGCGCTCATAAGGTCCGGCTCATGGCTGTGGCGAAGATCAGGCTCTGTGTAGACCAGCCCCTGGGGCCGGGGCAATCCGTCGCCCTGACCGAGGGGCAGGCGCATTACCTTTTCGGGGTGATGCGCGAGGGGCCGGGCGCCCGGGTGCTGGTCTTCAACGGCCGCGATGGCGAATGGCTGGCCGAGGTCACCGGGGCGTCCAGGCGGAAGGGGACGCTCGCCTGTCTCGAACGCACCCGCGTGCAGGACGGGGTGCCCGATCTCTGGCTTCTCTTCGCCCCGGTGAAGAAGGCGCGGACCGATTTCATCGTCGAGAAGGCGGTGGAGCTGGGCGTGGCGCGCATCCTGCCGGTGACGACGGAGTTCACCAGTGCCGAAAGGTTCCGCCGCGACAAGGCCGAGGCGCATCTGCGCGAGGCCGCCGAGCAATGCGGGCGGCTGTCGCTGCCCGGGGTCGCCGATCCGGTGCCGCTTGCGCGCATGCTGGCGGGCTGGAACCCGGCCCGGCGCATCCTCTGGGCCGACGAGGCGAAGACCGGCGAAGGGGCGGCGCGCGACGTGCTCGCCGCAGCCGCGCCGGGCCCCTGGGCGGTGCTCGTCGGCCCCGAGGGCGGGTTTTCGGCGGCGGAGCGCGATCGGCTCGGCGCCGCCGCCTTCGTCACGCCCGTCGCCCTCGGCCCCCGCATCCTGCGCGCCGAGACTGCGGCGGTGGCGCTTCTCGCGCTCTGGCAGGCGCATCTCGGGGACTGGGCCGCGGCATGATCCGGCCCGAGGTTCGCGCGATGCTGCGTCGCTGGCGCGAGGTGATCGCGGCGGGGGCGGTCGCGGCGGCCGGGCTCTGGCTCCTGTCGCTCGGCGGTTACGTGCTGGTGCCGGCCGGCGCGGCGCTGACGGCGCTGGCCGCCGGCTGGGCGATGATCGCGCTGCGGCGCATCCGCTTCCTGCGCGGTGTGGGCGCCCCGGGCTTGGTGGAGGTGGACGAGGGCCAGGTCGGCTATTTCGGCCCGACCTTCGGCGGTTTCGTGGCGCTCGCCGATCTGGCCGAGCTGCGGCTGGCGGAGTTCCACGGCGCCCGCGCCTGGCGGCTGAAGACCCAGGACGGGCAGGTGCTGCTGATTCCCGTCGACGCGGCCGGCGCCGAGCGGCTCTATGATGCCTTCGCCGCCCTTCCCGGAATCGACATGGCGCGGGTGACGGCCGCGCTCGACCACGGGCAGGCGACGCTGCCACTGTGGCGGCGTGCCGCGGCCTCCCTGCCCCGGGCCTGAGCGATCACGAAATGTCATGGCCTGCGCCACCGGGTGGCCTTGACTCGGACCCGCCCGCGCTTCAGGTCTGCACCCGCAACCAGAGGCGGACCCGAGGCGACCCATGTCCATTCCACAAGAGGGCGGCGGCCCGATCGAGCGGTTCGAGGATCTCGCGGCCTATCTCGACTCCGGCTGCAAGCCGAAGGACGCCTGGCGGATCGGCACCGAGCACGAGAAGTTCGGCTACAGCACCGACACGCTGAAACCGCTGCCCTATGACGGACCCCGCTCGATCCGCGCCATGCTGGAGGGGCTCGGCAACCGCTTCGGCTGGCAGCCGATCCTGGAGCAGGACAAGATCATCGGGCTGAGCCAGAACGGCGCCAACGTCAGCCTGGAGCCGGGCGGGCCGCTCGAGCTTTCCGGCGCGCCGCTGGAGACCATCCACCAGACCTGCGACGAGGTGAACGAGCACCTGCGCGAGGTGCGCGCCATCGCCGACGGGATCGGCGCGCGGTTCATCGGCCTCGGCGCCGCGCCGATCTGGCGGCAGGACGAGATGCCGATGATGCCCAAGGGCCGCTATCGCCTCATGACCGACTACATGGACCGGGTCGGCACGATGGGCAAGACGATGATGTATCGCACCTGCACCGTGCAGGTGAACCTCGACTTCGGCTCGGAAGCCGACATGGTGAAGAAGTTCCGCGTGGCGCTGGCGCTGCAACCGGTTGCCACCGCGCTCTTCGCCAACTCGCCCTTCCTCGACGGC
>JADZEB010000046.1 GCA_020850755.1 Alphaproteobacteria bacterium | reverse complement strand
GTAGAGGCGGCCGAGCAGGTAGAGAAAATCCACCTGCAGGCGGCGGTCCCCGAGTTGGCGCGCGCGGGCGAGGCCGTCCCGCGCGCCGGCCAGACCGGCGGGATAATCCCCGCGGCGGCGCTGCAGGTTCACCACGGTCACCAGCGCGCGCACGGCCGCCAGCTCGGAACCGGCGGCGACAAGGGCTTGCTGCGCGGATTCCCACACCTCGTCCCCGTCGGGCAGCTCGGTGTCGGTCGCGGTGGAGAGCGGCGGGCCGGCATCGCGCACGGCGCGGGGGGCGGCGGGCTGGGCCCGGCCGGCGGCGCCCGCCGCCAGCAGCAACAGAAGGGTCAGGAGCGGGCGCGACATCCGGGGCACAGCGGCCAATCCGCCAGATCGCGCCCGGCTTTTCAACCCTATTGGCCGCGCCCCTTCACTCCCGAGCGGGCTCGATGTGCACCGTCACGTCGCTGATGCGGTGCGGGGCCGAGGCGAGGAGCGCATCCTGCACCGCGTGGGCGATGGCGTGGCCTTCGCGAACGGTCAGGGCGCCGTCCACCCGCACCTGGATGTCCACCAGGTGGCTGAGGCCGCTCTTGCGCATGCGCACCTTGTCGAGGGCCCGCACGCCGGGCACCGCGAGGGCGATCGCCCGCACCTCGTTCGCGAAGTTCTGCGGGGCGGCCGTGTCCATCACGTCGCCCAGCGCCCTGGCGCCCATGTTGACGCCGTTGTAGGCGATGATCACGCAGCCGACCAGCGCCGCCCAGTCGTCCGCCGTTTCCCAGCCCGCCCCGCCCCACAGCGCGATGCCGATGCCGACAAACGCCGCGCCCGAGGTGACGGCGTCCGACCAGTGGTGCATCGCCTCGATGCCCAGCGTCGTGCTGCCGACCGCCTCGCCCTGCCGGCTCATGCGCCGTGAAAACCAGGTCTTGGTCACGATCACCCCGGCCAACACCAGCAGTGTCCACCAGGCGGGACCGTGGTGCGGGGTCTTGATCTCCAGCACCGCGTGCCAGGCCACCCAGCCGGCCATGGCAAAGATGAAAAGCGCCACCGCGAGCCCGGCCAGCGGCTCGGCCTTGCCGTGGCCGTAGGGGTGGTTCTCGTCGGGCGGCCGCGCCGCCACGCGGAAACCCGCCCACACGAGGACCGAGGTCAGGATGTCGAGCATCGACTCCGCGGCGTCGGCGATGAGCGCGTAGGTGTTGCCTAGGATGCCGCCGGCCAGCTTCACGGCGGCGAGCAGGGCGTTCAGCCCGATGCCGCGCAGCACCAGGCGCGCGCTGGTCTCGGCGCGGGCGCGGACGGCGGTTGCGGCGAAGGGCGGGGGCATGGGGCCCGCACACTAGGCCCCACGCCCGCCGGCACAAGGCGGCATTGACCCCACCCGCCCGCCGGCCTACGGTGCCGCTTGCCGCCATGTCCGATACCGCCGCCCCGGTCGCCGCCGATCCCGTCAAACAGTTCTCCGTGTTCATCGAGAACCGCGTCGGGCGGCTGCACGACCTCGTCGCCCTGCTCGCAAAGCACCAGGTCCACATCATGGCGATGACCACGATCGACCAGACGGACACCGCGCTCGACCGCATGATCGTGGACGACCCCGACCGCGCCCGCGAGCTGATGGCGGCGAACAATTTCTTCTTCACCGAGTGTGAGGTGGTGGCCGTGGAGATCGCCAACGAGTCGCAGCTCGGTGCCGTGCTCAGCGCGCTGCTCATGGTCGAGGTGAACATCCACTACGCCTACTCGTTCCTGATGCGCCCGCGCGGGAAATCCGCCCTCGCCCTCAGCGTCGAGGACAACGACCTCGCCGCCAGCGCGCTCAACACCCGCGGCTTCAAGGTGCTCACGCAGCGCGACCTCTCGCGCTAGGGGGCGGACTCCACGCCGCGCCCGCGCGCCTCACCCCTTGCCCGGCACCAGCCTGTCGCCCTCGAGCAGGTAGAGGCCGGTGAGGTAGCCGTTCTCGAACATCTCGCCGACGCGCAGCCGGCCCTCGAAGGTGATGGGCAGGTCCATGAGCGGCTTCACGCCGGCGCCGTTCATCTTGACGACGATCCACTCGTTGACCTTCGGCATGGCGCCGTAGCAGCACATCATCGCGTCCTTCACGAGGAGGAATTCCTTCACTAGGCCCTTCTCCATCTTGGTCGGCAGCATGAAGCCCGTCACCGCGACCTTTCGCTGGTCGAGGGCCTTGATCGGCGCGGGAATCTGGTTGGCCGGCGGCGCGGTCTCGGTCTCCGGCGGCGTGTAGTCAAACGCCGCCAGCCGGTCGAAGCCGACATTCTCGTAACCGTCCGGCGTCGCCGGCTCCGCCGCGCGCAGCGCGAGCACACCGGCGGCCAGCAGCAGGGCGAGACGGGTGGAATATTTCATGGCGCGGAACGTAGTCATGGGGCGCGGCGCGTCAAAGCGTTTGCTGGCGCCGCGCGGCATGACCGATGCCCTCACGAGACGGGTGCGATGGTCTCCGCCACAGGCACGCGGTAGGCCTTGAACGCAGGCACGAGGCCGCCGAGCACGCACAGACCGACCAGCACCGCCGGCGTCCACCAGAAGACCGGGTGCCATTGCCACGGCGCGATCACCACGCCGGTCTGCGCCTGGATGAGCGCCGCCACCGCGCCGCCGAGCCCCGCGTAGACCGCGAAGCCCGCCGCCGCCCCCAGCAGGCCTACGGCCGCCGCCTCGCCCACCACGGCGCCGAACACCGTGCGCCGCCGCGCCCCGAGCGCGCGCAGGATGGCGATGTCGCGCGCCCGCGCGCTCATCG
>JADZEB010000045.1 GCA_020850755.1 Alphaproteobacteria bacterium | reverse complement strand
CTGGTCACCGCCTTCCTGCTGCTGCTGGCCGTGCCGGTGCTGGCGGGCGCGATCACCATGCTGATCACCGACCGCAACTTCGGCACCGCCTTCTTCGATCCGGCCGGCGGCGGCGACCCGGTGCTGTTCCAGCACCTGTTCTGGTTCTTCGGCCACCCCGAAGTCTACATCATGATCCTGCCGGCCTTCGGCATCATCAGCCACATCGTCTCGACCTTCAGCCGCAAGCCGGTGTTCGGCTATCTCGGCATGGCCTACGCCATGGTGGCGATCGGCGTGGTGGGCTTCGTGGTCTGGGCGCACCACATGTTCACCTCGGGCATGGATGTCGATACGCGCGCCTACTTCATGGCCGCGACCATGGTCATCGCCGTGCCGACCGGCATCAAGATCTTCTCCTGGATCGCCACCATGTGGGGCGGCTCGATCGAGATGAAGGCGCCGATGCTGTGGGCGATCGGCTTTATCTTCCTGTTCACCACGGGCGGCGTTACCGGCGTGGTGCTGGCCAATGCCGGCCTCGATACCGTGCTGCACAACAGCTACTATGTGGTGGCGCACTTCCACTACGTGCTGTCGCTCGGGGCGGTGTTCGGGATCTTCGCCGGCTTCTACTACTGGATCGGCAAGATGTCGGGCCGCCAGTATCCGGAAGGGCTGGCCAAGCTGCATTTCTGGATGCTGTTCATCGGCTCGAACATCACCTTCTTCCCGATGCACTTCCTCGGCCTTGCCGGCATGCCGCGCCGCTATCCTGATTTCCCGGATGCCTATGCCGGCTGGAACTATGTGGCGTCGATCGGCTCCTACATCTCGGCAGCGTCGGTGCTGGTGTTCCTGGTCGTGGTGTGGCGCACCTTCACCAGCGGCCAGAAGCTTGCCGACAATTACTGGGGCGAGGGCGCGACGACGCTGGAATGGACCGTCTCCAGCCCGCCGCCCTTCCACACCTTCGAGATCCTGCCCCGCATCCGCTGAGGGCAGGAACGGGATCCGGTTCGGGTTGGCCAGGGCGTGATGCAGACCGAGGGTCGCGAGGGCGCTTCCACCGCCCGCCATCCGGTTGCCGCGGGCGGGGGGCCCGCCGCGGCGCCGCTTGGCGTGACGGGCGAGGATTCGCTCGCCGACTGGATCGCGCTGCTCAAGCCGCGGGTGATGACGCTGGTTGTGTTCACCGGCGCGATCGGCCTGCTGCTGGCGCCAACGGCCCTGCATCCGACGCTCGCGCTGATCGCCATCTTGTGCATCGCGGTGGGCGCCGGTGCCGCCGGCTGCATCAACCAGTGGTACGAACGCGACATCGACGCGCTGATGAAGCGCACGCGTTCACGCCCGATCCCGGCGGGGCGCATCCCGGCCGAGGCGGCGCTGACTTATGGTACCACGCTGGCCGCCTTTTCGGTTCTGGTGATGGGGCTGGCGGCCAACTGGCTGGCGGCGGCGATCCTGGCCGCGTCGATCGCATTCTACGTGTTCGTCTACACGATCTGGCTGAAGCGCCGCACGCCGCAGAACATCGTCATCGGCGGTGCGGCGGGCGCCTTCCCGCCGCTGATCGGCTGGGCGGCGGCGACCGGCGAGGTCGGACTGCTGCCGCTGCTGATGTTCGCCATCGTGTTCGTCTGGACGCCGCCGCATTTCTGGTCGCTCGCGCTCTATGCGCATGGCGACTATGCCCGCGCCGGCGTGCCGATGCTGCCGGTGGTGGCCGGCGCGCGCGAGACGCGGCGGCAGGTGCTGCTCTACACCGTGGCGCTGGTGGCGGTATCGGTCGCGCCGGTGCTGCTAGGATTGGCCGGCATCGTCTATGGCGCTGCGGCGCTGCTTCTAGGCGCGGGCTTCCTGCGCCATGCCTGGGCGGTGTGGGCCGACCGGCAGGAGGCCGATGGTCGCAGCCTGTCGGGCGATGTGCCGGCGCGGCATGCCTTCCGCTTTTCGCTCCTCTATCTCGCGCTCCTGTTCACCGCCCTGCCGGCCGACCGGGCGCTGGCGCCGCTGGTGGCCGGCGCGCTCGGGCTGGGCTGAGGTGGGCGCGATGACCAACCCCGATCCGGCCGCCGATATCACACGCGAGGCTTTCCGCCGCCAGCGGCGCGGGCGCAATCGCTGGCTCGGGCTGGCGATAGCCGGCCTCTGCGCGCTGTTCTTCGTGCTGGCAATGACCAAGTTCGGAGCGACCTTGCGATGAACGCCCCGGCTCCCGCCCCGCACCGTCCCGGTCTCCGCCGCCGCAACGGGCTGGTGGCCGGTGCCGTGCTGGGCGTGGTCGTGGGCATGGTCGGGCTCTCCTTCGCCGCCGTGCCGCTCTATCGCTGGTTCTGCCAGGTCACCGGCTTCGACGGCACGCCCTCGACCGCCATCACGGCCGAGCGCGCCCGCCCGACCGTGGCGGGCGAGCGGCAGATCACGATCCGCTTCAACGCCAACACCAACCGCAACCTGCCCTGGCGGTTCGAGGTGATGCAGCAGGAGATGGTGCTGCGCGTGGGCGAGGAGGGGCTGGGCTTCTATGCCGCCACCAACCAGGCGTCCGGCCCGGTCACCGGGGTGGCGACCTACAATGTCACGCCGCTCAAGGCGGCGCAGTATTTCCACAAGGTGGCGTGCTTCTGCTTCGACGAGCAGACCCTGCAACCGGGCGAGCGGGTGGACATGCCGGTGGCCTTCTGGGTCGATCCGCGCATCGCAACCGACCCGGCCACGCGCGATGTGGAAACCATCACGCTCAGCTACACCTTCTTCCGCACGCTCGAGGATGCCGAGCGCGCGGGTGCGCTGGCGCTGGCCGGGCCGCATGTCGGCGGCGCGAACGGGCGGGGCGCGCCGGGCGCGCGCCAGGCCCGGTAGCGGCCCCGGCGCCATGGCGGAGAACGACAGGGGTTGATCGCTTCGGGCCGATGGCCCTAAACACTTCAACGGATGGCGGTTCCAGCCAGGGGCGCGCCGGCACAGCACAGGCGAGAGCAGAATGAGCAGCGATTCACACGGCGCCGCGCCGCCGGAAAGCTCCGGCATGAAGCAGCCCTACCACCTGGTGGATCCGAGCCCCTGGCCGCTGGTCGGCGCCTTCTCGGCCGGGCTGCTGGCGTTCGGCATGCTGCAATGGTTCCATAACAGCACGCTTCTGTTCGTCTATCTCGGCCTCGCCGCGGTGCTGTTCACCATGTACATGTGGTGGAAGGACGTGGTGAAGGAGAGCCGCACGCCCGGCGTGCATTCGCCGGTCACGCGCCTTGGCCTGCGCTACGGCATGACGCTGTTCATCGCCTCCGAGGTGATGTTCTTCGTCGCCTTCTTCTGGGCCTTCTTCCACTTCGCCCTCTACCCCGAGCACGCCAACAGCAATGTCTGGCCGCCGCAGGGCGTGAAGACCTTCGATCCCTGGCACCTGCCCTTCCTGAACACGCTGATCCTGCTGCTCTCGGGCACCACGGTGACCTGGGCGCATCACAGCCTGCTCGAAGGCGACCGCAAGGGGCTGATCACCGGGTTGGCGCTCACCGTCGGGCTCGGCCTGCTGTTCACCTGCGTGCAGGCCTACGAGTATTCGGTCGCGCCCTTCAAGTTCATCTCCGGCGGCGTCTATCCCTCGACCTTCTTCCTCGCCACCGGCTTCCACGGTTTCCACGTCATCGTCGGCACGATCTTCCTGACCGTCTGCCTGGTGCGCGCGATCCGCGGCCATTTCACGCCCGAGCGCCATTTCGGCTTCGAGGCGGCGGCCTGGTACTGGCACTTCGTCGACGTGGTCTGGCTGTTCCTGTTCATCTGCATCTACTGGTGGGGCGCGGGCGAGATCGCGGCCCACTGAACCGGGCCGACGCCGGCACACCCCCCGTGCCCGGCGCCCCGAGGACGATAGAGCGCCGCCCCGGTCCTGCCGGTGGCGGCGCGAGCCTTTCTGGCCCTCCTCGGCCATGAGCGCGGACCCCGCCGCCCCGCAGCCGGCGGAGCCGGATCATCCGCCAGTCGCCATCGCCGCGGCGGCATTCGGCTGCCGCTGCCCGCGCTGCGGCAAGGGCAAGCTCTTTCAGGGGCTGCTGAAGGTGCGTCCGGCCTGTGCCGTCTGCGGGCTCGATCTCGGCCAGCATGATGCCGGCGACGGGCCGGCCGTGTTCGCGATCCTGATCCTGGGCGCGATCATGGTGATCGGTGTTTTCATCGTGGAGTTCCGCTACCAGCCGCCCTTCTGGGTGCATGCCCTGGTCTGGCCGGCGCTGCTGCTGCCCTCCACCATCCTGCTGATGCGCGTGCTTAAGGCCGGGCTGGTGGCGCTGCAATACCGCCACCGCCGCAGCGAGATGCTGGGCGAGGGCTAGGCCAAGGCGGGCTTTTCCTGCCGGCCGCGCCGCCCCACATCATGGCAGCCATGACCCGATCCTCGCGCCGACGCGCCCTCCTGCCGCTGATCTTCGTTCTGCCCGCGCTCGCCGTCCTGCTGGGGCTCGGCCTGTGGCAGCTGGAACGGCGCGCTTGGAAGGCGGGGCTGCTGGCCGAACTGGCGGCCGCCGCCGCCGCCCCGCCCATCGCCCTGCCGCCGAGCCTGCCCGACCCGGCCGCGCTCTCCTTCCGCCGCGTGCGGCTGGAGGGGCGGTTCCGCCACGACACGCCGTTCCACTACGGCACCTTCACCGGGCCGGCGGCCGGGCAGGTGGGGCCATACCTGCTGGTGCCGCTGGAGCGGGCCGAGGGGCCGCCGGTGCTGGTCCAGCGCGGCTGGATCCCCGAGGCGGCGCGCGAGGCAGGTTCCGGCGCCGCCCCCGCTGGCGCCCCGCCCATCTCCCGCCCTGAGGGCGTGGTGACGGTGGAAGCCTATGTCCGCGCGCCCGAGCCGCCCGGCCGTTTCACCCCGGCCAACGAGCCCGCGCGCAACCGGTGGTATTCCATCGATCCGGAGGCGATGGCGCAAGCCGCCGGCCTGCCCGCGCTCGCGCCCTTCTATGTCGTGGCGCTCGATCCGGCCGCGCCGCGCCAGTCCCTGCCGCTGCCCGCCGCGAGCCTGCCGCGCCCGCCCGACCACCATCTCGGCTACGCGCTGACCTGGTTCGCGCTGGCGCTCGGCCTGATCGGCGTCTATGGCGTCTATCTGCGCCATGCGCAGCGCGCCGCGCCGCCACCCGCCCGGCCGCCCGCCGATGCCTCGCACGAGACCAAGGCATGAGCCCCGACACGATCTCCTCCGCCCCGGCTGCGCATGCGCCCGCCTATGCCCGGCTTGCCGCCCGCTTCGCGCGCATCGGCACGCTAAACGAATGCGGCGCGATCCTGCACTGGGACGCCTCGGTGACGATGCCGCCCGGTGGCGCGCCCGCGCGCGGCGAGCACATGGCGGCGCTTGCCGGCCTCGCGCACGAGATGCTGGTCGCGCCCGACGCGTCCGAGCTCCTGGACGCGGCCGAGGCCGAGGCCGCGGCCGGCCGGCTCGATCCCTGGCAGGCGCGCAACCTTGCCCTGATGCGGCATCAGTGGCGGCACGCCAGCGCCCTGCCCGCCGATCTGGTCGAGGCGCAGGCGCGCGCCCATGCCGCGTGCGAGGCGGCGTGGCGGGTGGCGCGCCCGGCCTCGGACTTCGCCGCCGTGCGCCCGCTGCTCGCCGAGGTGGTGCGGCTGCAAGGCGAGGCGGCGGCGGCGCGGGGCGCGGCACTCGGCATCGCGCCCTATGACGCGCTGCTCGACAGTTTCGAGCGCGGCGTCACCGAGGCGATGATCGGCCCGATCTTCGCCCGCTACCAGGAGTTCCTGGCCGAGGCGCTGCCCGCGATCCTGGAGCGCCAAGCGAGCGCGCCCGCGCCCCTGCCGCTGCCCGGCCCCTTCCCGGTCGCGGCGCAGGAGGCCTTCGTGCGCGCGCTGGTCGCCGGCATGGGCTTCGATTTCGACCATGGCCGGCTGGACATCTCTGCCCATCCCTTCTGCGGCGGCATCCCCTCCGACGTGCGCATCACCACGCGCTATGACGAGGCCGACATCGCCCAGGCGCTGATGGGCGTGCTGCACGAGACCGGCCATGCGCTGTATGAACGCGGGCTGCCGGCGGCCTGGGCGCGCCAGCCGGTGGGGGCGGCCGCCGGCATGGCCGCGCATGAGAGCCAGAGCCTGATCGTCGAGATGCAGGCCAGCCGCTCGGACGCGTTCCTGTCCTGGCTCGGGCCGCGCCTGCACGCTTCCTTCGGCGGTGCGGCCGAACCTTACGCGCCGGCCAATCTCGCGCGCGCCTGGCGGCGGGTGGCGCCGGGCTTCATCCGCGTCGACGCCGACGAGGTGACCTATCCCGCGCACATCATCCTGCGCTACCGGCTGGAGCGGGCGCTGATTGCGGGCGAGCTTGCCGTGGCCGACCTGCCCGGCGCCTGGAACGAGGGCTTCCGCGCGCTGCTCGGCCTTGCCGTGCCGGACGACCGGCGCGGCTGCCTGCAGGACATCCACTGGTATGACGGCGCCTTCGGCTATTTCCCGAGCTACACGCTGGGTGCGATGGCCGCGGCGCAGATGTTCGCCGCCGCGACCGCCGCCGTGCCGGAGATCGTGCCCGCGCTCGGCCGCGGCGAGTTCGCGCCGCTGATCGGCTGGCTGCGCGCCCATGTCCATGCGCGCGGCAGCCGCGAGGACCTGCAAGGCATGCTGAAACAGGCTACCGGCGCGCCGCTCGATCCCGCGCGCTTCATCGCCCATCTGCGCCAACGCTATCTCGGCGGGGCTTGAAGGTCCGCCTGGTTCTTCACGGGCGCGGCTGCGGCACGTCGCGCTGGCGCGGACCGGGGATCCAGGACACGGCCGATTGCTGCTTGGGTGCCGGGAACAGCGTCATCAGCTCCAGCACTTCCTCGGGCATGTCGGTGCCGACCGGCAGGCCGAGGTCGCGCGCCTCGTCGGGCGAGATCGGGTAGTCGTGGGTCCAGCGCCCTTCCGAGAGCGTGGTGGCGACCGCGTTGGCCTGTTCGGGCGGCATGTGGCTGCCGAGAAGGCGCGCCGCCTCGGCGCGAAGCTGCGCGATCGCCTTTTCGGCCAGGTCGGCCAGGACCAGCGTCTTGTCGTCCACCTCGGCCACGGGCTTGCGCGCCACCGCGCGCAGGATCGAGGCTGCCGGCATGCCTTCGATCTGCGGGTCGATCGGCCCCAGGATCGCGTGCGGGCTCATCACCACCTGGTCCGCGGCGAGCGCGATCAGCGTGCCCCCCGACATGGCGTAGTGCGGCACGAATACCGTGACCTTGGCCGGATGCTGGCTCAGTGCGCGCGCGATCTGGGTGGAGGCGACCGCGAGCCCGCCCGGCGTGTGCAGCACGATATCCAGCGGCACGTCGTTGGCGGTCTGGTGGATCGCGGCCAGCACCTCCTCGCTGTCGTTGATGTCGATGTAGCGCACCAGCGGGAAGCCGAGGAGGCGCATCTGCTCCTGGCGGTGGACCAGCAGGATCACGCGCGAGCCGCGCATCCGCTCCAGCATGGCGATGCGCCGGGCGCGCGTGAAGTCGAGCAGGCGGCGCTGCAACAGGGGCTGCACCATCGAGAACAGCAGGAAGAACCAGATCAGATCGCCGATGTTCACGGGGGCGGCGGGTCCTTCGCCTGGGCTTGCGCGGCGGGCTTGCGTGGCGCCGGGCCGGCGCCGGATGCAGGGAAGCACGCGGCGCCCCCCGCCCGCAATGCCCCGCCCGCGATCCCGGCATGCCGCCGCTGCCCGGCCCGGTCCGGCCCGGCTGCGGTGAGCGCCACGCTTGCCGCCGTCTCTGGCCCGCCCTAAGGTCCGCCGCCATGCGCTACATATCCACCCGCGGCCGCGCCCCCGTGCTCGGCTTCGCCGACGTCCTGCTGGCGGGCCTCGCCACGGATGGCGGCCTCTATGTGCCCGAGACCTGCCCGAGCTTCTCGGCGGTGGAGATCCGCGCGCTTCGCGGCCTGCCCTATGCCGAGATGGCGGCGCGCGTGATGCGCCCCTTCCTGGGCGAGGCGATCCCCTGGCCCGTCTTCCGCGCCATGGTGGCCGATGCCTACCGGAGCTTCCGCCATCCGGCGGTGGTGCCGCTGGTGCAGCTCGATGCCAACCTGTTCGCGCTGGAACTTTTCCACGGCCCCACGCTCGCCTTCAAGGACGTGGCGATGCAGCTTCTCGGCCGGCTGTTCGACCATGTGCTGGCCGAGCGCGGCGAGCGCGTGACGATCATCGGCGCCACCTCGGGCGATACCGGCTCGGCCGCGATCGAAGCGGTGCGCGACCGTGCCGCGATCGACATCGTGATGCTGCATCCCGATGGGCGCGTCTCCGAGGTGCAGCGCCGGCAGATGACCACGGTCCTGTCGCCCAATGTGCACAATGTCGCGCTTGCGGGTTCGTTCGACGATTGCCAGGACCTGGTCAAGGCGATGTTCAACGACGCGCCCTTCCGCGCCGAGATGAAGCTCTCGGCCGTGAACTCGATCAACTGGGCGCGGATCATGGCTCAGACCGCCTACTATTTCGCCGCCGCGCTGGCGCTTGGCGCGCCCGACCGGCCGGTGGCTTTCAGCGTGCCCACCGGCAATTTCGGCAATGTCTATGCCGGGCAGATCGCGCGCATGATGGGCCTGCCGATCGAGCGCCTGATCGTCGGCACCAACCAGAATGACATCCTGGCGCGCTTCCTGGCCGGCAACGACATGTCGATCCGTGGCGTGCAGCCCTCGCACGCGCCCTCGATGGATATCCAGGTGAGCTCGAACTTCGAGCGCCTGCTGTTCGACCTGCTCGGCCATGACGGCGCGGCGACGGAAGCGGTCATGGTGGAGTTCCGCCGCTCCGGACACATGCCGGTGGCGCCGGAGGCGTGGCAGCGGGCGGCGACGTTGATGCAGGGCTTCGCACTCGATGATGCCGGCATGCTGGCCGGGATCGGGCGCTGGCAGCGCGATGCCGGCTATCTCCTCGATCCGCACTCCGCGGTGGGCGTCGCGGCGGCGGCGGCGCGGGGCGGCGATGCGGCGGTGCCGGTGGTGGCACTTGCGACGGCGCATCCGGCCAAGTTTCCCGACGCGGTGGAACAGGCGACCGGCGCGCGCCCGGCGCTGCCGGCGCGCATGGCAGACCTCTACCAGCGCCCGGAGCGGGTGGAGCGCCTGCCCAACGATCTCGCGGCGGTGCAAGCCTTCGTGCGCCGCGCGGTACGCCGCAACAGCCCATGAGCGTGCCAGCATGACCGATCGCATCCCGACCCCCATGGTGCGCGTCTCCACGCTGCCCTCGGGCCTGCGCGTCGTCACCGAGACGATGCCGAACCTCGCCAGCGCCTCGCTCGGCGTGTGGGTGTCGGTCGGCACGCGCCACGAGCGGGCCGAGGAGAATGGCGTCGCGCATTTCCTGGAGCACATGGCGTTCAAGGGCACGGCGCGGCGCAGCGCGCGCGAGATCGCCGAGGCGGTCGAGGCGGTGGGCGGGCACCTGAACGCCTACACCGCGCGCGAGCACACCGCCTACTACGCCAAGGTGCTGGGCGGGGACGCCCCGCTGGCGATGGACGTTATCGCCGACATTCTCCAGCACTCCGTCTTCGATCCCGAGGAGGTCGAGCGCGAGCGCCAGGTGATCCTGCAGGAGATCGGCCAGGCCAACGACACGCCCGACGACATCATCTTCGACCATTTCCAGGAGACGGCGTTCCCGGGCCAGCCGATGGGCTGGCCCACGCTCGGGCGCGAGGCGCTGATCCGCGCCATGCCGCGCGCGGCGCTGACCGGCTATCTCGCCAACCACTACGCGCCAGGCAACCTGATCGTCGCCGCCGCCGGCGCGGTCGAGCATGACGAGATCCTGGCCCTGGCCGCGCGGCATTTCGACGCGCTGCCGCCCCCGCGCGCGGCCGAACTGGCGCCGAGCACCTATGCGGGCGGCGAGTTCCGCGAGGAACGCGACCTCGACCAGGTCCACATCGTGCTCGGCTTCCCGTCCGTGCCCTATGGCGATCGCGACCACTACCCGGTGATGCTGCTCTCCACCCTGTTCGGCGGCGGCATGTCCTCGCGCCTGTTCCAGGAGGTGCGCGAGAAGCGGGGGCTGGTCTACGCGATCTACTCCTTCGCCTCGCCCTACACCGATGCCGGCGTGTTCGCGATCTATGCCGGCACCGGCGAGAGCGAGGTGGCCGAACTCGTGCCCGTGGTCCAGGAGGAGATCGGCAAGATCCAGCGCGCCGTGACCGAGGAGGAACTGGCCCGCGCCAAGGCGCAGATGAAGGCCGGCGTGCTGATGGGGCTGGAAAGCAGCTCCTCGCGCTGCGAGCAGATCGCGCGCCAGATGCAGATCTATGGCCGCCCGATCCCGCCCGAGGAATCGGTGGCGAAGATCATGGCGGTGACGAACGAGGACATCGTGGCCGCCGCGCGCCGCCTGTTCCGCGCCCGCCCGACGCTGGCCGCGATCGGCCCGCTCGGGCAGCTCGCGCCGCTCGACCGCATCGCCGAGGGGCTTTCCGCATGACCCGCACGCCCGATCCGCTCGAGACCCTGTCCGACCTGCTCGCGCGCGCGCGCGCCCATGGTGCCGATGCGGCCGACGCGGTGCTGTTCGCGGGCGTGTCGCTGTCGGCGCAGCAGCGGCTCGGCAAGCCCGAGCATGTCGAGCGTGCGGAAAGCGCCGAGATCGGCCTGCGTGTCTTCGTCGGCGGCCGCCAGGCGATCGTCTCCAGTTCCGACCGAGGCGCCGGCGCGCTCGACCGCCTGGCCGAGCGCGCGGTGGCGATGGCGCGCGTCGTGCCCGAGGACCCGTTCGCGGGGCTGGCCGATGCGCCTGACGGCATGGCGGGCCTGGCCGACCGGCTGGCCGCACTCGACCTTGCCGATCCGTCCGAACCCACGGCCGATGCCCTGCGCGATCGCGCCGCGGCCGCGGAAGCCGCGGCGCTGGCGGTGCCCGGCGTCACCAACACCGAAGGCGCGGAGGCCGGCTTCAGCCGCCACGACATCGCGCTCGCCACCAGCACGGGCTTCGCCGCGCGCTATGTGCGCACCGGCCATTCGGTGTCCGTCACCGCGCTGGCGGGCGAGGGCACCGGCATGGAGCGCGACTGGGACTATGCCTCGGCCGTCCATGCCGCCGCGCTCGAGGACCCGGCCGCGCTCGGCCGGCGCGCGGGCGAGCAGGCGGTGGCGCGCCTCAAGCCGCGGCGGCCGAAGACCATCGCGGCGCCGGTGCTGTTCCATCCGCGCGTCGCCGGCGGGCTGGTCGGGCATCTGGCCGCGGCGATCAATGGCGCGGCGATCGCGCGCAGCACGAGCTTCCTCAAGGACCGCATGGGCACGCAGCTTTTCCCGCCCGGCACCTTCATCCATGACGATCCGCACCGCTGCCGTGGCCTGCGCTCGCGCCCCTTCGATGGCGAGGGCATGGCCGGGCGCGCGCGTGCCGTGATCGAGGATGGGCGCCTGACCACCTGGCTGCTCGATGCGCGCTCCGCCCGCCAACTCGGGCTCGCCAGCACCGGGCACGCCTCACGCGGCACCTCGGCCCCGCCATCGCCCTCGGCCTCGAACCTGTGGCTCGCCGCTGGCAGCGACACGCCCGCGGCGCTGATGGCAGATGTCGGGCAGGGGCTGTTCGTCACCGAGCTGATCGGCCACGGGCTCAACATGGTGACGGGCGACTACAGCCGCGGCGCCGCCGGCTTCTGGATCGAGCAGGGTCGGATCACCTATCCGGTGAGCGAGATCACCATCGCCGGCAACCTCGTGGACATGTTCGGCCATCTGCGCGCGGCCGACGATCTCGAATTCCGGCGCGGCACCGACGCGCCCACGATCCGCATCGACGGCATGACCATCGCCGGGGCGTGAGCGCGGGCCGGCCCTGCGCCTTCGCCGGTTTGGCCGGCCCGCCGCCCGCGTGCTAGGCTCGCGCCATGGCATCGACCCCCCGCGTCCCTCCTGCCTGCCTCGCCCGGCGGCTGCCGGCTGCCGCGCCCGCCTGCACGCGCGGGGCGCGGCGCCGTTCGTGGCGCTAGGCGCAAGGCAGCAGCAGACCGCCCGCCGATGCTCAAGCGCCTGTTCAAGCGCGCCTTCATCCAGCGCCTCGCCGCCTGGCTGCTCGCCCGCTATCTCTGGCTGTGCTACCGCACGACGCGCTTCGACATCGTCGGCGCCGAGCATGCCGCGCGGCTGCGCCGCTCGGGCCGGCCCTATATCGTCGCCCTCTGGCACGAGCATCTGGCGCTGATGGGCTTCTTCTGGCGCCGGCCGATGGGCGGGCAGGTCGAGATCAGCGGCCGCCCGCCGCTCGTGCTGGTGTCGCAGCATCGCGACGGCGCGCTGATCGGGCGCGTGCTCGGCAATCTCGGCATGGGCGCGATCGCCGGCTCCTCCTCGCGCGGGGGCAGCGCCGCGCTCAAGGCGATGGTGGAGGCGATCGAACGCGGCCATTGCATCGGCATCACGCCGGACGGGCCGCGCGGCCCGCGCCGGCAGGCCGAGCCCGGGGTGGTGGCGCTGGCGGCGATGGCGCAGGTGCCGGTGCTGGCGGTGGCGGTGGTGGTGCGCCGGCACAAGCGGTTGCGAAGCTGGGACCGGATGCGCCTGCCGCTGCCCTTCACGCGCGGCGCCTTCGCCGCCGCCGCGCCGGTCACGGTGGCGCGCGAGGCCGACGAGGCGGCGCGGGCCGCGGCGCTTGAGCAGATCGCCGCGGCGATGAACGCGGCCAGCGCCGCTGCCGAAGCAGGGGCCGGCATCCCTCCCGAAACGGACGCGGACGCAGGCGCGGGCGCGAGACCGGAGCCAGCGCCATGAGCCCAGGTGGCGCGCTCTATCGCATCGCCACCGACGCGGCCGGGCTGGTGCTGCCCGCCTATCTCCGCCGGCGCGCGCGCGGCGGCAAGGAGTTCGTTGCGCGGCTGGCGGAACGGCGCGGCATCGCCGGCCTTGCGCGGCCGCAAGGGCCGCTGGTCTGGATCCACGGCGCCTCGGTGGGCGAGACGATAAGCATCCTGCCGCTGATCGCCGCCTTGCGCGCGGCGCGGCCCGACATCGCCGTGCTGGTTACGAGTGTAACGGTCACTGCGGCGCGCCTCGTGGCCCAGCGCCTCGGCGGCCCCGAGGCCGAGCCGGAGCGCTCCGGGGCGCTGCCGGGGACGCAAGGTGCGGTGCGGCACCAGTTCCTGCCGCTCGACCGCGCCGCCTGGGTGCGCCGCTTCCTGCGCCACTGGCGGCCCGATCTCGGCATCCTGGTCGAGTCCGAGCTGTGGCCCAACCTGATCCGCGTCGCGGATGCGGAGGGCGTGCCGCTCGTGCAGGTGAACGGGCGGCTCTCGGCGCGCTCCTTCGCCCGCTGGCGCAAGCTGGCGCCCGGGCTGGCGCGCGACCTGCTTCGCCGCTTCCGCCTCTGCCTCGCGCAAGGGGAGGGCGATGCCGAGCGCTTCGCCGCGCTGGGTGCGCGCGATGTGCGCCACCTCGGCAACCTCAAATACGCCGCCCCGCCGCTGCCGGCCGACGCCGAGGAGCTGGCCCGCTTGCGCGCTGCCATCGCCGGCCGGCCGGCCTGGATGATGGCCAGCACCCACCCAGGCGAGGAGGCGATCGCCTTCGCCGCCCACGAGGCGCTGGCGCCGACGGTGCCGGGGCTGCTCACCATCATCGCCCCGCGCCACCCGGAGCGGGGCGAGGCCATCACCGCCGAGGCACGTGCCGCCGGCCTTCCGCTCGCCCGCCGCAGCCGGGGCGAGGTGCCGCATCCGCCGGGTCCGGACGGTGCGGGAGACGCCGTCTGGCTGGCCGATACGCTGGGCGAGCTTGGCCTGTTCTACCGCCTGGCCGGGCTGGTCGTGATGGGCGGCTCGTTCATCCCGCATGGCGGGCAGAACCCGTTAGAGCCTGCACGCCTTGATTGCGTGCTTGCGTTTGGCCCGCATATGGGGAACTTTCCTGATATCGCCGCCGCCCTGGAGACGGAGGGCGGAGCGGAGCGCCTGTCCGGACCCGATGCGCTGGCCCCGTGGCTGGCCTCGGTGCTGGCCGACAGGCAACACGGCCGGAAGATGGCCCAGGCGGCGGCCCGCGTGGCCGCGCGCCAATCCGGGGTGCTCGACCGGGTGGCGGAGGCGCTACTGGCGCTCCTGCCGCCTCGGTAGGCGCGGCACCCCGATCGAGGAGGGACAGGGCAGGCTCATGCGTGCGCCCGGATTCTGGCGGACCGGCGGGGTGCCGGCCATGCTGCTTGCCCCGCTCGGGCGGGCCTATGCCGTGGTGGCGGCCCGGCGCCTGCGCCGGCCGGGATGGCGCGCGCCGGTGCCGGTGATCTGCTGCGGCAATGTCGTTGCGGGCGGGGCCGGCAAGACGCCCGTGGCGGCCGATATCGGCCGGCGGCTGAAGGCGCGCGGGGTGGCGGTGCACTTCCTCTCGCGCGGCTATGGCGGCAAGGCCAAGGGTCCCTTGCGCGTCGATACCGCCAGGCATGACAGCCGCATGGTGGGCGACGAGGCGCTGCTTCTGGCCGAGATCGCCCCGACCTGGGTCGGGCGCGAACGCGCCCTCTCGGCTCGCCAGGCGGTGGAATCGGGTGCTCAGGCGATCGTCATGGATGATGGCCTTCAGAACCCGACCCTGGAGAAGACCCTCTCGATCCTGGTGGTCGATGGCGGCTATGGCTTCGGCAATGGCCGCGTCCACCCCGCCGGGCCGCTGCGCGAGCCGGTGGCGGCAGGCGCGGCGCGCTGCCAGGCGGCGGTGCTGATGGGCAGCGATGCCTCGGGCGCGCGCGCGCAGCTTCCGCCCGGCCTGCCGGTGCTGGAGGCGCGCATGGCGCCCGGCCCGGGCGCGCTCGCGCTGGCCGGCAAGGCGGTGATGGCCTTCGCCGGCATCGCCAACCCGACCCGCTTCTTCGACGGCCTGGCCGAGGCCGGCGCCGTCTTGGTCGCGCGCGAGGTGTTCGCCGACCATTACCCCTATGACGATGATGACATCCGCCAGCTCCTGGCCGAGGCCGAGGGGCTGCGCGCCCTGCCGGTCACGACGCCCAAGGACGCGGTGCGCATCCGCGCCGAGTTGCGCGAGCACATCACGGTGGCGGACGCGACGCTGATGTGGACGGACGAGACGGCGCTGGAGGCACTGCTCGCTCCGCTCTTTCCCGCCGCCTTCGCGGCCAAGGCGGCCGAGGATGGCGCGCCCGCCGCAGCCGCCCTGCCGGACGAGGACGGCTTGCCCTCGGCATCCCGCGGCGATGCGCGCACCATCGCCAGTCCTGCCGGTACCGTTTCCGCCACGGGTCCCGCCGCCAGCGCATGAGCAGGACGGCCACCTTCGCGCGCCGCCTGCGCTGGCGGCTCGAAGCGCTGGCCGCGCGCGGCCTGTTCGGCCTTTTCCGCTGCCTCGGCCCTGTGCGGGCGTCGAATCTCGGCGGGGCGCTGGCGCGCGCGATCGGGCCTTTGCTCCCGGTCAGCCGCGTTGCCGACCGCAACCTCGCCCGCGCCTTTCCCGACATGGATGCAATGGCCCGGCGCGCGACCATTCGCGGCGTCTGGGACAATCTCGGCCGCGTCGTGGCCGAGTATCCGCACCTCAATGATCTGCGCCCCACCGCCAGCGGCCCCGGCTGGGAGGTTGCCGGGCGCGAGGTGGCCGAGGCCCTCGTTGCGCGGGGCGGCCCGGCGCTGTTCTTCTCGGCCCATATCGGCAACTGGGAACTGCTGACCCGCGCCAGCGCCGTTCTGGGCGTGCCGCTGGCGAGCGTCTATCGCGCGGTGCAGAACCCGCATCTGGATGCCATGATCGCCCGCTTCCGCGACGCGGGCATGCCGCTCCTGCCGAAGGGAGCGGAGGGTGCGAAGCAGGCGCTGCGCCGTCTGGCGCAGAGGGGCTTCCTCGGCATGCTGCTCGACCAGAAGATGAACGACGGCATCGAGGCGACCTTCTTCGGCCGCCCGGCCATGACCGCGCCCGCCGCCGCCCAGCTTGCCCTGCGGCAGCGCTGTCCGATCCTGCCCGCCCATGTCGAGCGGCTGGGGCCGGCGCGCTTCCGGCTGGTGTGCGAGCCGGCGCTGCCCTTGCCTGATACCGGAGACCGGCAGGAGGATGTGCGCGCGCTGACCCAGGCGATCAACGACAGGATCGAGGCGTGGGTGCGCGCCCGCCCGGCGGAGTGGCTCTGGCTGCATCGCCGCTGGAAGGACAACTGAGCGCGCGCGGAGCTGCAATCGGCGCGCGGTGCAAGGAGCGATCACGATGGGCGAGATCAAGTCGGTGCTGGTGGCAGGCTCGGGCACGATGGGACGCGGCATCGCCGCGACGCTGGCCGCGACGGGCTTCGACGTCGCGGTGCTGAGCCGCGATCCGGCGCGCGCGCGCCCGCAGGCCGCGGGCGTGCGGCTGCTCGCCGCCCTGCCGGAGGCGCCGCCCGACCTGCTGATCGAGACCATCCCCGAGGAGATGGATCTCAAGCACGAATTCAACGCGCGGATCGAGGCGGCCTATGGCGGGCGCACGATCCTGGCCTCCAACACCTCCTCGCTCTCCCTGCAGAAGCTGGCTGCCCCGCTGCGCTTTCCGCAGCGCTATTGCGGCCTGCACTACATGCAGCCGCCCGAGACATTCCCCTATGTCGAGCTTGCGCGCGTGGCCGAGACCGAGGATGCCGTGGTGGAGGCGGTGCGCGAGGCCATGACGCGCTCGGGCAAGGTCGCGCTGATCCTGAACAAGCCGGTGCCGGGCCTGCTGATCAACCGCATCCAGCACGCGCTCGCGCACGAGGCCTACTGGCTGATCGACCAGGGCGTCACCGATGCGGCGACGATCGATCTCATCATCCGCACGGCGATCGGCCCGCGCATGTGCGTCAACGGCGCGATCGAGCAGCGCGACTGGTCCGGCCTTCAGACCCATGCGCTGGTGCAGCAGGCGCTGGTGCCGGAGCTGCACCACGGGGCCGAGCCGGTGCCGCTGGTGCCGCGCATGGTTGCCGACGGCAAGCTTGGCGTGGCCAACGGGCAGGGCTTCTACGACTGGCGCGGGCTCGATGTCGATGCCATCCGCAAGTCGAGCCTGGGCTTCATCCGCCGCATCATGGACATCGTCGCCGAGGCCGAGGCCGCGCGCAAGGCGCAGGGGCGCTGACGCATCGCCGCTGACGCACCGCCGCCAGGGCGCGTTCCGTTCGGCTTCGATCAGCCGAACGGAAGCCGTGCCCGAGCACACCGGGGTTTGCGAGCAGCTTGGTCCGATCTGATGGCACCGCGCTACGGTTGCGCCGGATCGGATGCTGCTCTAGTGGATCTCCGGCTCGGGTGTCGGTGCGCCGCGTTCCAGGAAGTCATAGTCGCAGCCCTCATGCGCCTGGCGCACGCTGCGCAGATGCACGAGCCCGTAGCCGCGCGCATAGTGCGGGGCGGGCGCGCGCCACTCGCCGCGGCGGCGGGCAAGCTCGGCCTCGTCCACATCGAGCGAGAGCCGCCGCGCCGCCACATCGAGCGTGACCGGGTCGCCGTCGCGCACCAGCGCGAGCGGCCCGCCCACCGCGCTTTCCGGCGAGACGTGCAGCACGCAGGTGCCGTAGCTCGTGCCGCTCATGCGTGCGTCCGAGACGCGCACCATGTCGCGCACCCCGGCCTGGAGCAGCTTCCGTGGCAAAGGCAGCATGCCCCATTCCGGCATGCCGGGGCCGCCCACCGGCCCGGCATTGCGCAGCACCAGCACGCTGGCCGGCGTGACCGGCAGCGCCGGATCGTCGAGGCGGGCCGAGAGCATGTTGTAGGTGTCGAACACGATCGCGGGCCCGGTGTGGCGCAGCAGCGCCGGGCTTGCCGCCGATGACTTGATCACCGCGCCCTCGGGGGCCAAGTTGCCGCGCAGGATCGCCAGGCCCCCCTCGGGCTGGAGCGGGTTGGCGCGCGGGCGGATCACATCGGCATTGTAGGTCTCGGCCCCGGCGATCGCCTCGCCCAGCGTCACGCCGGCGACGGTCGGGCGCGACAGGTCGAGCAGCTCGCCGAGGCTGGCCATCAGCGCGCGGATGCCGCCGGCATAGAAGAAATCCTCCATCAGGAAGGTGCCGGAGGGGCGCAGATTGGCCAGCACCGGCGTGCGCCGGCTGAGCGCGTCGATGCGGTCGAGATCGAGCGGCACGCCGGCGCGACGCGCCATCGCGACGAGATGGATCACGGCGTTGGTCGAGCCGCCGATCGCGAGCGCCACCGTGGTGGCATTGTCGAAGCTCGCCGCATCCACCAGCGTCGAGGGGCGGACGTCCTGCCAGACCATCTCGACGATGCGTCGCCCAGAGGCCGCCGCCATGCGCGGATGGGCGGCATCGGCGGCCGGGATCGAGGAGGCGCCGGGCAGGCACATCCCCAGCGCCTCGACCAGGGCGGCGAGCGTGCTGGCCGTGCCGGCGGTCATGCAGGTGCCGACGCTGCGCGCGATGCCGGCCTCCATCTCCGCCCAGTCGGCATCGGTGATGGTGCCGGCGCGCTTCTCGTCCCAGTATTTCCACATGTCGCTGCCCGAGCCGAGGACATTGCCGCGCCAGTTCCCGCGCAGCATCGGGCCGGCCGGCACCACGATCGCCGGCAGGTCAGCGGTGAAGGCGCCCATCAGCAGGCCGGGCAGGGTCTTGTCGCAGCCGCCCATCAGCACGAGCCCGTCGAGCGGCTGGCTGCGCGCCGTTTCCTCGGTCTCGATCGCGAGGAGGTTGCGATAGAGCATCGTCGTCGGCTTCTGGATCACCTCGTTCAGGGCCGAGAGCGGGATCTCCACCGGCAGCCCGCCCGCCTGCCAGACGCCGCGCTTCACATCCTGCGCGCGCTCGCGGAAATGGCCGTGGCAGTGCATCAGGTCCGACCAGGTGTTCAGCACGCCGATCACCGGCCGGCCGCGGAAATCGTCGGGACCGAGGCCGAGCTGGTTCAGCCGCGAGCGATGGCCGAAGGATCGCAGATCGGCCGGGCCGAACCAGCGCTGCGAGCGCAATTCCTCGGGGCGTTTGCGGGCCATGGCGGGCGGGCCTTTCCTAGCGGGCATTGCTTCGCGCGCGTGGCGGCGCGGCGGCGGGCATCGGCGGCACGACCATGGCGGGGTCGAGCGGGAGGGTGAACCAGTTCAGGCTCCAGTGCAGATGCGCACCCGTGACGCGCCCGGTGGCACCGACCGTGCCGATGCGCGCCTCGGCGTCGACGCGCTCGCCCACGCGCACCTCGACGCTGTGCATGTGCAGGTAGCTCGTCATCACGCCATGGCCGTGATCGAGGATCACCGTGCCGCCGGTGAAATAGAGGTCATGCTCGGCCAGCCGAACGATTCCCGGCGCGGCGGCGCGGATCGGCGTGCCGGTCGGCATGGCGACATCGACGCCGAAATGCGGCCGGCGCGGCTCGCCGTTCAGGATGCGCCGGCTGCCATAGACGCCCGAGATCGGGCCGATCACCGGCCAGGCGAAGCCGGCGGCGAACATCGGCTCGGGCGTGTCGTGGGCGCGGGCGGCGGCGATCAGCGCCTGCTCGCGGCGGATGCGGGCCAGCGTCTCGGGTGGCGGTGTCACCATGCGCGGCGGCAGGCCGCTGATGCGCTGCTCCTGGTAGCTGCGCTGCACCACCGCGAGGATGCGTTCCTCGCGCCGCCCGTCGGGGTGGCGGATCGCAAGCCGCGCCTCGGGCGCGTGGTCGCGGCCGAAGCCGAAGGCGAAAAAGCCCGCGGGCGAGATGCGCAGCGCCCGTCCGTCGAGCGCGATCCGCGTGCCCGGCGCAGCCTGGCCGGTGACGAGGCCGCCCTGGGATATCTCGCCGCGCAGCTCGACGGCGCGCGCCGGCGTGGACAGGGCAAGCAGGCCCGCAACGAGCAGGCACAGGAAGGCGAGGATGCGTGTGGCGAGCAAGCGGGCGGGTTCCGTCATCGGCGGTGACATGGGGGGTCGGGGCGTCGCGTCGGCGGGGCTCAGAACAAGCTGCCCTGGCGCGGGGCCGGACCGGGCGGGCGGCGCGGCGTGCCGTCCCTGGGCGATCCGGCGGCCGTTGCCTCCACGGCACCGTCGGCGAAACGCAGCCGCAGCGCCTGGCCCGGTGCCACGGCGGCAGCGGCGGTGACGGCGTGGCCGGCGCTGTCGGTGACCAGCGCGAAGCCGCGGCGCAGCACGGCATTGTAGGAGACGGATTCGAGCCGCGCGGCAAGCCCGTCGAGCCGCGCCCCGGCCTCGCGCAGCCTTGCCATGATCGGCGCCGGGCTCAGGCGCGCGCCGATGCGCTCGGCGGCATGTCGGCGCTTCAGGCTGCTCGTGCTGAGCGCGCCGGCAAGCGCGGCGCCGGCCCGCTCAAGCGCGTGGCGGCGGAGCGCGATCTGCTCGCGCGGGTGCAGGAGGCGGCCGGCAAGGCGCAGTAGCGCCTCGCGCTTGCGCCCGGCCAGCGCCGGCAGGGCACGGGCCAGCCGCTCGGCGCGGTCATCGAGGCGCTGGCGCTGCTCGTTCACCAGGCGCGGCAGGTCGGGCAGGCCGCGCGCGGCGAGCGCGAGGCGGTCGCGACGGCGTGCCAGCCGGTCCGCCATGCGGCCAACGAGCTGCGCGCCGAGATCGGCCAACTGGCGGAGCAGTTCGCTCCGCACCGGCACGGCGAACTCGGCGGCGGCGGTGGGGGTGGGGGCGCGCCGGTCGGCGGCGTGGTCGATCAGCGTCCAGTCGGTCTCGTGGCCCACCGCCGCGATCAGCGGGATGGCGCTCTCTGCCGCCGCGCGCACCACCGCCTCGTCGTTGAAGGCCATCAGGTCCTCGAGGCTGCCGCCGCCGCGCGCGATGATGAGCACGTCGGGGCGTGGCGCGCCGCCGCTGCCATCGGCCGGCAGGGCGTTGAAGCCGCGGATGGCGGCGGCGACCCTGGCGGCGGCGCCCTCGCCCTGCACCGGCACCGGCCAGACCAGCACCGGGCGCGGGAACCGCTCCGCCACGCGGTGCAGTATGTCGCGGATCACCGCGCCCGTGGGCGAGGTGACCACGCCCACCACGCGCGGCAACAGCGGGATCGCGCGCTTGCGCCCCTCGTCGAACAGCCCCTCGGCGGCGAGCCGGCGGCGCAGGAGCTCGATCTGCTTGAGCAGCGCCCCTTCGCCCGCCAGCTCCACCTGATCGACGATCAGCTGGTACTGCGAGCGGTCGGCATAGACCGAGAGTTTGCCGATGGCGACGATCTCGAGCCCGTCCTGGGGCTGGGCGGCGAGCCGGCCGGCGACACCACGCCAGCATACGGCGGCGAGCGAGGCGGCGCTCGCCCCGCCCGAGGTGCTGTCCTTGAGGTTGAAGTAGAGGTGTCCCGAGCTGTGGCGCTTGAAGCCCACCACCTCGCCGCGCACGCGCACGCGCCCGAACCGCCCCTCGACGGTGGCGCGCAGCGCCGCGGACAGCTCGCCCACCCCGTATTCGGGCAGGTTCGAGCCGGGTTGCGGGGGCGGCGTTTCCGCCGTCGGGCCGGGTTGCTCGTTCATCCTGGGCTGATCGTATGCTAGACCGGCGCGCGATTCGAGGAGTCCTGGAAGATGCGCATACTGGTGGTTGGCTCGGGCGGGCGCGAGCACGCGCTGTGCTGGGCGGTATCGGCCTCGCCGCTGTGCGAGACGCTCTATTGCGCGCCGGGCAATGCCGGCATCGCCGAGCTGGCCGAGCTGGTGGCGATCGCGGCCGAGGACGTGCCGGCGCTGATCGCCTTCGCCCGCGAGAAGGCGATCGACCTTGTCGTGCCGGGGCCGGAGGCGGCGCTGGTGGCGGGGCTGGCCGATGCCTGCGCCGAGGCCGGCATACGCTGCTTCGGGCCGAGTGCCGCGGCGGCGCGGCTGGAAGGCTCCAAATCCTTCATGAAGGAGGTGGCGAGCGCGGCCGGCGCGCCCACCGCCGCCTATGCCCGCTTCGAGGATGCCGCCGCCGCGCGCGCCTATTTGCGCGTACGCGGCGCGCCGATCGTGGTCAAGGCCGACGGGCTTGCCGCCGGCAAGGGCGTGGTCGTGGCGGCAACCCTGGCCGAGGCCGAGGCCGCCATTGCCGAGATCATGGAAGCGCGCGTGCACGGCGTGGCCGGCGCCAGCGTCGTGATCGAGGAGTGCCTGGAGGGCGAGGAGGTGTCCTTCTTCGCCCTCTGCGACGGGAAGAACGCGATCCCGCTCGGCGCGGCGCAGGACCACAAGCGCGCCTTCGACGGCGATGCGGGGCCGAACACGGGCGGCATGGGCGCCTATTCGCCGCCGCCCGCCTTCACCCCGGCGCTCGAAGCCGAGGTTATGGCGCGCATCATCCGCCCGACGCTGGCCGAGATGGCGCGGCGCGGCACCCCCTTCCGCGGCGTGCTGTTCGCCGGGTTGATGCTCACCACGGACGGGCCGAAGCTGCTCGAGTTCAACGTCCGCTTCGGCGATCCGGAATGCCAGGTGCTGATGCTGCGCCTGATGTCGGACCTCGTGCCGGCGATGCTGGCCGCCTGCGACGGCACGCTCGACCGCTTCTCGCTCCGCCTCTATCCGGATCCGGCGATCCTGGTGGTGATGGCGGCCAATGGCTATCCGGGCAGCTACGCCAAGGGCAGCGAGATCCGCGGCCTGGCCGAGGCGGGGGCGGTGCCGGGTGTCACGATTTTCCATGCCGGCACGAAGCCCGAGGGCGAGCGCGTGCTGGCCAATGGCGGGCGCGTGCTGGGCATTGGTGCCACCGGCAAGACGCTGGCCGAGGCGCGCGCGGCCGCATACGACGCTATCGCGCGGATCGACTGGCCGGAGGGCTTCTGCCGCAAGGATATCGGGTGGCGGGCGCTCGCACCCAAGGGCTAGAGGCGCGTCCGGGCGCTCAGCGCCGCGCGGCGAAGAAGTCGCGCAGCAGCGCCGCCGCTTCCGCCTCGCGCAGCCCGCCCACCACTTCCGGGCGGTGGTGGCAGCTCGGCTGATCGAACAGGCGCGGGCCATGCTCCACCCCGCCGCCCTTGGGGTCGTAGGCGCCGAAATAGAGGCGCCGGACGCGGAAGAAGCTGATCGCCTGCGCGCACATCGGGCA
Organism: Alphaproteobacteria bacterium; assembly: GCA_020850755.1. Lineage (GTDB taxonomy): Bacteria > Pseudomonadota > Alphaproteobacteria > Acetobacterales > Acetobacteraceae > JADZEB01. The sequence goes on along the minus strand of JADZEB010000045.1, from coordinate 93,832 downwards.
GGGCTCGAGCGTGACATAGAGATCGCAATCGGGCAGGCGCGGCTCGCCGCGGCGGGCGGCGGCGGCGCGCAGCGCCAGCATCTCGGCATGCGCGGTCGGGTCGGCGCGGGCCTCGACCTCGTTGCCGGCGGCAGCAAGGATCGAGCCCGTTTCCGCCTCCACCACCACCGCGCCCACCGGCACCTCGCCACGTGCGGCGGCGGCGCGCGCCTCGGCGAGCGCGCGGCCCATCGGGGTCGCATCGGCCGGGCGCGCATCGGCCGCACCGGCAGCGGGCGGCTGGGCAGCGGGCGGCACGGGACTGGCGGGACCGGCGGGGGGCTCGGGGCTCGGCATGGGCCGCACCATCGGCGGCGGCGCTTGTGCCCGTCAAGCCCGAGGCGCTAGAGCAGCGTCCGTTCAGGCGGCGCCGCTCGGCGGCTCCACCTGGGCGGACTAAGCTGCTCGAGGATGATATGCTACGCGGGCACGACTTCCGTTCGGCTGATCGAAGCCGAACCGAGCGTGCACTAGGAAGGGGCCATGAGCACCAGCGACAAGCCCGTGATAGGCCTGACCCTCGATAGCGAGGAGCCGGGCGGCTATTCCAAGTTCCCCTGGTATGCGCTGCGCCAGAACTATTTCTCGGCCGTGGCGCGGGCGGGTGGCGTGCCGATCGCGCTGCCGCACGAGCCCGAGCTCGCGCAGCACTATCTCGGCATGATCGACGGGCTGCTTGTCACCGGCGGGGCGTTCGACATCGACCCGGCCCTGTTCGGCGCGGAAAGCCGCCATCCGACGGTGAAGCTGAAATCGCGTCGCACCGCGTTCGAGTGGGCAATCACGCAAGGCGCGCTGGCCGAGGATCGCCCCGTCCTCGGCATCTGCGGCGGCCAGCAGCTGCTCAATGTCGTGCTCGGGGGCACGCTGATCCAGCACATCCCCGACGCGATCGAGGACGCGCTCGCGCACGAGCAGCCAAACCCGCGCAACGAACCGGGCCACGAGATCACGGTCGAGCCGGGCAGCCTGTTGCATCGCATCGTCGGCAAGCCGCGCATGGCGGTGAACAGCGCGCACCACCAGGCGGCGGATGCGGTGGGGCCCTCGGTGGCGATCTCCGCGCGCGCGCCCGACGGCGTGATCGAGGCGATCGAGGCCGCCGGCCGGCGCTTCTGCCTCGGCGTGCAATGGCATCCCGAATTCGCGATCGACCCGGCCGATCCGGCGATCTTCGATGCCTTCGCCGCTGCTGCTGCCCGGTCCCGGCGATGAGCCTGCCCGACAGCGCGTATAGCGCGGAGGATGCCGACAGCGCCGCCGGGCAGGGCGAGCGCGAGCGCATCGCCAAGCGCCTCGCCCGCGCCGGCATCGCCTCGCGCCGCGAGGCCGAGCGCATGATCGAGGCCGGACGCATCGCCGTCGATGGCCGCGTGCTGGACAGCCCGGCCGTGCTGGTGGGGCCCGATGCGCGCATCACGGTCGATGGCCGGCCGATCGCCGCGCCCGAGCGCACGCGCCTGTTCCGCTACCACAAGCCCGAGGGGCTGATCGTCTCCGCCCGCGACCCCGAGGGACGCCCGACGGTGTTCGAGCGCCTGCCGCCGGGCCTGCCGCGGCTCGTTTCCGTGGGCCGGCTCGACATCAACTCCGAGGGCCTCCTGCTGCTGACCAATGACGGCGCGCTCGCCCGCCGGCTCGAACTGCCGGAAAGCGGCTGGGTGCGGCGCTATCGCGTGCGCGTGCATGGCACCGTGAACGAGGCGGCGCTGGCCGCGCTGGCCCACGGCGTGACGGTCGAGGGCGTGCGCTACGGCCCGATCGAGGCCGCGCTCGATGCGCGCAAGGGCGCCAATGCCTGGATCACCGTCTCGCTGCGCGAGGGCAAGAACCGCGAGGTGCGCAAGGTGATGGCGCATCTTGGCCTTGCCGTCAGCCGCCTGATCCGCGTCGCCTTCGGGCCGTTCCAGCTCGGCCAGCTGCCGCGCGGCGCGGTCGAGGAGGTGCCGGCGCGCGTGCTGCGCGACCAGCTCGGCATTGCGGGCGAGGCGGCCGAGGGCGGCGGCGGAACCCGCGCCGACAAGGCCGCCGCGCGCCGCGCCCGGCGCGAGGCGACCCGCAGCGCCGCGCAAGGCGGCGATGATGCGGGCCAGGAGCAATAGCCATGGCCGTGCGCATCATCGGCGGGCGCCATCGCGGCCGCGAGCTGGTCTCGCCCTCCGGCACGCATACGCGCCCGACCGCCGATCGCGCCCGCCAGGCGCTTTTCGACACGCTGATGCACGCGCCCTTCGCCGGCCGGGCACGGGTGCAGGATGCGCGCGTGCTCGACGCCTTCGCCGGCACCGGCGCGCTCGGGCTCGAGGCCTTGTCGCGCGGCGCGGCGCAGGCCAGCTTCATCGATGCCGATCCGGCGGCGGTGGCCGCGATCCAGGAGAACGCCAAGCGCCTGCGCGAGCTGCATCGCGTGCGCGTCTATGCCGCCGATGTGCTTGCGCCGCCGCGCGCGCCCAATGCCTGCGCCCTCGTGTTCCTCGACCCGCCCTACGAGGAGGACCTGGCTGCGCCGGCCCTGCGCGCGCTTGATGCCGCCGGCTGGATCGCGCCCGGCGCGCTGATCGTGCTGGAAAGCGCGCGCGACCGCGACCTCGACCTGCCGGACGGCTTCACGGTGCTGGACCAGCGCCGCCACGGCCGTGCGCTCATGACGATTCTGGAGAAGGAAAGGGCCTAGCGCCGGCCGAACAGCCGTTCCAGCTCGGCGCGGGAAAGCTTGACCCATGTCGGCCGGCCATGGCTGCACTGGCCGGAAAGCGGCGTTTCCTCCATCTGGCGCAGAAGCGCGTTCATCTCGCCTTCGAGCAGGCGGCGCCCGGCGCGCACGCTGCCATGGCAGGCGATGCGCGCCACCACCCGGTCGAGCGCGTCGGCAAGGCGCGTGCTGCCGCCCAGCTCGGCCAGTTCGTCGGCGAGATCGCGCACCAGCGGCGCCGGATCGCAAGGCCCGAGCAGCGCCGGCATCTCGCGCACCAGCACGGCACCGGGTCCGAAGCCCTCGATCATCACGCCGAAGGCGAGCAGTTCCTCGGCGCGGGCAAGGATGCGCGCGCAATCGGCTTCCGCCAGCTCCACCACGGCCGGCAGCAGCAGCGCCTGGCGCTCGACCCGGCCGGCGAGCAGCGCCGCCTTGAGCCGTTCGTGCGTCAGCCGCTCATGCGCGGCGTGCTGGCCGCCCAGCACCACGCCGTCGGCGGTCTCGGCGAGGATGTAGGTGGCGAGGATCTGGGCGCGCGCCGCACCGAGCGGGAATTCCTGCTCGGGCGCGGGTGCCGGCGCGGCGGTCGGCGTGCCAGTTGGCGCGAAGGGCGCGCTCGAGGCGATGTGCCGGGCGTGCAGCGCCGCGGTGCCGCGCGCCGCCGGCGGGACGCTGAGGCCGGGCAGCCGGTCGGACATGCCGGCGCGCGGCGCGGCGGGAAGCGGGTAGGGCATCCCCGTGGCGGAGGGGGGCGCCGCGATGCTCGCGCCCGGCCGCGCGGCCGGGAAGGGGATCGGCTGCGGCGCGACCCGATGGCCCGCCGCAGCCAGCGCCGCGCGCAGGGCGCCCACGACGAGGCCGCGAATGCCGGCTGCGTCGCGGAAGCGCACCTCGGCCTTGGCCGGATGCACGTTCACGTCGAGCTCCTCGGGTGGCAGGCCGAGGAACAGCGCCAGCACCGGGTGGCGGTCGCGCGCGATCAGGTCGTGGTAGGCGGCGCGCACCGCACCCGCGAGCAGCTTGTCGCGCACCGGGCGGCGATTGACGAACAGGTGCTGCTCGGCCGCAGTGGCGCGCGTCAGCGTGGGCAGGCCGGCGAAGCCGGAAAGCTCGGCCGCCTCGCGCGCGGCCGTGATCTGCACCGAGCCGGGCGCGAACTCCTTGCCCATCAGCCGGCCGAGCCGCGCCAGCGCCTCCTCGGCCGGTGCGGCAAGCACCTCGCGCCCCTCGTTCTTCACCGCGAAGGCGATGTCGGGATGCGCCATCGCCAGCCGGCGCACCGCATCGACGCAATGCTCGGCCTCGGTGCGCGGCGACTTCAGGAACTTGAGCCGCGCCGGTGTGGCGAAGAAGAGGTCGCGCACGGCAACGCGCGTGCCGGGCGCGCCAGGGGCGGGTGCGACCTCGCTTTCCTCGCCCGCGGTCAAGACGATGCGGTGCGCGCCCCCGCCATCGCGCCGGCGCGAGACGATCTCCAGCCGGCTCACCGCGCCGATCGAGGGCAGCGCCTCGCCGCGGAAGCCGAGCGTGCGGATATCGACCAGCGCCTCGTCCGACAGCTTCGAGGTGGCGTGGCGCTGCACGGCCAGATGCAGCTCCTCGGGCGACATGCCGGCGCCGTCATCCTCGACCAGTATCAGGCTCGCCCCGCCGCCCTCGATCGTGACCGCGACGCGCCGCGCGCCGGCGTCGATCGCGTTCTCGACAAGTTCCTTCACCGCCGCGGCCGGACGCTCGATCACCTCGCCCGCGGCGATGCGGTTGACCAGCGTTGGCGGCAAAAGGCGGATCGGCATGGCGCGCGCGGCCCCCGCCTCAGCCTTCGCCGCGGAGCGCGCGGAAGCGCGCGATCAGGGCGGTGGTGGAGGAGTCATGCGCGCCCTCGTGCGGGCCGCTTGCCAGCTCGGGCAGGATCCGCCCCGCGAGCTGCTTGCCGAGCTCGACGCCCCACTGGTCGAAGCTGTTGATGCCCCACACCGCGCCCTGGACGAACACCTTGTGCTCGTAGAGCGCGATCAGGCGGCCGAGCGCGAAGGGATCGAGCCGGCGATAGAGGAGCGTCACCGACGGGCGGTCGCCGGGAAACACGCGGTGCGCCAGCAGCGCGGCGATGTCGGCCGCCGCCATGCCGGCGGCCTGCATCTCGGCGCGGGCGGCGGCCTCGTTCTTGCCGGCGAGCAGCGCCTCGGCCTGGGCGAAGCAGTTGGCGGCGAGCATGCGGTGATGCGCGGGCAGGTCGTGGTCCGGTTGCGCGGCAAGCAGGAAGTCGCACGGCACGATCTGCGGGCCCTGGTGCAGCTCCTGGTAGAAGGCGTGCTGGCCGTTGGTGCCAGGCTCGCCGAACAGCACCGGCACCGTCGCATAGGGCAGCGCCTGGCCGTGGCGCGAGACGCGCTTGCCGTTGCTTTCCATCTCCAGCTGCTGGAGGAAGGCCGGAAGCCGCGCCAGCCGCTGGTCGTAGGGCAGCACGGCATGGGCGGTGCAGCCGAGGAAGTTCGTGTGCCAGATGCCGATAAGCGCCAGGAGGACCGGCAGGTTGCCTTCAAGCGGCGCGGCGAGGAAATGCTCGTCCATCGCGCGCGCGCCGGCATGCAGTGCCGCGAACCTGTCCCAGCCGAGGGCGAGGGCGATCGAAAGCCCGATCGCGCTCCAGAGCGAGAAGCGCCCGCCGACCCAGTCCCAGAAGCCGAAGGTGCGATCCGCGGCAATGCCGAACTCGGCCACCGCCTTGTGGTTGGTGGACAGCGCCACGAAATGCGCGCCCACTGCCGCCTCGCCGAGCTTGCCGGAAAGCCAGGCGCGCGCCGCAGCGGCGTTCGCCATCGTCTCCTGCGTCGTGAAGGTCTTCGAGGCGATCAGGAACAGGGTGCGCGCCGGATCGAGCCGGGGCAGCAGCGCGGCTATGGCCGCGCCATCGACATTGGCCAGGAAATGCGCGGCGATACCGGCGCGGCCATAGGGGGCGAGCGCCTCCACCACCATCGCCGGGCCGAGATCGGACCCGCCGATGCCGATATTCACCACATGGGCGAAAGGCTCGCCGGTCGCGCCGCGGATGCGGCCGGCATGCACGGCCTCGACGAAGGCGCGCATGCGCGCCGCCTCGTCCTGCGCCAGGGCCGCCGCGTCCGCGCCGTCGGCGCGGAAGCCCGCCCCGCGCGGCGCGCGCAGCGCCATGTGCAGCACGGCGCGCTTCTCGGTGTTGTTGATCGCCTCGCCCGCCGCCATGCGCGCGCGCAATCCTTCGACATCGGCCGCGCGCGCGAGTGCCAGCAGGAGGTCAAGCGTCGCGGCATCGATCGGCGTCTTGGCGAAATCGAGCGCGAGGTCGTCGAGGCTGCGGGTGAAGCGCCCCGCGCGGCCGGGGTCGGCGGCGAACAGGGCGCGGATGGCGCGCGCCTCGGGCCGCGCCGCGCGCGCGGCCAGCGCGGCCCAGGCCGGGCTGTCGCTGATCAGCGGTGCAGGCGCGGGCAGGCGGGTGGCGCTATCGGGCATCAGGCGTTCTCCGGGCGCGGATTATCGGCCCACCCCCGAGTCCGCTGCAACCTTCCGGGCACGGTGTCGCCCTAGCCCGGCGCGGTGCGCAGGCCGGCCGGGCGGCCGACCACGGCGATCGACAGTGCGGACGCGTCGTAGAGCCGGCGCGCGGCACGCGCGGCCACCTCGGGCGTGATCGCGCGGATGCGCGCATCGCGCGTCGCCAGCCAGTCGATCGGCCGGTCCGAGAGTTGCAGGTCCGCCAGCAGGCTGGCGATCTGCGGTGTCGAGGTGAATTGCAGCGGGAAGGAACCGGTGAGGAACGCCTTGGTGTCGTCGAGTTCCGTGGCGGTGGGGCCTTCGTTCGCCATGCGCTGCCACTCGGCGCGGATCAGCGACAGCGATTCGGCCATGGTGGCGTTCTCGGTGGCGACGCTGCCCAGGATCACCGAGCCGCGCGCCAGCGGCACGAGCTGCGCGCTGACGCCGTAGGCGAGGCCGCGCCGCTCGCGCACCTGCTCGGTCAGGCGCGAGCTGAAGCCGCCGCCGGCCAGGATGCGGTTGACGGCGACCGCCGCCACCCAGTCGGCATCGTCCTGGGCCATGCCGTGATGGCCGAACACCGCCACCGATTGCGGGTTGGGCCGCTCCTCGACGATGGTGCCGAAGGCGCGTGCCGTTGGCAGTGCCGGCAGGGCCGGCGGCGTGCCCCCGGCCAGCGCGCCGAACACATGGTCGAGCAGCGCGCCAAGCTCGGTGGCCGAGATCGCGCCCGATGCGCCCACCACCAGCGCGCCGCGGCGCAGGCGCGTGGCGACGAAGCCGCGCAGATCCACGGCCGACAGGGCGGCGAGCGCAGCCTCGGTGCCCTGCGGGTCGCGCCCGAAGGGATGGCCGGGAAACGCGCCCGCCCACCACAGGCGCGAGGCGATGCTGCGCGGGCTCTCGCGCGAGCGGCGCAGGCTGCTGAGCAGGGATGCGCGCATGCGCTCGATCGCGGGGGCGTCGAAGCGCGGGGCGGCGAGCGAGAGGCGCAGCATCCCGGCGGCGAAGCTCGTCTCCTCGGCCAGCATGCGCAGCGTGCCGGCGAAGGTCTCGCGCCCGGCGCTGAAATTCAGGCTGATGGCGCGGTCGCGCAGGGCCGACTGGAAGGCGGCGGCGTCATACTGGCCGGCGCCTTCATCGAGGGTGGCGGCGGCGAAGGCGGCAAGCCCTTCCCTGCCCTCGGCGTCGGCGGCAACGCCCGCATCGCGGATGGCGAAGCGCAGGGCCACCACGGGGATGGAGCGGTCCTCGATCAGCCAGGCGGCAATGCCGCCCGGGCTGCGAACGGCCTGGATCGGCACCGACCAGCCCGACCCGCCGGCAGCGGCGGATGCAGGCGTGGGCGCGGTCTGCGCCGGGGCGCTGCGCGGGGCGATCGCGGCGGCGGTGATGCCGGCGGCGAGGCCGCGCAGAAGCTCGCGGCGGATCATTGGCGCGCCTCCTGCGGCAGGACCCAGCCCGAGACGGACGCCTCCGTTCGCAGCGTGGCGCGCGCTGCCGCGGCCACCTGCGGGGCGGTCACGGCGCGCAGGCGGTCGGGCCAGTACTCGACCTCATCGAGCGGGATGCCGACGGCAAGCGCCGCCCCCACCGTGCGCGCCGCACCCATCAGGCTGTCGCGGGCGAAGGCTGCGCCCGTGGTCATCTGCCGGAGGCTGCGGGCCAGTTCCTCCTCGGTCACGCCCTCGGCCAGCATGCGCGCCAGCACCGCGTCCATCGCTGCCTCCAGCCGCTCGGGCGCGACGCCGGGCCGTGGCTGGGCGAACAGGTAGAAGCTGCCGAGATCGAGCGATTCGCTGTCGTAGCTCGCGCCTGCGCTGACCGCGATGCCCTGCTCCTGCACCAGCGCGCGCGAGAGGCGGCTTTCAAGCCCGCTGCCCAGCACATGCGCCAGCACTTCCAGCGGATAGACATGCGCACGCTCCCCGCGCATCAGCGACGGCGCGGCATAGATGCGCATGAAGGACGGCTCGCGCACGCGGCTGTCGCGGCGGACGACGCGGCGCTCGGCATTGCCGGGCGGGTCCTGTGGGCGCATCCGCTCGGGCACCGGACGGGTAGGGATCACGCCGTAATAGCGCTCGGCCAGGCTGCGCAGCTCGGGCAGGGCGATATCGCCCTGCACCACCAGGATCGCGTTGTTGGGCGCATACCAGCGGCGATAGAAGGCTTCCAGCTCGGCCTTGGGGATGGCGCGGATCTCGTGCTCCCAGCCGATGATCGGCCGGCCATAGGGATGGTTCAGCCAGAGCGCGGCCAGCATCTGCTCGCGCAGGAGCGCGCGCGGCTCGTTGTCGATGCGCTGGCGCCGCTCCTCCAGGATCACCAGCCGCTCGGGCTCGATATCCTCGCTGCGCAGCACGAGGTTGGTCATGCGGTCGGCTTCCATGCGCATGACGAGTTCCAGCCGGTCGCGGGCGACGGTCTGGAAGTAGCCGGTATAGTCCCAGGAGGTGAAGGCGTTGTCCTGCCCGCCCTCGCGCGCGACGATGCGCGAGAACTGGCCCTGCGGCACGCTCGGTGTGCCCTTGAACATCAGATGTTCGAGGAAGTGCGCGATGCCGGACAGGCCCTGCACCTCGTCGGCGGCGCCGACGCGATACCACACCATGTGCGCCACCACTGGGGCGCGGTGGCTCTCGATCAGCACGACCTGCATGCCGTGGGCCAGCGTGAAGGTCTTGGCGCCATAGACCTGTGCCGCGGCCGGGGCGGGCATCGCGGCGATCAGGGGCGCGAGCAGGGCCGCCGAAAGCAGGACGCGGCGCAGGCGCGAGACGGATGGGGCCTTGTCCATGGGCAGCGGTTCCTCGCCGGACAGCCGAAGGGCAGGCTGCGAATGCTCTGGCCCGAATCTGGGGCCGGGCCGCCCGCTGCCAAGATCATAGCCGAACCTGCGCGCCCGCGCGGTAACGAGCGCGCGCGCATGGATGCGGGGCAGAAGGGGGCGGGCCGCCTTGCCGCAGGCCGGCAGGCCCTAGAAGCGGAACAGGCCTTCCAGGGGCGCGCGGCGGCGCGGCCGGATGATCGGCGTGTCGCCCTCGGTGGTCGGGCGGCCGAGCGCGGCATTCTCGCGCAGGCGCTGCTGCTCGCCCTGGGCGTCGAGCGCGGTGCCGGCCGGAGGCGGATCACGCCAGAACATCAGCCGGTCGACGAAGCTTTGTTGCGGCCGGTCGAGGCGGGTGGATTCCTCGTCCAGCGTGCGGCGGAAGTCCGGGCCGGTCTGCGGCGCGCCGGCGGCATTGGTGGCGGCCGAGAGCAGCGCGGCCTCGCCGCTGGTGGAGCGATCGAGCCGGCGCGGCTGCTCCGAGCCGGTGATCACCGACCGGGCGGCATCGCGCGAGGACAATTCCTGCGGGCGTGCCGCGCCGGGGCGCGGCGGACGCAGATTGTAGTCGGGTGGCAGCGACAAGGGCGCGCGGGTGACGGTCTGGAACTCGTCCGGCGGGTCGCGGGTCAGGCCGAAGGTGCGGGCGGTATCGCTGCACGCGGCCAGGACAGGCAGCGCCAGAACCAGCGCGCAGGCAATCCTCGCCCCCCGGCGGCCGGGGTGGCGGGGCGCGGGCGACTCGATCGGCTGCATGGCCCTCATGGCGGCATCATTTAGACGAGGTTTGCGGCTGGAACAAGGCGTCCAGCATCAGAAGGCCGACCCCGCACACGATCGCGGCGTCGGCCAGGTTGAAGGCCCAGTAGTGCCAGCCGAAGGCGTGGAAGTCGAGGAAATCCATCACCGCATGGAAACGCCAGCGGTCGATCAGGTTGCCGATGGCCCCGCCGAGCACGAGCCCGAGCCCGAGCCCCGCCCGGCGCGTGTCGGCGCGCAGCAGCCAAACCACCAGCAGCGCCCCGATCGCCAGCACCACGCCACCCAGCACCAGTTGCTGCTCGGGCCCGCCCTCGTTGAACAGGCCGAAGGTGATGCCGCGGTTCCAGACCAGCGTCAGGTTGAAGAACGAGGTGACCTCGATCCGGATCAGGCGCTGGAGGTCGAGCACCTCGAACACCCACCATTTCAGCAACTGGTCGAGGACGAGCGTGGCCAGCGCCACGATCGCCCCGAGCCGTGCGATGTGCGGGTGGCGGAGCAGCGATCGTGGTGCGGGCATGGCTGGCAAGGCGGGCGTGCCGGTCAGGCGGCGGAACGGCCGACCAGGCCGGACTCGACCGCGTCGACGCAGCGCTTGCAGAGGCCGGGATGGTGGGCATGGCCGCCCACTTCCGGCAGCACCTGCCAGCAGCGCTCGCACTTGATGCCGGACGCCTTGGCCGGCACCACCGCGACGCCGGCAAGGTCGGGCAGCGCGACGGCATCGCCGGGGGCCGGGGCGGTCGAGAGGGTGATGTCGGAGGTGATGCACACCTCGGCCATCGGCACGCCGGCCAGCAGCACGGCATCCTCGGCCGGCAGGTGCAGGACGGGCGCGGCTTCCAGGTTGGCGCGGATGCGCCCGGCGGCGCGTTCGCGCTCGCAGGCGGTGGTGACGGCGCGGCGCAGCTCGCGCACCCGCGCCCAGCGCTCGGCCAGCGCCGGGTTGCGCCACTCGGCCGGGATGGCCGGGTAGGTGTGCAGATGCACGCTCTCCTCCTCGGCCGGGTAGCGGGCGATCCACGCCTCCTCGGCGGTGAAGGGCAGCACGGGGGCGAACCAGGTGCAGAGGCAGTGGAACAGGTGGTCGAGCACCGTGCGCGCGGCGCGCCGGCGGATGCTGTCGGGCCGGTCGCAGTAGAGCGCGTCCTTGCGGATGTCGAAATAGAAGGCGGAGAGGTCGACGGCGCAGAAATTGTGCAGCTCGGCGAACACGCCATGCCAGACGAAGCTGTCGGTCGCCCCGCGCACCAGGGCATCAAGCTCGCTCAGCCGGTGCAGGATGACGCGCTCAAGCTCCGGCATCTCGGCCACCGGCAGGCGCTCGGCCTCGGAGAAGCCGGCGAGATTGCCCAGGATGTAGCGCAGCGTGTTGCGGATGCGCCGGTAGAGTTCGGCCTGCTGCTTCAGGATCTCGGGGCCGATGCGCAGATCCTCCGAATAGTCGGAGGCCAGCACCCAGAGGCGCAGTATGTCGGCGCCATACTGCTTGATCACGTCCTGGGGCGCGGTGGTGTTGCCGAGCGACTTCGACATCTTGCGGCCCTGCTCGTCGAGCACGAAGCCGTGCGTCAGCACCGCGCGGTAGGGAGCGCGCCCGCGCGTGCCGCAGGATTCGAGCAGCGAGGAATGGAACCAGCCGCGATGCTGGTCCGAGCCTTCGAGGTAGAGGTCGGCCGGCCAGCTCAGGTCCCAGTCATAGTCGCGCATCCGGCCCGGGTCGCAGACGAAATTGTGCGTGCAGCCGGATTCGAACCAGACATCGAGGATGTCGAACACCTGCTCGTAGTCGGCCGGATTGCGGCCGGGGCCCAGGAAGCGCCCGGGCGGGGAGGTGTACCAGCAATCCGCCCCTTCCTTCGCGAAGGCGGCGACGATGCGCTCGCACACCTCCGGGTCGCGCAGGGCCTCGCCGCTGGCGCGATCGACGAACAGCGCGATCGGCACGCCCCAGGCGCGCTGGCGCGACACCACCCAGTCGGGGCGCTGCTCGATCATGGCGCGCAGGCGGTTCTGGCCGGAGGCGGGCACGAAGCTGGTCGCGTCGATCGCCTGCAAGGCGCGGGTGCGCAAGGTGGTGCCGTCGCCGAAATCGCGGTCCATGGCGATGAACCATTGCGGCGTGTTGCGGAAGATCAGCGGCGCCTTGGAGCGCCAGGAATGCGGGTAGCTGTGGGTGAGCCTGCCCTTGGCCAGCAGCCCGCCGGCCGCGCGGATGGCCTCGGCCACGGCGTCGTTGCACTTGAAGACGTGCTGGCCGGCGAACAGCGGAACATGGGCGAAATAGCAGCCATCGGGGCCGACCGTGTCCGGCGTCGGCAGGCCGTACTTCTGGCCGAGCACCCAGTCGTCATGGCCGTGGCCGGGGGCGATGTGGACGAAGCCCGTGCCGCTTTCGGTGGTGACGAAGTCGCCGGGAAAGAGCGGCACATCGAAGTCGTAGCCCTGCCCGCGCAGCGGGTGGCGGCAGATCGTGCCGGCCAGATCGGCGCCCTTCACCACCTGGCGCAGGACGTGCTGGGTGATCCGGGTCGCGGCCAGGAACTCGGGCAGCAGCGGCAGTGCCACCAGAAGCGTCTCGCCCGGCAGGGCGAGACTGCCTTCGCCCACCGCCTCGACCGCGACCAGGGCGTAGTCGATGTCCGCTCCATAGGCCACCGCGCGGTTGCCCGGCATGGTCCAGGGCGTGGTGGTCCAGATCACCACCGCGGCGCCTTCGAGCGCGCGGAACGGAGCGCGCAGCACCGGGAAGCGGACATGGATCGTGGTCGAGACATGGTCGTGATACTCGACCTCGGCCTCGGCGAGCGCCGTCTTCTCGACCGGGCTCCACATCACCGGCTTGGCGCCGCGATAGAGCGCGCCGTTGAGCAGGAAGGCGTGCAGCTCGCGCTCGATCTCGGCCTCGGCGGTGAAGCTCATGGTCGAGTAGGGGCGGAACCAGTCCCCGTCGCAGCCGAGCCGCATGAACTCCTCGCGCTGCACCTTCAGCCAGTGCTCGGCGAAGGCGCGGCATTCGCGGCGGAATTCGATGATCGGCACCGCGTCCTTGTCGCGGCCGGTGCGGCGATACTCCTCCTCGATCTTCCACTCGATCGGCAGGCCGTGGCAGTCCCAGCCGGGCACGTAGTTGGCATCGAGCCCGGCCATGCCCTTGGAGCGGCTGACCACATCCTTGAGGATCTTGTTGAGCGCGTGCCCGATATGGAGGTGGCCGTTGGCATAGGGCGGGCCGTCATGCAGCACGAAGCGGGGCCGGCCCATTGCGGCAGCGCGCTGGCGCTCCCACACCCTGTTCTTGGCCCAGCGGTCCAGCATGGCCGGCTCGCGCTTGGGCAGATCGCCTCGCATGGGGAAGGGGGTCGCGGGCAGGAAAACGGTGTCGCGATAGTCGCGCTTCTGGGCGGTCATGGCTGGTCGGTCTTGGCGAAGGGGCCGCGGGGCGGCTGGATGCAGGGGCAGCGGCCCGCAAGGCGGGCGGCGAGCGACGAACTCCCGACCCTCATGCGAGGGTCGGGACCATAATTCGGGCCATCCGGCGGGCCATGTCGTTCGCAGCTGCGAGAAGCATGGCCAGGACTATAGGGGGCGGGGTGCCCTCAGGCAAGAAAGCTGCGCCCTGGCGCGTCAGCGCCGCAGCCGCGCCGCATCCGCCTGGGCGATCGCCGCGGTCATTTCCGCCAGCGAGCGGCGCGCCCGGCCGTCGGGGCCGAAATTGTCGTCGGCGAGCCAGTTCAAGTGCGCGGCGCGCAGGTGCGGCCATTCGTGGTCGAGCAGCGAGTAGAAGGCGGTGTCGCGGTTGGCGCCCTTGTGGACGGTGGCGTGGAACAGGATGCCCTCGTGGCGGAAGCCCAGGCGCCGCGCCGCCGAGCGCGAGGGCATGTTCATGGCGTGGCACTTCCATTGCAGCCGCCGGTAGCCGAGCCCGCCCACCTCGCGCGGGTCGAGCGCATAGGCCATCATCATCGACAGGGCCTCGGTGGCGGCGCGGCTGCGTTGCAGGCGCGGGCTGAAGCAGAGATGCCCGATCTCGATCGCGCCGACCTTCGGAAAGATCTCCATGAAGCTGGCCATGCCCTCGGCCCGGCCGCCGCCGGCCGGGCGCAGCGCGTAGAACACCGGATCGAAGGCAGCCGCGCGCGCGGTGAGCTCGGCGCGGAAGGCGCCCTGGTTCGCGAACGGGCCGACCCCGAGCCAGGTCCAGACCCGCCGCGCCGCCTCGTCCTCGTGGAAGGCGGCATAGAGGTCGGCGGTGTGGCGGTCGGGGTCGAGCGGCTCCAGCACGACATGCCGCCCGACGATCGGCATCCGCGCCGGCACAAGGCAGGAGGGATCGCGCTGCAACGGTGCGTCGGAAAGCGCGCGGGGGAAGATCGGCTCGTCGATGTTGAGCATGGGTCTTGCGTCCTTGGCGGCCTTGCGTCCGGGGCGGGCATCCTGCCACCTGCCCCGAGACTCGCCCAAGCCGGGCGCGGGCTCAAGCGAATGATCGCGCCGGGAAGGGCACCGCCTTGACCTAGGCCGCTCTAGTCCTGGCCGAGCATCCGGCGCGCCGTGCGGCAATCCTCGGCGATCTGAGCGGTGAGCGCATCGAGGCCGGGAAACCGCTTCTCGTCGCGCACGAAGCCCACCAGCCGGACGCGCAGGTGCCGCCCGTAGAGGTCGCCGGCGAAGTCGAACAGATGCGCTTCCAGCAACGGGCGCGGATCGCCCGGATTGGCGATGGTCGGGCGGCGGCCGATATTGGCGACACCCGGATGCCAGATGGTCGCCGCCCCCTCGTCGATCCCGGCCATGACGGCATAGACGCCGCGGCGCGGCTCCAGATGCTCGCCGAGCAGGATGTTGGCGGTGGGAAAGCCCAGCTTGCGTCCGCGCGCATCGCCATGCTCGACCCGGCCCTCGATCTCCCAGGGTCGGCCGAGCAGGGCGGTGGCGCGCTCAAGCTCGCCCGCTTCCAGCGCCTTGCGCACGGCGGTGGAGGAATAGGCGGCGCCGTCCGCGCTGAGCGCCGGCGCGACGGCGGTGACGCCGAAGCCCGCCCGCTCGCCCAGGCTGCGCAGGAGGGCGAGGTTGCCGCCGCGCCCGTGGCCGAACACAAAATCAGGGCCGCAGACGGCATGGCGCAGGCCGAGGCCCGCCACCAGCACCTCGGCCACGAAATCCTCTGCCGTCAGGGTCGAGAAGGCGCGGTCGAAATGCAGGACATAGAGGATGTCGACGCCGAGCTCGGCCAGGGCATGGGCCTTGGCACGCAGGAGCGTCAGGCGGAAGGGCGGGTCCTGCGGCCGGAACAAGGAGCGCGGATGCGGCTCGAAGGTGAGCGCGGCGAGCGGCGCACCCAGGCGCGCGGCCTCGGCGGCGGCGGCACCGACCACCGCGGCGTGGCCGAGATGCACGCCGTCGAAATTGCCGAGCGCGACGACAGCGCCGCGGGCATCGGCTGGCAGTCCGGTCCAGTGGCGGAAGAGACGCATGGCGGGCGGTGATACGCGGGCGGGCGCCCGGGGTCAATCGGCGCGCGTGTCCGGGCTGCCGGCGCGGTGGCGGGCCGGTCGGCGCGAGCGGTGGGCGGTGCCGGAGGGTGGGCCTCGCTCCGGGCTGCCGGCGCGGCGGGCCGGGAGGGTTGCTGGCACCAGGGGGCGCCGGTGCAGCCGGCTGGGCGGCACGGGCGGGCAAACGGGGCGCGCGGCTGGGCGGGCGGCGCGATGGCGGCTCAGCGGGGTGGCTGGCTCCAGGGGATGCCGGTCTGGCGGGCCGGGCGGCACGGTGCGCGGCGGGCGGCTTGTTGGCACCAGAGGGCGCGGCGCGGCGGGCCGGGAGGGTTGCTGGCACCAGGGGGCGCCGGTGCAGCCGGCCGGGCGGCGCGAGTGGCGGGCGGTGCCGGAGGGTGGGACTCGCTTCCGGGCTGCCGGTGCGGCCGGCCGGGCGGGGAGCAGTAGGCTCCAGGGGGCGCCGGTGCAGCGGGCAGGGCGGCCAGCGTAGGGTCAATCGGCGCCAGCTGCTCGTCGGCTGGTCGGGTCAGCCGAGCGGGCCCGATTGGGCTGGCGCGGCCACGGGGCGACCGGGCGCGTGCCGCCCGCTGGCGGGCTTGGGCGGGCGGCACGGGGCCTGCTCGGCGCCCGCTCCGTCGCCACCCGGTCGGCTTCTCAGCCCTTGGCGCGCGAGGGCACCATCACCGTCGCCTCGCCCTCGATCACCGGCTTGCCGGCCACCGTGCAGGTGGTCTTCAGCACCGCGCGCTTCTTCTCGGCATCCAGCGTCGCCACCTCGACCGTCGCGGTGACGGTGTCGCCGATGCGCACCGGCGCCTTGAAGCGCAGCGTCTGGCCGAGATAGATCGTGCCCGGCCCGGGCAGCCTGGTGCCGAGCACGGTCGAGATGAAGCCGGCCGACAGCATGCCATGCGCGATGCGGCCCTTGAACAGGGTCCCGGCGGCGTAGTCGGCATCGAGATGGACCGGGTTGGTATCGCCCGACACGCCGGCGAACAGGACGATGTCGGCCTCGGTGACGGTCTTGGCGAAGCTGGCCGACTGGCCGATGGACAGGTCCTCGAAGAACAGGCCGGACATTGCGGGCTCCTTGCGGGTGGGCGTGGGGTGCGTGGCGTTCAGCCGCCGCCGGGTTGCGGGCCGTCATAGCCGCGCACGATGGCCAGATCCATCACCGACTTGCCTTGCCTGAGCGCCATCGCCTTGGCGTATTCGGGCGAGTGGTAGCATTCGACCGCCGCCTCGTAGGTCGGGAACTCGATCACGACGGCTCGGCTGCGCAGTTTGCCCTCGGGTGCTTCTGCCTCGCCGCCGCGCACCAGGAAGCGCGCGCCGTACTTGCCGAACGCCTTGGCGTTCTCGGCGATATAGGCCTTGTAACCCTCGGGGTCGTTCACGTCGGCGAAGGCGACCCAGTATCCCTTGGCCATCGGGGATCTCCTGTTGCGGGGAGGACGCAGGGGGGCACGAAAGGACGGTGACTCGCACGGCCGGATGCTGCGATGCAGCATCCGGCCGATTTCTAGCGCCGCGCCGGCCTGTGCGCAAGCGAGCCCTGCATAGGCGCGGCTTCCAACGCCATTGCCGGACGCGCCGGGCCGCCCGATACTCCGCGCCCGAACCCACCTCTCGGCCCCCAAACCCCGCGCGAGGCACCGCATGGTCCGCACCGATCCCGGCACGACCGAATCGCTTCTTTCCGAACTGCGCACCTGGGTGGAGATGGAGACGCCGACCACCGATGCCGCCGCCGTCAACCGGCTGATGGACAAGGCGCAGGCCGATCTCGGGGCGGTCACGCCGGTCGAGCGCATCCGCGGCAGCCAGGGCTATGGCGACATGCTGATCGCGCGCACGCCCAACCCCGACGGGCGCAAGGGCATTCTCGTCGCCGGCCATCTCGATACGGTGTGGCCGATCGGTACGCTCGCCAAGATGCCGTTCAAGGTCGAGGGCGACCGTGCCCACGGCCCCGGCATCTACGACATGAAGGCCGGCAGCTTCATCGCCTTCAACGCGGTGCGCGAGATCATCCGCCAGGGCACCGAGACGAGGCTGCCGATCACGCTGCTGCTCACCAGCGAGGAGGAGGTGGGATCACTGATCTCGCGCCCGCTGATCGAGGCGGAGGCGGCCAAGGCCAAGTATGTGCTGATCCCCGAACCCGCGATCGGCGCCGAGGGCGCGGTCGTCACAGCGCGCAAGGGGGTTGGGCGGTTCGATGTCGCCATCCGCGGCGTTTCCGCCCATGCCGGGGGCAATTTCCAGGATGGCGTCTCGGCCACGGTGGAGCTTGCCCACCAGCTTCTCGCCGTGCAGGGCATGACCGATCTCGCCAAGGGAATCACCACCAACATCGCCCCGGTCTGGGGCGGGACGCGCCCGAACGTGGTCGCGGCCGAGGCCGGCTTCGAGGTCGATCTGCGCGTGCCGACGGTGGAGGATGGCGAGCGCGTCACCGCCGCGATCCGCGGCCTCAAGCCGGTGACCAAGGGGACGAGCATCACCGTGCGCGGGCAGATGAACCGCCCGCCCTTCGCCGAGACCCCGCCGATCATGGCGCTTTACGAACGCGCGCGCGCGATCGCCGCCGGGCTCGGCTTCGATCTGCCCAAGATCCATCGTGGCGGCGGCTCGGACGGCAACTTCCCGGCCGCGCTCGGCATGCCGGTGCTGGACGGGCTCGGCGCGATGGGCGCTGGCGCCCATGCCGACCACGAGCACATCCTGGTCTCCTCGCTGGTGCCGCGCTCGAAGCTGATGCTCGGCATGCTGGAGACGCTCGACTAGAGCAGCGTCCGATCTGGTGGAACCGCAGGGCGGCTCCACCAGATCGGACTAAGCTGCTCGCAAACCTCAAGTGTCTCGGGCACGACTTCCGTTCGGCTGATTCGAGCCGAACGGAACCTACCCTAGCGCGCCCTGCCGCGCGCCGCTGCCGGCCCGGGGTTGTGCCGAGGCTTGCGCGGTGCGTGCGGCGGATCGTCGTGGCAGGCCGCGGCGGTGCCAGCGGCGATGTCCTCCAGGATCGGGCAGTCGGGGCGGTCATCGCCGTGGCAGCGCGTGGCCAGTTCCGCCAGCGTGCGCCGGAGCGATTGCAGCTCGCCGATGCGCGCATCGAGCGCGCCGACATGGCCGAGCGCCAGCCGCTTCACCTCGGCCGAGGCGCGGCTGCGATCGTCCCAGAGCGAGAGCAGGCGGCGCACCTCCTCGACTGAGAAGCCGAGCCCCCGCGCGCGCGCGATGAAGCGCAGCCGGTCGATCTCGCGCCGGCCATAGTCGCGATAGCCCGAGCCCCGGCGCGCTGCCGCCGGCATCAGCCCGACCGTCTCGTAGTAGCGGAGCGTCTTGGCGGTCAGCCCGGCCGCGCGCGCGGCCTCGCCGATATTCATGCCGCGCCCTCCCTGTTCCTCGCCTGGTTCCTCGGCCCGCTCAGGGCACCTCGATCGTCAGCAGCGGCGCGTGCTGCTGCGCGCCATAGACATCGGAATCGAGCGGATCGCCGGAAGGATGCGCGCGCGGGATGGTGATCTTGATCGCCTGCGCCACATCGTACGGGATCACCGAGACCTGGTTGTGCGACAGCCCGTAGCGGCGGGCGATGTCGGCGGCGTTGATCGCCCCGGAATCGCGCACGCGCCGGTAGGTGGCCTCGTCGGCGAACATCACGTCGAGCGTGACCAGGAGCGCGCCGGCATTCTTCGAGCGGATGACGCGTGCGAGGTCCTTGAGCTTGGCCACGGCGTCAGCCCCCCACATCGATCATGGTGATGGGGAAGGGTTCCAGCGGATCGTCGAGTTCCATCACATGCCAGACCGAGAAGGCATAGGCCGAGCCCACCGAGATGTCGGACGGGCTGAACGGGAAGGCGAGGTTGCCGCTGATGCACAAGCGGCCGGGGAAATCATTGTGCAGGCAGCAATAGCGCGCCTTGGCCAGCACGGCGCGGCTTTGCTCCTCGTCCCGGGCAAGGCACTCGACCATCAGCCCGATCTCGTGCGGCAGCTCGCCCCGCTCGGGTTCGAGCGTGCCCATCACCGCATCGCGGCCATAGGTGCGGAAGACGAGGCGGTAGTCGCGCTCGGCGATGCCCATCGCCGCGGTTTCCTCGGCCACCTTGGCGCGCACCCCGGCGGTGAACTCGTCGATCTGGCCGATCAGGCCGGGGTCGCGGATGCCGGCCATGAACATCGAGCGGAAGCCGAGCTTGCGCACGCCTTCGAGCTTCACCGTGTAGCGCGCGGCATGGCGCATGCGGCTGCCCGCCACCATCGTGGTGCGGGCATCGACCTGCTCGTAGCTGCAGGCGCGGGTATCCAGCGTGCCGGCAGGCTCGACCAGCTCGTAAGGAGAGGGGTTCTCGTAGAGCGTGTGCGCGGCGATGCGGATCTTCTCGCAGCTTTTGTCCGGATGGCCCGGCTCGATCAGGAAATGGTCGGCCCGCAGCCGGCCGATCACGCAGTCCTGCCCGATCTTCGGGCGCACCACCGCGCCTGCGCATTCGATGATCTTGCCGAGGTGCCAGGCAAGGCCCGGATCATAGCCCTGCATGGTGGGCAGGGCGGCATAGATCGCAGCGTCCGAGGCGCGGCCGGCCAGCACCACCTGCGCGCCCTGGCGCAGCGCCTGCTGGAAGGGTTCGACGCCCATCATCGCGACGACGCGGTGGCTGTCCTCGACCGTCTGCTCGGTCATCTCGGCGATCGGCCCGAGCGGGCTTACTGCCCCCGCGCGCACCTTGGCCTTGAGATAGTCCTTGGACAGCTCGGACTCGATCAGCGCCAGCTTGAAGCGGTAGCCGCGCTCGGCCGCGATCTCCTCCAGCACGGCGCGGGTATAGGCCAGATGCGGCGTCCCGCCGCCGCCGCCGGCGCTGCCGATCAGCAGCGGCACCTGCTTGCTGATCGCCCCGTCCAGCATCAGGGCGAGGTCGCGCTTCATCGCCTTGCGCGAGACGAAGGGGATACCCTCGCCGAGATAGAAGGGGCCGGGGTCCATCGAGCCGCCATCGCAGCCGATCGCGTGCATGCCCATGTCGAGCGCGCGGCGGAAGGCGGCCTCGGTGAAGCCGTAGCCGAGGATGCCCGAGCAGGCGAGCAGGCGCACCTCGTCGGTGCGCGGGGCGAGCAGCCTCGCCTGGGCCTCGGCGGGCATGGGTTGGACGATGCCTTCGGGCATGGATCGAGCCTCCGGTGGCGCGTGCGGCGTGATGTGCCGGCGAGTGTTCCCCCATGTGCGCGCGAAGGCAAGCATTCGCGAAATGGCCCTTGTCCGCCGCCTGCTGCCGCGCCAGCCTTGCCGCCCGTCCCTCGTCCCGCCGGAGTGATCGAGCAACATGGCCAGCCTGCGCCTCTGCTTTGTTGGGGATTCCATCACCTGCGCCACGGGTGATCCGACCATGCTCGGCTGGCCCGGCCGGCTCCTGGCGCAGGAGGCCAAGGCGGGGCATGACCTCTCGCTCTACAATCTCGGCATCCGCGGCGACACGACGCGCGGGGTGGCCGCGCGCTGGGAGGCGGAATGCGGTGCGCGCCTGCCTGCCGGCATGGCCGGGGCGGTGGTGTTCGCGATCGGCATCAACGATGCGACCGAGCAGGACGGGGTGATCCGCGTCCCGCTCGCGGAGGCGGTGGCCAACATGCGCGCCGTGCTGGCGGCGGCGAAGGCGCGCTGGCCCTTGCTCTGGGTCGGGCCGACGCCGGTGGACGAGACCAGGCAGCCGATGCGCACCGAGGAAGGGTTCCTGCGCGACAAGCGCAACGCCCGCACCGCGCTCTACAACACCGCCTATCGCGACTTGGCGGCATCGTTCGGCGTGCCCTATCTCGATCTCCTCGCCCGCCTCGCCGGCGATGCCCACTGGCCGCGCCAGCTTGCCGACGGGCTGCACCCCAACCCGGCCGGCTATACCCGCATGGCCGCGATCATCCGCGACTGGGATGGCTGGCGGGCGCTTCTCTCCGGCCCGAAACGGGGCTAGGTAAGCGTCCTGCACGCCAACTCCGGCGCCACCTGCCACCGGGACCAGCCGCCATGACCGTCGCCTATCTCGATCCGCGCACCGGCCAGACCCACGATATCGGCACGCCGCGCTGGCGCTCGGATGCCGGCAACCCGCTGCTGCTGACGCCTCTGCCCGGCCTCTCGCGCAGCGAGATCGACCGGACCAGGCGCTCGCTGTGGCGCTATGCCGCCGCCCTGCCGGTGCCGGTGGCGAAGCCGGTGAGCATGGGCGAGGGCTGCACGCCGCTGATCGAGCGCCGCTACAAGGGCGGGCGCATCCTGTGCAAGCTCGAATGGTTCGCCCCCACCGGCAGCTTCAAGGACCGCGGCGCCTCGGTGATGATCTCGATGCTGCGCCAGCAGGGCGTCGAGCATGTGCTGGAGGACAGTTCCGGCAATGGCGGGGCGGCGGTGGCGGCCTATGCGGCCGCGGCCGGCATGCACGTGAAGATCCTCGCCCCCGCCTACACCCAGCCGGCCAAGATCGTGCAGATGAAGGCCGTCGGCGCCGAGGTGGAACTCGTACCCGGCACGCGCCAGGACTGCGCCGACGAGGCCGAGCGCCAGGCCGAGCGCATATTCTACGCCAGCCACAACTGGCAAGCTTTCTTCCTGCACGGCACCAAGACCCTCGCCTACGAATTGTGGGAGGATCTCGATTTCCTCGCCCCCGATGCGGTGATCGTGCCGATGGGCGCGGGTTCGAACGTGCTCGGCTGCGAGATCGGCTTCGGCGAGCTTCTGCGCCGGGGCGAAATTGGGCGCATGCCGCGCATCTATGGGGTGCAGCCGGCCAATTGCGCGCCGATCGCGGCGGCCTTTGCCGCCGGCGGCGAGAGCGCCGTGCCGATCGAGGTCAAGCCCACCATCGCCGAGGGGACCGCGATCGCCAAGCCGATCCGGCTGGCCGAGAACCTGCGCGCGATGCGCAATTCGGGCGGCGCGGCGCTGGCGATCCCCGAGGCCGAGATCGCCGCCGCCCACACCGCGCTTGCCGCCATGGGCCTTTATGTCGAGCCCACCTGCGCGCAGGTGCTTGCCGCCTATGACCGGCTGCTCGCCGAGGGCCGCGTCGGGCCGGAGGAACGGGTGGTGCTGGTGCTCACCGGCTCGGGCCTCAAGGCGACCCAGAAGATCGCCGAGATGATCGGCCTGACCATCTGACACCGAGACACGCAGACAGACCCGCAGCGAGGAAACACGGAAATGGCCGCGCGCAAGCCCCGCATCGCCCTTCTTGGCCTCTCGATCGAATGCAGCCGCTGGGCGCCCGCCGCCACGCGCGCCGATTTCGAGGCCCGCACCTGGCTGGAAGGGAAAGCGATCCTCTCCGATGCCCGCGCCGAGGCGCCGACCGCCCTGTTCGAGATGCCGGGCTTCGTGCGCAGCATGGACGCCCATTACGGCCGCGAGGGCTGGGACCCGCAGCCGAGCTTCCTCGCCATCGCCGAACCGGGCGGACCGATCGAGCAGGAGCTGTTCGAGTGGATGATGCGGCGCTGGGAGAAGGACCTCGCCTCCTGGGGCGAGCTCGATGGCGTGTTCATCGTGCTGCACGGCGCGGCACTCGCCACCGCGACCGAGGACCCCGACGGCAAGATATGCGTCATGGCCCGGCGCATCGTCGGGCCGAAGGTGCCGATCATCACCACGCTCGACCTGCACGCCAACATCTCGGCCGAGATGGTCGATCCGGTGGATGTGTTCATCGGCTACCGCACCAACCCGCATCTCGACATGAAGGAGCGCGGCGAGGAGGCGGCCGCGGCGATGCGCGAGCTCCTGGGCGGGGTACGCACCAGCCGTGCCCGCATCCGCCTGCCGATCTTCCCGCCCACCGTGACCATGCTCACCGCCAAGGGCGACTTCAACCGCCCCTATGGCGAGATGATCGACCTCGGCCAGGAGCGGATGCGCCAGCCGCCCTATGCCGGCAAGATCATGAACGTCTCGGTGATGGGCGGCTTCGCCTATGGCGATACCGACAAGAACGGCCTGACCGTCGTCGTCACCGCGCGCGGCGATGACCGCGCTTCGGCCAGGCTTGCGCATGATCTCGCGGTCGAGATCGCGCAGTATGGCTGGGACAATCGCGCCAAGTTCTATCCGCGCCTGACCAGCCTCGAGGAGGCGACCAGGCTCGCCATGGCGGTGGGCAAGGACCCCGCGCGCAAGCCGCTTGCCTTCGCCGATGTCGCCGACAACCCGGGCGGGGGCGCGCGCGGCAACACGATCGAGATCCTGGAGGCCTTCCACAAGGCCGGCGCGCAAGGCGTGCTGCTCGGCGTGTTCAACGACGCCGCCCTCGCCGCCGAGGCGCACCGGCTGGGCGAGGGCGCCACCTTCCGCGCCCGCTTCAACACCCGGGAGACGAACGAGTTCAGCCGCCCCTACGAGGCCGAGGCCAGGGTGCTGAAGCTGTCGGATGGCCGCTGCCGATGCCGGCGCGGCATCTGGGCCGGACAGGATTTCCGCCTCGGCCCCTCGGCCGCGCTCGATCTCGGCGGGATCATCGTCATCGTCATCAGCTTGCGCTGCCAGTGCGCCGACCCGATCTTCTTCGAGATGTTCGGCCTCGACATCGCCAAGGCGCGCAGCGTGGTGGTGAAGAGCCGCGGCCATTTCCGCGGCGGCTTCGACGAGTTCTTCGCCCACGAGCAGATCATCGAGGTGGACGGGCCCGGCCTGACCTCGCCGATCCTCTCGCGTTTCCCCTGGAAGCGCATGCCGCGCCCGGCGATCCCGCTCGACGAGGGCGTGAGCTGGACCGCGCCGGCCTTCGCCGGCTGACATGGCACCAACCCCAGGAAGGGGAGCAAGCGCGATGCGGCTTTCCGATCTGCCCACGCCCTGCCTCGTGCTCGATCGCGGGCGGCTCGAGCACAACCTCGCGGTGATGTCGCAGGCGGTGCGCCGGCACGGTGTGGCGCTGCGCCCGCATCTCAAGACCGCGAAATCGGCCGAGATCGGCCGCATGGCGGTGGCGGGCGAGGCGGGCGGCGTCACCGTCTCCACGCTGGCCGAGGCGCGCTACTTCGCCGCCAACGGCTTCAAGGACATCCTTTATGCCGTGGGCATCGTGCCGGCGAAGCTGGCCGAGGTCGCGCGGCTCATGGCGGGCGGGGCGGTGGTGCACATCATCACCGACGATCCCGCCACCGCGCGCGCCATTGCCGCGCAGGGGGTTGCGCTCGGCGTCAGCTTCTCGGTGCTGGTCGAGATCGATTGCGGCGAGGCGCGCGGCGGCATCCCCGCCGGCAGTCCCGCGCTGCTGGACATCGCGCGCATGCTGGCCGCGCCCGGCGCGACGCTTTCCGGCATCATGACCCATGCCGGCCATTCCTATGCCTGCCGGGACCTTGCCGCCGTGCAGGCGGTGGCCGAGGCCGAGCGGGTGGCGGCGGTGACGGCGGCCGAACGGTTGCGCGCGGAGGGCTTCGCCTGCCCGATCGTCTCGGCCGGTTCGACGCCCACGGCGCTCCATGGCACCAACTGGCAGGGTGTCACCGAGCTACGCGCCGGCGTGTATATGTTCGGCGACCTGTTCCAGGCCGAGATCGGATCGAACGCGCTGGAGGATATCGCGCTTTCGGTCCTTTCCTCGGTGATCGGGCGTCGGGCGGAGGAGAACCGCTTCCTGATCGATGCCGGCGCGCTGGCGTTGTCGAAGGATCGCAGCACCGAGGCAACGCCCCATGATCGCGGCTTCGGTCTCGTTCGCGACTTGCTGGGCCGCCCCGCCTATGGCGAGGCCAAGGTGCTGCGCGCCAACCAGGAGCACGGGATCGTCGCGGCGGCAGGACCGCTCGATTTCGCCGGCCTGCCGATCGGCGCGCGCGTGCGCGTGCTGCCCAACCATGCCTGTCTCACGGCGGCGGCCTATGACCGCTACCATGTCGTCGACGGGGGTGACGAGATCGTCGCGGTGTGGGAGCGCGTGAACGGCTGGTAGCCGCCCCTCCGCTCCGGCCGCGGGGACGCTATTCCGCCGGCTGGGCCTTGGCGTTGATCTGCGCCAACGATATCGCGCGCGCGCCGGTGACGGTCAGGATCGCGCCCAGGATCGTGCAGGCCGAGATGATGAACACCAGCTCCGGCCGGCCGATGTCGATCAGCCAGCCGAAGGGCATGGGCGCGATCGCCTGGCCGAGCGGCAGGCCGGAGGAGGCGAAGCCGAACACCTTGCCCATGGCGCCGGGCGGCGTGATCTCGCGCAGCATCAGGTCGCGCGCAGGCCGAAGGATGCCGAGGCAGGCGCCCGAGATGCCCAGCACCACGATCAGCACAAGGTCCGGCATCGGCACGAGGCCGATGATCAGCACCGTGGCCGCGGCGGCCACAAGCGAGCCCACCGCGATCAGCAGCCGGTGCTTGCTGCGGTCGGCCGCCTCGCCGCCGATCAGCACGCCCGCCGCCCCGCCCGCGAGATAGACCGTCAGTGCCGTCGCGCCGAGCGCCAGCGGCGTGCCATGCACCTTGTTCAGCGCCACGATGGCGAAGTTCTGCAACGCGCCCGAACTCATGGCGGTCAGCACCATGAACAGGAAGAACAGCAGGATCGGGCGCGACAGCAGCACTTGGCGCGCATTGACCGGGGGGTGCGCGGACGCGGCCTCGCCCTTCCTGGTCTTGGCGGCGGCATCGCCGGCCTCGTCCCTGAGGCTGTTGAACTGCCACAGGATGCCCATCACCACCGGCAGGCCGAGAAGGCCGACGATGATCATCGCCGTGCGCCAGCCCACCAGCTCCATCAGCAGCACGATCACCGGCGGGCCGGCGGCGAAGCCGAGATTGCCGGTGAAGGTGTGCATCGAGAAGGCGCGGCCCATGCGCGCGGGCGAGATCGACTTGGCCAGGATCGCGTAGTCGGCCGGGTGGATCACCGAATTGCCGATGCCCGACAGCACCGCCAGCACCACGATCAGCCAGAAGTTGGGCGAAAGCCCCATCGCCGCGATGGTCAGCGCCATCAGGAGCGTGCCGCCGACCAGGAACACCTTGGCGCCGAAGCGATCGACCATGAAGCCGACCGGGGTCTGGCCGGCAGCGGTCACCGCCGCCATCAGCGCCGTGACCATGCCCAGCATGGCGTAGGAGACCTGGAACTCGGCCTGGAGCACCGGGAACAGCGGCGGCAGGCAGAGCATGTAGAAGTGCGACAGGAAATGTCCGGTGCCGATCAGCGCCATCACGCGGGCATCGCTTGTGGGCGTGTGCTCGGGCGCGTGCGGGCTGCCCTTGGTGTCGGCCATGGCATGCGATCCTGGGGCGGGCCAGGGCGGCACGCCTTCGTATTCTTGCCAAGAATCATAGAACTCCGCGAAGGCGGCGTAAATCGCTGGTGCCTGTCGCCGCCGCGCGACCCAGGCATGCCAGCCGGACATGGCGGCGTTCCGCGCCCATGCCGCCCGCGCCGCGGGCTAACTCGGCCTTCTATTGGCACCGTCTTCGCGTCATACTATTCCGTAATCGTTCTGGCGGGCTGCCGCGTATCCCGCGGCCGCGCGCCCAAGGGAGTCCGGGACCATGCGTCGATCGCGAAACATCAACCTTGTCCTGCTTGGCTCGGCCGGCGTGCTGGGTGTGGCGGGGCTGGCGGCCTGGGGCTTGTCAGGCAGCTCCACCTCCGAGGCGCAGCTGTTCAAGGATGCCGAGGAATGCGCCTCGGTCCTGCCGCAGGAGGCGCAGCGCTGCCAGGAGGCGCAGCGCGCCGCCGTGGCGGCGCACCGGACCAGCGCCCCGGCCTTTGCCTCGCTGGAGAGCTGCGCCGTGCGCTACGGGCGCGACAATTGCCAGCCGCTCGGCCAGACGCCGTCGATCGATCAGGTCCAGGCCGGCGAGTCCGCGCAGAACCCCGCCTGGGCGCAGGGCCGCACCGCTTCTTCATCCAGTTCCTGGTTCATTCCGGCGATGCTCGGCTACATGGTGGGCCGCAGCACCGCCGGCATGGGGGCAGGGCTGATGCAGCCGCGCCCCGTCTATCGCGACAATGTCGGCCAGGCCTTCTCGGGCCTTGCGCCGGTCGGACGCTTCCGCGGCGGCCGGTTCGAGGAGCAGCCGGTGGCCGGCACCTCCTCCAGCTCGGGGTTCCGGTCCAGTTCCTGGGGCTGGGGCGGCCGTTCCTCGACCAGCAGCCCGCGCACGGCCAGCACGCCCTCGGTCAGCCGCAGCGGCTTCGGTTCCACCGGCGCGCGCATGAGCGCGGGAAGCTAGCCGCACCACGGGCCAGCCAGCGTCGCGCCCACACCCCGGCGGCGGCCGGCCACGCCCTCGACACCCTCCGACGATCCGGGAGAGCCCGACCGCATGGAACGAATCACGCTGGAGCCCCGCGCCGACTGGCGCCGGCGCGCCGAGGAGATCGGCTTCGTCTTCGCCGAGGTCGATGGCGAGGTCTATTGGGACGAAACCGCCTGCTATCGCTTCACCGCCCAGGAGATCGACGCGCTGGAGGAGGCGACCGGCGAGTTGGAACAGCTCTGCCTGCGCGCGGTGGACATGATCATCTCCCAGCGCGCCTATGACCGGCTGCACATCCCGCCCGCCGCGGTGCCGCTGATCGAGGCGAGCTGGCGCAGCGGTCACCGCAACATGTATGGCCGCTTCGACCTGCGCTACGACGGGCAGGGACCACCCAAGCTGCTGGAATACAATGCCGACACGCCGACCGCCCTGTTCGAGGCCAGCGTCGTGCAGTGGGAGTGGTTGGAAACCCTGTTCCCCGAGGCGGACCAGTACAATTCCATCCACGAGAAGCTGATCGAGGCCTGGAGCCGCTACGGTCTGCGCGCGCCGATGCTGCACTTCGCCTGCGCGCGCGACAGCGCCGAGGACTGGAACACCACCGAATACATGCGCGACACCGCCACCCAGGCCGGATTGCGCACGAGCTTCCTCTACATGGACGAGATCGGCTGGGACGGGCGGCAGTTCCTCGACCTCGAGAACAACCGCATCCAGGCGCTGTTCAAGCTCTACCCCTGGGAATGGATGATGCAGGAGGAGTTCGCCCAGCACCTGCCGCAGGCGGGCATCCATGTGGTCGAGCCGGCCTGGAAGATGCTGCTCTCCACCAAGGCGGTCCTGCCGATCCTGTGGGAGATGTTCCCCGACCATCCGAACCTGCTGCCCGCCTTCTTCGAGCGCGGGCGCACCGGCGGACCCGAGATCGAGAAGCCGATCCTCGGGCGCGAGGGGGCGAACATCTCGGTGAGGGGCGCGGGCGGGGCGCTTTCGACCGACGGCCCCTATGGCGCCGAGGGCTTCGTCTCCCAGTCCTACCAGGAGCTGCCGCAATTCGGCGGCCGGTATCCGGTGCTCGGCTCCTGGGTGGTGGCGAGCCAGCCCTGCGGCATGGGCATCCGCGAGGATGACGGGCCGATCACGCGCAACACCAGTCGCTTCGTGCCGCACTATTTCGAGTAGCCGCGCGCCGGACCGAACGGCAAGAACGGCGTGCGCGGCGCCAGACGGCGCCGCCCGCCCAGAGGGAGGAAACGCATCGCCATGCTGCAAGCCAAGCTCGACTACCTCGTCACGCTGCCTGATTTCGCGCTGTTCCTGGTCTGCGCGGTATTGCTCTATGGCGCGTTCCTGTTCGCCTACACCACGCTGACGCCGCACCGCGAATGGGCGCTGATCCGCGATGGCAATGCCGCCGCCGCGATCTCGCTGGTTGGTGCCTCGGTCGGGTTCACGCTGCCGCTCGCCTCGGCGATCATCAATTCGCTGTCGATCCTCGACATGGTGGTTTGGGGCGTGGTGGCGTTGCTGGTGCAGCTTCTCGCCTTCATTCTGGCGCGCATCATCTTCCCCAACCTGGTCGAGGCGATCGAGCGCGGCTCCGTTGCGCAGGCAGTGGCGGTGGGCGGCATGTCGCTTTGCATCGGTATCCTGAATGCCGCCTGCATGACCTACTAGAGCAGCGTCCGGTCTGGTGGAACCGCAGGGCGGTTCCACCAGACCGGAGTAAGCTGCTCGCAAAACTTAAGTTTCTCGGGCACGACTTCCGTTCGGCTGATTCAATCCGAACGGAACGTGCCCCAGGCCAGGGCCGCCGGGCGGAGGCCCCACCGTCCCGGTGATACCGGCCGTTCCAATTAATGGAACGGCGTTCTGATTCCTGAATCCCAGCCATTGCGCTGGAGCGCGGCTGCTTCCATTCTTGGCCGCGACCTCTTGCCGGGTCGTGGCTGCGCGCCTAGCGTTGCCGCGGCCTTCCCCTCCTCGCCGGAGCGCCCGGCGTTCACGGAGTTCGACATGGCACCTCGCACCTCGCCGGCTCGCGGGCGGACCGACGCACGACTCGCGGTCGATATCGGCGGCACCTTCACCGACGTCGTGCTGGAGCATGGCGCGAGGCGCGTGACGACCAAGGTCCTGACGACCACGCGCGCGCCCGAGGAAGGCGTGATGAAGGGCGTGGCCGAGGCGCTGGGACTTGCCGGCCTCAAGCCCGGCGACATCTCGCTCATCATCCACGGCACCACGCTCGCAACCAATGCGCTGATCGAGCGCAAGGGTGCGAAGACCGCCTTCATCACCACCGAAGGCTTCCGCGACGCGATCGAGATCGCCTACGAGAACCGCTTCGAGCAGTACGACCTGTTCATGGTCCGGCCCGCGCCGCTGGTGCCGCGCCGGCTGCGCCTGACCGTGCCCGAGCGCATGACCGCGGCCGGTACCGCCCACCTCCCGCTCGACGAGGCGGCGGTGGCGGCGCTCGTGCCGACGATCGAGAAGAACGGCATCGAATCGGTCGCGGTGGGCTATCTGCACGCCTACGCCAATCCCGCGCATGAGCGGCGCACGCGCGACATTCTGGCCGCGCGCCTGCCCGAGCTCTCGATCACGCTTTCCTCGGATGTCTGCCCCGAGGTGCGCGAATATGACCGCTTCTCGACCACGGTCGCCAACGCCTACATCCAGCCGCTGATGGCGCGCTACCTTGGGCGCCTCGATGCCGATCTCAAGCGCGCGGGCTTCGACTGCCCGCTCTACCGGATGATGTCGGGCGGCGGGCTGACGACGGTGGAAACCGCGATCGCCAACCCGATCCGCCTGGTCGAAAGCGGGCCGGCGGGGGGTGCCATCCTGGCCGCGCATATCGCCGCCGAATGCGGCCTGTCGCAGGTCGTGTCCTACGACATGGGCGGCACCACGGCGAAGATCTGCCTGATCGACGATGGCGTGCCGCAACACAGCCGCGTCTTCGAGGTGGCGCGCCAGTATCGCTTCCTGAAGGGCTCCGGCCTGCCGCTCTTGATCCCTGTCATCGAGATGGTCGAGATCGGCGCCGGCGGCGGTTCGATCGCGCGTGTCGATCAGCTTGGGCGCATCACCGTCGGCCCCGACAGCGCCGGCAGCGAGCCTGGCCCCGCCTGCTACGGACGCGGCGGCGCCGAGCCCACCGTCACGGACGCCGACCTGGTGATGGGCAAGATCGATCCCGCGCGCTTCGCCGGCGGAACGATCGCCCTCGATGCCCGGAGCGCCGAGGGCGCGGTGCAGTCGGGCGTCGGCAAGCCTGCCGGGATGGCCCCGGCGGAAGCCGCCCTCGGCATCGCCGAGATCGTCGACGAGAACATGGCCAACGCCGCGCGCGTGCATGCGGTGGAGCGCGGCAAGGACCTAACGGGGCGCACGCTGATCGCCTTTGGCGGCGCAGCACCGCTGCACGCGGCGCGGCTGGCGCGCAAGCTCGGCATCGCGCGCGTGGTGGTGCCGACCGGAGCGGGCGTGGGCTCGGCCGTGGGTTTCCTGCGCGCGCCGGTGGCCTACGAGCTCGCGCGCAGCCGCTTCATGCGCCTGAAGGATTTCGATGCGAAGGCGGTGAACACGCTCCTGGCCGAGATGCGCGCCGAGGCGATGGGCGTGGTCCGGCGCGGCGCGCCCAAGGCGAAGCTCGCCGAAACCCGCACCGCGCTGATGCGCTATACCGGCCAGGGCCACGAGATCGTGGTGCCGGTGCCGGCGCGCCCGCTCTCCGCCAAGGACGCCGATGCCTTGCGCTCGGCGTTCGAGCGTGCCTATCGCGCGCTCTATGATCGCGTCATTCCCGGCGGCGCGGTGGAGATCCTGTCCTGGACGCTCGCGGTGGCGAGTGTGCAGGCGCGCCCGCGCCGCGCCGCGCCGCCGCGCAGCCACTACACGCCGAAGCCGCAATCGCTGCGCGGCGTGGTCGATCCGGAGACCGGCAGGCTCGCGCGCATCCCGGTCTACTGGCGGAGCGAGCTGCGCCCGGGGGCGCGCATCCGCGGGCCGGCGCTGGTGGCCGAGGCCGAGACCACCACCATGGTCACGGGCGATTTCGACGCCGGCATCAACGCGCTCGGCTATGTCGAGCTGGTGCGCAAGGGCCAAGCCAAGAAAACCGCCAAGAAAACCGGCCGCAGCGGGAAGGGGGCCTGATCATGGCACGCGCGACGACGAAGCCCGCCAAGGCAGCCAAATCCATGAAGCCCGCACCCAAAGCCGCGCCAGCGAAGCGGCATTCGGCGGTCGATCGCATCCGCTACCAGATCATGTGGAACCGCCTGCTCTCGGTGGTGGAGGAGCAGGCGCAGGTGCTGGTGCGCACCGGCTTCTCCACCTCCACGCGCGAGGCGGGCGACATCTCCGCCGGCGTGTTCGATCTCGGCGGGCGGATGATCGCCCAGGCCGTCACCGGTACGCCCGGCCACATCAACTCGATGGCCAATGCGGTGCGCCACTTCATCCGCCGCTTCCCGGTGGCAACGATGGAGGAGGGCGACCACTACATCACCAACGATCCCTGGATCGGCACCGGGCACCTGCACGATTTCACCGTGGTTTCGCCCGTGTTCCGGCGCGGGCGCATCGTCGCCCTGTTCGCCTGCACGAC
The DNA here is from genome assembly GCA_020850755.1 of Alphaproteobacteria bacterium. Lineage (GTDB taxonomy): Bacteria > Pseudomonadota > Alphaproteobacteria > Acetobacterales > Acetobacteraceae > JADZEB01. The sequence continues at coordinate 61,624 of JADZEB010000045.1, read as the reverse complement.
GCATGTGGTCGATATCGGCGGGCTCGGCCTCACGCCCGATGGCCGGCAGGTCTATCACGAGGGCCTCTATCTCCCGATCATCAAGCTGGTCGAGCGCGGGCGGCTGAACGAATGGCTGCTTGATATCGTGCGCGCCAATGTGCGCGAGCCGGTGCAGGTGGTGGGCGACATCTACGGCCTGATCGCCTGCAACGACATCGGCGCCAAGCGGCTGCTCGACATGATGGGCGAGTTCGGCTTGTCCAGCCTGGACGATCTTGCCGAGTTCGTGATCGGCGCCTCGCATGCGGCCAAGGTGGCCGCGATCCGCGAGCTGCCCAAGGGCACTTGGCGCAACGAGATGCGCATCGACGGCTACGAGGCGCCGGTCGATCTGCGCTGCGCGGTGACGATCACCGACAAGGAGGTGATCGTCGATTTCGACGGCACCTCGCCCTCCTCGCCCTTCGGCATCAACGTGCCCTACTGCTACACCGAGGCCTATACGAGCTTCGGCGTGAACTGCGTCATCGCGCCCTCGATCCCGAACAATGCCGGCTCGCTCGAGGTGGTGAAGGTGCTGGCCCCGCCGGGCTGCATCGTGAATGCGCTACACCCGAGCGCGGTCGCCGCCCGCGGCACCATCGGACATATGCTGCCCGACGTGGTGTTCGGCGCGCTGCACCAGGCCATTCCCGGCCGCGTGCCGACGGAAGGCTCGGCCGGCTTGTGGAACGTCACGCTGCTTTCGGGCCGCGGGCGCACCGATCCGGCCCACCCTTACGCGCCGGGCAGCCGCGCCTTCGACGTCACCATGTTCCATGCCGGCGGCGCAGGCGCGCGCCCAAACCTCGATGGCCTGTCGGCGACTGCCTATCCCTCCGGCCTGCGCAACGTGCCGGTCGAGATCACGGAGACCGTGGTGCCGATCGTCGTCCTGCAGAAGGAATACCGCCAGGACAGCGGTGGGGCGGGGCGCCAGCGCGGCGGGCTCGGCCAAATCATGCGCATAAAAAGCCTCCAGGACGCGCCCTTCGCCATCTCGGCGCGCTTCGATCGCGTGCGCAATCCCGCGCGCGGGCGCGATGGCGGCGGCAATGCGGCCACGGGGCGGCTGTCGCTCGGCAACGGCACCGAGCTGCGCGCCAAGGGCGTGCAGACCGTGCCGAACGGCCAGACGCTGATCGTCGAGATGCCGGGCGGTGGCGGCTATGGCGACCCGCGCGAGCGTCCGGCCGAGCTGGTGGCGGCCGATGTCGCCAATGGCATGATCTCGGTCGTGGTGGCGGCCGAGAAATACGGTGTGGTGTGCGACACCGATGGCGTGATCGACGATGCCGCCACGGCCGCACTGCGCGAGGCGGCACCCGGCGGGGGCTGAGCGGCCTCCCCCGAACCCTTCACGCCGAATCGAAACGGGCGGCCCTGCGATGCGGGGCCGCCCGTTGCCTGTCCGGGCCGCGCTCGATGCGCGCGGATGCGTCGCGACCGGCGGCTACCAGGTCTCGTTGTCGCCACCGCCATCGAAGCCGCCGCCATCGAAGCCGCCGCCATCGTCCTGGCCGCCATCCTCCATGCCGGAGTAGCCGCCCTGGTCCTGGTAGCGGTTCGGCTCCTCGGCCGCCCAGGGGCTCTTGGCGCCGCCATCGGCGCCGACGCCCTGGGTGAAGCCGCCGGCATTCTCGGCCGGCGCGCCCCACGGCCCCGCCGGCTGGCCCGCGGCCTGGCCCGCGCCCTGGCTGGCCGCCTGCGCGCTGCCCGAGGAGCCCGACATCCAGCCGGCGATCGCGTTGCCGAGCAGCACGCCGCCGACGACGCCGGCCGCGGTCATGGCGGCGGTGCCGAGGAAGCCCGGGCGGCCCTGCGCCTGCTGCAAGGCGGCGGCATTGGGCGCCTGGATTGGCTGCGGCGGCGGGCCCATCGGGCGCATCGCCTGCGGTTGCGGCTGGCCGCCGCCGAACAGCCCGCCCAGGAAGCCGCGCGACTGCTGGGGCTGCTGCGGCTGGCCCTGCATGCCCGCCTGGTTCTGGAGCTGCCATTCCAGCTGGCGGATGCGGTTCTGCGCCTCGGCCAGGGCGTGCTCCTGGATGAAGGCGGTCTGGGCGATGCGATAGCGTGCTTCCGGATAGCGTGCGAACAGCTCGGCAAGCAGCCGGTCGGCCTCCTGGTCGATCGGCTGGCCGCCGCCGCGCGTCGCGCGCTCGACGAACTGGGTGATGATGTCGCGTTCCTGCGGGGTCATGGGTTCTGTCGCGGTCCCTGGCCGTGCGTGAAGCTCGTGGCGGGACAGCCTGATACCGTCCCGCGCCGCAGATGGCCCGCGGCCGGGTGGCGTTCAAGGGGCGGAAGGCGGCGATTCAGGGCAGGCCGAGCAAGGCAGGCCGAGCAAGGCAGGCCGATCAGGGCAGGCCGAGCAGCCGCCACTCGATCGCCGGGCAGCGATCCTGGATCACCACCAGCCCGGCGGCGCGCGCCCGCGCGGCGGCAGGCTCGTTGACCACGCCGAGTTGCAACCAAAGGGTCTTCGCCCCGAGCGCCACCGCCTCGTCCATCACCGGGCCGGCGGCCTCGCTGTTGCGGAAGATGTCCACCATCTCGAGCGGGCCCGGCACATCGGCCAGGCGCGCCACCACCGTCTGGCCGAGGATCGACTGGCCGGCGAGGCCCGGATTGACCGGCATCACCGCGAAGCCCTTGCCCAGCAGGAAGCGCATCACGCCGTGGCTGGGCCGGTCGGGTTTGGCCGATGCGCCGACAAGGGCGATGCGCCTGGTCTCGGTCAATACCTTGCGGATGACGGCTTCGGGCGTGGCATCGGGCATGGCGGATCCTTGCGGTGCGCGGACGATGGGCGGCGATGATCGGGCGGCGATGATCGGGCGGCGATGAGCGGGCGGTGATGATCGGGCGGTGATGATCGGGCGGCAATGATCGGGCGGCAATGATCGGGCGGCAATGATCGGGCGAAGGCGGCGCAGCGGCAAGGTCCGGCGGCGCGGTTCGGCGGCGCGGCTCGGCGGCGCGGCTCGGCGGCTCGGCTCGGCGGCACGGTCTGGCGGGCCGGGCGCGGCGGCATGATCGCGCGGTTGCGGCGCGGGCACGAAGCGGGCGATACCTCGCGCGCGAACCACCTGAACCTGGCGACGGGCGGACCCCAAGATGCGTCACGAGAAAGCAACCCCCGGGCGCCGCGCCGCCCCGCGCCGATGACCGGGCCGGATGCCGATCCGGGTGCGCCGATGGTCTCGCCCACGCCCTTGCTGGTCTGGCGCCTCGCGGCGGCCTCCACCGCGGGAGCGATGCAGTTCTGGCTGCTGATCCCGCTGACGACGATCGCGCTGGCCGGGCGCGGGCTCGATGCCGCCTGGATCGGGCTGTTCGCCGCCGGACCCTGGTTCGCGCTGGCGCTGTTCCTGCCCTTGGCTCCCTGGCTCGCGCGGCGGATCGGCGCCTTGCCGATGTTCAATTGCGGTTCGGCGTTGGCAGCGGCGGCGGTCGGGCTGTTGCTGGTCAGCGCCGATCTGGCCGGCTGGCTGATCGCCAACCTGATGATCGGGGCCGCACTCGCCTGCCGTTGGGTGGCGGCGGACGCGCTGGTGGCGGCCCTTGCCCCGCCGGAGCGGCGCGGGCGGGTGATGGGCATCTACGGCACCATGGTCGGCGCGGCGCTGGCGCTGGCGCCGGCGGCGCTGGCGCTGGTCGGCACCGAGGGCGCGGCGCCCTACTGGCTGGCCGGGGCGATCACGCTGCTCTGCGTGGTGCCGCTGATTGGTGCCCGCGCGCCCAGGCAGGTCCTGGCCGCATCCGATGCGCGCTCGGCCCGCGTCGGCATGGTCGCGACCTTGCTTGCCGCGGGCGCGATCGTGCCGGCCTCGGCGGCGCTGTCCGGCGTGCTGGAGGCGGCCTCCGCCGCGCTGATGCCCGTGTGGGGGCTGGCGCGGGGGTTCGGCCCCGAGGGCGCGGCCGCGCTGGTGGCGGCGGTGGGCACCGGCAACATCGCCAGCCAGTATCCGCTCGGCTGGCTGGCCGACCGGTTCGGGCCGCGCCGGGTGATGCTCGGCGCGTTGCTGCTGGCCGGGGCGGCGCTGGCGCTGCTTGCCCTCGCCGGTGTGGCCGCGCCGGCCGCCGGGCGCCTGCTGCTCTGGCCGCTGCTTGCGGCGTGGGGCGGGGCGATCGGCGCGCTCTACACGCTGGCGATCCTGGTCCTCAGTGCGCGGGCGGCTGGCGGGCCGCTGGTCGCGGGCGTGGCTGCGGCGGCGATCGCCTACACGCTTGGCGGTCTGCTCGGGCCTCCTGGCGCGGGGCTGGCGCTCTCGCTCCTGCCGGCGGGCGCATTCCCGCTGGTGCTGGCGGGCGTGCCGCTGGCGGCGGCGCTGGCCATGGCGGCGGCGCCGCGATCGCGCCCAGGTTTTGCCAAGGAGTGGTGATCGACTAGGCTCGCGCTGCCTGCCCGTTCGCCCGCCCCCACCATCCGCTCGTGCCTGCCGATGCCACCCTGCCTTCGCCTGCCGCTTCTCTGCCTGCTGCTCGCCTTGGCGAGCTACGCCCTGTGGTGGTGGCCCAACCGCCCGCAGGGTGTGGAGCTTGCCGCGCCGGCCGATCGCGTGCAGTCGGTCTCCTTTGCGCCGTTCCGCGCCAGCCACTCCCCGCTTGCCGGGCGCTTTCCCTCCGCCGCCGAGGTCGAGCAGGATATCCGCACCATCGCTCCCTACGTCCAGGCGATCCGCACCTATGCCAGCATCGAGGGTGCGTATGACGCGGCCGAGATCGCCGGGCGGCACGGGCTTGCCGTGTTCAAGGGCGGCTGGCTCGGCAGCGACCGCGCCGCCAACGAGCGCGAGATGGCGCGCCTGATCGAGAGCGCCAACCGCCACCCCGAGACCGTGCATCGCGTCATCGTCGGCAACGAGGTGCTGCTGCGCCGCGACCTGCCGGTGGAGGAACTGATCCGCCAGATCGAGCGGGTGAAGGCAGCGGTGCGCCAGCCGGTCACCTACGCCGATGTGTGGGAGTTCTGGGAGCAGTTCCCGGAAGTGGCGCGGCATGTGGACATCGTCACCATCCACATCCTGCCCTACTGGGAGGATCACCCGACCGGCGTTGCCGCGGCGATGGCGCATGTGCGCGACATCTACCGGCGCATGGCGGCGCGCTTTCCCGGCAAGCCGATCATGATCGGCGAGGTGGGCTGGCCCGCGCGCGGGCGCTGGCGCGCCGATGCGGCGCCGGGCCGTGTCGAGCAGACCCTGTTCCTGCGCGCCTTCATCGCCTTGGCCCGCGAGGAGGGCTTCGACTACAACTTGATCGAGGCCTTCGACCAGGTGTGGAAATACCGCAACGAAGGCACGGTCGGCGCCAATTGGGGCCTCTGGACCCATGCGCGCGAGCGGCGCGTGACGCTATCCGGTCCGGTCGAGGCGCTGGCCGGCTGGCGCTGGTATGCGCCCAGCGGCATCGCGCTGGCGCTTCTGCTCCTCGGCGGAGCCTTGCGCGCCTTTCCGGAGCTGTCGGCGCGCGGCGCGGCCGGGGTGGCGGCGCTCTCCTTCGCGCTGGGCTCGGCCCTGGTGTTCGCGGCCGAGGGTGCGATCGTGCCGGCCTACGACATCCACCTGAAGATCTGCGCTGCCGGCAACCTGCTCGGCCAGGCGCTGCTGGCGGTGCTGCTTGTGCGCCGTGTCGCGCTGGCCCGTTCCGGTGTCGCGCCGCCGCCCGCGCTGACCGGCAACGAGCTGCACGGCATCATCGTCGCGCTGCTGTCGCCCTGGCGGCGCGGCTGGGTGCAGGAGGCGCGCATGCGGCTGGCCGGCTGGCGCGACTGGGCCTTCGATGTGCTGCTGTTCCTGTTCACCTTCGCCGCCGCCTTCCTTGCGCTCGCGCTGGCGGTCGATCCGCGCTACCGCGACTTCCCGCTGCCCACCTTCGCCGTGCCGGCGATCGCGGTGCCGGTGATGCTCGCGGCCGAGGGCTGGCCCCGCCTCGCCGCCGCGGGCCAGGGCATAGCCGCGCGCCTCGGTGCGCTGCGCGAGGAGGCGACGATGGGCCTCGTGCTGGTCGGGGCCACAGCGGTGATGGTCTGGCGCGAGGGGCTGGCCAACCAGCAGATGCTGGCTTGGGCGGCGATGGCCCTGTTGCTGGCGGCCCCGGTGCTGGCGCGGCTGCGCGCGACGCGCTAGAGCAGCGTCCGATCTGGTGGAACCGCAGGCGGTTCCACCAGATCGGACCAAGCTGCTCGCGAAGCTTGAGTTTCCCGGGCGCGACTTCCGTTCGGCTGATTGAAGCCGAACGGAACGTGCCTAGCCGGCTTTCCTGTCCGTGGACGCGCCATCCTCGCGCGGCGGCCGCAGCAGCCTGATCCAGCGCCAGGCGCCGAGTGCCAGCCCGAGCAGGCCCCAGCTGGCATTGTAGTTGATCGTCGCCGCCGCCCCGAGCCCGATCGCCGCGACCGCCACGACGAAGGGCGCACCCAGCACCGCCGCGACCCCGAGCGCAAGGGCGCCGGCGCCGTAGAGCTCCCAGTGCTGCAGCCACAGGAAGGCGGCGCGGATGGCGCAGACCGAGGGCGCCTCGGCGGCGGCGCAGGTGGCGCCCCAGTGGCGCGGCTCGATCATCGTGTGGCGATAGAGGAGCAGCCCCCCGATCGCGATCGCAAGGCCGAGAAGGGCAAGCCAGTCGCGGCGGGTCATGGGGCGCGGTCACTCCCTGGCGGGGGCGGCGGCGGCCCCAGGCGGGTGATAGGCAGGCGCGCGCGGCCGCGCAAGCGTGGACATCGTGGCGACCCTTGCCGGGCTTGTGGCGAAGGCGCAATGATGACGCCCAGTCCACCTTGTTACCAGTCCCTGGAGGATCGTCATGGACGCGTTCGGCATCCGCTCCGTTCTGGCGTCGCTTGCCGTTGCAGCAACCCTTGGCGCGGGCGGTGCCCTGGCGCAGACGCTCACGATCGGGCAGGCGACGCCGCCCACCAGCCTCGATCCGCATTTCCACCGCCACAGCCAGAACGCCGCAAACGCAACGCATGTGTTCGACACGCTGTTCCTGCGCAACGCGCGCATGCAGCTCGAGCCGGGCCTCGCCGTTTCCGCCCGCGCGCTGAACGACACCACCTGGGAGTTCAAGCTGCGCGAGGGCGTGACCTTCCACGACGGCTCGCCCTTCACCTCCGACGATGTCGCCTTCACTTTCCGCCGCGCCCCCAGCGTGCCGAACAGCCTGGGCAGCTATGGCAGCTTCTTCCGCGACGTGGCCGGCGTGACGATCGTCGACCCGATGACCTTCCGGGTGCAAACCCGGGGCCCGGCGCCGCTGATCGTGGGGGACCTGTCGAACATCTTCATCATCTCGCGCAAGCATGGCGAGAACGCGACGACCGACGACTACAACAGCGGCCGGGCGATGATCGGCACCGGTCCCTACCGCTTCGCCGCCTACCAGCCGGGCGTGCATGTCACCTATGCCCGCAACGACAGCTACTGGCGCGTGCGCGAGCCATGGGAGCGCGCCGTGTTCCGCATCATCCCCAACAATGCTGCGCGCGTGGCCGCGCTCCTAGCCGGCGATGTCGATGTCATTGCCGACCTGCCCACGACCGACGTGGAGCGGCTGCGCAGCGACCCGCGCCTGTCCGTGTTCACGATCGCGGCCAACCGCCTCGTGTTCCTGACCATGGACATCACCGGCGAGGCGCTCAAGACCGGCCACATCTCCGGCCCCAACGGCGAGGCCCTGCCGCGCAACCCGCTCGATGACCGGCGCGTGCGCCAGGCCCTGTCGATGGCGATCAACCGCGAGGGGCTGGTCAACCAGATCAACCAGGGCCAGGCGGTGCTGACCGGCCAGTACGTGCCGGAGGGCTTCTTCGGCTATGTCCCCGATCTCGCGCCCGAGCGCTTCGATCCCGAGGGGGCACGCCGGCTCTTGGCCGAGGCGGGCTGGGGCGGGGGCTTCCGCATCACGCTTGCCACCTCGAACGACCGCATCATCAACTCGGCGCGCATGGTCCAGGCGATCGCGCAGATGTGGCAGCGCATCGGCGTGCAGACCAATGTCGAGCTGATGCCGCATGCCGTGTTCAGCCGCCGGCGCGAGAATTTCGAGCTGCCGATGTTCATGTCCTCCTGGGGCAACGACACGGGCGAGGCGCTGTCCACGCTGGTGCCGCAGATCGGCACGCGCGATCGCAACCGCGGCCTCGGCTCGGCCAACCGGGTGCGCTACTCGAACGCCGAGTTCGACAATCTGCTGATGCTGGCCTCGCGCGAATTGAACGAGGAGAAGCGCTTCGACCTGATCGTGCGGGCCACGCGCATGGCGCGCGAGGAGGCCGTGATGCAGCCCGTCCTGCTCCAGGTGAACAACTGGGGCGCACGCAAGGGCATCCGATACGATGCGCGCATCGACCAGTACACGCTGGCCATGAGCGCGCGGCGGGAATAGCGGCCGCGCCGCCTGGCCCGCGCCGCTTGACCGGGGCGCCAGCCTCACCCTAACTGGCGGCCCGCAACCGCCCGGAGGCTCGCGCCTGTGATCCGCCTTGTCCTGATCGGCCTCGTGCTCGCCGCCGTGTGGTGGTTCTGGCAGCGCCTCCAGTCGCCGGCCGCGCCCTCCGCCGGCAACGACGCCCTGCCCGGCCCCGATGCCGAGGCCAAGGCCGCCGAAAGCGCAACCGAGGACGCCGCCGCCAGGGCCGAGGCCAGCGCCGAAGCCGCGGACCTGTTCGAATGCCCGGTCTGCCAGCAGCTGGTCCCGCTCGGCCCGACCGGGGTGCCGGCCGGGGGCTGCGGCCGTGCCGACTGCCCCTGGCCAGAGGCCGAGGAGCCGCAGCCCGATGCCTCCGGCACGGGCAGCCGCGATGCGGGGCCGTCTGCGCCTCGCCAGGGCTAGCCCGTCTGCCGCCGCGCAAGAGGCGGGCTCCGCTTCCTTGAAGTGTTGCCCGCCGCGCTTTATGGTGCGCCGCAACAAAGCGCCGCACCCCGTCGCCATTCCCGCCCGCAACGACCGGTAGCCCGCCGATGACCGTGCCGTCCCAAGTCACGCCCGCCTCTGCCATCGCGCCGCCGCCGCGATCCTTCCAGGAGCTGATCCTGCGCCTGCACGACTTCTGGGCCGGGCAGGGTTGCGTCATCCTCCAGCCCTATGATGTCGAGATGGGCGCCGGCACCTTCCACCCGGCCACGACCTTGCGCGCGCTCGGGCCGCGGCCCTGGAAGGCGGCCTATGTGCAGCCCTCGCGCCGGCCCAAGGATGGCCGCTATGGCGAGAACCCGAACCGGCTGCAGCACTACTACCAGTATCAGGTGATCCTGAAGCCATCGCCCGCCGATCCGCAGGCCCTCTATCTGGAAAGCCTGCGCCGGCTCGGGGTCGATCCGCTGCTGCACGACATCCGCTTCGTCGAGGATGACTGGGAAAGCCCCACGCTCGGCGCCTGGGGCCTCGGCTGGGAGGTCTGGTGCGACGGGATGGAGGTGACGCAGTTCACCTATTTCCAGCAGGTGGGCGGCATCGCCTGCGAGCAGCCCTCGGCCGAGCTCACCTACGGGCTCGAACGGCTGGCGATGTACATCCAGGGTGTCGAGAATGTCTACGACCTCGACTTCAACGGCGCGGGCGTGCGCTATGGCGATGTGTTCCTGCGCGCCGAGAAGGAATATTCCGCGCACAATTTCGAGCGCGCCGACACAACGATGCTGTTCCGCCACTTCGCCGACGCCGAGGGCGCGTGCAAGGCCTTGCTGGAGGAGCGGCCCGCCGCGCTGGCCCTGCCCGCCTATGACCAGTGCATCAAGGCGAGCCACCTGTTCAACCTGCTCGATGCGCGCGGGGTGATCAGCGTGGCCGAGCGGCAGGCCTATATCGGGCGGGTGCGCGATCTCGCCCGGCGCTGCTGCGAGGCCTGGCTCGCCGGCGAGCAGGCGGCGGGGGGCTGAGCCGATGGCCGAGCTTCTGCTGGAACTGTTCAGCGAGGAGATCCCGGCGCGCATGCAGGCGCGCGCGGCCGAGGATCTGGCGCGGCTTCTGGGCGAGGCGCTCAAGGCCGAGGGGCTGCCGCCGCGCAACATGATGACATATTGCACGCCCCGGCGCCTGGCGCTGGTGGCCGGGATCGACGCCCGCACCGCCGACATCGCCGAGGAGAAGCGCGGCCCGCGCGTCGATGCCCCGGCCAAGGCGCTGGACGGCTTCCTCAAGGCAAGCGGCGTGACGCGCGAGCAGCTCGAACAGCGCGACACCGGCAAGGGCGTCTACTATTTCCTGACGGTGCAGAAGAAGGGCCAGGATGCAGCCGCCGTGCTGGCGCGCGCTCTGCCCGACCTGCTCTGGCGCTTCCCGTGGCCGAAATCGATGCGCTGGGGCGGGACCAGCCAGTTCGTCTGGGTGCGGCCCCTGCGCCGCATACTCTGCCTGCTCGACGGGCAGGTGGTGCCGTTCGCGCTCGCGCGCGAGGGCGACGACGCGCACGGCCTGGTCAGCGGCGCCGAGACGGAAGGCCATCGCTTCCACGCCCCCGGCGCCTTCACGGTGCGCGATTTCGCCGACTACCGGACGAAGCTCCTGGCCCGCAACGTCATCCTCGATGCGGCCGACCGGCGCGCGAAGATCAAGGCCGATGCCGAGGCGCTGGCCGCCGCGCAAGGGTTCACGCTCGTCCCCGACGAGGGGCTGCTCGACGAGGTGGCGGGGCTGGTGGAATGGCCGGTGGCGCTGATGGGGCGCATCGATGCCGCCTTCATGGACCTGCCGGCCGAGGTGCTGCAGACCTCGATGCGCGTCAACCAGCGCTATTTCAGCCTGCGCCGCCACGATGGCGCGGCGGCGCCGCACTTCGTTGTCATCGCCAACGTCGCCACCAGCGATGGCGGGGCGGCGGTGGTTGCCGGCAACGAGCGCGTGCTGCGCGCCCGCCTTGCCGATGCGCGCTTCTTCTGGGACCAGGACCGCGCGCAGCGGCTGGATTCGCGCCTGCCCGCGCTCGGTGGCATCGTGTTCCACGCCAGGCTCGGCACCATCGGCCAGAAGGTCGAGCGGCTGGTGGCGCTGGTGCCGGAGATCGTGCGGCATCTCGGCCTTGCGGAGAACCAGGGCCTGCGTGCGGCGGTGCTGCGCGATGCCGAGCGTGCCGCCCTGCTGGCCAAGGCCGACCTCGTCTCCGGCATGGTGGGCGAGTTCCCCGAATTGCAGGGCATCATGGGCGCCTACTACGCCCGCCACGATGGCGAGACGGATGCGGTGGCCAATGCCATCGCCGAGCATTACGCGCCGAAAGGCCCGAACGACCGTTGCCCGACCGCGCCCGCATCGGTGGCCGTGGCGCTGGCCGAGAAGATCGACACGCTGGCGGGCTTCTTCGCCGTGGGCGAGCGCCCCACCGGCTCGGGCGATCCCTACGGCTTGCGCCGCGCCGCACTCGGCCTGATCCGGCTGGTGCGCGAGAACACTCTGCGCCTGCCGCTGCGCGATCTGTTCGATGCCGCCGACAAGGGCTACCGCAAGCAGTTCGCCGAGCATTGGCCGAAGGACTCGCCGCTGCCCGATCTGCTCGCCTTCACGGCCGAGCGGCTGCGCGTGCAGCTTCGCGCCGAGGGCGCGCGCCACGACGTGCTCGATGCCGTCTTCGCCGCCGGCGCGGACGACGATCTCGTGCGCGTGCTGCGCCGGGCCGATGCGCTGCGCGACTTCCTCGCCACCGAGGATGGCGCCAACCTGCTGGTGGCCTATCGCCGCGCCGCCAACATCCTGCGCATCGAGGAGAAGAGGGACGGGCCGCATGCCGGCGCTGTCGATGCCGCGCTGCTGCGCCAGGGCGAGGAGCAGGCGCTGGCCGCCGCGCTCGACGGTGCCGCGCCCGCGATCGGGCGTGCGCTCTCCGAGGAGGCGTTCGCCGCCGCCATGGCCGGCATGGCCGGCTTGCGCGGTGCCGTCGATGCCTTCTTCGACAAGGTGACCGTAAACGCCCCGGAGCCGGATTTGCGCCGCAATCGGCTGCGATTGCTCGCCCGCATCCGCGCGGTGATGGACGAGGTGGCGGATTTCTCGCGCATCGAGGGCTAGCGGGCCGCGCCGGCAGCGGGGAGGCGTCGGCGCCAACAGGAACAGGGACCAGAGGACGATGATGGCGAAGTGGGTCTATGGCTTCGGCGCCGGGCTGAACGAGGGCCGCGCCGAGATGAAGAACCTCCTCGGCGGCAAGGGCGCCAACCTTGCCGAGATGGCCGCGATCGGCCTGCCGGTGCCGCCCGGCTTCACCATCACGACCGAGGTCTGCACCCATTTCGACAGCCATGCCGGCACCTACCCCGACGGGCTCGATGCCGAGGTGAAGGCGGCGGTCGCGCGCATCGAGGGCGCGGTCGGCCGGCGCTTCGGCGATGCGGCCCGCCCCCTGCTCGTTTCCGTGCGCTCGGGCGCGCGCGTCTCCATGCCGGGGATGATGGACACCGTCCTCAATCTCGGCCTCAACGACACCACGGTGGCGGGGCTGGCGGCGGAAAGCGGCGATGCGCGCTTCGCCTGGGACAGCTATCGCCGCTTCATCCAGATGTTCGGCGGCGTCGTCCTCGGCGTCGAGCACCTCCGCTTCGAGGATATCATCGATGCGGTGACGCATGCGCGCTTCCTGGCCGAGGATACGGCGCTGTCCGCCGCGGATTGGCAGCGCGTCGTGTCCGGCTACAAGGAGGTGGTCGAGGCGGAAACCGGCAAGCCCTTCCCGCAGGATCCCTGGGCGCAGCTCTGGGCCGCGATCGGCGCCGTGTTCGGCAGCTGGATGAACCCGCGCGCCGTGACCTACCGCAAGCTCCACGACATCCCGGCCGACTGGGGCACGGCGGTGAACGTGCAGGCGATGGTGTTCGGCAACATGGGCGCCGACTGCGCCACCGGCGTCTGCTTCACGCGCGACCCCTCCACCGGCGAGAACGTCATCTATGGCGAGTTCCTGGTCAACGCGCAGGGCGAGGATGTGGTGGCCGGCATCCGCACGCCGCAGCCGATCAGCATCGCCTCGGCCAAGCCGGGCGAGACGGCGATGGAGCAGGTCATGCCCGCGGTCCATGCCGAGCTTCTGCGCGTGCGCGGCGTTCTCGAACAGCACTACCGCGACATGCAGGACATCGAGTTCACCGTCCAGCAGGGCCGCCTCTACATGCTGCAGACGCGCAACGGCAAGCGCACGGCGGCGGCGGCGCTGAAGGTGGCGGTGGACATGGCGCGCGAGGGGCTGATCGACGAGGCCGAGGCGGTCAAGCGCGTTCCGCCGGCCCAGCTCGACCAGCTCCTGCACCCGACGCTCGATCCCAGGGCCGAGCGGCACGTCATGTCGCGCGGCCTGCCCGCCTCGCCCGGCGCGGCCTGCGGGGCGATCGTCTTCTCCGCCGATGAGGCCGAGGCGCGCGCCAAGAAGGGCGAGGCGGTGATCCTGGTGCGGATCGAGACCAGCCCCGAGGACATCCACGGCATGCATGCCGCGAAGGGGATCCTCACCACCCGCGGCGGCATGACCAGCCACGCCGCCGTGGTGGCGCGCGGCATGGGCCGGCCCTGTGTTGCCGGTGCCGGTGCCATCCTGGTGGACTACGCCGCCGGCACCATGGCCTCGGGCGGTATCAGCTTGCGTGCGGGCGACATCGTCACGCTCGACGGCTCGACCGGCGAGGTCCTGATCGGGCGCGTGGCGATGGTCGAGCCGCAGCTTTCCGGCGATTTCGCGACATTGATGGGCTGGGCCGACAAGTGCCGGCGCATGCGCGTGCGCGCCAATGCGGAAACGCCGCTCGATGCCGAGACCGCGCGCCGCTTCGGCGCCGAGGGGATCGGGCTCTGCCGCACCGAGCACATGTTCTTCGAGCCCGACCGCATCGTCGCCGTGCGCGAGATGATCATGGCGGCGGAGGAGGCGGGCCGCCGCCGCGCGCTGGCCAAGCTCCTGCCCTTCCAGCGCCAGGATTTCGTCGCGCTGTTCCGCATCATGGCGGGGCTGCCGGTGACGATCCGCCTGCTCGATCCGCCGCTGCATGAATTCCTGCCGCACGGACCGGCCGAGCAGGCCGAGCTTGCCGCCGCACTTGGCGTGCACGAACAGGTGATCGCGCGGCGCGTGGTCGATCTGTCGGAAGCGAACCCGATGCTCGGCCATCGCGGCTGCCGGCTCGGCATCACCTTCCCCGAGATCTACGAGATGCAGGCGCGCGCGATCTTCGAGGCCGCGATCATCGTCGCACGCGAAAGCGGTGCCCCGCCGATTCCCGAGGTGATGATCCCGCTCGTCAGCATGAAGCGCGAGCTCGACATCACCCGCGCGCAGGTGGAGAGGGTGGCTGGCGCGGTGTGCCAGGAAGCCGGCATGAAGCTCGACTACTCGGTCGGCACCATGATCGAGCTGCCGCGCGCCGCGCTTACCGCCGATGCCATCGCCGATGCCGCCGATTTCTTCAGCTTCGGCACCAACGATCTGACGCAGACCACGCTCGGCCTGTCGCGCGACGATGCCGGGCGGTTCCTGCCGCACTATGTCGAGCAGGGCATCCTGCCCAAGGACCCGTTCGTGACCATCGACCGCGAGGGCGTGGGCGCGCTCGTGCGCATCGCCGCCGAGAAGGGGCGCGGGCGCAAGCCCGGCCTCAAGCTCGGCATTTGCGGTGAGCATGGCGGCGATCCCGCCTCGATCGCCTTCTGCGAGAGCGTGGGGCTCGATTACGTCTCGTGCTCGCCCTATCGCGTGCCGGTGGCGCGGCTGGCTGCGGCGCAGGCGGCGCTGGGCGCGGGCGGGACCGACCGCACGGCCTGAGCGCGCGCGGCTGGCGTCAACCCGGCTTGGGCTGCGGCAGGATCGCCCAGCCGGGCGGATCGGCGCGCAGGCGCGCCTCGCCACAGGTCAGCGGGGCGCCGCCGGCGGCGGCCGTTTCCACCGCGTCGAGACGCAACAGCGCGAGCCCTGTGCCGTCGCGTCCCGAGCGCATCTCGCCCGCCTCGGTGCCGTCCTGCATCACCGGCGTGCCGGCGGCGGGCAGGGGCCCTTCCACCGCCACCCGCAACAGCCGCTTCTTCACCAGCCCGCGATAATGCATGCGTGCGGTGAGTTCCTGGCCGACATAGCAGCCCTTCTTCCAGTCGATGCCGCCAAGCTCATCGAAGCCGGCCTCCAGCAGCAGCGCCTTCTCGGGCGCGAGGTCGGCCGAGCCGTCAGGCAGGCCGAGGCCGAGGCGGTGGCGGTCATAGTCTTCGGCGATGGCGGCAGACAGGCCGGTCGCGGCAAGTGCCGCTTCCGCCCCGGCGCGCGGCAGCACGAGGCGAACCCCGGCGGCGGCAAGGCGCGGGTCGATCGCGGCGATGCCGCCGGCGAAGGGGGCTGCCGCGCCGCGTTCTCCGCCCAGGCCGAAGCGCGCCGCCGCGCCCTCGCCCCAGGCGGCAGCGACCAGCAAGTCGGCGCCGCGATCGGCGATCGTCACCTTGGCGCGCAGGCGGAACATCGACAGGCGGCGGACCAGGTCGGCCCGCCGCGCCGCCTCGGCATCGAGCCAGACCCGCTCAGCATCCGGTGCGAACAGGAAGAAATCGTGCAGCCATCGGCCCTGGGCGGTGAGCAGGGCGCCGAACCCGGCGTGATCGGGCGCAAGGCGCGAGACATCGGCCGAAATCAGGCCCTGGAGGAACCCGACCCGGTCCGCCCCGGCCAGCTCCACCACCCCCCGGGCCGGCAGAATTGCCCAGTATCCCTGGCTCATCCCCTTGCTCCGCAAGCGTTTTTGCTCTCTTGCCCGGTTTCAGGTGGGGGTTGCGGCCCGCCCCGACAAGGGTGTTTCGCGGCGCCTGCTTTCCTGCCATAACACCGCGCCATGCGCCTGCTGTTCATCACCGCGACCCGGATCGGGGATGCGGTTCTGTCCACCGGCATTCTCGGCCAATTGATCGCGGCAACCCCCGGTCTCCGGGTCACGGTGGCGTGCGGCCCCGCGGCTGCGAATCTTTTCGCCGCCGTGCCGGGGCTCGAGCGCGTGATCGTGCTCGACAAGAAGCGCTATGGCTTGCACTGGCTGGAGCTGTGGCGCCAGACGGTCGGCACCAAGTGGCATCTGGTGGTGGATCTGCGCGGCTCGGCCACGGCTTGGTTCCTGCGCGCCTGGGGCCGGCGCATCCTGCGAGGCTCGGGGCGCGGCCTGCCGCGGGTCGAGCGGCTGGCGCAGGTGCTGGGGGTATCGCCCCCGCCCATGCCGCGGGTCTGGCTGCGCCCGCAGGACCATGCCCGCGCGCTGCAACTGGTGCCACCCGGCCCGCCGGTGGTCGCGCTCGGTCCCACCGCCAACTGGCAGGGCAAGGTCTGGGCGGCCGAGCGCTTCGTTGCCCTGTTCGACGCGCTCACCGGTGCGGGCGGCCCGCTGCCGGGCGCGCGCGCCGCCGTGCTTGGCGGACCCGGCGCCACCGAGCGCGCCATGGCCGATCCGGTGCTGCGCGCCCTGCCGGCGCGGCGCGTGATCGATCTTGTGGGGCGCATCGAATTGCTGGAGGCGGCCGCCTGCCTGCAACGCTCGGCCCTGTTCGTCGGCAATGATTCGGGGCTGATGCACCTGTCCGCGGCCGCCGGCATTCCCACCCTTTGCCTGGTCGGCCCGAGCCCGCCCGAGGAATACGCCCCCGTCGGCCGCTACGCCGCCTTCGCGCGCACGCACAAGCCGATGCGCGAGCTGGTCGGCGGCCCGGGCTATGACTGGCGCACGACCGGCAGCCTGATGGACAGCCTGCCGGTTGCCGACGCGGAGGCGGCGGCGCGCGCCTTGCTTTTGCGTGCGGCCGCCAGCCGCTCCCCGCGCGAGGTTGCCGAGTGAGCGCTCCGTGCGCGCAAGCCGCGCCGCTCGTGCGCGCCGACGGGACGCCTAGCCTGAGCGCGCTCGTCGTGGCGCGCAACGAGGCGCACCAGCTGCACGAGTGCCTGGCCGGGCTTGCCTTCGCGGATGAAGTCGTTGTCGTCCTGGATCGCAACACCGATGACTCGCCCGCGCTCGCGCGCGCGGCCGGCGCGCAGGTGATCGAGGGCGCCTGGGAGGTGGAGGGCGCGCGGCGCAACCACGGGCTCGAGGCCTGCCGCGGCGAATGGGTGCTGGAGGTCGATGCCGACGAGCGCGTCGGGCCGGCGCTTGCGGCCGAGATCCGGCAGGTGATCGCGCGCTCGGTCCATGACTGGCACGAGGTGCCGGTGGACAACTATGTCGGCGAGCGGCTGGTGCGGCATGGCTGGGGCGGCAGCTTCGGCACCTCGGCCGTGCCGCGCCTGACCCGTCGCGGCGTCAAGCGCTGGGGCATGCAGCGCATCCACCCGGCACTGGCCTGGAATGCGCCGCGCGGCAAGGGTCCGCGGCTTTCCGCGCCCTTGGTGCATCACGTCGATGCCTCGATCTCCGACATGCTGCGCCGGCTCGACCGCTACGCCGCGGCGAAGGCCACCGACCTCCTGGCGCAGGGCGATATCGGCACGATGCGCGGCAACCTGCGCCGGCTGATCAGCCGTTTCTTCAAGTGCTATGTCGGCCGCAAGGGCTATCGCGAGGGCGGCTGGGGCATCCTGATCGCGCTCTGCGCCGGGCTGTTCCCGCTGCTTGCGCACCTCAAGGCGCGGCTGGAGCCGGAGCGGCACCGCCCGCAGGAGTCGCCGTCACCACCGCCACCGGCCGAAGGCGCGCGCTGATGCGCGTGGCGCAGGTGATGGCCGGAGCGGCGCAGGGCGGGGCCGAGGGCTTCTACGAGCGGCTGGTGCCGGCGCTGGCGCGCGGCGGCATCGAGACGCTTGCCGTGATCCGCGCCGACGCGGCGCGCGCGGCGCGGCTGCATGCGGCCGGCCTGGCGCCGGTCGAACTCGGCTTCGGCGGGCCGCTCGACCTGTTCACGCGCCCGCGCCTGAAGCGTGCGCTTGCCGCCTTCGCCCCCGCGGTGGTGGTAGCCTGGATGAACCGCGCCGCGCGCTTCACGCCGCAAGGCCCCTGGGTGCTGGCCGGGCGGCTGGGCGGTTTCTACGACCTGAAATACTACCGCCATTGCGCGCACCTGATCGGCAACACGCGCACGCTCTGCCGCTGGATCGAGGCGCAGGGGTGGGAGCCGGCGCGCGTGCACTATTTGCCGAACTTCGCCGCCGACGCGACCGAAGCCGCCAAGGGCGCCGCGCCGATCGCGCGCGCCAGCCTGGATACACCGCACGATGCGCCGCTCCTGCTCGGGCTCGGGCGGCTGCATCGCAACAAGGCGTTCGACGTGCTGATCGAGGCGATGGCGCGCCTGCCCGGCGCGCATCTCTGGCTCGCCGGCGAGGGGCCGGAGCGTGGCGCGCTGGCTGCGCTGGCCGAGCGTCTGGGTGTCGCGCCGCGCCTGCGCTTCCTCGGCTGGCGCGAGGATGTGGCGGCGCTGCTGGCCGCCTGCGACCTGTTCGTCTGCCCCTCGCGGCACGAGCCCTTGGGCAATGTCGTGCTCGAAGCCTGGTCGGCTGGGCGCGCCGTGGTGGCGGCGGCGAGCGACGGCCCCGCCGAGCTGATCGAGGATGGCCGCACCGGCCTTCTGGTGCCGGCCGAGCGTCCGGGCGCGCTGGCCGATGCGATCGCCGCGTTGCTCGCCGACCCGGCGCGCGCCGCCGCCATCGGCGCCGCCGGCCGCACCGCCTATCTCGCCCGGTTCACCGAGGCCGCCGTCGTGGCGCGCTGGCGCGACTTCCTCGCCGCCGTCAGCGCCGGCACCAACGCGGGCACCCGCTGATGTGCGGCATCGCCGGCATCTTCCTGCGCGATCCGGCGGCGCTGCCCGATGCGGCGACGCTCGATGCGCTGGCGCGCGCGCTTGCCCATCGTGGCCCCGATGGCGAGGGGCGGCATGTCGTGCCCGGTGCGGGGCTGGTGCAGCGGCGGCTGGCGATCATCGACCTTGTCACCGGCGACCAGCCCCTGCACGAGCCGGGCGGGGCGGCGCTGATCGCCAATGGCGAGATCTACAACTACCGCGAGTTGCGCGCCGCCATGCCCGGCGCACGCTTCGCCACCCAGTCCGATTGCGAGCCGCCGCTCCATCTCTATCGCAGCGACGGGGCGGGCTTCGCGCGCCATCTGCGCGGCATGTATGCGATCGCGATCCACGATCGCGGCGCGCGCCGCGCGCTGCTTTCCCGCGATCCGTTCGGCATCAAGCCGCTCTATGTCGCCGAGACGGCGGCGGGGCTTGCCTTCGCCTCCGAGCCGCAGGCGCTGGTGGCGGCCGGGCTGGTGGCGCCTCGGCTCGATGCACGCGCCCGCGACGAGCTGTTGCAGATGCAGTTCACCGCCGGCGCCGAGACGATCTTCGCCGGAATCCGCCGCCTGCTGCCGGGCGAGACCGTGCTGGTGCAGGAGGGCCGCATCGTCGCGCGCGAGCGCCAGCCGGCACTGCCCGAAGGGGGGCCGGAAGCGATCGATGCCGAGGCCGCGCTCGATCGCTTCGATCGCGCCCTGGCGGAAAGCGTCGAGCTGCACCAGCGTTCCGACGTGCCCTACGGCATGTTCCTCTCGGGCGGGACGGATTCGGCCGCGATCCTGGCGATGATGGCGCGGCTCAATCCCCGTCCCGTGCTCGCCTATACCGCGGGCTTCGATGCCCCCGGCGCGGCCGATGAGCGCGAGGCGGCGCGCGCCACCGCCAAGGCTGCGGGTGCGGCGCACGAGGAACTGCTGATCACCGAGCGGATGGTGTGGGACCATCTGCCCGAGATCGTCGCCGCGATCGACGATCCGGCCGCCGACTACGCCATCATCCCGACCTGGTTCCTCGGCCGGCGCGCGCGCGCCGATGTGAAGGTGGTGCTGTCGGGCGAGGGCGGGGACGAGCTGCTCGCCGGCTATGGCCGCTATCGCAGCGCCATGCGGCCCTGGTGGCTGGGCGGGCGGGTGATGCGCGCGCGCGGCACCTTCGACCGGCTTCCGCTCCTTCGCCAGCCGGCGGGCAATTGGCGCGACGGGCTGGCGGCGGCCGAGGCGGCGGCGAACCGGCCCGGCCGTTCGCGCCTGCAGATCGCGCAGGCCACCGACTGCGCCGACTGGCTGCCCAACGATCTGCTGATCAAGCTCGACCGCTGCCTGATGGCGCATGGCGTGGAAGGGCGCACCCCGTTCCTCGATCCCGGGGTGGCCGCGGCGGCCTTCCGCCTGCCCGATGCGCTCAAGGTGCGCGAGGGGCGCGGCAAGTGGCTGCTGCGCCAGTGGCTTTCGCGCCATTTCCCGGCGGCGCGGCCCTTCGCGCGCAAGCAGGGCTTCACCGTGCCGATCGGGACCTGGATCGAGGGGCAGGCGGCGCGGTTTGCACCCCTGCTCGCCGCCGATGCGGCGATCGCCGAGATTGCGCGCCCCGAGGATGTCGCCGCGCTGCTGCGCCGCCCCCTGGGCAAGCATGGCGGCTTCGCCGCCTGGAGCCTGCTGTTCTACGCCCTCTGGCACCGCCGGCACATGCGGGGGCTTCCGCCCGCCGGCGATGTGTTCGACACTTTGGCCGCCCGCTGAGCAAAGGAGTTCCATCATGGCCGAGCGCTTCGATCTTCTGGTGAAGGGCGGCATCGCGGTCACGCCGATGGCGACCGCCGAGGCCGATATCGGCATCCGCAACGGCAAGGTGGCGGCGATCGGCAGTCTTGCCGGCGCCTCGGGTCAGACCGAGATCGACGCGCGCGGCCTGCATGTGCTGCCCGGGCTGATCGACGCGCACCTGCATTTCCGCGAGCCCGGATCGGAGCATATCGAGACCATCGCCACCGGTACCGAGGCGGCGGCGCTGGGCGGGCTCGCCTGCGTGTTCGACATGCCGAACACCACGCCGCTGATCGCCTCGACCGAGACGCTGGACTGGAAGCGCACCTACATCCAGGGCCGCTCCTGGGTGGATATGGGCCTTTATGTCGGCGGCGTGCGCGAGAATGTGGACCAGCTCGCCGCGCTGGAGGTGCAGCCCAATGTCTGCGCGATCAAGGTGTTCGCCGGCTCCTCCACCGGCAACATGCTGATCGAGGACGACGCCACGCTGGAAGCGGTGATGCGCCAGGGATTCCGCCGCATCTGCTACCACTCCGAGGACGAGTATCGCCTGCGCGAGCGCATGGCGATGGCGGAGTTCAAGTCCGGCCACTACAGCAAGCATGCCGAGCTGCGCGACGTGGAAACGGCGGTGCGCTGCACGAAGCGCATCGCCGCGCTGGCGCAGAAGACGGGGCGGCGGGCGCATATCCTGCACGTCTCCACCGCCGAGGAGCTCGATTTCCTCAAGGACTGGCGCGACCTGATCACGGTCGAGGTGCTGCTCAACCACCTCACGCAGGTCGCCCCCGAATGCTACGAGCTCGGCGGCTTCGGCGTGATGAACCCGCCGATCCGCGATCGCCGCCACTACGAGGCGTCCTGGGCGGCGGTGCGCGACGGCACGGTGGACGTGGTCGGATCCGACCATGCGCCGCACGCCAAGGCCGACAAACTGAAGCCCTGGCCGCAATGCCCCGCCGGCCTTTCCGGCGTGCAGACCATCGTGCCGCTGATGCTCGACCATGTGAATGCCGGCCGCCTGTCGATCGAGCGGCTGGTCGATCTGATGTGCGCGGGCCCGGCGCGGGTCTATGGCCTGGTCGGCAAGGGCCGGCTCGCCGCCGGCTATGACGGCGATCTCACCATCGTCGACATGAAGAAGCGCTTCACCATCACCAATTCCTGGATCCGCTCACCCTGCGGCTGGACGCCCTTCGACGGCACCACCGTCTCGGCGATGCCGGTGGCGACGGTGGTGCGCGGCCAGGTGGTGATGCGCGACAACGCCATCCAGGGCAAGCCGGTCGGCAAGCCGGCCCGCTTCGCCGAGACGCTGCGCGACGCCGCCGCGCGCGGGATGCTCTAGCCGCGCGCCCGAGCGGCCGCGCCCGGCATGCCGCCAACCCTGCCTGACGCGCTGTCGGAAGCGCCCGGAGGTCCGCGGGCGTGACTGCGCTCCTGCTTGCCACCTTCGCGATGCTGGTGCAGCAGAGCTTCGCCAGCTTCGCCAAGACGACGCTGCCCGTGATCGCGCCCGCGGCAGCCGATGCGCTGGGGATCGATGTCGCCTGGATCGGCAGCTATGTCGGGTTGCAGGCGCTGGCAGGCGGCATCGCCACCATGGGCTGCGGTGGCGTGATCCGACGCTATGGCGCAATGCGCACGAGCCAGCTCGGCCTCGTGCTGATGGCCGTCGGGCTGGCGGCGGCGGGGCCGGGGCTGATCTGGCCGCTGGTGATTTCCGCCATCTGCGTCGGCATCGGCTCGACCGTTTCCACCCCGGCAAGCTCGCACCTGCTGGCGCGCTACTCGCCGCCGCGGCTCGCGCCGCTGGTCTTCTCGGTCAAGCAGTCGGGGGTGCCGGTGGGCCTGGCCATGGCCGGACTGATCGCGCCGCCGCTGACGCGCCTGACAAGCTGGCGCGGCGCGCTCCTGGTGTGCGGGGCCTTGTGCGCCCTGCTTGCCGTGCTGCTTCAGCCCCTGCGCGCGCGCTTCGATGCCGACCGCAACCCGCAGGAGCGGCTGGGCTTCAGCGAGTTCGCCGAGACCTTCGCGCTGGTGACGCGCACGCCAAGCCTGCGCGCGCTGTCGATCACCATGTTCTGCTTCGTCGGCTTGCAGATCACCTTCCAGTCCTTCCTGACCGCCTTCCTGGTGCGGGTGATCGGCTACGACCTGGAGGAGGCGGGGCTGATCTACTTCCTCTCCACCATGGTGGCGATCCCGGGCCGCATCCTGTGGGGCTGGGTGGGCACGCGCTTCGGCCAGCCGCGCATCGTGCTCGGCATGATGGGGGCGGGCATGGGCGTGGCGGCGCTGGTGGCGTTCCTGTGCGGCCCGGACTGGCCGTGGTGGGCGGTGCTCGGCATGGCGGTGCTCTATTCCGGCACGGTGCTCTGCTGGCATGGGGTGATGCTGGCCGAGATCGCGCGCCTGGCCCCGGCCGGACGTGTCGGCGGCATCACCGGCGGCGTCCTTTCCTTCGGCAGCCTCGGGCAGGTGGTGGTGCCGCCCACCTACGGGGTGCTGGTGAAGCTCGATGTCGGCTACTCGCTGGCCTGGGTGGTCACCTCGGCGCCGGCCTTCATCGTCGGGCTGTGGATGCTGCGCCGCGCGCTGGCCGAACGGCGTTCCGCGACACGCCGCTAGCGCGCGCGCCCTTCGCGCGGGGGCAGGGGCGCCAGCGGGTCCTCGGGCCAGGCATGCCTGGGGTATCGCCCGCGCAGATCCTTGCGCACCTCGGCATAGCCGCGCGCCCAGAAGCCGGCGAGATCGGCGGTGATCGCCACCGGCCGCCCGGCGGGCGAAAGGAGCGCCACCTGCAAGGGCACCTTGCCGCCGGCGAGGCCTGGCGTTGCGCGCAGCCCGAACAGGTGCTGCACCCGCGCGCTCATGGTCGGGGTCGGGCCTTCATAGTCGATCGGTGCGCGTCCGCCGCGCGGCAGCGCGACATGCGTCGGCAGGGCCTCGTCCAGCCGGCGGCGCTTGGTCCAGTCGAGCGCGCCGAACAGGATCGCGAACAGGTCTAGTCGGGAAAGATCGGCCAGCCGCGTGATGCCGGCCAGATGCGGGGCGAGCCACTCCTCCAGCCCCGCGAGCAGACCGGACTCGGACCAGTCCGGCCAGCCGGCAGCCTCGCCCTCGATGCGGCGCATCCAGCCCACGCGGGCGCACAAGCCGCGCGCGGCCGGCGAGAGGTCAAGGACTGACAGGCCGCGCGCGCGAATGGCGGCGCACAAGGCCCCCGCCAGCGCCTCGGGATCGGGCTTCGCCAGCGGCGCCTCCTCCAGCAGCAGGGCATCGAGCAGCAGTTGCCGCCGCGCGAGCACGATCCCCGTTGCCTCGTCCAGCCGCACGCTGTCGCGCCGCGTGATGCGTTCGGCGAAAATCGCCTCGATCGCCGCGCGGCTGATCGGCGCGGCGAGGCGGATGCGCGCGGCGCGCCCGGAAGCGGCATCGAGGCTCGCCACCACCAGGAATGGCTCGCGCGCGAGCGCGTCCGTGATCGGCAGGACGCCGCTGCCCCCGCCCGCAAGGCGATAGCTGCCCGGCGTGTCGGGCCGCGCCTGCGCCAGCCGCTCGGGATAGGCGAGGGCGAGCAGGGCGCCGATCGTGTGCGCATCTTCGGGCTCGCCGGATGCCTGCGCGCCCGCCGGCAGGCGCAGGCGGCGGCGGGTCTGCGCGGCGGCGCGGCGGATGCGCGCGATCGCCCCGGCATCGGCCGCGTGTCCCGCTGGCAGGTGCCGCCGCCCGACCCCCTCGCGCAGCAAGGCAAGCCGCAGCCCGATATCGGCATCGACCTCCTGGCCCGGCGCGGCACGCACCGGGTCGCGCTCCTCCAGCAGTGCGGCGATGTCGGCGGCGAGCGCGGCCTGCACTGGCCCCTGCTCGGCCGCCGCGATCAGCATGTGCGCGAGGCGCGGATGCGCGCCTAGCGCGGCCATACGCCGCCCGTGCGCGGTGATGCGGCCCGTGGCGTCGATCGCGCCGAGTGCCGCCAGCAGCGCCCGCGCGGCGGCGAAGGGGCCGGCGGGCGGCGGATCGAGGAAGGCGAGCGTCTCCGGCGCGGCACCCCAGGCGGCGAGGTCGAGCGCCAGCCCGGCCAGGTCGGCCTCGGCCATCTCCGGCCGGTCGAAGGGCGGCAGCGCGCGCTCGGCGGCCTGGGTCCAGAGCCGCAGGCAGAGGCCGGGGCCGAGCCGGCCGGCGCGCCCCGTGCGCTGGGCGGCGGCGGCGCGCGAGATGCGCAATGTCAACAGCCGCGACAGGCCCGTTGCCGGATCGAAGCGCGGTGCGCGGCGGAAGCCGCCATCGATCACCACGCGCACGCCCTCGATCGTGAGCGAGGTCTCGGCGATCGCGCTGGCCAGCACCACCTTGCGCGTGCCCGGCGCGGCGGGGGCGAGTGCGGCATCCTGCGCCGCCGGGGCAAGATCGCCGTGCAGCGCATGCACCGCCACGCCGCGACCGGGGCCGGCCTCGGCCAGCAGCGCCTCGGTGCGCCGGATCTCGCCCATGCCCGGCAGGAAGCAGAGCAGGTCGCCGGGCGCGGCGTCGCCTTCCGTCTCGGCCAGCATGCGCCGCACGGCGCCGGCCATCGCCGCCGGCAGTTCGCGCGCATCGGCGAGGTCGCGCGCGGCGTGGCGGATGGTCACGGGCCAGGCGCGGCCCGCGCTCTCGATCACCGGCGCGGGCACGCCATCGATGCCGAGCAGGCGCGCCACTGCCGCGCCGTCGAGCGTGGCCGACATCACCAGAAGACGCAGCTCCGGGCGCAGCGCGGCTTGCAGATCGCGGCAGAGCGCAAGCGCAAGATCGGCATCGAGCGAGCGTTCGTGGAACTCGTCGAAGATCACCGCCGCGACGCCATCCAGCGTCGGATCGGCGATCAGCCGGCGCACCAGCAGCCCCTCGGTCACGACCTCGATGCGGGTGGCGGCGGAGATGGCGCTGTCCAGACGCGTGCGGAAGCCGACGCGCCCGCCCACCGCCTCGCCGAGGAGTGCGGCCATGCGCCGGGCGGCGGCGCGCGCGGCCAGCCGCCGCGGCTCCAGCATGACGATGCGCCCGTCGCCGCGCCAGGCGGCGGAGAGGAGTGCCAACGGGGCGAGCGTGGTCTTGCCGGCGCCGGGCGGGGCCACCAGCACGGCGTTCGCTGCGCGAGCGAGCGCCGCGGCCAGCGCCGGCAGCGCCTCGGCCACCGGCAGGGCGCGCGCCTCCTCAGGCAGCGAGGCGGGCAGGGGCGCGCTCATCGCGGCGAGGCGCGCGCGGCGGCGCGTCGGGTCAGGGTGCGGTCCGGGAGGAAGGGGCTGGAGCGGGCGAAGGGAATCGAACCCTCGTATGCAGCTTGGGAAGCTGCCGTTCTACCATTGAACTACGCCCGCGCGCCGAGCCGAGGCCCACAGCCGATTACCGGCTGGGCAGGCCATGTCCTGTTTATAGGAACCGCCGGGCGCGGAGGCAAGATCGGGCTCGACTTGCGGACCCGTCCTCCGCCAGTTGACGCGCCGCGCCCCAGGGCCTAGGAATGCGTCCTGGTCAGTTCCTGACCCGTGGCGATTTGACCCGACCGGCTTGCGGCCACGTTAAACCTCTCCGCTAAAAGGTCGTGGCGCGTGCATCGTCTCGCCCCGGCCCCTATTCCATGCGGCCGGGGTTTGTCGTTTCCGGGGCCGGCAGAGAGTGAGAAGCGAGAACCGATCCATGCAACGCCCCCGCCGTTCCAAGCCCCGTGCCGCCGCCGCCCCCGCTGCCACCGCCGTCCCGCGCCAGGCCACCCGGCTCGTTCGCGGCGGGCTGCGCCGCAGCCAGTTCGGCGAGACCAACGAGGCGATGTTCCTCACCTCCGGCTTCGTCTATGGCTCGGCCGAGGAGGCGGAGGGCGCCTTCGCCGGCGCCGCGCGCCCGGACCGCTACATCTACAGCCGCTTCGGCAACCCGCCCGTGGCGATGTTCGAGGACCGGCTGGCGGCGCTGGAAGGGGCCGAGGCCTGCCGCGCCGTCGCCACCGGCATGGCGGCGATGACGGCGGCCATGCTCTCGCTGGTCAAGGCGGGCGACCGGGTGGTGGCCTCGCGCGCGCTGTTCGGGTCGTGCCACTGGGTGATCTCCACGCTGCTGCCGCGCTTCGGTGTCGCCACCGAGTTCGTCGATGGTGCCGACCTGAACCAGTGGGAGGCGGCGCTGAAGCGCCCGGCAACGGCGGTGTTCCTGGAAACGCCGGCCAACCCGACGCTGGAGCTGGTCGATCTGCGCGCCGTGGCGAAGCTTGCCCATCGCGCCGGGGCGCGGCTGGTGGTGGACAATGTGTTTGCCACGCCCTTGTTGCAGAAGCCGCTCGAACAGGGCGCCGATGTGGTGATGTATTCGGCGACCAAGCATATCGACGGGCAGGGCCGCACGCTGGGCGGGGCGGTGCTGGGCAGCCGCGCCTATGTCGAGAACGAGTTGCAGCCCTTCCTGCGCAACACCGGGCCTGCGCTGTCGCCCTTCAACGCCTGGGTGATGCTGAAGGGGCTGGAGACGCTGCATCTGCGCGTGCCGGCTATGAACGCCGCCGCGGCGAAGCTCGCCGACCTCCTGGCCGCGCAGAAGGGCGTCGCGCGCGTGCTCTACCCGTTCCGCGCCGACCATCCGCAGCGGCGTCTTGCCCGCAGGCAGATGAAGGGCGGGGGCACGGTGGTGACATTCTCGCTCAAAGGCGGCAAGGCGGCGGCCTTCCGGTTCCTGAACGCGCTGCGGTTGATCGACATCTCGAACAATCTCGGCGATGCGAAGAGCCTGGTCACGCATCCGGCCACCACCACCCATTCGCGCATCGGCGCCGAGGAGCGGGCACGGCTTGGCATCGATGACGGCATGGTGCGCCTCTCGGTCGGGCTCGAGGACCCGCAGGACCTGGCCGAGGATCTGGTCCAGGCGCTCCAGGCGGCGGCGGGGGGCGGGCGCGGCAAGCGGGCCGCGCGGCGTTCTGGACAAGCGCGCCGGCGCGCCTAGAATCAAGGGCGTGAGGACGGAAGCCGCCGTCCGCGCCCGTGCCGCGCGGACGCATGGCCGGAGGGCCGCCGCCATGTATTCGAAGGTGACGCGCGACATCAAGGTGACGGTGCGGCCGTTCTACCTGGAGGAACAGTCGCAGCCGGATGAAAGCCGCTTCGTCTGGGCCTACAAGGTGAACATCGAGAACCAGGGCGCCGAGACCGTGCAGCTCCTGCGCCGCACCTGGCGCATCACCGATGCGCGCGGCCAGATCCACGAGGTGCAGGGGCCGGGCGTGGTGGGCGAGCAGCCGGTTCTTGGTCCGGGGCAGAGTTTCGAATACACCTCGGGCACGCCGCTCTCGACGCCCTCGGGCATCATGGTCGGCACCTACCACATGGTGAACCGCGGCTCGGGCGAGGCCTTCGATGTGGCGGTGCCGGCCTTCTCGCTCGACAGCCCGCACCAGGAGATCAAGCTGAACTGACGGCGTGAGGCCGGCGCGCGGAGCCGGCCGGGCTTGCCAGGCCGCGCCGAGCCCCCAGATGGACGAGACAGGTCTTTGGGTGTCGCCAAGAAGGAACGCTGCCCGTGAACGTCCAGCCTCCCCGCCGCATCCGCGGCCGTTCGGCCGCCGCGAAATCTGCCGCAAGCCCGGCCGCGGATCGTCCCAGCCGCGCCGAGGCCGAAGCGGCCGTGCGCACCCTGCTGCGCTGGGCGGGCGACGATCCCTCCCGCGAGGGGCTCATCGATACGCCCGCGCGCGTCGTGCGCGCCTACGAGGAATTCTTCGCCGGCTACGAGACCGATCCGGTCGAACTCCTCCAGCGCACCTTCGAGGAGACCGATGGGTACGACGAGATCGTGATGCTGCGCGACATCCGCCTCGAAAGCCATTGCGAGCACCACATGGTGCCGATCATCGGCCGGGCGCATGTCGCCTACCTGCCGCACAAGCGGGTGGTGGGCATCAGCAAGCTTGCCCGCGTGGTCGATGCCTTCGCCAGGCGACTCCAGATCCAGGAGAAGCTCACCGCCCAGATTGCAAATGCGATCAACGACGTGCTCCAGCCCAAGGGTGTGGCGGTGGTGATCGAGGCCGCGCACCAGTGCATGACCACGCGCGGCATCCACAAGCCCGGCGTCAGCATGGTGACGAGCCGCATGCTGGGCGCCTTCCGCGACGACCCTTCCACCCGGCGCGAATTCCTGGCCATGGTCGGTGCCAGTCGCCCGCTGCGTTTCGCGGGCGACGAAAGCTGAAGCAAGGCCGAAGGCCGGCCGCGCCCCGGCAACGCTGCTGGCGGCCGCGAGCGCGGCGATGACGGGCGGCCAGGTGCCGGGCGGCACGCTCCCGCGCGAATCCGTCGCGGGCGGCGCCGCGCAGATCAGGATGGGCGCGGTTGCGGTTCAGGCGCCCGGGGTTCAGGCGCCCGGCATGATCGGCACCGGCGCGTGCCGGCCCGACCTGCCGGTGGGCGGCGCGATGGCGGGCCTGTTCCCCGACTCCTCGGCGCGAGGCCCGCGCCGCGCTCGGGCCGCGCCGCGCGCGGCCGCCGCCGCTACAGCCGCGTCTCGCTGACGCCTTGCGCGCCGGCCGGGCCACTGCCGCCGGCCGGGCGCCGATCCTCGGCCGCGGCCGGTCCGGCCACCAGCACATGGTTCAGGTGGCGGCGGATCTGGAACTCGAACTCGACGTTCAGCTCCTCCATCATGCGGCTGACCATGTCGTTCCAGACCGCATTGCGCTCGGCCTGCGAGGTGCCCTCGTTCACCGTGTGCGTGCGGCGCGTCTCGGCCTCGACATGGCCGAGCGGGGCGTTCTCCGCGTCGAAGACTTCCATGCGCACGGCGATACGCGCCTCGTAGCGCTCCGACGGGTCGCGCGCGAACATGCCGCGAATGCCACCCGGCGGTTGCAGCTTCACTTCAACGATGCGCGCATCCTGCACGATGAAGCGCGCCTTGCCGCCGCTGCCGGCCGCGCGCAGCCGGTCCTCGGCCATGGCGCGCGCCGTCTCGTAGGGCGGGTTGGGCGCGAGGTGGTCAACATGCGGCGCCCGGCGCGGCGGCGTGTAGGCGTCGACGATCTCGACCGCGCCGACATTCAGGCGGATCGGCGCGAGCGCGCTGAAGCCGAGGCGCTGGAAGCTGGTCTGCACCGGCTCCCCGCGCGAGCAGGCGCCGAGGCCCGCGCCGGCGGCAAGCAGCGCGAGACCGAGGAGCGAGCGGCGTGGCAGCATGGCGGAGACCCTTCGCGCGGTGATTGCTCAGGCCGGGGCGGGCGCGACGGCGGCACCGTCCGGCTTCTCTCCCGCCACTTCGGTGCGGGTGAAGACGAAGTCAAGGTTGCAGAACTCGCAGGTTACCGTGATGCGGCCATCCTGCACCATCGCGTCGATATCGGTTGCGGGAAAACCGGCAATCAGGCCGGCGATGCGTTCGCGCGTGCAGCGGCAGCCATGCGACAGGGCGTGCGCCTGGCCTAGCCGCAGCCCCTCGGTGTGATACAGGCGATACAGAAGCTTCTCGGGTGGGAGATCGGGGTCGAGCAGCTCGGCCTCGGTGGCGGAGCCGGCGAGCACGAGCGCATTGCGCCACTGCTCCTCGGCCCCCTCGGGGTCGAGCGGCGCGGCACGTGCACCGTCGCCGCCCGCCTCCGGCATACGTTCCAGGATCAGCGCGGCGGCGTGCCAGCGCGGCGTGCCGCCGGCGTCCGCGCGCCTGCCGGCAGCGAGCCTGATCGCCGACTGGATCTGCTCGGAGGTGCGGAAATAGTGGTGCGCGATCTCGGCCAGGCTCGCGCCCTCGATCGCGACGATGCCCTGGTAGCGGTCCATGCCCGGCCCCTGGTCGCAGGTGAAGGCGAGGTGGCCGGCGCCGAGCAGCCGCGCCGCCGAAGGGGCGGGATCGGCGGCGAGCAGGGCGGCGAGCTTGCCGGCATCGGTGCGAGCATAGCCGCGCAGCGCGCCATCGCTGGTGCAGTCGGCCAGCAGCATCGGCAGCGAGCCATCGCCCTTGGCCTGGATCGAGAAGCTGCCCTCGAACTTGAGGCCGGCGGCCAGCGCCGCCGCCAAAGCCAGCGCCTCGCCCAGGATCGCCGAGACGACCGGCGGCTGGTCGTGGCGCGTCAGGATGTTCTCGGCCAGCGAGGACAGGCGCACGAGCCGCCCACGCACGGGCCGGCCGGCAAGGTGGAAGGGCTGGATCCGGTCTGCGGTGGCGGCGGTGGCGAGCGGGCCAACGCTCACGGCTTCACCGTGCGTGGCGCCCCGGCCAGGGCATCGACCAGGCACCAAGCGAGGATCCCCTTCTGCGCGTGCAGCCGGTTCTCGGCCTCGTCGAACACCACGCTCTGCGCGCCGTCGATCACCGCATCCGTCACTTCCTCGCCGCGATGGGCGGGCAGGCAGTGCATGAAGATCGCATCCGGCGCGGCCGCCGCCATCAGCGCCGCATCGACACGGTAGGGGGCAAGCAGGTTGTGGCGGTTTTGGTCCTCCTGGCCCATCGACACCCAGGTATCGGTGACGACGCAGAGGGCATCCTTCACCGCCGCGCGCGGATCGGTGGTGAGTTCGATGCGCGCGCCCTGCCCGCGTGCCCATGCCACCACCTCGGCCGGCGGCATCAGCGTCTCGGGGCAGGCGAGCCTGAGCGTGAAGCCGAACCGCGCCGCCGCCTGGATCCAGGAGCGGGCGACATTGTTGCCGTCGCCCGACCAGGCCACCACCCTGCCGCCGATGGCGCCGCGATGCTCCTCGAAGGTCATCACGTCGGCCATGAGCTGGCAGGGATGGGTGTTGTCGGTCAGGCCGTTGATCACCGGCACGGTGGCGTGCGCGGCCAGTTCCGTCAGCTTCGCCTCGGCATCGGTGCGGATCATGATCGCATCGACATAGCGCGACAGCACGCGCGCGGTATCGGCGATGGTCTCGCCGCGCCCGATCTGCATGTCGCGCCCGGCAAGCACGATCACGTCGCCGCCGAGCTGGCGCATCGCCACCTCGAAGGATACGCGCGTGCGCGTGGACGGCTTCTCGAAGATCAGCGCCAGCGTCCTGCCGGCGAGCGGCTTGTCGTTGCCCGCCGGCTGCTCGCCGCGCTTCAGCGCCGCGCCGAGATCGAGGATATGGCGCAGCGTGGCCGCGTCGAGATGCGTGAAGTCGAGGAAGTGGCGCGGCGCCGCGCGTCCCGGCCGGGCCGGCTGGCGCGGACGCAGCGGGATCGCGCGTGCGCTCATTGCGCGGCACCCTTGGCAGCGGCCTGGATGCGCGCGCGCGCTGTGGCGGCGACCTTCTCCAGCCGCTCCACCGCTGCCTCGATCTCGGCCTTGCCGACGGTGAGCGGGGGCAGGATGCGCAGCACATTGTCGCCCGCCGGCACGGTGAGAAGCTCGCACTCATGCCCGATCGCATAGAGGTCGCCATTGGGCGGGTTGCAGGCGAGGCCGAGCATCAGGCCGCTGCCGCGCACCTCGGCGAAGATGTCGCCATTGCGCGCGACCACGCCTTGCAACGCCGCCTTCATCGCCTTGCCGCTTTCCTGCACGCGCTCGAGGAAGCCCGGAGCCAGGATCACGTCATAGACGGCATTCGCCACCGCGCAGGCGAGCGGGTTGCCGCCGAAGGTCGAGCCGTGCGTGCCCGCGCTCATGTGTTTGGCGACGCGCTCGGTGGCGAGCCAGGCGCCGATCGGGAAGCCGCCGCCAAGCCCCTTGGCGGTGGCCATGATGTCGGGGGCCACGCCCGCCCACTCATAGGCCCAGAGCTTGCCGGTGCGCCCGTTGCCGCACTGCACCTCGTCGAAGATCAGCAGCAGGCCGAACTCGTCGCAAGCGGCGCGCAGGCCGCGCAGATAGTCCTCGCTGCCGGCGCGGATGCCGCCCTCGCCCTGCACCGGCTCGAACAGGATGCCGCCCACCTCGCTCGTGATGGCGTTGCGCAGCGCGTTGAGGTTGCCGAACGGCACCTGCACGAAGCCCGGCGTGACCGGATCGAAGCCCTTGAGGTGCTTGGCCTGCCGGCCCGCCGCGATGGTGGCCAGCGTGCGCCCGTGGAAGGCGCCTTCTACCGTGATGATGGTGGTCTTCTGCGGGTTGCCGGTTTCGTAGTGATACTTGCGGCAGGCCTTGATCGCGCCCTCCAGCGCCTCGGCGCCGGAGTTGCAGATGAAGGCCGCATCGGCGAAGGAGGTCTCCACCAGCCGCTGGCAGAGCTTCTCCTGCTCGGGGATGCGATAGAGGTTCGAGCAGTGCCACAGCTTCTCGGCCTGCGCCTTCACGGCGGCGACCAGCGCCGGGTGGCAGTGGCCGAGCGCGTTGACCGCGATCCCGGACACGAGATCGAGGAACTTGCGGCCATCGGTGGTCCAGATCCACGCGCCTTCGCCCCGCGCGAAAGCGAGGTCGGCCCGGGCGTAGGTGGGCATGACGGGAGAAATCACGGGTGCAGCTCCTTGTTGCAGCGCGCGCGGATGCGGACGAAGGTCCTGCACCCGGCCTAGTTGCGGGTGTCCGGCTCGGGCGCGAGATGCGGGCGGCGGGCGGGCCGCGCCGACCTGCCTCGCGCCCCCATTCGTCGTGCCGTGCCGCGCGCACGCGCCGGCGCGACGCCCCGAAGGGACGCTGCGGGCAGGCTGGGATGCGCGATGGCCGGCAGCAGCATGATGGAACCCGATGCGCTGAGTTCCCGCGGCAGACATGCTGTCCACCGCAGGAAAGCGGGCACTATCGCGAGTTGCGGCGGGCTAGTCAATGCAAGGCTCCGCGCCGGCGGCGGCGTAAGCGCGCTTGCCGAGGCGTGCGTGTGCTGGCATGAATTGCGCGTGGCCGTGGCAATCATGGCGCCGAACAGTGAAGCCCGCCCAGCAAGAGCGGGTGACTTGGCCAGGTCCGGCCGCAGGAAGGATTTCGCGTCGATGCCGCCCTCGCCGCTTGCCCCACGGCTTCAGCGACAGATCGACGGCGCCAGGTACGGAGCAAGCCTCTACGGCTTCCTGCGGCGCAAGGCGCCCGCGATGCGCGCTGCCTCCGAGCGCGGGCGGCCGGCCGTTTCCGCCGTCTCGGCCGAGCTTGCCGCCAAGTTCGGCGCCGCCGCCGAAAGCCGCGCCTTCCGCCAGCTTGCCGGGCAGATGATCGCCCAGATCATGCGCGCCGAGGGCTTCGTGCTGGTCGATAACGGCGTGCGGCTGAGCCATGACGCGCTGTTCGCCACCGGTGCGCGCTATGCCCGCCCCGATGGCGGGCGCGCCGCCGCCGCTCCTCCCGCCAACATGGAGTTGCTGCGCCGGCTGGTGGGCGCGCTCACCCCGGCCGAGCTGCGCGCCTTGCAGGCGCTGGTGCAGTCCCGCCTCGGCAAGCGCTAGCTCTTCAGATTGTAGCCGCGCCGCACCAAGGCGAGCGTGAACAGCCACAGCCCCGCCACCACCCCCGCCATTACCGCCACGCCCGCCAGCAGCGGCCCGTCATGATGGCCGGTCAGGCCGTAGCGGAAGCCGTCGATCATGTAGAAGAAGGGATTGCACAGGGCGGCGATGCGCAAGCCCTCGGGCAGCCGCTCGATCGAATAGAAGGTGCCCGACAGGAAGGCCAGCGGCGTGACGATGAAATTCTGGATCGTCGCCATCTGGTCGAACTTCTCGGCCCAGAGGCCGCTCAGCACGCCAAGCAGGCCGAGCATCAACGCCGCCGCCAGCGCGTGGAACAGGGCGTAAGCCGGCGCGAACGGGCCGAACGGCACGAACAGCGCCATCGCCAGCCCCACCACAAGGCCCACCGCCAGCCCGCGCACCAGCGCGCCTAGGGCGAATCCGCACAGGAACTCGGCCGGCGACAGCGGCGCCATCACGAGGTCGATGATGCTGCCCTGCATCTTGCTGATCACCAGCGAGGATGCGGCATTGGAAAAGGCGTTCTGCGCGATCGCCATCATGATCAGCCCGGCGCCGAGGAAGGATTCGTAGGGCGTGGTGCCGATCACCTTCTTCGTCTCGCCGAGCGCGAGCACGAACACGGCCAGGAACAGGAGCGTCGTCACCACCGGCGCGCCGAGCGTCTGCACCCAGACCTTGAGGAAGCGGCGCACCTCCTTGGCGGTGAGCGTGTAGAGGCCGCGCCAGTTCACGCCGGCATGGCTGGCGGCGGCGGCGGTGGCGGACGCGAAGGGGTCGTGCGGGATCTCGGGCATGGGGAGGGCTGGCCCGGCTGGCCGGGGTGCTGCCGGTGCGGCGGGATGTCGCGCGGCAGGCGGGATTCTGCCAGACTGCGCGCATGGGCGCAAAGCATGACAGGCGCGCGGAACGCAGGCTGCCGACCGAAGCCGAGCTTGAGGAGGCGGCGCTGGAGTATCTCGCGCGCTACTCGGCGCCGGCGGCGCGCGTGGCCGCCGTGCTGGAGCGGCGCGTCCTGCGCGCGCTCCGCACCCAGCCGGACATCGACGAGGCGGCGGCGCTGGCCGAGGCGCGGCGGATGATCGCGGCGGTGATGCAGCGCCTTGCCGCGCGCGGCCTGCTCGATGATGCCGCCTTCTCCACCACGCGCTCGGCCCGGCTGCGCCGCGAGGGCCGCTCGCGCCGGGCGATCGCGGCGCACCTGCTCTCGCGCGGGGTGGCGGCGGATGATGTCGCCGGCGCCTTCCTGGCCGAGACCGACGCCGACGCGCCGGTGGCCGATGCCGAGCTTGCCGCCGCCGCGCTGTTCGCACGCCGCCGCCGGCTTGGGCCCTTCGCGCCACCCCTGCCCGCGGACGCGCCGGCCGAGGAACGCGCCGCGCGACGCCAGCGCATGCTGGCCGCTTTCGCCCGCGCCGGCTGCGCGCGCGACACCGCCGAGCGCCTGCTGGCAATGAGCGCGACCGCGGCCGAGGCGCTGGCCACCGCGCTCCGGCGCAGCTAGCGCCCCTGGCCTGCGCGCGCAGCCTAGGCGCGGGCGGGGCCGGGCTCGGGCGCGGGCGGCTCCTGGCCGGGCAGCTCGATCGCCGGCTGTGCCGGGTGCGGGTTCGGGCCCGCGATCATCAGCTTCTGGTGTGGATAGGGGATCTCGATCCCTTCAAGGTCGAAGCGCTTCTTGAGCCGGCGATTATACTCCCGGCTGACATTCCATTTCTGCCGCGGCAGGCCCTTGAAACGCGCGCGCACGATCTGGGCGCTGTCGGCGAAGCGCTCGAGCCCCATCACCTCCAGCGGTGCCAGGATGGCGTAGTTCCAGGCCGGGTCGGCCTGCATCTCGGCGCCCACCGACTTCATCACCTCGATCACGCGATCGACATCCTCGCCGTAATCGACGCTCATGTCGAAGACGGCGAAGTTGAAGTCCTTGGTCATGTTGGTGACGCTGCCGACCGCGCTGAACGGGATGATGTGCACCGAGCCATCGACGCCGCGCAGCTTGATGGTGCGGATCGACAGCGCCTCGACCACGCCGCTCTGCCCGTTGATCTGGATGACGTCGCCCACCGCCACCGCATCCTCGAGCAGCAGGAAGATGCCGGTGATAATGTCCTGCACCAGCTTCTGCGAGCCGAAGCCGATCGCAAGGCCGATCACGCCCGCGCCGGCGAGCAGGGGCGCGATGTTGACGCCAAGCTCGGACAGCACGATCAGGCCGGAGATGATCACGATCACGATCAGAAGCGCCGTGCGCGCCATGGGCAGGAGCGTGCGCACCCGCGCCGAGCCCGCCTGCTGGGCGTTGTGCGTCAGCCGGTCGAGCTGGCGCTGGATCGCCGCGTTCAGCGTCTCCCAGATCATCAGCGCGATGCCGATGGTGATGCCGATGGAGACGATCGCGCCCACCAGCCGTCGCCCGGTCCCGCCCGCCAGCCAGGCGAAGGAGCTGAAGCCCCATACCTGCAGGAAGGCGACCGTCGCCATGAACAGCACGACCCCGCCCAGGATGCGCCTGAGCGCCGGGACATAGCGGTTGGCGCGCGCCTCCAGCCCGGGATAGCGGTGGCGCAACTCGGCCGAGACGCCGAACAGCCAACTGATGCCGCGATCGATCAGCAGCATCGCCGCCTTGGCGAACAGGAAGATCATCACGCTGAGGACCGAGACGCGCAGCATGCGCTCGAACCCGTCCTGGATGCGCAGCGCCACCACCAGCCAGCCAGCGGCGATATAGGCGATCGCCAGCAGATGCCAGACATCGGCGATGCGATTGCGCGCCAGCGCCCATGCCCCGCGCGCCTCCGGCTCGGCGCGGATCGTGGCCGAGATCTGCGCGCGGTTCTGCATCACGATGATCATCAGGAACAGCGCGATCAAGAGGCCGAGGAGGCGCTGCAGGACCAGATAGGCGCCGTAGCCGAGCCCGAGAAGCAGCGCCGCTTCCAGCACGGCATAGCCGAAAATGCCGACCAGCACGATGCGTCGCACCCAGAGATGGACATAGGCAGCCGTCTCGTCGGTGCAGGGGATCAGCCGCAGCTGCGACGCACTGGGCGCCATCAGCATGCGGTCGAGGCACAGTATCGCGCGGCTGATCATGTAGGCGTTGTTCAGTCCGAGCAGCACCACGCGCGTGATCGGATCGGGATCGACCACCGAGATCAGCCCGTAGGACACCGCCGCGAACGCCGCCACCGGCACGAGGTCGAGCAGGAAGCGCAGCACCACCAGCGGCAGGCGCGCGAACCAGGTCTCGGCCGGGCGCTGCTCGATCGCGTTGCGCGCGCGGGCCAGAAGCCGCGTCGCGACATACTCGGCCAGGATGCCGAGCCCGAGCAGCATCAGCACCGTGCCGACGATGCGGAACAGCGCCGCGCGCGAAACCGGATCGGCGAACTGCCAGTAAAGCCAGTAGAGCGCGTCGGGGATCTCGACCAGCGCCTGTCCAGCCGCGACCAGCCAGGCCGAGACCTCGCCCAGCCGGTCGGACAGCGCCAGCAGCACCTGCGCGCCGACCGAGTTCGGCGGCAGCAGCGCCGGCGGTTCGGGCTCGCGCGGCGCCGCGCCCTGCGCCTGGAGCATGCCTTCCAGCGTCTGGATGAAGGCGTTGCGCCGCTCCTCGTCGCGCAGTGTGCCGAGGAGGCGCTCGACCTCTGCGCGCGGCATGGCGGGCTCCGCGGCGGGCGGCGCGGCCGCCGGGGGGGCTGCGGGTGCCGCCGCTGGTGCCGGGCCCGCGGGCGGCTGTTGGGAGAAGGAGGGCGCTGCCGCCAGCATGGCCAGCAGCGCCAGAAGCGCGGCGAAAAGCACGGGGCGCAGCAGGCAGGCGCGCGCGGCGAGGCGGCTGGCACCGGGGGCGGGGAAGCGACAGGCGAACATCAGGACCGTCTCCATGCGCGCGAGGCATTCGCTGTCCGCGGCCGCAGGCAGGGTAGGACAGGACGCGGCCGGGTCTGGCGCACTAGGGGTGTTACCGCGGCGATGTCAAGCGCGCCGCACGCATCGGGGCCTTTCGCATGCGCGGGGTATCCTATGCGGCGCCGCCAGCCTAGGATCGCAGGGAAACCATGACCATCCCTTCATCCTCCGGGGGTTCGGTGCCAGGCCCGACCGCGCGTCCAGGCGCGGCAGCACCCTCTGCGACAGCAATGCCCGCAGCGTCGCACCCTGGCCCGCTGGCCGGGTCGCGGTCCGCCCAGCAGACCGCCCAGCAGCCCGCCATGCCGCCGATCTCGATCTGGCTGGTGGTGCTGGCCCTGATGGCCGTGCATCTGGCCGGGACCGGTTCCTACTACGCCGTGCCGGTGCTGGCTCCGGCGATGTCGCCCGATGTCGGCCTGCCGGCGAGCCTGGCCGGCTTCAACACCTCGCTCGCCTATTGCGGGGCGCTGATCACCGGCCCCTTCGCCAGCGCCCTGATCCTGCGCTTCGGCGGTGTGCGCGTTTCGCAGGTGGGGCTGGTCGTGTGCGGCTTCGGGCTGGCGCTGGCGGCGTTCGGTGCCCTGCCCATGCTGGTCGCCTCGGCGATGACGCTCGGCATCGGCCACGGGCCGGTAACGCCAGCGGGCTCGCACATCCTGGCCGGGCGCGTGCCGGCGCGGCGGCGTTCCTTCATCTTCTCGATCAAGCAGACCGGCGTGCCGGCGGGCGCCATGCTGGCGGGCGCGGTGCTGCCGCTGATCGTGCTGGCGGGTGGCTGGCGCGGCGCGCTTCTGGCCATGTCGGCCTTCTGCGTGCTGGTCGCGCTCGCGCTCCAGCCGGTGCGGGCGCGGCTTGATGCCGACCGTCGCCCCGGCATGCGCATCGGCCTGGGCGACATCTCGCGCACCTTCTCGCTATGGCGCGGGCATGTCGCGCTGCGCCGGGTGGTCGGTTCGGGCTGCGCGCTTGGCGCGGCGCAGTTCTGCTTCGGCAGCTTCTTCACCACCCTGCAGGTGGAGGTGCTGGGCTACAGCCTGGTGGCGGCCGGCTTCAACCTCTCCGCCGGGCAGGTGGGCGGCATCGTCGGCCGCGTCTTCTGGGGCGTGGTGGCCGACCGCACCGGCGCCCCGCGCCTGACCATGGCGGCACTGTGCTTCCTGGCCGCGGGCTGCTGCGCGTTGCTGGCGCTGGCCGGTCCCGGCTGGCCGGTCTGGGCGGTCACCGCCACGGCGATGCTGAGCGGCTTCACCAGCATCGGCTGGAACGGGGTGCAGCTGGCCGAGGTGGCCCGCCTTGCTCCGCCCGGCCAGGTGGGCGCGGCCACGGCGCTGAACGGCTTCGTCTTTTCCTTCGCGATGCTGTTCACGCCCTCGGGCTTTTCCGGCCTGGTCGGCTATACTGGCGGCTACGGGCTCGGCTATGCGCTCTGCGCGCTGTGGTGCGTCGCGGCCGGGCTCTGGATGATCCCCGCGCCGCCGCTGCCGGCCCACATGCAGCCCGTCCCGGCGGAGCCCGGGCCTTCGCAGCGCTGAATGCACGCCCATATCTTGTCCTTGGCGCCGGTGCGACGGCGCCCGTGATCAGACCGCCGAGCCCCCCATGCGCACCTTCCTGACCATCCTCCTGATCCTGTCCATGCTGGCGGTGCTGGCGGTGCTGCTGACCGGCGTCGTCGGCATGGCGCGCAACCAGGGCAACCCGCATCGCGCCAACAAGCTGATGCAGTACCGCGTGGTGCTGCAGGGGGTGGCGCTTTTGATTTTCGTCCTGCTGATGTATGCGCTGCGTGGCTGACCAGCCACCAACCCAGTAACCCATTGAAAAAACAAGCATGTGCTTGCCGCGACGGCAGCGGTGGCAGCATTCGGCGCGGCTGGGTGGCGTCGCGGCGCCGCGAGCAGGGGCGCGGTTCGCTAAATTGACACGGCTCGGGGCGGGGCTTATGGTTGCGGCCGCGTTGTTGCAGGTGCGAAAGACTTAACCTCGACGCGTCCATTATGCAGGCCCAGAAGGGTCGGACTGGCTGCCGCACCGCAGTAAACGCGCTGTTCCCACGACCCAGAGAGACGGCAGAAGGCGATGAAGGTTCTCGTCCCGGTGAAGCGGGTGGTCGACTACAACGTCAAGGTGCGCGTCAAGGCGGACCAGACGGGGGTCGAGCTCGCCAACGTCAAGATGTCCATGAACCCCTTCGACGAGATCGCCGTCGAGGAGGCGGTGCGGCTGAAGGAGAAGGGCGCGGCAAGCGAGATCGTCGTGGTCTCGATCGGCCTCGCCCAGTGCCAGGAGACGATCCGCACCGCGCTCGCCATGGGTGCCGATCGCGGCATCCTGGTCGAGACCGCCGACGAGGTGCAGCCGCTGTCCGTCGCCAAGCTCCTGAAGGCGATCATCGCCAAGGAGCAGCCCAGGCTTGTGATCCTGGGCAAGCAGGCGATCGACGATGATTCCAACGCCACCGGCCAGATGCTGGCGGCGCTGATGGGCTGGCCGCAGGGCACCTTCGCCTCCAAGGTCGAGTTCCAGGGCGAGGAGGCGGTGGTCACGCGCGAGGTCGATGGCGGTCTCGAGACCGTCGCCCTCAAGCTGCCGGCGATCGTCACCACCGATCTGCGCCTGAACGAGCCGCGCTATGCCAGCCTGCCCAACATCATGAAGGCGAAGAAGAAGCCGATCGAGACGGTGAAGCCGGCCGATCTCGGCGTCGATACCGCGCCCAGGCTGGTCACGCTCAAGGTCGAGGAGCCGGCCAAGCGCAAGGCCGGGGTGAAGGTCGCTTCGGTGGCCGAACTCGTGACCAAGCTCAAGACCGAGGCGAAGGTGATCTGACCATGGCGACCCTGCTTCTTGCCGAACACGACAATGCCGCCCTCAAGCCGGTGACGCTGAACGCGGTGGCCGCGGCGCAGAAGATCGGCGCCCCGATCAGCATCCTGGTCGCCGGCGCGGGCTGTGCCGCGGTGGCGCAGCAGGCGGCCGCCATTCCCGGCATCGCCAAGGTGCTGCTGGTCGATGCGCCGGCCTATGCCAACCGCCTGGCCGAGCCGATGGCGGACTTGCTCGCCGCGCTTGCGCCCGGGCACACGCATCTGCTGGCGCCGGCCACCACCTCGGGCAAGAACATCATGCCGCGCGTGGCCGCCCTGCTCGATGTCGCGCTGATCTCCGACATTTCCGGCGTCGTCTCCGCCGACGCCTTCGTGCGCCCGATCTATGCCGGCAACGCGATGGCCACCGTGCAGAGCAAGGACGCGGTGAAGGTCATCACCGCGCGCGGTGCCAGCTTCGATGCCGCGCCGGCCACGGGCGGTTCGGCCCCGGTGGAGAACGCCACCGCCGCTGCCGATCCCGCCCTCAGCCGCTTCGTCGGCGCCGCCCTATCCAAGTCCGAGCGGCCCGAGCTTACCGCCGCGCGCATCGTGATCTCGGGCGGGCGCGGCATGCAGAACGGCGACAACTTCAAGACCTATATCGAGCCGGTGGCCGACAAGCTCGGCGCCGCCGTTGGCGCCAGCCGCGCCGCCGTGGATGCCGGCTTCGTGCCGAACGACTACCAGGTCGGCCAGACCGGCAAGGTGGTGGCGCCCGAGCTTTACGTCGCCGTCGGCATCTCGGGCGCGATCCAGCACCTTGCGGGCATGAAGGACAGCAAGGTCATCGTCGCCATCAACAAGGACGAGGAAGCGCCGATCTTCCAGGTCGCCGATTACGGCCTGGTCGCGGACCTCTTCCAAGCACTGCCGGAATTGGCCCAGGAACTGGAGCGCCAGAAGTGACCATCGACGTAGCGACACGCAGGACCGCGCAGGCCGAAGCAGCGAGCAAGCCCGTGCCCGAGATCGCCAAGGTTGGAGTAGTCGGTGCCGGCCAGATGGGCAACGGCATCGCCCATGTCTGCGCGCTTGCCGGGCTGGCGGTGACGCTGACCGATGTGCGCGCCGAGGCGATCGAGAAGGCGATGGCCACGATGCGTGGCAACATGGATCGCCAGATCAAGCGCAACCTGATCAAGCCCGAGGACAAGGACGCGGCGCTGGCACGCATCGCCACCGCCACCGACCTTACCGCGCTCGGCGATTGCGACTTCGTGGTCGAGGCCGCGACCGAGAACGAGGAGGTCAAGCGCAGCATCTACAAGGCGCTTTGCCCGCACCTCAAGCCTTCGGCGATGGTCGCTTCCAACACCTCCTCGATCTCGATCACGCGGCTTGGCGCCTCGACCGACCGGCCCGAGAAGTTCATCGGCATGCACTTCATGAACCCGGTGCCGGTGATGAAGCTGGTCGAGCTGATCCGCGGCATCGCCACCGACGAGCCGACCTTCCAGGCGGTGCATGCGCTGGCCCTGAAGCTCGGCAAGATCACCGCGGTGTCCGAGGATTTTCCGGCCTTCATCGTCAACCGCATCCTGGTGCCGATGATCAACGAGGCGGTCTACACACTGTACGAGGGCGTGGGCTCGGTCACGGCGATCGACACGGCGATGCGGCTCGGCGCCAACCACCCGATGGGCCCGCTGGAGCTGGCCGACTTCATCGGCCTAGACACCTGCCTCGCGATCATGAACGTGCTCTATGACGGCCTGTCGGACAGCAAGTACCGGCCCTGCCCGCTGCTCGTGAAGTATGTCGAGGCGGGCTGGCTCGGCCGCAAGGCCGGCAAGGGCTTCTACGACTATTCGGTCGATCCGCCGCGCCCGACGCGGTGAGGCCGGGCGTCCTGCACTTGCGTTTGGCGCGGGCCGTTCGGCCCGCGCCGCGTTTTTGTGCACCCGGCTTACCGCGCCGCGTCAGCTCGCGCCTAGGTAGCGCCGCACCATCGCGATCGCGTCCGCGCTGTCCCAGGCGAGTGCGCCCTCGGCGCGCGCGACCTCCTGGCGTGCGGCGTTGACCAGCAAGGTCGTCGGATAGCGCGGCGATGCCGGCCGCGCGCCCGGCTCGGCCGGCGGCACGGCCAGCACCCGCCCTGCCGCCCCGCGCGGATCGAGCCAGACCGCAAGGTTGACGATGCCGTGCTGGGCGTAGAAGCGCGCGACGTTCTCGGCCGGGCTCGGTCCGAACTCCCAGGCCAGCGCCAGCAGCGCGATATTGTCCGCCTTGAGCGCGGCCGCCATGCGGTCGAGTGCCGGCATCTCCTCGCGGCAGGGGGCGCACCAGGTGCCCCAGAGATTGATCACCCAGCCGCGTGCCGGCACATCGGCGAGCGTCCGGCGCGCGCCATCGGCGGTGGTGAAGGCGAAGTCGGGCAGGGGGCGGGCGGGGTCGGTGCCGCGCAGCCGTTCAAGCCCGGCTTGCGCGCGCGCTTGTCGGGGCCCGATGCCGGGCGCTAAGGTCGCGGCCCCTGCGAGGCCGAGCGCAAGACCCAGGGCCCTGCGCCGTGTCGGGAAGCTGCTGCACGCTCTTGTCATCGTCCTCGCGCCACCGCCTGTTGGTCAGAAGCCAGCCGCAATGCAAGTGAAGTTGAAGCGCGCCCGCGCCCGCACCGCAACCGGAACCGAAGCCGCGCCCCGGCGAGCCGCCGCCAAGGCTGCCGCCGCCAAGGCCGTTGCCGCCAATGCCGCCGCCAACGCCGCTGCCAACGCCGCCTGGGGCGGGCGCTATGCCAGCGGTCCGGCGGCGATCATGCAGGACATCAACGCCTCGATCGGCTTCGACCGGCGCCTCTGGGCGCAGGACATCGCCGGCAGCCGCGCCCATGCCCGCATGCTGG
The DNA here is from genome assembly GCA_020850755.1 of Alphaproteobacteria bacterium. Classification (GTDB taxonomy): domain Bacteria; phylum Pseudomonadota; class Alphaproteobacteria; order Acetobacterales; family Acetobacteraceae; genus JADZEB01. The sequence continues at coordinate 18,149 of JADZEB010000045.1, read as the reverse complement.
TCCGCCGCGGCATCATCTCCCGTGAAGATGGGCAGGCGATCGCGCGCGGTCTAGGGGTGGTGGCGCGCGAGATCGCGGCGGGCAGCTTCCCGTTCCAGCTCGCGCTCGAAGACATCCACATGAACGTGGAGTCCCGCCTGGCCGAGCTGGTGGGCGAGCCCGCCAAGCGCCTGCACACCGCGCGCAGCCGCAACGACCAGGTGGCGCTCGATGTGCGGCTCTGGGTGCGCGATGCGATCGACGGGCTCGATGGCCAGATGCGCGAGCTGCAATGCGCCCTGGTCGAGAAGGCGGAAGGCCATGCCGGCACGGTGATGCCGGGCTTCACCCATCTGCAGGCGGCCCAGCCGGTGACCTTCGGCCACCACCTGCTCGCCTATGTCGAGATGCTGGCGCGCGATCGCGGGCGGCTGGCCGACTGCCGCCGGCGGATGAACGAATCCCCCCTTGGCGGGGCGGCGCTGGCCGGCACCTCCTTCCCGATCGACCGGCGCATGACCGCGCGCCTGCTCGGCTTCGAGCGGCCGATGGCGAACTCGATGGATGCGGTCGCCGACCGCGACTATGTGGTGGAGTTCCTGGCCGCCCTGTCCCTGTGCGCGGTGCACCTGTCGCGCCTGGCCGAGGAGATCGTGATCTGGATGAGCCCGCCCTGGCGGTTCATCACCCTGTCGGACGCGTTCACGACCGGCTCCTCGATCATGCCGCAGAAGCGCAACCCGGACGCGGCCGAGCTGGTGCGCGGCAAGGTCGGGCGCATCGTCGGTGCGCTGCACGCGCTGCTGATGATCATGAAGGGCCTGCCGCTCACCTACCAGAAGGACATGCAGGAGGACAAGGAACCGCTGTTCGACGCGGCGGACGCGATCACGCTCTGCCTTGCCGCCATGGCCGGCATGGTGCGCGACATGAAGGCCAATCCGGCGCAGATGCGCGCCTATGCCGGGGCGGGCTATGCCACCGCGACCGACCTGGCCGACTGGCTGGTGCGAGCGCTCAAGCTGCCTTTCCGCACCGCGCACCATGTCACCGGGCGGCTGGTGCGGCGGGCCGAGCAGAAGGGCGTCGGGCTCGAAGACCTCACGCTGGCCGAGATGAAGGCCGAGGAGCCGCGCATCACCCGCGCCGTGTTCGCCGTGCTCGGCGTCGATGCCTCCGTGCAGAGCCGGCTGAGCGAGGGCGGCACGGCGCCGGCGAACGTGGCCAGGCAGGCGGCGGCATGGCGCAAGCGCCTCGGCATGGGGCGGGCGCGTCCGGCCGTCCGTTCCCGCCGGCGGCGCAGGGGCTGAAGGGCAGGATGGCAGCCATGAGCAGGAACCGAAGCCCCGCCTGGCCGCGCCTGATCCTGGCCGGCCTGCTGCTGCTGGCGCTGGCCGCACCGCTCGCCGCCTGCGGCAAGCGCGGCCAGCCCTTGCCGCCCGAGGGATCGGGCAGCACATATCCGCGCAGCTATCCGACGCGCTAGGGCCGAGGCGCCACCCACGGCGCGCGCCCCCGTTCCCCCGAGCATCGCAGACATGGCCGCACCCTCCGCCGCATCCGCCAACGCCCCGTCCCTGCCGGACCCGAGCTTCGCCGCGCTGCTCGCCGGGCGCCCGATGCTGTCGCTGCGCGAAGGCGCGCTGCATGTCGAGGATGTGCCACTGGCCCGCATCGCGGCGGTGGCGGGCACGCCCTGCTATGCCTATGGCGCAGGCACGATGCAGGCACGCTACCGCGCCCTTAAGGCGGCCTTCGCCGCGCAGTCGCTTGCCCCCACCATCTGCTACGCGCTCAAGGCCAACGACAATCTCGCGGTCGTCGCCACCTTCGCGCGCGAGGGCGCAGGCGCGGATACGGTGAGCGAGGGCGACATCCGCCGCGCGCTGGCCGCCGGCGTGCCGGCCGATCGGATCGTCTTTTCCGGCGTCGGCAAGACCGAGCGCGAGATCCGCTACGCCCTTTCCGTAGGGCTGCGCCAGATCAACGTCGAAAGCGCCGAGGAGCTGGCGATGGTGGGGGCCATCGCCCAGGCGCTCGGCCGCCGCGCGCCGGTCGCCCTGCGCGTCAACCCCGATGTCGATGCGCGCACCCACGCCAAGATCACCACCGGGCTGACCGAGAACAAGTTCGGCATCTCCATGACCGTGGCCCCGGCCCTGGCCGATCTCTGCCGCGACCATCCCGGCCTCGATCTGGTCGGGCTCACCGTGCATATCGGCTCGCAGGTCGGGCATCTCGAACCCTATCGCGACGCCTTCGAGCGGCTGGCGGCGCTGGCGCGCGAGCTGCTGGCGGCAGGCCACCCGATCCGCGCGGTCGATCTCGGCGGCGGGCTCGGCATCCCCTACCGCGACGAGGATGGCAGCCGCGACCATCACGCCTATGCCGCGATCGTGAAGGACACGGTGGGCGGGCTCGGCCTCGAGATCCTGCTCGAACCCGGCCGCTGGCTGGTGGGGCCGGCCGGTGTGCTGCTCGCGCGCGTGGTGCTGGTGAAGACGGGCGAGGCGCGGCGCTTCGTCGTGCTGGACGCGGCCATGAACGACCTGATCCGTCCTTCCCTTTACGATGCCTGGCATGGCATGCTGCCGGTCGATGGGGCGCTGCACGCGGCGCCGCTTTCACCGGCCGACGTGGTGGGCCCGGTGTGCGAAAGCGGCGACACCTTCACCAAGGGCCGCCTGCTGCCCGCGCTGCGGCCGGGCGATCTGGTCGCGCTGCTGGACGCCGGTGCCTACGGTGCGGTGATGGCTTCGAGCTACAATACCCGCCCGCTCGCCCCGGAAGTGCTGGTGCATGGGAGCCGCCTCGACGTGATCCGACCGCGCCCCACCTATGCCGAAATGCTCGCGCAGGATCACCTGCCGAGCTGGCTTGCGCCGCCGCCCGCTTCCGCCACAGGCTGACCGTGCCATGACCGCACCCGCCGCCCCCGACGCCGCCGCCCTCAAGCGCTCGCTCGACCGCCGGCGGTTCTGGGCGCGGGCGGCGATCCTGTGGGAGCGGCTGTGGCCCGCTTTGTGGCCGCCGCTCGCCGTCGCCGGGCTGTTCGCGGCGCTGGCGCTGTGGGGTCTGGTCGGGGCGGGGCCGGTTTGGCTGCACGCGCTTCTGCTGGCGGGCTTCGCCGGTGCCTTCCTGTTCAGCCTCTGGCGCGCGCTGCGCCGCCTCGCCCTGCCGGCCCCGGCCGAGGGCGAGCGGCGGATCGAGCGCGCCTCGGGCCTCAGCCACCGCCCGCTTGCCGCGATCGCCGATCCGATGGCGGTCGGCCGCGGCAACCCCGAGGCCGAGGCGCTGTGGAAGGCGCATCTCGCCCGTGCCCGCGCCCAGCTTGCCCGGCTGCGCATCGGCCCCCCGCGCCCCGGCCTGCCGGCGCGCGACCCGGTGGCACTGCGCGCGGCCGTGCTGCTGCTGGTGGGGGCCGGGCTCGTCCATGCCGGCAGCGACGCCCCGCGCCTGCTGCTGCGCGCCGTCTCGCCGGGCCTGTCGGTGGCGATGGCCTCCTCGGTTCCGGTCAGGCTCGATCTCTGGATCACGCCGCCGGCCTATACGCGGCTCGCGCCGATGTTCCTCGACCTCGCGCAGGGCGATGGCCGTGCGACATTGCTGGTGCCCTCGGGCAGCGCGTTGCAGGCGCACCTGACCGGCCCGGTGCGCGAGGCGGCGTTGCGCCTCGGCGAGGAGACCGCGCCGTTCCGCGCGCTCGACGCCGGCAGCTTCCGCATCGAGACCAGCATCACCGCCGGCGACCGGCTGGCGATCCTGCGCGACGGGCGCGAGATGGCGAGCTGGAAGCTCCAGGTCGTTCCGGACGCGCCGCCGCAGGTGCTGTTCACCGCGCCCCCCGCGCGCGCCCAGCGCGAACCGCGCCTCCTGCTCGCCTTCGCCGCCGAGGATGATTACGGCGTCGAGACTGTGCAGGCCGAGATCCGGCTGGTCGATCGCCCCGAGGCCGAGCCGCTGATGGTCGAACTGCCGCTGCCTGCGCTCTCGCCGCGCAGCGTGCGCACCACCGCCGGCAACGATCTGTCGGCCCATCCCTGGGCCGGGCTGCCGGTGAGCATCCGCCTGATCGCGCGCGACGCAGCCAACCAGACCGGCACCTCGGAGCCGGCGCGCATCGAGCTGCCCGAGCGCGCCTTCACCCACCCGGTCGCCCGCGCGCTGATCGAGATCCGCAAGGGCCTGTCGCGCGCGCCCGACGACCGTTCCAGCGCGATCGCGCGGCTCGACACGCTTGCCCGCGCCCCCGAGGCCTTCGACAACGACACGGTGGTGTTCCTGGCGATGCGCGTGGCGCGCGCCCGCCTTGCCCGCGGGCGCGGGCCGGAGGCCGTGCCCTCGGTGCAGGAGATATTGTGGGAAACCGCGCTCCGTCTGGAGGAGAGCGGCGCCGAGCGGGCCGAGCGCGCGCTCCAGGCCGCGCGCGAGGCGCTGCGCCAGGCGCTCGAGCGCGAGCAGCGCGGCGAGCGCGTCGATCGCGCCGAGATGGAACGGCTGATGCAGGAATTGCGCGAGGCGTTCCAGCGCTACATGGAGGCGCTGGCCGAGCAGCTCCAGCGCGACGGCGCCGAGACCGTGCCGTTCGATCCCAATGCGCGCCTGTTCGACCAGCGCGAGATCAACCGCATGATGGAGCGCATGCAGCAGATGGCCGAGGCCGGCCGGATGGATGCGGCGCGCGAGATGCTGCGCGAGCTGGAGCGCATGATCGATGCCATGCGCCAGGGTCGCATGGCGCGCATGCAAAGCCCCGAGCAGGCCCAGCGCGCCCAGCAGGGCCAGGGCATGATGGGCGCGCTCAACGACATGGTGCAGCGCCAGGGCTCGATGATGGACCAGAGCCACCAGCGCGCCGGGGGCGACCAGCCGGCCCAGCAGCAGCGCCCGCGCCCCGGCCAGCGCCCCGGCCAGCAGCAGGGGCAGCAAGGCCAGCAGGGCGAGCCGCAGGCGGGCCAGGGCCAGCAGGATTCGCGCGGCCAGGCGGCGCTGCGCCGCGCGCTCGGCGAGCTGATGCAGCAGTTCGGCGACTTCACCGGCGAGGTGCCGGCGCCGCTGACCGAGGCCGACCGCGCCATGAACGATGCCGTGCAGTCCTTGCGCCGCGACGATTTCCGCGGTGCCCAGGATGCGCAGCGCCGCGCGCTCGAAGCGCTGCAACAAGGCGCGCGCGATGCGGCCCAGCAGATGGCGCGCCAGATGGGGCGGATGCAGCCGGGCGAAGGCCAGGGCGAGGGCGACGGCGAGGAGATGGGCAACGGCCAGCAGGGCGGCAACGAGTTCGGCCGGGGCCGCGAGCGCGCGACCGGGCAGGACCCGCTCGGCCGGCGCGACCGCAGCGGGCAGCTCGGCCAGAACGAAGGCTCGGATGTGCGCGTGCCCGACGAAATGGAATTGCAGCGCACGCGCGAGATCCTGCGCGAGCTGCGCCGCCGCGCCGGCGAGCGCGACCGCCCGCCGATCGAACTCGACTATATCGATCGCCTGCTGCGGCGGTTCTGAACCGGCGTCGATGCGGGCGGAACGGTGCGCGAACCCCGGCCGAGCCGGCTTCGCCCATGGCGCCGCCCCTGGCGCGCATCAGTTGGCCCGGGCGCGCGGCCCGCGCGCCTGATCCGATCCGAACGAAATCTACCCTAGGGGCAGCGGTTCAGCGCCTCGCGCACCTCGTGCGAGCGGCCGCCATCGCTGAAGCCCACCTCGATCGGCTGGATCCACTGCCCCTCGCGGATGCGAAAGCGCAGATGCCCGCCTTCGCTGAAGGCGATCGTCAGCACGTCCTGGCTGAGCGCGGCCAGCGCGATGCGCCGCTCGCCCTCCGGCATGGCGATGGTGCGGCCGGACACGGCAAGGTCGGGCTCGACGCAGTCGCTGCCCCAGCGCCCGGCAATGGCCGCGATCGCCATGCTTTCAACGGCGCCCGCATCCGGTGGCAATTCGGGCGATGGCGGGGCGCTGGTGGGTTCCATGCGCAGCGACACCGCGCCCGGCGGCAGGCCGAGCGCGGCGGTGAAGGCAACCGCCCCGCGTGCCGGCAGGGCGGCGGCGGCGGGGGCGACCACTGTTTCCACCAGGCGCCGGTTGGCGGCATCGACCAGCGCGATCGCCACGTTCGGGGCGCTGCGCGGGTCCACCGAGGCGTTCACCAGGCTGCCGCGCACCAGCAGCGAATCGCCAGCCTGGCCGGCAACGCGCATCGTCTCGGCCGGACCGAAGCGGAGCGTCAGTTCCGGTTCACGCGTCTGCACGCCGATCAGATCGTAGAGGTGCTTGGCCGGCGGCCATTGGGCCACGATCCAGTCGCGCGCCAGCAGCGCGGCGATCACGCCCGCGGCCACCGCGGCGATCGAGACCAGCCACAGCTTCAGGATGCGCTGGCGCCGACCATCGGTGGTGTCGTTCACATCCACATCGTCGAATGGCAGCTTGTCGCGCTCGTAGAGGTCGTCCTCGGGGGCGGCGCTGGCGTCGGGCGCGGCAGGGGTGGGCGGCAGGGCGGCGGCCTCGGGCTGCGGCGCGATGGCAGGGGCGGCAGTCGCGGTGCTTGGCCCCACGGATGGCGGGGCCGGGCGCGCGATCGGCGAGGGCGGGACCGGCGGCAGGGCCGGTGCCGGGGGAACCGGCATCGCCATCGCGGCGCTGCCCTGGCTTTGTGGCGCCGGGGTCGGAGGGGGCGCGGATACGGATACCGGGCTGGCCAGGGTTGCAACGGCCGCGGCAGCCAGCCCGGGCGCTGCGCGCGAGGCGGGCAGCACGCTGGCCATTGGCGGGGCTGGCGGCGGTATCGGTGCGGCGGGGCGCGGCACCGGCGGGGCGGGCGGTGCCGGGGCCGCCTTTGCGGCGGCGGCTGCGCTGGGCGCCATCGGTGTCGGCACGGCGGAAGACGGCATGGCGGAAGGCGACACGGCGGGCGGTGCCACCACTGGCGGCGCGGCAGGCACCGGACGGTCTGGCGCGGCGCGTGCCGCGAGCGGCGCTGTGGGCGGCTGCGGCGGGGGTGCGGCCTTCGCGGCGGGTGCGGCAGATGCCGGCGCGGTGGCGGCGGTCGCTGCCGGTGGCGGGCTGGCCGGTTGCGCCGCGGTGTCCGCGGGCATCGCGGTCCAGACCGTGGTGCAGCGCACGCAGCGCACCTTCCGCCCCGAGGGCGGCATCATCGCGTCGGGAATCTCGTAGGTGGCCGAACATTGCGGACACGCGATCTGCATTGCCACTCCGTGCGCGAATCGCGATGAGCGAAGATAATGGTTGTTATACGATTCCGACTCGCCGCGCTGCAAGGAACCCGCCACGCTTTACGGCCCGCCGCGCCGCATGCGACCTTGGTCCCTACCGAATCGGGAGGGCAGTTGCGGCGGCATCACCCGTGCCGCCGGCTTCGCTCCCGCTTGCGGCCGGGGCCGTGGTGGTATCGCGTGCGCCCCTGGCCCGGCCCGGGAAGGTCTGGAACTCGCAGGGCATGGTTCGCCTGGACGATATCGGCTTGCGCTACGGCCGCGGCCCCGAGGTGCTGCACGGCATCAGCTTCAGCTTGCCGGAAGGGTCTTTCCATTGGCTTACCGGCCCGTCGGGCGCGGGCAAGACCTCGCTGATCCGCCTGCTGTCGCTGACCGAGCGTCCCTCGCGCGGGACGATCAGCCTGTTCGGCCGGAACCCGGATGGAGTCGGCCGCAACGCCCGCCAGGCGCTGCGCCGGCAGATCGGCGTCGTCTACCAGGATTTCCGGCTGCTCGGCCATCTGACGGCGTTCGACAATGTCGCCCTGCCGCTGCGTCTGGCCGGGGAGCGCGAGGCGGCCATTGCCGCCAACACCGCCGAGCTGCTGGCCTGGGTGGGGCTTGCCGAGCGCATGGCGGCCAGGCCCGTCACCCTGTCGGGGGGCGAGCAGCAGCGGCTGGCGATCGCGCGCGCCGTGGTGGCGGGCCCGCGCCTGATCGTCGCCGACGAGCCGACCGGTGATCTCGACGAACGCCAGGCCGAGCGGCTCCTGGGCCTTCTGGTTTCGCTCCACCGCAACGGCACGACGCTGCTGGTCGCCACCCACAATGAACGGCTGATCGAGCGCTTCCCGGCCCCGCGCCTGGCGCTCAGTCATGGCCGGCTGGTGGCGCAGGATGGCTAGCGCGCCGGATAGCACCACGCGCACCGGCCCTGCGTCCGGTCGCGGCGGCCGGCGCGCGGCGCGCCCCGCCGCTGCGGTCCCGCCACCGCACCCGGAGCGGCCATTGCCGCCGCCACCGCCCCGGGACGTGCTTGGCCTCGCGCGCGACCATGAGGCGCGGCTCCTGCCCTGGCTGGTTGCCTTTGCCGGGCTGCTGGCTGCCCTCGCGCTTGCCGGAGCGATCGCCGTGGATGCCTTCGCCACGCGCTGGGAGCGCGGCGCGACCGCGCACCTGACCGTGCAGGTGCCGGAGCCCGACGCGCCCGCCGCGGCGCCGGCGACAGGCGAGGCGCGGGTGGGCCAGCGGCAAGCGGGCCAGGGCCAAGAGGGCCAGACCCGCCTAGCCGCGGTGCTGGCCGCCCTGCGCGGCATTCCCGGCGTCGCCTTGGCGGAGCCGATCCCGCGTGCGCGCCTGCTGGCGCTGCTCGAACCCTGGCTCGGGGGCGAGGGCAGCACGCTGGCACAGGGGCTGCCGGGCGTGATCGAGGTCACCGCCGGGCGCACCATGCCGGCAATCGCCGAGCTGCGCGCCGCCGTGGAAGCCGCCGCGCCCGGCGCGGTGGTAGAGGGGCACGGCGTATGGGTGCGCCGGCTGCTCGATCTCGCCGCCAGCCTGCGCGCGATCGCGCTGCTTGCGGCCGCGGCCGCCCTGCTGGTCTGTGCCGGACTGGTGGTGTTCGCCGTGCGCGCCTCGATCGCCGCGCATCGCGAGGACCTGGCAATCGTCCACGGTCTCGGCGCGAGCGATGGCTGGCTCGCGCGCCGCTTCGCCCGCCGCTTCGGTGTGCTCGGATTGTGGGGCGGCGTGCTGGCCTTGGCGCTGGCGGTGCCGGCGCTGCTGGCGCTCGCGCTGCTGGCCGCGCCCTTTGCCAGCGAGCCCGCCTCCGTCGCTGCCGCAGGGAGCGCCGACAGCCTCGCGCGCCTGCGTGCCGCGGCGCTGCTGCTGCCGCCGTCGATCTGGGCGGTGCTGGCGTTGCTGCCGGCGGCGATCGGCCTCGTCTCGGCGGTCACCGCCTCGATCACCGCGCGGCTCTGGTTGCGGCGACTGCCATGAGCGCGCCGCCCGGCCCGGCCCCGGCCGCCGATCGCGGCACCCCGGTCCGGCCGCATCGCGTGCGGCGCTGGTTTGTTGCGGCGCTGGCCTTCGGCCTGACGGGCTGGATCGGCGCCTTCCTCGGTTTCGCCGGCAGTCTTCCCTCCGCCCCGGCCGAGCCCGGCCGCGCGGTCGATGCGATCGTGGTGCTGACCGGCGGGGCCGAGCGGGTGGAAACCGGGCTCAGGCTGCTGGCGGCAGGCCAGGCGCGGTTGCTGCTGATCTCGGGCGTGCATGCCGAGGTGACGCTGGCGGACCTTGCGCCGCGCGCGCGGCTCGATCCCGCCGCGCTCTCCGACCGCGTCACGCTCGGCCACGCGGCGCTGACGACGCGCGGCAATGCGGCCGAGACAGCCGCCTGGGCGCGGGCCAATGGCGTGCGCTCGGTGCGGCTGGTCACCTCGAGCTATCACATGCCGCGCGCGCTGATCGAGTTCGGGCGCAGCCTGCCCGAGATCGAGATCCTGCCCCACCCCGTGCTGCCGCCCGGCTTCGAGGCGGCCGGCTGGTGGCGCCGGGCCTCGGTGCTGATGACCGAGTTCGGCAAGTATCTGCTCGCCGCGCTCGGCCTTGCTGGAGACGGGCTCGATCCGCAGGCGCCCGCGGTCGTGGCCCCAGGGATGCCCGCGCGCCCGGGCTAGGGCGCCCGGATCGGCGCGCCCGGGCTAGCGCATCGCCCGGCGCCCGCGCTAAGGCTTGCGGCTGCGGACCGCGGCGCGGTTCGCGCCCCGTTCGAGTAGCCCCGTGACCCTGATCCGCTCGATTCTCTTCAACCTGATCTTCTTCGCCACCACCGCGATCCTGTGCGTGGTGCTGCTGCCGACGCTGCTCCTGCCGCGCCGGCAGCTGCGCCGTATTTCACGGATCTGGGCCGGCTTCGTGCTTGGTTTGCTACGTCTGGTCTGCGGGCTGCACTGGCAGGTCACGGGTGCGGACAAGCTGCCGCGCGAGGGCGCCATGCTGATCGCGGCCAAGCACCAGTCGGCCTTCGACACGCTGGTATGGCTGCGCCTCGTGCCGGATGCCGCCTATGTGCTCAAGCGCGAGCTGACCCTGATCCCGCTCTATGGCTGGTATGTGCGCCGTGCCGGGCACATCGTCGTCGACCGCAAGGGGGGCGCCGGCGCGCTCAAGCGGCTGGTGGCGGATGCGGTGGTGATGCTCGGGCATGGCCGGCAGGTGGTGATCTTCCCCGAGGGCACCCGCACCGCCCCGGGCGATCGGCGCGACTACCAGCCCGGCATCGCCGCGATCCATGCCGGCGCCGGCGCGCCGGTTTTCCCGGTGGCGACCGATTCCGGCCTGTTCTGGGGGCGGCGCAGCTTCCTGAAGCGTCCTGGTACGATCACGGTCGCGGTTCTCGACCCGATCGTCCCCGGCCTGCCCCGGCGGGACCTGATGGCGCGACTGCAGCACGAGATCGATACGGCGTCCGAGCAATTGGCACAGAGGTCCGGTCCGGCCTGTGGATAACTCTGTGGGCGAGGGCGCGCCCCGCCGCCATCGACCGCGAGCAGCGACGGCTAACGGCTTGATGCGGGCTCGTCGCCAGGCCGGACCCTGTCACCAGTGTGGCAGCAGATGCACCAGCGGGGACGGGGACGGGGCCGGAATGCGAGGAAATCGCCCCGATTCGTTAATATGCGCTCATATTGCCTAACCTGGACACATGTGCGGTGCTGCGGGCCATGCGTCTGGAACAAATACGGTTACATAATACCGGCGGGATGGGGGCGGGCTCAGGGTTCCTCTGCCGTCCTGGCCGGGCCGGTCTTGTGGATAACTTTCGGCGCTTGACCGGCGCCGGGGGCCTTCATGGGCTCCTGTCCTGCTGCCGGCAGCCAGCGCGCCACCGCCGCCAGCATGCGGTCACGGACGCCGATCTCGGCCAGATGGGCGATGGTATTGAGCAGGTAGTCGCGGTTCGCCCCGCTTTCGCCATGACCTTCTGCGATCACCGATGCGATGCGCTCAGCCGGCATCGGCGGTGCATAGGCATGGTGCGCGCGGTCGACCACATAGGCCACCGCCCGCACCGAAACCGGCGCGGCAGCGGTCCCGGCCGCGACAAGCTGCACCGGCAGGTGGCGGCGGAAATAGACATGGTCGAACATCTCGCGCTCGTCGAGATAGGCGAGCACCTCGGCTGCCGCGCGGCGGGGCACGCGCAGCGCAAGGCCGCGGCAAGCGCCGCCGCGGTCGAGCCCGAGCACCAGGCCCGGCCGCGCCGGCGTCCCGCGATAGCGCGTGGACCAGATGCAGAAGCGGCGATGGTAGCCGCCCAGCCGCGCCGGCTGCACCTCGGCCACGGCAAAGCCGGGCCGCCACATCAGCGAGCCGTAGGCGAACACCCAGAGGTCTTCATCGGGGTCGAGTGCGGGGGGCGGTGTCATCGGGGCGGCGGAGCGGGGGCGCTGTGGGACCGGGTCTGCGGGGCGGGGTGGCGGCGTCTTGGGCTCCATGCTCTCGGCAGGGCGGCCGGGGGCGTCTATAACAGCGCGATGTTGTCGCGCCCAGCGTTCCCTTGGCATGGCCACGAGGCCCTGCACGCATGAGTCCGCGCCTGCGCCGCTTCGGCCTGCTGGTCGGGCTGCCGGCCCTGCTCGTTGGCCTGCACACCGCCTATTGGCGCTGGGCGGCCGCCGAGCTTGAGAAGGGGGTCGCCCGCTGGGTCGCCGACCAGCGCGCCCTCGGCCTCCAGGTCGAGCATGGCGAGCCGCGGCTGGGCGGCTGGCCGCTCGAGGCGCGGCTGACCGTCCCGGACCCGGTGCTGCGCCGGGCAAGCCAGCCTGGCGGCATCATCCCGGGCGGCTGGGAATGGCGCGGGGGGCGGGCGCGCTTCTCGATCCGGCTCTGGAGCCCGTGGGAGATCGAGATCGACGCGGCCGGTGTGCAAGCGCTGCGCCTGGGCGATGGCGCCGAGGCGGTGCGCGCACAAGGCGCGGCCGATGCGCTGGTGCTGTCGATCCCGTTCGAGCCCGGCGCACCACCGCAGGAAGCCAGCCTCGAACTGCGCGGCCTGTGGCTCGATTCGAATGTCGGTCGCTACGCCGTGGCCGAGGCCGAAGGCAGGATCGCCTTCACCCACACTGCCGATCCTTCTGAACCCTCCATCTCGGTGGCGCTAGGCGCTACCGACATCGACGTGCCGGATCGGGCGGCCGGCGCGCTTGGCACGCGCATCGCCTCGATCGCGCTGGAAGGCCAGGTGCTGGGTGCCGTTCCGCGCGCGCCCGGCATCACCGAACGCATGAGCGGATGGCGCGACGCCGGCGGGTCGCTGACGCTGCCCCGGATCGCGCTGACCTGGGGGCCGCTCGGGGTGGAGGCGGCGGCCACCGTCGCGCTCGACGAGGAGATGCAGCCGATGGGCGCGGCCAATGCGCATGTCAGCGGCTATACCGCCACGCTGGATGCGCTGGTTGCGCAAGGCGTGCTGCGTGTGAACGCGGCCAACGCCGCCAAGGTGGTGTTGAACGTGATGGCCCGCACGCCCGCCCAGGGTGGCGCCCCAAGCGTCGAGGTGCCGATCACCCTGAACGGGCGGCAGCTTACGCTCGGGCGGATTCCGCTCCTGCGCCTTCCGCCGCTGCTCTGGCCCGAGGCGCCCGCCGAGATCGAGCCGGTGACCGGGATCGACCCGAGCCTGCCGCCCGCGGCGGCCGCGCCCCGGCCCTGAGCCCGTGCCGGACGTGTCGGCCGCAGTGATCCGCTTCGACCCGCGGGCCTGGCGCCCCTGGTGCTCCGCCACGGTCCGGAGCGGTTGTCGCTCCGGCTTGCGTCCCATGCCCTGCCCTGCCCTGCGGGGCCCGGCATCGGACCATGCACGCCCCCGCCCGGCCTCCGGGTGCAACCCTGTTTGCCTTGATAGCGCCCCGCCGCTAGAGTGCGCGCCGCTTGTACCGGCCGCGCCCGCCCGCCCCTTGCGCGCGCCCCGTGGCCCAAACCGCCTTGCCGCACGAGAGGTTGCGTGCCCGACCTAATCGATGAAGTCGACGAAGAACTGCGCCGCGAGCGCGCCGAGAAGCTGTGGCAGCGCTACGGCATCTACGCCGTCGGCGCGGCCACCGCGATCGTGCTGGCGGTTGCCGGATGGCAGGGCTGGCAATGGTACGATGCGCGCGAGCGCGAGGCGCAGGCGCGCGCCTTCCTGGTCGCGGCGGAACAGGCGGTCGGCGAAAAGCCGCAGGCGATCAACGCCTTCGCCGCCCTGGCCCAGAATGGGCGCGCCGGCTACCGGCTCTTGGCCCGCTTCCAGGAGGCCCGCCTCAAGGCCGAGCTCGGCGATCTCGCCGGCGCGATCGCGGTCTGGGACGCGGTGGCTGCGGATGCAAGCCAGGACCGGCTCTACCGCGACTTCGCCTCGCTCAGCTCCGTGATCCACCAGATCGATGGCGGCGATCCAGCCATGCTGGAGGCGCGGCTTGCGCCGCTTGCGGCCGCCGAGTCGCCCTGGCGCTACTCGGCGATCGAGTTGCAGGCCCTTCTGGCCGAGAGGCGCGGCAACCGCGCCCAGGCCGCCACCCTGTTCCGCCAGCTGGCCGAGGACGCGGCGGCCCCGCCCCAGATCCGCGCCCGCGCGCGCGATCTTGTCATGGCGCTCGGCAGCTAGTGATGGAGCAGGCGCCGATGGCTGCGAAGCCCCGTACCGTGCCACTCGCCCGTGCCTCGGCGCGGCGCGCCCTGCGTCTTGGCCTGATGCTGCTGGCGCTGCCGCTGGCGGGCTGCGACGTCTACGACAAGATCGTCGGCCGCGACAACAAGGTGCCGCTGCCGGGCGAGCGCCTGACCGTGATCGAGGCGGAGGTCTCGCTGCGGGTCGATGACTCCGCCGCGAGCATCCCGGTGGCGCTGCCGCGCCCGGTGGCGAACGAGGCCTGGCCGCAGGAAGGCGGCAACCCCGCCCATGCCATGCACCATCTCGCCGCGAACGAGGCGCTTGCGGTTGCCTGGCGCGCGAGCGTGGGCTCGGGCGGCGGATCGCGCCAGCGACTGCTTTCCACCCCGGTGGTGGCGGCGGGGCGCGTGTTCAGCATGGATGCCGAGGCCCGCATCCGCGCCTTCGACGCTGCCACGGGCGAGTCGCTGTGGCGTGCCGATGCCCGCCCCGAGGAGGAAGACGACGGACAGCTTGGCGGCGGCATCGCCTTCGAGGCGGGCCGGTTGTTCGCGGCGACCGGACTTGCCGAGGTGGTCGCCTTCGACGCCAACAATGGCGAGGTGCTGTGGCGGCGCGCCCTTCCGGCACCGGCACGCGGGGCGCCTTCGGTTGCGGATGGGCGCGTGTTTGTTGCCACGCTAGACGCCCAGGTCGTGGCGATCTCGGCCGAGGATGGCCGCCAGCTCTGGGTCTATCGCGGCTTCGCCGAGACCGCGACCCTGATGGGCGTGCCGGCGCCAGCCTATGACAATGGCACCGTCGTTGCCGGCCTTTCCTCGGGCGAGCTCGTGGCGCTGCGCGCCGATTCCGGGCGCGTGGTGTGGAGCGAATCGCTCGCCTCGTCGCGGACACAGGAAGCGCTGACCGACCTCTCCACCGTGCGCGGCCGCCCGGCGATCGATCGCGGACGCGTGATCGCGGCCGGCAGCAGCGGCATGATGATCGCCGTCGATCTGCGCACCGGCCGGCGCATCTGGGAGCGCGAGATCGGCAGCCAGGAAAGCCCGTGGGTCGCGGGCGATTTCGTCTTCGTCCTCACCGTCGACAACGAGCTCGTCGCGCTCACGCGCGCCGATGGCCGCATCCGCTGGATCGCGACGCTGGAGAAATGGGAGAACCCCGAGCGCCGGCGCGATCCCATCGTCTGGGCCGGCCCGGTGCTGGTGGGCGACAGGCTGGTGGTCGCCGGCTCGAACGGGGAGGCGCTGGCCGTCTCGCCCTATACCGGCGAGATCATCGGCCGCCAGCGCCTGCCCGGCGCCGTGCGCCTGGCGCCGGTGGTGGCGCAGGGCACGCTCTATGTCCTGACCGACGACGCCGACCTTGTCGCGCTGCGCTAGGCCGCGGCTTGCCGCGTTTCGCCTGCCCCCAGGTTCTGCATGAAGCCCCGCATCGTCATCGTCGGCCGGCCCAATGTCGGCAAATCCACCCTGTTCAACCGCCTGGCGCGCCGGCGGCTGGCGCTGGTGGACGACACGCCCGGCGTGACGCGCGACCGGCGCGAGGCGGCGGCGTTCCTGGGCGGACGCGAGGTCACGCTGATCGACACTGCCGGGCTCGAGGAAGCGCCGCCCGAGACCATCGCCGGGCGCATGCGCAGCCAGAGCGAGCGCGCAGTTGCCGCTGCCGATCTGGTGCTGTTCGTGATCGATGCGCGCGCCGGCGTGACGCCGCCCGACGAGCATTTCGCGCAGTGGCTGCGCCGCCAGGGGCGGCCGGTGCTGACAGTGGCCAACAAGGCCGAGGGGCGCGCCGCCGATCCGGGCATCGCCGAGGCCTGGGGCCTCGGTTTCGGCGAGCCGGTGGCGGTCTCGGCCGCGCATGGCGACGGGGTGGGCGCGCTGCACGCGGCGATCGCCGCCCAGCTCGGCGTCGGCGAGGGGGAATCGGGCGCAGGCGAGGGCGAGGGCGAGGACGAGGGCCAAGGCGAGCACGAAGCCGATGCCGCCGCGTCCGACATGGCGGAGAACGAGGGCGCCGAGGCCGAGGACACCGCGCCCGTGGCCGGGCGCGACCGGCCGCTGCGGCTGGCGATCGTCGGGCGGCCAAATGCGGGCAAGTCGACGCTGCTTAACCGCCTGCTCGGCGAGGAGCGCGTCATCACCGGCCCCGAGCCGGGCCTGACACGCGATGCCATCGCCGTGCGCTGGACTGACCCCGAGGGCCGCGAGGTCGAACTGGTCGATACCGCCGGCATGC
Source organism: Alphaproteobacteria bacterium (assembly GCA_020850755.1). GTDB lineage: Bacteria > Pseudomonadota > Alphaproteobacteria > Acetobacterales > Acetobacteraceae > JADZEB01. The sequence goes on along the minus strand of JADZEB010000045.1, from coordinate 2,060 downwards.
GCCGCAAGGCGCGCATCGAGGCGCGGCTCGAACAGATGTCGGTGGGCGACACCATCCACGCGCTGCGCATGGCCGAGGTGGTGGTGCTGGTGCTGGACGCGACCCTCGGCCTCGACCAGCAGGACCTGACCATCGCCCGCCTGGTCGAGCGCGAGGGTCGCGCCCTGGTGCTGGCGGTCAACAAATGGGACGCGTCCGAGGACAAGGACGCCGCGCGCCGCGCCTTCCGCGACCGCGTCGAGAGCGGGCTGGCGCAACTCAAGGGCGTGCCGATGGTGTTCCTGTCCGCGCTCACCGGGCGCGGGGTGGAGAAGCTGCTGCCGGCGGTCTGGCGCGTCTACGAGGCATGGAACCGCCGCGTCGGCACCTCGGCGCTCAATCGCTGGCTGGCCGAGGCGCTGGCGCGCCACCCGCCGCCGGCGCCGCAGGGACGGCGCCTGAAGATCCGCTACGCGACGCAGGTCTCGGCCCGGCCGCCGAGCTTCGTGCTGTTCGGCACGCGCACCGAGAAGCTGCCCGAGGAGTATGAGCGCTACCTCGCCAACAGCCTGCGCGAGAGCTTCGGCCTGGCCGGCATTCCGATCCGCATCCGCCTGCGCAGCGGCCGCAACCCCTATGCCAGCGCGGAGAAGCGCCGCTAGGGCACGTTCCGTTCGGCTTGAATCAGCCGAACCGAAGTCGTGCCCGGGAGGCTCAAGGTTCGCGAGCAGCTTCGTCCGGTCTGGTGGAACTGCAGCGCGGTTCCACCAGACCGGACGCTGCGCTAGTTGCCGGCGCGCACGCGCACGCCGTGGCGCGTCTCGCCTGGCAGGCAGAGCGCCAGCAGCGCCGGCACCACGCTTTCCGGCGGCGGCACGCTCGCCGGATCCTCGCCCGGCATGGCGAAGGCGCGCATGCGCGTGCGCACCACGCCCGGATCGAACAGGTTCACGCGCAGAGCGCTGTCGGCGGTCTCGAGCGCCCAGCCCTGCACCATGTGCTCAAGCGCGGCCTTGCTCGCGCCGTAGGGGCCCCAATAGGCGCGCGGGCGCTGGGCGATGGCGGATGTCACGAACACCGCCCGCCCGGCGTCCGACAGGCGCAGCAAGGGCTCGCAGGTGCGGATCAGGCGCCAGTTGGCGGTGACGTTCACGGCGATGATCTCGGCCCAGTCCTTCTCGGGCAGGTGGCCGAGGGGTCCGAGCCGGCCGAGCGCGCCGGCATTGCCCACCAGGATGTCCAGCCGGCCGAAGCGCTGGTGCAGGCTCGGGCCGATCGCATCGATCTTGGCCGCCTCGGCGAGGTTGAGCGGCAGGAGCGTCGCCCCCGGCCCGCCATCGGCGCGGATCGCATCGTCCAGTTCCTCGAGCCCACCTTGTGTGCGCGCGGTGGCAACCACCTGCGCCCCGGCGGCGGCAAGCGCGCGGGCGAGCGCGAAGCCGATCCCGCGCGAGGCGCCGGTGACAAGCGCGACGCGCCCCGCAAGCGGGTGATCATTGGTCATGGGCGGGAAACCTTCGTCGCGCGGGGAACGATGCGCCGGCTGCGGCTAGTCGGCGTGGCCGGCTTCGGCCAGGAGCGAGAGCTGGCGCGCGCTGTCGCCGCCATCATGGTCGGTCAGCCGGATCGGATACTCGCCCGTGAAGCAGGCATCGCAATAGGCCGGCTCGGCGCTGTTGCGCCCGCGCCCCGAGACAGCGCGGTAGAGCCCGTCGATCGAGATGAAGGCGAGGCTGTCCACCCCGATCAGGCGCGCCATCGCCGTGACATCATGCTTGGCGGCGAGCAGCTTGTCGCGCTCGGGCGTGTCGATGCCGTAGAAGCAGGAATGCGTCGTCGGCGGCGAGGAGATGCGCATATGCACCTCGGCCGCGCCGGCGGCGCGCACCATCTCGACGATCTTCTTCGAGGTGGTGCCGCGCACGATCGAATCATCCACCAGCACCACCCGCTTGCCTTCGATCTGGGCGCGGTTGGCGGAATGCTTCAGCTTCACGCCGAGATGGCGGATCTGGTCGGTCGGCTCGATGAAGGTGCGCCCGACATAATGGTTGCGGATGATGCCGAGCTCGAACGGCACG
>JADZEB010000044.1 GCA_020850755.1 Alphaproteobacteria bacterium | reverse complement strand
GCCCGAGGAAGGAGAGCGAGGCTTCCAGCAGGATCGCCTGGGCGATGAAGGCCGTGAACATGATCAGGAAGGGCGCCGCCACGTTCGGCACCATATGGCGGAATATGATGCGCGCATGGCTGTAGCCTGCGGCGCGCGCCGCATCGACATAGGGCATCTCGCGGATCGCCAGCGCCGAGGAGCGGATCACGCGCGCGACCTTGGGCACGATCGGGATGGCGATCGCCAGTATCAGGTTGACGTCGATCCCGAGCACGGGCCAGCGGCCCAGCATCGCCACCACCACCAGCGCCAGCACGATGATCGGGAAGGAGAGCAGGATGTCGACGAAGCGCTGCACCACCAGGTCGATCCGGCCGCCGAAATAGGCGGAGGCCACCCCGACAACGGCGCCGGCCACACAGCCGATCAGCGAGGAGAGGAACCCGATCGCCAGCGCCGTGCGCGCGCCGAAGATGATGCGGCTGAGGATGTCGCGGCCGAAGGCGTCGGCACCGAACCAGTGCTCGGCCGAGGGGGGCGCGAGGATCGCGCCGAAATCGATGTCGAGCGGATGGTAGGGCGCCACCTGCTCCGCGAAGATCGCGGCCAGCATCATGACCAGGATCGCCACCGCGCTGATCGCGCCAAGCGGCTGGGCGCGGCAGAAGGCGATGATGACGTTCGGGCGGCGCGGCGCCGCCGCATCGCGCGTCGCGGGCGCGGCCACGGCCGTTGCGGGGGCGGAAGCTGGCGGGGCCATCCTACCTGCCTCCGTAGCGGATGCGCGGATCGAGCGCGGCATAGAGCAGATCGACCACCAGGTTCGTCACCACGAACACAGTGGCGATCAGCATCACCAGGCCCTGGATCAGCGTGAAGTCGCTTTTCCCGACCGCCTGCACGAACAGCCGGCCGATGCCGTTCAGGTTGAACACCTGCTCGGTGACGACCAGCCCGCCGATCAGGAAAGCGAATTCGAGCCCGATCACGGTGATGGCCGGCAGCATGGCGTTGCGCATGGCGTGGCGCGCCACCACCAGCTTCTCGTAGACGCCCTTGGCGCGCGCGGTGCGGATATAGTCCTCCTTCATCACCTCGATGATCGAGGAGCGCACCATCCGCGCCACCACCGCCGCATAGCGATAGCCCACCGCCAGCGCCGGCCAGATCAGCTGGCTGAGATTGGCGATCGGGTCGACCCAGATCGGCGTGTAGGTGATCGGCGGCAGCCAGTTGAACAGGTAGAGCAGCGCGATGATGATCAGCATGCCGAACCAGAAGCTCGGTACCGCCATGCCGCCGATGGTGACGATGCGTATGAAGTAGTCGACCAGCGTGTCCTTGAACAAGGCCGAGGCAGTGCCGAGCGGAATCGCGATCAGCACCGCGATGAGCGTGGCCATGATCGCCACCTGGAACGAGAGCCCCAGCCGACCGCCGATCTCCTCCACCACCGGCTGCTCGGTCCACATCGACTTGCCGAGATCGAGCGTGACCAGGCCCACCATCCAGTCGGCGAACTGCACGACGATCGGCTTGTCGAGGCCGAGCCGCTTACGCTCGGCCTCGATCGTCTCCTGGGTCGGGTTGCCGCCATCGCCGCGCAGCTTCACCTCGACGATGTCGCCCGGCACAACGCGCAGCATGAAGAAGATCAGCACCGCCACGCCCAGAAGCGTGGGGATCATCAGCAGCACGCGCTTCGTGGCGTAGCGCAGCATGGGTGCCTTTCCTCCGTCCTTGCAGGCGCGGCGCCGGGCGGGCGCCCCTTTCCCCGGGCGCTACTGCGCCAGCCACACCTCGGCCAGGTCCTGGCCGAGCAGGTGGCTCGGCGACATCTGCCAGCCGCGCAGGCTGGTGTTCGTGGCGATGATGCGGTGCCACCACAGGAGCGGCGCCTGGTAGCTCTGCTCGAAGGCGCGCTTCTCGAAGGCGCGCAGGAGCCGCGTGCGCTCGCCCGCATCGGCGGTGCGGATCAGCCGGTCGTAGATGCCATCCAGCTCGCGGTCGGTCGAACGGCTGTAGTTCACCGGCGAGCGGTCGCGCGAGAGATACTTGGCCAGCGCCAGCGAGGGCTCGTCCATGAACAGGTTGGTGAAGTCGATCGCCGCATCGAAATTGCCCTCGCGCAGCGCCGCGAGATAGGCCGAGGTCTCGAACTGGCGATGGTCCACCGTCACCCCCACCTGGCGCCACTGATCGACCAGGAAGATGCCGGCCGGCGTGTAGGGCTGCGCGATGGTGCGGTTGACCAGCAGGAGGTTGGTCACGCCGGCGGCGCGCAATATCTCGCGCGCCTGGGCGCGCGCGGCGTTGATGTCGCGCGCGAAGCCGGGCAGCGCCGCCAGGTCGTTGTCGCTCGCCGCACCCGGGGCGCCGGGGCGCAAGACGCCGCCGACATGGCGCAGGGGCGTGGTGCGCTGCAGGCCGCGCGAGCCGCCCCAGCGGTCGATCGCCATGTTCAGCGCGCGGCGCACCTCGGCCCGGTCGAAGGGCGGCTTGGTGGTGTTGAACACGACGGTGAGGTTGAGCGTCCAAGACCCTTCCTCGATGCGGATGCGATCGCCCATCGCCTGGCGCAACCGGTCGCGCTCGGCCGGGGAGACGGAGCGGAACTCGCCCATCACCTGCCCGCCCTGCAGCGCGTTCACCATGGTCGCGGGCTGGAGCATGAACACACCGCGGAAGCCGTCGAGATAGGGCAGGCCCTGGCGGAAATAGTTCTCGTTGCGCGCGCCCTGGACATGGCTGCCGCGCACATGCTCGACGAAGCGGAAGGGCCCCGTGCCGAGGATGGTCTTGGCCGGGAAGGTCGGGTCCTGCGCCAGCTTGGCCGCCGAATAGACGCAGTTCAGCGGGCTGGCGAAGTGCATGATCATCGCCGGATTGGCCGCCTTGAGACGGAACACCACCGTGCGTGCATCGGGTGTCTCGATCGTGTCGATGTCGGCGAAGGTGGCGCGGCGCAAGCTCACCACGCCCTGCGGCGGGTTGCGCATGCGGTCATAGGTGGCCTTGATGTCGGCCGAGGTGAGCGGGCTGCCATCGTGGAAGCGCACGCCCTCGCGCAGCGTGAAGGTGTAGGCAAGCCCGTCGGGCGAAACGGTCCAGCGCTCGGCCAGGTCGCCGGCCACTTCCGGGTATTTCGCCAGGTCGAACTTGAGCAGCGTCGAATAGAACGGTGCCAGGAAGTGCGTCGCGGCGAAGGTGTCGTAGGCGTGGCAGTCATAGCCCGGCGTCTCGCCGGAGATGGCGAAGGAGAGGGTGCCGCCGCGCCGCGGTGTCTGCGCCTCGGCCGCGCCCGCGAGCGGCAGCGCGGCGATGAAGGCGGCAACCCCGGCGGCCGCGATGATGCTGCGGCCAAAGAGCGTGCGGCGTGTGTGCTTCGGTGTCGTGTGCGGCATCGGTCCTCTCCCTTGAAGTGCGGTCATCATCTGCGTTTATCGGTGGCGGCTGCGTTGCTGCGCCGCCTTGCGGTCTAGACTTTCAGGCACGCCACCAGCCGCCCCGGCGCGATCTCGCGCGGCTCGGGCACGGTGCGCCGGCACCCATCGTCGGCGAGCGGGCAGCGGGTGTGGAACACGCAGCCCGTGGGCGGGTTGAGCGGGCTCGGCAGCTCGCCTTGCAGCGTGCGCGGGGCGCGCGCCTTCTCGATCGTCGGGTCCGGCACCGGCGCAGCATCAAGCAGCGCGCGGGTGTAGGGGTGGCGCGGATCGGCATAGATTGTGTCGCGGTCGGCCAGCTCCATGATGCGGCCGAGATACATCACGGCGACGCGCGTCGAGATGTGGCGCACCACGGCAAGGTCGTGGGCGATGAACAGGTAGGTCAGGCCGAGCCGTGCCTGGAGATCCTCCAGCAGGTTGATGATCTGGCCCTGGATCGACACGTCCAGCGCCGAAACAGGCTCGTCGCAGACGATGAACTCGGGCTCCATCGCCAGTGCGCGCGCGATGCCGATGCGCTGGCGCTGGCCGCCCGACATCTCGTGCGGGTAGCGCTCGGCCATGTAGGGGAAAAGCCCCACCTGGGTCAGCAGCTCGGCCACGCGCTCCTTGGCCGCCCTGGCGCTGGGCACCAGGCGATAGACCGACAAGGGCTCGGCGATGATCTGGCCCACCGTCATGCGCGGATTGAGCGAGGAATAGGGGTCCTGGAAGATCACCTGGATCTTGCGGCGGAAGGCGCGCAACTCGGCCGCCGACTTGCCCGCGATATCCTCGCCCTCGAAGCGGATCGCCCCGCCGGTGGGGTCCTCCAGGCGCAGGATCAGCCGCCCGACCGTGGTCTTGCCGCAGCCGGACTCGCCCACGAGGCCGAGCGTCTCGCCGCGCTGCACGGTGAAGGAAATGTCGTTGACCGCGCGCACCTCGCCCTGGACGCGGCTGAACAGGCCGGTCGAGCGGCTGACCTCGAAGTACTTCTTGAGGCCGGCCACCTCCAGGATCGGGCGCGCATCGGCAGCGCTGGCGGCAGCTTCGCCGCGCACCGGCAGGGGCGGCGGGGGGGGCGCAGTGAGCGTCCCGGCGGCGATCTCGGCGGCGCGGTGGCAGGCGGCGCTGTGCCCCGGCTCGATCTCGGCCAGGGCCGGATCGGCCTCGCAGGCATCGAGCCGGAACGGGCAGCGCGCGGCGAAGCGGCAGCCCTCGGGCGGGGCGAGCAGGTTGGGCGGCAGCCCCTCGATCGTCTCCAGCCGCTCCCCGCGCGGGCGGTCGAGCCGGGGCACCGAACGCAGGAGCCCCATCGCGTAGGGGTGGCGCGGGCGGTGGAACACATCATCGGCGCTGCCCTGCTCGACGATGCGCGCGGCATACATGACGTTGACGCGATCGGCATAGCGCGCGACCACGCCCAGATTGTGCGTGATCAGCACCAGCGCGATGTTCAGTCGCCGCGACAGGTCCTTCATCAGCTCCAGGATCTGCGCCTGGATGGTCACGTCGAGCGCGGTGGTGGGCTCGTCGGCGATGATCAGCTTGGGATTGCAGGCCAGCCCGATCGCGATCATCACGCGCTGGCGCATCCCGCCCGAGAACTGGTGCGGATACTGCTCGAGCCGCCGCTCGGGGTCGGTGATGCCGACCATCTTCAGGAGCTCGATCGCGCGCGCGCGCGCCGCCGCCTCGTCCATCTTCAGGTGGATGGTCAGGGGCTCGGTGATCTGCAACCCGATCGGCAGGACCGGGTTCAGGCTGGTCATCGGCTCCTGGAAGATCATGGCGATGTCGCGGCCACGGATCTCGCGCATCTGCTCGTCCGAGAGCGTCAGCAGGTCGCGGCCATCGAACAGGATGCGGCCTTGCGTGACGCGCCCGGCGGGCTTGGCCAGCAGGCCCATCACGGCAAGCGAGGAGACCGACTTGCCGCAGCCGGATTCACCCACGATCGCCAGCACCTCGCCGGCGCGGACCTGGTAGGAGACGCCCTCCACCGCGCGCACGATCCCGCGCGAGGTGTGGAACTGCACGTGCAGATCCTCGACCGACAGCAGCACATCGCCCGCGCCGCTGCCTGCGGCCTGCGGTGCCATCCCGGTCATGTCCGATGCGGCGCCATTGTCGCGCACGGCCCGTCCCGCCCCCGTCACACGAATGCGGCGGGTTCCATGCCCGCCTTGCCCTTGCACATAGGGACAAGACCGGCGCCGGGCAACAAAGAAATGCGGGCCGGAAGGCGCGATCGGACCTGGGGGGCTTGCCGCGCCACGGGCGGGCTATGGGAGGCGCGTCCCGCGCGCGACAGCCGGGGAGGGGGCCGACCGGCATTGGCCGGGATGGTGGGCCGTTCAGGACAAAACTGGGCACTGGAGTCTCATCATCAAGGCGCCTGTGACCAGAAGAAACCCGCAACGCAGGTGAGCGGGATCCAAGTGTTCTACCGAAAAGCCGGCACGGGGCGACGTGAGCGCGAAAGGCTCGCGCCGCCCCAGATATCATTCGGCGGCCTTCGGCGCACTCATTGCGCGCAAGTCGTTGTCGTAGACTGGCTTTCCGCCAACGCCCCAGGCGCCGGGCTGGACATCCTCGATCGTCACCCAGGTGACCTGCCGCAGGCCTTCCCCTTCCACGGATACGACAGCATCCGTGACCTTGCGGATCATCTCCTGCTTTTGATCAAGTGTCAGGTAATTTCCGACACCCTTGATTTGAACGAGTGGCATGCTCTTCTCCTGTTCTGATACCAACGGTCAGGCAGCCTTCGACCATGCGGCGGATGCGAAAGCCTGGTCGAGAGGCGTCTCTGCGATGTGGTTTGCGTAGTTGGAAAGCGTCTTCATTCCGATGCCGAGCACCACTTCGAGAACATGCCGGCGTTCATACCCGGCATTCAGAAATGCATCAGTGTCCGCATCCGACGGCCAGCCGCGCGAGGTGACGACCGCCCCGGTGAAACGGCGCAAGGCGTCAAGTTTTGTGTCCGAAATCGGCCGGCCGGCGCGGATCGCCTGCACCACGTCGTCAGGCACTTTCTGCATTTGGGAGATGACGCTGTGCGCAGCGATGCAATATTCGCAATCGTTTGCGTAGCTCGTCGTGAGCAGAACAATCTGCCGCTCCGTGGGTGTGAGTGACGTCTCGTCGAAGATTTTCGACAAGGTCGTATAGGCCTTCAGCAAGGCCGGCGCCTCGGCCATCACCGCGTAAAGATTTGGCACAAAACCCATGCCCTTCTTGGCAGCAGCGAGAATGTTCGCGGCGCCGTCCGGGGCGCTGTCGATCGTATGCACTGGGTAAGTCATGTCAGGTCTCCTTTGATCGGTGATAGATTGGCGGCCATGTCTGTACCGATCGTTCCAAACAAGGCCAAAAAAAATCAGTCGAGCCTTTTGACGGCGTCCTCGGCAATTGTGCGCAAGAGATGCGGTTCGGGCCGACTGCGCGTGAGCACCGAGAGCCCGATCAAGGAAGCGAGAAGCGCGGCGGCGGCTTCGGCGGGCTTGACGTGGGATGCGAATTCACCGCTGGCCTTGCCCTGCTTAATGATGCGCTCCAGCGCCGCCTCGGTTCTCTTCTGCGCCTCGGCGACGATCTTTCCCGCATCTCGATCATGGGCAGCAAGTTCAAGCGCGGTATTGCTCAAAAAGCATCCACGGCTCCAGCCCTCGACGGACGGAGCGGTTGTGTACGCCAGAAACAGATGGCGAATCGCCTCGCGCGGTTCGTATTTGGATTCCAAATCCGACAGCCGGTGGAAATGAACAGTGTCGGCATATCGGCGCAAGGACGAGAGAAAGAGTGCGTGCTTGTCGCCATACGTCGCGTAAAGGCTACCGCGATTGACGCCCGTTGCATCAACGAGATCCTGCATGGAGGTTGCCTCATAGCCCCGGTTCCAAAATGCCAGCATGGCTCGGCTCAATACATCATCGGTGTCGAACTGCTTTTCCCAGGGCATCGCGATCCTCCGATTGACACTATGCATGTCTGGAACGATCATTCAATACAATTCTTGACCATGCGCACTGCTCGACGAACGCAGCGCCATCCGGCGCTTGAACCTTGTCGTGCCCAGATTTGTCCGGATTGGATTTCACTAAGTTTTTGAAACTAAAAGACGAAGACATTGGTGGGCCGGTCAGGAACAAACTGGGCACTGGTTTCTCACAGTGTCCCTGCCAGTCCCGACGCCAACGATACCACGGCAACGCCGCCGCAAATCAACACGTTAGGCGGCTGCGCGGCCCGGCGGCACTGCTCCCTACAGGAAGGCGCGGCCGTTCCTCCCGGAACGGCCGCGCGCGGATCGATATGGAAAACCGGGCCGCGCAGAACGCACGGCCCGGCTTCCGGGCGGGATTATGAAGCGCTGGCGAACAGCTTACCGGCCTCCTTGCCCTGCGCGACGCCGGGAAGGCCCTGCCGCTTGGTGTAGCCCTGCATCGGGAAACGCATATAGCGCGGCAGCCAGCCTTCCGGTTTGGGGCTGCCGTTCCGGCCTTCCAGAAAGCCCCTGATGATGTCCTTCTGGAACGCGGCGGGCTTGGTCAGGCTGTCCTTGGCGCTGCGCTTGCCCGCGACCTCAGCGACCATCGCATTGATCGCGGCCTTGTCGCGCAACAGGTCGAAGAACGCCTGATCCGGCTCCCACCACGCCGCCATATCCACTTTCAGGATGTGGCCGAGCGCTTCGACGATCACGCTCCCGGCGCTCAGGCTCTCGCCCATGACAAAGGCGAGAACGCGCATGACCTCGCCATCATCAAGCTGCAACAGCCGGGCGAACAAGGCGGCAAGGTCATGGCGGCTTCCGAACGGGCTGTCGTTCAGCAGATGGCGGCGCTCGTCATCAAGCTGCAAAAGCTCTCCAACGGCTTCGCGTTCCTGCGCGAACGCCTCCTGCGCCGTGCTGCCCTTGATGCTCTCGTCGATAACCGCGTTGCCGTAGGACTTCTGGGTTTCGGGTTCGACGGTCCATAACGGCGACCCGGCAATGGCATGGGCCACCATCAGGCGCAGCGCCACCGCCGGGGCTTTCAGCAGTTCCGCCCTGACGGCATTGTGGCGGTGCAGATCGCAGTAGCGGATCGCCGCCTTCGTGAGTTCCGGCTTGGGTTCGGCGGTGACTTCGCCGCCCGCCTTCGCCGCCGCCCTGTCGAGGCGCTTTGCGTCCTTCTCATCCAGCCAGCCTTCATGAAACTCGACCTCGCCGTTGGACCGGCACTGGATATAGACCTTGCCGCCGTCCTTCTTGCCGCGCTTCACCTTGTCGTAGCGGCCGAAGTAGTCGGCATCTTCCAGAATGAGCACATCGGACCAGCCGTTTTCGAGATAGCGCTGCTGGCGCTCGATCACCGCTTCCATTTGCAGCTTCCAGAACGCCCCGGCGTCGTCAAAGAACTGCTCGTCGCCAAAGAGGTCGCCGATGATCTTGCCGCCATAGGCTTCCAGCGGGAACAGCGCGTGTGAAACCGGGATGTCCGCGCCGCCGAACAGCCACGCCTTGAGCGCCTTTCCTGTCGGGGCACGATCCTTGGGATCGCGGAAGCGCTTGAACCATGCCTTCTGCTGGCTCTTGCTGGCCATCGTCAGGGTCCGCATGGTGTCGGCGGTGATGTCGCCGCTGCGGTAGGCATTCAGGATCGGCGGGTGCAGGTTGGCAATCGCGAGCCGCTGGCTCACCAGCCGTTCCGTCACCCCGAAATGCGCGGCGATATCCTCGATGCTGCGCCCCTGCGCCCTGAGCGCGGCGAAGGCTTTGTACTGGTCCACCTCGTCCATCGGCAGCCGGGCGATGTTCTCGGCCAGTGAAGCCTCGATGGCTTTGGCATCGTCGCCGTCCTCAAGCACGATGCAGGGCAGCGGATCGAAACCGCCGTCCTGCTCGGCAATGATCTGACAGGCCTTGCGCCGCCGCTGCCCGGCCACGACTTCAAAACCTTCGCAGTTCGGGCGCACCAGCAATGACTGGATGACGCCCAGGCTGCGGATGCTCGGCACAAGGTCGCTGACATCCTCGCCGCCGTGCTGGCGGACGTTGATCGGCGAGTCCTTGAGCTGGTTCAGTTCGATAAATTCAAGTCTCATGGTCGTTCTCCTTGGTTGATCGTTTGTGTGAGTGCGGAATTGCACCGGCGAACGGCCCTGTTGCGGGGCCGTTCTGCGCTGCCATCACACCTTGATGAAGCCCGCCGCCCGCGCCTCGGCGGCAAGGGCGCTGATGGTCTTGGTCGTCGAGAAATGCAGGTCGCGCTCGACCGGAAGGCCAAGCCGTCCGCGCACGGACTCGATTTCGGAAATCCGCACGGTCCCTAACTCGGGGCAGCCCATGCCGAGATCGCAAAGCCCGAAAGCGATATCGGGGTCGTCGGGGTCAAGCTCGGTGAGTAGCCACGTGCAAGCCGCGTCCGGCGTGAACAGTTTGACCACGGGGATAAAATCAGGCTCTGGCCTGCCGTGTTCCTCGTCCTCGGGAAGCTCATCGAAATGACGCCGCAGCCTGCCGTTACGCAGCAGTGCCTGCCGGATGGGTTGAGTGAGTAATTCCATAACTGGCCTCCTAAAAAAATGACTCGGGTCGCATGCACCCTTGGCCAGCGCCGAGCGTCAGAACGAAAAAGCCCCCGCAAGTTTTCGCGGGGGCTTTCTGACGCCGACCGAAACCGGCGATGGTTCAATCCCCCTTCTCGGGAGACCGTTAGAAGCTCTTGTCCGTCCGCTATGGCGGACGGCTAGAGCGCGTTACGGCGGAAGGGGGTTGAACCACAGCAGCGCGTCGGCGGTTTCGGTGTAAGCTGCCAAAGAGGGTGCTGCGCCCGCCACGCCGGGCGCAAAAACAGAAGGAAGCATGAGCCGCATCGTCGCGGCTCATTCCCTCTGGAAGCCGCCTTCAGGCGTCCATACAGAAAAAGTAGCCTGCCGGGAGCCGCCCTTGGAGCGGCGGGAAGCGGCGATCGGCGCAGCGCGGTTAACAGCGGCCCCGCAGGAGCGACACTTGGAGGCGCGGGACCGAGGACGCCCGCGCGGAGCCGTCATCCAGAACGTGCGAGGGATCGTTACCCGCATGGGCGGAGACAGCTTGCTGGCTCCGTGGAGCTTGGGCCGCTTGCGGCCCTAGCGGAATAGAGCCCGGTCCGTCGCGCCGAAGCCTGCGAAGGCGGACGGACGCACCCGATCAATCATGCATACGAAAAGCACGGGGCCTGCCGAGAGCGCATTGAAAGAACGGCAGGCCAGTCTGAGCGGCAAAAAGACATGAGTCTCAACAGGTTACTACGCACCGTCAGGGCTTTCGAAAACACCGCGCTTGACATCCCGGCCAACTTTCCCCATTATCGTCACATGACACACGTGACATAGGTGACAAATGCAAATCAGAATGCGGGACGTGGTTGGGACTGAAGTACTGGCAGGCGCGCTGACAGGCCGAAAGGCCCTCGGATCGCTGCTCGAACGAATCGGTGGTGAACCTGCTCAACCCGAACCGGTGTATCTCGATTTCAGTGGAATCGAAGTGGCGACTGCGAGCTTCCTGCGGGAGTGCATTCTGGAATTCCGGGATATCGTGCGGAAGCGATGGACGAACTATTACCCGGTCGTTGCCAACGCCAATGAGTCGATAGCGGAGGAACTCTCGGTCCTGCTTAGCCCGCAGCGGGATGTCCTGATGCTCTGTACACTGAATGAGGATGGAGTTCCGGGCTCACCGCGCCTTTTGGGTGAACTGGAACCTAAACAGCGTATAGCGTTCGATCTCGTTAACAAGCTCGGCGAAGCCGACGCCGGCGAACTCATGCGCACGGCAAACGGCTCGGAGGAAGTGGGACAGACAGCCTGGAACAACAGGCTGGCCTCGCTCAGCAGACTCGGCCTGCTGATGGAAATGAGCCTCGGCCGCGCAAAACGCTATCGGCCGCTGCCTCTGGAGGAATGACGCATGGGTGTCGATTTCATACGCAAGGCGGCAAAGTCCTTCCATAAGGGATTGGACCGGTCACGTATCGACCTCGGTACGCCCGACCTCTTCACGCGCCTCCCGGACTGCGAACCGCGTACCTACGCGGCAACGATCCGGTCGAACCAGAAACTCAATCGCGGAGAAGATCTGTGTGTCCGCCTTGACGGCGCCGCGGTCGTCGCGCAACGCGGTATGGAAATCGTTGCACAATTCGAATCGCCCCCAGCCGAATTGATTGATGCGCTTAAAGACTCGCATGGAGAAGCCTGCGGAACGGTGCGCGAAATCCATGAGATCGCGGATACGGCGGAGATTACCGTATGCTGAGCGTACCGGGCACGACAAAGGAACCACAGCGGGACCGCAATCACCGGCGAGAAAAGAGGCGCTGGCATGACGGCAAGAAGCACATGCCGTCGCTGGGATGCTCCGCGTGTCCAAACCTGGGGACGTGCGGCGGGCTGCAAGTAGAGCGCGCCCTCTACCATTGTCTCGATAATTGCTGCGGGCACCCGGCTACCTGCGATGTCGTGTGCAGGAACAAGCCACGGGAGTTCGCACAAAGGGTCAGAGAAATCGGCGGATTCGAACTCGGCAATGTTCCGCGCGCAGCGCGCCTGCCGGCGCCGTGTCTGCCTGCGGTGGTGCCGGTTCTGTTTCACGGTAGCAGCCGCCTGGCACCCTTTCAGGCCAGTGCCGTATGTCTTCCGATTTACAAGGTTATTGCCCGGCATGGCGGGCAGGAACGCTTTGCCGACGGTGCGGCCGTCGCCGCCGCCTTCCGGTTCGAAGCCGGCACCCCTCTCATACTAACGGGGACGGCTAAAGATCAGCCTCTTGAGCGTTGGTGGAGCCTCGGCCCCGGACGTCTCGATGCCATTCGCAGGCTGCGTGATCTTGGCGTCGAACTGGTGACTACGCCGAACTTCAGTTTGTTCACGGACCAGCCGCGATGGGACGACATGCATAGCATCAAGCGTATCGCGCTGACGCATGAGGAGTTTCTGCGTGAGGGCATGCCGGCGGCACTGCATGTGAATGCGCGCACGGAGCGGGACTGGGAACGGTGGACGGAGTATGTCCGCCAGCGGAATGAAGTGACGCACGTGGCATTTGAGTTCGCGACGGGCGCCGGCTGGGCCGGAAGAGTCGGCTGGCAGCTCACGCAGCTCACAAATCTCGCACGGGGCGCGGGCCGGCCGCTGCATCTCGTGGCGCGCGCGGTCGGGAGCGATACTCTGCCCGGCCTCATTACAGCCTTCGCGGCAACAACCGTGCTGGAGACGACCTGTTTCGTCAAAGCCATCAAACGCCGGCGGGCAGTCATATCTGACACTGGCAATATTGCGTGGGAATGTGCGCCGACAGCCCCGAGCGAACCGGTGGACGACTTGCTGGCGCATAACTGGTCCGTCGTGAGACAAAGCTATGAACCCGCATTCGGCGAAGGTTCCCTCATGCAAGCGGCCGAATGACGACGGCGCGGAAACAGCTCCTGTTTGGCGATGTAGACGGTCTGGCTTTTGCGGCGGCGCGCGGAAAGCTGGACCCGGCAAAAATTCCGGTGACCTACGCGCCGCAACGGCTCGGGCCATTGCTTGAACTTTTGCACCTTTGCGCGGGCCAGCGCATGCCGCGGCCCGGCTCCTGGCTTGTGCCGAACGGCGCAGCGCCGCTGGTTACCGCGCTCGGACAGGTGGCGACGGAAAGCTGGACGGCAACGGACCGGCACCTGGGATTCATCCGCGCCGCCCGGTGTGGTCCCGACGGTGATAGCCGGTTGACCGGCTTCCTTATGGCCGCAAAGCGGGCGGGCCGCGAGGTATCAGAATTGCCGGCGTCGGTCGCGGGACAGTTGGCCGCCGCCATGGAGGAACTGGAAAACAACATCCACGAGCACGCCAACGCGCCGGAGACGGGCATTCTTGCTTTCCGGGCCGAACCGGGGGCATTCGAATTCGTTGTGGCGGATCGTGGTATCGGCATCCTGCACAGCTTGCGCCGCTGCCCTGCATATGCCGCGTTGCCGGATGAGGGAAAGGCGCTCGAAGCCGCACTCACGGACGGCGTTTCACGGCATGGTCCCAATAGCAGCCATGGCCACGGCTTTCGACCGATCTTCACCGGGCTGATGAATCTGCACGGCGAGCTGAGGTTCCGTTCGGGCGATCACGCCATCACCATGGATGGCACGAGCCCGGCGCTTGCGAAGGCGTGCATCGCGCAAAAAGCCCCGATCGATGGTTTCTTTGCGAGCGTGAGATGTCATGCACGGCAGCAGTCGTAATAACTAGCGTCTGTCGAGCGCTTTGTACCATCTGCGGACCGTTCCGCCGCCGGACGTGTCATCGTACCTGAAGCATTCTGCAAGGGCGTCGATGGAACTGACCACGCCTCCGAGCGCGGGGGCCGAGAGGCTGCTTCCAGAGCCCGTTTCATAATGGCTGACCCAATTGCCGACGATCGCGGGCACGTGCGTGATATCGATATCCTTGACCTGCTGCGCGTCGAGTACGAGCGTGCTCGCCTTCTTGTGCAGCTCAACGGCGGAGGTGATCGCGTCGAGACAGTTGCTGACCATCCGCGAGGTGTCCTTGATCGCAAAATCTATCGGCACGGGGATATCCACCCTGCGTATGATCTGCTGGAGCTTGTATTCCAGGTACTGCCGAATGAGGGGCTCGGCTTGCGACACCTGGCCGGCAGCGAGAAGCGCCGTAATGGTCGTCTTGAGGCGATCAGCGCCTTGTGCCTGATGCAAGATCGCTCCCATCGGCGGCGATCCCTGAAGCTTGTTGTGATGCCACCCGGCCGTTGAGCCGAGGCGGTCGAAATACTTTTCAAGCAGGCCGTCGTGACTCAGGATGATGAACTGTAGGCCATTGGCGTTCTGCGGCTGCTGGAGGTTCTTGCGTATCAGCTCCATAAGCCAGAACTGGTGCCCTGCGTCGAAACTCGATGTGACATCGTCCAGAATGACGAATCGCGGGGCGCCCGAATGCTTCAAGGCCGCCGCCAGGAAAACGGAAATTGCGAGCGCGTTGCGGTAGCTTTCCGATAGGAGTGCCCGTGCGGACAATCTGTGCTGGCCATGAAAATCGCTGAGTTGGACGTGGAGGTCCTCCCTGTCATCGGCGCGTTGCAAATCCGGGACCACGTCGCCCACCTGCATGATTTCACGAAACATGGACTTGTATTCCGCGTCAATTCCGTTGATCCGAGATTTGGATAAAGCTGCTTCGGCATCAGCAAACACCGTTGTCGCCCTGGAAATGAACTTCCTCCAGCGCTCGCGGACATCAAGGCGCGCTTGCTGCGCCGCCTCTTCCTTCTGATTGTTCCGGTAGAGCTTCAGGGCGTCTTTGAACTGCCGACCGTATTCGACCTGTTCTGTGAGCTGGACCAGCGACGGCGGCAGCTCCTTTTCGAGCGCGTCTTTCCGCTCTTGAACGGCCTTTAGAACTGTGGCGACTTTTGCCGTGAGGCCGGAGGTCCATTTTACGGCGGCGGTCAGCTCGTCTTTCGATATATCACCCGCGGTAAATTTCGCATCCAGCGTGGACACCTGTCGCGTTTGAGGCTCTACCGCGAGAGGCGTCGCCATTTCGTGGGAGGCAAGGCATTTTTTCCACGCGGATGCCTGCCAGATTTCCCGGACCTCTGCGATCTTGGCTGCCGCGCCTGTGTACTGGGCCAACTGTTCGGTAACGTGCCCGCTGATTGACGACGAAAGTTCGCTTTCACATAGGGGACACTTCTCGTCCTCCGTCCAGACGCCTTTTGAGATCACCTCTCTGGCGGACTCGTAGAGGCGCTTGAACAGGTCGCCACGGGTTGACGCCAGCAACTTGTCGCGGTCGTCGATCAGTGCGCCGATCTTTTCCTGCTCGGCCGCTATGGCGGCAAGATCGTGAACGGCCAGCGCTTGAAGCGCTGTGATGGATTCGATCGCTTTTTCCAGCTCCCGCCGCTTCTCTCCCCCTTCGGCCGTCTTGATCGCCGTCTTGATCTTCTCGAAATCTATGTCGTTGAGGGCCTTTCCGGCGAAATGCGGCTTCAGGAGCTCCACGTTGCCGAGTGCGGCGGTGACTTCGGCGGTACATTCATCAAGCTTGTCTATGTCTTCGAGAGGCTTGCCCGTTACGTTTTCATAGCTCGACCGAAGCGTAACAAGTGCCTGCTGTGCCGCTTTTTGCGCCGCTCCGACGGCCGCAGTTATGACTTTTATCTCAAGGTCCGAATTCAGGGCGCGCGAGTCCGAGGCAGCCTGAAGGGCCTGCCGGCAATCGGAGTATTCGGCAAGACCGAGCAGGGCCGAAAATGTGCGACCCCTTTCCAGGGGCGACTCCTCAATAAACCGGGCGAACGTCCTGTAATCGAGAAGCGCGAACGCCTCTTTAAGCGTCCCGAGGAACGCTTCGGGATCGGGATGTCCGCTCGGGCTGGTAACCGTCCGGGCGCCGGCCGCGTCACGGTCAATTCGGACGGAGACAGGAGCTGTGCCATCGTCGGGCTGGAACTCCACGAGAATGGTAGCGGAGCCCTTTGAATGGAAACGGTTGCAGTAGTAGTCCTGCGGCCGCTCCTGTGCCTGGAGCAACTGGAGCTTCGGGATGGTCCCATGAATGGCGTAGCATAGAGCTTCGAATATCGAACTCTTCCCGATGCCGTTGACGGCAAAAACGGAGTTCACGGCGTTCGGCTGAAAACTGATATCGAGGGGGTCATTCTCGTTGTTGACGCCCCGAAATCCCTCGATGGCCAGTCTTGTGAGGAAATAGCGGGGCATCATGAACCGCCCTTCGGCGCAGACTGGGCGAGCGCATCAAGCGCCGCCGCGACGTTGGTGTTAAACGCTACCCGTGCCTTCGGGTCACGTTCGCCCTCACCGACGATAGCGAGAAGAGCCTCCCAGTTGCCGCGCAGAATGGCCGCCATCTCCGGATCGTCGGCTTCGAGTGCCTCAAGAGCTGCCCGGCAGTTTTCCAAAAAAACCTTGTTCTCGTCGAAGCGGAAGTCCGGCATTACATTCGCACCTCTGAAAGCGAGGTCACGACGTCGTAATCGACGCCGAGAGTCGCAAAGTGCTTCCGGCCGCAGGCGATCTTCTGGTTCTCCTTGGTCCGGCGCTCTTCCGAGTCGAGTGTGCTTTTGGTCTCGCGGACGAAATAGAGCTTTTCCTCGCGCTCCGTCACGAACGCCCAATCGGGGTTGTAGGGGCCGATCGGCGTGTCGATCCTGAACCATGACGGCAGCTTGACGAACAGCTTGACGTTCTCATTGCTATCGAGGTCGCGGGCGAACTGCTTTTCGACCTCGGACTCGTACTCAACGGCATCGAACAGGGATTTCTCGCGGTTCTGGACCTCGTAGAGGTTACTCAGATAGCGGATGATACCTTCCTCGGCATCCTGCTCGATCCGGCTCTGCTCCCAGAAGGTGCCAGCGACCTTTTCATACTTGATGCCTTCAAGCATGAGGTCGTGCAGGGCGCGGGAAATCTCCTTCGCCACCCCGGCCATGAAAGCCTGCGGGTTGACCTTGAATTCAGCGAGGCGGCCTGAGCGCTTGAGTATCTCGGCCAGGGTGTGCCGGGTCAGCTCCGTCTCCTTCTGCAAATAGGCGAGAATGTCCGGCAGAATGATGGCCGACTCGGCTTCCCGCACCCGCGCTGCGATCTGCCTGTCGGCGGATACGCCCGCATCGGAAATATCGACCTCCACAACGGTGGTGGCGATGCGCGGCGCCTTGATCGGATCGATCTGCTTGATCCGGGCGAGCGCCCGGCCAATGAGATCCGCGGTCTCAAAAGTCACGCGGTAACGGGTGCGGTGCTTGATCTTCTCCCACAGCGCCTGGAAATCCTCGCTGAGGTGAACCTCCTTGCGAAATTTCAGCTCGCGCCGGTCGCGGGCGTTGACAATGCGGTTCTTGAAGACCTTGCGGTTGACCTCGTCGATGATCTCCGCCTTCAGGTCGGCGAAGGTTTCCGACACTTTCAGCTCGAAGTGCGGGTTCTTGGGATCGAACTTGTCGAGGATGTCGCCGCCCTCGTTGAGATAGCCCGCCGCGACGAGTTCGTCCCATATCTTTGCGGACTCGTCCTGCCCGATTTCGGCTTCGGTGCCATCGCCGGCGCGGCGCACAAGCTTCGCGAAGGCGATCCTCTCGACCTTGCCGAAGCGGATGCCGAAATCCTCCTCGAATTCCGTTTGCAGCGTACGGGCGAAATCCTCGTATGATTCATTCGCGATAACCGTGAGCCGGTTGACGGTTTCGTCATGCACGCGCTCGCCGGACTCGTTGACCGGCAGGCGCAGTCCGCGGCCGATCTCCTGCCGCTTCTTCTCGGGGGACTGGCTTTCGTTGAGGGTGCAAATCTGGAAGACGTTGGGATTATCCCAGCCCTCGCGCAGCGCCGAATGCGAGAAGATGAAACGGAGCGCCACGTTGGGATCAAGGAGGCGCTCCTTGTCGCGCATGATGAGGTTGTAGGTGTCCTCGTCGTCTGCGGTATTGCCGCGCGTGTCCTTGGCGTGGCCCTGCTTGTCCTGTGAGAAATAGCCGTTGTGAACCTCGGCGACATCGAAGGGGATCAGCCCCCTGTAAATCGGCTTGGCCGTGAGTTCGCGATAAGCCTCCTCGAACCAGCGGCCGATCTTGCCGAGGCTCGTCGTGCCGTCGTCGTTGTAGACGCGGTAATTGGCGACGCGATCGATGAAGAACAGGGAGAGGACCTTGATGCCCTTGCCCTTAAGGGCGCGCTCCTTCTTGAGGTGCTGTTCGACGGCCTCATAGACCTGGGCCTTCATGATGTCATCGCCGGCGCCGCCGATCTCCTGACCCAGCTCCAGGAAACGGCCCTGATTGAACTCGACATATTCCGAGCCCGGTGTGCAATCGATGTTCTGCACAATGTAGCCGTTGCGGTAAGCCTCGCGCTCACCCGCCTTCACATACAGGTCGTCGCCCTGCTTGACCCAGAGCTTGGCCGCCTTCGGACCGGACGGGCCTTCCTTGTGAATTTCGAGCTGCGCCTTGATGCCGTTGGTGTTGTCGGTCCTAAGCAGCTTGACATACGCATCGTTGAAGTTGTCGTCCGACCGGACCGAGGCCACCTCGATCCGTTTCACCAGGCGCAGATCGTAGGCTCTGACCGGGTCAAGCTTGTAGAGAAGGTTGTACGGGTTGCGGTGCGTCGCACTGTAACGCAGCGTCGCCATCGGGTTGAGATTGCGGATCGCGCGCCGCGACTTGTCGGTGTTATCGACGCTTTGCGGCTCGTCGATGATGACGATGGGATTAGCGGCCTGGATAAATTCGATCGGCCGCCGCCCTGACATACGATCATTCTCGCGGTTGATGACGTTGAGCTTCTTCAGCTCCTCCTCGGTCATTTCCGAAAGGTCCTTGTCGGCAACATCCTTCTGGAAGGACTGGATGTTGATGACCATGATCTGAATCTGGTTGCTGGTCGCGAACTGGCGGACCTTACCCAGGCGCCTGGAATCGTAGACGAAGTAGTCGAACGGCGTGTTGTCGTAGAGCGTTTGAAAATGCTCCCTGGTCACATCGATGCTCTTGAGGACGCCCTCGCGGATGGCGACGCTCGGAACGACAATGATGAACTTCCGGAAGCCGTAGGTTTTGTTCAGTTCAAAGATCGACCTCAGATAGACATAGGTCTTGCCGGTGCCCGTCTCCATCTCGATGGAGAATTCGTGTCCTTCCGTAAGGACCTCGTCATCATCCAACTGCCCGAGCTGTGACACGCCGGCCTGCATGACGCCGGCCCTTGCGGCGGGGCGGACATGGACTGCCGATTTCTCGATCCCGTTCCGCTCCTGTATACGGTGCACATTCCGCGCAAGATCGCTGTCAGGAAGCAATAGACGGTTCGCCATCCCCAGCTCGGTCTGAAACAGCCCGCCGATCTGAAGCGACTGGAACGCCATTGCGCCCGTCTGCACGAAGGGCTGGCCGTCGAATACATCGACGACGGCGCTGACGGCATCCTGCTGGTATTGAAGCGAGGGATCGAACTTGAGCTTCATTCCGCCGCCTCGCCAAACACGAATTCAAACTCTGGCGGGAACTCCTGTATCCACGCGATCCAAGCCTTCAGGAAGGCGAGGAAGCTCTCCTCGTCGAATATCGCAACGCGGTGATGCCGGTTGTTCCTGCTCAGGAATGCCAGAAACCGCACTCTCTCTCCGGGAGCCTCGTGGCCGCGCTCATTGAGGTAGACGACGTTGCCGTGGGCAAGGGCATGGCGAATGACTTTCAGGACCCGGTAGCCGTTTTCCGGCGCGCCGGACTGAAGCGGGTGTAGCCCCGCTTGATCCGCCCATCCCGCAGCGTGAGACGGATCGTTCATGATGCGGGAGAACCGGAAATATGCCGGGCGCTTTCCATGCCAGAACGGCGCCTCCAAAAACGGCTGCCCTTCCAGGGCTCTGATGGCCGAAGACAGGGGGGACTCCGGAGGGCCGAGCGGATGATCGGCCTCGGTGATCCTGCCAAAGGGAATATTGAAGGCGGCAGACGCGACAAGCAGGGCAAACGAACCAAGAAGGTCATGCTCCCGCGCCTGCGGCTCCAGCATCGAGAGCAACTGGCCGCATCGTTCCGGGTACTCTGTGACGAAGCGCTGTGGGATCATGCGCAGCGCTCCTTATACTGTCTTGAAGACGATTTCGGACTCGTCGGCCTGCGCGCGCGCCCTGAAGGTCTGCACTGCATTCGCCTTGAGCTGGTCGTTCCCCTTGAACGCTTCATCGAGGCAGATCACCTGTAGCGGGTTCGCCTCCGCGAGCGCGTCGATCAGCTCCGGTGTGATCTCCTTCTCAAGGCAAATAAGCATGGAGCCGTTTTCAACGGAGAAGACCTGCTTGCCGGCGAGCTCGATGCCTCGAACATTGGTCGTCAGCGCAAATCCGGCCTTGAGCAACAGCT
Organism: Alphaproteobacteria bacterium; assembly: GCA_020850755.1. Classification (GTDB taxonomy): domain Bacteria; phylum Pseudomonadota; class Alphaproteobacteria; order Acetobacterales; family Acetobacteraceae; genus JADZEB01. The sequence continues at coordinate 105,570 of JADZEB010000044.1, read as the reverse complement.
CGTAGAGAACATCCTCGGCGCTGCTCGCATCTGAAAGATGATCGATGTGCATTTCGATCTGGCGGCCGACATCTTCCGCCTGCGCAGCGCTGCCGTCCCAAATCCGGAAGTTCGACCGGTCCAGCTTGAACACCTTGAATCCGGGGGCCGGCTGCTTCTTACCCACTAGGTCGAGCTGACCCGAAGAGGCTTCGCGCACCTTCTTGGCGACGCGGCGGATGCGTTCCTTCGCGATTTCCGCGATCGTTTTGTATCCGGCCTTGGCGGCATTCGAAGTCTCGTCGGCGGGTTCGGGCAACTGCACAAGGATGAACTTTCGGCTCCCGCCGTCCTCGGCGTTCAGCTCGATGACGGCCTGCGCGGTCACCCCGGAGCCGGCGAAGAAATCAAGGACGGTATCGCCGGGACCGTTGCAGGCATGCTCGATCGCCCGGCGGATAAGCTGAACCGGTTTCGGGTTGTTGAAGACCTTTCCGGGAATCAGGGCTTCCAGATCCCGTGTGCCCTCGTCGGTATGGCCGGCGTAGTCATGCGCCCAGAAGTTTGTGGGCGTGAGGCCGCGCGCCTCGGACAGAAACATCTTGATCGACGGAATCGGCGCCTTGCCGTCAGGTCCCCAGTAGAGCCTGTTGTCGGCGTGCAGCTCCTCGAATGCCTCCTTCGAGCGCCGCCACGCATTCGTGGTCGGATGGACGACTTCCCCGGTGTTCGGATTCTCGAGCGGATAACAGAGATTGGGCCTGTCCTGCGGCGAAGCCGGGTTCAGGAATGACGCCCCTTTCCACACGCCGCGCGGATCGTCGTCAGGGTTGGAATACCGCGCATCCGCTTCCTCCGTGCGCGGCAAGAGGTTTACCTCGAACGCTTCCGACTTCGCATAGACGATGATGTGCTCAACGACGGTCGTGAAATCCACGGTGTTGTTGCTGCGCGTGTAGCGCTTCTGCCAGGCGATATCCGCCTTGAAATTTTCCTCCCCGAAAATCTGGTCGCAAAGCTCTCGCAGCCGCGCGAGTTCGTGGTCATCGATCGAGATGAATATCGCGCCGTCTTCCCGAAGCAGATTCCGGGCAAGATAAAGCCGCGGATACATCATGTTCAGCCAGTTGGAGTGATACCGGCCGACCGTATCGGTGTTGGTGGAAAATTTCCGGCCTTCCGCGTCCGCCTGTCCTGTGTAGGCGAGATATGTCTCCAGTGTTTCGGCGTACTTGTCCGGGTAAATGAACTCCTGGCCGGTGTTATAGGGCGGATCGATATAGATCATCTTGATCTTGCCGAAGTAGGCCTTCTGCAAGAGCTTGAGCACTTCGAGATTGTCACCTTCGATAAACACGTTTCCGGCGGCGTCAAAATCGACGGATTCCTTGCGCGCCGGCTTCAGGGTGGCCACGCTCGGCTGCTGGATGATCTTCATGCAGTCGGCCTTGCCGGGCCACACCAGCCCGAAGCGCTCGTTACCCGGCTCCACCCATTCGCCGAGAGCCCGCTTCAACTGCTCGAAGTCGATCCGGCCTTCGGAAAGGCACTCAGGAAACGACGCGGCCAGGAAATTTAGCAGGACTCGATCCTTCTGCCCGGCGATATCCAGGGACATCAGAGGCAGCTTTGTGTCCCCGCCCGGTTGCTTCGCTTCTGTTCTGCCGTGCCCGGCCAGGGGTTTTGCTCCGCTCATCAGTACCAGCCATATAATCTAGTTGTTGTTCGGCCCCAGGTCCCCAAAGCAAGGGACCGGTCCACTATCTCCATCATCGGCTGCCCCGGCGGCACAATCTCGAAATACAGATCGCCCGATTCTTCGTCGTGCTCGACGTAGGCAATGCCGGTCTTGTTCGCGCGTGCCCAATCGACGAGCGGCGCGGAATTTGGAATGTTCAACCTGAACATGCCGTTGTGATCGTAATACTTGTACTTGAACTTTCGCTGCTGGTGATCGGCGCAGATAATATCGACTGACCCGTCTTTCGACGGCTTGCCGAAAACACGTCTCAGCACAAGCCCCGCTTCTTTCGGAAACTCAAGTTGTAGATTGTATTCCCCTGTGAATGATTGCAGGCCGGCCCAAGCGACGGAAGCGGCTGTTTCCGAGACGGCCTTATCTTCCGTTTTCGGGGGAGATACTCCCTTCTTGGGTTTTCCGTTTTCGGTCTTGGGGATCGAGTCGGCGATGCCGAGCGCGACCAGGTCCGCGGGTAGCCTGTTCCGATTGCGGAGCGCGAAGTACTTTTCGTAGTCCTGCAACTTCGTTTTCGTGAGCGGGGTACCTATGTTCCAGCATTCCAGCCACGCACGAGCTGCCGACTCTCGGGAATGAGGGGCGGAGCTCCAGAAACAGCATTCGCCGTTGGTCAGGAAACCCCCGCGACTCAGATTTGGGGACCCCACGATCGCCAGCGAAAGGCCGGACAGACCGGCAGCATTATCGAAGGCAGCGGCCCCCACGTAGAGTTTCGGATGAAACGTGCCGCTGAGGCTATCGACGACGCGAACCTTCCAGCCGCTATCCATTGCGCTCTGGAGCGCCTTTGGATGGGTGACGCCATCTTTGGTGTCCGTGACGAGGCGAACCTCGCCGACTTCGCCCTCGTCGAGGATTGATTTAACCAGATTGAATCCCGACGCCGAGACGTAAGCCACGGCCATACCGAACACCGGCGGCTTGGCCTTCCTGATTTGCTTCCGGAACAACGCCTTATAGGTCGGGCCGGCAAGCCCGGTCATGGCAATGGAACTGGTCATGACAGCGCCCCCCCTCATTTCACTTCAAACCTGATGGCGAACAGCTCCTCGTCGGATACGCTCTGCCCGAGACGCTCTTCCACCTGATCCAGAAGCCCGTCCTTCTGAACCTCTATTTCTTTGGCAGCCGCGTCATAGGCGCGCCACGCGTCGTCCCGCTTCGTTTCCAGCGACCGCGCCTTGCGCTGAAGCGCCAGCTTGTCGGGCAGGTTGCCGGTCTGGCGTATCTCTTTCTTGAGGGCCTTGATCTCGTCGTCCAGCTCCTTGAGGTCTGCCTTCAACCCGGCGCGTTTATCCTCCGCCCAGTTGTCGAGCTTTTCCATTTCGTCGTCGAACCACGCTGACTGGCGCGCCGCCAGCTCGTCCAGAATGGACTGGCGCTGCCCCTCAACTGCTTCCCTTATCGATTCAGGGAGGCTGAGTGCGGCGGCGCCATTCTTGTGCGCAGGCAACTCGAAGAGTCGCATGGCGGCCTTGGGATCAAGGCGGGCGCCGTCATCGGTCATGGCGGCAAGTATGATGTGATCCTGATCGTCGGCACCGCGCACCGATACCTTGTGCGCAACGAGCGTCCCGCGCTTGCCGATGAAAGGCTCGATAGCGACCGCCTTCTGCGGCCAGGCCGTGTAGTCGAACACGATGTCCGCGCCGTCCAGCTTGCGTGACGCCGCTATCGACAGGATGTGCTGTGCGAGGGGATGACCGAGACGATAGCGATGGCCGTCGAGGCCATGCCGGGACATGTAATAGCTTCCGGGCGGGGCGCCGACGCCGTCCGGCGCGGTCTTGAGCATGAACGTCAGATAGGCGTCGTCAAATTTCGCATGCTTGGACAGCTCGTGCTTGGTGATGGACCAGAGCATCCGGGCGTAGCGGTCCAGATACTCCTTGCTCTGGGACATATTGATCTTCAATCGGTCATGGACTTCCGCGTCGAAATTCTCCAGCAGCTTGCGGCGGGTATCCTCCATAGTGACGTTGATATTGGCTTCCATCTCCGCGCGCAGGCGCTCGAACTCGGATTCAATGTCCTCGGTGGAGCGGCAATTCTGGTATATCGACGCGATGCGCTTCTCGAATTCGACGCCGGATTCGATTGCGCCGAGCACCTCGTCGCTTGCGCCAAACACGCCGGAGAAAAGCTTGAATTTCTCGGCAAGCAGCTCGTATACGCGCTGATCGGCGGCGTTCTTCTTGTTCAAAAAGTTCACCACGACCACGTCGTAGCGCTGGCCGTAACGGTGGCAGCGCCCGATGCGCTGCTCGATGCGCTGCGGATTCCAGGGCAGGTCATAGTTGACCACCATCGAGCAGAATTGAAGGTTGATGCCCTCGGCCGCGGCTTCGGTCGCGATCATGATCGCGGCTTTCTCGCGGAAATAGTCCACGAGCGCGGCGCGCATGTCGGCGGTGCGCGAGCCGGTCACGCGGTCGGTGCCTTTGTGGCGCTCGACCCATGCCTCATAAATCGCCTTGGATTGCGGATCGGTGTTAGACCCGTTGAACAGGACGAGCTTGCCGTCATAGCCGTTCTGCGAAAGCAGCCGGACGAGATACTCCTGCGTGCGGCGGGACTCGGTGAAAATGATGGCCTTCTCGGCGCTGCCAAGTTCAGCAGCCTTGGCAAAGCCGGCGCGAAGCGCCTGGAGCAGCGCCTGTCCCTTTGCATTCTCCGATATCGAGACAGCAAGATCGCGAAAGGCCCGGAGGTCGGCGATTTCCTGTTCGATCGTCGCGATGTCCTGCTCGGTGAGAAGCTCCGGCTCCGGATTATCCTCCTCCCATTCGTCGGCGGTCTCCTCAAACTCCTCGTAGTCCTCGGCAATCTCCTCTTCGAGCTTTTCGCGAAGATCCTTGTCATCGCGAAGCTGGCGCTCCAGCTTGCGGGCAAGGGTGTCAAGCGCACCGGCTATAGCGAATGTCGATGATGCAAGAAGCTTGCGCATGATGAGCGTCATCAGCGTCCGCTGGCTGGACGGAAGCGCCTGCAACGATGGACGCCGAAGGTAGTCGGACACCATATCGTAGAGTGTTTGCTCCGCGTCCGTCGGCACGAATTCCTGGGTGATCGGAATGCGGTTGGTGTAGCGGATATATTCGAGCACCTGACGCCGCAGCGTGCGATGGCAGACCGGCTTCAGACGGCCCTTCAGCTCGTCGAACAAACCGTCGCCAGCCAGGCGGGCGTACTGGGCGCGGAAACTCTTGGCATCACCGAAGGCGTAGTCGTCGATGATGCTGACGAGGCCGTAAAGCTCCATCAGGGAGTTCTGTAGGGGCGTGGCCGTCAGCAGAACCTTCGGCGCGTTTGCAAGCGCTCCCTTAAGCGCTTTGCCGATGCGGTTGTCCGGCCGGTAAACATTGCGCAGTCTGTGCGCTTCGTCGATGACCACGAGGTCCCAAGGGATCACCATCAGCTCTTCGGCGTGACGGGCGGCGAACTGGAACGAGCAAATGACAAGGGCCTTCTGCTCGAAGGGACGGCGCACGCCGTCTTTGACCATCCTGTTGTAGTTCCGGGCTTCAAGGATGATCGTTGGCAGAAAGAACTTTTCCTCGACCTCCTGTGACCACTGCTTGCGCAGATTGGCCGGCGTGATGACAAGGATGCGCCGCCGTCCTTCCGTCCATTTCTGGGCGAGGACCAGTCCGGCTTCTATGGTTTTGCCGAGGCCGACTTCGTCGGCGAGGATCGCGCCCTTGGACAAAGGAGACTTGAAGGCGAACAGCGCGGCCTCGACCTGGTGCGGATTGAGATCGACCTGAGCATCCAGAAGCGTGCCAGCAAGCTTGGCGGCATCCGCTACGGAGTGCCGCCTGCTCAGCTCATGAGCAAATAGCTTGGCGTGGTACTCAGTGATCAACGTCCTTGCCTTTCTGCTGCTCCTCTACCTTGCGCTTGATCCAGCTTGCTATCTCTTGCCGGTCGAACCGCCATGACCCTCCGACCTTGAACCCGGGAATCTTCCCGTCCGCAGCGAGCTTGTAGGCGGTCTTCTCATTGATCTTGAGAAGTTCCGCGACCTCGCGGATCGTCAGGATTTCGTTGGCCATCGGCTCACCGCAATCGATTCGCTGAGCCCGATTATAGGGAAAATTGGAGAAAATTGGAGAAAAATCTGCCCGTTAGAGCTTGGGGGGAGGCTCCCGGATCGTCTACATCCCTCTGCCATAATCGCGGTCGCGGCGGCGCTTGTTGCCGCGCCGGTTCGGGCGGTCCGGCCCTTTCGGTTTCGTCGGCGGTTTCGGCGTGTGGCCGCCGGTGTTGTCGCCGCCCCCGCCGTCATCATCGTCATCGCTTCCGGCGGCGCGCGTGAACTCGTCGATAAGAACGATGCGGCGCCGGTTGTTCTGCGCCTGCTCGTCCTCCCGGCGCTTCCGGTCTTCTTCCTCGAAGGCGCGTTTGGTTTCGGACGTATGGCGGTGGGCGGCCTTGTCGATCGCCGCCGGGCGCCCCGGCGGGCCGAGAGTCAGCGCGAATGTCGGCGCATGGACATGACGCCGGTTCAGCTCCTGCCGCTGCTCCTTGCGCAGCGCCTGCTGCAAGGACGCGAGTTCTTTCTTCTCGATCTGGGAAAGTCCGCGCCGCTCGCGCATCAGGTCGGCGGCCTGTAGCTCCTGCCGCCGCCGCAACTCGGCCTGCTCGATCCGCTGCCGGTCGATCAGCGCGGCGCGCTCGTCGCGGTGCATCTTGAATCTTTGGCCATCGCGGTATTCGTGCAGCTTTTTGATCGCGAGACTGATGCCGGTCACCCTGCCGAGAAACGCCGCCAGCCCTTTCGGCCGGTTCTGCGCGCGTTCGATCTTCGTCGCGCGGCGTTCGGCCAGATAGGCGGCGGTCAGTTTGCGGCGCGCGGCAAGCTGGTCGGCTTCAAGCATCTGCCGCTTTGCCGTCTGGGCCGTTTCCAGCATGGCAATCTTGCCGTCGAGGCCGGCGCGCCGTTCCTGTTGCTGGCGGAGCAGTAGCGCGACCTGCTCGGAACCCTGCCGCGCCTTTTGGAAGTCCTCGATCGCGCGCCGCCGGTCCTTCGCGATCGCCTGCGCGTCCTCGACGCTCGGCAGGTTTTCCGGCGCAAAGTCCGTGCCGAGACGATCGCGGACGTGCCTGGTCTTGACCGCCTTGTCATCGATCAGCCGGGTCAGCGCGTGGGTATGGCCGTAGATATCGACCAGCACCGGGCGGTTGCCGTTGCGCCCGGTTGCCAGCACATAGCCGATCTCTTCCAGCGCCCGGACAAAGGCGGCGCCGCTGTCGCTGCCCTGCCAGGCCTTCGTCACGGCGGCCATGCGGTCTTCGTGGCTGATGCCGGTTTCCTTCTGCTTCACGCACTCATAGCGGTCGAGCTGCCGGTTCTTGCGCCACTGCCGGTCCTCGTGGGCGTGATAACCCTTCGGCAGTTGCAGGCCGTGATCGCGCGCGAACTCCCGCGTCACCGTCATGAGCTTGTCCTTGTAGAACGGCAGATTGACCGCCTTGCCGGCTTCCACATCGATCCGCGACCAGACGACATGACAATGCTCGCGGCCGTCCTTGATGTGGAAGATGACGGCGCGGGGCTGGTTCGCGAGGCCGAGCTTGTCCTCGGTGCGGGCGATGTAGTCGAGGTATTGCTCCCGGCTGATCCGGCCTTGCAGCTCGTCGGGATTGATCGACAGGCTGCACAGGTAGTTCTTGCACCGGGTCAGCGCGTGGGCCTGGGCCTCCCACTCCGCGAACGCGCCGTGCAGATCCCGTGCGACCGCGCCGCGGATATGCGCAACCTCGACAAACTCGTTGTCGTGCGCGTTCTGAAGGTGGGATGCGAGGTCCTGTCCGCCGCCGCGCTCTGAGGCAAAGGGGATCATGGCTTGCGCCCCATGAGAGCGAGCAGCGCGGCGCGGATTTCTGACAGCTCGGCAAGGGCCGCTTCGATGACAACGGCATGCCCGGCATCGCCGGTCAGCGAAATCTCCTCCAGCGCATCGCCGATGCGCGCGGCCCTCCCGAGCAGACGGGCGAGCGCCTGCTGCTCGCCCGGACGGCGGCGGTTCCGGCCGAACACACACTCGTTGATGAAGGCGTTGACGGACAGGCCGGAGGCCTGAACGCGCGCGGCGAACTCCGCCTCCCTGCGTTTGGGCGGGCGGTAAGACAGCGGTGCAGCGCGCTTCTTCTTCTCGTCCGTCATGCTCCTCTAGCTGTGGTGTTCGGTACTACCCGCTCCGCGCGGTTTCCTCGCCGCCGCCTGCCAGGTCCTGGACTGCCGAAAGTCCGGTCGCTGGGTGTCCAGAGGGAGAACCGAAATCTCCCTTTGGTCGAAGCCGGTGCCGAAACACCGGTCGAGGGATGCAAGGGGCGCCGAAGGCTCCTTGCTCCATGGGTCCAGGGAGAGGGACATCTCCATGGCCGTCATGCAACGGCGGCACGTTGCGCGATGGGGTTATGGGGAGAGCGCAGTCTCCCCGTTCAGCCGGCATTGCGCTCGATGCGCATTCCGGCTGACACAATCGCTTGGCGAGCGCATCCCCAAAGGATGCGCGACGTTAGCGATTGCACAGGGGGGTCCGCGGGGGATGTGAAATCCCCCCGCAAGGTGGGTGCGGTACTACCCGCACACACCTTGTACCAAGTCACTTCGACTTACTTCCCCTATATTTCGATAATACCGGAGATTGCGTAAATATTCCGTATACGTCCTAATGTTTCAAAATGCAAAAACGACAATGACGTAATGAACATTCCGACTCTACTTCGATAGCACGAGTTTCGTGCAAGGAAAACAAGTCCGGCCCCGTCTCACATTCCGCGTGTGGACAACCCGCCGCCTGATCCTTTCTTCGGATGTGCATCCGAAACCAAAGGCGGCCAGGCCGGAGTGTGCATTCCGATGAACGACAAGCCGCTGAACCCGACCGAGGAATATTACGGCGAAGTCGCGCGCCTGCTGCGCTGGATCAACGAGCGTTTTTTCGAGGGCGCGCTCGATCTGCCGATGATCACCTTCCGCATGCCGATGAAGTTCTTTGGAAGGTACATTCCGGCGCGCTGGGACCATAACTCGGGAAGCCGCCGCGCCGAATTCAAGCTCAATCCGCTGGCCTTCAGGGATGCCTCGTTCGAACAAAAATGCCTTGAGCTGCTGCGCCTGATGGTCCTGCTGCACCAGAACAAGGACGGGCGCAGCAACTACCACGACGCCAAATTCGCGAAGGCGATGTGGCTGCACGGGGTGCAGACTCACCGCGTCGGCGCGCCGGACAAGGAAACCGGCGAGCATGTCGAATTCTCCGTCATTCCGGGCATGAAGTTCGAAAAGGAACTCGCAAAAAAGAGCGCGGGCCTCGAATTCACGTGGGCGATTCATGAGGACGAAAAGGACCCGGCCGGACCGGAGGGGACCGAGGCGGACCCGGCTGAGCCGCGCTCATCCAGCGGCAAGCGGGTCAAATATGTCTGCGCCGTCGAGGCTTGCAAAACCAGCGTGCTTGGCCGCAGCGGCCAGAGCCTTGCCTGCATGGAGCACGGCCAGCCGGCCCCTCTCACCGTCAGCGCATAAAGAAAGCCCGGCGATCGGCCGGGCTTTAATCGCAGCGCGGGCCTGACTATCAGGTCAGGCCCGCTTCTTATGTTTGGTCAGGCCATTCGGCTTCGGGATTGGGCCGCGGCATTTCCAGGGGCTCGAATTCAAGACCGGCAAAGAACCCTTCCTCTTGCTTCCGCAAGAACTCGTCCAGCGGCATATACACAAGCAACGTGGCATGGCCCTTCTTCGGCCGGGCCGTCCATTCGCGTTCGTGAATCTCGCCGATCTCCTCGTGCCGCAGGAAATCCCTCACAGCACAAAGCCTCTCGGGACTGAGCAAGCTCGGCCCCCTGCCGATCTTGCGTGAGGCCCCTTCGACGAACTGGCGCAGCCGTTCCGGTGGCACCGCAATGCCGGTCACATCGGCAACGTCCATACTCACCTCTTCCCAGGAAAGGCAGGCCCGGCCCTCGCCGGGATTGCGGTCGCGGTAGGCTTTGAGGCGGTGACGCAGCAGGGCGATCTGCGCTTTGCTGAATCGGCTCATCGTCTTCACCTTCTTGCGCCTTCGGATCGCGAAGTCGTCCGAGAAGGTTTCTAACCGCCGCATCAGGCCCCACGTTGCTGCCCACGGCCCGGCTGCACGCGCGCCTGGCTTCGCGTCCGGTACGCGTCCGCAAGGGAATGGTGCTGTCAGACGGCGCCGACGCGCCCGGTCTGCCGGACCGAACGGGTAGAGATTCTGCTTCTGGTACCGATCGCCGCCCGCAGACCGGCAGCGGTGCGAGGAAGGCGCGAGGAAGGCGGCATCGGCGCATCGCCACGTCCCTGCCAGCGGGATAGTCCCGCAGGCGAAAGGAGCTAACGATGCCGCGCATTGGAGAATTTCACGAAGCCGAACACGGCCTCAAGGGTCACATCCACACCCGCGAGGGCAAGTTCAACATCGAACTGCACCGGATCGAAGGGGCCGGTGCCGACGGTCCTCACTATGATGTCAAGGCGCCCAACGGCGCCGAGATCGGGGCGGCCTGGAACAAGGTCGGCAAGACCTCGAACGAAACCTATATCCGGCTCAGCGTCGATGACATGAGCATGCCCTCCAAAATTCAGGGCAACCTCGTCAAGGAAGGCAACGGCCGCTATGGCCTGATCTGGAACCGTGAAAACGGTCAATCCGTGAGCCGCGAAAAGCAGGCCGCGAACGAAATCGAGCGCTGAACGAACATCCTCCCGCACAGCAGGCGGCGGCGCCGAAAGCGCCGCCGTCCTTTTTGTTTGCGGTAGGCCGGGCGCTATCGCGCCTCGGCCCCTTCCGCGTTGTCATCGTCGCCCGCGGGCTCGCGGAGGACGATGCGGCCGCCGTTCGCCGGCAGCAGGTCGAGCTGGACCGTCAGGCCCTTGCCGTCCTCGTGATCCCAGGCCGCGCCGATGCGGGTCCAGAACTTCTTGTCGCCGCGCTCGGCGACGTGGAAGGCGATCAGCGCCGGGGGCTGGGTTTCGCGGGCCTTGGTGCGGCTGCCGTTACGGGTGCGTGTCGTCATGGTCGTTCTCCATTCGGTTAGGGTTTCATCGACTACGCCAACCGCTCGATCCGGGCGATCAAGGCGGCGCTGCACCGCCGATCTTCTCCGGCGGGGAACGGGCAACACGGTCCGCTGAAAGCGGATGGTGCGGGCCGCCCGTTGCAGCGCCGCCGCGTCCGGTCAGGTTCAGGCGTTACAAGTCGATGAAAAATCCCGGCCGAAGAGACCGGACCGTCGATACGCATTCCTCCGTAAACGGATCAATGCACGGCCAGCGGCCCGGCTCCCGCAACGTCCCGCTCTCCACGTGCATGCTGACTCAAGAAGTTCGATTTGGACTCGGGTGCTGCCCATCCCATCACGAGGAAACGGCAAGGATGCCGGTCATGCGACCGTGCCTATGTCGATGCGGACAATCTGATCCGCAGTGAAGGGCGCAGCACGATGACCAAACGCAGGGGCAAGCTTCCCGAACAAATCGCCGCCGGGCTCGGCGAGTCCGTCCGCGGCCTTCCCGACACGTTCCACCGGCATCAGCCGCTGCGCGCGCCAAGGTTCGCACGCTTTCAGGATGTCTATGACAGCGTCGCCCTCGAATACCGTTGGGACGATCCCGGCGGCCAGTTCCTCGTCGGCGGCATCGGCGACAAGCCGGTCGGCATCGAAGACAACCGGCATATTGTCATGGTCGCGGGCTCCCGCGCAGGCAAGTCCGTCACCATCACCAATAACCTGCTGCATACGCGCGCGCCGGTTCTGTGCCTCGATCCCAAGGGCGAACTCGCAAGCCTCACCGCCCTGCGGCGCCGCGAACGCGGGCAGCGCGTCCATATCCTCGATCCCTATGGCATTGTGGCCGGTCCGGCCGCCGCCTTCCGGGCGCGGTTCAACCCGATGGCCGGGCTGACGCCGGACAATCCCTTCATCATCGAGGACGCGGCGCAGGTCGCCGACAGCCTGATCGTATCGACCGGCGCCGAAAAGGACCCGCACTGGAACGAAAGTGCCGGCGAAGGCCTGACCGGAAAGATATTGCACGTGGCGACCGATCCGCGCTTTGAAGGCCGGCGCACGCTCGTCACCGTGCGCGAACTCATCAATGACGCGCTCGCTCCGCTGCCCGGCGCGGATGACGACGATAACGACGACGGACCGCAATTCGCGCTCGAAGCCGAGATGCTCGACAACGCGGCGCGCCTGCACGCCGATGGCCAGGCCGACCTTGCCGCGGCGATCGAGGGCGCGGCGCACGGCTTTTACGACAGGCCGCCGAACGAGCGCGGCGGCGTTCTCTCGACCATGCGCCGTCATACCAAGTTCCTCGATTTCCCGAGCATCCGGGACACGCTCTCCGGCCATGATTTCGATCTCGCCGATCTGAAGCGCGATCCGAACGGCGTGTCGGTCTATATCTGCCTGCCGGCAACGCGCATGGGCACGTGCAGCGGCTTCCTGCGCATCATGGTGAGCCAGCTTCTCGACGCGATGGAGCGCGAGCGCGCCGTGCCGAAGGCGCCGGTGCTCGTGATCCTCGATGAATTCCCGGTGCTGGGCCACATGCGGCAATTGCAGGATGCCGCCGGGCAGATCGCCTCGTTCCACGTCCGCCTTGTCGTGATTATCCAGGACATCACCCAGATCAAGGCGCTCTATGCCGAGCGCTGGGAATCGTTCCTTGCCAATGCGGGCCTGTGGCTGTTCTTCGGCAACACCGATCTATCGACGCTCGAATATATGTCGCGCAAGCTCGGCAAGATCGCCGTTGAAACCACCGACGGCATGGCGCGCTCCACCGATGAGGCGATGATGCCCGCGCGCGGCCGGCAGTTCGCCACCGAAGATCTGATGGCGCCCGAGGAATGCGCCCGCATATTTGCGCGCAACGATCCTCACAAGCGCATGCTCGCGCTCTGGGCCGACGCCGCGCCGATGATCCTGCAACGGATCGAGTATTTCGATGAGAACGGCCCTTTCTGGCCGCGGTTCCGGGGCACCTTCACGCCCCTGCGCTGACGCGCAAGGTTTGCGCGCGGAATCACTCGTCGCGGCTCAACCACATCCGCAGGCAGAACCTTTTGCCAGCGGAGCCCGGCCATGAAGCTGTTTGCCCCCAGAGTGACGCCGCCTTTCGGCAACTACCCGCGCACGATCCGCAAGACGGACCGCAAGGGCCGCGTCCGCTACATCGTCGATATCAAATACCTGCATCCCTTCGGCGCGAAATGCGGCGACCTGCTCGGCCAGGCCTTCGCCGCCGCACTGTTGTTCGGCGGCGGATACCTGCTGATCCGCCACAACGTCGCGGAGTGGTGGATGTGGGGCGCGGTGCTGGTGCCGCCGTTCGCGCTGCTGCGGCTTTGGCAGCATCTGTTCCGCAAACTGCTCCGTATACGGACGCGCGTTATCATCTGCCGCGACTTCGTGCGCTTCGGCAAGCGGCGCCTGCCTCGCGACACGGTCGAAGGCTTCGCCGAGTTCGGGCACGACTACGCCAATGAGGAGCAGCGCCGCGCAACCTACAGGCAGCAGCAGGCGCAGAGGTCCGGGCGCGCCGCGTTGCCGCCCCGGCTGTATTACGGCCCGGATACGCGGCTGATCGGCTGCAAGGTGCCGGGCGCCGCCTATACCGTTTGCACCATCTACGGCCTCAGGGATGCCAATAACATCCGCATCCGCCTCAACGGCATCAACGATGCGCTGAATGCCGAACGCGGCGCCGGCCTCGGCCGGCCGATCGATGCATCCGCCGACACGCCCGCCGGGCGCGGCGGCATCCCGGCGTAAGCCATGAGCGAAGATCAGCTCACCCCGCAACAGCGCGCCGAGAAGCGCGTCCATGACCGCTTCGAACGGCAACGCACGGCGCGTTTCAACTGGCTGAATGCCGAGCGTGAAAAGCTCCTGCACCGCCAGCAGGCGCAGCGCACCGATCATGACAAACGGCAAGCGCTGGCCTCGGAAGAACGCAGGGAAGCGTTCGCCGCGCATGACCGAAGGTGGGAGGAAGAGCGCCGCCGTCTTGCCAACAGGACGACGCGCGCGCCCGGCTTCGGCCTTTTCGGCCCGCCGCCGCGCAATCTCAACGCCGAATACCGCGAGCGCCGCGAAGCCTGGGAAAGGCAGCGCGACGCCATCCGTGACTCGTCCGACGAAAAACTCGAAAAGCTGCGCCGGGAGCGTATCGAACTCGCAGAATCCCACGCCCGGGGACTGCTCGCGCACGAGCGCTGGGCGCGCCTGTCGCAGGATGATCTCGCCCGGCGGCAGGAAAAATCGTTCGACGCCGCGGTCCGGCGCGAGCTTGCCGTCGGTGATCGCGGCGCGCAGCGCGCCTTCGAAAAACAGGTTCAGCGTGAACGCGAACGCTAGGCCCACGAGGTTTGCGCGCGGAAGGCAGACCCGGCCCCGCACCACGTCATACGGGCGCACTCAGGCGCGGAAAGGAAGCTCAGAATGTCAAACAGCAACTGGAAGTCAGGTCAGCAGGACGCCTATCAGAACAAGGGGGCGGCCAACACGTCGGGCTGGAGTTCCCAGTCGAAGGAGTCCTACAACGCCGGTTACAATGCCCAGAAGCAGAGCAACAGCGGCGGTTCGAACGGCGGCAGCAAGGGCGGCAAGTAGGCCCTGATCCCGCACGGCGTACGGGCGGCCCGGCGATTGCCGGGCCGCTTCTTTTTGCGCGCTGTATGGCCGCCTATGAAGGCGGCTGACGGCTGATGAGGAAATCGGCGGCGCGCTGCGCGTGGGCGGCGGCGGTGAAGATCGCGCGCTTGTCGTCCTTCAGGACCTTGAGCCAGGAAGCGATATAGGCGGCGTGATCGTCGCGGGCTTGCAGTTCAAGCTCCAGGTCGGCGCACAGGAACGCAGCGCCCAGCTCGGCGACAAGCTCTTCCATGGCGTAGCCTTCGTCGCCCCAGCGCTTGCGGCCGAAGTCGCGCTCAAGCCGCGACGGATGGCGGGTCCAGTGCGTGCATTCGTGGGCGAGCGTCGCGTAGTAGCTCTCGGCATCGCGGAACGTCTCGAACGGGGGCATTTGCACGTAGTCGTGCCCAACGGCGTAGAACGCCTGCGCGCCGCCATGCCGGATATCGGCGCCGAGGGCGGCGAAGAAGCTCTCGGCATGATCAATGCGGGCCGGGACATCGAAGCGCGGCTCAGCCTTGGCGTAGTAGTGCGCGGGCAGGTCCTCGATCTGCTCGACGTTGAAGACGGTGTAGGATTTCAGGTACGGGATCGCGCGTTCGGATTCATCGCCGGTAGCGTCATCGATCTCGGTACGCACAAGCTTGTTCGCGTAGACGACGGGGCTGCCCTTCTCGCCCTTGCGGACATGGGCGCCAAGCTCGATCGCCTGCTTGAAGGTCATCCAGATCGGGGCGGCGTAGCCCTGCGCGGAAGCCGAGGCCCAGAGCATCAGGATGTTGATGCCCGAATAGGGCTGGCCGTTGTGGCGCAGCGGGCGCGTGATGCGTCCTGCGGCGTGTTCGGCGTTCCAGGGCTTGATCCACGGGCGGACGCCCTTCTCAAGTTCGGCGACGATCTGGCTCGTCACGCGGGTATAGATGTCGGTCTTGTCGCTGGTGCGGGCTGCTGTCTTGGTCGTCATGGCTCGTCTCCTTGTCCGGGGGTTTTCCGAAAGACGCGGAGACGAAGGCCGGGGGATTGAGCCGCCCGGTCACCCCGGCGCAGGCCGGGGGAAACGGCCAACACGGGAGCCACGCCGAAGGCTGGCGAAGGGAGCGGGCAGGCCGTTGACCGGGCGGTGCGCCCGGCCAAAAGAAGCGTCAATGCTTGAGGAAAACCGGCAGGGAAGACGGGCCGCTTAAACGAACGCGGCAGAGCGCGTCATACAGCGACGAAACAAACCGCCGCGTGGTCGCGCCGATGCTTAGGTGGCCAGCGTGGCCGTCCAGTCCGCCTAATCGATGACTTCGAAAGCCATACGCCGCAGGATTTTCTGCTTGTGCGCCAGCGTCGGGCCTTCGCCGTATTTTTCGCGGTCGAAGGCATGGCCCATCAGTTCGCACTGAACGCGGTCGGGCACGTTCATGGCCGTGAGTTGGTCCTGAAAGGTATGGCGCAGGGAGTAAAGCGTCTGTCCTTCGCGCTCGTACAGCTTGTTCTCGCGCAGGAATTTTCCGATGGCTGTCGTGACGGAATTGACCCGGTCCTGATACTGGCTGAATCCGGCGGGCCTCTGTTGAAAGGCGTAGAGCGAGGCTCCCACCAGAGGTATCTCACGTGGGCGGCTTTTGGTTTTTAGGCCGTCGTTCTTCCGGCGGACGATCTTGATGTGCGGTACGTCGTGGTCCAGCACGATGTCTTCCGGCTGGCGCATTATCAGCTCACGCGGTCCCGCACCCGTATTGGCGAACGCCCAAACGATTAGCCTGTAGTCCTCGCTCATGCCGGACAGTTTGGCCCGGCTCATAAGTACGTTCCGCACAAAGTTCACGGTATAGGGGACCCGCTCGCTCTCCTCGCTCTCCAGCTTGAGGTCCTCGAACAGGTCATTGATGCGAAGGCCGAGCTTCGGCTCGAAGTTGGTATTGACCGTCTTGAGAACCGTTCTGACGAATTTGAGGTCATGGTTGGCCGTGTTGTTGGACAACCCTTCCGCCTCGATGCGTTCCAGCCACCAGTCGCGGAAGCTCAGCATATCGGCGCGCGCCAACTCCGTGACTCTCTTGTCGCCAACCACGTCAATGAGATTTGAGATTGCGCGGCGCCGTGAGTTCTCCCAAACGCGGACCTGCTCGGGGTTCTTTCCCTGTATCTTCGGCGCGGCGTACTGCCAAAACTTCTCCAGCGCTTCCGAGAGCAGCAGCTCGGGCGCGCCGGCGCCGCCGAGAAACGCAGCTACGTGTTCCTTGTTGTCGGGGTTCTCCGCCGCCTTTTCCACGCGGCGGACGATCTGCTCTACGTCGTCATCGGCGAGAATGTTGACCGGCTTGTACCGCATGCCGTGGAGCTTCACGCGCATCACGGCCCGTTGAAGCCTGATCTCGCCCTCGTCGGGGCCGTTCTCAATCAGGTCGGCCCAGTATGATTGGACATAGTCGCGGGCCAGGCTGGCAAGTTTCTGGGCGGTATCGGGACACTTGGTTTCGAGTGAAAACTGAATGTGCTCCTTGTCGAAAAGACCAAGCTCTTTGATCTTCCGGGGCACTTTCATGTTAAAATATTTCCAGTCTCCTCGACTTACGACGTATGGCATTCTTTATGTTGAAAAGGCAAAGTATGTAAGTTTGTATGCAAAAAAGTATGTAACTATACTGTCATTTACCAGTATACCGATCAATATATTTTTCAATCTGTATTTTATATCAGGGAGATAGCGGAAAAAACTTTGGCGTCCCCTACGGACGCCAAGCGTCAAGTGCCGTTTACTGTACCCCTTCTATATCAAATAGTTAGAGTGTGGAGAGGCGTAGAGGTATGTAACTAAGTATGGGAAAAAGTATGGAGATTATAGCTCAAGCTTCCGGTCGTGAATCGTCCGCGCGAGCTGTGCAAATTTCTCGTTTTCCTTGCGGCTTTCAATCTCCGTGTGAAGGCGTCTGAACAACGGCAAGTATTCTTCTCCGTGTACGGATATAATGCTTGCAAGGGCCTCGTAGGCCGCTAACAGGCGTTCGCTTGTTACGCCCTCAGGCGACGGCGCGGCATCATTAAAGGCCACAGGAAGCGACGAAGGCTCAAGCGCCTTTCGCGCCTTCCTTAGTATCAGGTCAGCCTGCTGGTCACTCATTCGCTGCCCTCACGCCCTACAAATCGTAGTCTTTACAGGCCGGCCGGTAGTGGTGCGTGTCGATCCGCGTCAGGGACCGGTTGGTGAGGTCGTTGAACCGCACCGGATCGCCATACTCATTCGTAATGGGGATCACGAGCCGGGGCGCAGTCATGAACTCAACGTGCAGCTCGTCCTGAAGTGCTGCAAGGTCCGTCAGCAGCGCCTGCCTGAACTCCGCCAGTGAAATTGTCCCGAGTGATCTATAGTCTATCGTCAAGTAATGCGGGCGCTCTTTCATAATACCAAAGCCGTGCAATTAACAGTTGCCTATATATGTAAATTATATACCTTTGGTTATTAACGAATAATTAGCAAATACTGCGTCGCACAAGGTGAGCGCCCCGTTGCGGGGCGCTCGGTGTGCAGAAATCAGCGGGCGGATTACGCGGCGAGCAGGTAGCCGCCGCTCTCCAATGCCGCTTCGTCGGTCAGGCCGGTGACGTTAAGCAAGGTCGCGATCTGGACGAAGTTGTCGCCGCCGCCATCGACATCGACCTTGAGATAGCTATGCGTACCGTTATCGGTGATCTCGACGAAGTCAGTGATAAGGTCGGTCATTGGATCGTAGGCCGTCAACATAGCGGTGAGGTCGAGCACGTCACTCTGGCCGGTATTGAAGTCGTGGATCGTGTCGCTGCCGTTCGTGGCGGTATCGGCCTCGAAGACGAACGTATCGGCGCCGTTCATACCCTTCATGTTGTCGTTGCCGGCGCCGCCGTACAGCGTGTCGTTGCCCCCGTTGCCGTAAAGCCAGTCATTGCCGGCGCCGCCATACAGGACATCGGTGCCGGCGGTGTTGTCTGAATAGCCATTCCCGCCGTAGAGCGTGTCGTTCCCGTCACCGCCGTACAGAGTGTCGTTATCCTCCCGGCCAATCAGAGCGTCGTTGCCGCCGCCGCCATAGAGCGTGTCGTCACCGTAACCGCCATTCAGCGTGTCGGCGCCGCCCGTGTACATCTCGCTGCCGTCGCCATCGCCATACAGTGTATCGGCGTCGTTGCCGCCGTTGACAGTATCGTCCCCTTCATCACCGAAGACTGTATTCTCGCCGTTCTGACCGTTCACATAGTCATTGCCCAGATTGCCATGAATTACGTCATCACCTTCGCCGCCATAGATGAAGTCGTCGCCATCTTCACCGTTGATCGTGTCGTTGCCGTCCTCGCCGTTGACGCGGTCGGCGCCGTTGCCGCCGTTGATGGTGTCGTTTCCGGCCCCGCCGAACAGGAAGTCGTCACCGTCCTGACCGTTCAGCGTATCGGCCCCGGTATCGCCGTGAACGTAGTCCATGCCATCTCCGGCATTGACGGTGTCGTCACCGGTGTTGGTGATGATGTAGTCCTTGTCCGCCGTGCCGGTGATCGTTTCGGAGGACGCGGTCGTGCCTTCGGTCACGTAGAACGTGCGGAAATCGATCACCGTGCCGTCGGCGAATTCGAACGTGTCCATCGCGAAGAGGGGATCATCATTGCCGTCGATGCCGGCATAGTGGTCATGAATCCTGACCGTCGTATTTGTTTGCGTGCCGGTGTAAGTCAGCTTGAGTTGCCCCGGATAAAGCGCCTCATAGTCGAAGTACCAGTTGGGATCATCGAAATCGAGCGTGGCAAAGATAATCCGGTCGTCGCCTTCATCGTCATGGACCTCGATGTTGCTGCCGGTCTGACCATCAGGCCGGAAGTAGATTTTGATCGTGTCGTCGCCCTCATCGCCCCAGGCGCGGTTGGTGTTGCCGTCCTGGATGATGATCAGATCGTTGCCGGCTCCGCCCTCGAACCGGTCATTCTCGGTCGTTTCGACGCCGCTGTAGGCCTGATCGACCGGAATTAGGTCGTAGAGGATGTCGTTGCCGTTGTAGCCATAGAGATTGTCGCTGCCTGTGCCGCCGACGAGGATGTCCGTGGACACGTCGGTATCACTTGTATCCCCGCGCAGGGTATCGTTGCCGGCGCCGCCATACAGCTCGTCCGCTCCGGCGTACCCGCGCAGATCGTCATTGCCGTCGTTGCCGAGCAGGATATCGTCACCCGTGTAGCCGTAGATCGTGTCATTGCCAGCGCGGCCGATAATGATGTCATCGACGCCGTTGGAGCCGTTCAGCGACTCGGTCGAGTCCGTCCCGAAAACCCAACTGCCGTAGCGCAGCAGGTCAAGCTCCGACCCTTCGGCAAAGCGCACGCGCTCGATCTGCTTGGTATCACCGCCATTGAGCTGGTCGATGATATCGACGTTGTGGCCGCCGTTGTATGTGACTTTCAGGTCGTTTGAGTTGGCCGTGAAACTCAGATCATAAGGGGTGATCCCGGAAGCAAAGACCAGGTAATCCTTGGTCCCGTTGGTATCGGTGATGTCGTCGCCATTGTCGCCGATCTCAAGCCAGTAGGAATCGCTGCCGTCGCCGCCCTGCAGGATGTCGTTTTCATCGCCGCCGTCCAGCCAGTCGTCGCCGTCATCGCCATACAGTTCGTCCTCCTCGTCGTCCCCGATCAGGATGTCGTTGCCGGTGCCGCCGTGAAGCTCGTCCAGGCCGATCCCGCCGTCGATGGTGTCGTTGTCGGCATCGCCGTAGAGGATGTCGTTGCCACCCTCGCCGTTGATGATGTCATCCCCGGCATCGCCGTGGACCGTATCTACGTTCGAACCGGCGTCGATCACATCGTCGCCGTCTCCGGCATCGATGGTCGCGCTGCCGGTCCCGCCGTCGATATAGTCGTTGCCCGCGCCGCCATCGACCGTGCCTGCGTTGCCGAGATATATCTCGTCGTCCCCGTCGCCGCCGTCGATGTCGTTGGTGCCGCTGCCGCCGGAAATCCAGTCGTTCCCGGCCCCGCCGGTCAGCGTGTCGTTGTCGTTCCCGCCGATGATGGTGTCATCGCCGTCGCCGCCGTCGATCACATCATTGCCGCCGCCGCCGTCGAGATCGTCGTTCCCGGCCCCGCCGTAAATTTCATCATTGTCGGCCGCGCCGGTGATCGTGTCGTGGCCGTTCTCACCATAGATTTCATCGTCGCCGTCACCACCGTCGATGTCGTCCTGATCGTCGCCACCATAGATCAAGTCGGCCCCGCTCAGGCCGAAGATTTTGTCGTTGCCGGCATAGCCGTAAATCGTGTCGTTGCGGTTGCCCGAGCCGATCCCGACGCCCCAGATGCTTTGCGAGTGATTGCCGCCATAGGTGGTTACGTCGTCGAGCGCGGTGAGGTCGATATTGCCCTCTTCACTCTTGGTGAAGGACAACGTCTCGATCTGGTTGCCCGCCGCGTAAAACTGCTTTTCGATATAGATCGTACCGAGCGTACCGACGGTGATCGCCAGCGTGTCGTCGGGTGTGCGGAAGAACGTGATATTCGCTATGCCGATCGTGTCGTCGAGGATCACGATCGTATCGGTGCCGCCGGTATCCTTGATGCCGTCGTCGCCGGATGTGTACCTGAAGGTATCGGCGCCGCCGCCACCTTCCATGTAGTCGGCGCCTTCGCCGGCATCGAGGATGTTGGTCCCGCTGCCGCCATACAGTTCGTCGTTCCCGGCGCCGCCGCTGATGGTGTCGTTGTTGTTGCCGCCGAGAATCTTGTCGTCGCCGTCGCCGCCGTCGATGGTGTCGTCGCCCTCGTTACCCTCGATGTAGTCGTCGCCGCCAAGGCCGTCGATGATGTCGTTACCTTCCTCACCCTCCAGGATATCGCGCAACGATGTGCCGTCCTTGTCATCCGCGCCGGACGTGCCGGTCCACTCATCGCCGATAACCGGGTCAAGCAGCGCCTCGACATCGTCCCAGTCCGACAGGCCGGCGACATCGCTGTTGGCGACCGCGGTATCGAGCCAGCCGCGCTCGGTCGTCGTCGGGTCCTTCACGAATTGCAGGAATTCCGCGAAGGCAGCCCAGAACGCTTCGCCGTCGGATGAGGCATCGGCCGCGTCGGACAGCGTGGTTTCAATGGCGGTCTGGTCGAGCGCCAGGCCGCCATCCAGTTCGCCCGTCGAGAGATTGTATTTGGTGCCGTCGGAAAAGACCGCCAGCGCCCCGGCCTGCACCAGCAGGTGCATTTTCAGGTTGCCGTAAAGAACGTCCCACGCATCATTCAGAAGCGCGGCCGCGTTGCCGCCGGTCGGGTTCGACGACCAGCCGTTCTGCACGAACGGGTCGCCGCCGTATTTTTCCATGAAGCCGAGCTTCTGGGCGTCAAAGTGAGCGCCCCGGCTCGTGGGGGAAACGGCGTCCACCCCGGCCCAGTAATACAGGATATCCGTCACCTCACCATCGACGGCCGCGGCACTATCGAACAGGTCGGTGAATGTGCGGTCCTTGAGGTCTTCAAGTACGCCGGCGAGCGAGGCGTTGAGAGAAGCCGCCAGCGGCAGGTCGGGAAGCTCCCCGAAACCGCGCAGGACAGGCAGGTTATACATCGTGGCATCGAGGCCGCTCGTGTCACCGTCGTAGAGCGAATTGGCATTGTCGAACGCAAACCAGGCATCGACGATGTCGAACGTCCCCGCGCCATCGACCGTGAAGGTGCTCTCGTGCGTGATGTCGTTGCCGGCGATCGTTTGAGTGACTTCCTGTACGCCGCTGAGCGAAATACCGGTGATGTTGTGGTAGGCAAGCGGATTCAGTTCCGATGATTCCGAATAGGCATTTGAATTGGCATCCTGCCAGATCAGCAGATCGCCCCACTGCGCGTCGTTCGCGTCTATGGTGCCGTCATCGTTGGTGTCATAGGCCGACAGGACGGTAAAGCCGTCGATCATCAACGTCCCGAACAGCTCGCTATGGTCGTCGATGCGGCCGTTGCCGTTCAGGTCGATGGCGAGCAGCCCGTCATCCGGGTCCACCCAGCCGGTATTCTCCGCAAAGTCATCACCGTCGCCGGCGTCGAAGTAAATCGGGTTGTCATCGTCGAGCGCAGTCAGCTCGATGCTGCTGTCCATGTCGAGGTCAAGGACGAGCGGACTCGATACCGTCTTCGCTGTACCGAAACCGCTAGTGAAGCCATCGTGATATCCTGGTTTCGGTTCGCCCACAGATGCCCAGGGCGCAACTATCTTGAAGTGCTCCTCTTCAAGCTCCTGCAATTCTCCTAATGAACCGTCCCACTGCGACTCCTCCCAATCAATGTAAAACGTGGGATCGGGCATTACGGCACCATCCTTGATGATGATGTACGTATCGAGAACCGCGCTACTTAGCGGATCGACCTCCGAGATCATCAGGTCGTTGCCGATGTTTGTATAAAAGAGATCGTCCTCGACCGCGCCGGTGATTTCCAAGGCGAAGTTGTCTCCGGTAAGCGCGGGGTCGATGTCAAGCTTGTGTCCGGAGGAATAGTGAAATCCAATTATGTCCGACCCGCCGCCAAGGGTCACCTTGTCGTTCCCGCCCGCACTGAAATCGAAATAGTTGTCGGCGCTGCTGCCGGTTACAACATCGTTACCGGAACCCAGGATCAAGTTCTCTATTGAAACGAGTTTGTCAGTGCCACCCCCACCTCCATTTTTCTGCGCCGTACCATTATTTAGGTTGCTGATGTTTATGACCGTATCGAAAGTGACTGCGGCATAATCCATCGTATCCGTACCGGCCCGCCCGTCGTACGTGTAACCTGAGAAGCCCGTTCCGTCGTACTTCGGCTTGAAAATATCCGCGGAATTCGTGCCTTCAAATTTCTCAAAATTATCGAAGATTATGGTATCTCCGCCCGCCGTAAGCGTACCAGCTCCGGCATCAATAGTTACCCCTCCTTCTACATAGAACCCACTGAGCTTATCTCCTGCACCGGTGTACGCGTCGAGCGTCAGACCGTCCTTCATGTCGTGAATGATAAATTCGTCGTCGTCTGTAGATCCTCTAATTACCTCTATGTTGTGCAAATTATCAATGTCGCTATTTAATAGTACATATCCTACGTACTCTGTGCTTACCGCAGTGGCTGGGTCTTTGATGTTGACGATTAAGGTATCACTCGCGGCGGTGTAATCTACCGTGTCGGTGCCGGCACCGCCGTCAAGAATATCGTCGTTCGCTGAACCGACAATCGTGTCGTCGCCAGCACCGGCGTGGATGAGATTCTCTCCGGACGTGCCGGCAATAGAGCCATCTGCATCCTTAGTTCCCAATATGATCTTCTCGTATCCAATCGCGGTGATAAGGCCCGTCAGGATCAGGCTGAAGTTGCCCCCATATGCGTCTTCCAGGTAATCATTCGTGTCGCTGACGACCGTGTTCCAAGCGCTCGCGTATGAGGACAGGATGGTGCCCAGATCATCCGGGTCTGATGAGTCAGGAATGACCTCAAAGAGAACATCGCCAAGCGTCTTGCTCGTCAGACTGATCCCAAGGTTCGACGCTGTTTCGATCACGCTGTAGACCATCGCCAGCGCGTCATACGTCTCGCCCGTCTCCCCGTCGCCGATTCCGTTATTCTCGTGGAGAATATAGCCCCTGAATGAGTCATCGTGACCGACAGGAACAAGAAACGGTGCGCCCGCCCAGCCAGCGACTTGTCCGTCCACAAACAAGGTTCCCGCGGCGGATGCTGCGTCATCAACTGCAATAGTATCTATGTCGGGAATATCGCCGTTTGTCAGATTTGCTATGTAGTCCAATATATTGTCTGCTATCCCGTCGGACGTTTTCTGCACATCTGCATCGTCCGGGGGCGATCCGAACCGCGTTTCGTATTGAACTTTGGAATACTCGCGGATGAATTTCGAGTAGTCCGTTTCCCCGGCGGGATGCTCCGCTCCCCAATTCACGCTGGCGACGCCTCTCAGAAATACCCACGCTCCGTCCTCGATACCGTTGTCGATCTTCTCCCAATCCGAGACATCGACACTATCAAGGCCGTTCGCCTTCCAGGTGTCGTACCAGGATTCTAACTGCGCCGAGTTCAGGCCCGATAGGTCGCTCTCGGAAACATAAGCCGAACTGGTGCCGTCATCGGAGATCATCGCAAACAACAACTCATACGCCCGTGCGTAGACACCCTGCGTTTCTCCGTCGTCCTCATTCGCCCGCGCGTCTTCCAAGGCAATATCGAGTAATGCTTGTTGTTGTGATCCGAGCGAATAAGTCATTATTTATCTCCTGTGGGCAAATAATTGGAAGTGCGATCAATGGATTCCAAAACGTTCAGGATTCGAGGAAATAAATCTTTCCATGCCTCCAAAGAAACGTCGGACGGGTACGTTGAGAGATTGACGAGGACAATGATGTCTTCCCGCCAAAGAAATTCGGCACGGCACTCGAAGGCATCGTTGGGGTTAGGGCAGCCGTACAGTAAAAGCGGACGCCCCGTCGGCGAGAGCAAAGCGCCGTCCGCGTTGATGTAATATGTTCCGATCTCGTTATATTCGTAGAAAGAACCGTTCTTCGGAAGAGACTCCAAAGTCAATCCGCTCTTATTGAGCGCCTCTATGATCTCGGTAAATTGATCGCGGCGGTTGGACGGGAGAAGGTCGAAGATAAGTTGATAGCTAACTACTTCCGTTTGCCCCAAGGAATGGTGTTGGTGAGGGTAACCTGGGAGTTCGTCGTAGTAGAGGAAGCTAAAATGTTCGGCCTTTGCCGGCGAATCCTCGGTGCGGTTGCAGCCGACGCGAACCATTTTCCCGTCGTGCACTAAGAAAAGCCAGTCGCCCAACCTTCTTGGGATTCTCAGAGTGTGTTGCCCTAAGCTTACATAAACAGGCTGCGCACACCGCTCTTTCTGTGCTTCGATTTCATTCCGACTAGGAGGCCCTGAACGGTCTCCGGCGAAGACTACTGAAACAACCGTGACTACAATGGCTACAACGCATAGCATAACCGCGATTGTGTTGAATGATTTGTCAGTAAGCATTAATGCAATCGTTCTATTTGTTTTATTGATGCTGTGTCCGAATCATTTATGCCATCAATATGCGGAATTTGAAATATTGATATTCAACTTTAGCTTATCTATAGTGTCCGAATGCTCTCCAAAAAGTTGCTCAAAAAGTTGTGACCTCTCGCAGTGACGCAACTTCTATTCTCAACAATACTTATCTTTGTTTCATCCGATCTTTCCGCCGCCCGCCGGCGGGCCGCGCCGTTCGCGCGTTCACATCTCAATCCCTCTGACCTTTCGATTCAGTCCTCTCCATCCGTGAACTGACAATGTCTTCGGGCGCAGGTGCACTGCCCGTTGTCCCTTTTCTTTCTCCGCTTTGTCTGTTTCTCGTCTCCCGCCCATGCGGGGACCTTTCCTTGCCGATGATTGTGTTTGTGGGGCCGGAAGGTCCCGATGGCCGGGGCCTCGATGACAAGAGGAGAGAGAAAATGTCCAGGATCATCACACCGGCTTCCCTTCAACACCGTTCAGTTCACGAACTGCGCGTCCTGCACCGCAAGGCGCAGCAGGAATTGGCTGCGAGCGCGGCCGGCTCGCCCGAGCGGGCGGCGGCTCTTGCCAGCCTCGAAAACATCAGCCGGGCGCTGCGCGCCAGGCTCGGCGGGCCGCGCCTGTAGGCGCCGCCCCTCCCTTAAAGGCTCCGCCTCACGGCGGGGCCTTTTTCTTGTCCGGGGACCTGACGCGACGAGGAACGTGCGCGGTCAGGGCGTCGCGGCGCGGCCCACCTGTTCCGTATGAACGGCGATATTTTCGAGGCTGGCAAGGACGGGAAGCGCATACGCTCATATGCGGTGAGCGACGATCTGCCGTCGCCGCTGCCGGTCACGGACGCCGAACTCGATCTGCTGGAAAGGGCGCTTTCCGGACTCATTGACGATATACTGGCGGACTCCGGAGGTGCGAAGCGGACGGCATAAGGAACGGCTCGATGAAAGTGGCTCTGTATTTGCGGGTGTCTACCGCGCGGCAGGCGGAAAAAGACCTCTCGATCCCCGAGCAGCGCCATCAGTGCGAGGCCCGCTGCCGCGAGCGGGGCTGGACGGTCGTCGCCGAGTATGTCGAGCCGGGGGCGTCCGCGACCGACGACAAGCGCCCGCAGTTCCGGCGCATGATGGCGGACGCAACCCGCAGGGACCATCCGTTCGATGCCATCCTCGTCTACAGCTATTCGCGCTTCTTCCGGGAGTCGTTCAAATTCGAGCTGCACCGCCGCGCCCTCGAAAAGAACGACGTTCTGCTGATCTCCATTACGCAGGCCGTGTCCGACGACCCCGGTGGCCGTATGCTGCGGGGGATGATGTCCGTGCTCGATCAGTACGACAGCGAGAGCAAGGCGCTCGTCGTCAGCGGCGCGATGATTGCCAACGCGAAGCTGGGCTTCTGGAACGGCGCAAGGCCGCCCTTCGGCTATCGCGCCGTCACCGTTGAAATCCGCGGCGACGCTCACAAGAAAAAACTTGAGATCGACCCGGCGGAAGCCGCGATCGTCCGCATGATCTTCGATCTGTATAGAGAGGACATGGGCATCCGCGCCATCGCCCATGAACTGAACCGGCGCGGCATCGGCTACCGCACCGGCATATTCACGTCCACCCGCGTCCACGAGATTCTGACCCGCGAGGCCTATGCCGGGCGGCATTATTTCAACCGCAAGGACTCCCGCAGCGGCAAAACCAAGGACCGCGCCGAATGGATACCCTTTGAAACGCCGGTCATCATCGACCCGGTCGAGTTCCGGGCGGTGCAGAAGCAGCTTGAAGCAAGGCGGCCGGCGCGGACGCCGCCGCGCGTGGTCAACGGCCCGACGCTGCTGACCGGCCTCGTCAAGTGTGCGAGTTGCGGCGGCGGGATGACGCTGCGCACCGGCAAGGGCGGACGCTACCGTTACTATGCGTGTCATAGCGCCATGCATAAGGGCAAGACGCACTGCGCGGGGCGCAGCGTGCCGATGCCGGTGCTCGACGATCTGGTCGTTACGCAGCTTGAACAGAAAATCTTTGCGCCCGAACGGCTGGAGACATTGCTCTCGGCGCTGATCGCGCGGACCAAAGACCGCAGCCGCGACACCGCCGCGCGGGCCAAAGAGCTGCGCAAGGAACTGGCCGCGACCGAAGGCAAGATCGAACGGCTTTACGACGCGTTGGCCGAAGGGGTGTTCGCCGACAATGAGCTGTTCCGCAAGTCGCTTACGCGACACGAGGCGCAGCGTGAGGAAACGCTGCGGCTGATCGCCGGGCTGGAACAGCAGCGTGAACTGCCGCGCAAGATGCTCGGCAAGGCGAACCTCGCCCGGTTCGCGGCGGCGGCCAGGGCGCAGCTCCGCGCCGAGGACGCCACCTTACGCAAGGGCTATGTCCGGCAGTTCCTTGAGCGGATCGATGTCGATGACGGGGAGATCAGGCTGCGCGGCTCAAGGGCCGCGCTCGCCTCCGGGCTGCTGCCGCCCGCCGGAAACGGCGGGGCGGCAACGGTGCCCGGTTTTGTACCGGAATGGTGGGCGCGACAGGGATCGAACCTGTGACCCCTACCGTGTCAAGGTAGTGCTCTCCCGCTGAGCTACGCGCCCGAGCCATCACCCGGATCAGTGGCGGGCGACCAGGCGCCCGCGACGGGAGCGCCCTTATAGGACGGGCCCCGCGCGCTTGGCAAGGCGAGCAGGAAGACCCCGGAAGCGGGAGCAAGGGCGCCGGCCCCTGCCCCCGCTACCCCGCGCAATCCCGCATGACAGGGCGCCAGGGCTTTGGCTTAATTGGCGGGCATGAACGTGTCCGCTGCCCCGCTCCTGGCCGAGCTGTGCGCGCCCGAGGTCGCGCCCTACACCGTGCTGCGCCCGACGGCGCCGCGCGCGCCGCTTCTGTTCGCCTCGCCCCATTCGGGACGCGACTACCCGGCCGCCTTCCTGGCCGCCGCGCGCCTCGATGCGCTGGCGCTGCGCCGCTCCGAGGACAGTTTCGTCGAGGAACTGTTCGCCGCCGCCCCGGCGCATGGGGCGCCCTTGATCCATGCCCATTTCCCGCGCGCCTATGTCGATGTGAACCGCGAGCGCTGGGAGCTCGACCCGGCGATGTTTTCCGGCCCCCTGCCGGCCTATGTCAACGCCGCCTCGGCGCGGGTGGCGGCAGGGCTCGGGGCCATTCCGCGCGTCGTCGCCACCGGCGAGCCGATCTATCGCGGCAAGCTCGATTTCGCCGAGGCCGAGGCGCGCATCGCCCGCTGCTGGACCCCCTATCACGAGGCGCTGGCGGCGCTGATCGCCGAGACCAAGACACGCTTCGGCTGCTGCCTCCTGATCGACTGCCACTCGATGCCGAGCCAGGCCGCCGGCCACGGCCTCGGCCGCCGCCAGCCCGACATGGTGCTGGGCGACCTGCACGGCACCGCCTGCGCCCCGATCGTCACCCTGCGCATCGAGAGCGAGCTTGCCGGCATGGGCTATGCCGTGCGCCGCAACGACCCCTATGCCGGCGGCTTCGTCACGCGCCATTACGGCCGCCCGCGCGAGGGCGTGCACGTGCTCCAGCTCGAGATCAGCCGCCCGCTCTACATGAACGAGGCGCGCATCGAGCGCGGGCCGGGGCTTGGCGCGCTGCGCCAGAACCTCGCGCGCGCGATCGCGCGCCTGATGGAGATGGACTGGCGCATGCTCGCGCCCTGAGCCATGGCCGCGCGTAACCCTCACGCCTCGAAAGGCCGGAGACATCGATGTCGCTCACCCCGCCCCGCTACGCGCTGCGCAAGGCCCGCTTCGAGGATGTCGCGGCAATCCAGGCGATCTACGCCCACCATGTGCTGAACGGGCTCGGCACCTTCGAGGAGGTGCCACCCGATGCGGCCGAGATGGCCGAGCGGCTGGCCGAGGTGACCGGCCAGGGCTTCCCCTGGTTCGTGGCCGAGGCCGATGACGGCGAGATCCTGGGCTACGCCTATGCGGCGCCCTTCCGCGCCCGCAGCGCCTATCGCTTCACGGTGGAGGATTCGGTCTATGTCGCGCCGGCGCGCACCCGGCGCGGGGTGGGGCTGTCGCTGCTCACGGCCCTGATCAACAGCTGCACCGAGATGGGCTGCCGGCAGATGCTGGCGGCGATCGGTGACACCGACAACAAGGCCTCGATCGGCCTGCACAGCGCGCTCGGCTTCGGCATGGCCGGCACGCTTGAGGCGGTCGGCTACAAGCATGGGCGGTGGGTCGATGTGGTGCTGATGCAGCGCGGGCTCGGCCAGTATCCAACGCTGTTGCCCCCGCCGGCGGGGCGCTAGGCCGGGGCGGCGCCGCGCATGGCTGCTCGGCAGCGGGCCAGCCAACGGGCCGTACTTGCGCACGGTCGGGGACAAAAAGGGCGGGACAGAAAAAAGGGCCGTGCTTGCGCACGGCCCGAGTTCAAGGGAGGAAACGTCCAAGAAAAGCAGCAGTGGCAACCGAAGTTGCGTTGCTGCAATGCGGAAGATAGGTCCACGGCGCTTGTTAGACAAGGGTGTTTCCTGAATTTTTGCGCCGCAGCAATGCGACTGATGCGACCCTGTCATGCAGCCTCGGGGACGGTTCGGGGATGGACAGCCCGGCCATGCGGAGTCCTGGCCTGTCGGTTGCATCAGCCGCGCTATGTTCCCGCAGAAGCTGTGCTACGCCACCCGGCCCCGACAGGCCCGCACCGTCCTCGCCGCGTCCTGGCTGGTCGTCCTGGCGGCGCTTTCGGCGCCAACCGCGCCCCTTGCCGCGCCCCTTGCCGCGCCCCTTGCCGCGCCCCTTGCTGCGCCCCTTGCCGCGCCCATCGCCACACCCCGGCCCGCCGCCGTCGCGCCGCGCCCCGCTGCCGGCGCCGGCGCGATCGGCTGGGGCCAGCCGGGCGGGCTGTTCGGCCGTGCCGCACCTGCCCCGCCACGCGCGGCACCCCCGCTCGCCCCGACACCGGCGGCGTCGCCCGCCGATGCCTCCCCCTCCGGCCTCTGCCTCGCCGCCATCCGCGAGGCCGAGCGCGCCCATGCCCTGCCGCCCGGCCTGCTCGGCGCCATCGCCCGCATCGAATCCGGTCGCCGCAACCCCGACACGCGGCAGTTCCTGCCCTGGCCCTGGACCATCAATGCCGAGGGGCGCGGGCAGTTCTTTCCGACACGGGACGAGGCGGTCGCCGCCGTGCGGGCCCTGCGGGCGCGCGGGGTGCGCTCGGTCGATGTCGGCTGCATGCAGGTGAACCTGCACCATCATCCGGCGGCCTTCCCCGACCTCGCCACGGCCTTCGACCCGGTGCGCAATGCCGACTATGCCGCCCGCTTCCTGGCCGAGTTGCATGCCGCCGCCGGCGGTGACTGGGCGGTGGCGGCGGGGCGCTACCATTCGCACACGCCCAGCCTGGCGGAAGCCTATCGCGCGCGGGTGATGGCGGTCTGGGGCGATGCGGCGCGCCGTGTCGTGGCGGCGGGGCCGCCGCGCCCCTTGCTGCATCTCGCGGGCAGCATCACCCCGTCGCCCGCGCCGGGCCAGGCGACCGATGCCGGCGCGATCCGCCCGGCCGCCCCGGGCGGTGGCGATGGCGCCGGGCGCGGCCGCTCGCTCGCCGACTATCGCACGCTGCCTGTACCCCGCACCGGCGCTGGCTCCATCGTGCCGGTGCTGCGCGCCGGCCCGGCCGCCTTCCTGCCCGTGCGCGCCAATGCCAGCGCGGGCGGCGGCGCGATCGCCGCGCCGGCGCGCGCGGCACCCGCCATCCGCGCGCGATAGCGTTCCGGCTCAGGCGGCGAACCCGGCGCGGGTCGCGCCCGGATGCCAGGACAGACGGGACCCGGACGCGCGCGCCGCGTCGTCAGGGCGCGAACTCGGCGCGGATGGCGTCCGAATGCGCGCCGATCGCCGGCACCGGCCCGAGCGCGCGCGGCCCGTCATCGCGCAGCGCGGGCGGGGCGGCGTAGCTCACCGGCCCGTTCGGCGTCTCGACCGTGACACGGCGCAGCGCCGGATGCTTCGCGAAGGCCGCGACATCGTTGATGAAGCCATAGGCGGTGTTGGCCCGGCGCAGCCGCGCTTCCGCCTCGGCCCGGCTGAGCGTCCCGAACAGCGCGGCGATCGCGCCATCGACACCGGGGCGGTTCTGCACCCGCGCGACATTGCTCTCGAAGCCCGGCTTCTTCGGCAACTCGGCATCGAGCATGACATGGGCGCAGAAGGTAGCCCATTCGCGTTCGTTCTGGATCGCGATCAGCACCTGCCCGCCATCGGCCAGGGCGAAGGCGCCGTAGGGGCAGATCTGCGGATGATAGAGCCCGGTGCGCGCCGGCCCCTTGCCGGTGCCTTCATGCAGGATCAGCGGCACGCTCATCCAGTCGGCCATGCCGTCGAACAGGCTGACCTTCAGCCCGCGGCCCTTGCCGGTGATGCCCCTTTCCAACAGCGCTTCCAGCACGCCGGAATAGGCATACATGCCGCAGGCGATGTCGCAGGCGGAAACGCCGATGCGCCCCGGCCCCTCGGGCCGGCCCGTGATCGAGCAGACGCCGCTCTCGGCCTGCACCAGGAGGTCGTAGGCCTTCATCTCGGCGTAAGGCCCCTCGTCGCCATAGCCCGAGATGTCGACCGTCACCAGCCGCTGGTTCCGCGCGCGCAGCGCCTCGGCGCCAAAGCCCGCGCGCGCCGCGGCACCGGGGGCGAGGTTCTGGATGAACACATCGGCCCGCGCCAGGATGCGCGACAGCAGCGCCGAGTCCTCGGGCTTCTTGATGTCGAGGACGAGGCTTTCCTTGCCGCGGTTGAGCCAGACGAAGTAGCTGGAAAGCCCGTTCGCCGCCTTGTCGTAGAAGCGGGCGAAATCGCCCTCGGCGCGCTCGATCTTGATCACGCGCGCGCCCGCATCGGCCAGGCGCGAGGAGCAGTAGGGCGCGGCCACCGCCTGCTCCAGCGCCACCACCAGAAGACCCGAAAGCGGTTTGCCGCCGGCCATGTCTCGTCTCCCTTGCGCCCGGTCAGAAGCTGCGCGGCAGGCCGAGCACATGCTCGGCGACATAGGACAGGATCAGGTTGGTGCTGATCGGCGCCACCTGGTAGAGCCGGCATTCGCGGAACTTGCGCTCGACATCGTATTCCTCGGCGAAGGCGAAGCCGCCATGGGTCTGCACGCACATCTCGGCGGCCATCCAGGCGGCGTCCGCGGCCAGCATCTTGGCCATGTTCGCCTGCGGGCCGCAGGGCTCGCCACGCTCGAAGCGGGCGCAGGCATCCTTGACCATCAGCGCCGCCGCCTCGGTCGCGGCATGGGCCTTGGCGATCGGGAACTGTATGCCCTGGTTCTGGCCGATCGGGCGGCCGAACACGACGCGGCTTTTCGCGTACTCGACCGCCTTCTGGATGAACCAGCGCGCATCGCCGATGCATTCCGAGGCGATCAGGATGCGCTCTGCGTTCATGCCGTCGAGGATGTAGCGGAAGCCCTTGCCTTCCTCGCCCACCAGGCTGTCGGCGGGGATCTCCATGTTGTCGAAGAATACTTCGCAGGAGTTGTGGTTCATCATCGCCCGGATCGGGCGGATCGACAGGCCCTTGCCCTTGGCCGCGCGCATATCGACCAGGAACACCGACAAGCCCTCGGTGCGCTTCTTCACCTGGTCGCGCGGGGTGGTGCGCGCGAGCAGGAGCATCAGGTCGGAATGCTCGGCGCGGCTGGTCCAGACCTTCTGGCCGTTGACCACGTAGCGGTCATTGCCTTCCTTGCGCGCGGTGGTGCGCAGCGAAGTGGTGTCGGTGCCGCTGGTGGGCTCGGTCACGCCGAAGGCCTGCAGGCGCAACTCGCCGGTGGCGATCTTGGGCAGGTAGCTGCTCTTCTGCGCCTGGCTGCCATGGCGCAGCACGGTGCCCATCGTGTACATCTGCGCGTGGCAGGCCGCCCCATTGCTGCCGGAGCGGTGGATCTCCTCCAGGATCGCAGCGGCGGCCGAGAGCGGCAGGCCCGAGCCGCCATACTCCTCGGGGATCAGCGCGGCGAGGAAGCCCGCCTCGGTCAGCGCCGTGACGAACTCGGTCGGGTAGCCGCGCTCGCGGTCGAGCTTGCGCCAGTACTCGCCCGGGAACTGCGCGCACAGCGCACGCACGGATTCGCGGATCTCCTGGTGCGGATCGGGCTGGGCGGCGGCGTGGATGTCCATGCTGGCTCTCCGGCAGGTCGGCAGGTGGAAACCGGTGGGTCATGTCCGGCGGGCGGGCATGCAGCGCGCGGCCGCACTGCCATGTGGGCCCGCGCGCCCGCCCTGCAATCCGGGCCGGGTGTAGGACGTGCGGGCGCCCCTGGCAAGCCGCCACGGCCGTGGCGAGCCGGGCCGGACCGGGCGGGCAGGCAATGCGGGCGGTTGGCGCGCCACACATGCCGGCCCCGGTCCTGGGGCGCCTGCGGCTGCGGTAGCGGTTGCAGTTGCGGTTGCGGCGCCGGGCGCGATTGGCGACACTGCCGCGCCCTGGAGCAGCGTCCAGCCGGCGGAGGCGACATGCGCTCCCGTCCGGCCGGACCAGCCTGCTCGCGAACTTCGCTGGCCAGGGCACGGCTTCGGTTCGGCTGATGGACGCCGAACGGAGGTGGTGCCCCGGCCGCCGCCCACCCGCCACGGAGGGTTCCATGACCGGGCGCCACCCCCGCCCCCCTGCCCGCACTTCCGCCCGGACCCGCCCGCCTGCGCGCGGGGCCGGGTTCCTCGCCCGTCTCGTGCTCGCGCTCGGCGCGCTCTTGTTCGCAGCAATGGCAGTGCCTGGCGCCCTTCCCGGAATCGGGCCTGGCGTCACCGAGGCCCTGGCCCAGCCGGCGCGCAACCAGGCGGGACGCAGCCAGGCGGCCGACCCCGCCTCCGCCCCCTATAACGACCTCGCCCGCCACGAGGGCAAGGCCGGCTACAATCCGCGCGGTGCCGGCATCAGCCGCGGCCACACCATCGCCCGCCATGTCGGCAAGTCCGACCGCGAGCTTCTGGACCGGCTGCGCCAGTTCCCGAACCTGCGCGCCGCCTCCTCCTATCCCGATCGCATGACGGCGCAGCGCGCGATCAACGCCACGCTGGCCGATCCGCGCAACGCCGAGCGGGTGCGGCGCTGGCTTGCCGATGCGCGCCAGAGCGATCCCCTGGCGCTGACACGGCGCTTCAACGATGCCGTCGGACGGATGGCCGAGCGCGGGCGCGGCGTGCGCGATGCCCGGGGGGCGCGCGTCGTGCTGATCAAGGACGGCCAGGGCGGCTACACGATCCTGACCAGCTATCCCGACGAATGAGCCACGCAACGCGAAGGAATGCACCGATGCCCGCCACCAAAGGTGCCCCCGCCACGGCCGCTCCCGCCAAGGCAAGCGCCGACCCCGATAGCTGGCGCGACGCCTGGCCCGATCTCTACGGCCTGCTGCTGCAAGTCGGGCTCGCCGCCGATACGGACGAGTTCGATCTCGGCCGCATCGCGCGCGCCTGGGTGGGCGGCCGCAGCGCGCGCGCCGTCCTCGCCGGGCGGATCGCGCGGCAATATGTCGCGCTCTGCGCCACGCTCGGCGCCAAGGCCGAGGCCGGGATCGCGCGGCTGGCCAACCGGCACTTGCCCAGGCGCGCCGATGCCGATGCGCTGATGGCCGCGCTGATCGGCCATGTCGCCGGGCGCTAGGGCAGAAGCCCGGGCCAGAAGGCCGGCACGAGGCTGAGGGCCAGCAGCACCGCCATCGCCACATTGAAGGCGCGGAAGGCGCGCGCCGAGCGCAGCAGCCGGCGCATGCCGAGCCCCACCAGCATCCAGAACGAGATGCTGGGCAGGCCCACCAGCACGAACACCACCGCCATGATCGCCGCCGCGCCGAAGGCATCGACGCCCACCGGCGTGAAGGCCGCCAGTGCGCCCAGCACCATCACCCAGGCCTTCGGGTTGACCCACTGGAACGCCGCCGCGCCGAGAAAGCCGAGCGGCGGCCGGCTCTCGGGGCGTGGCGCCGGACCGGCAAGGAGCGGCGGCGGCGGGGCGGTGGCGATGCGCCAGGCGAGCCAAAGCAGCCAGGCCGCGCCGATCCATTTCAGGGCGAGGTGCAGCCCCGGGCTCGCCGCCAGCGGCGCCGCCAGCCCCGCGCCCGAGGCCAGGAACAGGCTCGGCCCGCCGGCGAGGATGCCGG
The DNA here is from genome assembly GCA_020850755.1 of Alphaproteobacteria bacterium. Lineage (GTDB taxonomy): Bacteria > Pseudomonadota > Alphaproteobacteria > Acetobacterales > Acetobacteraceae > JADZEB01. Next base: position 70,029 of record JADZEB010000044.1, on the reverse strand, counting down.
CCAGCATCGGGGCGGTGGCGCGCAGGCCGTGATTGGCCGCCGCGTTGGCGATCATGACGTTGTTCGGCCCCGGTGTCGCCGACATGGCGAAGGCGAAGGCGATCATCGGGCCGAAGGGCATCTGCGCGAAAGGCAGGTCCATGACGGAAGCGGCGATGGAAAGCGCGCGCGCCGCGGCCCGGCCTAGTCTTGCCCCGCGCCGCGGCGCAGGAGCCGGCCCGGCCGCTCGCCGGTGGCCGCGCCGTCGCGCCAGACCGAGCGGCCATTGACCCAGGTCTCGACGATGCCCGCGGCCGGTTCGGTCGGCCGCTCGAAGGTAGCGCTGTCCTTCACGGTGGCGGCGTCGAACAGCACCAGGTCGGCATAGGCGCCCGGGCGCACGGTGCCGCGATCGGCGATGCCGAACTCGGCCGCCGGCAGGCTGGTCATCTTGCGCACCGCATCCTCCATCGCGACGATGCCGAGCTCTCGCGCGTAATGGCCAAGCACGCGCGGGAAGGTGCCCCACAGGCGCGGATGCGGGTGCGCGTCATGCGGCAGCCCGTCCGAGCCGATCATGCTGCGCGGATGGGCGATGATGCGCTGCACGTCGGCCTCGTCCATCTGGAAGTAGATCGCGCCTGCCGGCAGCAGCCGCTCGGCGGCCTCGGTCACCGGCACGCCCCATTCGCGCGCCACCGCATCGATCATGCGCCCGGTCATCTCCGGATGCGGGACCGACCATGTCACCATCACCGGGATGTCGGGGCGCAGCCGCTTCGGCAGCAGCACGGTCGAGGCGGCGGCGTAAGGGTAGACATCGAGCCCGACATGCTGCCCCGCCGCGCCCGCCTCGATCTGCGCCAGCGTGGCCCTGGAGCGGCCGAAATTCTCGGGGCCGACGCACTTGTGATGGCTGATGATCGCGGGCAGCCCCGCCTCGCGGCCGATGCGCAGCGTCTCGGCGATGCTGTCCTGCACGCCGCGCCCCTCGTCGCGCATGTGGGTGACATAGATCCCGCCCGCCGCCGCCGCCACCTCGGCCAGCGCCACCACCTCCTCGGTCGGGGCCTTGATCGCGGGCGGGTAGTAGAGGCCGGTCGAAAGCCCGATGCCGCCCTCGGCCAGCGCCGCCTTGAGCGCGGCCTGCATCGCTGCGATCTCGGCGTCGGTTGCCGCCCGGTCGAGATCATCGCCCATCGCGCCGACGCGCAGCGTGGTGTGGCCGACCAGCAGCATGGCGTTCACCGCCGGCGGCTCGCGATCCAGCGTATCGGCATACTCGCCCACGCTGGCGAAGCGCCACCAGCTTTCGTCGCCGAGCAGGTCGAGCGGCGGCGGCGGGCGGCGCGCCCGCCGCAAGGGCGCGAGGCTGACGCCGCAATTGCCGGCGATGACGGTGGTCACGCCCTGGGAAAGCTTGCAGCGCGGGCAGGGCTCGGACAGCAGCAGGCGGTCATCATGCGTATGCGCGTCGATGAAGCCGGGCGCGACCGCCAGCCCGGTGGCGTCCAGCTCGCGCGCGGCGGCCATGTCGCCAAGTTCGCCCACCGCCTCGATCCGCTCGCCGCGCACGGCGATGTCGGCCTGCAGGCGAGGGGCACCGGTGCCGTCGAACAGGGTGGCGTTGCGGATGATCAGGTCGCAGCGGAACATCGGCATCTTCCTCGGGCACGGGCGCAGGCGCTAGCTTGTGGCCTGGTGGACCGTCAGCCCACACAGAGCGCGAGAGGACAAGATGGCAGAACCGAGCCAGCCAAGCTATGGCAGCCGCACCCTTCCCCCGGCCGAGATGGCGGCCGATTCCATCGCCGGCGAGCTGGAGCTCTATCGTGCCCGGCTTTCCGTCTGGGCCGAGGGCAAGACCACTGCCGCCCGGCATGGCGGGCGCATGTCGCTGGCGCTGGTGCTGGTCGGGCTGGTGCTGAACGGTGCCGGGTTGCTGATCCTGCTCGCCCGCGCCGGCTACAACATCTCGCCCGCGGCCAGCGTCATCCTGCGCGAGCAGGCGGCGCCCGGCTATGCGGCGGGGCTGGTGTTCGCGGTCATCGCCGCAGGCTTGGGGGCGCTCGCGCTCGGGCGCCTTGCCAACCAGCACTACCGCAGCTCGAACGCGCTCGAGATGATGGGCCTGATCGCGGCCCTGCTCGGCTTCGCGGCCTTCGCCACGGCGACGATGACGGCGCTTGGCGTGCTGCTGCCCTAGCCATGATGCGCGCAGCCGCCCGCTCCCGGCCGCGCCGTCCCGGACACGCAGCCACGGCGGCCGCGCTCGCGGCCATGCTGGTCGCGGCCATGCTGGTCGCGGCCCTGTTGGCGGGGGCGCAGCCTGCCACCGCCTCGACCCTGCCGCGCGCCGAGACCGTCACCATCGGGAGCCCCTACCTGCCGCCGTCCCGGCTGGCGCCGCGCGACGGGGCGCGCGCCGGCCTTGCCCCACCCGCCCTGCCCGCCTTCCTGCCGGTGCCGGCCCTGTTCCTGCGCCCGCCCGCTGCGGCAGCCGATGGCGCACCCGACGCAGCACCGGGCCGGCGCGTGCCGGCGGTGGTGTTCCTGCATGGCTGCGCCGGCTGGCAAGGACCTCGTGCCGGGCAATGGATCGCGGGCCTGCTCGCCGCCGGCCATGCCGTGCTGGCGCCGGCAAGCTACGCCGCGCGCGGCCTGACCGCCACCTGCGACAGCCGCGGGGCCGAGGTCCAGATGCTGCTTCAGGACGGCGCCGGGGCGCTGCGCTTCCTCGCCACGCGCGCGGGGATAGACCCGGCGCGGCTGTTCGTGATGGGGCTCGATGTCGGGGCCGAGGCGGCGCTGCGGCTGGCCGGCGAGCCCGGCCCCGCAGAGCCGCTCGGGGCGGCCATAGCCGGGGCGATCGCGCTCTCGCCAGTCTGTCCGACCGGCAGCACCGGCTATCGCGCCCCGGTGCTGATCATCGCCGCCGCGCTGGACGCGGTGGCGCCGGTGCAGCCCTGCCGCGACCTGGTGGCGCAGAACCCAGCGCAGGGGCCGCGCCCGCGCCTGGTCGAGCTGCCCGGCGCACAACAGGGCTTCGATGACCCCGAAGCGGGCGGCACCACGCGCGCGCTGCTTGGCCCGGCGGGCGTGCGCGCCTATCCGATGCTGTTCGACGCGATCGCGGTCGATCGCGCCGTCCGCGCCGTCACGGCGTTCCTGGGCGAGGTCGCGACGCCGCGTTGAGCGCGCACCGGCGGCGGGAAAAGGGAAAGGCCCGCGCGCGGATTGCGCACGGGCCTTTCGTTGCTGCCGGGACTGCGGCTCAGGCGGCGCGGCCGGCGCGCAGCTTGGCGGTCGCGGCCACGTCCACGACGCCCTTGGCGTCGCAGGCCACGCCGTAGAGTTCGGCCGCCTTCGCGACGGATACGAGCCCGTCCCTGACATCGCGCGCGACGCGCGCCGGGTCGCGCGTGAACGGATCGCCCATGCCGCCGCCGCCGGCGAGTTGCAGCACCAGCCGGCCGTCCTGCGGCACCACCTGGTAGCCCTTGGTCTTGAGGATCTCGCCCGAGGCGAGCTTGACCACGCCATTGGCGCCGTTCGTGCCGCCGCCGCGCCCCTTGGGGGCATTGGCGACGCGCTCGAACATGGCGCTGACGGCGAAGGGCAGGCGGTGCTTGCACTCGATCTCCATGATCTGGCCGGTGCCGCCGCGGGTGCGCCCGGCACCGCCCGAATCCGGGCGCAGCTCCTTGCGCCAGAAGATGATCGGCGCGACGTTCTCGGTCGCCTCGACCGGCATGGTGCGCACGCCCGAGGGGAATGCGATCGCGTTCAGCCCGTCCTTCTCGGGCCGCGCGCCGGTGCCGCCCGAGTTGAAGGTGATGATCTCGAACTCGGGCACGGTGGGCTCGCCGCGCTTCTTGAGGCCATGCACCGTCGGCCCGCCGCGCAATGGCGGGTTCCACAGCGAGGAGCTGCCCTCGGCCGCGACGCGGTTCGGGATGCACTGGTGCAGGCAGCCCATCATCAGGTCGGGCAGGAGCTGGCCGATGACATGGCGCGCCGTGACCGGGAAGGGCCGCGCCGCATTCAGGATGCAGCCATCCGGCAGATGGGCGCGGAACGGCTCCAGGCTGCCATAGTTGTTCGGGATCTCGGGCGCGATCACGACCTTGAGGCCGAAGCCCTGGTAGGCGCGGGTATAGGCCGGCGGCACGTTCACGCCGCGCTGCTGCATGGGCGAAGTGCCGGCATAGTCGACATCGATGCCGTCGGCATTGACCGTGAGCTTCGCGCACAGCGTGACCGGGTCGTTGTAGCCGTCGGACTTGATCTGGTTGGACCAGGTGCCACGCGGCAGCTTGCCGATCTCGACCAGCGTCGCCTGCTTCGAGGTCTCGATGATCCAGTCCGACAGGGCCTGGATGTCGGACATGTTGAATTCGTCCATCATCTCGATCAGGCGCTTCGAGCCGGCATCGTTGCAGGCGCAGAGCGAGTAGATGTCGCCTTCCAGCTCCACCGGGGTGCGGCTGTTGGCGCGGATGAACTCGAAGAAGGTCTCGTTCGGCTGCCCTTCCATGAAGCACTTCATGATCGGGATGTTGAGCCCTTCCTCGAACACGTTGCGGCCCTCGGGGCTCATGCCGACGCCGCCGATGTCGATGATGTGCGCGGTGTTGGCGAACAGCGCCACGCACTTGCCCTTGTGGAAGGTGGGCGAGACGACGGTGAGGTCGAGGAAGTGCCCGGTGCCGAGCCAGGGATCGTTGGTGATCATGTGGTCGCCGGGCCGCAGCGTCTCGGGCGGATACTTGGCCAGGAAGTAGTTCACGCTCTCGGCCATGGAGTTGACATGGCCGGGCGTGCCGGTGACGGCCTGCGCCACCATGCGGCCCTTGAGGTCGAACACGCCGGCGGAAAGATCGCCCGATTCGCGCACCGTGGTGGAGAAGGCGGTGCGGATCATGGTCTGCGCCTGTTCCTCCACCACCGCGATCAGGCGGTTCCACATGATCTGCTGCTGGATCTTGGCGAGCGCGCCGATTTCATGCATCGCGCCTGTCTCCTCAAGCCTTCGTTGCGGGGCCGGCCCCGGCGCTCGCGCGCCCGGCCCGCCCCCCTCGCGTTCAGTTCTTCGCGTTCAGCTCGATATAGCCGAGCGCGGTCACGGTGGCGGTGAAGCGCGCCGTGACGACGGTGCTGGTCTCGTCCTCGGCGATGATGGCCGGGCCGGGCACGGTATCGCCAGGGGCGAGCCTGGTGCGGTCGTAGATGCCCCACTCGGCCACCGCGCCGGTGACGGTATCGCGCACCATGCGCTTGGCCGGCGGCGGCACCTCGCGCCCCTTGGGCGCCCCCGGCGCGGCCGGGACATCGTCGGGCATGGTGCCGACGATCACGGCGAAGGAAAGCACCTCGACATCGCTACCCGGCACCGGGCGGTCGAAGTAGAGGCGGTAGACCTCGTCATACTTGGCGCGGATCGCCGGGATGTCGGCCTCGGCCAGCGGGCGCGCGGGCAGCGGCACCGGGATCTCGTGGCCCTGGCCGACATAGCGCATATAGGCGATGCGCGTCTCGTGCGTCGGCCGCCCGGCCGAGCCCTCGGCGACGATGCGGTTGGCCTCGGCCTGCATGTCGGCCAGAAGCGCGTTCACACCCACCCGATCGAAGCTCGCGAAGCGGGTATAGAGGCTGCGCACCACCTCGTAGGCCACGGGCGCGCGCAGGAACCCGATCGCCGAGCCCACACCCGCGCCCGTCGGCACCAGAATGCGGGAGACGCCGATCTTCTCGGCCACGCGCGCGGCATGCACCGGCCCGCCGCCACCGAAGGCGATCAGGGTGCGGTCGGCGAAGGTCTTGCCGCTCTCGATCGCGTGCACGCGCGCGGCATTGGCCATGTTCTCGTCGACCATCTCGATCACGCCGACCGCGGCCATGTCCGCGGAAAGGCCGAGCGGCCCGCCGACCTTGGCCGCGAGCGCGCTGCGCCCGGCCGCGGCGTCCAGCTTCAGGTAGCCGCCGGCGAAATTGTCCGGATCATACCGGCCGAGGCCGAGATTGGCGTCGGTGACGGCCGGATCGGTGCCGCCGCGCCCGTAGCAGGCCGGCCCCGGATCGGCGCCGGCGCTTTCGGGCCCGACGGCGATGCGCCCGAGCGTGTCGATATGCGCGATCGAGCCGCCGCCGGCGCCGATCTCCACCATCTCGATCACGGGGATGCGCAAGGGAATGCCCGAGCCCTTCTTGAAGCGCCCGACGCGCGCCACTTCGAACACGCGGCTCGTCTGCGGCTTGAAGTGGTCGATCAGGCAGATCTTGGCCGTGGTGCCGCCCATGTCGAAGGAGAGCACGTTCTCGATGCCGCACTGGCGGGCGAGATAGGCCGAGAAGATCGCCCCGCCGGCGGGACCGCTTTCCACCAGCCGGATCGGGAAGCGGCAGGCGGTCTCGACCGTGGTCAGGCCGCCGCCAGAGAGCATCAGGAACAAGGGGCAGGCAAGGCCCGCGGCCTTCATGTCCTTCTCGAGCTGGGTCAGGTAGCGCGCCATCAGCGGCTGGACATAGGCGTTGGCGCAGGCGGTGCAGAAGCGTTCGAATTCGCGCATCTCGGGCGACACTTCGGCCGAGACCGTCACCCACAGGTTCGGCCGCTCGGCCTTCAGGATGTCGCGCACGCGCTTCTCGTGCTCGGCATTGACAAAGGAGTGGATCAGCCCGATCGCGACGCTTTCGACCTTCTCGGCATCGAGCACCGGCAGCAGCGCGCGCACCGCCGCCTCGTCGAGCGGCTGAAGCACCTTGCCGGTATTGTCCAGCCGCTCCGGGATAGGCAGGCGCAGCCAGCGCGGCACCAGGGGCTCGGGCAGCTCGATGTTGAGGTCGTACTGGTCGTAGCGGCTTTCCGTGCCCATCGCGATCACGTCGCGAAAGCCCTCGGTCGTGATCAGCGCTGTCCTGGCACCCTTGCGCTCGATCAGCGCATTGGTGGCCAGCGTCGTGCCGTGGATCACGATCGCCACCTCCGCCGGCGAGATGCCCGCCTGCTTGAGCGCGGCCTGCACGCCCTCCATCACGCCCTTCTCCGGCGCGGCGGAGGTGGTGAGCACCTTGGTGGTCACGCGCTTGCCGCCGAATTCCAGCGCCACGTCGGTGAAGGTACCGCCGATATCGACCGCCATCCGGGCCGCGGCTCCGCTTTTCGTCTTGCTCATGTCGTCGTCTGTGTCCCGTTGCTGGGGTCCCAGAGAGGCGCCAGAAGGCCAGAAGGCGGGCCGGCGCGGCATTCCGGGGGTGTTGTGGCGGTCCCGGGCCCGCTTGGCAAGAGGGGGATGGGGGCGAGGGTCGCGCCAGCCGATCGCCGCGCCTCTGCTGCGGGTGGCCGTCAGCCGGCGGTATCGGCCGCCCAGCGCGTCACCACGGCGCAGGCCTGGGCGAAATCCTCTGCCCGCATGGCCTCGGCCGGGTTGTGGCTGCCATTCTGGTTGCGCACGAACAGCATGGCCGAGGGCACGCCGGCGGCGGCGAAGGCGGCGGCATCGTGCCCGCCGCCCGAGGCCATCGCCTTGCAGGGGACCTTCAGCGCCTCGGCGGCGCGCGCCAATCCGGCCTGGATGGCGGCGTCCATCAGCGCCGGGGTGGAGCCGCTTTCCGGCCCCATGACGAAGCGCACCCCGCGCCGGGCCTCGATCTCGGGGATCATCCTGTCCACGGCACGGTAGAGGGCGGCGATGCTGTCCATCGAGACCGAGCGCACGTCGAGCTCGAACATCGCCTCGCCCGGGATCTTGGTGAAGCCTGCGCCCTCGGTCGTGCCCATGCGGCAGAAGGTGCAGACCATGGCATGGCCGCGCTGCTCCAGATCCTGCCAGGCCTCGTCCATGCGGAAGGCGAACTCGGCCAGCGCCATCGCCGCGTCGCGGCGGTACTTGCGCGGCACCGCGCCGGAATGGTTGTACTCGCCCTCGATCCGGCCCTGGCGGAAGCGGCGGCTGCCCGGGATGCCAGTGACGATGCCGATCGGGATCTCCTCGATGTCGAGCACCGGCCCCTGCTCGATATGCAGTTCGAGATAGCCCGCGACATTGTCCGGGCCGAGCACCTTGCGCCCCTGGCGCACGCCCTCGGGGTCGAGGCCGAGCGCCTGCATGTGATCCAGCAGCGGGCGGCCATTGTCCTGACGCGCGATCGCCAGCGCCTCGGCCGGCAGGGTGCCGAGCGCGCCGCGGCTGCCGACATAGGAGAAGGGGAACCAGGCCCCCGCCTCCTCGGAGCGGATCGCCATCACGGTGATGTCGCGCGCCGGGCGGAACCCCGCCGCCTTGAGGCCGGCCACCGCGGCAAGCCCTGCCAGCACGCCGGCCGCGCCGTCGAAATTGCCGCCGTTGCGCACGCTGTCGAGGTGGCTGCCGAGCACGATCTTCTTCGCCGCCCGGTCGGCCCCCGGCAGCGTGAGATACATGTTGCCGACATGGTCCTTGGCGATCTCGAGCCCGAGGGCGCGGCCCTCGGCCTCGACCATGTCGTGCGCCTTCTGCTCGCCCGGCCCGAAGGCATCGCGCGTGACGCCGCGTCCGTCGGCGGCGGCGGTTTCCCGGGCCAGCCTGTCGAACAGGCGGGTGGCGACAGCGACATCGGGGCCGAGATTGGCAAGCGTCATGACGGGTCCTTGGCGCAGAGACTGAAGGAGAACGGGGGCGGCTAGATCGTCGCGGCGACGGTGGTAAGGATGCGCGCCGCTTGCGCAAAATCCTCGAACTCCATCGCCTCGTTGGGGTTGTGGCTGCCATTCTGGTTGCGGATGAACAGCATCGCCGCAGGCACCCCGGCATAGTGGAAGGCGAGCGCGTCATGCCCGCCGCCCGAGGGCATCTCGTGCACCGGAATGGCGCGCAGGCGGGCCGCATCGTGCAGCGCATGGCAGAGCGCGCCGTCCATGCGTGCCATCTGCGGCCCGGTATCCGGCCCGAGCGAGATCGCAACGCCGTGGCGCTGCTCGGCCTCGGCGATGATATCGGCGAAGCGCCGGCGCATCACCTCGATGACGTCCTCGTCCACCCCGCGCACATCGAGCGTGAAGCGCAGCTTGCCCGGCACCTTGCTCCAGGCATGCATGGAGGGGTCGGTGGAGACGACGCCGAAAGTGACCAGAAGGAAATGGCCCTGGGCTTCCATCTCGGCCCAGGCGGCGTTCATCGCATGCACGATGTCGGCGATCGCGGCGACGCAATCCTTGCGCACGCGCCGCGGCGCGCCGCCGACATGGGCGTATTCGCCGCTGATCTGGCATTCGCGGAAGCGGAACCCGCCCGAGATGGCGCTGACGACGGCGCAGGCGCGGTCGCGCTCGATCAGCTCGGGGCCCTGCTCGATATGCGGCTCGATCCAGCCCAGGATGCGCGCGGGGTCGAGATGGCGCTTGCCGTTGCGTATCGCGGCGGGGTCGTAGCCCAGCTCCTTCATGTGTTCGGCAAAACTGCGACCCGTGTCCGCGCGGCGCACGCTGTCGATGACGCCCTCGGGCATGATGCCGAGCGCGGCCTTCGAGGACGGGAAGGAGAAGGGGAACCACACGGTTTCCTCGGCGCGGGTGGCCATCACCACGATGTCGCGGCGCGGCACCACGCCCGCTCGCCTGAGCCCCGAGGCCACCGCGAGCCCGGCCAGCACACCGGCCGCGCCGTCATAGTTGCCGCCATGCTTCACGGTGTCGAGGTGGCTGCCCATCATCAGCCACTTGGCGCCCCGGTCGGCGCCGGGCAGCGTGAAGTAGCTGTTGCCGGCGAAGTCGGTGGAGACCAGAAGGCCCGCATCCTTTGCCGCCGCGCGGCAGGTCTCGTGCGCCTTCTCCTCGCCCCGGCCATAGGCATCCCGCGTCAGGCCGGGCGGATCGAGGCTGTCGCGGCGCAGCGTCTCGAACAGGGTGGCGGCAAGGCGGAGATCGGGCGGAACGCGGGCCGGGTCCATCGTTGTTCCTCCTTGGCGCGGCGCGGGCGGAATGGGTGCGGGTCAGACGCCGCGGATGATGCCGCCGTCGCAGCGCACCACCGAGCCGGTGATGTAGCTCGCCTTCTCGCTGCACAGGAAGGCGGCAACGGCGCCATATTCCTCGATCCGCCCGAAGCGGCCCATCGGGATCGCCGCCTCGCGCTCCTTGAAGATCTGCTCGATCGGCACGCCGCGCTTCTTCGCCGCGGCACCGGCCGTTTCCAGCGTGCGGTCGGTGCGGATCGAGCCGGGGGCGAGGATGTTGCAGGTGACGCCCTCGGGCGCGAGCTCGGTCGCCAGCGTCTTGTTCCAGCCGACGATCGCGGCGCGCAGCGTGTTCGACAGCACCATGTTGGGCAAGGGCTGCTTCATGCCCGAGCTGCCCACGGTCAGGATGCGGCCCCATTTGCGCGCACGCATCTGCCCGAGCAGCCGGTTGGCGATGCGGATCGGCGCCACCACCATCTTCTGAAACTGCTCGACGAGCTGCTCCTCCTTGAGATCGACGGCAAGCCCGACCGGCGGGCCGCCATGGTTCAGCACCAGGATATCGACCCCGTCCATCGCCTGCATGGCGGCGTCCGCCAGCCGGTCCATTTCGGCTAGGCGCCCGACATCGGCCGCGACCGCATAGACCTGCGTGCCGAAGGCGGCGCGCATCTGGCCCGCCTGCGCCTCGAGTTCGGTCAGGTTGCGGCCGCTGATCACGAGGTTGGCGCCTTCGGCGGCCAGCGCCTCGGCGGTGGCGCGCCCCAGCCCCTTCGAGGAGCCCATCACCAGCGCGCGCTTGCCCTTGAGCCCGAGGTCCATCGTCCGTCTCCCTTCCCGGCCGGCGGGAATGCCGCGGCCAACGGGGTATCGTGCCGGGCCGGGGCAGGGGCGGCAAGCCACAGTTTCGCCCGGCTCTGCCCGCGCGCGGCGCGTTGCGGAACCCGCCTTGCCCCGTGGCGCGCGGATGAGAGTTCCGCCATCATCCGCCGCGCCGAGAGAGGGACGATCGACGATCCGAGGGAATGCCATGGCCGCCAAGCCCACCATCCTGCTCACCCGCCGCCTGCCCGAGGCGGTCGAGGCCCGCGCCAGCCGCGACTATGACGCCCGCCTCAACCCCACCGACGCGGTAGCGGACGGGGCAGGCCTGCTCGCACGCGCGGAAGGATGCCAGGGCCTCCTGGTGGCGGCGGGCGATCCGCTCAACGCCGACACCATCGCCCGGCTGCCGCAAAGCGTGCGCATCATCGCCACCTTCTCGGTCGGCACCGACCATATCGACCTCGCCGCGGCCAGGGCGCGCGGCATCATCGTCACCAACACGCCCGAGGTGCTGACGGAAGCCACCGCCGAGCTGTCGATGCTGCTGATCCTGGGCGCGGCGCGGCGCGCCGGCGAAGGCGAGCGCATCCTGCGCGCCGGCCAGTGGAGCGGCTGGGCGCCGACGCAGCTGATGGGCCGGCAGGTCACCGGCAAGCGCCTCGGCATCCTCGGCATGGGGCGGATCGGCCAGGCGCTGGCGCGCATGGCGCAGGGCTTCCTGATGGAGGTGCACTACCACAACCGCACCCGCCTGCCGCCCGACAAGGAACAGGGCGCGACCTATCACGCCGATGCCGAGGCGATGCTCGGGCAGATCGACATCCTCTCGCTCAACGCGCCCGGCAGCGCCGATCTGCGCCAGTGGCTGAATGCGGCGCGCATCGCCAGGCTGCCGCGCGGGGCGATCGTGGCCAATGCCGGACGCGGCAACCTGGTCGATGACGCGGCGCTGATCGCGGCCCTGCGCAGCGGGCACATCGCCTATGCCGGACTCGATGTCTATGACGGCGAGCCCAGGCTCAACCCCGGCTATCTGTCGTGCGAGAACGCCTTCCTGCTGCCGCATCTCGGCAGCGCCACGATCGAGAGCCGCAACGGCATGGGCTTCCGCGCGCTCGACAATCTCGATGCCTTCTTCGCCGGCCGCGCGCCGGGCGATCGCGTCGCCTAGCGTATGAGCAGGCTCAGCAGCAGCGCCAGCACCGAGACCAGGCCGAGGCCCGCCAGCGTGTAGCCGGCATTGCCGATCGAGGCGGCGCGGAAGGCCGAGGTGCCGGTCAGCCGGCCCATGATCACCGCCACCGCCACATAGGGCGAGGAGCTGGTGGCCATGCACCAGCCGGCGGTGTAGGCGTAGGCGAGCTGGCGCGGATCGAGGCCCCAGGCGCGCGGATCGCCCAGCACCGCGCCCAGCATCGTCACCGACAGGATCGGGTTCACCGCCACCTGGCCCAAGGCGGCGACCAGGAACGGGATCGCCAGCGCGACGCCGAGTGGCGCGGCGGCGAGGCTGCCGGCCAGGCGCGCGGCCGCACCGGCAGAAACCGCCGCCCCCACCAGCGCGCCGACGAAGCCCGCCCCGCCCAGGACCAGGATCTCCATGCGCTGGGCCGGGAAGATCGCGACCGCATGGCGCACGAGGCGCCGCCCCGTCGCCGCCAGCGCCGCCGCCGGCCCGCCGCCCTCGGCGCGCGCCTGCTGCAACAGCCAGGCCGCCGTGACCGACGGCACCGCGATCATCACGCCCACCACCATCGAGACGCGCAGGGCCTGCTCGATCGCCGCCCCGAGCGCGAATACCGCCAGCACCAGGAAGAAGACCGGGATGTGCACCGTCCAGCGGTCGGGGCTTTCCGGGCGCGGCCCGGCGCGGGTCGCCCGCCGCGCGGCGGAGGCGCGGTCGATCGCCCAGCCGAGCAGGGTCAGCGCCATCGCCGAGGCGAAGCCCTGCGGCACCACCTCGCGCCAGGACAGCATCGGCAGCTGGCCCAGCACCACCGCCAGCATCACCGTCAGCGGCGACCAGTGCGTGGTGGTGACGAAGCCGCGATAGACCGCGTTCAGCATGCGCCGCTCGCGCAGGCGCTGCACGGCCGGATCGCCGCCGGCAGCCGCCAGCGTGTTGGCGCGCTTGACCATCGCGCCGAGAAGCTCGACCGCGCCGAAGGTCAGGATGACGCCGTAGAGATGCGCACCGAAGGCCAGCGCGCCGTAGCGCCGGCCGGGCGGCTGGGCGAGCAGATGCGCCCCGCAGCGCGCGACCAGGGGCGAGGTCTGCGCCGCGCCGCGCAGGAAGCCCACCGCGGCGGTGAAGCCGGCATAGAGCGCGGCCTTGTCCAGCCCCGCGCGCACGGCCGCGGACCAGTCGCTGGCGAAGGGCAGCGCGATCGCGCCGATGGTGGCGAAGCCCGCCGCCATGATGTAGCCCTCGCGCGGCAGGCGGCGGGCTTCCAGCACGATGTAGGCAAGGATGCAAAGCCGCGCGATCAGCCCGGCCGGCGCCAGCCCGAGCACCTGGTAGCCCAGCACCGCCACCATCATCACCGCCAGCAGCGCCGCCGAGACGGGCAGGGTTGCGGCAGCAGCCGGACGCGCGCTTGTGCTCATGCTGGCGGGATGCTCGTGGCCGGCGCGACGGAGGGCGCGACGGAGGGTGCGACGGAGGGCGCGACGGAGACGGATGTGCGAAGGGCGGGCCGCGCCCGGCCCGCCCTTCCGTCGCCCTCGCGCCGCGCCTGCGGGCGTTGCGGCTCAGTGCTGCTCGAGCAGGCGGCCGAAGCCCTTCACCTTCATGTTGAGCTTGAGCGTGCGCAGCACGTTCCAGAAGGTCGCCTGGTTCGAGGTGATCACCGGCTTGCCGATCTCGGCCTCCAGGTCGGCGATCAGCATCGCCGCCGGCAGCGCCGTGCAGGAGAGGAAGATCGCATCGGCCTCGGGCCGGTCGATCAGGCGCGCCATGCGGAACACGCTCTGCGGCGGCACGCGGTTGATCGAGCGGCGCTCGGCCTGGGTCTCGCCCAGGCCCATGCCGTGCCAGGCCACGACCTCGATGCCCTCGTCGCGCAGGAACTTGAGCTCGCCCTGGTTGACGAAATCGACATAGGGCGTGCCCATCGCCAGCCGCTTGACGCCGAGCGCGCGGAAGGCGGCGATGATGCTGTCCGAGGTGGTGGTGGCCGGGCAGCCGCAGATCGCCGCGAGGTCGCGGGTGATCTCCTCGCGCGAGCAGAGGAAGCTGCCCGAGGTGCAGCCATAGGCGACGATGTCGCACTCGGCGGTGGCCAGCTCCTCGGCCGCCTTGCGCGTGTTCTGCGCCATGATGTCGTAGGAGGACTGGCTTGCCTTGCCGGTCAGGAGCGCGCGCGCGGTGTGGATCGAGATCCCCGGCGGCGCCATCTTGTACCATTCATACTCGTTGACCGTGTTGGTCGAGGGGATGATCAGCCCGATCTTCGCCATCCAGCCATAGGGATCGTACAGCGAGACATGCTTGATGGTGCTGGCCAGCGTCGGCTCGGACTGCTGGCTGGTATCGGCGGCGGGCTTGGCGGGAACGGGCGTGTTCATCTCTCTACCTCCGGACAGGGGGCCGCGCGCGCCGGGCGGCACATGGGCAGGGCGGGGCGCGGGGCTCCTATCCTTATGAACCGCTGCGCCCGGCCCGTCAAACCGGACGCAGACCGCGCGAGCAACCACCCGGCCCGGATTGACGGGCGCGCGGGGGGCGGCAATCTTGGCGCCGCCGCCGGCAGCCGCCGGCACGGCCCCAATACTGGCAGCGGAGAGCCCCAGCATGTCCGAACCCCGCAACACCATGCTTGCGCGCCTGCGCGCGGGCGAACTCGCGCTCGGCGCCTATATCCGCATGGGCCGCACCTCGGACGTGCCGAAGATGTTCAAGGAAAGCGGGTTCGACTGGATCTGGCTCGACCTCGAACATGCGGTGGTGACGCTCGATACCGGCATGCAGATGGCCCTCTCGGCGATCGATTGCGGCATCACGCCGCTGATCCGCTTGTCCGGCCATTCGGTGGCCGAGATCAGCCTGGTGCTGACCAACGGCTTCCTCGGCGTGATCGCCCCGCATGTGGAAACGCCCGAGCAGGCGGCCACCATCGCCAGGGCCTGCCGCTTCTGGCCCGAGGGCGATCGCAGCGTGCCGAACGGCTTCCCGCATTTCGGCTGGCGCGCGATCCCGTTCCCGGAGGCCGCCAAGGTGCTCAATCGCGAGACCTCCTGCACGGTGATGCTGGAAAGCGAGCAGGCGATCGCCAATGCCGAGAAGATCGCCGCCGTGCCGGGCGTCGATGTGCTGATGATCGGCGGCTCGGACCTTTCCTTCGCCATGGGCATCCCGAGCCAGTATGGCCATCCGCGCATGGAGGAGGCCGTGCGCACCGTGGTGGCCGCGTGCCGCAAGCACGGCAAGTTCCCCGGCATCGGCGGGGTCAACGCCGACGATCTGGTGCAGAAATATGTCGGCATGGGCATGCGTTTCATGTCCACCGGCACCGATGTCGGCTACATGATGGCGGGTGCCTCCACCCGCTCGCGCTGGTTCCGCGGCCTCAAGCTCGCCTGAAACGGCGTGCACGCCCGCGAATCCTCGTCCCGCCACCTCCTTTCCACTGCAACGCGATCGGCGCCCACGCGCGCCGCAACGGAGCCTCCCATGATCTACAAGACCGCCGATATCCGCGACCAGGACGGCTACAAGCTGCTCGTCTCGCTGGTGGTGCCGCGCCCGATCGCCTGGGTGACGACGGTGGATGATGAAGGCATCGTCAATTGCGGGCCCTACTCGTTCTTCAACGCCGTCTCCGGCGATCCGCCGGTGGTGGTGATCGGCATCGGCGCCAAGACCAAGTCGACGATCAAGGATACCGGCATCAACATCCGCGCCAACGGCCAGTTCGTCGTCAACCTGGTGTCCGAGGACCTGGCCGAGCAGATGAACCTGACCGCGATCGACTTCGAGCATGGGGTAGACGAGTTGAAGCTTGCCGGGCTGTCCACCGCGCCCTCG
Organism: Alphaproteobacteria bacterium; assembly: GCA_020850755.1. Taxonomy (GTDB): domain Bacteria; phylum Pseudomonadota; class Alphaproteobacteria; order Acetobacterales; family Acetobacteraceae; genus JADZEB01. Next base: position 54,263 of record JADZEB010000044.1, on the reverse strand, counting down.
GCGGTGGTGAAGCCGCCGCGCATCAAGGAGGCGCGCGCAGCGCTGGAATGCGAGCGCATCGCCATCCTGGAAATCTCGGCCGACCGCGCCATCGCCGTGGGCAAGGTGGTGGCCTTCTACATCCAGGATGATTGCATGCAGGACCCGGCCAAGATGTATATCGACACGCCCAAGCTGAACCTGGTCGGGCGCATGCACGGGCGCGGCTGGTACACCCGCACCAATGACCGGTTCCTGATGGAGCGCATCGACCTCGGCGAATGGACCAAGAAGCACGGCAACCCGCCCGCGCCGGGCTGAGAGTATCGGGCTGGGCGCGCCGGCGCCGCACAGGAGGCGCATCCGATGGTCACGCAGGCCGCCACGCCGCCCGCGCCGAGACCGATCCCCGGGCCTGTGCCCGATCCGCGCAGGCCGCGCTACGTGGCGCCGGCGGGCGCGATCGATGCGCACATGCATATCTTCGGCCCCGCCGCGCGCTTTCCCTACGCGCCCGGCCGCCGCTACACGCCCCCCGACGCGCCGGTGGAGCGGTTCTGGGAATTGCAGCGGCATCTCGGCTTCTCGCGCGCGGTGCTGGTGCAGGCCTCCTGCCACGGCGCCGACAATGCGGCGATGCTGGATGCGATCGCGCGCAGCGAGGGGCGCTTCCGCGGCGTCGCGGTGGTGGACGAAGGCTGCACCGAACGCCACCTGACCCTGTTGCACGAGGGCGGCGTGCGCGCGGTGCGCTTCAACTTCGTGCGCCATCTCGGCGGCGCGCCCGATCTCGGCTTCCTGCGCCGCATCGTCGCCATGATCCGCCCGATGGGCTGGCATGTCGTGCTGCATCTCGACGCCGAGGACATCCCGGCCGAGCGCGAGCTGATCCTGTCGCTGCCGCTGCCCTTCGTCATCGACCATATGGGGCGCGTGAACGCCGCGCACGGGCTCGACCAGCCGGCTTTCCGCGCTCTGCTCGACCTCATGCGCGCGCCGAACGCCTGGGTGAAGGTGTCGGGCGCCGAGCGCATCGGCGCCACCGGCGCGCCGCCCTACGACGATGCCGTGCCTTTCGCACGCGCCCTGATCGCCGCCGCGCCCGACCGCTGCCTATGGGGTACGGACTGGCCGCACCCGAATGTCCGCCACATGCCCGACGAGGGCGATCTGGTGGACATGATCCCGGCTTTCGCTCCCGATCCGGCCACACAGCGCGCGCTGCTGGTTGCGAACCCGGAGCGGCTCTACGGCTTTCCGCCCGTCGCGGGCTAGAGCAGCGTCCGATCTGGTGGAATCGCAGGGCGGTTCCACCAGATCGGACTAAGCTGCTCGCAAACCTTAAGTTTCTCGGGCACGAGTTCCGTTCGGCTGATTCAAGCCGAACGGAACGTGCCCTATCCGTCGCGACCGTCTGGCGGCCGCCTGCGCCGCGCTACCCTTGCGCCCGCGCCCGTGCCAGCATCGGCGCCAGGCACACGCATGCGAGGAAGCGCCCGCCCATGACCGACGCCTGCCCGCCACCGGTCTGCCCCGCTCCGGTCTGGCCGCCGAAGCGGCCCGACATCGCGCCCCCGCCCGGGGCCACCTGCTGCCACGCCCATGTGTTCGGCCCGGCGGCGCGCTTCCCCTACGCGCCCGACCGCTCCTACACCCCGCCCGATGCGCCGCTGGAGCGATACCTCGCCATGCTCGATACGCTCGGGCTCGCGCGCGGGGTGCTGGTGCAGGGCAGCGCGCACGGCACCGACAATGCGGCCATGCTCGATGCGCTGGACCGCGCGCCGGCGCGGCTGCGCGGCGTTGCGGTTGCGCGCGCCTCCATCGCCGATGCCACCTTGCGCGACTGGAACCGGCGCGGCGTGCGCGGCCTGCGCTTCAACCATTTCTTCCGCGACGGCAAGCCCGCCTATCGCGGCACGATCGGGCTCGACGAGTTCGAGCGGCTGGCCGGGCGCATGGCCGATCTCGGCTGGCACCTGCAATTGTGGATGGATGTGCGCGACCTGCCCGAGGTGATCGGCCGGCTGCGACACCTGGCCGTGCCGGTGGTGGTCGACCATATGGGCCGGCTGCCCGCCAGCGCGGGCATCGACCATCCGGGCTTCCAGACGCTGTTGCGCTGGCTCGGCGATGGCGGCTGCTGGGTGAAACTGTCCGGCGCCTACCGGCTCAGCGACAGCTACCCCGCCTATCCGGAGGCGCGGCCCTTCCACGAGGCGCTGGTGCGCGCCAACCCGGACCAGCTCGTCTGGGGCACGGACTGGCCGCACCCGCGCATGGAGGCGACCATGCCGGACACGGGCACGCTGCTCGACCTGCTCACCGCCTGGACACCAGAGGCCGAGACCCGGCGCCGCATCCTGGCCGACAACCCCGCCCGCCTCTACGGGTTCTGAGAGGCGCCGAGGCACGGGGCGGACACGCGCTGGAGCGCGGGCGCGGTGGCGACCCTGTCCACCACCCGGCGACAGAGGCCGGAACGCGGCGCCTGCTCCCGGCGCGCACCCCCGCCCGCCGCTACGGGTTCCGAGCGGCGGCGAGAAGGCCCCGGACCCGGAGGGCGGCCAACCCGGCAGGCCGAACCGGCGGGCCGGAGCCGGGCGGGCGGGTTCGAGCCGTCGGACTTGGGCGGCCAGACTTGGGCGGCCAGACTTGGGCGGCCAGACTTGGCCAGACTTGGGAGAAGGAACCGACCACTGGCCTGGGAGCGCGGCGCGTGCCATAAGGACGGGCCGCAGTTGCGAGTGACTCGCAATGCCGATGCAATCGCAAACCCTGACGCCCAGCCGACCGGACCCGCCGCCGCCCCCTCATGTCCCATCCCGCCGCCGTTCCCCTGCCAGGTCCCGGCCTGCGCCGCCCCCTCGGCGATCCGCTCGGCCGCGTCCCCGACGGCGCGCCGGAGCCGGTGCCGCCGGCGGGGCTCGGCGTGCGCGCCTGGCGGCGTATGCCGCCGGGCTGGACCGCGCTCGCCCTGCTCAACGCCGCCTGCATGGCCGCCCCGGTGCTGGCGGTGCTGTGGGCGGCGCTGCGCCCGGCCGGCGCGGTCTGGCAGCATCTCGCTGACACCTGGCTTCTGGAACTGCTGCTCAACAGTGCGCTGCTGGCGCTTGGCGTCGGCGCCGTTGCGCTGTCGATCGGGGTGATCTGCGCCTGGCTGGTGACGGTCGCGCGCTTTCCCGGCCGCGACACGCTGATGTGGGCGCTCTTGCTGCCGCTGGCCATGCCCGGCTACCTGATGGCCTATGTCTATACCGAGCTGCTCGACTTCACCGGCCCGGTGCAAGGCGCGCTGCGCGCCGCCTTCGGCTGGGGCTATGGCGACTACTGGTTCCCCGAGGTGCGGTCGCTGGCCGGCGCCATCGCCGTCCTCGGCCTGACGCTCTACCCCTATGTGTACATGCTCTGCCGCGCCGCCTTCCTGGAGCAGTCGGTGTGCCTGCTGGAGGTGTCGCGCACGTTGGGCTGCGGGCCGTGGGGCAGGCTCGGTCGCGTCGCGCTGCCGCTGGCGCGCCCGGCCATGGCCGGCGGCGTCGCGCTGGCGGTGATGGAGGCGCTGAACGATTTCGGCGCCGTGCAGCATTTCGCGGTCAAGACCTTCACCACCGGCATCTACGAGACCTGGTTCGGCATGGGCGATCGCGGCGCGGCGAGCCAGCTTGCCGCTGCGCTGTTGGCGGCGGTGGCGCTGATGCTGGCGATCGAGCGCATCACGCGCGGCAGGCGCGCCTATCACGGCACCACGACCAGGCACCAGCCGCTTGAGCCGCAGCGGCTCGGCACGCTGGCCGGACTTGTCGCCTGCATCGCCTGCGCCCTGCCGGTGCTGCTCGGTTTCGGCGTGCCGGCGCTGGCGCTGCTCTGGAATGCGATCGATTCCCTCAGCCTGACCGAGTTGCGCCGCCTGCTGCCCTATGCCTGGCACAGCCTGTCGCTCTCCGCCGCCACCGCGGTGGCGGCGGTGGCGATCGCCACCGTGCTCGCCTATGGCGCGCGGCTCTATCCCTCGCGTGCGCAGCGGCTGGCGACGCGGCTTTCCGGCATGGGCTACGCCATTCCCGGCTCGGTCATCGCGGTTGGCGTGCTGGTGCCCTTCGGCGCCTTCGACAATGCGCTCGATGCCTGGGCGCGGGCGCATCTCGGCTTCTCCACCGGCCTCCTGCTCTCGGGCAGCATGGCCGCGCTGGTGTTCGGATATCTCGTGCGCTTCCTGGCCGTTGCGCTGGTGACGGTGGAGGCGGGGCTCGCCAAGGTGCGCCCGAGCCTCGATGGCGCCGCGCGCACCCTCGGCCGCGGGCCGCGCCGGACCCTGTTCGAGGTGCATGCCCCGCTGATCTCGGGCAGCCTGATCACCGCCGGCCTGCTGGTCTTCGTCGAGACGATGAAGGAGCTGCCGGCAACCCTGATCATACGCCCGTTCGATTTCGATACGCTGGCGGTGCGCGTATACCAGCTCGCCTCGGACGAGAAGCTGGCCCAGGCGGCGCCGGCGGCGCTGACGATCGTCCTGGTGGGGCTGATCCCGGTGGTGGTGCTGTCGCGCGCCATGCGCCGCAGCACGCCGGTCCGGTCGCGCTGATGGAACCCTCGGCCGCGGCCGGGCGTTCAGCAGGCACGAAGGGAACCGCAAGGAGCGAAAGCGCAAGCCGGCCATGCCCTCGATGAAGTTCCAGACCGTGCTCGACCTCCAGCGCGCACGCATCCTCCAGCAGTTCGTCGAGGATCCGCGCAACTGCTGGATCGGCGCACGCACGCACAAGGACCTCGACGATATCCGCGGCCGCTTCGGCGGCCGGCGCGAGGCGCTGCTCGGCTTCGCCGAGGACGAGGCCTTCGTCTGGCTCGACGACAAGAACAAGCCCGAATGCTGGGTCAGAACCGAGGACAAGGAGAAGGGCGCCGGCACCTATACCAGGGCGTGGATGAATTTCTGCCTTGCCCGCTATGGTGCCACCTGCACTCCGGCCGACCTTGCCGGCATGAATGTCGATCACCTCTATCCCGAAACCGCCGCCTACGAGGGCGAGGTGGGATTCGTCCGCGCCATGCCGGTGAAATCGGGGCCGAACCAGTCGGCCGGGTCGATCGAGAAGGCGATGAAGAAGAAGACCCTGCTGAACCGCAAGTTCTTCGAGGCCAAGGGCCAGACCTTCTCCGACCGCGACCGGCTGGCCACGCTGTTCAGCATCGCCAAGGTCGTCGGCGTCTATTTCCCCGCCGCCCAGCTCGAGAAGGCGAAGCAGCGTCTGGATGCCGGGCGCGACAAGAACAACGCCCAGAACCTCTACAACATCGTCTTCGAACAGCTTTGCGCCGCGCTTGCCGCCGTGCCGGGGGTCGATGTGTCCGAGCAGCTCACCCCGCTCGAGGTGCGCGACCTGATGGACGGCGCGATCGAGAAGGCGCGCTGGATGCAGAAGCTGCCCAAGCCGGCCTGAGCGCAACCGCCCAAGCCGGCCCGGAGCCGCGCCGCGCCCGCTGGGGCGGGCGCCACTCGTATCAGCGCCACCCCGCGCGCTGCATGATCTGCAAGGCCTGCGGGCCGTTGGCGCCATAGGTCGCGGCGTTGAGCTGATCCTCCTTGAACTGGCCATAGGCGGCCAGCGCGGGATGGATCGCCACGCCCGCCACCACCGGATACTCGAAATTGCCGTTGGCGAACAAAGCCTGCGCCGCGGGCGAGGCGAGATATTCGAGGAAGGCAAGCGCCGCGGCGCGGTTCGGCGCGGTGCGCACGATCCCGGCGCCCGAGATGTTCACATGCGTGCCGCGATCGCCCTGGTTCGGGAACAGCACGCCGATCTTCTCGGCCACCGCGCGCTCGGCCGCATTCGACGATGCCGCCAGCCGCGCGAGATAATAGGTGTTGGCGATCGCGATGCGGCACTGTCCCGCCGCCACCGCCTGGATCTGCGGCGTGTCCCCGCCCTGGGGCGGGCGGGCCATGTTGGCGACCAGGCCGCGCGCCCAGGACTCGGTCGCTGCCGGCCCGTTGGCCGCCAGCATCGCTCCCGCGAGCGAAATGTTGTAGACCTGATTGGCCGCGCGCACGCAGATCGTCCGCCGCAACGACTCGCCGGCCAGATCCTCGTAGCGGGCCAGGCCCTGCGGCAGGCCGCGGCTCTTGTCGTACATGATCACGCGCGCACGCTTGGAGAAGCCGAACCAGTGGCCCTCCGGGTCGCGGAAGGCGGCCGGGACCCGGCTTTCCAGCACCTGCGAGCGGAGCGGCGCCAGGATGCCGGCCTGCTGCGCGCGCCAGAGCCGCGCCGCATCGACCGTGATCAGCACATCGGCCGGGCTGTTGGCGCCCTCGTTGCGGATGCGCTCGATCAATTGGTCGGCATCGCCCTCGATCAGCCGCACCCGGGTGCCGGTGGCGCGGGTGAAGGCATCGTAGAGCTCGCGGTCGGTGTCGTAGTGGCGCGCGGAATAGAGGTTCACCTCCTGCGCCTCTGCCGCGATCGGCGCGGCGGCGATGCCGAGGGCGGCGGCGAGGGTGAGAAGGCGGGCTGCGCCGACGGAGCGGACGGACATTGCTTGGCTCTCCAGTTGTTGCGAGTAATTCGCATTTGCAAGCTATAGCGCGGCGCCGATCCTGGCAAGCGATTCCTGGCCGCGTAGCATTGGCCGCGTAGCCTTGACCGCCGAAAACCGCGCCTTATCAACAGCATGAACGAAAAAGGGGCGAAGGCGCCTCCGCGCCCCCGCCCCCCGCCTGGCTGTGCTTGTCGCGACCCCCGGCGGGCCTGCCAGCCGCCCGTGCCGGGACCGGCGCTCAGGCCGTGTAGCCCATTTCCTTGTCGCGCGCGCGCGCGGCCGCATCGCGCCTGGCCGGGTCGCCATAGCCCGCGCCCCCCGGCGTGCGCACCAGAAGCGTGTCGCCCTTGTTGAGGACGTACTGGAAGCGCGTATCCATGTTCTCGCCGCGGATCACGATCGCGCCGACCGTCCCTTCCTTGCCGCCCTGCATGCCGGGCGGCGGGATGCGCGTGCGCTCGGCCAGAAACACGACCGCGATCGGGGATTCGCTCTCCGAGACCAGGAGCGCGTCCTGGCCCAGCCCGCCGCGATGCGCCCCGTCCCCGCCCGAGCCCTCGCGCAGGCGCTTGTAGGCGATGTAGAACGGGCTGATGCGCTCGGCCACCTCGACCGGGGTCGAGGAGATGTTCGAGGGCCAGCTGGTCGTGCACTCGCCATCCTTGACCGGGGTGGCGCCCATGCCGCCATTGAAGAACAGGTTGTTGGCGTAGGGGCGCCCGTCCGGGCGCACGCCCGACTGCGTCACGTTCCAGAGCGGGCTGCCGGTGGCCGCCATCACCTTGTCGGGGATCGCCTGCACCAGGGCGCCGAACATCACCACCGGCAGATAGTGGCCGGTGTTGGAGCGTCCGCCCACGGGTGCGGGGAAGATCGGGTTGAGGATCGAGCGTTCCGGCGCCTCGACCGTGATCGGCTTGAACACGCCCTCATTGTTCGGCAGGTCGGGCAGGAGCGCGCATTTCAGCGCATAGGCGGTCATGGCGAAGGTGTAGCAGTAGGGGCAGTTGATCGCGCGCGCCTGCTGCGGGCTCGATCCCGACCAGTCGGCATGGATCGCCCCGCCCTTCTTGGTCAGCTTCACCTGCAGCGTGAAGGGCGCCTCGCGCGACAGCCCGTCGGTATTCATGCTGTAGCTGTAGGTGCCGTCCGGGATGGTGGCGAGCGCGGCGCGCATCGCGCCCTCGCAGCGCCCGGACAGCTCGTCCGAGAGTTCCGTCAGCCGCGGCAGCCCGTAATCGGACAGGAGCGTGCCGGTGTGGTGCTCGATCAGGTTGAGCGCCGTGATCTGCGCCTCGATGTCGCCCACCGTCTGCTCGGGCGTGCGCACATTGGTGCGCAGGAGCTTCCAGAAGCCGCTATCCGGCCGCCCTTCGCGCACGATCGGCATGATCGGGATGTGGAAGCCCTCCTCGAACACCTCGCGCGGCTCGACCGAGCGGATCTTGCCGCCGATGTCGGGCACATGGCTGGTCGAGGCGGCGAAGCCAACCACCCGGCCGGCATGGAAGATCGGCTTGACCACGCACACATCCGGCAGGTGTCCCGTGCCCTGCCAGGGATTGTTGGTGCAGTAGATGTCGCCCTGCTTCATCTCCGCCGGCGGGATCTCGGCCAGGACGTGCTTCACCGTGCTCGGCAGGGTGGCGATGAAGGACGGGATCGAGCCCGTGTTCTGCGCCACCAGAAAGCCGCGCTCGTCGGTGAGCACGCAGGCGAAGTCGTTGGCCTCGTTCGAGAGGGTGGAGAAGGCGGTGCGCGCCAACGCCTTCGCCGCCTCGTCGACGATCGAGATCAGGCGCGTCCACAGCACTTCGAGCGTGACGGCATCGAAGGCAGGGGTGGCGGCGGGAGCGGGCGAGGGCGCGGCGGTGCCGGCTTTGTTGCTCATGGGTGCGGCGTCCTTCAGGGCAGCGTGACGACGAGATTGCCGGCGGCCGATACCTCGGCAAAGGCACCGGGCCCGACGACCAGGGTTGATTCACGTTCCTCGATCACGGCGGGGCCGTTCACCTTGTCGCCCGCGCGCATGCTGTAGCGGTCCCACACCGGCGTCTCGGCATAGTCCTTGAGTTCCAGCCAGTACATGCGCCGCGTGCCCTTTTGCGCCTTGCCGCCCACGGGCGGGGCGCCGGCGGCGAGCGCCATCCGCTTCTCCGTCACCGGGCAGGAGACCGAGACGCGGATGTTCACCACTTCCAGCGGCACGTTGGGCGGCGGGCGCGTGTACTTGGTGCGGTAGGCGGCGGCGAAAGCCTCGTGGATGCCCGCGGCCGCCTTGGCGTCGGCATAGGGGCCGGGCGGCAGCACCGCCACCACCTCGAAGGCCTGGCCGACGCAGCGCAGGTCGGCCAGCCGCCGCACCTCGGCCCGACGCGGATCGAGCCCGGTCTCGGCGATGACGGCGCGGCACTCGCCTTCCAGCCGGGCATAGGAGGCCTCGAACTCGGCCCAGGGCAGCTCGTCGAGCCGCGCATTGACGCTGCCGACGCGATCGACCTTGGCCGGCGCCATCAACAGGCCAAGCGCCGAGGCGACACCGGCCGCCTGCGGGGCGACGATGCGCCGGATGCCGAGCTTCTTCGCGACATAGTAGGCATGCACCGGCCCGGCCCCGCCCGTTGGCAGCAGCGTGTAGGTGCGCGGATCGCGTCCGCGCTCGGCGATATGCACGCGCGCCGCGCCGGCCATGTTCTCGTTGACGATGTCGTGCACGCCCCAGCCGAGCTGCACCGGGGCAAGCGCGGCCGCCTTGGCGGTTGCCGTGGCCGCCGCCTCGACCTTGTCCATGTGCACCGGCACCGTGCCACCGGCGAAGAAGCCGGGGTTGAGGTAGCCCAGCATGAAATCGCTGTCGGTGACGGTGAAATGCATCCCGCCGCGGCCATAGGCCGCCGGACCCGGCTCGGACCCGGCCGAGCGCGGCCCCACTTTCAGCAGGCCGATCTCGTCCGGTGCGGCGATCGAGCCGCCGCCGGCGCCGATCTCGATCAGCTCGATGGTGCTGATCTTGACCGGCAGGCCCGAACCCTCGATGAAGCGGCGCTGGCGCGCGGCCTCGAAGGCATAGGCGACCAGCGGCTCGCCGTCATCGACCACGGCGAGCTTGGCGGTCGTGCCGCCCATGTCGAAGGCGAGCACGCGGTTCTCGCCCTCCATGCCGCCGAAGAAGGCGCCGGCGAGCGCGCCCGCCGCCGGCCCGCTTTCCAGAAGCCGCACCGGCGTGCGCTTGGCTTCCTCGACATTGGTCAACCCGCCCGAGGACAGCATCAGGAACAGGGGCGCCTTGATGCCCATACGCGCGATCTCGGTTGCCAGCCGCTCCAGGTAAACGCCGGCCATCGGCTTGATGTAGGCGTTGCAGACCGTGGTCGAGGAACGCTCGAACTCGCGAATCTCGGGGGCGACATCGTGGCTCGCCGTCAGCGCGACGCCAGGATGGCGCGCGGCGATGATCTCGAGCGCGCGATCCTCGTGCGCGGGGTTGATGTAGCTGTGCAGGAACAGCACCGCGATCGAGGTGCAGCCCGCCGCCACCAGCCTGTCGGCCGCCGCCGCCACCGCCGCCTCGTCGAGCGAGATGCGCACGCTGCCATCGGGGCGCAGCCGCTCGGGCACCTCGAGGCGCAGGTTGCGCGGCACCAAGGGCTCCGGCTTGGCGATGTTGAGGTCGTAGAGATCGAACTTGCGCTCGCGCCCGATCTCCAGCGTGTCGCGGAAGCCCTCGGTCGTGATCAGGCCCGTCACCGCGCCCTTGCGCTCGATCAGCGCGTTGGTGAACAGGGTGGTGGCATGCACCACGCGCACGAAATGCTCGGGGCGGAGCTTGTCCTCCTCGATCAGCAGGCGGATGCCAGCAAGCGTCCCTTGCGAGGGGTCGGCATGGGTGGTCAGCACCTTGCGGTTGAAGTGGCGGCCGGTTTCCTGGTCGTAGACGACGATATCGGTGAAGGTGCCGCCGATATCGATGCCAAGCGCGTATGCGGGCACGGTTGCAATTCCCCTGTTGAATGGCGGGCGCGATCACAAACCGCACCGGCCGCAGCGTCAAGCCGCCTTGGCGCGGCCGAGTGCAGAACGCTAGGCTCGGCCCAGGACCCGCCCCACCCGCCAAGGACAGATGCCATGCCGATCGATCCCGCCCAGCGCAAGGCCAGGCTGCTCGCCCCGCCCGGGGCCTGCGAGACGCACAGCCATGTCTACGATCCGGCCCGCTTCCCCTACCCCGAGGGCGTGCATGGCGAGCCGCCGGCCACCACCGCCATGTACGAGGCGATGCTTGCCTCGCTCGGCGTCGAGCGCGGCGTGATCGTGCAGCCTTCGGCCTATCTGTTCGACAATCGCGCCACCATGGACGCGGTGGCGAGCATGGGGCTGGCCCGCGCCCGCGCCGTGGTGGTGGTCCACCCGACACAACCGGATGCCGAATTCCGCCGCCTCCACGCGGCCGGGGCGCGGGGACTGCGCTTCTTCCTCGCCGCGCCGGGCCTCTCGCTCGGCCAGCTCCTGCCGATGGCCGCGCGCATCGCGCCGCTCGGCTGGCATGTGCAGATCCAGGATGCCGAGGCCGATTTCCTCGCCTGGCTGCCCTATCTCTACCGGCTGCCCGAGAACGTGCAGATCGTCACCGACCATGTCGGGCGCACGCCGCTTGCCGGCGGGGTCAACAACCCCTCCTTCGTCGCCATGCTGCGCTTCATGGAGACGGGGCGGCTGTGGATGAAGCTCTCGGCCTTCTACTACTCGCAGGCCGGCGGCGCCTATCCCTATGCGGATGCCAAGGCGCGCGTGCAGGCGGCGGTGCGGGCGCGGCCCGACCGGCTGGTGTGGGCGGCGAACTGGCCGCATCCGGGCTTCCCCGCCGACGCCAAGCCCGACGATGTGCGCGACTTCGACCTGCTCGGCGACTGGATCGCGGAGGAGGGCACGCGCAACGCGATCCTGGCCGGAAATCCGGCGCGCCTCTACGGCTTCCCCGACTAGGCGGGGCGCACGCGGAACACGAGCGGCCGCCCCCGCCCCCGAGAGGGCCGGGACGGCCGCCGCGATCCGGCCGCGCCTGTGCGGCGCGTGGCGGGGGGCTACTTCTTCTTCTGCAGGCCGCGCAGGAAGTTCGCCCGCGCGGACCCGGCCTGCATGATGAAGCTGGTGTCGTTGCCCGAGAGCAGGAACTGCGCGCCCATGTTGATGTAGCGCGAGGCGATCTCCTGGTCGTAGATGCCGCCCATACCGGCCCACTTGCCATGCTTGCGGCAGGCGGCGATCACCTTGCGGTAGGCATCCTCGACGCGCTTGTGGCCGAACTGGCCGGGAATGCCCATCTCGGCGCACATGTCGTTGGTGCCGATCAGCAGCACATCGACGCCCTTGAGCGCGGCGATGCGCTCGCAATTCTTCACGCCTTCGGGGCTTTCGATCATCACCACGGTGAGCAGCGTCTCGTTCAACGTCTTGGTCAGTTCGCCCACCGGCATCTTGGCGTAGGAAAGCTGCGCCGCCGCCCCGCCCACGCTGCGATGGCCGATCGGCGGGAACTTGGTCTGCGTCACGACGCGCTTGGCTTCCTTGACGGTCGAGACATGCGGCACCACCACGCCCATCGCGCCATTGTCCAGCACGCGCGAGGCATGGAAATGGTCGTGCCCCGAGGCGCGGACGATCGGCGTCACGCCGGCATCGAGCGCGGCGAGGCAGATCTGCGTCGCCTGGTCCATGCCGAAGGCGGCATGCTCCATGTCGATGAACAGCCAGTCGAAGCCCGACACCTTCGCCATCTTGGCGATAGCCACGCTCCGGCTCGAGGAGACGCCGAAGCCGAGCGCGAGTTCGCCCTTGCGCAGGCGCTCCTTGGCGTAGTTCGGAATGGCCGACATGGATGTTTCCTTTGCCTGTGATGACCGATGATGACCGGATGGCGCCGCGGAGGCGCGTGCCGCGCACGATGACACCATGCGCCCCGGAATCGGTCAATCCGGCGAGGCAACGGGGACCAGTCGTTCGAGCGTTTCGAGCCGGTCGGCCTCGGCTGCCGGCTTGTCGGTGCGCAGCCGCGCGATGCGCGGGAAACGCAGCGCCACGCCCGAGCGGTGCCGCGCCGAGCGCTGCACGCCATCGAAGGCGATCTCCAGCACCAGAAGCGGCGCCACAGCGCGCACCGGGCCGAAGCGCTCGGTGGTGTTGGCGTTGATCCAGCGATCGAGCCAGGCAAGCTCGGCATCGGTGAAGCCGAAATAGGCCTTGCCCACGGGCACGAGCTCCTGCTCGCCCACGCTCCCGCCCGTGCCCGTGCCCGGCTTGTCGCGCCAGAGGCCGAAGGTGAAATCGGAATAAAGCCCCGAGCGCTTGCCGTGGCCGCGCTCGGCATACATCAGCACGGCGTCGATCTTCAGCGGATCGCGCTTCCACTTGAACCACGGCCCCTTCGGCCGGCCGGACAGGTAGGGCGCGTCGGCGCGCTTGAGCATCAGCCCCTCGATCGCCGCGTTGCGCGCCGCGGCACGCAGCGCGGCCAGCTCCTCCCAGCGCGCGAAGGGGATCAGCGGCGAGAGGTCCATGCGCGGCGGGCTTGCGCGCGCGAACCAGTCTTCCAGCCGGGCGCGACGCGCATCGAAGGGCAGCGCGCGCAGGTCCTGCCCGCCCTCGAACAGCATGTCGTAGAGGCGCACGCCAACCGGGAAGTCGCGCAGCATCCGCGCCGAGACGGTCTTGCGGTTCAACCGCTGCTGCAGATCGGCGAAGGGGGCGACGCGCCCCTCGCGCATCACCAGCAATTCGCCATCGAGCACGGCGTCGATGCCGGCCAGCGCCGCGATCATTTCCGGGAAGGCAGCGCCGATCTCCTCGGCGCCGCGCGAATAGATCGCCCGCCCGCCGGGGCCGGCGACAAGCTGCACGCGGATGCCGTCCCACTTCCACTCGGCGCGATACCGCGCCGGATCGAGGGTGGCGAGATCGCCCTCCTCCAGCGCGTTGGCCAGCATCAGCGGACGGACCAGGGGCGCCCCGGCAGCATCGGGCCGCGGCCCGCGCCCCTCCAGCCAGGCGAACAGCGCGGCATAGGGCGGGCGCTCGCCATGCCAGGCTTCCTCGATCGCATCGAGCGGCACGCCCGACCAGCCGGCGAGAGCGGTCTTGGCCAGCCGCGCCGAGACGCCGACGCGCAATCCCCCGGTGACGAGCTTCAGCAGCGCGAGCCGCGCCGAGGCATCGAGCGTGTCGAGCCAGCCGGCCAGGAGCGCGGGCAGCGCCGCTTTCGGCGTCCCGGCCAGCGCCGCGATCACGGCGGCGAGCGTGGGCGGGGGCGCGTTCGGGGTGCGGCCGGGCGGCGGCTCGGGCCACATCAGCGCCACGGTTTCCGCCAGGTCGCCCACGAAATCATAGGAGAGCGCGAACAGCGTCGGGTCGGTGCGCTCGGCGGCAAGTGCGCGCACCATGCCGGCCTTGGCCGCCGGGAACACCAGCTCGCCGGTGATGGCGGCGAGGCCGAGCCCGCGCTCGGGGTCGGGCTGGTCGCGGAACCAGGCTTCGAGCAGGGCGAGCTTCGCCCCGCGCGCCGGCGCGAACAACAGCCGTTCCAGCAGGAGGGCGAAGGCCCTCATGGCGGCGGGTCCTTGGAAGGCGCTGTCGCCGCCCCCGCTGCCATCGTCTCCGCCGCCTCGCCGCCATCCTCCTCGGCCCGCCCGATCAGCGACAGGGCGCGGCCGCGTATCCCGCGCAAGCCGAGCGCGTGGATCAGCGCCTCCTCGCGCCCATGCGTGACCCACACCTCGCCGCAGCCGAGCGTCCCCGGCGTGGCCAGCAGCTCGTCCCAGTCGGCATGATCCGAGATCACCAGCGGCAGCTCGACACCGCGCCGCTTGGCCTGCTGGCGCACCCGCATCCAGCCCGAGGCGAGGGCCAGCACCGGATCGGTCAGGCGCCGTGCCCAGCGATCCTCGATCGCGCTCGGCGGCGCGAGCACCAGCGCGCCCTTGAGCGTCGCCTTGTCGGCCGCGGTGGCGGGGCGGATCGCGCCCATGAACACGCCCGCCTGCTCGTAGATCGCGGTCAGCGGCAGAAGCGCGCCATGCAGGTAGATCGGCGCGTCATAGCCCGCCTGGCGCAACAGCCCGATCAGCCGCTGGCACTTGCCGAGCGCGTAGCAGCCGACCAGGTGGGTGCGATCGGGAAAGAGCCGCAGGCTTGCCAACAGGCGCGCGATCTCGCCCGCCGCGGGCGGGTGGCGGAATACCGGCAGGGCGAAGGTCGCCTCGGTCACGAACAGGTCGCAAGGCACCGGCTCGAACGGCAGGCAGGTCGGATCGGCGCGCGGCTTGTAGTCGCCCGAGACGACGACGCGGCTGCCGGCATGATCGAGCACGATCTGCGCGGCGCCGAACACATGGCCCGATGGCACCAGCGCCAGGCGCACATCGCCCACCTGCAAGGGCTCGTGCCAGGCGAGCGCGCGCTGGCTGCGCCCGGCCCCCTCCGCGCCGAGGCGCGCGCGCATCAGCATCAGCGTCTCGGCCGAGGCCAGCACCGCGCCATGGCCGGGGCGGGCATGGTCGGAATGGGCGTGGGTGATGACGGCGCGCGCCACCGCGCGCGCGGGGTCGATATGGAAATCGCCCGGCACGCAGTAGAGCCCCGCCGGGGTGACGCGGAGCCAGGTCTCCGGATGCGGTGTCATGCGCGCGTGGGTCATGCCGGGGCAAGATATGCCACGGCGTGCTTGCGGGGCGCGAGGGCTGCGGCCATGTTCGCCGATCATGCCGTCGATGCCGAAGCAGGACGCCGAGCCGGATGCCGCGCTGCCCCCCGCCTTCGCGGGCTGGTTCGCCGCGCGCGGCTGGCGGCCCTTCCCGCACCAGCTCGCCCTCCTGGCCGCGGCACGGGCGGGGCGCTCGGCGCTGCTGGTCGCGCCCACCGGTGCGGGCAAGACGCTGGCGGGCTTCCTGCCCTCGCTCGTGGCGCTGGCCGCCGATCCCGCCCCGCGCCTGCACACGCTCTATGTCTCGCCGCTCAAGGCCCTCGCCGTGGACATCGCGCGCAACCTGCGCGCCCCGGTCGAAGAGATGGGTCTTGCCATCGCCATCGAGACGCGCACCGGCGACACGCCGCAGGACCGCCGCCGCCGCCAGCGCGAACGCCCGCCGCACATCCTGCTGACCACGCCGGAGAGCCTTTCGGTGATGCTGTCGATGCCGGATGCAGGCGCGATGCTGGCCGGGCTTGCCTGCGTCATCGTCGATGAGATCCACGCGCTTGCCGGCACCAAGCGCGGCGACCAGCTCGCGCTTTGCATGGCGCGGCTGGCGAGCCTTGCGCCCGCCTCGCGCCGGGTGGGGCTCTCGGCCACGGTCGCGCATCGCGCGCCCTTGCTCGCCTATCTCTCGTCCACGGGTCGCGCCGATGGCGGCGATGTGGCGCTGATCGAGGCGCCGGCGGGTGCGGCGCCGGACATCTCGGTGCTGATCCCGGCCGGGCGCATGCCCTGGTCGGGCCATATGGGGCTGATGGCCGCGCCGGAGGTTTTCGCGCTGATCGCGGGCGCGCGCACGAGCATCGTCTTCGTCAACACCCGCGCCCAGGCCGAGCTGATGTTCCAGGCCTTGTGGCGGCTGAACGAGGCCAACCTGCCGATCGCGCTGCATCACGGCTCGCTCGCGGTCGAGCAGCGGCGCAAGGTCGAGGCGGCGATGGCCGAGGGCCGCCTGCGCGCGGTGGTGGCCACCTCCTCGCTCGATCTCGGCATCGACTGGGGCGGGGTCGATCTCGTCATCCAGGTGGGCGCGCCCAAGGGCGCGTCGCGCCTGCTGCAGCGCATCGGGCGGGCGAACCATCGCTGGAACGAGCCCTCGCGCGCCGTGCTGGTGCCGGCCAACCGCTTCGAGGTGCTGGAATGCCGCGCCGCGATCGGGGCGATCGCCGATGGCGCGCTCGATGGCGATGCGCCGCGCCCGGGCGGGCTCGACGTGCTCGCCCAGCACCTGCTCGGCATGGCCTCGGCCGCGCCCTTCCACCCCGACGCGATGTTCGCCGAGGTGCGCCGCGCCGCTCCTTACGCCGATCTCTCGCGCCAGGATTTCGACGACACGCTGCGCTTCGTCGCCGATGGCGGCTACGCTCTCGCCGCCTATGAACGCTATCGCCGGCTGTTCCAGGACAGCGCCGGCCTCGTGCATGTGCGCAATGCCCGCGTCGCGCGCCAGCACCGGCTCAATATCGGCACGATCGTGCAGGAGCCGACGCTGAAGGTGCGGCTGGGTGCGATGGGGCCGGTGCTGGGCGAGGTCGAGGAGTATTTCGTGCAAGGCCTCGTGCCCGGCGACACCTTCATGTTCGCCGGCCAGATGCTGCGCTTCGAGCGGCTGCGCGAGACCTTCGCCGAGGCGAGCCGCGCGCCCCCCTCGGCCGAGCCCAAGGTGCCGGTCTATGCCGGCGGGCGCCTGCCGCTGACGACCGAGCTGGCCCTCCGCGTGCGCGCGATCCTGGCCGCGCCGCAGGGCTTCGCCGACCTGCCGGGCGAGGTGCAGGAATGGCTTCGCCTGCAACGCGCCCGCTCGCGCCTGCCCAATCCGCGCGACCTCCTGGTGGAGACATTCCCGCGCGGCGGGCGGTGGTATCTGCTCGCCTATTGCTTCGAGGGGCGCAACGCGCACCAGACGCTCGGCATGCTGCTCACGCGCCGGATGGAGCGCGCGGGCTACGCCCCGCTCGGCTTCGTCGCCTCCGACTATGTGCTCGGCATCTGGAGCGTGCGGCCCGCCTTCAACATCGCCGCCCTGTTCAGCGAGGACCTTCTTGGCGACGATCTTGAGGAGTGGATGGCGGAAAGCTCGCTCCTGCGCCGCACTTTTCGCAATGTCGCGGTGATCGCCGGGCTGATCGAGCGCCACCATCCGGGCAGCGCCGAGAAATCGCGCCGCCAGGTGACGGTGAATTCCGACCTGATCTACGACGTCTTGCGCAAGCACGAGCCCGACCATGTGCTGCTGCGCGCCACGCGCGCCGATGCGGCGCGGGGGTTGACCGATATCGGCCGGCTTGCGGCGTTCCTCGCCCGCGTCAAGGGGCGCATCCGGCACATGGCGCTCTCGCGCGTGAGCCCGCTTGCCGTGCCGGTGCTGATCGAGATCGGGCGCGAGCAGGTGGCCGCCGGCGCCGCCGAGGAGGCGCTGCTCGCCGCAGCCGAGGCCGATGCCGCCGCCCTGATCGCCGAGGCCACGGGGCCCGAGGCGGACCTGCCGCCGCTGCTTGCCGCCGCGCAAGGACTGGCGCCCGCACCCGCACCCACACCCGCATCCACGCCCGCGCCAGCGGGCAGGCGGCGGAGATGAGCGCGGCACCGCTGCACATGGGCGGGGAGCGGCTGATGCTTGATCCCTCGGGCGTGCTGCTCTGGCCGGCGCAAGGCCTGCTGGCGGTGGCGGACCTGCATCTGGAGAAGGGTTCGGCGGCGGCGGCGCGCGGGCGGCTGCTGCCGCCCTATGATTCGGCCGCGACCATCGCCCGGCTCGCACGCCTGATCCGCCGCCATCGCCCCGCACGCGTGGTGGCGCTCGGCGATTCCTTCCACGATGCCGAGGGCGCCGCCCGCCTGCCCCGCGCCGAGCGCGCGCAGCTCGCCGCCCTGGTGGCCGCGACCGAATGGCACTGGGTGCTCGGCAACCACGACCCCGCCCCGCCCGCGGGTCTTGGCGGCGCGGCGCACGAGGCGCTGCGCATCACCCCCTTCACCTTCCGCCACGAGGCCCTGCCGGGTGCGCCAGCAGGCGAGATCTGCGGGCACCATCATCCGCGCGCGGCGATCGCCACCGAGGCTAGGCGCATCGCGCGGCCCTGTTTCGTCACCGACGGGCGGCGGCTGATGCTGCCCGCCTTCGGCGCCTATACCGGCGGGCTCGATGTGCGAGACCCGGCCATCGCCGGCCTGTTCGTCCGCCGCCATGCGCGCGCCTTCCTGCTGGGCGAGGCGCGGCTCTACAGTTTCGCGCTGGCCCAGCTTGGCAGCCCGGCCGAGACCGGCGCGGACCCGGCCCCGGCGCGGCGCGCGCCTAGGGCATCAAGGGCCAGCTGACGCGGTAGAGGTAGCCGTTGGAGGCGGCAACGCCCTGCTCCACCCGCCCGTCGGGCATGGCGCTCACCCCTCCGGCGCCAAGGCCGCGCCCGCCCGTGGATTGCACGGCGATCCGACCGGGCGTGCGGCCATCGACGCGCAGATTGGTGCCGTTCCTCGTGCGCAGTTCGGTGACCTTGCCGGCGAAGCTGTCGGGCGGGAAGTTGCCCTCGACGATGTGGTTGTTCAGGAAGGCTTGCAGCCGCGCCATGTCGGGCGAGCTGCCGCCCTGGCCGAGCAGGTCCTGCTGCAGGCCGCCCGGCAGCCAGTTGATCGCGCCATTGCTTGGCCCGAACACGGTGAAGGGGCCGGGCGCGCGCAGCCCGTCGAGCAGGTTGGCACGCGCCAGCATGCCGGCGAAGCGGTCCATGCCGGAATCGGAGCCGATCGCGCGCACCAGGTCGGGCGGAGGCTGGGCGGCGCGCTGCGCCCCGCTCATGTCCGCGCCGCAGCCGCCGGCGAGCAGGGCCAGAAGGGCCGGCGCGGCCGCAAGAACTCCGCGCCGCCCCAGGGCGCCAACCGCAAAGCAAGTGTCGAGCGAGTTCATGGCTCTCCTCCACAATGTGCTGCTGCGACAAGGCTCGCCGTCGCGATGAACCGCCGTCAATGGCGATCACCGCGCGGTTGCACAATGATCACACCGCGCCATATGCGATTGCCACAGCCTTGTCGCAACTGCCGCACCCGATGACCGCACCCACCTCGCCCCGCCCCGTGATCCTGTGGTTCCGCCAGGATCTCCGCCTTGCCGACCACCGGGCGCTTGCCGCCGCCATCGCCAGCGGCGCGCCGGTGCTGCCCGTCTATGTGCTCGACGATGCCACGCCGGGACGCTGGGCGATGGGCGGGGCGAGCCGCTGGTGGCTGCACGAGAGCCTCGCCGCCATTGGCCGCGCGCTCGCGGGCCGCGGCGCGCCGCTGATCCTGCGCCGCGGCGATGCGCGCGTGGAGGTGCCGCGCCTCGTCGCCGAGAGCGGCGCCACCGCCTTGTTCGCCTCGCGCCTCTACGAGCCCTTTCACGCCGCGCGCGACGCCGAGATCGGGCGGAAGCTGGCAACGGGGAATGTCGCCTTCCGCCTGTTCCCGGGCGCCCTCCTGCACGAGCCCGAGGCGATCCGCACCCAGTCGGGCGGCAGCTACGGCGTCTATATGCCCTTCGCGCGCGCCTGCATGGCCGCCCCCGCCCCGCCCGCGCCGCTGCCCGCACCGGCGCGCATCCCGGCCCTGCCCGCCGATCGCCTGCCGCACTCGGATGTCCTGGCCGAGTGGCGCCTGCAACCCTCGGCGCCGGACTGGTCCGGCGGGCTGCGCGTGAGCTGGCAGCCGGGCGAAGCGGGCGCGGCGGCGCGGCTTGCCGAATTCCTCGACGGCGCGCTTGCCGCCTACGACCGCGCGCGCGACCTGCCCGGCAGCGCCGGCACATCGCGGCTTTCGCCGCATCTGCATTTCGGCGAGATCTCGCCCGGCGCGGTCTGGCACGCGGCACAGGCGGCGATCGCGCGCAGCGGCGCCGAGCGCGCGGGCGAGGTGTTCCTGAAGGAACTGCTGTGGCGCGAATTCTCCGCGCACCTGCTGGTCCACCGCCCCGAGATGCCCGAGGCGCCGCTGCGCGTCGAATTCGCCCGCTTCCCCTGGGCCGATGACAAGGCGGCGTTGCGCGCCTGGCAACGCGGGCGCACCGGCTATCCGATCGTCGATGCCGGCATGCGCGAATTGTGGACCACCGGCTGGATGCACAACCGCGTACGCATGATCGTGGCCTCGTTCCTGGTCAAGCACCTGCTGATCCCCTGGCAGGCGGGCGAGGCCTGGTTCTGGGACACGCTGGTTGACGCCGATCTCGCCAGCAATGCCGCCTCCTGGCAGTGGGTGGCGGGCTCAGGCGCCGATGCCGCGCCCTATTTCCGCATCTTCAATCCGATCCTGCAGGGCGAGAAATTCGATCCCGACGGGGCCTATGTGCGCCGCTTCGTGCCCGCGCTCGCGCGCCTGCCCGCCGGGCTGGTCCACAAGCCCTGGACCGCGCCGCCGCTCGTGCTGGCGGAAGCGGGGCTGCGGCTCGGGCGCGATTATCCCGCCCCGATCGTCGAGCATGGCGGGGCGCGGGCGCGGGCGCTGGCGGCCTTCGCGCGCATCGGCAAGGGCGCGTGACCGGCCGGCCCGCCCGCGCAAGACAGCGGCGCCGAGTTGTGCCATCGTCCGCACGCGGGCACCGCCAGGCCAGCCCGCGGGAGACGAACCGGGAACGAGGAAAGAGCGCGCCCGCAAGGGCCGCTGGCCGCATGAAGCAGCTTCTTCTCTTGCGTCATGCCAAGTCGAGCTGGGACGAGGCCGACCAGACCGACCATGCGCGCCCGCTGAACGCGCGCGGGCGGCGCAATGCCGTCCAGATCGGCCAGGCGATGCGCGCGCTCGGCCTTGCGCCCGACTATGTGCTCGTCTCCACCGCAAGGCGGACGCAGGAGACGCTGGCCGCGCTCGAACCACTGCCCGACGCGCCGGTGATCCTGCCCGAGGATGGGCTCTACCTCGCCGACGCCGAGCAGCTTCTGGACGCGATCCGCGCCGTGCCGGAAACCGTGCGCAGCGTGATGGTGATCGCGCACAATCCCGGCCTGCACGATCTGGCGCTCTCGCTCACCGGCCCGGCCGCCATGGCGCGCGGCAATGCGCATGCGATGCGGTTGGCCGAGAAATACCCGACTGGCGCCCTGGCCGAATTCGCCATCGCTGGAAGCTGGGCCGGGCTCGGGCCGGGGGTGGCGCGGCTCGTGCGCTTCATCGTGCCGCGCGACCTGCCGGAGACGGCAGGATGAGCGCGCCGCCGGACAGGGCCAAGGGGAGGCCGCGCCGTCGCGCCTCGCCTGCGCCCCTGCCGGAGGATGGCGCTGCCGGCGCCGTGGAGCCGCCGCCCGAGCCAGCGCCGGCGCCCGATGCCCCGCCACTGCCGCCTGATGCCACGCCGACCGCCGGCCCGGGCACCGCGCCGGACGCCGCGTCGGATACGGCGCCCGATGGCACGCCGCGGGCCGCGCCGGCCCGCGCTCCCGCTCCTGCGCCCGCACCTGCGCCGGCGCACGCCCGAGCGCCCGCCGTGCGGCGGGTCCAGCTTCCCGACCTGCCGCAGGGCATCACGGTCGAGGAAGGCTTCGTGCGCATCGCCGCCGGCATGGTCCGCGCGATCGAGGCCAACATCCCCGCCGCGCTGGACGGCACGCGCCCCGAAGGCATCCACCAGACGCGCGTGGCGATCCGCCGCCTGCGCTCGGCACTCGCCTTGTTCGCCAACGCGCTCGGCCCGGACAGCGTCGCGCGCCTGCGCGCCGAGCTGAAGTGGCTCGCCGCGAGCCTGGGCCCCGCGCGCGACTGGGACGTATTCGTGACCGAGACCCTGCCGGCCGTGCAGGCCGCGCTCGAGCATGATCCGCGCCTGGAGCGACTGCATGCCCCGGCCGAGGCGGCACGCAAGGCCGCCTATCGCCGCGCGCGTGCCGCACTGACGGGGCGGCGCGCGGCGCGCCTACTCGGCGCGCTGAAGGGCGCCGGCGAACGCCGGCCCTGGCGCCGCCACCTGCAAGGCGAGGGGCTGGCGCTGCTCGATGCGCCACTGGCGAGCTTCGCGCTCGATACGCTGGACGGGCGGCTCAAGCGCGTGCGCAAGCTCGGCCGGAAGTTCGACGAGCGCCGCATCGAGGAGCTGCACCTGTTGCGCCTGCGCGCCAAGCGCCTGCGCTACGCCGCCGAGTTCTTCGCCCCCTTGTTCCCCGACCACGCCCCGCGCAAGTTCCTGCGGCGCATCGCCGCGCTGCAGGACGCGCTCGGCCACATGCAGGACGCCGCCACCGCCGAGGCGCTGCTGGCCACGATCGCGGCCAGTGCGCGCGAGCGCGACATGCACTGGGCGCTCGGCGCGGTGCGCGGCTTCCTGGCCGGGCGCGGGGCGCGCGAATTCGCCCGCGCCGCCTGGGACGCGTTCCGCGCCCGCGACCCCTTCTGGCGCTAGTCCCTCCGGCCAGAAGCAGCGCCGGGCCTCGGCCGCGCCTCGCGCCGCGCCATGTACAGCACGGCGGCAAGGATGATCGCGCTGCCCGCGAGCGTGAGCAGGTCCGGCACCTCGGCGAAGAAGGCGAGCCCGATCAGCGCGGCGATCGGCAACTGGCAGAAATCGAGCGGGGCGATCGCGGTGGTATCGCCCGCGGCAGTGGCGCGGATGACGCAGTAGTTGCCGCCCGTGCCGGCGATCGAGGCGCCGAGCAGCACGAGCATGTCGCGCCAGGTCGGATGCACCCACTCCAGCAGCGCGAGCGGCAGCATCTCGGCCGCGCCGATCAGGCCGAACCAGAACTGCACCTGCAAGGGCGTGTCGGTGCGCGTGAGGATCTTCAGATGCGCCATGTTGATCGCCGACAGCAGCGCCGAGGACAGCGCCACCAGCATCCAGGGATCGATGAAGGGGCCGGCGCCGGCAGCGCCGCCCGCCGCGCCGAGAAGCTGCGCGAGCCCGCCCGGGCGCACGATCACCAGAACGCCGAGGAAGCCGAACAGCGTCGCACCGATGCGCCGCGGCCCCACGCGCTCGGCCAGCATCACCACCGATACCACCACCATCCAGAGCGGGCGGGTGAAGGCAAGCGCCACCGTGTCGGCCAGCGCCAGATGCTTGAGCGCGATCGCCAGCGTCAGGATCGAGGCCACCGCATAGGTCGCGCGCTTGACCTGCTGGCCGAAGGCGCGCGTGCGCAGAAGGTGCAGGCCGCCCGCACGCATCGCCCAGGGCACCGCGACGAGCACGAAGAAGAGCGAGCGGAACAGCACCACCACGGCCGGCGGCATGCCGGCGACAAGCTCCTTCATCAGCGCCGTCATCGCCGAGAACATCGCCGCCGAGCCGAGCATCCAGGCCATGCCGGCAAGGTTGCCCGCATGTGCGGGACGCGGCGCGGGATCGGGCGTGCGGGCGGTGTGGGGCGCGGGCAACGGCGGCTTCCTTTCGGGCGCGCCGAACCGGCCGACGCTTGCCATCCAGCATGGCCAAGCGCTATGGAAGCGGCAACGGACCGCGTTCGCGGGGCTGGAGGAGGATCGTTTCCGCCATGCGCACTCGCCGCCGCTTCAGTCGGGGTGGGCATAACCGGGCTCGGCCATCGGCCATGCGCCGGGGCGTGCGCACGCTTGGCATCGCGCTCGGCACCGGGCTTGCGGCGCTTGGCGTCTGGATGGGATTCGGCACCGACGGCGCTCCCGTGGTGGCGCGCAACACCCCGCTGGTCGGCACCCAGATCGCCGCCCGCGCCGGAGAGGACGCGCTGCTCATCATCGATGGCGACACGCTGCGTATCCGCAATGTCACCATCCGTCTTGCCGGCATCGACGCGCCGGAGCGCGGGCAGCCCTGCGAGGACGAGAAGGGCCAGCCCTTCGATGCCGGCCGGCGCGCGGCGGAAACCCTTGTTTCCCTTACGCTTTCCCGCGAAATCCTGTGCACGGTGATGGAGCGCGACCGCTATGGCCGCACCGTCGCGCGCTGCGAGGCCCACGGCCAGGATGTCGGCCGTGCCATGGTCGAGGGGGGCTGGGCCTTCCCCAACCGCTATGCCGGGCTCGACTATACCGCACAGGGCCTGCTGGCGCGGGCGGGCGGGCGCGGCCTCTATGCGGGGCGCTGCACCCTGCCGGAAGCGTGGCGCCGCCAGCAATCCGGCTAGGCACCCCCTGGCCGTGCACCGCGATACCGCTCGACGTTGCCATTAACGAAGCGGAATGCTGCGCCTGCGAAGGATTGCCAAGGGCGGAGCCGGCTTCTATCCTCCCGCGCCATATCGCAACGCAGGGGTATGCGGCTCTGTCGCGGCCCTGTCAGGGGATGATCTTCGATGACCGACAGCACCAAGCCGGCCGCCACGCTCACCCTCGCGGGCAGCAACAAGTCGCTTTCCCTGCCGATGCTGGATGCCTCGATCGGGCCGACGGTGCTCGACATTCGCAAGCTCTACGACACGCTCGGCGTGTTCACCTACGATCCCGGCTTCGGCGCCACCGCGAGCTGCGAGAGCAAGATCACCTATATCGACGGCGACGCCGGCGTGCTGCTTTACCGCGGCTACCCGATCGAGCAGCTGGCCGAGCATTCCGACTTCCTGGAGATCTGCTACCTGCTGCTGAACGGCGATCTGCCGAACGCCACGCAGCGCGACGAGTTCAATCGCGGCGTGATGCGCCACACCATGCTGCACGAGCAGATCAGGCGCTTCTGGGACGGCTTCCGCCGCGACGCCCACCCGATGGCGGTGATGTGCGGCGTGGTCGGCGCGATGGCCGCCTTCTACCACGACAGCGTCGACATCACGAACGAGGAGCACCGGCGCATCGCCGCCTTCCGCCTGATCGCCAAGGTGCCCACCATCGCCGCCTGGGCCTACAAGTACTCGATCGGCCAGCCCTTCATCTATCCGCGCAACGACCTCGGCTATGCCGAGAACTTCCTCTACATGATGCAGGCGGTGCCGTGCGAGGACTACAAGCTCAGCCCCGTCCTGGCCAAGGCGATGGACCGGCTGTTCATCCTGCACGCCGACCATGAGCAGAACGCCTCGACCTCGACCGTGCGCCTGGCCGGCTCCACCGGCGCGAACCCCTTCGCCTGCATCGCCGCCGGCATCGCCGCGCTGTGGGGACCGGCGCATGGCGGCGCCAACGAGGCCGTGCTGAAGATGCTGGCCGAG
Organism: Alphaproteobacteria bacterium; assembly: GCA_020850755.1. Classification (GTDB taxonomy): domain Bacteria; phylum Pseudomonadota; class Alphaproteobacteria; order Acetobacterales; family Acetobacteraceae; genus JADZEB01. Next base: position 28,919 of record JADZEB010000044.1, on the reverse strand, counting down.
ATCGGCAACAAGAAGAATATCCCCGAGTTCATCCGCAAGGTGAAGGACAAGAACAGCAGCGTGCGGCTGATGGGGTTCGGGCATCGCGTCTACAAGAACTACGATCCGCGCGCGAAGATCATGCAGAAGACCTGCCACGAGGTGCTGAACGAACTCGGCATCAAGAACGAGCCGTTGCTCGACCTCGCCGTCGAGCTGGAGCGCATCGCGCTCGAGGACGAGTATTTCGTCCAGCGCCGCCTGTATCCGAACGTCGATTTCTACTCGGGCATCATCCTCAAGGCGATGGGCATCCCGACGCCCATGTTCACGGTCCTGTTCGCGGTCGCGCGCACGGTGGGCTGGGTCAGCCAGTGGAAGGAGATGATCGAGGATCCCTCGCAGCGCCTGGGCCGCCCGCGCCAGATCTATACGGGCCCGACGCAGCGCGACTATGTGCCGGTGGGCAAGCGCGCCTGATCACGCGCGGCCGCGCCAGCCGGGGCGGCCGCTTGGCGCGCATGGAAGCACGGGGCGGTATCGCCGGGCGCGGTCCGCCCCGTTTGCATTGTCGCGATGTAGCCCGCGACGGGCGCGCAGCACCCGAGCCTCCTGCCGCCCGCTGTCCAGCCATGCGCGCATGGCGTCTCGCCCCCGCCGGCCCGCTGACCTAGAGTTGCGCCCTCCGGCGCGCGCGATTCGCCCAGGCCCGCCCGCGCCGAGTCCCACCCAACCAGAGCGCACGCGCCCCCTGCCACGATGCAAGACGTCCTCGCGATCAGCGACCTGACCTGGATGCACTATGCCGGCATCGCGATCGTCGCCTTCATCGCCTCGATGATGGGGGCGATGAGCGGCTTCGGCTCGGGCCTGATCGTGATCGCCTTCCTCGCCCCGATCATCGGCTCGAAGGCGACCATCCCGGTCACCTCGGTGGCAATGGTCTTTTCCAACTTCAGCCGCATCTGGTTCAACCGCCGCGAGATCGACTGGCGCGTGGCGCTCTACATGATGGTGCCGGCGGTGCCCTTCGCCGTGGTGGGCGCCTATTTCTACTCGACGCTCTCCGGGCGCGGGGTGGACTGGCTGATCGGCATCGTGCTCTCGATCAGCGTGCCCTTGCGCCGCTTCCTGCACCGGCATCGCTACGAGATCGGCTCGCGCGGGCTGGCGGCATTCGGCGCGGGCTTCGGCCTGTTCGCCGGCGCCACGCCCGGCATGGGCCCCCTGCTGGTCTCGATCCTGATGTGGGCGGGGCTGCGCGGACCCGGCCTGATCGGCACGGACGGCATCGCCGCGATGGGCGTGAACCTGACCAAGGCGGTGTTCTTCAGCCAGGCCGGCCTGCTCGACACCGAGCTGACCATCGCCGGCATGCTGATCGGGCTATGCACCATCCCGGGCGCCTATGCGGCGCGGCTGATCGTGCTGCGGCTGGGCCTGCGCATGCATACCCTGCTGATGGAGGGGCTGCTGGTGGTGTGCGGCATCTGGTTCGTCGGGCGCGCGCTGCAGGCGAGCTTCGGCAGCTAGGCCGCCCCCCCGGCCAGGCAGGAAGGAGACGCGCGCGCCCCATGCTCGGCCTGGAGAGCCTCGAACCGGTCCAGCTGGCGATGATCGGCGGCGTGGCCGTTCTCGCCTCGCTGGTCGGCGCCATGAGCGGCTTCGGCGCCGGGCTGATCATCATAGCCTTCCTTGCCCCGATCGTCGGCAGCCGGGCGGTGGTGCCGATCGTCTCGGCGGCGATGATCCTTGGGCTGTCCTCGCGCGTGATCGTCTACCGGCGCGAGCTGCCGATGTGGGCGGCCTGGCGCGTGCTGCTGCCGGCTCTCCCCGGCGCGGTGGTGGGGGCGACCATCTTTGCCGCCCTGCCGCCCGAGGCGGTGGATTGGCTGCTCGGCATCGTGCTCTGTTCAGGCGTGGTGCTGCGCCGCGTGCTGCATGCGCGCGGCATCGTGCTGACACCGCGCGGCCTGACCATCTTCGGCATCTTCTACGGCGTGTTGACCGGCACCATGCCGGGCATGGGGCCGGTGCTGATCACCGCGCTGCTGTGGGCCGGCGTGCGCGGCGGCGGGCTGGTCGGCGCCGATGCGGTGATCTCCACCGCGCTCGCCACCGTCAAGACCGCCACCTTCGCCTGGCACGGGCTGATGAACACCGAACTGTTCATGGCGGCGATGCTGCTCGGCCTGTGCATGCTACCGGGCGCCTGGGTGGCGCGCTTCATCGTCAACCGGCTGGGGATCAGGCTGCACACGATCCTGATGGAGATCGTGCTGATCGCCTGCGGCCTGTGGTTCTTCATCCGCGCGATCCGCTCTATCCTCTAGCGTGCGCGCCGGCACCGCCCGCGTCCGGGCCACCCGCGCGCCACGCAAGGGAGGAACGCCATGACCCGCTTCTTCAACCCGCCCGACGTCGCCAAGCCCGGCAGCCGCTACTGGCACGGCGCCGCCATTCCCGGTGGCTGGCGGCGACTGGAATTCTCGGGCCAGGTGGGCGCGCGGCCCGACGGCACCATCCCGACCGAATTCGAGGCGCAATACCGCCAAGTGTTCCAGAACATCTTCGCCATCCTGCGCGATGGCGGCTTCGCCGTGGCTGACCTGGTCAAGCTGGTGGTCTATTGCACCCGAACCGAGGACATCCCCGCCGCCCGCCGCCTGCGCGAGGAGATCCTGGGCAGCCACACCGTGGCCAGCACCCTGGTGGTTGTGGTGGCTCTCGCCAACCCTGCCTTCCTGGTTGAGATCGAGGGCATCGCTGCTGCTCCCTGAGCGGTTACAACCGTTCGATGCATCTCAAAACGCGCGACACCTGTCGCATCGAGTTACGCGACAGGTGTATTGCGATGATGCGGCTGATCGATTCTTGGAACAAACCCTGAATATTCGTAATCGGTCCAGGAAAATCATGCAGCACGCGTCATGGCTACTTGCGCCTGGAAACATAATTCGATTGCATTTGTGTCGAGGAGGGTTTCTGCAATCGGGAGTGCATAAGCACCATGCCGGACTATAGCAACCTTGACGCCCAGGTGCGGCGGCAGTTGCGCAAGTGGCCACAACACCCGCAAGGATTGTGGCACCGTCCGGGACATCGCGGGGTATGGCTGAGGGGGAGACCAGGCGATAACCCGGAGATCGCGCAACCGTTCCTGAAATATCCGGGATCGAACCACCTGAAGACACTACCAGACGGGCTGTGGCTGATGTTCTCCGGCGACGCCACGGAGCCGTTCGTCGATATCCTCGCAATCGAAGCCTGCTGGAACTACGCGAACTTCCTCGACAAGCGGTCGCGCTTCGCGGCCTCGACGCAGTCCATGCTGGCGGTCTGCCCCGCCACCTGGCTGCGTGCGGTGCCGCCGGGCGAGGCCGTGCCGCGCTGGCGGCAGATCGGCGTGGCACAGCGCGAACCGGACGGGCCGCTGGTCCTTCCGGTGCGCGATGTGCGCGTCCTTTACGCCCTGCGCGACAAGCACTACCGCACCTTCGCCGAGGTGCTGGTGCCGCATGCGCACGAGTTCTTCTGCCCCGTGGACCAGCTGATCGCCGATAACGGCTTTCGGGACCAGGGCATGACGGACCTGATGTCGCGCATCACGGTGGCCGCGAACTTCCTGCGGCTGCCCTGACCCGACCTTGGAGGGACAGGAGCTTGCGGCGGCGGCGCGGTCAGGGCGTCGCCGCCGCAACACTGCCCGGCGTGCCCGATCAGGGCGCGGCGGCGGGGAGCGGCGCTGGCAACGCCAAGCCACGCTCCTCCATCACTCGGCGCAGAAGATCGGGCCGGTCGGTGATCAGGCCATCGACGCCAAGCGCGATCACGCCGGCCATCTCGGCCGGATCGTTCACTGTCCAGGGCACGACGCGCACCCCGAGCATTTTCGCCTCGGCCACCTGGGCCGCGTCGATCATGCGGTAGTGCGGCGACCAGATGCGCCCGCCCGCCGCCGCCACGGTGCGCGGGATCGAGCCCCCATGCGCCGCCGGATCCTGACCGGCAAGCCAGGCCGAGGGACGGCCGTCGGGGCGCGGACGCACCGTGTTCGGTTCGGTCAGGTAGCTGGTGGCGATGTGCGGGGCGTTCGCCTGTACCCAGGCCAGCGTGCGCCAATCGAAGCTCTGGATCATGGTGCGCGCGGCGATGCCCTCGGCCTCGATCACGCGCACCAGCGCGGCGGCCATCGCCTCGGGCGCCACGGTGATGTCGGGGCGGTCGGGAAAGACCTTGGTCTCGATGTTGAACCAGACCCTGTCGGCGCCGGCGCGCCTGGTCATCTGCACCACCTCGACCAGGGTGGGGATGCGCGTGCCATCGGCCGGCTGCTGGTCGGGGAACTGCGCCGCATAGCGCGTGCCCGGCTGCAGCCGCCCGACATCGTAGCGGCGAAGCTCGGCCAGCGTCAGGCTGCGGATCGCCGGTCCCGGCGCGGCCAGGAACTGCCCGTCCGGCCCGCGCGTGATGGCGGGGTTGAGGATCGGGTCGTGGCTGATCACCACCGCCCCATCGGCCGTCACCGCCGCGTCCATCTCCAGCGTCGAGACGCCGAGCCTGAGCGCCAGAGCGAAGCCGGGCAGCGTGTTCTCGGGCGCAAGGCCACGCGCGCCGCGATGGCCGTGCAGGTCGAAGGGTTGCGTCATGACACGCTCTCCGCTCAGGGTCAGGACCAGGATCGCTGCGCCGAGCGCGGCCCGCAACCAGCCCGCCGGAGGGCGCCGGGTTGCCCGGCGCGCCATGCTCACAGCACCAGGGAGCCCAGCATGCGCACCGCCGTGATCGCCAGGAACACCGCGAAGGCGCGCTTGAGCCACAAGGGCGGGATGGTGTGGGCAAGCTTCACGCCCCAGGGCGTGGCGATGATCGAGGATGGCACGATCAGGGCGAAGCCGATCAGGTTGGCATAGCCGAGCGAGAAGGGCGGCAGCAGCGGGTTGCCCCAGCCGGAATAGACGAAGCCCACCGTCGCCGGGATCGAGATGATGATGCCGAAGGCCGAGGCGGTGGCCACCGCCTGGCGGATCTGGAGCCCGAAGGCCGACAGGATCGGCACGCCGACCGTGCCCCCGCCGATGCCCATCATCGCCGAGATCGCACCGATGAAGCCGCCGATGCCCTGCCGCGCCGCGCCGCCCGGCAGGCTGTCGCGCAGTTTGAAGTCCACCCCGGTGAAGCCCATGTTCAGCGCCACCAGGAGCGCGATCACGCCGAACACGGCCGACAGCACCGGCCCGCGCACCATCACCGCCAGCACCGTGCCCGCCACCACGCCCGCGACGATCGAGGGCCACAGCGCGCGCAAGAGCCCGACATCCATCGCACCCTTGCGGTAGTGGTTGCGGGCCGAGATGATCGAGGTCGGAATGATGGTCGCGAGCGAGGTGCCGACCGCGAGATGCATCATCACAGCCGGCGCGATGTCGAAGAAGGGGAAGATGTTGAACAGCACCGGCACGATGACGATGCCCCCGCCGACGCCAAGCAGGCCGGCCAGCACGCCCGAGAAAAGGCCGGTTCCCGCCATGGCAACCGCCAGCAGCGCGACATAGGTCGGATCGGGGATGTGGAACATGCGGGGCCTGGGGCAAGCGCGGCGGGCGGTGTAGGCTTGGCGGGCGGAAGGGCAGAGCCGAGTCTGCCACCGCGCCGGTCCATTCTCCTACACCCTGCCGCCGGCCCCGTCATCCCTTGCGCGGTTGCCGCATTGCCCATCGCGCCGCCCCGCCTTCGCCCGCTTCCCGCGCGCCGCGCCGGCACTGCGCCGCGGTTGCCCCGGCGGCGCGGTATCGCCGTGCGACGCGGGAGCATCGCCGCGGCCAGGGTGGACGCGCCGCGGCCGCTTCCCGCGCGCCGCGCCGGCACTGCGCTGCGTGTTCGAGGGCCGCGCAGCATCCACGTGCCCGACCGGCGCGCGCCAGCCAGCGCCCCGCACCACGGCCCCCGTGCCCGCCCGGCGGGGCGCGGTCGGGAACGGTGCGGCATCCGCGCGCGCGTAGGGCGTTCGGGAATCGACGCCCCGCATCCCGGCCGCGGCGCCGGGCTGCGCCGTGGCCAGCGCCCGTTGCGGCAACGCGGGCTGCAACGCGGGCGGCAACGCGGGCGGCGGCGATGGTGATCACCGACCCGCTGTTCTACCTGCTTGCCATCCCGGCGCTGCTCATCACCGGCATCTCCAAGGGCGGCTTCGGCTCGGGCGCGGGCAACCTGTCGGTGCCTGCCCTGTCGCTCCTGGTCGCGCCGCAGCAGGCGGCGGCGATCACGCTGCCGATCCTGTGCGCGATGGATCTGGTCGGCATCTGGGCCTATCGCCGCGACTGGGACCCGAGGCAGATGGTCATCCTGGCGCCCGGCGCACTGATCGGCATCGCGCTTGGCGCTCTCGCCTTCAGCTACATGACCGCCGACGCGGTCAAGCTGATGGTCGGCGTGCTGGCGGTGTGGTTCAGCACCAACCACTGGATCCGCCAGTGGCTCGCCCGCCCGCAGCCCGAGCCCGCGCCGCGGAGCTGGGGCAAGGGGCTGTTCTGGTCGGCCGGCTCGGGCTTCACCTCGACCATCGCCCATGCCGGCGGCACGCCCCTGATGATCTACATGCTGCCCCAGCGCCTGCCGCGCCAGACCCTGGTGGCGACGACGGTGGTATTCTTCTTCCTGGTCAACTACGTCAAGCTGATCCCCTATGCGCTGATCGGGCAGTTCACGGCGACCAACCTGATGATGTCGCTGCTGCTGCTGCCATGCGCGCCGGCGGGCATGTATACGGGCCTTTGGCTGCAGCAGCGGATGAGCGACGCCCTGTTCTACCGCCTCGCCTATGTGCTGCTGTTCACCACCGGGGCCAAGCTCTGCTGGGACGTGCTCGCCGCGCGCCTTGGCGGCTGAGGCTTGCAAGGCCCGCGCCCCGGCGCGAGACTGCGCCCGACCTGCCAAGGCGGCAAAGGATCAGGGGCAAGGAACCCGGGCCATGAGCGCACAACCGATCGTCGGCATCCTGGGCGGCATGGGCCCGCTCGCGGGGGCGGAGTTCCTGCGCCAGCTCACCCTGCTTTGCCCGGCCACGCGCGACCAGGACCATGTCCGCGCCGTGCTGTGGTCCGACCCCACCATCCCCGACCGCCCGGCGGCGATGTTCGATGGCGGCCCGAGCCCCGCGCCCGGCATGATCCACGGCCTGCGCGTGTTGGAGCAGGCGGGGGCGGGCATGATCTGCATCGCCTGCAACACCGCCCATCTCTGGTTCGACGAGATCCAGGCGGCGATCAAGACGCCGATCCTGCACATCGTCGATGCGGCGGCCTCCGACCTCGCCCGCCAGGGCATCGCGGCAGGCGCCAGGGTGGGTATCCTCGGCACCACGGCGACGGTGAAAAGCGGCCTCTACCACCAGCGCCTGGCGGCGCGCGGCTATGCGCCCCTCTCGCTCGACGATGCCGAGATGGCGGCCACCTCCACCCCCTCGATCAAGTGCGTCAAGCGCAACGACCTGGCCGGCTCCTTCGCGCCGCTGGTGGCGGCGGTGAAGCTCCTCAAGGATCGCGGCGCGGCGGCCGTGGTGCTGGGCTGCACCGAGCTGCCGCTCGCGGCGCAGGCGGGCGACCGCGCGGCGTTCGGGGTGCCGGTGGTGGACACGGTGGAGGCGCATGCGCGCGCCGCCATCGCCTGGGCCAAGGGCGAGCTGCGGGTCGCCAGGGCGGCCGAGTAGGCGCGGCGGCGCCGTGTTTGTTTCCGAGGAGGAATGGCAGCTCGACGGTCTTAGCGATCCAGGTCGCCGCGACCGGCTGCTTCATCCACCCTCGTCCGAGGAGGTTCTCGGCCGCCTCGTGGAGGAGTGCCGTCTCGCCGCGTGTGTCGGAACAATTTCGTTTTGTTGGGAGCCAGCACGCGACAATAAGGGGTTGTCTCGGTCATGGGCTGTGATCCCGGTCTCGCTCCCATTGTTCGATCAGTTTTTCCACGGCCGTTCCGGATATCGCGCCCAATACTACTTGGGCGTCGAGAACGGAATCGCGTTCAACCGAGGCGCAGTGGATGCGCTCATCCCGATCCTCCAGTCACGCTGTCCCGGCAGCGATTGGACGCGGCATGAGCGATCATTGCGTGGTCCGGACAGCAAGCTGTGGATGCACGACGACTGGGCGCTGCTGGTCAGGGGAGCCCCGCCGGTCCTATGTGCGCCCCGCTGGGTGCGCTACTGGCAGGATCAAAGCGACGACCCCTCTGGCCTCGCTGTGCCTCTCCCCAAGAAACCCGCAGTCGATCTAAAGGGGACATGGATTCTCCCGGGAACTGGGGAAGTCTGGTTACCGGAGACGAAAAAGGATCGACACCAGAAAGTGGCGCTATCCGGCTGGACTTGATCCGACTCCGCAACGACGAAGGGGCGCCGCGCGGCGCCCCTTCTGCGTTGGTTCCCCTGGCCCCCGCCGCTCAGCCGCAAGCGCAGCCCGGCGTCGGCGCGCTCGATCCGCGCACCACATGATGGTCGATCCATTCCGCCACCAGCCGCCGCGCCTCGGCCTGCGAGGCCTCGGGGTGGTGGATGCGATAGAGCACGGTGCAGGCCTGGAACGCGGCCAGGTCGGCCGTGCCATGCTGGCGCAGCTCGCGATAGGCGGTCACGACCGCCCGTTCGCAGCGCCGCGCGATCAGCGAAACCTCGCGTCCCATCAGGGGCCCCGCCTCCGCTTGCGAGCCAGTTGCGAATCACTCGCAACTCCTGTGCGCCTTTATAGCGACATTTGAACGGCCGTTCAAGTGTCGCGGGCGGGCGGCGCATGCCGCAGGGCCGCAAACGCGAAGGGCGGCCCGCAGGCCGCCCCCGAAGCCGTGCCCTTCCGGCGCGCCCCTCAGCCCCGAGCCACCACCTCGGCGATGGCCCGGCCCACCTCGATCGTGTTGGCCTGCCCGCCAATGTCGCGCGTGCGCGGGCCGCCATCGCCCAGCACCGTCTCGATCGCATCGACGATCGCCTTCGCCGCCGCCGCCTGGCCGAGATGCTCGAGCATCATCGCCCCCGACCAGATCTGTCCGATCGGGTTGGCGATGCCGCGCCCGGCAATGTCGGGGGCCGAGCCGTGCACCGGCTCGAACATGGAGGGGAAGGCGCGCTCTGGGTTGATGTTGGCCGAGGGCGCGATGCCGATCGAGCCGGCCACCGCCGGGCCGAGATCGGAAAGGATGTCGCCGAACAGGTTCGAGCCCACCACCACGTCGAACCAGTCCGGGTGCTGCACGAAATGCGCGCACAGAATGTCGATGTGGAACTGGTTGGTGTTCACGTCCGGATAGTCGGCCGCCACCGCCTTGAAGCGGTCGTCCCAGAACGGCATGGTGATCGAGATGCCGTTCGACTTGGTGGCCGAGGTGAGCAGCCTGCGCGGGCGCGTGCGCGCCAGCTCGAAGGCGAAGCGCAGGATGCGGTCGGTGCCGTGGCGCGTGAACACGCTCTCCTGCATCGCCATCTCGCGCTCGGTGCCGGCGAAGATGCGCCCGCCCATGTTGGAATACTCGCCCTCGGTATTCTCGCGCACGACCCAGAAATCGATGTCGGCCGGCGTGCGGTTGGCCAAGGGCGTGCTCATGCCCTTGACCATCCGGCACGGGCGGAGGTTCACATACTGGTCGAAGCTGCGCCGGATCGGGATCAACAGGCCCCAGAGCGAGATATGGTCGGGCACGCCGGGGAAGCCCACCGCGCCGAGGAAGATCGAATCGCTCTCCCTGAGCTGGTCGAGCCCGTCGGCCGGCATCATGCTGCCGGTGGCCTTGTAGGTCTCGCAGCTCCAGTCGTAGTTGACGAGCTTGAGGTCGAAGCCGAAGCGGCGCGCGGCGGCATCGAGCACGCGCAGGCCCTCGGGCACGACTTCCTTGCCGATGCCATCGCCCGGGATGACGGCGATGCGATAGCTGGGACGGGCGGCGGCTGCGGCCATGGCGGGCTCCCCCTGGATTGCCGGATGCGAAAGCGCGCGGCAAAGTGGCGGCGGGCGGGACGCAAGTCAACCGCCGCGTGGCCGCGATAGCGGCGAAGCGAACAGGAGAACGGGCGATGAAGCTGGTGCGCTGGGGCGGCAAGGGCAGCGAGAAGCCGGGGCTGGTCGATGCGGCGGGCCGCGTGCGCGACCTGTCGGCGCATCTGGGCGACGTGGATGGCGCCACCCTCGCGCCGGCGCGGCTGGCGGCACTCGCCGCGCTCGATCCCGCCGCGCTGCCGCTGGTGCCCGAGGGCGTGCGCCTCGGCCCCTGCCTGGCCGCGCCGGGCAAGATCATCTGCATCGGGCTGAACTACAAGGACCATGCGGCGGAAGCGAACATGGCCCTGCCGCCCGAGCCGATGATGTTCCTCAAGCCGCTTTCCACCCTGAACGGCCCGTTCGACACGGTGGCGATCCCGCGCGGCTCGACCAAGACCGATTACGAGTGCGAACTTGCGGTGGTGATCGGCACGCGTGCCGCCTATGTCAGCGAGGCCGAGGCGATGGCCCATGTCGCCGGCTATTGCGTGATGAACGATGTCTCCGAGCGCGACTTCCAGCTCCATCGCGGCGGCACCACCAGCAAGGGGAAAAGCTGCGACGGCTTCGCCCCCTTGGGGCCCTGGCTGGTGACGGCCGAGGAGGTGGGCGATCCCGGCGCGCTCGGCGTGCGCACCTTCGTCAACGGCCGGCAGCGCCAGAACGGGCACACGCGCGAGCTGATCTTCGGTGTCGCGCATCTGGTCTCGCATCTGTCGCACTTCATGGGCCTCGATCCGGGCGACGTGATCTCCACCGGCACGCCGGCGGGGGTCGCGCTCGGCATCAAGGATGGCAGCGCCTACTTGCGCGCGGGCGACGTGGTCGAGTGCGAGATCGACAAGCTCGGCCGTCAGCGCATCACCATGGTGGCGGACTGAAGCGCCACCGCCCGTTTTGCTAGCCGAGCGCCTCGGGGAAGCGGGCGCGGATCTCAGCCGCCACGCGCGCCGATTCCGCCAGGGGCGCGCGCGGCCAGGGCGCGAGATCGGCCCCGAGCGGGCGGACATGCCCGGCCGCGAGCAGCGCCTCGTGCAGGCGGCGGTGGCGGGCATGGGCGATCCCCTCGGGCGCGTAGAGGAACACCGGCGCGGCCGTGGCGCAGGCTTCCGACAGCATCGAGACCGAATCGCCCGTCACCACCACGGCGTCGGCGAGCGCCAGGAACCCGCCATAGGGGTTGTCCTCGGCCGCATCGAGGCCGGCGCGATAGAGCCAGAACCCCGCCCCGGCGCTGGTGGGCTCCCCTCCCGCGCGCGGGCCACGCTCGGGCAGGGCGGTGCCGAGCGCCTCGGCCAAGGCCGCCGTCGGCGCGGGGCCGGTGCGCCGGCTGGTGGTGGCGAGCACGCTGCCACCCGATCCTTGCGCCAGCGCCGCGACCTGCCGGCCGAGCGCGCCGGCCATGCCCGCATCGAAGCGGGTGCCGCCCGCCGCCCCGCCCACCAGGAGCGCGATCCAGGGCCGCGACAGGCCCGAGCCTTCCAGCCGCGGGCGCCAATGCGCCGCCTCCGCCGCCAGCCGCGCCGGGGAGAAGCGGTGCGTGGCACCGATGATCTCGATCACGTTGGCGGCCGGCCTGGCCCCGTCGTGGCGCGGCAGCACCAGGAGGTCGAAGCGGGCGGCGAGGTGGCCGGGGTGCATCACCTGCACCAGCCGGCAGCGCCCGCCCGCCTTCTCGGCCTGGCGGCGCACCCAGAGCGCGACCGAGGCCGAGCGCCTGCCCGCCGCGATGACCAGGCGCGGCCAGGGCGGGACGAGCGCGGCGCGCGCCGGCCGGGCGAGCCCGACCAGCGAGCCGGCGGGGCGGAGATTGGGCAGGCGTGCGAGGCGGGTCCAGGCCAGCGGCTTGACCGCGAAGGGAAAGCCGAGCGCCTCGGCGATGCCGAGCGCCTGGGCGGCGGTGCCGGCGCGCGGGTCGGCCAGCACCCAGACCGCCCCCGCCGGGGCCGCCTTTTGCACGCCGCCATGCGCGCGCTGTTGAGACTCGCCCGGGTTGCGGCTAGACAAGCGCCAGAACCCCTACCCGCCGCAACCGGAGTCCGCGCCCCATGTCCGCCTCCCACCTCTCCGCCGCCGACCGCGAGGCGGCGCTGATCACCGCGCGCATCCTGCTCGAGATCAAGGCCATCAACTTCCGCCCCGAGCAACCCTTCACCTTCACCTCGGGCTGGAAGAGCCCGGTCTATATCGACTGCCGCAAGATCATCTTTTTCCCGCGCGCCCGGCGCAAGATCATCGAGCTCGGCGTCGAGATGATCGGCCGGCGCGTCGGCTACGAGACCTTCGATGCGGTGGCAGGCGGCGAGACCGCCGGCATCCCCTTCGCCGCCTGGATGGCCGACCACCTCCTCACCCCCATGGTCTATGTGCGCAAGAAGCCCAAGGGTTTCGGCCGCGGCGCGCAGATCGAGGGCGACCTGCCCGAAGGGATGCGCACCCTGCTGGTCGAGGACCTCACCACCGATGGGCAGAGCAAGATCCGCTTCTGCGAGGCGCTGCGCGAGGCGGGCGCGATCGTCAACCACACCTTCGTCGTGTTCTACTACGGCGTCTTCCCCGGCAGCTTCGAGACCTTGAAGCAGATGGACATCGCGCTGCACCAGCTCGCCACCTGGTGGGACGTGCTGGAAGTGTGCAAGGAGCGCCCCTATTTCAGCGAGGAGGCCCTGGCCGAGGTGCGCCGCTTCCTCGACGATCCGGTGAGCTGGTCGGAGAAGCATGGCGGCATCGGCAGTCTGGCCGCCGCCAAGCCCACCGCCGAGTAGCCGCCAGCCTCGCGGTGCGGGCGCGGGCGCCAACGCTTGACGGCACCCGCCCCGGCCCCGGCATGATCGCTACCGGAAAGGCAGGCCGCGCCCGCGCCGGGCCGGCCCCTCGCGGGAGCGATCCATGATCCGTGCCGGTTCGCGCGCCCTTGCCGCGCTTCTGTTCGCGGCCCTGATGGCTGGCGGCACCGCGCCCGCCTCGCCCGCGCGCGCACAGGCCGCGCCGCGCGAGACGCTGACCATCGGCATCACCCAGTTCCCCTCGACCTTCCATCCCGCCATCGAGAGCATGGCGGCGAAAAGCTACATCCTGGCGATGGCGCGCCGGCCGATCACCACCTACGGGCCGGACTGGGCGCTGACATGCATGATGTGCGTGCGCCTGCCGACGATCGAGAATGGCGATGCCGTGCCGGAAATCGCGCCCAATGGCCGGCCGGGCGTGCGCGTGACCTATCGCCTGCCGCCCGAGGCGCGCTGGGGCGACGGCACGCCGATCACCGCGCGCGACATCCTGTTCGCCTGGGAGGCGGGGCGGCATCCGCAATCGGGCTTCGGCCCGTCCGAGCTCTACCGCACGATCCACCGCATCACGGTCGAGGATCCGCGCAGCTTCACCGTGCATGCCGACAAGCTCACCTTCCAGTACAACGCGCTCAACGACCTGCCGATCCTGCCCGAGCACCTGGAGCGCGCCGCCTTCGAGCAGGACCCGCGCGGCTACCGCAACCGCACCCGCTACGATACCGAGACCGCCCATCCCGGCCTCTGGTTCGGACCCTACCGCATCGCCTCGGTCGCCACCGGCAGCCATGTCGTGCTCGAGCGCAATCCGCACTGGTGGGGCGCACGCCCGCATTTCAACCGCATCATCGTGCGCGCGATCGAGAACACGGCGGCGCTGGAGGCGAACCTGCTCTCGGGCGGCATCGACATGATCGCGGGCGAGCTCGGCCTGTCGCTCGACCAGGGCATCGCCTTCGAGAAGCGCCACGGCGCGCGCTTCCGCGTCGCGTTCAAGCCGGGCCTGGTCTACGAGCATATCGACCTCAACCTCGACAACCCGGCCTTGCAGGACCGCCGCGTGCGCCAGGCGCTGCTGCTGGCGCTCGACCGCGCCCAGATCGTCGCCCGCCTGTTCGAGAACCGCCAGCCGGTGGCGGGAAGCTTCGTCAACCCGCTCGACTGGGTGCATGATCCGGCCACGCCTGCCTGGGCGCACGATGCTGCGCGCGCGCGCGCCCTGCTCGAGGAGGCAGGCTGGCGCCCGGGCCCGGACGGCATCCGCCGCAACGAGGCCGGCGCGCGGCTTTCCTTCGAGCTGATGAGCACCGCCGGCAACCGCTCGCGCGAACTGGTGCAGCAGGTGTTGCAGGCGCAATGGCGCGCCGTGGGGGTGGAGGTCCGCATCCGCAACGAGCCCCCGCGCGTCTTCTTCAGCGAGACCGTCTCGCGCCGGCGCTTCCAGGGCATGGCCCTGTTCGCCTGGCTCTCCAGCCCCGAGAACGTGCCGCGCACCACGCTGCACAGCACGCAGATCCCCACGGCCGGGAACAACTGGTCGGGGCAGAACTATACCGGCTTCCGTTCGGCCGAGATGGACGCGCTGATCGAGGCGGTGGAGATCGAGCTCGACCGCGACAAGCGCCGCGCGCTGTGGTCGCGCATCCAGGCGATCTACGCCACCGAGCTGCCGGTGCTGCCCTTGTTCTTCCGCGCCGATACCTTCGTGACACCGCGCTGGCTGCAAGGGCTGGTGCCGACCGGGCACCAGTTCGCCTCGACGCTCTGGGTCGAGCAGTGGCGCGTCGGCAACTGAGCGCGCGCGTGCGAGGGAGGCGCGGGCCATGACGCGCTTCCTGCTCGGGCGCGTGGTGCAGGCAGCGGCGACGCTGGCGCTCTTGTCCTTCCTCGTCTTCGCGCTGATCGGGCTGATGCCGGGCGATCCGATCGACGTGATGGTGGCGGGCGACCCGCGCCTGACCAGCGAGGATGCGGCGCGGCTGCGCGCGCTCTACGGCCTCGACCGGCCGCTGGTCGAGCGCTACCTCGCCTGGGCCGGGGGCGCCCTGTCCGGCGATTTCGGCTATTCGCGCCTGTTCGCCCGGCCGGCCGCGAGCGCGCTCTGGCCGGCGCTCCTGAACACGCTGCGCCTCCTCAGTGTCGCGCTGGCGCTGGCGCTCTGCTGCGGCATCGCGCTCGGCATCCTGGCGGCACGGCGGGCGCGCTCGCGCACCGACTATGCGATCAACCTCGCCGCCTTCGCCGGCATCTCGCTGCCCGCCTTCTGGCTCGGGCTGCTGCTGATCATCCTGTTCGCGGTGACGCTCGGCTGGCTGCCGGCGGGCGGCGCCCCGCCGCCTGACCAGGGCGGTGCGGCGGCGATGCTGCGCCACATGCTGCTGCCGGTGGCGACATTGTGCGTGGCGCACATCGCGGCCTATGCGCGCTACATGCGCGGGGCGATGCTCGAGGTGCTGGAGGAGACCTATATCCGCACCGCGCGCGCCAAGGGCTGCTCCACCCGCCGCGTATTGCTGGCCCACGCCCTGCCCAACGCGGCGATGCCGGTGATCACGCTCGCCGCACTCGATCTCGGCACCCTGTTCTCGGGCGCGCTGATCACCGAGACGATCTTCGCCTGGCCCGGCATGGGCAAGCTGATCTACGAGGCGATCATGGGCAACGACTACAACCTTGCCCTGCTTGCCCTGCTGCTCGCCGCCGCGGTGACGCTGGCGGCCAACATCCTGGCCGACATCGCCCAGGCGCTGCTCGATCCGCGCGTGCGGCTGGGCGAGGCGGCTGAGCCATGAGCGCCCCGGGCAGCAGCGGCACCGCGGCCGCGGCGCAGGCGCCCGCGCGCCATTTGACACCGGGGCAGCGGCGCTGGCGGCGCTTCCGCGCCCATCGCGCGGCGATGGCCTCGGCGGTCCTGCTCGGGCTGATCGCGCTGGCCGCGCTCGGCGCGCCGCTGGCCGAGGCCGCGTTCGGCCACGACCCCTACGCGGTCGATCTGTTCGCGCGCTACGCCGCACCTTCGGCCGCCCATCCGCTCGGCACCGACGAACTGGGCCGCGACGTGCTGTTGCGCCTGCTCTATGGCGCGCGCGTCTCGCTCGCGGTGGGGCTTGCCGCCGCGCTCACGGCGGCGCTGCTCGGCACGCTGATCGGGCTCCTGGCCGCCTGGCATGGCGGGCTGATCGACGCCGCGCTGATGCGGCTGGCCGACATCATGCTGTCGCTGCCGCTGCTGCCGCTGCTGATCGTGCTCGCCGCGATCGACCCCGCCAAGCTCGGCCTGCCGCGCGAGGCGGCGGCATTCGACCTCGTGCGCATCATCGTCATCATCGCCGCCTTCGGCTGGGTGACGGTGGCGCGCCTCGCGCGGGCAGCCGCGCTGTCGCTGATCCGGCGCGACTTCGTGCGCGCCGCGCGCGCGATGGGCGCGAGCCCGGCGCATATCATGCGCACGCACCTGTTGGCGAACCTGGTCGGGCCGGTGGCGGTGGCGACCACACTTGCCGTGGGCAATGTGATCCTGCTCGAAAGCGTGCTGAGCTTCCTCGGCCTCGGCATCCACCCGCCCTTGCCGAGCTGGGGCAACATGCTGACCAACGCGCAGGAGCTGATCTTCTCGGCCCCCCTGCTCGCGCTGTGGCCGGGCCTGGCGATCTTCGCCACCGTGATCGCGTGCAACTTCCTGGGCGACGGGCTGGCCGACGCCTTCGACCCTAGGGCTGACCAGCGCGCGGGCTAGCGCCCCGGCGCCCCCGGCGCGCGGCGCCAGCTAGCGCCAACTATCGCCCCGGCGCGCAGCGCCAACTATCGCCCCGGCGCGCCGCCGCCGAGGCGCGCGAGCGTGATCACCGTCGTGCGCGGCGGCTCGGGCGGATCGAAATTCGGCCAGCGCGTCGAGGGCCCGCCGTAATTGGCACCCGCCCCAGCGCCGGGATGGCGCACCGCGGCAACCGCCACCTGCCCGCCGGGCATGAAGCCGATCCCGCCCATCGCCGCATCGCGCGGCGCCCCGTAGATCCGGCGCAGCCCCGCCCCGCTCCCCGGCTGGTCCATCACGAACAGCGCGGCGGCGACGGCCGGCCGCGCCGGGCCGCGCCCGCCCGAGGCAGCCTCCATCGTGGGCGCCCCGCGCGAGGCGATCCAGAGCCGCCCGTCCGCGTCGCAGGCGAGCGCGTCGGGCGCGGCGAGAGCGGCGCCTTCGGCGCCAGCGAGCCCGGTGCCGGCGCGCAGGATCTCGGCCATCTCCATCGCATCGGCCGCATGATCGGCGCCTGCGCCTGCGCCGCCGCCGCTCCCTCCGCCGCTGGCCCCCCTGCCGCTTCCCGCACCCGGCGGCACCAGGGCGACGATGCGCCCGGCATCGCCCGGCGCCGCCGCGCCGCCTGCCCCGCCCGCGAGCGCCAGATAGACCCGCCCCGTCTGCGGGCAGAGCGCGAGCCCGGCCGGGCGATCGAGCCCGGTCGCCCCGGCGCCAAGCGCGCGGCGCGTGCGCTCGACCAGCATCCGGCCGGCCTCCTCCGCTTCGGCCGGCAGGGCGAGCGGCGTCCACACCACCCGCCCGCCGGCGATGCGCGCGACCGACAGCGTGCCGGTATCGAGGAGCGTCGCGTTGGTGGCGCGGTCGAGTGCGTCGATATGCGCCGAGGAGACGAAGCGATAGAGGAACCCGCCCGGCCGGCGCTCGGCGAGATACACCACCGCGCGCCGATCGGGGGAGGCAGCCGCCAGCACCCCGCCATGCGCGCCGCGGCCGAGCGCGCTGCGCTTGGCCGGCGCCAGTTCCGGCTCGTTCGGATCAAGCTCGGCGATCCAGCCGAAGCGGTTGGGCTCGTTCGGTGCGCGGGCGGGGTCGAAGCGATCGTCGAGGCTGGCCCAGGCGCGCATCGCGTCCGGCGCGGGATCGGGCCCCCAGAGCGAGGTATCGACATGGCCCGCGCGCGCGAACAGGGCGGGCGCATTGCCCTCGGCCAGCAGCACCGTGCCCCAGGGTGTCGCGCAGCCGGCGGCAACCGCGAGCAGGCCCACCGGCGCGACACCCTCGGCATCGGCGGCGGTGCGCATGGCGGCATGGCCGGCAGCCGGGCCCGTCAGGCGGCATGGCGAGGCGCCGGTGATGCGCCGGCTGCGGAAGCCGCCTTCGACCACGATCCAGCGATCCCCGCGCCAGACAAGATCGAGCACGCTGGCGCCATGCGCGGCGATCTCGGCGCCGATGCGCTCGCGCAGGCCGGTGCCGCCATCGCTGAGGTCGAACATCAGCGCCGGGCGGGTGGTGGGATGGGCGAACACCGCGACCGCGCGCGGGATGCCGTCGGCGGCAAGCGGCGCGGGCAGGATCGCGGCCAGATGCGCGTCCCAGCCGAACTGGCGCGCTTGGGCCTCGGCATCGGCGATGCCAGGTCGCCAGTTCGGCGCATCGTAGGTGACGCCATCGCCCCAGCGCACCAGCACTTCGCGCCGCAGCCCCTCCGCCACGCGGTCATCGAGCGGCACGCCGGGGCCGGCACCGCCGGGCCTCGCCTGCGCGCGCGGTGCGGCCGGCAGCGGGCGGCCAGGTGCCTGGCCGGGGGCGCCGAGGCTCGACTGCGCCAGGGCGCGCCCGCCCGCAGCCATCGCCGCGATCGCCGCGCCACCCAGGAGCAGCGCGCGCCGCGCGCATGGCCGCGCACCGCCCTCCGTGCCGGCACGGGCGCGCGTGGCGTTGCCTTGCCCAGACTTGTCTTGCCCAGACTTGTCTTGCCCAGACTTGTCTTGCCCAGACTTGTCTTGCCCAGACTTGTCTTGCCCGGCCTTGCCTGGATTGTCGCGGTGGGTTTCGCTCATTCCGTGCCTCCCTCTGGAGCGGGCCATCCTGGCCGGAGGTGAGATGGCGCGGCGCGGGCGCCGGCGCACACAAGGCCCGGCGCGCGTGTCGATCACGCCACGCGTGCGGCCTGCCTCTCCCCGCAATCTGGGGCCGCGGCCGGCCGAGGCAAGGGCGTGGCGCTATCGCGCTACCGCTGCCGCTCCACCACCGGCGGCGGGGCGTGGCAGGTGATCGGCGGCAGCGCACCCTGCCAGCGCTCGATCTCGACGAGGCAGCTTTGCGCCACCGGCCCCTGGCCGAGTTGCGAGGTGCCGACATCGCGCGTGAGGATGTTGGGGTTGCCGTGCACATCAAGGCTGCCCGGCTCGCCCGGCACCGCATAGTCGATCCAGGCGCCGGTGGCCATCGCCACCACGCCCGGCCGCTGCGCATCCGACAGGCGCACGCCGGCCAGGCACTGGCCGCGATCGTTGAACACGCGCACCACATCGCCATCCTTGATCCCGCGCGGGGCGGCATCGGCCGGATGGAGCAGGATCGGCTCGCGCCCCTGCACCTTGGAGGCCTTGCTGACACGGCCCTGGTCGAGCTGGCTGTGCAGCCGCGTGGCCGGCTGGAACGACAGGAGATGCAGCGGATAGCGGGCCGCCTCGGGCGAGCCGAGCCACTCCTTGGGCTCGAACCAGGTCGGGTGGCCGGGGCAATCGGCGTAGTTGAAGCCGGCGATCCGCTCCGAATAGAGCTCGATCCTGCCCGAGGCCGTGCGCAGGCGGTTCTGCTCGGGGTCGGCGCGGAACTCGGACAGCAGGACATATTCCTGGCCCGGCGCGGGCTCGGGGAACTCGACATAGCCCTGCGCCCAGAAGGTGTCGAAGTCGGGCATGGTCAGGCCGAGGCGCGCGACCTGCTGGCGCGCGATGTCGTAGAGATGGCGGAGCCAGCCCATCTCGTCGCGGCCTTCGGTGTAGGCGGCGGCGCAGCCGAGCCGCTCGGCCACGGCGGTGAAGATCGCGAAATCGTCGCGTGCCTCGCCTTGCGGCTCCACCGCCTTGTGCATCGCCATCATGAAGCGGTCGCGGCTGGTCGAGCCGATGTCGTTGCGTTCGAGCGTGGTGGTGGCTGGCAGCACGATGTCGGCGAAGCGCGCGACCGCCGTCCACCAGGGCTCGTGCACGATCACCGTCTCGGGCTTGGCCCAGGCGCGCAGCAGGCGGTTGAGGTCCTGGTGATGGTGGAACGGATTGCCGCCCGCCCAGTAGATCATGCGCACGTCCGGGTAGGGCACCCACTTGCCGTTGTAGTTGCAGCCCCCGCCGGGGCTCTCCAGCATGTCGGTGATGCGCGCCACCGGCAGGAACAGCCCGGTCGGGTTCTTGCCGGAGGAAAGGCTGATCGCGGGCGTGCCCTCGATCTTGTTGTTGCCCATGCCGTTGATCGAGCCGTAGCCGAAGCCGAAGCCGGTGCCCGGCAGGCCGATCTGGCCGAGCATCGCGGCGAGCGCGATCAGCATCCAGTAGGGCTGCTCGCCATGCTCGGCGCGCTGGATCGACCAGGCGGCGGTGAGCATGGTCGGGTTGGCGGCGATGTCGCGGGCGAGATCGCGGATCGTCTCGGCGCTGATGCCGGCGAGCGGCGCGGCCCAGGCCGGCGATTTCGCCACGCCGTCGCTCTCGCCCAGGATGTAGGCGCGCAAGCGCGGATAGCCCGAGGTGTAGCGGTCGAGGAAGGCGTGATCGGCGCGGCCCTCGCTGATCAGCACATGCGCCATCGCCAGCATCATCGGCATGTCGCCATGCGGGCGGATCGGGATCCACTCGGCGTTGAGGAAGTCGGGGCAGTCCTGGCGCAGCGGGCTGATATTGACGATGCGCAGGCCCGCCTTGGCCGCCTCGCGCAGCCACCGCTCATAGGCGTGCTCGCCGAAGCCGCCCGAGACCACCTGCCCGTTCTTGAGCGCGAGCCCGCCGAAGGCGACCACGATCTTCGCATGCCGGCAGATCGTCGCCCAGGAGCTGACCGGGCCGGCCACCGCCTCGTTGCCGCCGAGGAGGTGCGGCAGGATGGTCATGCCGGCGGCGTAAGAATAGTTGGTCACCTGGCTGGTGAAGCCGCCCGCCGCGCCGAGGAAACGGTGCAGATGCGTGCGCGCATGATGGAACCGCCCGGCCGAGGACCAGCCATAGGAGCCGCCGAAGATGCTGGTCGGGCCGTGCTGGTCGCGCACGCGCTTGACCTCGCGCGCGACGAGGTCGAGCGCCTCGTCCCACGGCACGGCGACGAAGGGCTCGCGCCCGCGCTGCGTGTCGTGGCCGGTGGGACCGCGCTCCAGCCAGCCCTTGCGGATATAGGGCCGGTCGATGCGCGTCGGCGAATGCACCGCGTCCGGCACGCTCTCGGCGAGATAGCCGGGATGGGGGTCGCGCTCGAACGGGCGCACGCCCACCACCTTGCCGTCCTGCACGGCGGCGCTGAAGGCACCCCAATGCGAGCTGTGGCGGACATGCTGGATGGTCATGGCGGGGCGCTCCTTGGCGTGGCCGGGCCGGCGGCGCCCTTACCATGCAGAGGGGGCACCCGCGGCGCAAGCCGCAAGAGCGACGAACCGGCGCAAGCCGCAAGAGCGACGAACCGGCGCATGCCGCAAGAGCGACGAACCGGCGCATGCCGCACAAGCACGGAATGGCGCGCATGATCGCGCACGCGGGCCTTGGCAAGCGGGGGGCGGCGGGTGCAGGCTCTGGCCCGCTCCCGGGGACGCAGGGCGCGCAGACGGGAGCGGGAGGAGACGGATCATGGCGGAGATGCAGGCGGTGCGGGCACCCGAGCTCGCGATCGAGGGCGTGCATTGGCTGAACGTGGCCGAGCCGCTGCCGATCCGGTCACTGCGCGGCAAGCTCGTGATGCTCGATTTCTGGACCTTCTGCTGCATCAACTGCATCCACGTCCTGCCGACGCTGCGTCGGATCGAGGATGCCTTCCCCGACGAGGTGGCGGTGATCGGCGTCCATTCGCCGAAATTCGCCCACGAGCGCGGGCTCGACGGCGTGCGCGCGGCGGTGGCGCGCTACGATATCCGCCACCCGGTGATCCACGATCCCGACATGCAGCTCTGGCGGCACTATGCGGTGCGCGCCTGGCCCACCCTCGTCTTCGTCGATCCGAACGGCTATGTGCTCGGCGCCACCTCGGGCGAGCCCGATCCGCGCAAGCTGATCGAGCTGGTCTCGAACGTGCTCGACGATTACCGCATGAAGGGCGCGGTGCTGCCCCGGCCCCTGCCGCTGGCCGCCACCCCGGCGCCGGGCGGTCGGCTCTCCTTTCCCGGCAAGATCAAGCCCCTGCCCGCGCGCGCGGGCGAAAGCGGGCGGCGCTGGGCGCTGGCCGATGCCGGGCACCACCAGATCGTCATCCTCGACGATAGCGGGGCGGAACTGATGCGCATCGGCTCGGGCGAGCCCGGCCGCACGGATGGGCTGGCCGAGGCGGCGAGCTTCAACAGCCCGCAGGGCCTCGCCGCGGACGAGAACGCGATCTACATCGCGGATACCGCCAACCACATGCTGCGCCGCTACGACCGCGCCACGCGCCGGGTGGAGACTCTGGCCGGCACCGGCAGGCGCGGCCGCCCATTGGCCGGCCCCGCCTCGGGCGACGACACCGCGCTCGCCAGCCCCTGGGACTGCACGGTGCAGGGCAGCACGCTCTACTTCGCCAATGCCGGCACGCACCAGCTCGGCGCGCTCGACCTGCGCAAGGGCGCGGTCTGGTGCCTGGCCGGCTCGGGCGGGGAGGACATCATCGACGGGCCGGCCGAGCAGGCGCAGCTCGCCCAGCCCTCGGGCCTCGCTTTGTCCGACGATGGCGCCGCGCTCTACTTCGCCGACAGCGAGACCTCGGCCCTGCGCGTGCTGCGCCAGCCAGGCGACCGGGCGGCGCGCGTGGAAACGCTGATCGGCACCGGCCTGTTCGATTTCGGCCACCGCGACGGCACCTTCGATGCCGCGCTGTTGCAGCACCCGCTTGGCGTCGGTGTGCTGGACGAGCAGCGCCTCCTGCTGGCCGACAGCTACAATCACCGCCTGCGCCTGGTCGACCTGGCCGAGCGGCGGGTGCGCGACCTCGATGACGGCTTCACCTGCCTAGATCCCGTCTGCCTGCCGATGGCGGGCG
Organism: Alphaproteobacteria bacterium; assembly: GCA_020850755.1. GTDB lineage: Bacteria > Pseudomonadota > Alphaproteobacteria > Acetobacterales > Acetobacteraceae > JADZEB01. The sequence goes on along the minus strand of JADZEB010000044.1, from coordinate 6,159 downwards.
AGCCGGCCGGCGTGTGGGCCGACCGCGAGGCGTCGCCCGCCGACCCCCGCATCCTGATGAGCGATACCAACAGCCACCGCGTGCTGGAGATCTTCCCGGCGCGGCGCAGCTATCGCACCTGGGCGTCCTAGCCCCCACTGCCCTGGCGCCCCCCCTGTCCTAGCCCCCAACTGTCCTATCCCCTCGGCGTCCTGCGCGCCGCGCGGCGCGCGCGTTCGGGGGTTACGGGGTAGCGCGGCACTGGCCTATACTGGCGTTCGCATCGCCGCCATGCCGGCCAGGCAGCCATCCGGCCCTACGCCCGCGCCGGCAAGCAACAAGGAGCGTGCCATGTCCCCTCCGCTCGCCAATTCCGCCCAGGCCCGGGGTGCCGCCTACCTGCTCCAGCCGATCACCGACCTGCGCACCGCCGAGAAGACCGGCCCGATGGTGATCACGCGCGGCAAGGGCGTGCGCGTGTGGGACGACCAGGGGCGCGACTTCATCGAGACCATGGCCGGCCTGTGGTGCGCCTCGCTCGGCTTCGAGAACGAGCGGCTGGTGGGCGCGGCCACGGCGCAGCTGCGCAAGCTGCCCTACTACCATGCCTTCTCGGCCAAGGCCAACGAGCCCCTGATCGAGCTGGCCGAGCGGCTGGTGCGCATGGCGCCCGTGCCGATGAGCAAGGTGTTCTTCGCCAATTCGGGTTCCGAGGCGAACGACAGCGCGGTCAAGATGATCTGGTACTACAACAACGCCATGGGGCGGCCGAAGAAGAAGAAGATCATCAGCCGCATCAAGGGCTATCACGGCGTGACGGTGGCCTCGGGCTCGCTCACCGGCCTGCCCAACTACCACCGTGCCTTCGACCTGCCGATCGCCGGCATCCTGCACACGGACTGCCCGCACTATTACCGCTTCGGCAAGCCGGGCGAGAGCGAGGAGCAGTTCGCCTCGCGCTGCGCCGAGAGCCTGGAGGCGCTGATCCTCAAGGAAGGGCCGGACACCATCGCCGCCTTCTTCGCCGAGCCGGTGATGGGTGCGGGCGGCGCGATCCCGCCCCCGCGCACCTATTTCGACAAGATCCAGCCGATCCTGCAGAAATACGACATCCTGTTCGTCGCCGACGAGGTGATCTGCGGCTTCGGGCGCACCGGCAACATGTGGGGCAGCCAGACCTACGACCTCAAGCCCGACATCATCACCTGCGCCAAGGCGCTGTCCTCGGCCTATCTGCCGATCTCGGCGGTGATGGTCAACGACCGCGTCTTCCAGCCGATGGCCGACCAGAGCCACGAGATCGGCATGTTCAGCCACGGCTTCACCTATTCCGGCCATCCGGTGCCGGCGGCGGTGGCGGTGGAGACGCTGAAGATCTACGAGGAGACCAACATCCTCGACCATGTCCGCCGCATCGGCCCGCACATGCAGGAGGGGCTGCGCCGGCGCTTCGCCAACCACCATCTGGTGGGCGAGGTGCGCGGCGTGGGCATGGTCGCCGCGGTGGAGCTGGTGAAGAACAAGGAGACGAAGGAGCCCTTCGACGCCAAGGAGAAGATCGGCGCCAGGCTGGTGAAGTGCTGCGAGGCGCAGGGGCTGATCTGCCGCGCGCTCGTCGACACGATCGCCTTCTCGCCCCCGCTCGTCATCACCGAGACCGAGACCGACGAGATGCTCGATCGCTTCGCCGGCGCGCTCGACGATCTGTCCAACCAGCTCCGCCGCGACCGCATCTCGATCGTGGTGGGCTGAACGCGCGCGCGGGCCGCACCCGGCCGGGCTGGGCACCGCCAGCCGCAGCGCTGGAAGGCATTCCGCGCGGCCGGGTTCTTGTCCGCTGCGGGCGCGTCTCTATGTTTGCGCCACGCACCGTTTTCGCTATGGTGCGGCCAAGGAGGCGGCAGGGCAGGGGCAATCGCTCCGCTCGCCGCTTGTCCCAGAACAACACACCTCTAGGGGAGGATCGCCGAATGAACCGCCGTTGCCTGCTGCTCGCCGCCCTTGCCGCCGGCGCCGTGGCCGCATCGCCCGCCGCCGCGCAGGTGAACTTCGCCGGCCAGCGCATCGAGATCATGGTGCCCACGCCCCCGGGCGGCGGCACCGACGTCTGGGCCCGCTTCCTCGCGCCCTATCTGTCCGAGGCGCTGCCGGGCAAGCCCACCGTCGTGATCAACAACGTTCCGGGCGGCGGCCAGATCACCGGCTGCAACCAGTTCGAGCAGCGCGCCCGTCCCGACGGGTTGCAGGTGTTCGCCTCCTCGGGCTCGATCCACTTCGCCTATCTGCTGGGCGACCGGCGCGTGCGCTGCAAGATGGAGGACTGGACCGCCGTGCTCGGCTCGCCCACTGGCGGCGTCGTGCATATCCGCCCCGACATGGGCATCACCGGCGTGAACCAGCTCGCCACCCTGCGCGGGCGCGAGATGAAGTATGGCAGCCAGGGCCAGTCCTCGCTCGACCTCCTGCCGATGCTCTCCTTCGACATGCTCGGCCTCAAGGTCGATGCGGTGTTCGGCATGCAGGGCCGCGGCCAGGCGCGGCTCGGCTTCGAGCGCGGCGAGCTTCAGATCGACTACCAGACCACCTCGGCCTATATCCGCCAGGTGCGCCCGCTGGTGCAGGCCGGCCGCTCGGTCGAGCTGTTCTCCTGGGGCGCGCTCGATGCCAGCGGCAATCTGGTGCGCGACCCCACCTTCCCCGAGCTGCCCTCGTTCCTGGAAGTCTATCGCCAGATGAACGGGCGCGACCCGTCGGGCGCACGGTGGGACGCGTGGCGCGCCTTCTACTCGGCCGGCTTCGGCGTGCAGAAGTACCTGCTGCTGCCGGCGCGCACGCCGGCGCCGATCGTCGCTGCCTGGAGCGAGGCGGTGCGCGCGACCGTGAACAACGCCGAGTTCCGCCAGAAGGCCGCCGAGGAGCTTGGCGCCTACACCCAGTTCGTGGGCCAGGACGCCGACCGCCAGTTCAGCCAGATGATCAAGCCGCCGGCCGAGGCCAAGACCTGGATCCTCAACTGGCTGCGCGAGCGCTTCAACTGGCAGCCCTGATCGGGCCGACCGGGATTTCCTGAACGGATCCGGGCGGGGCGCGCCAGCAACGGCGCGCCCCGTCTGATCTCGGGATCCGCCAACACGGCATCGACCTCGGAGGGGTTATCGGCAATGAAGGGCTATGTGTTCACTGTGCGCCGCAAGGATGGCGGACGGGCGGAAAGCCTGCGCCATTTCTGCGCCAACATGGCCGAGGTGCAGCGGCTGGCCTGCGACCTGGCCGCCGGGAAGGGCGTCGCCTCGGTGGAGGTGGCGATGATGGCCACCGGCCGCACGCTCGGCAGCGCCAAGCCGGGGCGCGGCGGCGCGGCCTGGACCGCCGCCGGCTGAGGCCCCGCACAGCTCCCCGCGCCCGGACATCACGACACGGAGCTTCCGATGCGTCTGGACTTCGCCTGCGCGCTCTACGACCGCACCGCCGCGCTGCTCGACGGCCGGGTGAAGGTGCCCGGCGTCACGCTCGATTATCGCGTGCAGATGCCGGGCGTGACGTTCCCGCGCGCCTTCCAGAGCGGCGAGTACGACGTCTCGGAACTCTCCTTCGCCTCGTTCCTGCTGGCGAGTTCGCGCAACAACTGCGATTGGGTGGGCCTGCCCGTCTTCGTCAGCCGCGCCTTCCGCCACAACGCGATCTGGGTGCGCACCGACCGCGGCATCAAGGCGCCCCAGGACCTGGACGGGCGGACGGTCGGCGTGCCGGAATACCAGCAGACCGCGGCGCTCTGGACACGCGGCATGCTGGCCGATGACTGGGGCGTCGATCTTTCCACCATCCGCTGGCGCACCGGCGGCACCAACAAGCCCGGCCGGCGCGACCGCCTCGCCCTTGACCTGCCGGGCGGCATCGAGGTCGCGCCGCTGGCCGAGGGGGCCACGCTCAAATCGGCGCTTCTGGCCGGCGATGTCGATGCGATCTTCACGCCCGAACTGCCGCTGGACATGCCCCCCGGCGCGCCGGTGGCCCGCCTCTGGCCCGACTGGAAGCGGGTCGAGACCGACTATGCGAGGAAGTGGGGTTTCATCCCGCCGATGCACATCATCGGCATCCGCCGCCGCCACGTGCAGGCCGATCCCACCCTGCCGAGGCGCCTCTACGATGCCTTCTGCGCCGCCAAGGCGCTGGCCGAGGAAGGCTTCGGCCACGAGGAGGGCATCCTGCCGGTGATGCTGCCCTGGATGTATCACCACGTCGAGGAAACGCGCGCCGCGCTCGGCGCCGACTGGTGGCCCTACGGGCTCAAGGGCGGCGGGCATGCGGTTGCGACCCTGATCCGCTATGCGCGCGAGCAGGGCATCGCCGCGCACGACATGACGCCAGAGGAACTGTTCGGGTCGGTGGGCGAGAGCTGAGGAAGCGAGGGCGGGCCGCGCCGCCTCGGCCTCGCGCGCCAGCGCGCGGCGGTGTTCCTGCGCCCGCTTGCGCGCGCTGGTGTTTCTTGGCGCGCTAACGCGCGCGGGCTTTCCTTGGCGCCCTATCGGGCGCGGGCGATGCAGAAATCGATCACGCCGAGCAGCGCGCGCTTCTCCGGCCCGTCGGGGAAGATCGCCAAGGCGTCGCGTGCCACCGCGCCATAGTGCCGTGCGCGGCCCACCGTGTCGCGCAGCGCGCCATGCTTCTCGATCAGGCGCATGGCCTCTGCCAGATCCTCCTCGCGCTGGTCGAGTTCCTCGACCGTGCGCTTCCAGAAGGCGCGCTCCTCGGCATCGCCGCGGCGGAAGGCGAGCAGGAGCGGCAGCGTGATCTTGCCCTCGCGGAAATCATCGCCCACCGCCTTGCCGAGCTTCTGCTGGTTCGCCGCATAGTCGAGCACGTCGTCGATCAGCTGGAAGGCGATGCCGAGATTGAGGCCATAGCTTTCCAGCGCCTCCTCCTCGGCGCGCGGACGCTCGGCCACCACGGCGCCGACGCGCGCGGCGGCGGCGAACAGGGCGGCGGTCTTGCAGCGGATCACCTCGAGGTAGGAATCCTCGCTCGTGGTGGTGTCGTTCGAGGTGGTGAGCTGCAGCACCTCGCCCTCGGCGATCACCGAGCTTGCCCGCGACAGGATCGCCAGGACGGAAAGCGAGCCGTCCTCGACCATCAGCTCGAAGGCGCGGCTGAACAGGAAATCGCCCACCAGCACGCTCGCCTTGTTGCCGAACACGGCATTGGCCGAGGCCAGGCCCCGGCGCAGCATGCTCTCGTCCACCACATCATCGTGCAGCAGCGTGGCGGTGTGGATGAACTCGACACAGGCGGCCAGGCTGACATGGCGCTGGCCGCGATAGCCGCAGAGCCGCGCCGCCGCCAGCGTCATCACCGGGCGCAGCCGCTTGCCGCCGGCGGCCACGATGTGCGCGGCAAGCTGCGGGATCAGCGCCACCGGGCTGTGCATGCGCCGCACGATCACCTGGTTGACCGCGTCGAGATCCTCGCGCACCAGCCCGATCAGCGTCGAAAGCGCGGCTTCCGGGTCTTCCCGGCCTTCCTCGAAGCTGACAACAACTCCCACGCGCCCCTCCTGGAGCTTGACGCGAAACGCCGCGCCGCCGGAGCATATGAGCCGCCGCGAAACAGGGTCAAGGCAGGACAGGGTTACGGGCGACATGGATCAAGCCGCCCCGCAAATGGCGCGGTGGCCGACAGAAAGGGCGCGGCATGGAAGAGCTGCTACGCGACAATGATCCGGTGCGTCTCTCCTTCCTGGTCGCGCTGTTGCGCGATGGCGGGATCGAGGCGCTGGTGCTGGACACTCATACCAGCATCCTGGAAGGGTCGGGACTGGCGATCCCGCGCCGGCTGGCGGTGGCGAGCGAGGATGCCGCCGCCGCACGGCGCATCCTGGTCGAGGCGGGCGAACTGCCGCCCGACACCGCGCCCGGCGCCGCGGCGCGATGAGCAAGCGCCCCGCCACCCACCGGGCGCCGAAGCGCGCCGCGGCCGACGCCCCACCGCTCCCCGATTCGGCCGCAATCGACGCGCTCGGACCGCTCAGCGAGGACCGGCTGCTCGGCGGGCGCGTCGTGTTGCGCCAGCCCGTGCGAGGCTACCGCGCCGCGATCGACCCGGTGCTGCTGGCCGCCTTCGTGCCGGCGCGCGCCGGCGAGCATGTGCTCGAAGGCGGGATAGGCGCGGGCGCGGCCGCGCTCT
>JADZEB010000043.1 GCA_020850755.1 Alphaproteobacteria bacterium | reverse complement strand
CGCGCGGGCGCGCGGCCGGCCATGGCGCCCGGATACGGAAACGGCGCGGGGGGTTGCCCCTCCGCGCCGTGTCTCCATCGGCCCCGGCAGCATCGCCGGGCGCCGCGCCTGCCTTGCGTCAGGCGCTCTTGGCCATGATCTGGTCGGCGATGTTGCGCGGGACCGGATCGTAGTGGTGGAACTGCATCGTGAAGGATGCGCGGCCCTTGGTCATGGAGCGCAGGTCCGAGATGTAGCCGAACATCTCCGACAGCGGCACATGCGCGCGCACGATGACCGAGCTGGCCATCGTCTCCTGGCTCTGGATCGTGCCGCGGCGGCGGTTGAGGTCGCCCACCACGTCGCCGACATGGTCGGGCGGCGTGGTGATCTCCACGTCCATGATCGGTTCGAGGATGATCGGGCCGGCCTTCTTCATGCCCTCGCGGAAGCAGGCCTTGGCCGCGATCTCGAAGGCCATCGCCGAGCTGTCGACGTCGTGATACTTGCCGTCGACCAGGCTGTAGCGGAAGTCCACGGTCGGGAAGCCGGCCAGCACGCCGGTTTCCGACTGGTTCTTGATGCCCTTCTCGACCGCGGGGATGTATTCCCGCGGCACCGAGCCGCCGACGACCTTGTTCTCGAACTGAACGCCGGCATTGCGCTCGAGCGGCTCGAACACGACCTTGACCTCGGCGTACTGGCCAGACCCGCCCGACTGCTTCTTGTGGGTGTAGGTCTCGGTGTGCGCGCGCGTGATGGTCTCGCGATAGGCAACCTGCGGGCTGCCGATCGCGGCCTCGACGCCGTATTCGCGCCGCAGCCGGTCGATGATGATCTCGAGGTGCAGCTCGCCCATGCCCGAGAGGATGGTCTGGCCGCTCTCCTGGTCGGTGCGCAGGCGCAGGCTCGGATCCTCGGCCGCGAGCTTCTGCAGGCCGATGGTCATCTTCTCGACCGATTCCTTGGTCTTGGGCTCGACCGCGATATCGATCACAGGCACCGGGAAGGCCATGCGCTCGAGCACGACAGGGTCTTCCTGCGCGGCCAGCGTGTCACCGGTCGTGGTCTCCTTCAGCCCGACGAAGGCGGCGATGTCGCCGGCATAGACCTCCTTGATCTCCTCGCGCTTGTCGGCGTGCATCTGGAACATGCGGCCGATGCGCTCGCGATGGCCCTTGGTGGTGTTCTGCACCATGTCGCCCGACTTGAGCACGCCGGAATAGACGCGCACGAATGTGAGCGTGCCGTACTTGTCGTTGATGATCTTGAAGGCGAGGCCGGCGAAGGGGGCCTTCTCGTCCGCCTTCTTGTAGCGGGCCTCGGCCTCCTCGTCGTCCTGCACGACCTTGATGCCCGGCACGTCGATCGGCGAGGGCAGGTAGTCGAGCACGGCGTCGAGCAGGGGCTGCACGCCCTTGTTCTTGAAGGCGGTGCCACACAGCACGGGGCGGAAGGCGCCCAAGATCGTGCCCTTCTTGATGGCGCGCTTCAGCGTCTCGACCGAGACATCGCCCTTCTCGAAATACTCCTCCATGCCGGCATCGTCGACCGACAGCGCGGTATCGAGCAGGGTCTGGCGATACTCCTTCGCCTGCTCCATCAGTTCGGCCGGGATCGGCTCGTCGTGGAACTTGGCGCCAAGCTCGCCGCCTTCCCACACCACGGCGACCATGCGCACGAGATCGATGATGCCGACGAACTTGTCCTCGGCGCCGATCGGCAGCTGGATCGGCAGCGCGGTGATGCCCAGGCGGTCGACCATCGAGGCCACCGCCTTGAAGAAGTCGGCGCCGGTGCGGTCCATCTTGTTGACGAAGCAGATGCGCGGCACGTTGTAGCGATCGGCCAGGCGCCAGTTGGTCTCGGACTGGGGCTGCACGCCGGCAACGCCGCAGAACACGACGATCGCCCCGTCGAGCACGCGCAGGGAACGGTTCACCTCGATGTTGAAATCGATGTGGCCGGGCGTGTCGATGACGTTGATGCGGTGGTCCTTCCACTCGGCCGTCACGGCGGCGGAGGTGATGGTGATCCCGCGCTCGCGCTCCTGCTCCATGTAATCGGTCGTGGTGTTGCCTTCATGCACCTCGCCGATCTTGTGGCTCTTGCCGGTGTAGTAGAGGATCCGCTCGGTCGTGGTGGTCTTGCCCGCGTCGATATGCGCGGTGATGCCGATGTTGCGGATTCTCTCGAGCGGTACGTTGCGCGGCACGGTGGCCTCCGTCAGTCAGGGCGGTGCGAACAAATACGGCCCGGCAGGCAAGGGCCCGCCGCGCCGCTCTGGTGTCGCGTCCGCGGAAGAAAGTGCGCATGAAATGATCGAGTGCGGCCACAAATGCAAGTGTCTTCCGCGTGAGCGGGGCCACAAACAGCCCTGCTTCTGACGCATGGCCGGCCCAGGAGCGGGACGATTCAGGGCCCTGGAGGACCGTCGGATCTGGCTGGGCGCCGCCTCCGAACGGCGGCACGGCCCCCGGCGGGCCGGAATTTAATAATGAATCTCAACATATTAACTTGCGACCTGCGCGCTATTCCGCCGCCAGCCGCGTCTCATACGGCTCCAGCAGCCGGTCGAGCGTGGCGGCCAGCGCCGGACTGTCCTGGAACAACAGGCCGCTGGCGCCCTGCCCCACCCGAGCCAGCCGCGCCGCGAGCGCGGGACCGCCGGCGATCGATATGGTAACCGGTGCCCCGACCGGGCAGTCGAGTTCGCGGTCGATGCGCACCCCGCCACGCGACAGATCGACCACCCGGCAGGCCAGGTCGGCTCCCGCCACCCGCAGCGTCGCCTCGAAATCGACGCTGTAGCGGTCGAAACGCCGGCGATCCCCTGCCCGTTGCAGGGACTGGGCGAAATCCTCCACCTCGCGGCGCAGCCGGTCGGCCTGCTGGGCCAGGCTGCCGCTGTCGGCAAGCACGCGCTGGGCGCTGCCGCGTGAATCATTGGCCGCTTCCGAGACCTGCCCCATGCGGGTGGAGACGGACTGGGTCGCGTCCAGCACGGCCTGGACGTTGCGCACGATCTCGCGCGTGGCCTCGCCCTGCTGGTCCATCGCGGTGGCGATGCTGGAGGCGATGGCGTTGATGCGCCCGACCGTCTCGCTGACGCGCGCTATCGCTCCCGTCGCCTCGCCGGTCGAGCGTTGCACCGCCTCGATCCGTCCGGCGATGTCGGCGGTCGCCTTGGCGGTCTGGCCGGCGAGCATCTTGACCTCGTTGGCCACCACGGCGAAGCCCTTGCCGGCCTCGCCCGCGCGCGCCGCCTCGATCGTGGCATTGAGCGCAAGCAGGTTGGTCTTGCCGGCCACCTGGCCGATCAGGTCGACGACACTGCCGATCTCCTTCGCCGCCTGCTGCAGGCTGCCGACAAGCTGGTCGGTCTTGCCCGCCTCGGTCACCGCTTCGGCGGTGATGGTGGCGGCATGCTCGACCTGGCGCCCGATCTCGTCGGCCGAGGCGAGCATCTCCTCGCAGGCGGCGGCGACGGTGGACAGGTTGCGCGCACTGTCCTCGGCCGAGCCGCGCGTCTCCTGCGCCTGGGCATGGGTGTGGTCGGCGATCTCGTCCATGCTCTGGGCCGAGGTCTGCATCCGCCCGGCGGCGTCGGCAAGCTCGCCCAGCACGCCGCCGATGGTGGCCGAGAAGTCGGCGGTGAAGGATTCGGTTTGCGCCTGGCGGCGATCCTTGGTTTCGCGCTCGCGCGCCGCCTCCACCTCGATGCGCTGCTTCTCGGCCGCCTGCGCGCGGAACGCCTCCAACGCGCGGCAGAGAACGCCTACCTCGTCGCGGCGGTCCTGGTCGGGCACGGTCACCGTCAGCCGGCCGAGCGCCACGGACTCCATCAGCTGCGCGATGCGCTGCACCGGACGCGAGACGCCCATCACCACGATCCAGCCGGCAAGCGCCATGCCGACAAGCACGATCCCGAGCGTGCCGAACAACAGGGCCCGCTGCGCCGAACGGGCGGTCGTGCGCGCCAGGTCGGCTTCCTCGCGCAGATGCCTGTAGGTCTCGCTCGCCAAGGCCGAGGTGCGCTCCGCCAGATGCGCGGCCGCCGGTTCCAGACGTGTCTCGATCAGCCGGCTTGCGGCGAAGGCGGCCTCGCGCTGCATCAGCGCCGCGACCTCGCCCACCATCTCGACCAGGGCGGCGAAATCGCGCTCGATCGCCGCCATCTGCTGGGGGGCGCTGTCGGCCGTGGCCGCTGCCGTATCGCTCGCCGCGCGGGCCTCGCGCAGGGCCTCGGCGAAGCTCGACCGGATGTCGCCCACCGCGGCATGGACACGCTCGCGTCGCGCCGGCGTCTCCTCCATCGCCAGGCGCAGGGCGATGCGCGACAGCGCCTCGACCATGCGCCCCGCCTGCGCCACCGCCACCGCGGTGCGGGCATCGTGCTGCACCACCTCCTCGTATTGCGCTTCGACCTGCGAGAGCGAGCGCGACGCGTGCCAGGCGACCCCGAGATTGGCCAGGCCCAGCAGGCCCACGGCTGCCAGCACCTTGAACACGATCGGCAGGTCAGACAGGCGGCGCATGGTCGCAACTCCGGCTTCCGGCGGAAAGGCAGAACGGCTCGGAGGCTACGCGGGCGCGATTAGCCCACCCTTAATGGGCGCCGCTGGCGGAAGGGCGGCGCCGGACGGGCCGGACGGCAACACTTCGTCACCATCTCTCACACCAAAATCCTGCCGCGATCGCCTAGTATGCGATGCCTATCCGGTTGCCGCGTCCTGCTCCGCTTCGGAGGCACGCCATGACCCCAGCCACCCGTGCCCACATCGCGTCGGCCCGTTTCGGCCTTGGCCCCCGCCCGGGCGAGCTGCGCCGCATCGAGGCCGACCCGCGCGGCTGGCTTCTGGGGCAGCTCCGCCCCGATGCGCCCCTGCCCGCCCCGCTCCGGGACCAGATCTCGGGCGCCGAGGGACTGGCCGAGGCGCAGGAGAGGCGCATCGCCCGCCGGCAAGGACGAGAGCCGACCGCGCGCCGCGAGGCGCAGGGCCAGGGGCAGATGCCGACCGCGCCGGGATCGTCCAACGCGCAAGCGCCAGGCGGGCAGCCGCGCCAGCAGATGAACCCGATGGCGCTCACCTACCGCGCCGAGGTGGCGGCGCTGAGCCAGGTCTGGGCCGAGACCGACCAGCCCTTCCGCGAGCGGCTGGTGAATTTCTGGACCAACCATTTCACCGTGTCTGTCACGCGGCCGATCGTGCGCCCGATGGCCGGCGCCTTCGTGCGCGAGGCGATCCGTCCGCACGTCACCGGCCGCTTCGCCGACATGCTTCTCGCGGTCGCGCGCCACCCGGCGATGCTAATGTATCTCGACAACGCGGTGTCGATCGGTCCGGGCTCTCCGGCCGGGGCGCGCACCGGACGCGGCCTGAACGAGAACCTCGCCCGCGAGATCCTGGAGCTGCACACGCTCGGCGTGAATGGCGGCTACACCCAGGCTGACGTGACCTCGTTCGCGCGCATCCTGACCGGCTGGTCGGTGCCGCGCGCCCAGGACGGCTATACCGGCGCGCGATCCTTCATGTTCCGCCACATGGCGCACGAGCCGGGCGAGAAGGTGCTGCTCGGCAAGCGCTATCCGGGCGGCGAGGAGGGCGGCATCGCCGCGTTGCGCGACCTTGCCCAGCATCCGGCCACGGCGAAGTTCATCGCCGCCAAGCTCGCGCGCCATTTCGTCGCTGATGTGCCTCCGCCCGGGGCGGTGGCGAAGATCGAGCAGGTGTTCCGCAATTCGCGCGGCGATCTCGGCGCGGTCAGCCGCGCGCTGGTCGATCTGCCGGAAGCCTGGGCCAGCCCCTTGCCCAAGCTGCGCAGCCCGAAGGATTTCGTCATCGCCGCCCTGCGCGCGGCCGGCGCCATCGGCACGCCCGAGGGACGGATCGCCGCCTTCGCGATCCTGGGCCAGCCGGTTTTCGCCGCCCCCTCGCCCGCCGGCTGGCCCGACACGGCCGATGCCTGGGCCAGCCCCGAGGCGATCATGCGCCGCATCGATTGGTCGCACGCGCTCGCTTCACGGCTCATGCGCGGGCGCCCGCCGCTCGACATGCTGGCCGAGACGATCGCCCCCGTCGCCAGCGCCGAGACGGTGCAGGCGATCCAGCGCGCGCCAGAGGCGCGCGACGCGCTCACGCTCCTGTTCGCCTCGCCCGAGTTCCAGCGGAGATAGACGCCATGTCCCATATCCGCCCCGCGACAGACCAGAGCGGCGCCACGGCCATGCCCGGCGCGCCACACGCCTCGGTGCCCTCGCTCGCGCGGCGCACGCTGCTCGGCCTCGGCGCCGGCCTGCTCGCCGCCGCCACCCCGCTCGGCCGCATCGGCTACGCGCTTGCCGCCGCGCCAACGCACAAGCGACTGGTGGTGGTGATCCTGCGCGGCGGGCTCGACGGGCTGGCGGCGGTGGCGCCCTATGGCGATCCGGGCCTGGGCACCGCGCGCGGCCAGTTCGTGCTGCCCGAACCGGGGCGCGAGGGCGGCCTGCTCGATCTCGGCGGGCGGTTCGGGCTGCACCCGGCGCTGTCCGCCATGCACGAGATGTATCGCCGCAACGAGATGCTGGTGGTGCATGCCATCGCCAGCAACTATCGCGGCCGGTCGCATTTCGACGGGCAGGACGTGCTCGAGAGCGGGGCGGAGCGGCGCCTGTCGGAGGGCTGGCTCAACCGCGCGATCCAGCTCATGCCGGGCGGCAGCGCGCCGGCGCCCCGCCAGCGCGGCGCCAATGCGCCCGGCCCCGGCGCGAGGAGTGCCGGCGGCCCGAATGCCGGCGGGGCGCGGCTCGGCATCGCGGTCGGGGCGCAGATGCCGCTCGTGATGAAGGGCGCGGCGCCGGTGGGAAGCTTCGCGCCGCAGATCCTGCCCGAGCCCGAGCCCGACCTGCTCGACCGCCTCGCCACGCTTTACCAGCGCGACCGGGTGCTGGCGCCCGCCCTGGCCGAGGCGCGCAAGGCGAACGCCTTCAGCAGCGCGACACTGGGCCAGGGCCGGCGCGAGGGTGCCGGGCGCGGCGCCGGTGCGGCGGCGTGGCGCGGACTCTGCGCCAATGCCGGCCGGCTGCTCGCCGCCGCCGACGGCCCGCGCGTCTGCGCGCTCGAAGTGGGCGGCTGGGACACCCATGCCGGCCAGCAGGGACGGCTGGCCGCCGCGCTTGGCGTGCTTGATGCCGGCATGGGCGCACTCAAGACCGGGCTCGGCGCCGCCTGGCGCGAGACGGTGGTGATGGTGATGACCGAGTTCGGCCGCACCGTTGCGGTCAACGGCACCGGCGGCACCGACCACGGCACTGGCGGCGTCGCCTTCCTGCTCGGCGGCGCGGTCGCGGGCGGGCGGGTGCAGGCGACCTGGCCCGGCCTCGGCGCGGGGCGGCTGTTCCAGAACCGCGACCTCGCCCCCACCGCCGACCTGCGCGCGCTGGCCAAGGGCGTCTTGCGCCAGCATCTCGGCCTCGATGCCCCCCGGCTCGACCAGCTTGTGTTCCCAGCCAGCGCCGCGGCCGTGCCGATGGCACGGCTCCTGCGCGCCTGACGCGCCGGGCGGCGCCCGCAAGCGCCGGCTTGATCGCGCACGCCGTTTGCGGCCATGGTCGGGCGAGCGCGCCCGGCCGGGCGCGCAACCTTGCCGCACGCGGAGTGCCCTTCCCATGGCCAAGAAGCCCGCCCCCAACGCCGTCGCCCTGGTGTCCGAACGGCGCCTCTGGGACCGGATGATGGCGATGGCCGAGATCGGCGCCATTCCGGGCAACGGCGTCAACCGCGCCTGCCTGTCGAAGGAGGATATCCGCGCCCGCCGCCTGCTGCTGACCTGGGCACGCAACCTGAAGCTCGACGCCGAGGTCGATCCGATCGGCAACCTGTTCCTGCGCCGGCGCGGGACGGACGCGACGCTCGACCCGGTCTGCGCCGGCAGCCACATGGACAGCCAGCCCCAGGGCGGGCGCTTCGACGGCATCTATGGCGTGCTCGCCGTGCTGGAGGCGTTCGAGGCGCTGGAGGCGGCGGGCATCACCACCCGCCGCCCGATCGAGCTCGTCGCCTGGACCAACGAGGAGGGCGGCCGCTACGCGCCGGGCGCGATGGGCTCGATGGTGCATGCCGGGCTGCGCCGGCTGGACGAGTTCCTCGACCTCACCGACAAGGACGGCATCCGGCTGGGCGACGCGCTGGCCGAGACGCTGGCGGCCGAGCCCTGGATCCCGCGCCGCCCGCTCGGGCGCAGCTACGCCGCCTATCTCGAACCGCATATCGAGCAGGGGCCGCGCCTGGAAGCGGAAGGCAAGACGATCGGCGTCGTTACCGGGATCCAGGGCAGCCGCTGGTTCACCGTCACCGTGACCGGCGAGACCGCCCATGCCGGCGCCGCGCCGATGCGCGGGCGCAAGGATGCCGTCCAGGACGCGCTGCGCATCATCGCCGCCCTGAACGAGCTGATGGCCGATCCCACCGACACGGCGCGCTTCACGGTCGGGCGCATCAATGTCTCGCCCAACACGCCCAACAGTGTCGCCAGCAGCGTGCAGTTCTCGATCGATTTCCGCCATCCCGACCGGGCCGAGTTGCTGCGCCGGGGCGATGCGATCGCGGCACTGGCGGGGCGCGCCGTGCGCGATTGCACTGTCGCGGTGGCCGAGAATTTCCATGTCATGCCCTGCGCCTTCGACCCGCTGGTGGTGGATGCGGTGCAGAACGCCGCCGAGGGGTTGGGCCTCTCCTGGATGCGCATGCCCTCCGGCGCCTTCCACGACGCGCAGTTCATGCAGCCGCTCTGCCCCACCGGCATGATCTTCGTGCCCTGCCGCAAGGGCATCAGCCACAATGTCGCCGAGTATGCCGAGCCCGCGCATCTGGCCGCTGGCACGCAGGTGCTGGTGGGGGCGCTGCTCGATCTCGCCAACCGCTGACCCGCGTTCACGTAACAGCATTTCGCGGAACCGGAGGCAGGCTGGGGCGTTTTCTCGACAAGGCCGGGATTGCAGGAGGGTGCCATGGCAGCAGGCAAGGGCGGCGCGGTCTCGACGCTGGTCTATCAGCGCGGCACCGAGGTGGTCTCCCAGGTGGTGAGCTCCAAGCCGGGCTACAAGAAATCGGCCGGCGGCCACTATCTCACCGATCCGGAAGGCGCCCTGATCCCGGTGCGCGTCGCCACCAAGACGGCCAAGGCCCTGCGCGGCACCATCTCGGTCGGCGGGCACAGCTTCGACACGATCGAGCGGATGGACGGCTATGTGGCGCTGCCGGGCGGGCAGACCTACGAGTGCGCCATGGAGCTTTCGCCCACCCACACCGGGCGCCGCCAGATCCGCCCAAAGCACAGCAAGCGCAACAACAAGGGCAAACTCGCCGCGATCCTGATCCACTCCGGCTCCCTGCCCAACCATTTCGAGGGCTGCATCGGCGTGGGCGTGCGCTCGGTCGAGGGGCTGGACGAGTCAGGCAAGACCATGACCAAGCTGCTGACGCTCTGCGGCGGCTTCAAGGTCGGGCGCAAGGTCTTCCTGGACGTGCGCGGCGAGATGCCGGGCAAGTAGCCGACAGGCCCAGGAAGATCGGACGCCCGGAAAGGGGGGACGATGGCACAAGGCTCCGCAGCGGTCGTGCCGCTGATCACCTATACGCGCGGCGACAAGGTCATCAAGTCGCGCGACGGCGTGCACACCGCGCTTGCCGGCAGCATGAAAGTCGGCGGCCACATGTTCGACACGATGGAGGCACGCGGCCGCCCATGGCTGCGCCCCGGCACCTATCGCTGCACGATGGAGACCGCCTCCAAGAACGTCAGGTACGTGCTGACCATCAACGGCAAGAAGGAGGTGCAGACGAAAAAGCGCCAGCAGATCCGCCCGCAGGATCACGGCGTGATGGTGGACAAGTCCGCCGTGAACAAGAAGGGCAAGACCGTAACCTGGAAGCAGGAAGCAGCGATCCTGATCCACCCCGCCGCCGCGCCCGAGGACCTGGAAGGCTGCATCGCGCCCGGCTTCCTGCATGGCAGCGGCCTGCGCGATTCCGTCATCTGCATGATGGTCCTGCTCGACCTCTGCGGCGGCTATGCCGACGACAAGGAGGTCATGCTGAAGGTCGAGAACAACATGAAGTGAGGCGCGGGCGCGATCAGCCCCGCACCTCGACCGTCTGGCGCGCGAGCGCCGCCTCGTCGATGCCGATGCCAAGCCCTGGACCCTCGGGCACCATCACCGCGCCCTGCTCGACCGGCAGCTTCGGCACGGCGATATCCTCGATGAAGGCGAAACGCGGGGTGTAGAACTCGCAGCCGAGCGAGACATTGGCGGTGGCGGCGATGAAATGCGTCGCCGCCGTGAGCGCGATGCCGCCCTCGAACAGGGTGCCGCCATAGCAGGGCATGCCGGCCGCCTCGGCGATGGCCGAGATCTTGCGCGCCGGCCCGATTCCGCCCGACTTCATCAGCTTGATCGAGACGATGTCGGCGATGCGCAGCCGCGCTGCCTCCAGCATCTCGGTCGGGCTGAACACGCTCTCGTCGGCCATCACCGGCGTATCGAGCGCGGCGGTGATCGCGGCCATGGCGGCGCGCTGGTCGCGCGGCACCGGCTGCTCGATGAAGGTCGGCCGGAAGGCCTCGATGTCGCGCAGGGTGCGGATCGCGTCCCAGGGGTCGAGCCCCTGGTTGTAGTCGACGCGCAGGTCGATGTCCTCGGGCAGGGTGGCGCGGAAGCGCGTCAGGCGCCGCACATCCTCGGCATGGGTGGAGAAGCCGGTCTTGACCTTGAAGATGCGGATGCCGTTCGAGGCGATCAGCGCTTGCGCCGCCGCCACGTCCGCTTCCGTGTCCGGGTTGGCGAGCGAGAAGGACATCGGGATCGCCATGCGCACCGCACCGCCAAGCAAGGCATGCACGGGCGCGCCGAGCCGCTTGCCGAGGATGTCGTAGAGCGCCATCTCCAGCGCCGCCTTGGCCTCGGGGTGGGCGAACAGGGCGCGCTCGCAGCGCGCCATCAGCGCATCGATCCGCCCGGCCGGCGCGCCCAGCACCAGCGGGCGCAGATGCACATCGAGCGCCGCGGCCACGCCTTCCGCCGTGCCCGAGAACACCTCCCACGGCGCGGCCTCGCCCCAGCCCTCGATCCCGTCCTCGGTGGTCAGGCGCAGGAGCACGCGCTTGACCAGGCTTTCGACGCTGCCCACGCCTTGCGCGCGCTTGCTGCGCAGATGCGAATGCACCATCCGCACCTCGACGCGCGCGATGCGATCGCGCGCGCCGGCACCAGCAGCCCCGGCGGAGTGTGTCTCGGCCATGCCTTGCTATCCTTCCCTCTTGCGCACCTCGGCGCTGCCCTGGAGCATGGGGGCGGCCAGATAGAGCAGCAGAAGCGTCGCCGCGACCATGCCGGTGCGGATCCATTCGGGCATGAAGTGCCCGAAGCAGCCGAGCCCGCCGACCGCCAGCACGATCGGGCGGACCCATCCGGACAGCGGGGCGCGCATGAAGCCGACATAGCCCGCCGCGATCAGCGTCGTGGCGCCGGCCAGCGTGCAGAATACCCGCACGATGTCGATGACCGACCCGGTCAGCATGATCTCGGGGTCGTATAGATAGGCATAGCCCACCACGAAGCCGCCCAGCGCGAAACGCCAGGCCTGCACGCCGGTGGTCATCGGGTTGGCCTGCGCTATCGCCGCCGCCGCGTAGGACGCCACGGCAACGGGCGGGGTCGCGTCGGCCAGGATCGCGAAATAGAAGATGAACAGGTGCGCGGCCATGGTGGAGATGCCGAACTCCACCAGCAGGCGCGCCCCGATCGCCGCGGTGATGATGTAGGCGGGCGTGGTCGGCACGCCCATACCCAGGATCAGGCAGGTGATCATCAGCAGCACGGCGATGATCCACATCTGACCGCCCGCCAGCACCTTGATGAAGCCCGAGAAGGCCAGCACCAGGCCGGTGGTGGTAAGCGAGGAGGTGATCATACCCGCCCCGGCAACCGCGAGCGCAACCAGGCCAAGCACGCTGCCGGCATCGGCGAAGGCATCGATCAGCTTGCGCGGGCCGATGCGCGTGTCCGACTTGAGGCCGGCCACCAGGAACATCACCACGGTCGAGGTGAAGGCGGCGAAGTTGCCCGACCAGCGCTCCATCAGGAAATAGACCAGCACGATGATGGGGATCACCAGATGCAGGTCCCGCAGCACCACGCCCCAGCGCGGAATGTCGGCCGGGTCCATGGCCGAGAGGCCGGACTTCTTGGCCTCGAAATGCACGTTGACCAGGATCGTGAAGTAGTAGAGCACCGCGCCCAGCGCGGCGGCGACGATGATGTCGCCATAGGGAATGTTGGTGATCTCGGCCATGACGAAGGCGGCCGCGCCCATCACCGGGGGCATCAGCGCCCCGCCCACGCTCGCCGCCGCCTCGATCCCGCCGGCCACCGGCGCGGCATAGCCGATGCGCTTCATCAGCGGGATGGTGATCGAGCCGGTGGTGACGACGTTCGAGACCGAACTGCCGCTCATCGTGCCGAACAGGCCCGAGGTGACGACCGCCACCTTTGCCGGCCCGCCGGTGTAGCGCCCGGCGATGGCGGCGCCGAAATTGGCGAACAGCCGCCCGGTCTGGCTGGCCTGCACGAAGGCGCCGAAGATGATGAACATCGAGACGGTGGTGGCCGAGATGCCGGTCAGCGGGCCATACATGCCGCCGATCGGGATCAGGTACATGGTCTCGATGACATGCTCGAAGGAGATGTCACGATAGTTCAGCACGCCGGGCATGTACTCGGTCGTGAGCATGTATACCAGGCCGAGCACCACGATGCCGGCCAGCACCGGCGTGACACCGCGGCGGATCGCCTCGACCAGCAGCACGACGGCGATGACGCCGAACCAGAACTGGACCTGTGTCAGCTCGTCCAGATACTCCGAGCGGGCATAGACCACCTCGTGGTTCATCAGCGGGTAGAGATTGACCAGCACCGACAGCCCGGCACAGGCGAAGTCGAGGACGCTCGGCCGATGGCGCGGCGAAAAGCTGCCCGCGGGGAACAGGAAGAACACGATCGGCATGAAGCAGAGCAGATGGAAGCTGCGCTGCTGCAGGGGCTCCAGGAAGCCGAAGCCGCCGAAATAGAAGTGCGCGGCGGCCGCAATCGCGGCCCACAGCCAGACGATCTGCTTCAGGGGTCCGGTCAGCTCACGCATGGCGCCAGGGTCTTTCTCGCGACGATCTGTCTCGTGGCGGGCGGCCTGCTTCGCCGCTCGCATCAACCATGTGCGAAACGCACCGGGGAGGGGTTGCCCCCTCCCCGGCGGTCATGGCAGTTGATGCGGCCGCTTCAGTTCATGAAGCCGAGTTCGCGATACACCCTCTGCGCGGCCGGATGCAGCGGCGCGCCGCTGTAGCGCCAGGCCACGCTCGGGTTGAACGCGTTCATCGAGACGTGGATCGCCCCGAAGCGCGAGCGGTTCTCGACCAGGGTCTTGAGCACGTTGTAGACCACCTGCTCAGGCACCGAGTTGCTCACCAGCAGCACGGTATCCATCGTCGTGGCCGGAATCTCCGGGTGGTTCAGGCGTTGGTAGAAGTTGGCCGGGATCGGCCCCTGGCTGAGGCCGTAGGTGCTGGACAGATGGTTACGCAGATCGGCATCGAAGGGCACCAGCGTCGCGGCGCGGCGGCCCTGGCTGATCTCGGTCACCATCGCCGCCGGCAGCGCCAGCGCCACCCACACATAGTCCACCTGCCCGTCGATATAGGCGTTGACCAGATCGGCGTAGGAGGCGTGCACCAGCCGCCCGCCATTCTGGCGGATGGTGTCGGCCGTCACGCCGTAATGGCGCATGGCGTGGAACATCACCAGCGCGTCCGAGGACGAGACCGGCACCGTGCCAATGCGCAGGCCACGCTGGGTGAAGACCGACTTCATGTCGGTGGGCCCGCTGGTATGGCGCAGCAGGTGGAAATGGGTGGGCGACCAGCCGACGCCGAGATGGGCGATCTTGTCGTGCCGGGCGCGGTACGGGTCCTCGCCCTTGGTTGCCGACTGCGTCAGGAAGTCGAGGCCGAAGCCGAACTGCGAGATGTTGTTCTGAAGCCGTGTCGGGTTGTCGCGGCCGCCGCCCGGCACGACGCGCAGCGTCACACCCTGGACCTTCTCCTGCACGATGGCGGAAAGGCCCGCGGCCATGGTGTACCAGCCGCCGCCGAGCGAGCCGGCGACGAACTCGAATGTCTGCGCCTTGGCGGCGCCCGCGCCGAGCGCCACCGCCGCGACTGCCGCAATGGCGGCATTACGAATGATCTTCACGCTTCGTCCCCCATTCCCAATGGTTGTTGCTCGCCGATCCAGTCCAGGCGTCCGGCCGGCCGGCGGCTGGGGGCATCTTGCGGCAATCTCCGGCCGCGAAAAAGGGCTTTTCGACACGCCCGGCCCCGCGTGCGGCGCGGCATATTCGCTACGCAGCCGGAACGTCTTCAGGCGAGCCGGCCGCCATCGACCGGCAGAAGAACCCCGGTTATGAACGAGGACGCATCCTCCGCCAGCCACAGGCAGGCATTGGCGATGTCGGCCGGCGTGCTCATGCGCCCGAGCGGGATCGTGGCCAGGAACTTCTCGCGGTTCTCGGGCGTGTCGGGCATGCCCATGAAGGCGCCGGTGAGGCCCGTGGCGCCGATCACCGGGCAGACGGCGTTGACCCGGATATTGTCCTTGGCGAAGGCCAGCGCCAGCGATTGCGTCAGCGTATGCACCGCGCCCTTGGTGCCGTTGTACCAGGCAAGGCCGGGGCGGCCGCGTATGCCCGCGGTGGACCCGACATTGATGATGCTGCCGCCGCGCCCACGCTTCTGCATCAGCGGCACGGCAACCACGGTCATCAGGAAGACGGACTTCACGTTCACCGCATAGATGCGGTCGAAGCTCGCCTCGTCCAACGTCAGCACATCGCCGTTGCGGTGCGTGATGCCGGCATTGTTGACGATTATGTCGGGGCCGCCCATTGCCGCGGCGGCATCGACCATCGCCTCGATATCGGCCCGGCGCGTGACATCGCCCGCCACCGCGACGGCGCCGCCCGCCCCAGGGGTGGCAGCATCGATCTCGGACGCAACCCGCCCGGCTCCGGCACGATCAAGGTCGGCCACCACCACGCGGGCCCCTTCGCGCGCATAGGCCTTGGCGATGCCCTCGCCGAAGCCCGATGCGGCGCCGGTCACGATCGCCACCTTGCCTTGAAGCCGCATCGCCGCCGCCCTTTTCACCGCCGTTCCCAGATCGTGGGCGCAGCCTAGGTGCCCTGGCTCGGCTGCGTCAACGACGGCCCCGCGGCGCCCTAGCCGTGCTGGCCGTAGTGGAAGGTGAGCGCGGAGAGCGGCGGATCGCCCTTCCCGGCGAAGCGGGCCGAGAGCATCACGCCACCACCCTGGCTTTCCATCCAGCGCCCGATCATGCCTTCCAGGACCGCCACCACCAGGGCCAGCGCCGGCTCGTTCTTGGCGATCTGCGGATAGCCCGCAACCTGGATCACGAGGTTGCGCTCGCCTTCCTCGGCGCGCGCCAGCCCCCAGCGGATCCGCGCCAGCGCCTCGGACATGGCGTGCCCAAGGTCATCGAGGGAGTCGCAGGGCGGCAGCGGGTGGCGGTCGGCGACATCGCGCCCGACCTGGCGCAGCACCAGCCGCGTCGTCTCGTCGCCCACGGCGGCGGCAAGCTGCGCCGGCAGGCTTGCGACCACGTCGCGCCATTGCTCCGACACCGACTGGTCGGCGGCGAGTTGCAGCACAAACTGGCTCAGATCCATGGGCACCCGGTCCGTGGACAAGACCATACAGAGCGATTCGGGCGGCGGGCCCGGCGCGGCCATGATCCGGGAGGCTGGCCGGCGCGCCAAGCGCCAATTTGCCGCCGCACCGGGCGCGGCAGGCATGCCGGCCGGCTCATGCCGGTTCCGGACGGGTGCCAGCCTGGCCCGCGGGCGGGGGGGGTTGCTGCCGGCCGCGCTCCTGCCGCCGCCGCGCGGCGCGATGGAGCAGCATGGCCAGCACGATCAGGCCGGCGAGCAGCCCGATGAACACGAAGGTGGGGTAGTTCCCCGCAGTCCAGCGCAGCCGCGTCCAGAACGGCAACTGCCCGACAAAGAACTGGCGCCAGGAACGAAAGGCGCCGAAGCGCTCGTCGGCGAAGACGGCCAGGTCGCCATCGACTCTGCCGCTGTCGGCGCCCTCGCGCAGTTCGCGCAGCATCGCGCCCAGCTGCTCGGTGTCGGTGCCCGAAAGGAGCACGACGTTGCGCCCGGAAGCGAGCGGGGATTCGAAGGAGGCGATCATGGCATAGCGCGCGGCGCCCGCTGCCTGGGCAACGCGAAAGGCGCTCGATTCCGCCTCGCTGCCCGCCCATTCGCTTGCCACCAAGAGACGGCGCAGCATCGTGCCCCAGGGCGGCAGGATCTCGCCCTCGCGGCCGATCCGGTAGGGCAGGGCAGCCCGCCACCGCCCCACCAGCGCCTGCCGGTCGGCCGGGCCGATCACGATCAGGTGCCGGTCGGCGACATCCTCGACATTCGCCGCCGAGACGATGCGCAGCCGCAGCGCCGGATAGCCGGTGATCTCGCCGAACCGCCCCATCAGCACCAGGAAGGCTTCGATTTCCGCGGTGGTGGGCTGCTCGGGCAACACCACGGCGGTATCGGCAAGATCGGCGCGCGTCGTGTAGGGAAAACCCGATTGCACGAACAGGGCCAGGTCGGGAAGCGCGGTGAAGCGCGGCACGCCGGTGAGATCGAGCGCCGAATCGGCGTTCACGCGGGTCTGGATCGATGCGGGCAGCGACGGGCACTCCCCGCTCGCACCGGGCGTGGCCGAAACCGGCTGGAGGGCGAATGCCACATCCAGCCTGTTCTGCGTCCGCAACAAGGCGGTCGGCAGTTCCAGCCGGCGCGGGCGCCGCGCCGCCTGGTATGGCTCCTCGCCCGAGAAAAGGGTGCCGAAGAAACTGCGTGGCGGCAGGATCGGCAGTTCGGCCACCGGCCGGCCGTTCAGGGACACGCGCGCACGCGACCGCGCGAGATCGAGCCAAAGCCCGCTCGGCAGCTCGAAGCGCAGCTCAAGCGGCGCAGTGCGATGGTGCCACAGGAACAGGCCGGGCGAGACGCGGAACGGCACGCTGATCTGGTCGGACAATCCTTCCGCCTGCAACGCCGCCTGCGCGACGAGATCGCCCAGCCGCACCGGGCGGTCGCTCGGCACCCAGCGCGGCGCGTCATTGGGCTGGCGCGGCGCGACGGCAGGCGCGGGCAGCACGGCCATGGCTCCGCTCAGGTTGCGGGTGCCGAAGGCAAGCACGCCGGCCGCAGCGCGCACCTGCTCGGCATCGCGGCCCGAGACGATCAGGATCCGCCCGGCCGGATCGATCGGATTGGCAACGATGCCGAGGCTCGGCCCCACCACCGAGGGCTCGGGGCCGACCCCTGGGCGCTCGCTCGCGGTGGCGAACAGCACGGCGTTGCCCCTCGGCAGCCGGCCCTGCAGCACGGGAAAGCTCGCCCCATGCGCGCCCGCAACCGCGCCGAAATGCGCGGCGACCGCGCCGGCGGCCTGCAACAATTCCGCCGACGGGCTCGGCGGCACGACAAAGGGCAGCATGAGCGGACGGATGTCGCGCGGATCGGCGAAGGGCAGCGGCAACTGCGCCAGGTCGGTGGGGATCGACACCTGCTCCAGGGCAAGCAGGAGGTGCGTGTCGGGCAAGACTCGCAGCCACAGGCCCGGATCGCGCGGATTGGGGCATGCCTCGGCCGCAGGAGCCTGGGTCCCTGGCGGAGCGCGGCGCCGCCGCGCCTCGAGCCGGAACTGCAACCGGTTGTCTACGGCAAGCAGCCGCGTCGGGATCTCGATCTCGGCCTGGCCTTCCACGGCCCGGTCGGGCTGCAGGGCCAGGGCATCGACGCGATGGCCGTTGAGCATCACGACCAGCCGGCTGGCCTCCGGGTCGATGTCGGTGCTGAAGGCGAAATGCACCATCAGCCGCGCCTCGATCACGCGTTCGTCGGCACGCAGGCCGAAGCCGTGGCCGGTTTCGGCAAGCATCCCGGCAAGATTCACCGGGCGCCGCGGCTGCATGTCGTCGAGCCGGATCATCTCCTGGCGGGCAACCGGCGCGACGCGGATCGCCGGTACCACGATCGGACCGAAGCGGTCCGGCGGTAAGTCGGGACTCGCACCCGGCGGCAGGGGCGGCGGCACGGACGGATCGCTTGGCAGGATCGGCAGCGGTGCCTCGGGCGCGACCAGGGGCGGCGGCACGCGCTGCGGCGGCAGGGGAATCGCGCCGGGCCGCGCACCCGGCACATCGGGCGGAGGTGGCGGCGCGCTGCCGGGTGTCTCGGGCGGCCGATAGGCGGAGGGCGGCGGCACCGGCACGGGCGGCGGCACAGGCACGGGCGACGCGCCGAAGGGCGCCGTCGGCGACCAGGCCGATGTCGGGTCGGAGGGCAGGCGCAGCCCCTGCGCCGCCGCGCCCGCGGCAGCGAGCGTGCTTGCTCCGGCAATGCCTGCCGCCAGCAGAAGGGCCGTGATCGCCGTTGCGGCCGGCGTGCGCGCGCGTTCGGCCGGGCTGCGCCAGTCTGGGCCGACCACGCCCGGCGCCTCGCCCGCGCCCGGCCCCTCGCCATCGCCCTCGCCGCCGCGGTCGGTCCCTTCGCGCCATCCGCGCGTGAACAAGGACGTCGCCACGCCGATCACCTGCAGCCCCGAGCGCAGGACGCGGTCCGGCTCCTCGCGGTCGCGGCCGAGCCAGGCATCGGCGCGGCCGAACACGGCGCGCACCAGCGTGCGCTCCTCCTCGATGTCGCGCGGCGTGAACTGGACGCGCAGGCTGCGGTCGGCCACCGCCACGACGCGCCCGGCCACCACCGCCGCATCCTCGAGGAACTCGAACTCCACCTCGAGAGCATCGCCCGCCTGCACGAAGCCCCGCCCGACCGATGCCTTCAGCATCGCCCCTTCCAGCGAGAGATTGACCGTGCTCATGCGCCGGCTGTGCCCGCCCTCGGTCAGCACGACCAAGGGCAGGCCGGCGGCGACGCGATGGGTGGCTCGGCGCTGGCGACGTTCGCCGCCGACGGCGATCGTCGCCACCACGAACAGGAAGGCGGCGCCGGCCCAGGACAGGTTGAGCAGGATGGTCGGCCCCTCGGCGGCCGGGGCGAGCCCGGACAGGAGCCGCCACAGCCCGACGCCGATGCCAAGCGCCAGAAGAAAGGCCAGCACGCACAGATGGCGCACGGCAGTGAAGTCGAAGAAGCCCTGGCGCAGCGTGTGGCCCTTGTCGGTGACATGGAAGCGCGCCAGGCGCGGGCGCAGAAGCGCGCGCAGCGTCGGGCCGAGAATGTGGAACAGGATCAGGTTGGCGTAGATCTCGCCCCAGAAGCTGTGGCGCCTGTTGCCTGCCAGCCGCGAGCGCGTCCAGAGCGCGTGCACCACATGCGGCGCGGCGTGCACCAGCACAGCCATTGCCGAGGCGGCGATGACATTCTGGCGGAACAGGAGATAGGCGAGCGGCGCGGAAAGCAGGATCAGGCGCGGCAGCGCGAACAGGTGGTAGATCTGCGCCGACAGATAGCAGAGCCGCTGCGCGAGGCCGAGGCCGCGCCCGAACAAGGGGTTGTCGCGGCGGAAGATCTGCGTCATGCCCTGCGCCCAGCGCACGCGCTGGACGATGTGCGCGGCGAGGCTCTCGGTGGCGAGCCCGGCCGAGACCGGGGCATCGACATAGGCGCTGTTCCAGCCACGCCGGTGCATGGCAAGCGATGTGTGCGCATCCTCGGTCAGGGTTTCGGTGCGGAAGCCGCCGACATCCTCCAAGGCGGCGCGGCGCAGCACCGCCGAGGAGCCGCAGAACATCGCCGCGTTCCAGAAGTCATTGCCCGGCTGCAGCACGCCGTAGAACAGGCGGCTTTCGTTCGGCACCCGCCCCTCGGTGCCGAGGTTACGCTCGAACGGATCGGGCGAGTAATAGTGCTGCGGCGTCTGCACGAAGCCGAGCTTCGGATCGGCCAGCAACGCCCCCACCGTGACCTGCAGGAAGGCGCGCGTCGGCACATGGTCGCAATCGAGCACGGCGATGAACGCGCCATTCGTGAGCCCGAGCGCATGGTTGAGGTTGCCGGCCTTGGCGTGCTGGTTGTCCGGACGTGTGATGTAGCCGCAGCCGCAAAGCTCGGCGAACAGGCGGAAATCCTCGCGCCTGCCGTCATCCAGCAGATAGACGTTGAGCTTGTCGCGCGGCCAGTCGATCGACTGGGCCGCAAGCACGGTGGCACGCACCACCGAGAGCGGCTCGTTGTAGGTGGTGATGAACACATCGACCACCGGCCACTGGCGCAGATCGGCCGGCATCGGCACCGGCACGCGCCCGGACGGCCAGACCGACTGGAGGTAGCCCAGCAGCAGCGTCAGCCAGATATAGGCTTCCGCCGCGAACAGCATGTAGCCGAGCACGCTGTCGAGCGGCGTGTCGAACACCAGCGTCTCGGTGGCGCGCCACCAGAGATAGCGGGTCGATACCGCGACCGAGAGCAGCACCAGGAAGATCGTGACGAAGCGCGAGCGGTTGCGGTTCAGCAGCGCGAACAGCAGCACGGTCAGCACCGCCAGCACTGCCTGTTGCGGCAGTTCCAGAGGCATGATGACGAACAGGAGAATGGTCAAGGCGGCGAAGCCGAGACCGAGGCCGGTCAGGATCCGCTCGCGCAACGGGGTGCGCCCGGCGGCGGTATCGCCCGCCCAGCGCGGGCGCGGGCGCGGCGGCACGCTCGCCGGCGCGGGGCGCGTGCCCGATGCCGGCTCCTGGCCGGCCGGTTCGGGCCTCGTTGCCTCCTTGCCGCCGCCCGCGTCGCCGCTCACGGTTCGGCCCGCGCCGGATTGAGCGATGGCGGCAGGCGCGCCAGCGCCGCATCGAGCCGCGAGGGCAGGCCCGCGATCTCGGTCTCGAAGGCGGCAGCCATGGCGGCAAGGTCATAGGCGGCGCGGCTGTGCGGGGAATGCTCGGGAACGGTGCGCTGGTAGGCGGCGGCCTCGGCATAAGCCTCGTCGGCATGGCCGATGCCCAGAAGCCGCGCCCCCATCTGCGCGCGGATCAGGGCCAGCACATCGCGCGTCAGCCGCCGGCGCGTATCGACCTGGTTGAAGATATAGCGCATGCGGCCCTGGCGCTCGTCCTGGGCGGGGCCGAAGAACTCGCCGCCCTCGATGCGCGGCAGCAGCGACAGCGAGGCCGGATCGCACAAGAGCACGATCACGCGCAGATCGACCACCGGCAGCACCTGCGACAGGAAGGGCGAGGGCCCGGGCGGGGTATCCACCAGCACGATGTAGTCGTCGCGCAGGAAGGGCGCGAGCCGCGCCAGCAGCCAGCCGGGATGGTCGGCCATGAAGCGTTCGATGCGCTCGGCATCGCCGGGCTCGGTCGCGCCGAAGGGCAGCAGCAGGAGGTTGCGCGCGCGCTGGAGCAGATTCTCGGGCCAGCCCTCGTTGTGCAGGACCATGCGCGCGAAGCCGCGCCGCTCGGCGATCGGCGTGCCGAAATGCAGGCGCAGGCTGTTCTGCACGTCGAGATCGACCAGCAGCACCTTGGCTCGCCCGCGCGCCAGCAACAGGCCGATATTGGCCGCGAGCGTCGTCTTGCCGACGCCACCCTTGGGCGAGGCGAAGCAGGCGAGCGGCATCAGGGCGACCGCGTGCCGGCGGGAGCGGGCGCGCCATCGCCGCGGCTGCCGGCACCTTCGCCCGGGCGAAGGCCCAGCAGCAGGCCCTTCAGCACGCCACCCGCGCGCATCTCGGGCTCGGGCGGCAGGGGCCGCGCGCCGAGCGGAGGAATGCCGATACCGTAGCCGCTCCCCCCCTGCTGTATCGGCGCAGGCGACTCGATGGCCCCGGGCGGCAGGTCGGCCAGCCGCGGCGGGCGCACGGTGGGCCGCCCCGCGCCGAAAGCCGCGCGTGGCGTGGCGGGCATCGACGCCGCCTCCTCGGGCAGCGGCGCGCCACTCCCGGGCGCTGCCAGAGATTCCGGCACGGCAGGCGCCGCCATGGGCGGCGGGGCGACCGGCAGCGGCACGCCGGGGCCGATGCCTTGCGGCAGGATCGACCCGGCCGGCGGCTCGGGGCCTCGCGGGGCATCGGCAGGCCCGGGATCGGCCGGCCGCCGCGTCTGGGTCTCGGCCCAGGCCGCGCGCAGGCCGGGTGGCAATGCCTCGAGCAGGTCTGCGTCGGGCGCGGCAGGGGGCACGGTCGCGGCGGTGGCACGACCCGACGGTTCGCCCGCCAGCCCGGCCCCGAGCATCGCCATGCGATAGGCGGGCGGCAGCGCACCGGGCTCGGGCAGTGCGGCGGAACGCCCCGGCGCGACCGGCTGGCTCGGGGCCGGAGCCTGCCAGGCTGCGGCCTGGCCGGTCAGTGCCACCGTCTCGGTCGCGATGCCATAGGCGCTGGCGTCGCGCCAGGAGCCGTCGGGCCGCTCGTCGCGCTCCAGCGCCTGCACCGCGGTGAACAGGAATGGCCAGAACTCGCCCACCGCCTCCGCGCCGCCGCCGCGACCGAACACGCGATAGCCGGAAGCGTCGGCGCCTAGCGCACCATACAGCCGGTCAATGTCGCTGTTCTTCTCGACCATGCGCGCCCGCGGATCGGCGCCGGCCGGAGCAACCGGCGCCCTGTCTCGCCTGCACCCTCGGCGACATCGCGGCTTGCCATCGCTTCCCGGCGGCGCCGGGTTCGCCTCCGCGCTGTCCGCTTACCCCTGAGCGGTGCTGGTCGCCGCTGCCTCGGCCGCGCTTGGCACGCGCGGCCGAATCCTGCCCCCACGACCTTCGGGCAGCATACAGGGCGGGGTAACAGAATCAAGTATCACAAGGGCTTCGCGGTCGGTCCTGCAAGCCCGCCCGGCCGCCCAGACCATCCTGGCGACAGCGTCCGCTGCCGGGCGGCGAGAGGCGCGGCCCGGCACCACCAACCGGCCCCGCTTGCAGAGACCCGGTTCCGTGCGCAGTCTGATGCCGGCCGAACCGGGCCGGTGCGTGGCGCCAACCCACTCCCCTGCCCCCCGCCTTGCCCTTCGACGTCCATGACAGGATCCGCCGCCTTGTCCCAGAAGCCCACCCGCCGCACCTTCCCGCGCGAGCGCAACCCGCGCCTCTTCCAGCCGATCAGCTTCCGCAGCGTCACCGCGCGCAACCGCCTCGCGATCGCGCCGATGTGCCAGTATTCGGCGGTCGAGGGCGTGCCGGGCGACTGGCACATGCAGCATCTTGGCGCGCGCGCGGTGGGCGGGGCCGGCATCGTCTGCGTCGAGGCCACCGGCACCACGCCGGAAGGGCGCATCTCGCCCGGCTGCACCGGCCTGTGGAACGACACGCAGGTGGCCGCCTTCGCGCGCATCAACGCCTTCATGGAGAGCGTGGGCGCGGTGCCGGCGATCCAGCTCAGCCATGCCGGGCGCAAGGCCAGCGCGCGGGCCTCCTGGCTCGGCGGCGCACCGCTGACCCCGGCCGAGGGAGGCTGGCACCCCATCGGCGCCACCGCCGAACCCTTCGCCGAGGGCTGGCCCGCCCCGCAGGCGCTCGATCGTGCCGGCATCGCCCGGCTGGTGGACTCCTTCGGTGCCGCCGCCGCGCGCGCGCTCAAGGCCGGCTTCAAGATCATCGAGCTGCACGGCGCGCACGGCTATCTGATCCACACCTTCCTCTCGCCGATCTCGAACACGCGCAGCGACGCCTGGGGCGGCGACCTCAAGGGGCGGGCGCGCTTCCTGATGGAGCTGCTCGATTCGGTGCGCGCGCACTGGCCGGCCGAGCTGCCGCTGTTCGTGCGCCTGTCCTGCGTCGACTGGATCGCGGGCGGGCTGACCATCGCCGATTCGGTCGAGCTCTGCCGCTGGCTCAAGGCGCGCGGGGATGTCGACCTGATCGACTGCTCCTCGGGCGGGGTGTCGCCCAGGCAGGTGATCCCCTCGCTCCATCCCGGCTACCAGGTGCCCTTCGCCGAGGCCGTGCGGCGCGAGGCCGGCATCGCCACCGGCGCGGTCGGGCTGATCCAGACCGGGCACCAGGCGGCGGATATCATCGGAAACGAGCGGGCCGACCTGGTGTTCATCGCCCGCGCCGCGCTGGCCAATCCGAACTGGCCCCTGGCCGCGGCGCGCGAGATCGGCGCCGACATCGACTGGCCGGTGCAGTATGAGCGCGCCAACCTGACCTAGCGAACGGTCCCTGGCAGGCGGCGGGCGCCAGCCACCAGGAGCTGCCAGGCGAGAAGAGGGGGTGGGAAGCGGCGGCGGGCGGCAAACGGCGGGCGGCAAACGGCGGGCGATCCCCTTTGTCCGGGCGAGCACGTCCTGGCGCCGGTGCCGGGCTGGAGCGCGAATCACCGCCCCGCGCCCAGTCCCGGCTTGCGCCGCGCCCCGGTTCTGGCTATAAGCCCGCGCGACCGCGCCGGCCGCTTCCGCCGGCGCGCCGCATTTCGGGCCGGCCGGCGTGCCAGCCCCCCAGAATCCGCTTTCCGAAGGCAGGGCGCCATGAAGAAGGACATCCACCCCGACTATCACGAGATCACGGTCATCATGACCGATGGCTCGTCCTTCAAGACGCGCTCGACCTACGGCAAGCCGGGCGATTCCATCCGCCTCGACATCGACCCGAAGTCGCACCCGGCCTGGACTGGCGTCCAGCGCCTGATGGACACCGGCGGACAGGTGGCGAAGTTCAACAAGCGCTTCGCCGGCCTCGGCCTCAAGGGTGGGCCCGGCGCCGCCAAGAAGTAGCCCGCCCGCGGCGCCCGGCGCGCCGCATGAGGGACTAGGGCACGCACTGCCGCATCGCCCGCCCGGCCTGACCGCCGCGGCGGGCGAACCGTTTTTCCGGCCGGGACTGCGCCGCAGGACGGTGCGCCGACCCGCCGCAGGACCGGCACGGCCAGGAGCAGGCAGCGCCCCCGCCGGCCGCTCCGGCCGCCCTCCCTGCCTCTTGACCGCGCCGCACCCCGCGCCCATCTCCCGCATGCGCCGATGGCCCGCGTGGCTCGGCGCACCCATCGGGGTCGGCCATCCGGCGGCCCCAAACGGAAGCGACCTTGCTTTTCAAGGAGGTACGCACCATGCGTGCATTCGATTTCTCGCCCCTGTTCCGCTCCACCATCGGCTTCGACCGTCTGCCGCGGCTGCTCGACAATGCCCGCGGCTTCGACGAGGCGCCGGCCTATCCGCCCTACAACATCGAGAAGACCGGCGAGGATGCCTACCGCTTGACCATGGCGGTGGCGGGCTTCGCCGAGAGCGACCTTGCCATCACGATCAAGGACAACGCCCTGATCGTCACCGGGCGCCAGCCGGCCGCCGCCGAGGGCCGCAACTACATCCATCGCGGCATCGCCGGACGCGCCTTCGAGCGCCGCTTCGAGCTCGCCGACTTCATCACGGTGGAGGGCGCCGCGCTGGAGAACGGGCTCCTGCATGTCGAGCTGCGCCGCGTCATCCCCGAGGCGATGAAGCCGCGCCGGGTGGCGATCGCGGTCGGCGCCGGCCCGCAGGCCGTGCCAGCCAACGCCCCGGCCAACGCCATAGGTTCTGACAGCCGCGCCGCCTGACGGGGAGCGGCGGATTCGGGCCGCGGGCGCGGACGCAGGACGCGGCCGCTCGCGCCGGCCCGGGTGCCGCGCCGCTTCAGGCAGAGGCGGCGCGGCGCCACCCTATTCCCGGCGCTGCGCCCGGCCCCCCCCCGGCTGAGCCGACACCGGGTGCGCCGGGCGACATGAGCTCCCGGCGTTTTTCTTTTATAATCAATTCTTTTTGAAGAAAAACTCAGCGCCGGCGCGAACCGCCTTCTTGGCCTCGATCTGCGCCTTCACCCGCCCGATCTCGGCCTCCAGCGCGGCGACATACTCCTCAAGCTCTGTCACGGCCAGGGCATCGAGCTTGGGCGGGACAAGCAGGGTCGGCTTCGGCCGGGGGCGGTCGTCATCGTCGAAGGCGGGCATGGGCATCCCTCGCTTTGGCTGCGCTGCCTTCCATATATCACGGGCGAACCGAGCCGTCCGGACGTCGCATGCTTTGACCCCGCGTCGAACGGCGGCTAAGGTGCGCGCCAGTTTCGGGTCATGGGCGATGCCTCTGCCTGCCGCGGGCCGCAAGGTCCGTCCAGACGGGCCGGAGGTCTATTGGCCCAAAGCAACACAGTCGCTGAGACACAAGAACGAGAACGAGGGTGCCATGACTTTGCCGCTGATGCCGAAGGCAACCGCCGTGTGGCTGATCGAGAATACGGCGCTGACCTTCCAGCAGATCGCCGACTTCACCGGCATGCATGCCCTGGAGGTGCAGGCGATCGCCGATGGCGATGTGGCGGCGGGCATTGTCGGGCTCGATCCGGTGGCCAATGGCCAGCTCACCCGCGAGGAGATCGCCCGCTGCGAGACCGACCCGGCAGCGCATCTGCGCCTGGCGAAAAGCGACGTCCCGGTGCCGCAGACCCGCACCAAGGGCGCCCGCTACACCCCGGTCTCGAAGCGCAACGACCGGCCCGACGGCATAGCCTGGCTGCTGCGCCACGTGCCCGAGCTTACCGACGCACAGATCGCCAAGCTGATCGGCTCGACCAAGGACACGATCAAGAAGGTGCGCGACCGCAGCCACTGGAACTCGGCCAACATCAAGCCGCGCGACCCGGTGCTGCTTGGCCTCTGCTCGCAGAGCGACCTGAATGCGGCGGTCGTGATCGCGCGCCGGCGCACCGGCGGGCAGCCGCCGCGCATGGACGAAGGCACGGAAGGGGGCGAGCCGGAGGCCGGTGCGGCCGATGCCGGGGCAAATGATGCCGGGGCAGACGAAACCGCCTTGCCCGCCGACACCGCCGGGGAACAACCGGAGGGCGACGAGAACCCGCCCTACGCCCGCGCCTGAAGCCGGCCCGCTCCTGAAGCCGACCCAAGCGCGGGAGCCGCCGGTTCCGCTGCCGGATCCGCAGCCAGCCAGACTGGTGGATTTGGCTGAAAGGCGGCCACGCCCGCGGCGTGGCTAACGCGCTGGCGCCGCTCTAATGCACGGCCGCGCCGTCAGCCAGCTTTTCCATCTCCTCCTTGAGCTTGAGCTTGTCGCGCTTGAGGCGCTGCAACCTGGTTGTGTCCGGCAGGGGGCGATTGCTTTCCTCCGCGATCTGGTCCTCGAGGTCGGCGTGGCGCGCCTTGAGGCTTCCGATCCGCTGCTGGACGCTCATGGTTCCTCCTTGTGGGTGGACTGAGACGAACTAAGCCTAGACATGACACCTCGTGCCTAGCCAGTGATTAATCAAGGCATCGGGCATTTCGCGATGACCGGACCGGTTACCGGCCTTGGCGGCGCGGCGACCCGGCAGCCGGCCCTACAGATCGCCCAGACAGATGCCCAGGCCCCGCGCCGTGCGCACGAGCGGCCCGTCCAGGTCCACCGGCTGGGTCGCCGCCACCGCCTCCTCCACCGGCACGTCGGTGACCTCGCGCCCCTGCCAGGCGACCATGCGCCCGAACCGCCCCTCGGCGACGAGATCGACCGCGTGCACGCCATAGGCAGCGGCGATCAGCCGATCCTGCACCCCGGGCGTGCCGCCGCGCTGGACATGGCCCAGCACGGTGACGCGGCATTCGGCGTCGGTTGCCTCCTCGATCCGCTCGGCGACATGGTGGCCTATGCCGCCGAGCCGCGGCATGCCGCCGGGCAGCACGGCGGGACGCGCAACGGCGGTGCCGTCCTCGGTGCGCGCGCCCTCGGCCACCACCACCAGCGCATGGTTGCGCCCGCGCGCGCGCAGCCGCTCCAGCGCCGCCGCGACCGCCCCGATATGCCAGGCGACCTCCGGCAGCAGGACGACATCGGCCCCGCCCGCGATGCCGGCCGACAGCGCGATATGCCCGGCATCGCGGCCCATCACCTCCAGCACCATCACGCGCCGGTGGCTCGCCGCCGTGGGCTGGAGATGATCGAGCGCGTCCACCGCCACGCGCACGGCGCTCATGTAGCCGATGGCGAAATCGGTGCAGGCAAGGTCGTTGTCGATCGTCTTCGGCACGGCAACGACGCGCATGGCCCCGCCCTCTGCCAGACGGTGCATGATGCGCTGGCTGCCATCGCCGCCGATGCAGATCAGCGCATCGAGCCCGGCCAGCTGGTAGCCCTCGCGCACCTCCGCGGAGCGGTCGGCCACGCTGCCATCGGACATGGGATAGCGGAACGGATCGCCGCTGTTGACGGTGCCGAGCATGGTCCCGCCGGCGCGCAAGAGCGGCCCGTCGACAAGATCGAGGCCGAGCGGGCGCACCCGCACCGGCCGCTCCATCAGCCCGTGGCTGGCATCGGCGATGCCCAGCACCTCCCAGCCGTAATGGCCGGCGGCACGCGCGATGATCGCGCGCAGGCAGGCATTGAGCCCGGCGCAATCCCCGCCGCTGGTCATCACCCCGAGCCGCCTGATGCCACCCCTTTCGCTACCGCCCGGGCCTGCCAATGCCATGTGCCTGCTCCTCCGTGTCGCGTCGCCCTGCGCCCCTGCCGCGCATCCTGGCCGCGCATCCTGACCGCGCATCCTGGCCGCTCGGCTTCGCGCCGGGCAAGGCGTATCGAGCCCGCGGCGCCTCTGCTATGATCGCCCGACGATCCGGGGTCGGGCAGGGCGATGGACGAACGCGACGAACTCTACGAGCGCTTGCAGCATCTGCGATCGGAGCATCGCGACCTCGATACCGTCATTGCGCGGCTGCAGACCGGGGGCTCGATCGTCGATCAGCTCCACCTCCAGCGGTTGAAGAAGCGCAAGCTTCGCCTGCGCGACGAGATCGCGATGATCGAGCGCAAGCTGGTGCCCGACATCATCGCCTGAGCCGGCGGCGCGATCCCCCCTTCCCGTCCCGCCCCGATTTCGGCTACTCCGGCCCTGCCGCCGCGCCTTCGGGCGCCCGCCGCCACCTGCAACCGAAGGGCGTCCGCCCATGGCCCGATCCGCTTCCGCCTCGCCCGCCCGCCCGCGCCGCCCGGCGGCCAGGCCCGCCGCCAAGACTGGTGCGAAGTCGGGCGCGAAGTCGGGCGCCCCGCCGCGCGTCGGCGTGATCATGGGCAGCCAGTCCGACTGGGCGACGATGAAGAACGCCGCCGAGACGCTGGAGAAACTCGGCGTGCCGTTTGAGGCACGCATCATCTCGGCCCACCGCACGCCCGACCGCATGGCAGCCTATGCGCGCGCCGCGCGCGGGCGCGGGATCGGCGTGATCATCGCCGGCGCCGGCGGGGCGGCGCACCTGCCGGGCATGACCGCGTCCTTCACCGACCTGCCGGTGCTCGGCGTGCCGGTGGAAAGCCACGCGCTGAAGGGCATGGATTCGCTCCTCTCGATCGTGCAGATGCCGGCCGGGATTCCGGTGGGCACGCTGGCGATCGGGCGCGCGGGTGCGATCAACGCCGCCATCCTGGCCGCCGCGATCCTGAGCCTCGATGACCCGGCGCTGGCCAGGCGGCTGGCTTCTTTCCGCGCCGCGCAGACCGCGGCCATCCCCGAGACGCCCAAGGACGAGGGCTGAGAGCGTTGGCGATGCGCCCCGCCCCCCTTCCGCCCGGCGCCACCATCGGCATCGTCGGCGGCGGCCAGCTCGGCCGCATGTCGGCGCTGGCCGCGGCGCGGCTCGGCTATCGCTGCCACATCCTCACCCCCGAGGCGGACAGCCCGGCCGCACAGGTCGCAGCCGCCGCGACCGTGGCGCCGTATGAGGACCAGGAGGCGCTCGCCCGATTCGCCGATGCGGTCGATGTCGTCACCTTCGAGTTCGAGAACATCCCGGCCGAAAGCCTGGCGCTCTTGGCCGCGCGCAAGCCGACGCGCCCCTCGCCCGAGGTCTTGCGCATCAGCCAGGACCGGCTGCTGGAGAAGGCGTTCCTCAACCGCATCGGGGTCGCCACCGCGCCCTGGGCCGAGCTGCGCGACGAAGCGGGCCTCGCGCGCGCCATCGCCGCGATCGGCACGCCTGCGGTGCTGAAGACCACGCGGCTCGGCTATGACGGCAAGGGCCAGGCGATGATCCGCAGTCCCGAGGATGCCGCGGGCGCGATCGCGCGGCTGCATGCCGGCGGGCCGCTGGTGCTGGAAGGCTTCGTCGATTTCGCCTGCGAGGTTTCGGTGGTGGTCGCGCGCGGCCTCGATGGCGCTGTTGCCGCCTTCGACGTGGTCGAGAATCGCCACCGCCACCACATCCTCGACCTCACCCTCGCCCCGGCGGCGGTGGCGGCGGAAACCCGGGCCGCGGCGCTGGCGGCGGCCTCCAAGGTGGCGGCCGGGATCGGGCTGGAAGGCCTGCTGGCGCTGGAGATGTTCGTCACCCGCGACGGCCGGGTGCTGGCCAACGAGATCGCGCCACGCCCGCACAATTCCGGCCACTGGACGATCGATGCCTGCGCCGTGAGCCAGTTCGAGCAGCATATCCGCGCGGTGGCCGGCCTGCCGCTCGGCGATCCGGCGCGCCACTCGGACGCGATCATGAAGAACCTGATCGGCGATGACGTGCTGCGCTGGCCCGCGATCGTGGCGCAGCCGGGCCTGATCCCCCATCTCTACGGCAAGGCCGAGGCCCGGCCCGGCCGCAAGATGGGCCATGTGACGCGGCTTTTCCCGCTCGGCGCGCTGCCGCAAGGGCAGGAAGCGGAAACCGCCTTCGCGCCGGCGATACCGCCAGCCGCGATCCGGGACTAGCGCCGGGCGCTTGCCGGCTGCGCGGCCGGCATGGCCGCCGGCGCGCGGCGCTGCGCCAGTTCGGCGCGCAGCTCGCTGCGCAGCGAGGTCGTGCTCACCAGTCGTTCGGCAGGCCGCGCCGGGGCCGCGCGCTGGCGCTCGGCCGTCGCTTGCTGCGCCGATGCTGGCACGAGCGGTGCGGCCACCAGCGCCGAGGCCGCCAGCACACCGAGAATGATCGTCCTGATCGTCATGGCACTCTCCACCCGTCCTGCGGGCCGGAACCGGGACTTTCGCCATGTTTTCTGGCCGGTGCCGACGCCAGATGCCGAATGCGAATCCCAACCGCCCGCAATGCTCCTGCATGGCGGTTGTGCAAGGGATGTTCCAGGCGCGGGGAACCGGTCGGCGATGCGGCCGGGAGAGGCGCGGATTACGCCGCGAATACAAGGCTATAAGGGCAGCTTCATACCGATGTGCGAGGCAACGAAACCCAACCTCTGGTAGAACCGCTGCGCCTCGGGGCGCGTGGCATCAGTGGTGAGTTGCACAAGGCCGCATCCAGCGGCCCGCGCCCGCGTGACCGCCTCGGCGAGCAGCGCCTCGCCGATGCCCTGCCCGCGCGCCGCGCGCGCCACGCGCACGCCCTCGATCTGCGCGCGCATCATGCCGAGCCGGGTCAGGTGCGGGATGAAGATGAGTTGCAGGCAGCCCACGACAACCCCGGCGCGCTCGGCCACCAGCACGGCGTTGCCGGCTTGCGCCTCGATCGCGGCGAAGGCGGCAAGGTATGGCTCGGGCAGCGGGTCGGCATGGCGCTCGCGCCCGGCGCCGAGCGGATCGTCGGCCAGCATCGCCACCACCGCCGGCAGGTCCGCTGCCCGCGCGGTGCGGATGACCAGCGCCTCCGCCGCCTCGGCCATCGGCGCGCGCCCTCCTTTCCCTGCGCCTGCTCAGTCGGCGAAGGGATCACGCACCATGATGGTGTCGTCGCGCTCCGGGCTGGTGGAGAGCAGCGTCACCGGGCACTCGATCAGCTCCTCGATGCGCCGGACATACTTGATCGCCGCCGCCGGCAGCGCCGCCCATGTGCGCGCACCCGATGTGGTCTCGCTCCAGCCCGGCATGGTCTCGTAGATCGGGCTCACGCGCGCCTGCAACGAGGGGCTGGCCGGCAGGCGGTGCAGCTCCTGCCCATCGAGCATGTAGCCGGTGCAGACGCGCAGCTCGGCCAGCCCGTCGAGCACGTCGAGCTTGGTCAGCGCGATGCCGGTGATGCCGCCCACCTTGATCGCCTGGCGCACCATCACCGCGTCGAACCAGCCGCAGCGGCGCCGCCGCCCGGTGACGGTGCCGAACTCGCGCCCGCGATCGCCGATGCGCTCGCCGATCGCATCCGTGAGCTCGGTCGGGAACGGGCCCGAGCCGACGCGCGTCGTGTAGGCCTTGCAGATGCCGAGCACCGTGCCCACCGCTGAGGGGCCCACGCCGCTGCCCACCGCCGCCATGCCCGCGACGCAGTTGGAGGAGGTGACGAAGGGATAGGTGCCGTGATCGACATCGAGCATGATGCCCTGCGCGCCCTCGAACAGGATGCGCTTGCCGCCGCGCCGCGCCGCATCGAGCCGCTCCCACACCGCCTCGGCGAAGGGCAGGATGCGCGGCGCCACCTCCAGCAGCGGGTCAAGGATCTCGGCCTTGGCGAAGGGCTCGGCGCCGAGGCCGCGCAACAGCGCATTGTGGTGCAGCAGCAGCTCGTCGAGCTTCGCGTCCAGCACCTCCGGGTGGGCAAGGTCGCAGACGCGGATGGCGCGGCGCGCCACCTTGTCCTCGTAGGCGGGGCCGATGCCGCGCCCGGTGGTGCCGATCTTGCGCGCCCCGCGCGCCTCCTCGCGGGCACGATCGACGCGCTGGTGCACGGGCAGGATCAGCGCCGCGTTCTCGGCGATGCGCAGCACATCGGGCGTGATTTTCACGCCCTGCTCGCCCACGATGCCGATCTCCTTGAGCAGCGCCCAGGGGTCGATCACCACGCCATTGCCGATGATCGACAGCGTGCCGCGCACCACGCCCGCCGGCAGGAGCGAGAGCTTGAAGGTGCGATCGCCGACCACCAGCGTATGGCCGGCATTGTGGCCGCCCTGGAAGCGCACCACCATGTCGGCGCGGCTGGCAAGCCAGTCCACCACCTTGCCCTTGCCCTCATCGCCCCACTGGGCACCGATCACGGCAACATTGGCCATCGGCCGTTCCTTCGCTGCATGGCGCCGGGCGTGGCTGCTGCCGCCCCGGCCTGGATGATCCTAGTCGAGCGTCTCGATGCGGCCCGCGCGCAAGACCGCGCCGCAGCCGAGCCGCCTCGCCTCGGCGCGCGCCCCTGCCTCGTCGGTCGCGGCCAGGCCGGCGATGGTCCGCCAGCCTTCGCTGCGCGCCGCCGCCACCTGCGCCGCCGGCGTGCCCAGCGGCACGAACAGACGGCGCGGCGGTGCGGCCGGCGGCAGGGCACGCAGCACCACGTCGGGATAGAGCGTCAGGCCGGTGCCGGCCTCGCCCGCCTCGCCCTCGGACAGGTAGGTGCCGCCGCGGCCCAGCTCCTCGCGGCTCGCGGTGGTGAACAGGGTGAAGGCCAGGCCGCGATGGTATTCGAAGCCGCGGAACTCCAGCGGGTCGGCCGTGAGCTTGATCGCGGGCGCGGCGGCGCGGATCGCGGCCACCGTCTCGGCCAGCCGGGCGGCGAGCGCGCGCGCCTCGGGCGGCAGGGGCGCGGCGGCGAGCGCGGCAAGCGCGCGATCGACCGGCCCGGCCGCGTCGAGCAGCGCCAGCAGGGGCGCGGCGGCAGCGCCGGCGCGCGCGGCCACGGCGGCGGCGTCCTTGCGGTCGAGTGCCGCGCGCAAGGACGCATGCTCGGCCACGGGCGCGCCCCAGGCGGACAAGAGCAGGCCGGAAAGGCGCGGCAGCGTCAGATCGACGCTCAGCGCCCGCAGCCCGAGCGCGCCCAGCGCGGCGGCGGCGATCAGGATCACCTCGGCATCGGCGGCGGGCGCATCGGTGCCGAGCAGCTCGATACCGGCCTGGGCGAACTGCCGCTCGGGTTCGAGCTGCGTGCCGCGCACGCGCAGCACCTGCCCCGCATAGCATAGCCGCAAGGGCCGCGGCGCGGCGCCCAAGCGGGTGGCGGCGATGCGCGCCACCTGCGGCGTCATGTCGGCGCGCAGGCCCATCATGCGCTGGCTCACCGGATCCATCAGCCGGAAGGTCTGCTGCGCCGTGGCCGCGCCCGAGCCCGACAGGAGCCCCTCCTCGAATTCGAGCAGGGGCGGCTTGACGCGTTCATAGCCATGCGCGGCGAAGGCGGCCATCAGCCGCTCGACCGCCAGCGCCTCGGCCTCGGCCTCGGGCGGCAGGAGGTCGCGGAGGCCTGCGGGCAGCAGGGCGCGGTTGGGCGGCTCGGTCATGCCGGGACGGGTCTTTCGCTGCTCTCGATCTCGCGCGCGCGAACGCCCGCAGGCCGTGGCCCACGGGCGGCGCACTATCCGCCCCTTCCTAGCATCCCCGGCAGCGCGCGCAAACAGGCAGAGGCGCCCCGCCCCCGCGGCGGATGCGCGGCGCGGTCAGAAGCTCAGCGGGTCGGCGTGCACCACCTGCGGGATGGCGCGGATGCGCGCCAGAAGCTCGGCCGGGATCGCCTGGTCGGTCTCGATCAGGCAGATGGCATCGCCGCCGGGCTCGGCCCGGCCGAGCTGGAAGGTGGCGATGTTCACCCCCGCCTCGGCCAGCAGGGTGCCGATGCGGCCGATGAAGCCCGGCTTGTCCTTGTTGGTGACATAGAGGATGTGGCGGCCGAAATCCGCCTCGATCGGGATGCCCTTGATCTGCACGATGCGCGGGCGATTGCCGGCAACCAGAGTGCCAGCCACACTGCGGGTGTAGCGGTCGGTCTCGATGGTCAGGCGGATCAGGGTCTGGTAGTCCCCGCTGGTGTCGTGCGCGATCTCGGAGACGCCCATGTTGCGCTCGCGCGCCTTGACCGGGGCGTTGACCATGTTGACATCGCCCAGCACCGGCGTGAGGAAGCCGGTGAGCACGGCGGCAGTGAGCGGCTTCACGTTCAGCGTGCCGGCATGGCCCTCATACTCGATGCGGATGGCCTTGATCTCGGCCGGGTTCTTCTGGGTGAGCTGGCCGGCGAAGGCGCCGAGCGACTGTGCGAGCGCCATGTAGGGGCGCAGGCGCGCCGCATCCTCGGCCGATAGCGAGGGCATGTTGACGGCGAAGGAGACGGCGCCGGTGAGCAGGAAATCGCTCATCTGTTCGGCGATCTGCAGGGCGACATTCTCCTGCGCCTCGGTGGTGGCGGCGCCGAGATGCGGCGTGCACACCACGTTGGGCGCGCCGAACAGCGGATTGTCGGTCGCGGGCTCGACCTCGAACACGTCGAGCGCGGCGCCGGCGACATGGCCCGATTGCAGCGCGGCCAGCAGGTCGGCCTCGTTCACCAGCCCGCCGCGCGCGCAGTTGATGATGCGCACGCCCTTCTTCATGCGCGCGATCGCCTTGGCGTCGATCAGGTTGCGGGTCGCGTCCGTCATCGGCGTGTGCAGCGTGATGAAGTCGGCGCGCGCGATGATATCGTCCAGCTCGACCTTCTCGACGCCCAGTTCTGTCGCGCGCTTCTCGGACAGATAGGGGTCGTAGGCGATGACGCGCATCTTCAACCCGCGCGCGCGGTCGGCCACGATCGAGCCGATATTGCCGCAACCGACCACGCCGAGCGTCTTGTTGAACAGCTCCACGCCCATGAAGCGGTTCTTCTCCCACTTGCCGGCGCGGGTGGAGGCGTCGGCATCGGGGATCTGGCGGGCGAGCGCGAACATCATGGCGATCGCGTGCTCGGCGGTGGTGACGCTGTTGCCATAGGGCGTGTTCATCACCACCACGCCGCGCGCGGTGGCGGCCTTGACGTCGATGGTATCGACGCCGGCACCGGCGCGCCCGATCACCTTGAGGTGTGGCGCGGCGGCGAGAAGCTCGGCCGTGACCCTTGTCGCCGAACGCACGGCAAGCCCGTCATAGCCGGGCATGATCTCGCGCAGCTCGGCCTGGGAAAGGCCGGTCTTGACGTCGGCGGCGATGCCGCGGGCCTTGAAGATCTCCACCGCCCGGGGCGAGAGCTTGTCCGCGATCAGAACCTTGGGCATGGCTTTCCTGTCCGTGTCCGGGCGCGCGCGGAACCCTGCCCGCACGCGATCATATGAGGGAATATTGCGGAAGCGCAGGCGCGGCCGGCGGTCGGCTCAGCCCCGCGGGCTCAGGCCGCGGCTTGCACGAACTCGGCCTCGACCGCGGCGAAGGCCCAGTCGAGCCAGGGCAAGAACGCCGCGATATCGGCGCTCTCCACCGTTGCCCCGCCCCAGATGCGGATGCCCGGCGGCGCGTCGCGATAGGAGCCGGCATCGAGGCCGGCGCCCTCCTTCTCCACCAGCGCGGTCAGCTTCTTGGCCGCCGCCGCCTGCCGCTCGGGCGAGAGCGCCTTGAACCATGGCGCCTTGATGCCGAGGCAGATCGAGGTGCAGGAGCGGATCGCCGGATCGGCGGCGAGGAAGGAGGCCCAGGCGCTTTTCTCGACCCAGCGCGCCACGGCCGCGAGATTGGCCTCCGAGCGCGCGATCAGCCCGGGCAGGCCGCCCACGCCCGCCGCCCAGTCGAGGCCGTCGAGCGCATCCTCGACGCAGAGCATCGAGGGGGTGTTGATGGTCTCGCCCAGGAAGATGCCCTCGATCAGCTTGCCGCCCTTGGTCATGCGGAAGATCTTGGGCATCGGCCAGGCCGGCGTGTGGTT
>JADZEB010000042.1 GCA_020850755.1 Alphaproteobacteria bacterium | reverse complement strand
TGGTCGCGACCGAGACGCTGTCGAACACCGCGTCGACGGCAACGCCGGCCAGCACCGCCTGCTCCTTGAGCGGGATGCCGAGCTTCTCGTAGGTGCGCAACAGTTCGGGATCGACCTCGTCCAGGCTCTTAGGTGCCACCTTCTGCTTGGGCGCGGCGTAGTAGTAGGCGTCCTGGAAGTCGATCGGCGGATGGCGCACCGCCGCCCAGTCGGGCTCTTCCATCTCGAGCCAGGTGCGGAATGCCTTGAGCCGCCATTCCAGCAGCCACTCCGGCTCCTTCTTCTTGGCCGAGATGAAGCGGATGATGTCCTCGTTCAGGCCCTTGGGCGCCGTCTCCATCTCGATGTCGGTGACGAAGCCCCACTTATAGCCACCTTCGGTGGCGGCCTGGACGGTCTCGATCGTGTCGGTTACAGCAGGAGGCATGATCCTCGGGTCCTGTAGCAGAAATGGGGTCGCATCTCGGGCGGTCCTGCGGCGCGCCGGGGCAAACTACTCGGCAACCGACGGCGGCGGCACGGTCGCCGCGATCGGCGTCGCGGTCGCTGCCCGCGGGCGGCCGAAGTTCTCGGCGGCGGCGCGGTCCATGTCGGCCAGCGTGATCGTGCCAAGCGCGGTGCGGATGGCGGCGTTGACCGGGTCCCAACGACCGCGCACCGGGCACAGGCTTTCCACCTCGCAGCTGCCCGAAGCGCCATCGACGCAGGCCGTGAGCGCGATCGGCCCGTCCACGGCGGCGATCACGTCGGCCACCGCGATCTGCCCGAGGGGGCGGGCAAGCGCATAGCCGCCGCGCGCGCCGCGCTGGGACACCACCACCTCGGCCTGCGACAGGAGCCGCAGCACCTTGGCCACGGTCGGCTCGGGCAGGCCGGTGGCCGCCGCCAGCGCGGGCGTGGTCTGCACCCCGGACGGGCCGGCGCCCCGCCCGAGCTGGGTCAGGAGCACCGTCGCATAGTCGGTCATCTTGCTCAGGCGCAACACCGGCGCATGTCCTTGCCCATATCCCCTGGACGCCACTATCGGGGCTCTGCCCTCGCCCGGCGCCGAGGATACCCTACTTGTCTAGTCTGGTTTGGTAGATGCGCCTCTGCGCCCGATGCGTCAAGGGTTTGGCGCGGTGTTGGGCGGGAAAAACGCCCCCGCGGCCTTGCCTTGGCCGGGCATCCGGGGCCAATCTGCCGCCAAGCCGACCTGCGGCGGTCGGCGCGAGGCGGAGGAAGCAATGCCCCACATCACCACCGACGATGGCGTGAAACTTTATTACGAAGAAACCGGCAGCGGCGCACCGGTGATTTTCGTGCACGAATTCGCCGGCGACGGGCGGAGCTGGGAGCCGCAGGTGCGCTTCTTCGCCCGCCGCTACCGCTGCATCGTCTACTGGGCACGCGGCTACACGCCCTCGGACGTTCCCAAGGACCCGGCC
The DNA here is from genome assembly GCA_020850755.1 of Alphaproteobacteria bacterium. Taxonomy (GTDB): domain Bacteria; phylum Pseudomonadota; class Alphaproteobacteria; order Acetobacterales; family Acetobacteraceae; genus JADZEB01. Next base: position 60,792 of record JADZEB010000042.1, on the reverse strand, counting down.
CAATACAGCCAGGACCGCGCAACCGACGATCTGGCCGCGGTGATGAAGGGTCTCGGCATCCGCAAGGCGCATGTCGTGGGTCTGTCGATGGGCGCCTTCGCCGCGCTGCATTTCGGGCTGCGCTATGCGCGCATGGCGGTCTCGCTCACGGCTGCCGGGGTGGGCTATGGCGCCACGCGCGAGAAGCGCGCCCAGTTCCATGCCGAGGTCGAGGCGGTGGCCAACCGCATCAAGGCCGAGGGCATGAAGAAGATGGCCGACAGCTATGCGCGCGGCCCGACGCGCGTCGTGTTCGAGGAGAAGGACCCGCGCGGCTGGGCCGAGTTCCACAAGCAGCTTGCCGAGCACTCGACACTGGGCTCGGCCCTGACCATGCTCGGCGTGCAGCGCTCGCGTCCCTCGCTCTACGATCTGGAGGCAGGGTTCCGCAAGATGCGGGTGCCTACCCTGATCGTCTGCGGCGACGAGGACGACCCGACGCTGGAGCCGGGCTTGTTCCTCAAGCGCGCGATCCCGTCCTCGGCGCTCCTGGTGATGCCGAAATGCGGCCACACCATGAACCTGGAGGACCCCGACGCCTTCAACCGCGCCGTGCTGGATTTCCTGACCATGGTCGATGGCGGGCGCTGGACGCTGCGCGACCCCTCCACCACCACCGGCTCGATCATCATTCCCGGCAAGAAGGGCTAAAGCCGGCGCGCACTGGCGGACCGCCAGGATGAAGAAAGGGGGCCGCGAGGGCCCCCTTTCCTTTTCGACCTGCGCGCCGGACGTTTCAGCCGCGGCGTGGCGGCAACCCGGAGATGCGCACCCGGTTCGGCGCCACGCTGCGCAGAAGATCCGGATAGACGTAGCGGTTCCAGTCCACCTCCTTGGTCAGCCGGTTCATGCCACGCAGCTGATCGATCGCGAGCTGGACATTGCCCAGGCTGTCGTCGGTCAGGTGCATGGTGAACTCCACCTTGCCCATCAGCTCCTTCACGAAGTCGCGGTCCTGGCGCAGGAAGCGCGCCACATGGGCTGCCGACTCATCGACGTTCGACTTCATGTAGTCGGTCGCCTGCACCAGCGCGGTCATGAACCGCTTCGAGGCATCCTCGTTCTGCCCGATCCAGCCGCGGTTCATGTAGATGAAGTTGCGGATCAGGATGCCGACATCCTGGTTGGCCAGGATGATCTTCGAGCCGCGCACGGCGCGCACCGAACGGCTCGGCCAGGGCTCCCAGGCGACGAAGGCGTCGATGTTGCCGCGCTCCAGCGCCGCGACCATCTCGGGCGCCTCGACATTGACGATGGTGTAGTCGGCCGGGTTGAGGCGCTGGGCCGCCACCACCGCCAGCCAGAAGGTCTCCGAGCCGGTGCCGCGCGCCACGCCAACGCGCTTGCCCTTGAGAGCGGCCATGTTCTCGACATTGCGCCCGACCACGGCAAGCCAGCGCAACAGCGTGACGCCCTCGGCCACGACGACCACGTTGTTGTCCACATTGTGCGCGGAAACGCCCGCCTGCTCGGCGCCGTAGGCCGAGTTGACCTGGTTGCCGACCAGGAAGGCCACCATCGCCGAGCCCGAGGGGCCGGTGTTCACCTGGACATCCAGGCCGTTGCGCTCGAAAAAGCCGCCCTCCTTGGCGACATAGTAGGCCGAGAAGGAGGGATCGACGCCGGTGGCGATCACCATGCGCTGGCGTGCCTGCGCACGCACGAACGGCGCGGGCAGTGTGGTGGCGGCAGCCGCGGCGGCGGTGCCGGCAAGAAGGGTGCGGCGACGGATCATCTTGGAACTCCCTTGGCTCTGGTTGGTTGTTGCTGCGTTCGGTGCTTGTCGTTCACAAGAGCGGCGAGAAGCGGCCGGCGAAGGTGCGGATCGCCCAGCGGAACAGTCGGTCGACCAGGAAGCCGAGCAGGCCGAGGCAGACCAGCGCCACGAAGATATCCTCGATCTGCATGAACAGGCGCGCATCCCACAGCATCTTGCCGAGCCCGTCGTTGGAGGCGACCAGCTCCGCCGCGACGATGGTGGTGAAGCTGTTGGCCATGGCCAGGCGCATGCCGGTGAGGATGAAGGGCACGGTGGCCGGAAGTGCTACGTGCAGGAAGATCTGCCATCGGCTGGCGCCGAGCGACTGGGCGGCGCGGATCTTGTTGCGCGCGATGCCGGCAACGCCGGTCGCCGTGTTGATGATGACGATGAAGATGGTGGTGTAGATGATCAGGAAGACCTTGCTCTCCTCGCCGATGCCGAACCAGATCACGGCCACCGTGATCATCGCCACGGCGGGGATGAAGCGCAGGAACTCGGTGTAGGGCTCCAGGATCTTGCGCACCGGCATGAAGCTGCCCATGGCGAGCCCGATCGGAACGCCGAGGATCGAGCCCAGCAGGAAGCCCTGCATGATCCGGCTCAGGCTGGCCAGGATCTGGTCCTGCAGCAGCCCTTCGCGCGCGAGCACAATCCCGCGCAGGAACACCGGCCAGGGCGGCGGGAACAGGGCCGAGCCCACCAGCCAGGTCGCGGCGATGTGCCAGATCACGAAGAAGCTGGCGAAGCCGATCGCCATGCCGCCCCAGCTCTCGAACCAGCCGGAGCCCTTGCGCGCGCTTGCCGTCGGTGCCGATGCCATGCCCGCCCCCTAGCCCTGGCGCTGCATGGCAAGGGCGACTTCCTCGCGGATCATGCCGTAGACCTGCCGGTAGATCGCGATGAAATCGTCCGAGGTGCGGTTGCGCTCGCCACTGATCGAGACCGGGATCACGCCCTTGAGCTTCGAGGCCGGCCCCGCATGCATCACGCCGATGCGGCTGGCCAGCGTCACCGCCTCGTCGATGTCGTGGGTGATGAACAGCACGCTCTTGCGCGTCTCCTGCCAGATGCGCAGCAGCTCCTGCTGCATCACCGAGCGGGTCTGCGCATCGAGCGCGCCGAAGGGCTCGTCCATCAGCAGCATGGCGGGTTCGTTGGCGAGCACGCGCGCGATCTGGATGCGCTGCTTCATGCCGCCGGAAAGCTCCGATGGGTGCTTCCTCTCCTGGCCCTTGAGCCCGACCAGTTCCAGGAAGCGGTGCGCGCGGTCGCGCCGTTCGGCCTTGGCCACGCCGCGCATCTTGAGGCCGAACTCGATGTTCTCGAGCGCGGTCAGCCACTCATACAGGCTGTCATCGCCCTGGAATACGACGCCGCGATCGGCGCCCGGCCCCTGCACCTGCGCCCCGCCGATCGAGATGCTGCCCTCGGTCGGCATCTCGAAGCCGGCCAGCATGTTCAGGACCGTGGTCTTGCCGCAGCCCGAGGTGCCAAGCAGGCAGATGAACTCGCCCGGCTCGATCTCCATCTCGAAGCCGCGCACGGCGGTGTAGGCCGCGCCCAGGCGCGACTGGTAGGTCTTGCCGACATTGCGGAGCGATACCAGCGACACGCGCCCGATGCCTCCCCCGTGCCGTTGGTTCGTGCCACGGCGATGATGTGCGCCGCCAGAGCTGGCGACACCGCTTCGCGCGGACATAGCCTTGCCACCGGCCGCTTGCAAGGATGGAATGAGGCGCCGGGCTGCGCCCGCTACCTGCCAGCCCTCCGCACCGACACCCAGACGGAGGCAAGCCATGGCCAAGACCGACCGCGCCGACCTGCCCGAGACCGCCATCGCCGAGCATTGGGCGGACTGGGTGCGCGCGCTTGCGCCCGAGACCATCCCCGCCGCCGTGCGCGCCGTCTGCGCCGATGTGGCCCTCGACATCGTCGGCTTGACGATCGGCGCGCGCGGCCAGGACTACATGGCGGCGAGCATCGCCGGCTGGGACAGCGAGGGGCGCGCCACCGCGCTCGGCCATGCGCGCGGGCTGGACGCGGCGGGTGCGGCCTTCGTCAACGGCACGGCGGCGCATGGCGAGGATTTCGACGACACTTTCGAGGGCAGTCCGGTGCATTGCGGCGCGGTGATCGTGCCCGCCATCCTGGCCGCGGCCGAGGCGCACAGGCTTTCCGGGGCGCGGGTGCTGGTGGGGCTTGCCGCCGGGATGGAGGCGATGTGCCGGCTGACGCTCGCCACGCCGACCCTGATACACCGCGCCGGCTTCCACCCCACCGCCGTGATCGGCACGATCGGTGCGGCCCTCGGCGTGTCGGCCGCGCTCGGCCTTGGCCGCAAGCAGATGGTGGACGCACTCGGCGTTGCCGGCTCCTTCGCCTCGGGCATCATCGAGTATCTGGCCGAGGGCGCCTGGACCAAGCGCCTGCATGCCGGCTGGGCGGCCCAATCGGGCTATCGCGCTGCACTGCTGGGTCGGGCCGGCTTCCTCGGACCGCGCACCATGTTCGAGGGCACGCACGGCCTGTTGCACGGCTTCGCCCATACCGGCACGCCCCGGCCCGAGATCCTTACCGACGGGCTCGGCACCACTTGGCATTGCCAGCGGATCGCCTTCAAGCCCTATGCCTGCGGCACCATGACGCAGCCTTTCGTCGATTGCGCGCGCAAGCTCCGTGCCGCCGACGTGCGCGCCGGGGAGATCACGGACATCCTCTGCGACACGGCCGAGGGCATCGTCCACCGGCTGTGGGAACCGCTGCCCGAGAAGCACCGCCCCTCCACGCCCTATTCCGGCAAGTTCAGCGTGCCCTGGTGCGTGGCGATGGGCTTCCTCGACGATGATGCTGGACTGGCCCAGTTCACCGCGGCGCGGATCAAGGACGCGGCAGCGCTCGCCCTCTCCGCCAAGGTCCGCTACCGCGTCAACCCGGCGGATCCCTACCCGCGCGAGTACATCGCCCACATCCGCGCGACGCTGGCCGACGGCCGGGTGCTGGAACTGCACCAGCCGCACATGCGCGGCGGCACCAGGGAACGGCTGTCGCGGGCGGAACTCGGGGCGAAATTCGCCGCCAATTGCGCCTTCGGTGGCTACGGCGCCGAGCGCGCGGCGGCGCTGCAAACGCTCTGCGACCGGCTGTTCGAGCTGCCCGACCTTGCCGGGCTTGCGGCCTTCCGCGCCTGAGCCGGACGCGGCCAATGGACAGCCCCGGGGGGCTGGTCTAGAAGTCCCCCGACCCTTGATCGAACGCCCATCAGTCGGAGGAGATCACCATGCTGTTGTCCGGCAAGGTTGCCGTCGTTACCGGGGCGGGGCGCGGCATCGGCCGCGAGATCGCCATGATGATGGCCCGGCACGGCGCCAAGGTCGTGGTCAACGATGTCGGCGCCTCGGTCTCGGGCGAGGGCGGCGACCTCTCGCCCGGCCAGCAGACGGTCAACGACATCAAGGCCGCCGGCGGCGAGGCCACGCTCAACACCGACAGCGTGGCAAGCTGGGACGGCGCCACCCGCATCGTCGATACGGCCGTGAAAAGCTTCGGGCGCATCGACATCGTGGTGAACAATGCCGGCATCCTGCGCGACGTGATCTTCCACAAGATGACCCAGGCCGACTGGGACGCGGTGATCGGCGTGCATCTCAACGGCAGCTTCTATGTCAGCCGCGCCGCCGCCGCCCATTTCCGCGAGCAGGGTTCGGGCGCCTTCGTGCACATGACCTCGACCTCCGGCCTCGTCGGCAATTTCGGCCAGGCCAACTATGCCGCCGCCAAGATGGGCATTGTCGGCCTGTCGAAGTCGATCGCGCTCGACATGTCGCGCTTCGGCGTGCGCTCGAACTGCATCAGCCCCTTCGCCTGGAGCCGCATGATCGGCTCGATCCCGACCGAAACGCCCGAGCAGCAGGTGCGGGTGGCCAAGATGCAGCGCATGACGCCCGACAAGATCGCGCCCATGGCGGCCTTCCTCGGCTCCGACCTCGCCAAGGGCGTGTCGGGGCAGATCTTCGGCGTGCGCATGAACGAGATCTTCCTGTTCAGCCAGAACCGCCCGCTGCGCAGCGTGCAGCGCGACGCCGGCTGGACGCCCGAGGCGATCGCCGAGCATGCCATGCCGGCGATGAAGAGCCACTTCTACCCGCTCGAGCGCAGCCCGGAAGTGTTCAGCTGGGACCCGGTCTGAGGCGCGGGACAGGCGTTTTTCACCCAAGGCCGCATCGCGGAGAGAGTGATGGATTTCGAACTGACCGAGGAACAGCGCATGTTCGCCGAGAGCGTGCGCAAATTCGCCGAAGCGAATCTCGTCGAGGGCCGCGTCAAGCGCGCGCATACCGAAGGCTTCCCCTTCGATGTCGCCAAGCTGATGGCCGAGAACGGGCTGTTCGGCATCGCCATCCCGGAGAAGGATGGCGGCCAGGGCGGCAGCCTGATGGACGCCGTGCTGGCGATCGAGCAGGTGGCACTGGTCTGCCCGCGCTCGGCCGACGTGATCCAGGCCGGCAATTTCGGTGCCTTCCGCACCTTCGCCGAATACGCCAACCCGGCGCAGAAGGAGCGCTATTTCGGCCCGCTCCTGCGCGGCGAGGCGGTCTGCTCGGTCGGCATGACCGAGCCCGAGGCCGGCTCGGCGCTGACCGACCTGAAGACCAGCTGCACGCCGGACGGCAAGGGCTATCGCCTCACGGGCGGCAAGATCTTCACCACCAACTCCGATGAAGCGAACGTGTTCGTGGTCTATTGCCGCTTCGGACCCGGCACCGACGGCATCGGCTCGGTGCTGGTCGAGCGCGGCATGGACGGCTTCACGCTCGGCCCGCTCAACCGCTACATGAATGGCGAGACCTGGCGGCCGCTCTATTTCGACAATGTCCGCATCGAGCCCGAACAGGTGCTGCTCGGCCCCGGCGGCTTCAAGAAGCAGATGAGCGGCTTCAACGTCGAGCGTATCGGCAACTCGAGCCGCGCCCGCGCGCTGGGCGAGTTCGCCTTCAACCTCGCCCGCGACCATGCGCTGACCCGCCAGCAGTTCGGCCGCCCGCTGGCCGAGTTCCAGGGCCTGCAATGGAAGTTCGCGGAAGCGAAGGTGCAGCTCGATGCCGCGCAGCTCCTGCTCTATCGCTGCGCCACGCGTGCCGACAAGCTCGGCCTGCCCTCGGCGATGGATACCGCGATCGCCAAATATGCCTGCAACACCTCGGGCTGGTTCGCCGCCAACGAGGCGATGCAGGTGATGGGCGGCACCGGCTACAGCGAGGACGTGCTGGTGGAGTTCTGCGTGCGCAAGTGCCGCGGCTGGATGATTGCCGGCGGCTCGCTCGAGATGAGGCGCAACCGCATCGCCGAGGGCGTGTTCGGACGCAGCTTCAGCCAGCGCCCGCCGAGGCCGCCCAGGCCAGCCGCCGGCTAGCCCGGCGGCCCGCGCCTCGCGCCGCCGCGACCCGCTCGCGGCGGCGTTTTCCATCACGCCCCACCGCCCCAGGAACCGGCCGAGCGACCCATGAGCAATCCCGACCTCTACCGCGCCCTGTTCGCCCCACGCCGCATCGCGCTGATCGGCGCCTCCACCGATGCCAAGCGCCTCACCGCGCGCGCGCAGGTCTATCTGCGCAAGCATGGCTATGACGGCGAGCTCTATCCGGTCAATCCGCGTGCGGCCGAGGTGCTGGGCGAGAAGGCCTATGCCTCGATCGAGGACGTGCCCGGCCCGATCGACCATGCCTATATCCTGGTCGGCACCGAGATGGTCGAGGAGCAGGTCGCGCGCTGCGCCAGTCGCGGGGTGCCGGTGGCCACGATCCTGGCCGACGGTTTCGCCGAGGCCGGCCCCGAGGGCGTGGAGCGTCAGGCGCGCGTACTGGCCAGCGCACGCGCCGCCGGCCTGCGCCTGCTCGGCCCCAACTCGATGGGCTTCGTCAACGTGCCAGCGCGCACCGCCTGCTGCGTCAACGCCGCGCTCGATGTGGACCGGCTCCTGCCCGGCCGGCTCTCGCTCGTGTCCCACTCGGGCAGCCTGATGGGCACGCTGATCAGCCGCGGCCAGGCGCGCGGCGTGGGCTTCTCGAAGCTCGTCGGCACCGGCAACGAGGCCGACCTGACAGTGGGCGAGATCGCCGATCTGCTGGTCGATGATGCGGAAACCGACGCGATCCTGATGTTCCTGGAGACGATCCGCGAGCCCGATCGCATCGCGGCCATGGCGCGCCGCGCCCATGCCGCCGGCAAGCCGGTGATCGCCTACAAGCTCGGCCGCTCCAAGGAAGGGAGCGAGCTTGCCACCAGCCATACCGGCGCCCTTGCCGGCTCGGACGAGAGCGTAGATGCGTTCCTGCGCGCCGCGGGCATCGTGCGCGTGGACATGCTGGAAACCCTGCTCGAAATCCCCGCCCTGCTGATCGGCAAGCGCCCGCGCGCCGATACGGCACGGCGCACCGTGTCGATGATGACCACCACCGGCGGCGGCGGGGCGATGGTGGTGGATCGCCTGGGCGTGCTCGGCGTCGAGACGCTGGCGCCGACACCGGCGATGCGCGAGGCAGTCGCCGCCAAGGGCTTCAAGATCGGCGCCGGGCGCCTTACCGACATGACGCTGGCCGGCACCAGGAAGGAGCCGGTGGCCGCCGTGCTGGGCGAGTTGCTGGCGACACCGCATACCGATGTCGCGGTGGCGGTGATCGGTTCCTCGGCGCAGTTCCACCCGCAGCTTGCGGTGGCAGGCCTGGTCGAGGCCAAGCGCACCGCGACGGGCCATGCCGCCGACAAGCCGCTCGCCGTGTTCCTGGTGCCGCAGGCGGATGCGAGCCTCGCCCTGCTGGCCGAGGCGGGCATCGCCGCCTTCCGCACGCCCGAGGGCTGTGCCGATGCGATCCGCGCCTTCCTCGACTGGCGCGCCCCGGCCGAGGCGCCCGCCCCGCTCGGCGATGTCGCGCGCGCGGCCGCGCTGCTCACGCCGCACGCTGCCGGGACGGTGCTGGACGAGGCGGAAAGCCGTGCCGCCTTCGCCGCCCTCGGCCTGCCGCAACCGGGCGCGGCCGTGCTGCGCGACCTCGACCGCTTCTCCGACCTGCCGGCGGACATGGCCTATCCCGTGGCGGCCAAGATCGTCTCGCGCGATGTGCCGCACAAGACCGAGGCCGGGGGCGTCGCGCTGAACATCCCGGATGCCGCGGCCCTGCGCCAGGCGGCCGCCGGGATCGTCGCGCGCGTGCGCGCCCACAAGCCCGCGGCGCGGCTTGCCGGCCTCCTGGTCCAGCCGATGCAGAAGGGCCTGGCCGAGGTGATCCTGGGCTTCCGTCGCGACCCGCAGGTGGGCCCGATCGTGATGGTGGGTCTGGGCGGCGTCCTGGCCGAGATCTACCGCGACGTCGCCGTGCGCTGCGCACCGGTGAGCCTGGAGGACGCGCGCCAGATGATCGCCGAGGTCAAGGGCCTCGCCCCGATCCGCGGCTATCGCGGCATGCCGGAGGGCGATGTGGAAGCGCTCGCGCGCTGCATCGCCGCGCTCTCCGACCTCGCCCGCCTGCCCGAAGCGGCGGCAGTGGCCGAGGCCGAGATCAACCCGCTGATCGTCAAGCGCAAGGGCGAGGGCGTTGCCGCGGTGGACGCGCTGATCCTGCGCGCGGGCGGGGCCGCGTCCGCGCATCACTGAACCGCCAGAAACGGCACGGCGCATCTTCACGCCGTGCCGCGCCCATGTCTCAATGCCGCCCACTGCCCAGAACGGAGGATGCGCCATGACCGGCACCATCAAGGAGATGAAGACCCCCGGCCGCTTCGACTATGTGCCGCTGATCGGCCGGCCCGACTACACTTGGCCGAACGGCACGCGGCTGGCCGTGCACTACTCGCTCAACATCGAGGTGTTCACCTATGGCGAGGGCCTGGGCAACGACCTCGCCGCGCCCTCGCCGCAGCCCAACCACCGCTCCTGGGCCTGGCGCGAATACGGCAACCGCGTCGGCGTCTGGCGCATGTGGGAACTGGCCGAGGAATACAAGATCCCCTACGGCATCCTGCTCAACAGCAAGCTCTACGACCATTGCCCGCAGGTGCTGGAAGCCTTCGCCAAGCGCGGCGACGAGATGGTGGGCCATGGCCGCACCAACTCCGAGCGGCAGATCGACATGGACCACGCCACCGAGCGCGCCGTGATCCAGGAAGTGCAGGCGGCCATCACCAAGCACTGGGGCAAGCCCGGCCGCGGCTGGCTCGCTCCCTACATCTCGCAGACCTATGACAGCCTTGATCTGCTGCGCGAGGCGGGCTTCACCTACTGCATGGACTGGCCGCTCGATGACCAGCCGATCTGGATGCGCACCAAGCACGGCCCGATCCTGAACGTGCCCTACCCGAACGAGCTGAACGACAGCCTGTGGATGGTCAGCCGCCGTTCGGAGGTGGACAACTGGGCGCGCTGCATCATCGACCAGTTCGACGAGATGCTGGAGGAGAGCGAGCGCCGGCCGCTGGTGCTCGGCCTGCCCTTGCACACCTTCGTGCTCGGCCAGCCCTACCGGCTGCGCTGGTTCCGCCGCATCGTCGAGCATATCCAGGCCAAGTCGCATCGCTGCTGGGTGGCCACGCCCGGCCAGATCGCCGAGCATTGCATGAAGCTGCCGAAGGGCATCGTGCCCGGCAGCGAGATGCTGCCCTAGGCCGCGATCGCGGCAGCCACACGAGGCAAAGGGGGGCGCGGGCCGCGGGGCCTGCGCCCCTTCGCTTTGCGCTGCCGCCGCTTGCGTATCGCGCCGCGCTAGCTGCCCTGGGTCGCGGCGCGGAACCAGTCGGCGATCTCGCTGCCGGTCATGAAGATGGCATCGTCGCGTTCCAGGATCGCATCCAGCGTCTTCTCGATCCAGCCGATGCGGTGCGGCACACCGGCCAGGTGCGGGTGCAGCGGCAGGGTGAGAACGCGCGGATTGCCGGCCATCTCGCGGTCGAACACAGCCAGCGTCTCCATCGTGCGGCGGTGCATCTCGCCCGAGCTGTGCTTCTCCACCGCCCAGATGACGCTGTCGTTGAGCTCGAGATTGTAGGGCAGCGCCAGCATCGGCCCGTGCCGGGTGCTCATCCAGGCGGGCAGGTCGTCCAGCACCCAGTCCGCCACCCAGTCATAGCCGAGTTCCTTGAGTATGTCGGGCGTTTCCGCCGTTTCGGCGAGGCCGGGGCCGAGCCAGCCGCGCGGGCGCGTGCCCGTGAAACGCTCGATGCGCTCGCTCGCCTCGGCGATCATGGCCCGCTCGTCCGGCAGCGTCTTCACCGAGCGCTGGAAGACGCCATGACCCATCCACTCCCAGCCCGCCTCCAGGATGCGCTCGGCCAGGCGCGGATAGGTGTCGATCACGGCCGCGTTGATCGAGCAGGTGGCCGGCAGCGCCCGGTCGGCGAGCGCGCGGAACAGGCGCGGCATGCCGACGCGGTTGCCGTACTCGGCCCAGGACCAGTTGGGCACGTCGGGGGTCGCGGCCACGCCCTGCGGCGGCGTAAGGATGCCGCGCGGCATGGGCTGGTCGAAGCGCCACACCTCGACATTCACCACCACATGCACGATCAGGCTCTTGCCCTCGGGGGCGGGGATGCGCGGCGCCTCGTCGGCGAGGCGGAACGGAACGCGCGGGTTGGATGACATGGAAACCTCCCTTCCGCCTGCGCCGCCCTGGTGTTCAAGCCCTCAGCCGAGCTTGCCCTGCACCCAGCGCGACCAGACCAGCGTCGCGGCATCGTTCATGTAGGCGCCGACGATCTGGGCGCCGACCGGCATGCGGTTCGGTCCCCGGAACACCGGCAGTGTGACGCAGGGCACGCCGAGCGCGGTCCACATCGCGTTGAAACTCGGATCGCCCATGCTGAGATAGTCGTTCGGCGCCTCGCCCGCGGCCGGCGGCGTGAGCAGGATGTCGTAGCGGCTGAAGATCTCGGCCATCAGCGCCCGCCCGCGCCGGAACACGGCCTGGCCATGCTCGTAGCGCTTGCGCGTCACGGCGGCGCCCTCGTCGAGCCGCTTCTTGATCATGGGCGACATCAGCGGACGGCGGCGCGTGCGCTCCCAGAACAGGTTGCGGGCACCTTCCCAGTGCATCACCTCGGGGTGGATGTCCATCAGCTCGGTGAATTCGGGGCCGAGATCGACCTCGGACACCTTGGCACCCGCGCGCGCCAGCCGCTTGGCCGCTGCTTCCAGGTCCTTGCGCAGATATGGGGCCGCGCGCGACCAGCGCGGCGTGCGGCAGAAGCCGATACGAGGCGCGCGCGCCGGCGCCTTCTCGACATTGACCAGCGGCAGATCGGCGCAGGCATGGGTCAGCAGCAGGCAGTCGGCGACGCTGCGGCCCATCACGCCCACCGTGTCCAGGCTCTCGGACAGGATCTTCAGGCCCGAGCGGCTGATCATGTTGAAGCTCGGCTTGTAGCCGACGATGCCGCAGAAGCTGGACGGGCGGATGTTCGACCCGCCGGTCTGGGTGCCGAAGGCGAGCGGGGCCATGAAGTCGGCCACCGACGCGGCCGAGCCCGAGGAGCTGCCGCCGGGCGAGTAGCGCAGATTGTGCGGGTTGCGCGTGCCGGCAGGGAAGGCGAGCGCGAATTCGGTCGTCGCGGTCTTGCCGAGCACGATGCCGCCCGCCCCGCGCGTGAGTGCTGCCGCGGCGCTGTCGGCCACCGGGCGATGGTCCCAGTAGATCGCGGAATTGTAGCGCGTCGGCATGTCGGCGGTGTCGAACACGTCCTTGAACGCCACCGGCACGCCGTGCAGCACGCCCTGGCGCGGCAGGCGGTCGGCCGCGCGCGCATGCCAGAGCGCCAGCTTCTCGTCGATATGGACGAACGCCTTCACCTCGACGTCGCGCGCGGCGATCCGCTCCAGGCAGGCGGCGACCAGATGCTCGCTCTTGAGGGTGCCAGCCTCGATCGCCGCTGCCGCCTCCGTGGCGGTAAGCTCGTTCGGGTTGCGCAGCTTGCGGGCGGAAGGGGCACGCTTGGCCATATGGTTCGTCCTCGTGGTTGGGCGATCGCGGAAGGCTGGATCGCGATGGTGCAGGTCAGTGGTTGCCGAGCGCGCCCTGCAGCAGGAAGGGCACGCGGGCAGCCTCGGCGATGGTGCGGATCTTGGCGGCCAGTCCCGCGCCCACCGGGATGCCGGAAACGAGGCGCCTCTCGGCAGTGATGCGCTCGGGGTCGCCGGCCACCATCACGGGCCGGGCAGGATCGACGGGGCGCGTCGCACGCAAGCTGTCTGTGAAGGCGTCGAGATCGGCCTCGAAGGCGCCCGGTTCGCGGAACAGCGCCGCATCGATCGCGAAGAAGAAATGGCCGATATCCATGCTGCCGGGTGTGCGCCTTGTGTGTCCCTCGGAGGTGACGAGGCTCGCCCCGGTCATGCAGGAGGCCAGGATGTTCACCATCACCGCGAGCCCGTAGCCCTTGTGGCTGGCGCCATCGGGCGTGCCGCCGAGCGGAAGCTGGTAGCCATCGACGCCGATCGTGGCATCGGCGGTTGGAATGCCCTGGCGGTCGGTGGCCCAGCCGGGTGGCAGGGCGGCGCCCTCGTTGGCGCGGTTGCGGATCCGCCCATGCGCGACGGTGGTCGTGGCCATGTCGAGCAGGAATGGCGGGTTCTTGCCGCCCGGTGCGGCGAAGGACAGGGGATCGGTGCTGAATTTAGGCTCGGCGCCGAAGGTCGGCAGCGTGCGCGGCATCGAGCCCGAGGTGCAGGAGAAGCCGATCACGCCGGCCAGCGCCGCCATGCGCGTGTAGTAGCCGGCGGCGCCGAAATGGGCCGAGTTGCGCACGCCCACGGCGGCGATGCCGCACAAGCGCGCCTTGGCGATCGCCATCTCCATCGCCATGACCGAGGGGTAGTAGCCGAGCCCGCCGCCGCCATCGAGCAACGCTGAACTTGGCGTCTCCTTCACCACCCGGACGGTCGCGTCCATCGTCAACATGTTCTGCCGGCGCCATGCATCGTAGACCGTCAGCATCGAGCAGCCATGGCTGTCGATGCCGTGCAGGTCGGCATAGCCCATCACCGCGACACAGGCCGCGACATGGTCGGGCTTCATGCCCCAGGCGGCGAGGACCAGCCCGACCTGTTCCTTCACCGTCTCGATCGCAACCGGCATGGCGGCGGGCCTCGGCGCGAGGGATCAGTGCGCGTTGGAGGCGTCGAAGGCCGCCTGGTAGGCGAACAGCCCTGCCTGGCCGCCAGTGTGCACGAACACCACCGTCTGGCCCTTCTTGAAATGGCCCTTGCGGCAATAGTCGATCAGCCCGGCCATGCCCTTGCCGGAGTATACGGGGTCGAGCAGGATGCCCTCGCTTTCGGCTACCATCTTCACCGCCTCGATCATGCCGGGCGTGGTGATGCCGTAGCCGCCGCCGACATAGCTGCAGTCGGCCTGCACATCGCCGCGCGGCACCGCGCCGGGGATGCCGAGCAGATCGCAGGTCGCCTCGGTCAGCTTGAATACGTTCGCCTCCTGCAGGTCCTTGGGCGCGCGCACCCCGAAGCCGAACACCGGGATGCCCGAGCGGAAGCCGCGGAAGCCCGCGACCAGCCCGGCCTGGGTGCCGGCCGAGCCGGTGGCATGGACGACGCAATCGACCGTGAGGCCGGCATCGTTGGCCTGGGTGGCGATCTCGATCGCACAATTGACATAGCCGAGAGCACCGATCGGGTTCGAGCCCCCGCCCGGAATGATGTAGGGCTTGCGGCCGGCGCGGCGCAGCTCCTCGGCCACCTCCTCCATCGCCTTGTTCATGTCGGTGCCGCCGGGGAAGTGGCGATACTTCGCCTTGTACAGGCGATCGAGGAACACATTGCCGCCCGTGAGGTAGTTCTCGTCAGGATCCTTGACGCGGTTCTCGAACAGCAGTTCGCAGGCCAGCCCGAGCCTGGTCGCCGCCGCCGCCGTCTGGCGTGCATGGTTCGACTGCACCGCGCCCTGGGTGATGATCGTGTCCGCGCCCTTCGCCAGCGCGTCGGCCATCAGGAATTCGAGCTTGCGCGTCTTGTTGCCGCCGGTGGCCAGCCCGGTGCAATCGTCGCGCTTGATCCAGATGTCGGGCCCACCCAGAAGGCGCGAGAGGTTGCGCATCGGTTCGAGCGGGGTGGGCATGTGGCCAAGCCGGATGCGCGGGAAGCGGGCGATGTGCATGGGACGTGACCTTCCGGTGTCTTTGCTGTTGTTGCGCGCACTGTCCCGCAATCCTCCGGGTCGGGCAACCCCCCGCTGCGCCCTCCCCGCCCGCCCCACGGCTTGCCGGCCGCGCCCCGGCTGTTAAGCTGGCCTGAATCGAGCCCGCGAGAGATCCGCGCCCCATGTCCAGTTCCCCAGCCGCCCCGCCCCCGCTCGCCGCGTTGATCGATGCACGCTACGGCGCCGCAACCGGCATCGGCGCCGGCATTGCCGACAACCCGATGCTCGCGCGCATCCTCGATCGCCGCGTGCAGCGCCGCTACCGCGCCGAGCCGGTACCGGACGATCTCCTGGATGCTCTGCTCGCCTGCGCGCAATCGGCGCCGACGAAATCCGACCTGCAGGGCTATTCGATCATCGTCTGGCGCGACAAGGCCAAGATCGCCCAGGTGGCCGACTGGATCGGCAACATGCCCTGGATCAAGGACGCGCCTGTGTTCCTGCTGTTCTGCGCCGATGTGCGCCGCAACCGCCTCTTGTGCGAGCGCCACGGCATGCCGCACGGCAACGACAACATGGACACCTTCCTCAACACCGCGGTGGATGCGGCTCTGGCGCTGGCGCATTTCTCGCTCGCCGCCGACGCAGCCGGGCTCGGCACCTGCCCGATCTCCTATGTGCGCAACCACCTTGCCGGCATCCGCGAACTGGCCGGCCTGCCCGACGGCGTCTATCCGATCGCCGGGCTGACGCTGGGCTGGCCCGAGGGCCGCCGCCCCTACGCCTCGATGCGGCTGCCGCAAGGCGTGGTCGTGCATCGCGAACGCTATGACGAGAGCGGCATGATGGCCGCCGTGGCCGCCTACGATGCCGGGCGCGCGCGGCGCGAACCCTTGCGCGCCGACGGCCTCAAGAACATGAAGACCTACGGGCCCAAGGAAGGCTGCACCTGGTCGGAGAACATGGCGCGCCAGGAAAGCCTGCCCGAGCGGGCTGATTTCGCCGCCTGGCTACGCGCCCACGGATGGGGATTGAAGTGAGATGAGCAACGCACACGCACACGCAACCTCAGCCCCTGGCAAGCCGGCCGAAGGCGCGCCGGCGGGCGAGCGCAAGCGCGCGGCCAAGCCGCGCCATGCCGCCTCGCTCGTGCTATTGCGCGAGGGACCGAAGGGGCGCGAGGTGCTGATGGGCCAGCGCGCGGCCGGGCACAAATTCATGCCCAACCGCGTGGTGTTCCCGGGCGGGCGGGTCGATCCGCAGGATGCGCGCGTGCCGCAGGGCGCCGAGCTCCAGCCCGAGGTGATGGACGCGCTGACCCGCGCGGCGCCGCCCGGGCTGGCGCGCCGGCTCGCGCTTGCCGCGATCCGCGAAACCTTCGAGGAGACCGGCCTGATCCTCGGTCGCAAGCTTGCCGGACCGCCGCCCGCGAAACTGCCCGAAGGCTGGCGCGACTTCTACGCCCGCGGCTTCCAGCCGGCGCTCGATGCGCTGGATATCTTCCTGCGCGCGGTGACGCCGCCCACGCAGCCGATCCGCTTCAATGCGCGCTTCTTCGTCGCCGACGCATCGCTCCTGCAGGGCGATCTGGTCTCCAACGGCGAGCTGCATTTCCTGCAATGGTATCCGGTCGAGGAGGCGCTGAGGCTCGATCTCGCGCGCATCACGCGCAACGTGCTCGAGGAGCTGAACCTCTGGCTCGAAGCGCGGCCGCGCCCGGGCTCGCGGCGCGTGCTGACCGTGTTCTCGACCTGGGGTGCGAAGCGCACACGCGGGCAGGAATAGGGCGGGCAGGAATAGGGCGGGCAGGAGCAGGGCGGGCAGGAATAGCACCGCCGACGCGCGGTCAGAGGCAGAAGCGTGCCTCGGTGGTGGGCGCGCCGTCGCAACGCACGCGCCCCGTCTGCACCATGTGGATCAGATGCGCCAGCACGCTGCGCCCGGCGGCGGCGTGCATCTTCTGCGGCACATGGGTGTAGAGGCGGGCCACGATCGCCGGCACGCTGTCCAGCCCTTCGGCCAGACAGCGCAGTATGTCCTGCTCGCGCTCCTCGCGATGGGCGAGCACCGCCGCGACATAGGGCTTCGGATCGGGCAGCGCCGGACCGTGGCCGGGCCAGTAGCGCACATCCTCGCGCGCGAGCAGCTTGCGCAGGCTGGCCATGTAGGCGCCCATGTCGCCATCGGGCGGGGAAACCACGCTGGTCGACCAGGCCATGACGTGATCGGCCGAGAACAGCGCGTTCGCCTCGGCCAGGGCGAAGGAGAGATGGTTCGAGGTGTGGCCGGGCGTGTGCACCGCGCCCAGCGTCCAGCCGGCGCCGGCGATGCTCTCGCCATCGGCGAGGCGATGATCGGGGTGGAAGTCGGTATCGCCGCCCGCCTCGACACCCGGGCCGGGGCGCACGCCATGCGGCCCGAACGCCCATGTCGCGGCGCCGGTGGCCACCTTCAGCGCCGCCGCGCCGGGCGAATGGTCGCGATGGGTGTGCGTGACGATGATGTGCGTGACCGTCTCGTTGCGCACGGCATGCAAGAGCGCGTGCAGATGCGCGTCATCGACCGGGCCCGGGTCGATGATCGCCACCCGCCCCTGCCCGACGATGTAGCTGTTGGTGCCGTGATAGGTGAAGGGCGAGGGATTGCCGCAGACCACGCGCCGCACCAGCGGATGGATCGTCTCGGCCTGGCCGATGACGGGCTGGCTCTCGCGCAGGAACGGGATCTCGACCATCGCCTCGGCCTCGCTTCGGTTCGGTTCGGTTAGGTTCGGCTGCGGCTCAGGCGATGCGCCCGGCCGCCTCCACGCGCGCCTTCGCCTCGGCCGCGCGCTTGCGCTGCCAGTAGATCTCGCGGTGCAGGATGTAAAGCCCCGAGGCGATCAGCAGCACCACGCCGCCGATCGTCCAGTAGGTGGGCAGCTCGGCGAAGAACAGGTAGCCCCAGGCCGCCGTCCACAGCATCGAGGAGTAGCTGTAGGGCCCGACCACCGAGGCCGGGGCGAAGCGGTAGCTCTGCGTGCTCCAGTACTGCGCGACGCCGCCGGAAAGGCCCATTGCCGCCATCACCGCCAGTTCGAGAGGGGTCGGCGTGACCCACTTGAACGGCAGCAAGAGGCTCGTGACCAGGGTCGAGAAGATCGTGTGGTAGAAGACGATCGTGACGCTCGGCTCGGTCATCGAAAGCTGGCGCACCTGGATCGCGCCGAGGGCGAAGAAGAAGGCGTTGGACAGAGCGGCCATCGGGCCGACCAGGGAACAAGCGCCGCCGCCGCCGGCGAGTCCCGCCGCCAGCCCGCCCCCCGGCAGCACGATCAGCAGCACGCCCAGGAACCCCACCAGCACCGCCGACCAGCGATGCAGGCCCACCCGCTCGCCCAGAAGCGGGATCGAGAGCAGCGTCACGAACAAGGGCCCCGTGAAACTGATCGCCTGCGCATCCGCCAGCGGCATCAGCGTGTAGGAGAGGAAGGCAGAGCCCATCGACAGGACGCCATAGAACGAGCGCGTGAAATGGGCGAAGGGCCGCTTGGTGCGCAGTATGCCGGGGTTCTTCTCGCGCCGCACCAGCCACAGGGTGGGCAGGATCGCGAACAGGCAGCGGAAGAACATCATCTCGCCCACCGGCACCGTGGCCCCGAGCCACTTGATGCCCGCGTTCAGCGTCGACCACACCGCGCAGGATGAAACCATGTAGGCGATGCCGCGCAAGACATCGTCGCGCCGGGCAGGCACGGGCGGCGGCGCGGGCTTGGACTGGTCGGGCGCTGCGCTGCTGCTTGCGGTCGCGCCCGGCGGATCGGCTGGCATGGGCGCGAGCCTCGCGCCCCGGTCGCGGTCGCGTCAAGGCAAAGCCGCATGCGGTGGGGGCTGGTCTGGCCTGCGCCGCCGCGCCATGATGCCGCCGCCCCATGCGCGCCACCACGCGCGCCCTCCGCATCGCCTGCTTCGGACACGCTCTGCCCCCATGTCCTCCCTGCCCGCCCCCGACCCCGCCCGGCTGGTCGATCTGCTCGCCCGCCTGGTCGGCTGCGACACGCAGAACGGCCTCAGGCCCGAGGCGCCGGCCGCCGATCTCCTGGACGCGCATTTCCGGGGACTCGGTTTCGGCGTCGCCCGCCAGGACGTACTCCCCGAGCGGCCCAACCTGATCGTGCGCCTGGACAACGGTCCCGGGCCCTGCTTCGCCTTCAACACGCATATGGACGTGGTGCCGGCCGGCAGCGGCTGGAGCGGCGATCCGTTCACGCTGCGCCAGGAGGGCGCGCGCCTGGTCGGCCGCGGCGCCTGCGACGCCAAGGGGCCGCTTGCGGCGATGGCCGAGGCGATGGCGCTGATCGCCGCCAACCGGGGTGCCTGGCGCGGCACGCTGCTCGGCGTGTGGGTGATCGACGAGGAGGCGGAAAGCCGCGGCGCCAAGGCCTTCGCCAAGGCGTGGCCCGCCATGCCCGGCAGCCGCCCGATCGATGCCTGCGCCGTGGGCGAACCCACTTCCAACCGCATCGCGACCGCGCACAAGGGCAGCCTGCGGCCGGAAGTGCGCGTGAAGGGCAGGATGGCGCATTCGGCCAACCCCGATCTCGGCCTGAACGCGATCGGCCAGGCGGCGATCCTGGTGCCGCGCCTGCTCGCCTTCCATCGCGACGTGCTTGCCGCGCGCGCCCATCCGCTGGTGGGCGGGGCGAGCCTCACCATCACCCGCGCCCAGGCCGGCATCGCCGACAACATCGTGCCCGACGCATGCACACTGCTGCTCGATCGGCGCCTGATCCCGGGCGAGGCCGAGGCCGATGCGATCGCCGAGATCGAGCGGCTGCTCGCCACGGCCAAGGCCGAGACCGGCGTCGAGGCCGAGATCACCAGCTACCGGCCGACCACGGGCGGGGCGGCGGAAACCGCCGCCGACCACCCGCTGGTGCAGGCGGCGCTCGCCGCCTCGCGCGCGGCGGGCGTGGCCGATCCGGGGCCGATGGGCTTCTCGGCCGCCTGCGATTTTGTCCATTTCCGCAGCCTGGGCGCGCAAGGCGCGGTGCTCGGGCCCGGCGATATCGCGGTCGCGCACAAGCCGGACGAGTTCGTGCCCCGCGCCGAGCTGATCGCCGCCGCGTCGATCTATCGCGACATGGCGATGGCCGTGCTCGGCCGCGCCTGAGGCACGCGAAGGCAGGGGGAGGAGTGGCCATGCGTCTGCGGCTCTATGGCGGGGCGCTGCGCTATCGCGGGGGGCTGACCGTCTTCACCGCGCTTTCAGGCCCTGTGCCCGCCCTCGATGAGCGCTGGCTCGTGATCGAGGATGGCGAGGGCGGGCAAGGCGTGGGCGAGGTGCGCGCCAACATCGCCTTCCTGACCCACACCCCGCCCGAGCAAGTGCCGGGTCTGGTCCGCGCCGCCGCCGCCGCGCTTCCCTGGCGCGAGGGGGTCGCGGCGGTGGAGGCGGCGCTGCCCGGCCTCGCGCCCGCCCATCCCGCCATCGCGCGGGCTGCCCTCGACATGGCGCTGCTCGATCTCGCCGCCAGGCGCGCCGGCCAGCCGGCGGCGACGATGCTCGGCGGGCAGTTCGCCCCCGCGATCCCCACCAACAACTGCCTGTTCGGCGGCACCAGCGACGAGGCGATGCTTGCCACCGCCCGCCGCTACGCCGCAGAGGGCTTCCGCTCGCTCAAGCTGCGCATGGGGGTGGAGCCGTTCCAACGTGACCTCGAACGGCTGGCGCAGGTGCGCGCCTCGGTCGGACCCGAGATGCGGCTCGCGGTCGATGTCAACGGCTCCTGGAGTGTTGCCGAAACCATCGAGCGTGCGGCGGCGATGGCGCCCTACGGCCTCGACTATCTCGAACAGCCGACCGCCGTCGGCGACTGGGACGCCTTCGCGGTTGCCGGGCGCGCGAGCCCGATCCCGCTGATGGCCGACGAGAGCCTGACCGATGCGGCAGCGCTTGAAAGGCTGGCGGGGCTCGGGGCGCCGTTCCTCGGCCACCTCAAGATCGTCAAGGCGGGCGGGCCGCGCCCGCTGGTCGCCGCCGCGCGATGGCTGATGGCAGCGGGCGTGGGCGTTATGGTCGGGCAGATGAACGAGGGCGTCATCGCCACCGCCGCGACCGTGCATTGCGCGTTGGCGCTCCGTCCGCGCCATACCGAGCTCTATGGCGCCTACGGCCTGCTGGCCGATCCGGCCGGCAGCCTCGTCTATCGGCAAGGCGCCGCCTGCCTGCCCGATGCCCCCGGCATCTGGCCCGAATTCAACCCGGCCCATCCCGGCCTCAGCCTGCTGTGGGAGTTCACGCCATGAATGCTCGCGCCACCCTGCCGCCCGCCGTCGTTCCCGGCGGCGAGTGCGTCTTCCCCGCCGAGGAGCTGGCCGCGCGCCAGGGCCGGCTGCGCGAGCTGTTGCGCGCCAAGGGCATCGATCTTCTGCTGACATCGAGCCCGGAGAACATCTTCTGGCTCACCGGCCAGCAGACGCCCGGCTACTACACCTTCCAGTGCCTGTGCGTGCCGGCCGACGGGATCCCCTTCCTGCTGCTGCGCGGGCTGGAGCGCTTCAATGCCATCGTCAACACCCGGCTCGAGGACGTGACCGGCTATGCCGACGACGCCAACCCGGCCGACGAGGTGGCGGCGGCGCTGAAGGCGCGCGGCTGGCAGGGCAAGCGCGTGGCGATCGACCAGAACGCCTGGTTCCTGACCATCAACCTCTACAACCGGCTGGTGGCGGGCTTCCAGCCGCTGCTCGACGGCTCGGGCCTGGTCGAGCCCCTGCGGCGCGTGAAAAGCGCGATCGAGATCGGCTTCATCGAGAAGGCGGGTGCCGCCACCGACATCGCCATGCGCGAGGGTCTGGCCGCGATCCGCCCCG
Source organism: Alphaproteobacteria bacterium (assembly GCA_020850755.1). GTDB lineage: Bacteria > Pseudomonadota > Alphaproteobacteria > Acetobacterales > Acetobacteraceae > JADZEB01. The sequence continues at coordinate 39,004 of JADZEB010000042.1, read as the reverse complement.
GCGGCACCGACAACCAGGTGGTCGCCGCGATCATGGCCGCCACCATCCGCGAGGGCGGCGAGTATGTCGGCATGGAGCCGCTCGTGAACAGCGGCAAGCGCTCGGGCATTCCGCACGCCACCTGGCGGCGGCAGGTGCTGAAGCCGGGCGACCCGATGGCGCTGGAATTCTCGGTCGCCTGGAACCGCTACCACGCCTCGCTCTGGCGCAGCGCCTGGCTCGGCACCCCGCCCGACCGCGCGCGGCGCATGTATGACGTCTGCCTGGAAGGGCTGGCGGCCGGGCTCGCCGCGCTCAAGCCCGGCAACAGCTGCGCCGATGTGCACAATGCCGTGCAGGCGGTGATCGACCGCAACGGCTTCACCGAGAACTACCGCAAGCGCAGCGGCTATTCGGTGGGCGTGTCCTTTGCCCCCGACTGGGGCGAGGGCAACATCATGTCCCTCTACAAGGGCGTGGAGCTGGTGCTGCAGCCGAACATGGCCTTCCACATCCCGATCGCGATGCGCGACTATGGCGAGTTCACGGTGGGCGTGAGCGAGACGGCGATCGTGACCGAGACCGGCTGCCGCACGCTTTCGGCCATCGCGCGCGATCTCGTGATCGTCCGCTAGGGCACGTTCCGATCGGCTTGAACCAGCCGAACGGAACTCGTGCCCGAGAAACTCAAGGCTTGCGAGCAGCCTAGTCCGATCTGGTGGAACCGCGCTGCGGTTCCACCAGATCGGACGCTGCTCTAGCCGCCCGCGGGACCGGCGCCGGTGCTGCTGCGCGCCGGCACGCCCGGCGCGCCGAGGCTTGCCGCCTCGCGCGCGCGCACCCGCTCGCGGTGGAAGTTGTACAGGCCGGCCGCGATCACGATGGCACCGCCAATCCACACTTCCAGGCCCGGGATGTCGCGCCAGATCAGGTAGCCGATCAACGTGCCCCACAGCAGCAGCGTGTATTCGTAGGGCGCGATCGCCGAGACCGGGCCGAGCCGGAAGGCCTGGGTCAGCAAGAGGTGCGAGAAGCCGGTCAGCACACCGACGAAGGTCATCGCCGCGCCGTTGGCGGGCGTGGGCCAGGTCCAGTGCTGCATGAATGGCAGGCCGCCCACCGTCTGCACCAGCATCATCCAGAACACGATCGTGGTGTTGCTGTCGTGGCGGGCAAGGATGCGCGTCATCAGCCGCGTGATCGCCAGGAACAGCGTGCCGAGCAGCAGAACGCCCATCGACAGCGACACGCCAGCCCCGCCGGTCGGCTGCACGATGATCAGCACGCCCGCGAAGCCGACGCTGCTCGAGGCCCAGCGGCGCCAGCCGACACTCTCGCCCAGCACCGGGATCGCCAGGATGGTCAGGATCAGCGGCGCAGCGTTGCCGATGGCGTAGCAATCGGCCAGCGGGATCTCGCGCCAGGCATAGTACCAGCAGAGCGAGGTCAGCATGTGCACGACGCTGCGCACGAGGACGGGAACGGGCCGGTTCGGGCGCATCGCCCGCAGCCCCTCGGCGCCCGGACGCAGCGCCAGCAGAACCACGGTGACGAGGCCCGCAAAGCCGCGCCAGGACATGACCTGCGTTACCGCATGCTCCAGCACGGCCACGCGCGCAAGCCCGTCGGCCAGCGCCACCAGCACAAAGGCAGCAATGGCGAAGGCGATGCCGCGTACGATATCGGCCGGCGGCGGATCGTGGTTGAAGGCGATGGACGATGCGCGCGCGCTCAAGGGCAGCGCACCCAGACCGTGGCCGCACTCATGTAGAGCTGCATCCGTCCGTTGCTCTCCCGGGGCGACCGGCGCGCCCGACCGCCGCGCAGTCTAGCGAATGGCCAATGCGCGCGGCAGGGGCTATCTGGCGGCCTAGCGGGTCGAGGGCGGCATGGCAGCAGCGGTCGTGGCGGGTGCGCCCAGACCACCGCCATTCCCGTTCCGTGGCCGGCGCGCGCGCTGCAGCAGCAGCACCAACCCAGCGAGCAGCAGGCCGGGGATCAGCAGCCATTCCTTGTCGGGCCGTTCGGTCGGCACTTCCAGCCGCTCGATCTGCCAGCCCGCATCCAGCCCGGCACGCTCGGCCGGGCCGCGCGGGGTCATGCTCATCACGTTGACGCGGTTGCCGCTGACGCTGACAACAAGACCGGCATTACGACGCAGCCGCGCCATACCCGGCTCGTTCTCGGCACGGGGACCAAGCGGCAGCACCACCACCTTGCGCACATCATCGCCCGAGAAGTTCTGCCCGGACACCCACATGCGCACCAGCGCGCCGGGCGGCTGGCGCTCGACGAAGGACAGGATCTCCTGCGCCGGCACCGCCGAGAATGGCGGATAGATCTGGTCGAGGAACATGCCCGGCCGGAACAGCAGCACGCAAGCCACGGCCAGCGTCACCGTTTCCCAAATCCGGTTGCGCACCAGCATGAAGTTGAAGGTCACGGCGACGAAAGCCAGCATCGCCGTCACCGAGACACCGAAGACCAGCAGGAAGTGCCATACGCTATCAACGCCGATCAGCAGCAGATCGGTGTTGAAGATGAAGATGAAGGGCAGGACCGCCGTCCGTGCCGAGTAGAAGAAGGCCATCAGGCAGGTCTTGACCGGATCCGCCTTGGCCAGGGCGGCGCCCGCATAGGCATCGACCGCGACCGGTGGCGTCACCCCGGACAAGAGACCGAAATAGAAGATGAACAGGTGCGCGGCGATGGGCGGCACGATCAGGCCCTGCTGCGCGGCCAGCGCCGGCAGGACCGGCGCCATCACCGCGGCAACGACCACATAGTTGGCGGTCGTGGGCAGGCCCATGCCAAGGACGAGCGTGATGGCCGCCGTCATCAGCAGCACCGCCATGAGATTATCCCCGGCGATGGTGCGGATCACCTCCGTCATCAGCAGGCCGACGCCGGTCAGCGAGACGACACCGACGATGATGCCGGCCGATGCCATCGCGATCGCGATGCCGACCATGTTGCGCGAGCCGGCAACGAGACCGAGGATGATGTCGCCGAGGCCACGGGCGAGCGAATCCTCGATCCCGAGCGTGCGGCCGCGGAACAGGGCAAGCAGCGGGCGCTGTGTCAGCGTGATCACGAACAGGGCCAGGATCGCCCAGTAGACCGCCAGCCCGGCCGACAGGTAGTCCACCATCAGCGAGTAGATCAGCACGAAGATCGGCAGGATGTAGTGCAGCCCCGCCATCAGCGTGGGCTTGAACTCGGGCATCACGAGCGAGGGATTGCCGGCATCGTTCTCGAGATCGGGGTAGCGCGCGGCGATGGAAAGGAACACCAGGTAGGCGACCACGAACAGGGCGATCGTGGCGTACACCTCGCGCCCCGGCAGCAGGGCACGCACGACCTCCACCAGCTCGTAGGACAGGAGGCAGGCGACCGCGAAAGCCCCCAGGCCGCCGATGCCATAGGCGATGCGCATGTGGATCGCGCGCTTGACCCGCCGCTCGAGCAGCGGCATGTCCAGTTTCACGGCCTCCAGATGCACGATGTAGAACAGCGCGATGTAGCTGATCACCGCGGGGATGAAGGCGGCCTTCACCACTTCCGCATAGGGAACGCCCAGATACTCCGCCATCAGGAAGGCGGCAGCACCCATCACCGGCGGCATGATCTGGCCATTGAGCGAGGAGGACACCTCCACCGCCGCCGCCTTCTCGGGCGAGAAGCCGACGCGCTTCATCAGCGGGATCGTGAACAACCCGCCCGTGACCACGTTCGCGATGGCCGAGCCGGAAAAGAGGCCGTTCAGGGCCGAGGACACGACGGAGGCCTTCGCCGGCCCGCCACGCAGATGCCCAAGGGTGGAGAAGCACAGCTTCATCAGCCAGTTGCCGGCGCCGGCCTGATCCAGAAGCGTGCCGAACACGACGAACAGGAACACCACCGAGGAGGACACGCCAAGCGCGATGCCGAAGATGCCCTCGGTCGTGATCCACATATGCTCGACGAAGCGGTTCAGCCCCGCACCACGATGGGCAATCACGTCCGGCATGTAGGGGCCGAGGAAGGCGAAGGCGATGAACACCGCCCCGACAATCACCAGCGGCAGGCCGATCGAGCGGCGTGTCGCCTCGAACAGGCAGGCGAAGCCCACCAGCGCGACCGCAATGTCGCGCGTGTAGATCGTGCCGCCGCGGTTGGCGATGTCGCTGTAGAAGACCGGAATATAGAGGCAGGCACAGGCGGCGGCGATGCCCCAGAGCCAGTCGGTAACGGGAACGCGGTCGCGCGGGCTGCGCCGGAAGGCGGGGAAGGCCGTGAACGCCAGGAACATGCCGAAGGCGAGATGGACGGCGCGCGTCTGCGCATCGTCCATCAGCACGGCGGAGAAGATGAAGGGAAGCGGCGAGGCGTAGAAGAGCTGGAACAAGGCCCAGGCGAGAGCAAGGAAGAACAGGAAGCGCCCGACCTGTCCCTTGGGCTCGCGCGCGCCGAGATCCACCTCGGCGGCGAGCCGGTTCGCCTCGTCCTGGGTCATCATCGACCCGTCCTCGGCGGCGGCGGCAGGGGCTGGGGTCGGCCGGGGCTCGCTCATGACGGGGCGCCTTCGATCAGGAAATGCGGTTGCGCCGGCAGCAATGCCACGGGCGGGAGCCCGGCGCCCCCGCCCGTGTGATTGCCGAATTCCGACCGGTGCGGCTTATCGCGCCAGGCCGGTTTCGCGGTAGTAGCGCTCGGCGCCCGGATGGTAGGGCACCGAACGGCCGGCGGTGGCCGAACCCTCGCGCGTAAGCGCGGCGAACACCGCGTTCTGCTGCTTGAAGGCCTCGAAATTGTCCATGATGGACTTCACCAGGACGTAGACGACATCGTCAGGCACGCGCGTGTTGGCGACGATCGTCGCCAGCGGGCCGAAGGTGGTCACCGCCGCGGTCTGGCCGCGATAGGTATTGGCCGGGATGGTGATGCGCGCGAAGTAGGGATGCTCCTGCAACATGCGGTCGATGCCCGCGCCGGTGATGTTGCCGATGGTGACGTCACATGTATTGGTCGCCTCCTGGATCGTGCCGGCGCCAAGGCCACCCGGGAAGATGAAGGCGTCGATCTTGTTGTCGCAGAGCGCGCTGGCCTGCTCGCGTGCGGTGAGCTTTGAATCGAGCGCGAGATGCTGGCGCGGATCGATGCCGAGATAGCGGAACATCAGGTAGTTGGTCGCCTCGGTGCCCGAGCCGACATTGCCCGAGTTGACGCGCTTGCCGCGGATATCCTCCACGGTGCGGATACCGCTCTGGCGCGAGGACACCAGATGCATCACGTCCGGATGCAGCGACATGATGAAGCGCAGATCCTGGTTGGCGCCGTCCTGCTGGAACACGTTGGTACCGCGATAGGCGTGGTACTGCCAGTCGGACTGCGAGAAGGCGATGTCGAGATCGCCCGAGCGGATCGCGCGCAGATTGCCGACCGAACCCGCGGTCGCCTCGACCGAGCAGCGGATGTTGTGGCGGAGCTGCTGGCGCGTGGCATGCACCGCCTGGCAGACGAAGCCGCCCGCCGGGTAGTACAGACCAGCGACCGAGGCTGTGCCGATGTTGATGAACTGGCGCTGCTGCGCCGCCGCCGGATTGCTGGCGAGCCCTGCGGCCCCCAGGGTCACCGCCGCTGCTGCCACTGCAAGAAAGCGCTTCATGCTGTTCGTCTCCTTCGCGGGTCACGGCGCCGATTGCGCGCCGTGAAAAGCGGAGACGTGGTCGGACGCGCACGCGATGCGCGCCGCGGCGGGCCGTCCCCTTCCCCACCGCATAGCCAATAGTCCAGGCCTGCCGTCGCGTCCGCCTCCCGCGGTTGCACGGCAGATCTCCTTCGGCCTTGGCCCGGCACTCTAGGGCACGGGCATCGGCAATGGCAACCGGGGCTCGCGCCCCTATTCGATCGTCGCCTCGGCCTTCATGCAGACATTGCCGGCCGGATCCTGGGTAGACAACGCCGCCTTGCCCCCGGTCTCCTGCCCGACGAGGCGGAAGGGCGCGATGTCGAACACCGGGCGCTGGGCGCGGAAGCCGAAGCTCGCGATGCGCCGGCCAGGCCGGTTGCGCTGGAGATGATCGACCAGGAGCGAGGCTTGCAGCGGCCCGTGCACGATCAGGCCGGGATAGCCCTCCTCGCCCATCACATAGCTGCGGTCGTAGTGGATGCGGTGGCCGTTGGCGGTCAGCGCCGAGTACCGGAACAGCATCACCGGATCGGCCACCAGTTCGCGCGTAAAGGTGCCGGCCGGGAAGCTCGGCGCGGCAGCGGCCGGGTCGGCCGGCTTCACCGCCGGGGCATCGAGGCCGCGATAGACGATGTCCTGCTCCTCGGTGATGGCAACGCCGCGCGGCCCCTCGATCTGCATGTGAACGGACACGAACATCAGCCGCCCTGTCGAGCCCTGCTTCTCGTCGATCTTCTTGATCGTCAGCGTGCGCTTGATCGTGTCACCCACGAACAGCTTGCCCGGGAACTGGGTGCGCGCGCCGGCGAACATGCGCCGCGGCAGGTCGTGCACCGGCGGCATGAAGCCGCCCCGGCGCGGATGGCCGTCGGGGCCGATCTCGCTGGCCGGGACCCAGGTCTGGAAGAAGAACCAGTGCCAGAGCGGCGGCAGGCTGCCATCGGGCGTGATCTCGGCGAGCGGGCGATCGAGCGTTGCCGCCATGGCGACCAGCGGGGTTTCGTGGATCCGGTCGGTGCGCACTTCCTGCTTGCCGAGATACTCTTCATAGGCCATGGCTTGGTTCCCTAGGGCGACGGGCGCTCTGCCCGGTTTCGATCGGCGCGGCACTTTGCCCGAGCGCTCCGGGGCACGCAATCTCCTGCTCGAACCCTGGCGCCGCGCGCCCTCTTGCCAGCGTCCGGCCTTGGCCTAGGGTGCGGCGTGCATAGAACGAAGGAGCGCCCCATGACCGCAGCAGCCCCCGACTGGCCCGCCGGCCTTGCCATCGCCGAGGGGCGTGCCCGCGCGCTCCGCGCCGCCCTGGCCGGTCCCGATCTCGTCATGGCGCCGGGCTGCTACGACGTGATCGGCGCGAAGCTGATCGAGCGCGCAGGCTTCTCCGCCTGCTACCTGACCGGCTCGGGCATGTCGCTGTCCGCGCTCGGGGCGCCGGATGTGGGGCTGATGTCCTTCTCCGAGATCCTCGATCGTGCCAAGCGCATCGCCGATGGCGTCGCTATCCCTGTGGTGTGCGACATCGACACCGGCTATGGCGGCCCGCTGAACGTGGCGCGCACCGTGATCGAGATGGAGCGCGCCGGCATCGCCGCCATGCAGATCGAGGACCAGGAATGGCCGAAGAAATGCGGCCATGAGCCCGGCCGGCGCATCTGCGCGCCCGAGGAGATGGAGGGGCGCATCCGCGCGGCGGTGGATGCGCGGCGCGATCCGGCCACGATCATCATTGCACGCACCGACGCGCGCGGCTCGCACGGGCTCGACGCCGCGCTCGACCGGATGGAGCGCTACCTTGCCGCCGGGGCCGACATCGCCTTCGTCGAGAGCCCGGAATCGGAAGCCGAGATGGCGGCGATCCATGCCCGCCTCGGCCCCAAGGTACCGACGCTCGCCAACATGGTCGAGGGCGGACGCACGCCGCTCCTGCCGGCGCAGCGCCTCCAGGCGCTCGGCTTTCGCATCGCGATCTGGCCCAACGCACTGACGCGGCTGGTGGCGAAAACCGGTGCGCGCCTGATGGCCACGCTGAGGGCCACCGGCACCACCGAGGCGCACTGGCCCGAGATGCTCAACCACCGCGAGTTGTGGGACCTGTTCGACTATCCGGCCTGGACCGCGGCCGAGAGCCGCTACAAGGACGGGCGCAACAGCTAGCGGAACTAGCGGCCGGCGCGCCCAATCAACGCCGCACATAGATGTCGAAGCGGTCGACCCGGCGCTGCAACACGTAATGGCGGAAATTCTCCGCGAACAGCGGGTGGCGGCGGAAATACTCGATGTAGCTGAACTCCGCACCGCATCGCGGGATGCCGGACTCGCTGTCCACCACCAGCACGGCCGGCTGGCGCCGGGCGAAATCCTCGGCCACGGCACGATAGGCATAGAACTCCGAGCGCGGCATGTCCCAGATGTTCCGGTACATCTGGCGATTGGGCAGGCATTCGGAGTAGGCGCCCTGCACCAGCCACATGTTCATGAACCGCATCGCCATCGGCGCATGCGCATAGTTGAGAGCCGGATAGATCGGATAGATGGCCGGCGACAGCACAAGGACTGGCGCGTTCGCCGCCTCGTGCTTCAGCACCTGGGCAAGCTGCCCCGGCCCGGACTCGTCATAGGTCGCCTGGCGCCACGGGCTCTCGCGCGTGTCCAGGGTGTGCAGATAGCCAACACCCAGCAATGCACTGACCATCGCCAGCGCGGCCGCGCGCCGGCGCACCTCCTGCGGCGGCAGGATCTGGCTGCCCCATTCCGCCAGCAGCGCGCCGGCGAGGAACATGATGAAGCTCTCGGCCGGCACGAAATGGTATGGCCAGCCCTTGCGCTGCACGACGCCGACCAGGAGGCCGGCCAGGCTCGCCACCGCCAGGATGCGCGCCCGCTCGGACCGGCTGAACTGCACGGTGACCGCGATCAGCAGGAAGCCAATCGTCGCCATCGGCAGCACGATCTGCGACGACAGCACATCCATCATCGACATGCCGCCGAGCGAGGCGTAGTTGCTGCGCGCCAGCGGCAGCACCAGGCTGAAATAGCTCGGGAACAGGAGGAAGGCGATCAGGGCGTAGCCGCTGCCCACGGCCATCATGATGCGGGGGGTGGGATCGCGCAGCGTCTCGCGCCAGCCGCGGCGCAGGAGAAGGTAGCCCTCGATCGCAATCGGCACGATCAGGAAGTAGTGCTTGAGGCAGAAACCCAGCGCCGCAACGATGGCGATCCACGCCGTGGCGCCCCGAATCCATGTGCGCCCCGCCATGCGCGCCTCGGCATGGAACAGATAGGGCAGCGCGGCGAGCATCATGAGGTGCTCGCGCTGGGCGAAGTTGAAGCCGGCCAAGGGACCCAGCACCAGCACGAACAGCGGCACGAAAGCGAGGCCGAACAGGTCGCGGGCGGAGAGCTCCGGATGCAGCACGCGCACCGACAGGCGGAACTGCAACAGGCCGAAGGCATAGACGCAGAGCACGAGCGCGACCGCGGCATCGACCGGCAGCACACGGTCGAGCAGCACGGGAATGACGGACAGGGCGAAGATCAGCGGCGGATTCATGTCGATCAGGTCGACATAGAGCCGCTCCCCGGCCACCCAGCGCTCGGCGAATTGAAGGATCGCCGCAACATCGTGATTGAGCGGCGGCAGCAGAGTCGCCACGATCCAGGGCAGCGACGCCAAGCACAAGAAGGCCAGCGTAATCGCGGTAACGCGGTCCAGCGCGGACGCGGCGCCAGTGACGCCCAGCCCCGCCTCGGCGGAACCAACGGTCATAATGACGCCAGCACCGGGCGCGTCGTGGCGCGGATCGGGGCGCCGATCGGGATTGGAGCCGTCCATGGTCCTCAGGCGATCGCTCCTGCACCGGCCCAACCCGTCTCGGGCACCGCCGGCATTAACCGGCCTTACCTCGGGGCCCGCGCAGCGCCCGCACCGCCCTCCCGCGCCAAGCGGCGATGCAGGGCAATCAACGACGGCGAGAAGCGGGGTCCCCTGACCGAACCATTATAGTTCCGCATGTTATCGTGGCGGAACTACGGCATGTCAGGCAAGACCCCGTCTGCCACAGCCCCGGCCGCGCAATGCGCAGGGGCTCGCCGGCCTGGCGCGGGGCGGGCAGCCGCAGCCGCATGGCCGGCGAACCAAATCGCTTCTGACTCAGCTGATTATGGCCGATGCTTGCGATATCCTCTCAGCCTGGGATGATGGTATTCTGTCCCGCCTCCGCAGCCACGACGTTTCGATCACGCGACGAAATCGGGCGTGGCCAGCTTGCCGCAACTGCCATTCGCGTGCCAGAAACCCGGTCCAGTATTACAAATGACGCCGCCTCCGGCGCGGTCGTGTAGCCCTCCCCCGCGCCCTCCGCCTCCCTCCTGCCCGAACGATCCGCCCAGATGGAACCCGAAGAATACGCCCTGATGGACGCGACCGAGGACGCCATGTGGTGGTATGGCGCGGTGCACGCATTGCTGTTGCGCGCCATGCACCGGCGCCCCGGTCCGCCCGGTTCGGCGATCCTGGATGCGGGCTGTGGCACCGGCGGCTTCCTGCGCAAGGTCGCGGTTGCTGCCCCCGGCCGGGCCCGGCTCGGCATCGACTATTCCGAGGATGCGATTCGCCGCGCCCGCACCAAGACCGATGCCGCGCTGGCGGTGGCCTCGATCCTCGCCCTGCCCTTCCGGGACGAATGCGCCGGGCTCGCCTTTTCCGTCGATGTGCTCTCCTCGCAGTCGGTGACGGAGGAGGCAGCGCTGGCCGAGCTGCGCCGCTGCCTCCAGCCGGGCGGAACGCTGATCCTGAACCTGCCCGCCTACAAATGGCTTTACTCGGCGCATGACCGGCGCGTGCACAACCGCCATCGCTACACGCGGCGCGAGGCCCGCGCGATGGTCGAGGCCGCCGGCTTCGAGCAAGTCGAGGCCTATTACTGGAACAGCCTGCTCTTTCCGCTCATGGTCCTGCAACGCAAGGTGCTGGCGCGCGGCGGGGATGGCACGGACACATCCGATGTGGCCCGATTTCCGCCGCTATTGGAGGCGATCTTCCGTGCCGTCAGCGCCGCCGAGCGCGGCCTGATGCGCTTGGGCCTTCGCTATCCCTTCGGCGGGTCGGTGATGGTCGTGGCGCGGAAACCCGGACCATGAACGGACCCCGAGCCCCCATGAACGCCGCACTTGGCGAGATCTGGCCCACCCCTGGCCGCAACGGCGCCGCGCAGCCCGCCCCCGGCCCGCATTCAGGCCCGCATTCAGGCCCGCATTCAGGCCCTGGCCTGTCCATCGTCGTTCCCGTCTATCGCGGCGTCGCCACCGTGGGCGCGCTGGTCGAGGCGCTGGCCGGATTGCGCGACCAGGTCGCGGGCGGGATCGAGGTGGTGCTGGTCAATGACGGCAGCCCCGACAATTCCGGCGATGTCTGCCGCGAGCTCGTGCGCAGCACGACCGCAATCCCGGTGACACTGGTCGAGCATGCCCGCAACTATGGCGAGCACAACGCGGTGATGACCGGGCTGCGCCATGCGCGCGGCGCCTATGTCATCACCATGGACGACGACCTGCAGAACCCGCCCGAGGAGGTGGTCAAGCTCTACGACCATTGCCGCCTGGGCGGCTGGGACGTGGTCTACACCTACTATGCCGAGAAGAAGCACTCGCTCTGGCGCAATCTCGGCAGCCGCTTCGCCAACAAGGTGGCGGACCTGCTGCTCGACAAGCCCAAGGGACTATACCTGTGCAGCTTCCGCTGCATGAGCGCGCTCGTGGTGCGCAGCATCACCAACTATGAAGGCCCCTACCCCTATGTGGACGGGCTGATCATGCAGGTGACGCAGCGCATCGACGCGATCGAGGTGCGCCACCTGCCGCGCGCGGAAGGGCGCAGCAACTACACGCTCAAGCGCCTGGTGCGCCTCTGGCTCAACCTCGCCACCAACTTCTCGCTGCTGCCGCTGCGGCTCGCCGTGTTCCTGGGCCTGGCCATGGGCGCGGTCGGTGCGCTCGGCGCCGCCTACGTGATATACGAGGCGCTGATGGGCGAGCCGCCCGAGGGCTGGGCCTCGACCATGGTCGTGACGCTGATCATAGCCGGCGCGCAGTTCGTGATGCTGGGCGTGTTGGGCGAGTATATCGGCCGCGTCTTCCTGACCGCCAACCGCAAGCCGCAGGGCGTGGTGCGCGAGGTGGTGCGGCCGGACGCGCTTGATGACAAGGCCGCCGGCCCGCGCGAGAGGACCTCCGCACCGTGACCGGCTACTGGCTGGCGCTTGGCGCCGCGATTTCCGTCTCGGTGTGCGGGCAGCTTCTGCTCAAGGCCGGCACCACCGCCGGGGGTGATTTCATCACCCAACTGTTCCGCTGGCAGACGATCATCGGTCTGGGCTGTTATGGCGCCGGCGCGCTGTTCTACATCATCGCCATCCGCCGTATCCCGATCTCGGTTGCGATGCCGACCGTGGCGATGTCCTACGCCCTTATCGCCGCGCTCGGCTATTTCGTGTGGAATGAACCGATGAGCTGGCAGCACGTGATCGGCATATTGATGATATGCGCCGGCGTGGCTCTCCTTACCGCCGCCGCCGCCACCAGCCACTGATCGCGGCCAGGCGCCGCATCGGGCAGCGAGCGCGGCGAGGATGCGGCGAGCGCGGCTAGGCCGCCTCGTCGAATCCCATGCCCTTGAGCCCGGCCATCGCCTCGCATACCCGGTCCACCTGGCCGTCGGTCATCTGCGGGAACATGGGCAGGCTCAGCACCTCGTCCGCCGCCTTCTCGGTCACCGCGCAACCCGAGGGGCCGAGCGTCAGCCGCCCCAGATAGGCCGGCTGGCGGTGCACGGGCATCGGGTAGTGGATGTTGGTGCCGATACCAAGCCCGGCCAGCTTCTCCTTCACCAGATCGCGCTTGGGCGTGCGCACGACATACTGGTGATAGACATGCTCGGCACGCTCGCGCACGACGGGGCGGACGATCCCGGTGCCCTCCAGCGCCGCGTCGTAGCGCGCGGCGATCTGGCGCCGGCGCTCGTTCTCGGCGTCGAGGTGCTTGAGCTTGACCCGCAGGATGGCGGCCTGAAGCTCGTCCAGCCTGCTGTTCACCCCGGCATGGCTGGAGATGTAGCGTTCCTCCCATCCATACTGGCGCAGCGCCATGATGCGATCGGCAAGCTTGGGATCGTTCACGGCGATGACGCCGCCATCGCCGAGCGCGCCGAGATTCTTGGTGGGATAGAGGCTGAAGGCCGCGGCCGCGCCGAACAGTCCGAGGCGCTTGTTGAAGAAGCGCGCACCGTGCGCCTGCGCGCAATCCTCGATCAGGCGCAGGTTGAACAGGCTGCAAAGCGACATGATGTCGCCCACCTCGGCGCAATGACCATAGAGATGGACGGGGATGACGGCCTTGACCGGCGGCACACCCTCGGCGCCGTTGCGGTAGGTCTGCAACACGCCATAAAGCTCGGCCGCGTTCATGGTGTAGGTGTCGGCGTCGATATCGACCAGGATCGGCGTCGCCCCCACCATCTCGATCGCGGCGACGGTGGCAACCGCCGTGTGCGAGACCGTGACGACGGACGAGCCCGGCCCTATGTCGAAGGCGCGCAGGATAAGGGCCAGCGCATCGGTGCCGTTCGCGACACCCACGGCGCGGCTGGCGCCGAGCCAGGCCGCGAATTCCTTCTCGAAGGCGGAAACCTCCTCGCCCAGTATGTACCAGCCGCTTTTCAGCACCTTGGCCACGGCGGCGTCGATCGCCTCCTTGTGGGCGAGGTAGCCCGCGCGCAGGTCGTTCTGCGGGATCTCGATCGTGGTGCTCATGCTGGCGGCTCCTGGATCGGCGCACCGGCGATGGCGCGGGCGCTGGCGGATGCGGCGGGTGAAGTCACAGATAGGCGGCAAGCCGGCTGCGGTAGTAGGCGAAGGTTTCCGCAAGGCCCGCCGCCAAGTCAACCGCCGGCGCCCAGCCGGTGGCGGCACGGAAGGCGCTGTCGTCGGCCTGGTAGCTGCCGATGTCGATCTTGCGCCGCTCGGCCGGGAACTCCCTGGTCACGAAGCCAGCCTTGCTGCCCGAGGCGGCAATGACGAGCTCCGCCAGCGCGGCAAGCGAGACAGGCGGGAAGCCACCGAGGTTGAAGGCACGGCCCGCGACGCGCCCGGGCGGCGCGGCGGCGGCGGCCAGCATCGCGGCGGCGACATCGCCCGCATAGGTGAAGTCGCGCAGCTGATCCCCGCCCCACACCTCGAACGGCTTGGCTTCGAGCGCAAGGCGCACCCAAACGCCGACGAAGGTCTGGCGCGCATCCTTCACCCGCATGCGCGGGCCGTAGCAGTTGGTCAGGCGCAGCGCGGTGGCGGGCAGGCCGTGCACGCGGGCATAGAGCAGCGCATACTGCTCGCCGGCGAGCTTGGCCACGCCGTTGCAGTCGGGCGGATTGAGCGGGTGGCTCTCATCCACCGGCAGGCGCTGCGGCGGGCCGTAGACCTGCCGCGTCGAGGCATGGACAAGGCGCGCGCGCGGCGCGGCGCGGCGCATCGCCTCCACTAGGGAGAGCGTCGCGGTGGCGTTGATGGCCAGATCCGTCAGCGGGTCGGCCATGCTGTCCATGTGGCTGGTCTGCGCGGCGAGATGGAACACCGCGTCCTGGCCGGCCACAAGCGCATCGAGCGCGGCGGGATCGAGCGCGCGCAGATCCTCGCGCCGCCAATCGAGGCTCTCCGCGATGCCCGCAAGGTTGGCGGGGTTGCCGCCATAGTTGGGCAGCATGCAATCGAGCAGCGTCACCTGCGCCCCGCGCGCGAGCAGAGCGTGCGCAAGGTTGCTGCCAAGGAAGCCCGCGCCCCCGGTGATCAGCGCCCGCCGCCCGTTCCAGTCCGCGATGTCGTCCGTTCCGCCCATGCCCCCTGCCCGCTCCTGGCGCCTATTGCGCGCGGCCCTCGGCCACGTCGGTGAGATACTGGCCGAGCTCGGTGTTGCGCAGCCGGTGCGCCAAGCGGCCAAGCTGGCCCGCATCGATGAAGCCCATGCGGTAGGCGATCTCCTCGAGACAGGCGATCTTGAGGCCCTGGCGCTCCTGGATCGTCTGCACGAACACGGAAGCCTGCAACAGGCTGGTCGGCGTGCCGGCATCGAGCCAGGCATAGCCGCGCCCGAGCCGCTCCACGCGCAAGGACCCGCGCGCGAGATAGATCCTGTTCACGTCGGTGATCTCGAGCTCGCCGCGCGCCGAGGGCTTCATGCTGGCGGCGATGTCCACCACCTCGCTGTCGTAGAAGTAAAGGCCCGTCACGGCCCAGTTCGATCTCGGCGCCTTGGGCTTCTCCTCGATCGAGACGGCGCGGCCCTCGGTGTCGAACTCGGCGACGCCATAGCGTTCCGGATCGCGCACCCAGTAGGCGAAAACGGTGGCGCCCAGGCGCGGCTCGGACGCCGATTTGAGCACCGCGCCCAAGGAATCGCCGTAGAGGATGTTGTCGCCGAGCGCGAGCGCCGACGGCGCCCCGCCGATGAAGTCGCGCCCGATCAGGAACGCCTGGGCGATGCCCTCGGGCCTGGCCTGGGTCGCGTAGGCGATGTTCAGCCCGAGCGCCGCTCCATCGCCCAGCAGGCGCTGGAACTGCGGCCCGTCCTCGGGCGTGGTGATCACCAGTATGTCACGGATGCCGGCCAGCATCAGCGTGCTGATCGGGTAGTAGACCATCGGCTTGTCGAAGACCGGCAGGAGCTGCTTCGAGGTCGCGATCGTCAGCGGATAGAGCCGCGTGCCGGAGCCGCCGGCGAGCACGATGCCCTTCATGGATGCCTCTCTCCCGTGGGAATGTCGCGGCCGGATGCGCTTCAGGCGGCCGGACGCGGCGCGGTGCCGAGCCGCTCGCCGCCATAGCGCTGGGCGCGGATCGCCTGCCACCAGGCGCGATTGTCGAGATACCAGCGGATCGTGCGCCTGAGCCCGCTGGCGAAGGTCTCGGCCGGCCGCCAGCCGAGTGCCGCCTGGGCGCGGGCCGGATCGATCGCGTAGCGGAAATCATGCCCCGGCCGGTCCTTGACGAAGGTGATCAGCCGCTCGCGCGGGCCGGCCGGATCGGGCACGAGTTCATCGAGCGTGGCGCAGATCGCGCGCACGACCTCGATATTGCGCTTCTCGGCCTCCGCGCCGAGGCAGTAGGTCTCGCCCACCGTCCCTCGCTCGATCACCGCGCGCAGGGCGCGGGCATGGTCATCGACATAGATCCAGTCTCGGATGTTGGCGCCCTCGCCATAGACCGGCAGCGGCCCGCCTTCGAGCGCGTTCAGTGTCACCAACGGGATCAGCTTCTCGGGGAACTGCCAGGGACCGTAATTGTTGCAGGTGTTGGAGACGATCACCGGCAGCCCGTATGTGGCGCCCCAGGCGCGCACCAGGTGATCCGACGCCGCCTTGGAGGCGGCATAGGGGCTGCGCGGATTGTAGGGGCTGTCCTCGGTGAAGCGCGGATCGCCCTCGTGCAGGTCGCCGAACACCTCGTCGGTCGAGATGTGGTGGAAGCGGAAGTCGGCACGCTTGGCAGGGTTCTGGGCAAGGTAGGCGCGCGCCGCCTCCAGCAGCACATAGGTGCCGAGGATGTTGGTGCTGATGAAGGGCGCCGGCCCGTCGATCGAGCGATCGACATGGCTCTCGGCGGCCAAGTGCATCACCGCGTCGGGCTGGTGCGTGGCGAAGATCTGCGCCATCGCCGCCGCATCGGTGATGTCGGCACGCAGATGAAGGTGGCGCGGATGGTTCAGCGCGCCCTCCAGCGCCTCTGGGCTGGCGGCATAGGTCTGCTTGTCGATATTCACCACGCTGTGCGCGCTGTCGGCGATCAGGTGGCGGACAACGGCCGAGCCGATGAAGCCCAGGCCGCCGGTAAGGAGAATCTTCATGGAACGCGACACCCTCGGGGGAGCGAGTGTGCGGCACCGGCGGGCCCGGTGCCCCGGTTATGGATAGGGGCGGACTATGACGCAATTCGGGCGGGCAGGCGACGCCATTCGGGCGGGGCGGGGCGCGGGTTCACTCCTGCGTCTCGCCCCGGCGGCGGGTCCGCTCGGCATGGGCCTCGGCGGCGCGCTGCAATTCGGTGAAGCCGAACAAGAGCAGCAGCAGCCCGATCACGACCTGCAACGTCGCGACGGCCCTCACCGCAGGCTCGACCGGGACGATATCGCCATAGCCCACGGTGCTCATGGTCACGATCGAGAAGTGGATCGCCTCGCCGAAACTGATGATCCGCCGCTCGTTCAGGATCGTGAAATGCGGAACCGGCAGCGCCGTGTCCATGATCCGGTAGACGCAGGCGAAGATGATCACCAGGAGCGAGTAGAAGGTCAGGAAGGCGAAGGCCGGAATAGCCAGCATCCGGATGCGCTCGAAGAAGCTCTGGAACAGGATCTCGCTGTCGAGCAGGAACATGGTCACATCGTCGGAGACGAAGGCGACCAGAGCCGATATAGCCCCCTGGGCCAGCAGAAACAGCAGGATCTCGGTCTGCGGCGACAGCCTGGCCTCGGGCAGCGCGAAAGTGGCCGCGCCCACGCCGATCATTGGAATCGTCCAGCCGAGCACCGTGCGGAAATGGCCGGTGCTGTGCAGCCGGTCGGACCTGACGATGGCTTCGATCTTGCTGCGCTGGATCAACGTCGCCACCAGGAACGATACGACCGGCATCACAAAGCCGAGATGCACCGCCCAGTGCGGCAGGGGTTGGAAATTGGTCTCGACGAAGAAGACGAACAGGCAGGTGTAGACACCGAGAAAGTTCGACAGCCCCACGGCAAAGGCAAGGCTGCCCGGGAACAGAAGGTAGTAGAAGCCGAAGCCGATCACCGCGACGACGATATTCACGCCGGCGAACAACGAATCCTCGCCGCGCAGCGCAAGCGCGATCAGCCCGTTCAGCGTCATGGTGAAAAGAACCGCGCGCCGCCAGGTTCGGTCGAAGGTCGCACGGCGGCGGATCATGCTGCGTCTCCTGCACTGACCGGGTGCGGTCGGGGATGGCGCGCCAGCACACGGTCCACCATCACGGGCGCGGCGCCGACATAGTTGGCCGGATCGAGCGCGGCGGCGATCGCCTCGGGGGAAAGGTGCGCAGTCGCCTCCGGCGTCTCGGCCAGCAGGGCGGCGAGAGGTCGCTGCTCGGCAGCCGCGCGGCGGCAGGCGCCATAGACGATCTCGTGCGCCTCGCCCCGGCCGGTATGCGGGGCGAGCGCCATCATCGCCGCCTCGGCCACGATCAGTCCGCCAGTGAGGTCGAGGTTGGCGCGCATGCGTGCCGGCTGCACCGAAAGCCCGGCGAACAGGAACCGCGCCTGGGCGAGCGAGCCGGCCGCCATGATGAAGGCTTCCGGCAGCGCCACCCATTCCATGTGCCAGGGGCCGGTGGCGCGCTCGAAATCGGCCACCATGGCGTCCAGCATCTCGCCCGCGCGGCTGCGCAGCATCCGCGCGCAGGCCAGCATCGCCTCGCAGCAGATCGGGTTGAACTTCTGCGGCATGGTCGAGGAGGCGCCACGGCCGGGCGCGAACGGCTCGAACGCCTCGGCCAGCTCGTTCATCATCATCAGCATGATGTCGTAGGCCGCCTTGCCGAGCGTGCCGCCGATCAACGCAAGCAGGCCCACCGCCTCGGCCAGACCGTCGCGGGCGACGTGCCAGGTGATGTCGGCCTCGCCGAGCCCTAGTTCGCGGGCGAGCTTGCGCCGGGTGGCGAGCCCCGCCTCGGCGCCGAGCGAGGCCAGCGTGCCGGCAGCGCCGCCGAACTGCACCAGCTCGACGCGCGGGCGAAGCTGGGCCAGCCGCTCGGCATGGCGGTCGAGGGCGGCGAGCCAGATCGCCACCTTGTAGCCGAAGGTCACCGGCAGCGCATGCTGGAGGTGGGTGCGCCCGGGCATCAGCGTGTCGCGGTGGCGGGCGGCGAGGCCGGCCAGGATGGCACGCAGCGTGGCCAGCTCGGCCTCGACCAGGGCGAGCGCGGCGCGCACCTGGAGCACGGTGGCGCAGTCCATGATGTCCTGGGTCGTGGCGCCCCAATGGACATAGCCGCCCGCTTCCGGGCCGGCGGCGGCGGCAAGCTGGCGCACCAGGGCCACGATCGGATAGCCCACCAGCTCGGTCTCGCGCTTGAGCGCGGGCAGGTCGATCATGCTGCGCCCGCGCGCCGCAGCGGCCGAGATAGCCGCCCCCGCCTCGGCCGGGATCAGGCCGAGCTGGGCCTGGGCGCGGGCGAGCGCTGCCTCGACCTCCAGGTAACGCTCGACAAGGGCCTCGTCGGCGAACAGCGCGCGCATCGGCGCCGTGCCGAACATGTCACGGAAAATCGCGGATTCCAGGGCTGTGGATGGCACCGGCGGCATCTCCCCCGCGAGGGCCGATGGTGCCCCCGCATGCCGCCGATCCAATCACATCCCGCCGCGCCGCGCCAAGGCGGCCCGCCGGTCCGGACAGCCCTTCAGGAAGCTATGATGGGCCGGGTCGTGGATTGCACCGCGCCCAGATCCAGGAACGCCTCCTCTCCCGCCGAGCGGGCGGCGGCGGCGATCAGGCGCGCGGTGATCGGCAGGCCAAGCTGCTCGGCCTCTTGAGCCAGGTGCATCAGGCAGAGCCGGACCCCGTCGGTCGAGCTCGCGGTGCGAGCCGGCACAGTGATGCCGGCCAGGTCGTTCGGCATGGTTCCCCCCAAATGCCAGGTCCGCGCCCCTGCTGTCCGGCCCTGTCCCACCTCCCGCAGGACCGGATACGGCGCGCAATCGTGAATCTGACGCGACGCGGGTTAACGCCGGGTAAACGCGGATGCTTTCATCGTTCAAGCCCGAGCCGCTATCCTGCGCCGGCGCCGAGCCTTTCACGCCGCCGCATGTCCTGCCGGAGCTACCGCCATGCCTGCCCCCGCCGCCCCGACCGCGCCAGGCCAGAGCGCCGCCCCGCCCGGCGCGCTGCCTACCGGCATGGCGGTGGCCGATCCGAAGGCGGGCGTGAAGGCTCTGGTGCTGGCGCTTGCCGCGCATGGGGAGCATCCGGCGATCGTCTCGGTCCAGGGCGATCGCACCGAGACACTGAGCTATGCCGAGCTGGGCCAGGAGGCAGTCGCGCTGGCCGGCGCGCTGGCCGCGCGCGGGATCGGGCCGGGCGTGCCGGTGGTGCTGTTCGGGCCCAACAGCGCCGACTGGATCACGGTGCGGCTGGCCCTGTTCGCCGCCGGCGCGCTCTCTATCGCCTTCGACGATGTGCTGACCGATGCCGAGATCGCCACCCTGATGCCCGACAGCGGCGCCGCGATCGCCTTCACCGCCGCCGCCCACGCGCCCCGGCTGCGGGCGCTGCCGGACGGCGCGGCGCTGACGCTGTTCACCCTCGACCCGCCTGCGCCCGGCAGCGCCGAGACGCATTGGCGCGCGCTGCTCGACGCGCCCCAGGCCGCCCTCCCCGCGTTCGATGCCGGGGCCGAGGCGCTGCTTGTCTACACCTCGGGCACCACCGGACGGCCCAAGGGCTTCACGCTGACGCACGCCAACCTGCTGCACAATGTGCGCAGCCTCGCCAGCCAGGGCCTGGTCGACGCCACCGACCGCGTGCTGTTGCCCCTGCCGCTGCACCATGTCTATCCGCTGACGGTGGGCTTGCTGACCACGCTCGCGATCGGGGCCACGCTGGTGCTGCCCGAGGCGGTCACCGGCCCCCAGCTTGTCGCGGCACTCAAGGGCGGGCGCTGCACGGTGATGCTGGGCGTGCCGCGCCTCTATGCCGCGCTCGCCACCGGCATCGCCGGGCGGGTGGCGGCGCGCGGGGGGCTGGCGCGGCGGCTGTTCGGCGCCATGCTCGGCGCCTCGATCCTCCTCCGCCGCCGCTTCGGCCTGCGCCTCGGCCGCCGCCTGTTCGGGAGCGTGCACCGCAACCTTGCCCCCGATCTGCGCCTGCTCGCCTCGGGCGGAGCCAAGTTCGAGGCCGAGCTGATCTGGACGCTGGAGGGGCTGGGCTGGGAGGTGCTGTCGGGCTACGGCCTGGCCGAGACCGCCTCGATCCTGACCAACAACCGCCACGGCAAGGTGCGCATCGGCAGCGAGGGCACCGCCCTGCCCGGCATCGCGCTGCGCATCGCCGAGCCCGACGGGCAAGGCGTGGGCGAGATCCAGTGCAGCGGCCCCTCGCTGTTCACCGGCTATCGCAACAACGCCGAGGCGACGGCGGCGGCCTTCACCGCCGATGGCTGGTTCCGCACCGGCGATCTCGGCTTCATCGACGCCGAGGGCTTCGTTTTCGTCGTCGGCCGGATGAAGGAGATGATCGTGCTCGGGGGCGGCAAGAACGTCTTCCCCGAGGAGCTGGAGAAGATCTATGGCGCCAGCCCCTTCATCGCCGAGATGGCGCTTCTGGAGCGCAAGGGCGCGCTGGTGGCGCTGGTGCTGCCGCGGAGCGAACGCATCGCCGCCGAGGCTGCCGGCACGCGCCAGGAGGATGTGATCCGCATCGCCCTGTCCGAGGCGGCGCAAACCCTGCCCTCCTACCAGCGCATCGCCGGCTTCGCCCTGGTGCGCGAGCCCCTGCCCAAGACGCGGCTCGGCAAGGTGCAGCGCTTCCGCCTGCCGGCGCTGTATGAGGATGCGTTGGCCGGACGCAGCGCGCTTGCCGACCGCCCGCTCTCGGCCGCCGATGCGGCGCTCCTGGAAACGGAGCCGGCGCGCACATTGTGGGCGTGGCTGGCCGAGAAGTTCCCGGCCAAGCGGCTGCATCCCGACCTCTCGCCCGCGCTCGACCTCGGCATCGATTCGCTCGCCTGGGTCAGCATGACGCTGGAACTGGCCGAGCGGCACGACATCCACTTCACCGAGGAGGACGGCGCCGAGATCGCCACCCTACGCGATCTGTTGCTGCTGGGCGCCAAGCGTATCGGCGGGACGGGCGACGCACAGCGCAGCACCGAGATCGTCGGCGACCCGGGGCCGGAATTCGCCCGCTGGGTGGCCCCGCCGGGCCTCGCCTACCGGCTCGCCGGCTACGCGCTCGGCGCGCTCAATGCCGTGCTGATGCGCCTGTTCTTCCGCCTGCGCGTGTCGGGGCGCGAGCATCTGCCGGCCGAGGGCGCGATGATCCTCGCCGCGAACCACCTCTCCGACCTCGACCCGCCGGTGCTGGCCGCGGCACTCGACTGGCACACGCTGCGCCGGCTGCGCTGGGCGGGCGATCGCGGCCGGCTATTCAGCGGCCCGGTCCGCCGCGCCTTCGCCCGCGCCGTGAACATCTTCCCGGTCGATGAGCGCGCCACCGCCGCCACTCTCGGCGCGGCGGCGAGCTTCCTGCGGCAGGGCCAGGCGGTGGGCTGGTTCCCGGAAAGCTGGCGCTCGCCCGATGGCAGCCTGCAGGAGTTCCGCCCCGGCATCGGCGAGTTGGTGCGCGCCACGCGCGCTACCATCGTGCCGGTGCGCATCAGCGGCACCTTCGAGGCGATGCCGCGCACCGCGCGCTGGCCGCGCCCGCACCGGGTCACGGTGGCGTTCGGCCCGCCGCTGCCGGCCGAGGCGCTGCTGGCAGGCGCGCCGGGCGCAGCCGGGACCGGCAGCACGATGGCGGATGCCGCGACCATCGCCGCGCGCATCCGCGAAGCGGTCGCCGCCCTGCCGGAATGGACCGGCTTCGCCGCGCGGCAAGACTAGAGGGCGGCGATCGCCGTCATCTCCAGCTTCCAGCCCGGGTCGGCGAGCTTGCTCACCTCCACGGTCGCGCGCGCGGGCAGGTTGTCCTTGTCCACCCAGGCGTCCCACGCTTCGTTCATGGCGTCGAAATCGCGCAGATCGGTGATGAAGATCGTCACCTGCAGGAGCTTCGACTTGGACGAACCGACCGAGCCGAGAAGGGCGTCGATCTGGCGCAATATGTCCTCGGTCTGGCCTTTCATGTCGAGGCTGGTGTCCTCGGCGCACTGCCCGGCGAGGTAGACCGTCTGGCCGTGGATCACGGCGTTGCACAGGCGCGCATAGGGCTCGATGCGGCGGATGGTCACGGGCGGCCTCCTCTCGGTCGGGCGGGATGGGAACAAGGCAGCCCTGTAGCACGCGCCCGGAACGCCGGCCAGCGGGGCCGGACCGAGGCCAGGGCCGATCCTGTTGGCCGAAGGGGCCCCGCAATGCTACCAAGACCGTCCCGCCAGCCCACGGATCGCCCCATGAACGTCCTGCAGAAGCTTGTCGAGCGCATCATCCTCGCCAGCCGCTATGTGCTGGTGGTGTTCTATGTCGGGCTCGCCTTCTCGCTCCTGCTCTATGCCGGACGGTTCGCCATGAAGCTCCAGGGCCTGACCGAGAAGTTCTGGCAATACACCGACGAGCAGTTCCTGCTCGGCATGCTGAACCTGATCGACGCCGCGCTGGTGGCCGGGCTTGTCGTGATGGTGATGCTGTCGAGCTACGACACCTTCGTCAGCCGCCTGGACAGCAGCGACAAGGGCCTGAGCGCGCTGCACGGGCTCGATCCCGGCAAGCTCAAGATCAAGGTGGCCGCCGCGATCGTGGCGATCTCCTCGATCCATCTGCTGCAAGTGTTCCTGGAGACCACCAACTACCAGGACCGCGACGTGTTCTGGCGGGTCGTGATCCACCTGGCCTTCATCGCCTCGGCCGTGTTCATGGGCGTGCTCGACCGGATGACCGAGCACAAGGCGCATGTCCCGGCACCGGCCAAGGGCACGAGTGGCGGCACCGATGCGAGTGCCGGGCACTAGCGGCGTGCGCAGCCGATGAGCGAGGCCGTCGCCATCGCTGCGGCGCTGCCGCTGGCGCCCGACCGGCTGGTGCTGCTCCTGGCGCTCGGCTTCTTCTTCGGCCTCGCCTTCGAGGAGCATTACGGGGGCGACGCCATCCGCCGGCCGGGCGGCATCCGCACCTTCCCGATCCTGGCTCTGCTGGGCGCGCTGTTCTGGATCATCGAGCCGCGGCACGGCATCGTCTTCACGGCCGGCCTGCTCGTTCTGGGCGGGCTGCTGCTGCTCTACTACCGCGCCTGGGTGCAGGAGAGCGCGCGCCAGGAACAGGGGGCCGAGTTGCGCGGCGGGCTGATGGTGCCGGCCTGCACCATCCTCGCCTATACGCTCGGGCCGGTGGCGGTGCTGCTGCCCGCCTGGGTGGCGGTTGCTGCAACGGTGGCTGGCGTGGTGCTGCTGACAGCGCGCGTGGCACTGCACCGTATCGCGCGCACGATCCCGCAGGACGACATCGTCACGGCGGCCAAGTTCCTGGCGCTGGCCGGGGTGATGCTGCCGCTGCTGCCGAACACCCAGGTGCATCCGCTGCTGCCGATCACGCCATACGCTGCGGGTCTTGGCGTGGTGGCGGTAAGCGGCCTTTCCTACGCGAGCTACCTGGCCCACCGCTTCAGCTGGATCAGCCACGGCCCATTGCTCGCGGCGATGCTGGGTGCGGTCTACTCCTCGACGGCGACGACGGTGGCGCTGTCGAAGCAGCTCCGTTCGGCGCCCGAGCTGCGCGCCGTGCTGCGCGGCGGGATCATCTTGGCCACCGGCATCATGGTCCTGCGCGTGCTGGTGATCGTGGCCATCTTCAACGCGTCGCTGGCGCTTGGCCTTCTCGCCAGCCTCGGCCTGGTGGCGCTGGCCGCGTTCGCAACCGGCGGGCTGCTCCTGCGCGGGCATGTGCACGATCCGGCAATGCCGACCACGCCTTCGGGCAATCCTCTTGCGCTTGGCGCGGCGCTTCTGTTCGCGATCCTGCTTGTGGTCATGGCCACCGCCTCGTTCTACGCCACCAGCCGCTTCGGGAGCACCGGCCTCTACGTCCTCGCGGCGCTCTCGGGCCTCGCCGATGTCGACCCCTTCGTGCTCGGCATGGCCAAGACCGCCGTGCCGGACCCCGCTGCCGCTGGCGGTATCGCGATGAACGTCGCCGCCACGGCGATCAGCTTTACGGTTGCCGCGAACAACGCGCTCAAGGGTGCCTATGCCCTCGTGTTCGCAGGCCGGCGGGAAGGCATGGTGCCGGCGGGGCTGCTGCTGGGCATGGCCCTTCTTGGCGCGGTGCTGGCGCCGCTCGCGCGGGCGTGAGCGCCGCCACGATCCGAACGTGTTGAAACTGTACCGTCCGGACGGTATAGAAACGCATCGATCGCCCCTCGCCCCCGCAGGCTTGACGGGCGCCGCATCCCACCCACCTGCGCAGGGCAGTCCCCGCTGCCCCAGACCTTGGATCCCTGCCGCATGCGCTCGTCACACTGGCTTGCCCTGGCCGTCGGCGCCGCCTGCATCCTGTGGCTTGCCACCGGGCGCATCGACGGGCGGAACCCTGCCGCCCCGCAAGAGACGGCCGAGACACCGCCGCCGCCGCCGGTCTCCGTGCGGGTGGCCGAGATCGCCGCGATCGATCGCACCGATTCGGTGCGCATCCTCGGCATCACCGAGGCGGCGCGCCGCGTGGAAGTGCGCGCCCAGACCGAGGGCACGGTAAGCGCCCCTCCGGTCGAGAAGGGCGCGCGCGTGGCCGAAGGCGATGTGCTGGTTCGGCTGTCGCCCGACGATCGCGCCGCGCGCGTGGCAGAGGCCGAATCGCTGGTCGAACAGCGCCGCCGCGAACTTGCAGCCTACCGCGAGCTTGCAAGCCGCGGCGGGCGCGGCGCCCTATCCGTGGTCGAGACGGAAGCGCAACTGGCGGCGGCGCAGGCGATGCTGGCGCGCGCCGCGCTCGATCTCAGCCACACCATCATGCGCGCGCCCTTCGCCGGCGTGGTCGAAGCACGCCCGGCCGAGATCGGCGCGCTGATGCGCCCCGGCGACGTCGCCGCCGTGCTTGTTTCGCTCGATCCCTTGCGCGTCGTGGCCCATGTCCCGGAAAGCGTGGGGCCGCGCCTGCGCGCCGGCCAGGCGGCCCGCGCCCGGCTGCCCGACGGGCAGGCCCTGTCCGGCAAGCTCAGCTTCGTCTCGCCCTCGGCCGATGGCACGACCCGCACCTTCCGCATCGAGATGGAGGCGCCCAACCCAGGCCAGGTGCCCGCCGGCCTGACCGCCGAGATGATGGTCGCGCTCGGCACTTCGCCCGCGCACCGGATCAGCCCGGCGCTTCTGGTGCTGAATGATGACGGCCGCGTTGGCGTGCGCGCCGTCGGGCCGGACAACCGCGTGCAGTTCCTGCCCGTGCGCCTGCTCGGCGCGGAGGGCGAACTGATCTGGGTGGGCGGCCTGCCCGAGCGGCTGACGCTCATCACGGTTGGCCAGGACTATGTGCGCGAGGGCGCGCGCGTGAACCCTGTGCCCGACCAGGCGGCACGCGGCAACGACGAGACGGCGTCGGCCGGGGTCGCGCGCAGATGAACACCGCCCCCTCCCCTGCCTCCGGGAACGGGCAAGGCGGCGGCATGATGGGCACGCTGCTGCACCGCAGCCGCATCGTCCTTGCCGTGCTGGTGGCGGTGCTGCTGGCCGGCGCCATCGCCTGGCGCGAGATCCCCAAGGAAGCCGAGCCCGATGTCCAGGTGCCGATCATCTATGTCAGCATGCGCCATGACGGCATCTCGCCCGAGGACGCCGAGCGGCTGCTGGTGCGCCCGCTGGAGCAGGAACTGCGCGGCCTCGGCGGGGTGAAGGAGATCAAGGGCCGCGCCTTCGAGGGCGGCGGCTTCGTGCTGATCGAGTTCCGTGCCGGCTTCAACTCCAACCGAGCGTTGCAGGATGTGCGCGAGCGTGTCGATCGCATCCGCCCCGACCTGCCTTCCGGCACGCGCGACCCCACCGTGCACGAGGTCAATCTGTCCCTCTTTCCCGTGGTGGTGGTGACGCTGTCGGGCGAGATCCCGGAGCGCCAGCTCGATCGCCTCGCCCGCCGCCTGCGCGACCGTATCGAATCCATCGCCGCGGTGCTGGAGGCGAAGATCGTCGGCTCGCGCGAGGAGCAGGTCGAGATCATCGTCGATCCCCTGCGTGCGGAAAGCTACGGCCTTGCCGCCGACGCCCTGATCCAGCGCGTCACGCGCGGCAACCAGATCATCGCCGCCGGCGCGATAGAAAGCGGGGCGGGACGGTTCGGCGTGAAGGTGCCGGGCCTGATCTCGACGCTGCAGGACATCCTCGACGTGCCGCTGGTGGCCCAGGGCGATCGCGTCGTGCGCGTGCGCGACGTGGCCGAGGTGCGCCGCACCTTCAAGGACCGCGAGACGATCGCGCGCCGCGACGGGCGGCCGGCGATCGCGATCGAGGTCTCCAAGCGCATCGGCGAGAACATCATCGACACGGTGGCCCGCGTGCGCGAGGTGGTGGAGGCCGAGCGCGCCTTCTGGCCCGCCGGCGTGGCGGTCAGCTACAGCCAGGACAAGAGCCAGAACATCCGCGACATGCTGGCCGACCTCGAGAACAACCTGGCGCTGGCCGTGGTGCTGGTGCTGGTGCTGGTGCTGTTCTCGCTCGGCTGGCGCTCGACCACGCTGGTCGCGGTCGCGGTGCCGGGCAGCTTCCTTGCGGGCGTGCTGATGCTCTCCGGCATGGGATTGACCATCAACATCGTCGTGCTGTTCGGCCTGATATTCGCCGCCGGCAACGTCGTCGATGGCGCGATCGTGGTCACCGAGTTCGCCGATGCGCGCATGGCCGAGGGGATGGAGCGGCGCGAGGCCTATGCGCTGGCCGTGCGCCGCATGGCCTGGCCAATCATCAGTTCGACCGCGACGCAGCTTGCCGCCTTCCTGCCGCTCCTCTTCTGGCCCGGCATCGTCGGCAAGTTCATGCAGTACCTGCCGATCAGCCAGTTCGTGGTGATGGCGGCAGCACTGCTGATGGCGCTCGTGTTCGTGCCGGTGCTGGGCGCGATGTTCGGCCGCGCCGGCGGCGGCACGGCGACGGCGCAGGCGGTGCAGGCGATCGCCGCCTCCGACATCAGCCGGCTGCGCGGCATGCAGGGCATCTATGTGCGCACGCTTGCCGCCGCGCTGCGCCGCCCCGGCCTCGTGCTGGTGGCGGCGGTGATCGGCCTTGTCGGCGTCACCTTCGCCTACGGCAAGTATGGCCGCGGCGTGGAGTTCTTCCCGAATGTCGAGCCCGACCGCGCGCTGGTGGTGATCCAGGCGCGCGGCAACCTTTCGGTGGCCGAGCAGGACCGGCTGGTGCGCGAGGTCGAGCACGAGGTGCTTGCGCTCTCGCGCCAGCGGGGCGAGTTCGCCTCGATCTACACCACCGTCGGCCGCCCGCCCGGAGCGCAGCAGGATACACCCGAGGACACGATCGGCGTGCTGCGCCTGGAGATGTCCAACTGGCAGTCGCGCCGACACACCGACGATATCATGGCCGACATCCTGCACCGTACGCGCGGCATGGCGGGCATCGTCGTCGAGACGCAGCGCGAGCGCGCCGGCCCGCCGATCGGCAAGCCGGTGCAGATCGAGCTTGCCAGCCGCTTCCCGGAGCTGTTGCAGCCGGCGATCGCGCGCATCGCCGCCGAGATGCGCACCATGCCCGGCCTCCGTGATATCGAGGATACGCGCCCGCTTCCCGGCATCCAGTGGCGGATGGAGGTCGATCGCGCCCAGGCGGCAAAGTTCGGCGCCGACGTGACCACGGTCGGCAACATGCTGAAGCTGGTCACCAACGGCCTTCTGGTGACGAAATACCGGCCGAATGATTCCGACGACGAGATCGACATCGTCGTGCGCTACCCGGCCGGGGACCGCACCCTTTCGCGCCTCGATTCGCTCCGCGTGCGCACCGATGTCGGCCTCGTGCCGGTGAGCAATTTCGTCCGCCGCGAGGCCGAGCCGCGCACCGGCACGATCTATCGCAGCGACGGCAGGCGCATCATGACGGTGAAGGCCGATGTGGTCCCGGGCGTGCTGGCCGACAGCCAGGTGCGGCTGTTGCAGGCATGGCTGGCGGAGAACCCGCTTGATCCTCGTGTCGAGGTCCGGTTCAAGGGCGAGGACGAGGAGCAGAAGGAGGCCGCGGCGTTCCTCCAGAAGGCGTTCATGGGGGCGCTGGCGATCATCTTCCTGATCCTGCTCGCGCAGTTCAACAGCTTCTACTACACGCTGCTGATCCTGTCGGGCGTGGTCATGTCCACGCTCGGCGTGCTGATCGGGCTCCTGGTGGCCGGCCAGCCCTTCGGCATCGTCATGAGCGGGATCGGTGTCGTCGCGCTGGCGGGCATCGTGGTTGCGAACAACATCGTGCTGATCGACACCTATACCGTGCTGCGGCGCGAGGGCCTGGCGCCGATGCAGGCGCTGCTCACCACCGGGGCCGAGCGGCTGCGCCCGGTGCTGTTGACGGCGCTGAACAATGTCGTCGGCCTGTTCCCGCTGACGATGGGAATCAATGTCGATTTCCTCGCCCGCGAGATCGTGGTCGGCGCGCCGTCCGGGCAGTGGTGGATCGACCTTGCACGCGCGATCGTATACGGGCTCGGCTTCGCCACCGTGCTGACGCTGATCCTCACGCCGTGCGCGATCATGCTGCGCGAGAATGCGGGGGCCTGGCGCCGTCGCCAGGCGGACCGGCTGCGCCGTGCCTGGCCCAGCCGCAGCCGCGCGCGCGGCGGCGCGCCGGTGGCGAACGAAACGGCGGCCGCTTCGCCCTAGCCCGTCAGGTGCGGGCGGCGGATCATCCGACGCGCCAGACCGCCGACCGGCCCGACCACGGCCGAGACCAGGAACACAGCGCCCGCGCCGAGGATCACCGACGGTCCCGACGGCAGGTCGAGATGGAACGAGATCAGCAGCCCGCCATAGGCCGCCAGAGCGCCGATCACCGCCGCCGCGGTGGTGACACCGGCCAGTTCCTGCGACCAGAAGCGCGCCGCCGCCGCCGGCACGATCATCATTCCCACCGCCATCATCGTGCCCACGGCCTGGTAGGCGGCAACCAGGTTCAGCACGACCAGCGTCAGGATGGCGTAGTACCAGAAGCCCGCAGACCGGCTTTGTGCCGCAAGGAAGCCCGGATCGAAGGTATCCAGCGCGAAGGCGCGCCAGCCCACCATCAGGGCCAGAACCGTGACGCTGGAAACGCCGGCGATGAGCAGCAGGGAGTGGTCGTCCACCGCCAGGAGCGATCCGAACAGCACATGCAGCAGGTCCGCGGGGCTTCCCACACGTGCAACCAGCGACACGCCGATGGCGAGCGCGATCACGAACAGCGCCGCGAGCGTCATGTCCTCGCGCAGGGCGGTGCCGCGCGCCAGCGCACCCGCCAGGAGAACGACGGCAATGCCGGCCACCATGCCGCCGAGGCTCATCCAGAACAGCGACAGGCCGCCGATGATGAAGCCGGTCGCAACGCCGGGCAGCACGGCATGGCTCAGCGTATCGCCCATCAGTCCCATGCGCCGCAGCATCAGCAGGACACCGAGCGGCGTGCCGCTGATGGTGAGCGCAAGGGCGGCCACCATCGCGCGGCGCATGAAGCCGAAGGCGGCGAAGGGCTCGATCAGCAGGGAATAGAAAGGGTCAAGCATGGATCTCGCTCGGACGGGGCGTGCGGCGCGGCGGGCTGCGCGCGGTTCCGTCGCCTCAGGCCGCGCCGTGGCAGAGATCGGCGTCGGGATCCCAGCTCTCGGACATGGCGCGCGCGCGAAGCTGGTTCTGCGCTGCCAGCGCCTCGACCGGCGGACCCCAGGCCACCGCCGAGCGCGCCAGCAGCAGCGCCTCGTCGAAGCCGCTCCGCACAAGATCAAGGTCGTGCAGCACGGCGATCACCGTACGATGCTCGCCGCGCCAGCGCCGCATCAGTTCCATCAGGTCGGCGGTGGTGCGCGCGTCGATCGCGTTGAACGGCTCGTCGAGCAGGATCAGGCGCGCGTCCTGAAGCAACACGCGTGCGAACAAGGTGCGCTGGAACTGGCCGGCGGACAGGGTGGAAAGCGGTCGGTCCTCGAAGCCGGACAGGCCCACCGCGTCGATCGCCCGCTCGGCCTCGGCGATGGTCTCGCGCCGCACGCAGGTGAACAGCCCGATGCGCCTATAGGCGCCCTGCACCACCACATCGAGGACGTTGATCGGGAAGCTGCGATCAAGCGTGGCCTGCTGCGGCAGATAGGCGATGTCGTGCCGGGAAAGCCCGTCGCGGTCGATCCGCCCCTCCTGCAAGGCAAGCTCTCCTGCGATCGCGCGCAGGAGCGTGGTCTTGCCCGCGCCGTTCGGACCGACCACGGCGTTCAGCGCACCTGGCGCGAAGGCACCACTGACATGATGCACGGCCGGGTGGCGGTCATAAGCGAGCGTCACGTCGGACAGACGAACGGCAACGGGACGCGTGGCGTTCATGGCGACGCGCGGCCTAGCTGCCGAAGACGGGGCGCATGGCCCACCATACGCCCGCCCACACCAGCGCGATCAGCGGCAGCGCGACCAGGACGCGATCGATCCAGCCTGCCGACAGCGAGAGCGGATGGGCGCGCCGTACAGGGCGGCTTGCGGGACGGGGCCGCCTCGCCTCCGGCCGTGGCGCGTGGTCGTGCTTGTGGTGCTCGCTCTTGTGGTGCTCGCTGCGGCAGTGGTCGTGGGCGTGGCCATGGTCATGCCCGTGCGCATGATCGTCGCCGCGATCATGCATGCCAGCCTTGGCCGGCGGCAGGTCCGTCCTCGCAGAGTTCGGCACTGGCATCAAGCGCGTGTGCGGCATGAAAATGGCCACCGGTCTTGTATTGATCGCGCCTGCACGCCCCGCTGCGAGCAGCAAGGCGTGCCGTCGCGACAGTTTCGCCCGGGCGTGGCTTTCCCCACCCCGCAGCCATCAGGCTGTAATGACATATCAGGCCGGGCCGAGTGTTTCAACGGCCACAACCACTTGCGGGGTATGCTAATACTGCGGGCCGGATGCCGCCAGACACCATGACCGAGCCCGCCTCCCTCGCACGCAACGCCGCGCCATCGGAGCCGCAGCCCCCCTCGCCCGAGCAGCGCGAGGCGGCGCAGCGCGCCAGCCTGGCACGCCATCGCGCGATCGCGACGGGACTCCTGGTGCTGATGGCGGGCATCGTCATCGGGACCTACTACTGGCCCGAGCAGGACTACTGGACGCAACTCGTCCAGGCTGCCGCCAAGGCGGGATTCGTCGGTGGCCTGGCCGACTGGTTCGCGGTTACCGCCTTGTTCCGCCATCCGCTCGGCCTGCCGATACCGCATACCGCGATCATCCCGCGCCAGAAGGACCGTATCGGCCAGGGGCTTGGCCGCTTCGTCTCCCGCTACGTCGTCACCGAAACCGAGATGCGCCGCCTGCTCGGGCGCGTCGATGCGGCCGCTGCATTGGCGGACTGGCTGCGCACCCCCGGCAACGGACGGCTGGCCGCGCGCCACATCCTGGCTGCCCTGCCCGCCTTCCTCGCCGCGGTCGAGGATGGCCGCGCGCGCCGCGTGTTGCGCCGGCTGGTGCCGCGTGTGGCCGGGCGCGAGGGTCCGGCACCGCTGGTCGCGCGCGGGCTGCGGCTGCTGATTGCCGGCGGACACCACCAGGCCGCGCTCTCCTACGCGCTCGGCGCGATCAAGGAGGCGCTGCGCGAGAACGAGGCCACGCTCAAGCAGGGCGTGGCCGAGCGCCTGCCATGGTACATCCCGCGCTGGTTCGACAGCAAGGTGGCCGGACAGATCCTCGGCCTGCTCAATGGCGAGCTGGAGAAGCTCGGCCAGCATGACAGCGAGATACGCCGGGGCTTCGACCGCTGGGCCGAGCGCATGATCGCCGAGATCGAGAACTCGCCCGACCGGCGCGCCCAGATCGCCGCGGCGGCGCGCCGGGTGCTGGCCTCGCAGCCGGTGCAGGACTGGCTGATGTCGCTCTGGCACGGCCTGCGCGAGGCGGTCGCGGCCGAGGCCGCCGACCCCAAGGGCCGCATGGCCGACCGGCTGGGCGAGGCGCTGGCCAATCTCGGCCGCCTGCTGGCCGAGGACGAGGCGATGCGCGGCCGGCTCAATGGCGTCGTGAGCGAGGTCGCCGCCGCACTCCTGCCGCGCGGGCAGGAGGGGCTGTCGCGCTTCATGGCCAGCGTGGTCGAAGGCTGGGACGCGCGCACGGTTGCCAACCGCATCGAGCTGGCCGTAGGCAAGGACCTGCAATATGTGCGCATCAACGGCACGCTGGTGGGCGCGCTGGCCGGCGGCGCCGTGTTCGCCCTCCTGCACTGGTGGTTCGGCCATGTCTCGTTCTGAAACCGGGGAATGCCAGCCGCGCCGCGCCGCGCGCGGGGTGGCGCCGCCCGGCCACGCGCGCTAGCCTGACCGCGCCATGACCGAGATCGCGCTTTCCGTCCTCGACCAGTCCACGATCAAGTCGGGCCACACGCCGGCCGAGGCGGTGGCCGAGACGATCGCGCTCGCCCAGCATGTCGATCGGCTCGGCTATGCCCGCTACTGGCTGGCCGAGCACCACAATTCCGACGCCCATGCCGGCACCTGCCCGGAAATCCTGGCCGGCCGGCTGGCGGCGGCAACGCCGCGCATCCGTGTCGGCACCGCCGGCATCATGCTCAGCCACTACGCGCCGCTGAAGATCGCCGAGCAGTTCCGCATGCTGGAGACGCTCTTTCCCGGCCGGATCGATCTCGGCATGGGCCGCGCGCCGGGCTCGGACGGGATGACGGCGATGGCGCTCAACCGCGCCGGCTTCTCGGGCGAGGATTTCCCGGCCCAGGTGCAGGACGTTCTGTCCTGGCTTGCCGGCACGCCCCCCGCGGGCCACCCCTTCGCCCAGATCAAGGCCCAGCCTGAGGGCGCCACCGAGCCCGAGGTGTGGATCCTCGGCTCCTCCGGCTTCGGCGCGCAGGTCGGTGCCTATTTCGGGCTGCGCTACGCCTTCGCCGAGTTCATCACCGACGAGGGCGGCCCGACGGCGATGGAGATCTATCGCAGCCGCTTCCGCCCCTCGCGCTATCTGTCAGCGCCGCACGGGGCGGTGGCCTGCTTCGCGCTTTGCGCCGACACCGAGGAGGAAGCGCTGCGGCTTGCCTCCAGCCGGTTCCTGTGGCGGCTGCGCCGCGACATGGGCGAGTTCGGCCCCCTGCCCTCGGTCGAGGAGGCGGCGGCCTATCCCTACACGCCGATTGAGCGCCAGCGGCTGGAACGCTATCGCGCGCGCCACATCGTCGGCGCACCCGAGCAGGTCAAGGCGCGGATCGAGGCGCTGGCCAAGGATTTCGGCGTGCAGGAAGTGGCGATCCTGACCGCCGTGCACGACCCCGCGGCGCGGCAGCGTTCCTACACGCTGATCGGCGAGGCCTTCGGCCTGCGCGCAGGGGCGGCGGAGAAAACCGCGGCCGAATAGCGCGGCGGTGCGCCGCGGGGCATCACATCGTCAGCACGATCTTGCCGGGGACCGCGCGCGAGAGCAGCGCGGCCATCGCCGCCGGCGCTTCCTCCAGCGGGAAACGCGCGCCGATCTCGGGGCGGATGCGGCCCTCGGACCACCAGCCGAACAGCCGCGCATAGAGCGGATGCAGCGAGGCCGGATCGCGGCGGCGATGGCTGGACCAGTGCACGCCCACCACCGCCGTATTGCGCAGGATTAGGTGGTTCGCTGGAATCTGCGGGATGCGCCCGCCAGCGAAGCCCACGATCAGCAGCCGCCCGCCCCAGGCGAGCGAACGCAGCGCCGCATCGGCCAGATCGCCGCCGACAATGTCGAGCACGACATCGAACCCGCCCGCCGCCAGCGCCTTGCCCTCGGCGCGGATCGCTTCGGGCGTCGCGGGGATGGTGCGGTCGGCGCCGTGGCGGCGCGCGATCTCGGCCTTGGCTTCGCTGCCGGTGGAGGCGACCACGATCGCACCGATCGCCTTGCCGATCTCGATCGCCGCCAGCCCGACGCCGCCGCCCGCCCCGGTGACGAGCAGCGTCTCGCCGGGCTTCAAGGCGGCGCGCAGGTCGAGCGCCACCAGCGCCGTGCCATGCGCCACCGGCAGGGCGGCGGCGGTGACGAAGTCCATCGCGTCCGGGATGCGCACCGCCTGCGCGGCCGGCAGCACCACGCGATCGGCATAGCCGCCATAGTCCATGGTGGCAGAGACGCGATCGCCGATAGCGAGCGTGCCCACCCCCTCGCCCACCGCCGCCACGGTGCCGGCCACCTCGAAGCCCGGCGCGAAGGGCGCCGGCGGCTTGTTCTGGTAGAGCCCGCGCACCATCAGCGTATCGGCGAAGTTCACGCCGGCCGCCGCGACCGCGATCGCGACCGCGCCAGGGCCGGGCTGGACATCGGGCAGGGTTGAGAGGCGCAGCCCCTCGGGGCCGTCGAAGGCGTGGCAGAGCATGGCGCGCATGGCGGTCGGTCATCCGGCGGGCAGAAGGCAGGCAGCGGGCGCGCAGCCTAGCGCCGCCACCGCAACGGCGGAAGCCCGCGACAGCCCGCGCGCTTGCCCGGCGGGTCCGCGCCGCTCAGCCGAGCGGCTTGCGGATGCGGATCGCGCTCAGCGCGGCATAGAGCTCACGCGCAGGCAGCTTGGAGAGATCCTTGCCGAGGGTTGCGCGCACCGCCTTGGCGGATCGCGCATCGAGGGCATCGCGCAGCGTTCCCAGCATGCGCGGCGGCGCCACGAGCACCAGCTCCGCCGCCCCGCCCTTCTTCACCATGCCGCCAAGCTGCTTGGCGATGTCGCGCATGAAGGCGTGCTTGGCGTCGGTCTTCGGGTTGGTGCGCGGCTCCATCGCGTGCCGCTGCCCGCCCATGGAATCGAAGCTGCGCCCCGGACGCTCGGTCAGCAGCGCGCGCGAGGGCTTGCCCGCCACCGGCGAGGCAATCTCCTCGATCATGTCATAGCCGGGCCGTTCCTCGCGCCGCCGGTAGAGGCGCGCACGCTCGCCGTCGGCGACGACATAGATGCGGGATTCGGCCATGCCATTCCTCCTTTCTGGCGGCGCGCGCGTGAGCCCACAAGCACGCGCACGCGACAAGACCATCGCAAACTAGGCGGAAGACGGAGGCTTGGTCTTGATCTGGCGCAAGCACGAAGCGTGTCAGGCCGAGGGCGGCGATGCCGCGCCCGAGTGGCCCGCGGGGGCCGATGCCGGCGCCTGGCGCGCACGCGACGCGGCACGCCAGCGCCGCAGCCCGTATGTCGATACCGCCACCAGCGCCGAGCCGAGCGCCACCGGCACGAGCAGGAAGGCGATGCCGACGATCGCCGCGGCGATGATGCCCATCAGCACAAGGCCGCCCGTGACTGTGGCAATGCCGAGCGAGATCACGAACACCCGCGCCAGCATCGCATCGAAGCGGCTGCCCGGCGGTTCGTCATGGTCGATGGTCGGGCCGCTGCGCAGGAAGATGAAGCGGAGGCGGTCGTGATCCTGTGACATGGGCCAGATGTGGCCCGCCACCCGGCCGGCGTCAATCCCGCCGGCACCCCTTGGGTGGAACGCCGAAAAGCGCGGGGCGGCGCCATCCGGCGCCGCCCCTGCTGCAAACCGGAACCCGCCCTATTCAGCGCCAGGGATTGGTGCGCCAGATCTCGCCGAAGACCCGCTCCTCGTTCTTCACGAAGTCGCGGAACTGCTGCGAGCTCTGGTGGCGCAGGATCAGGTTGTCACGCTCGACGATGGCGCGGAACTCGGGATCCTCCGCGGTCTTGCGGATCGCTTCGTCCCAGCGGCGCACCAGCTCGGCCGGCATGCCGGCGGGGCCGCCGAAGCCGCGCGCGGCGCTCGCCAGCACATTGAACCCGTTCTCGCGGAAGGTGGGCACATCGTCGGCACGGTTCCAGCGCTCCTCGGACATGATGCCGAGGATGCGCGCGGTGTTCTCCTTGTGCATGCGCACGGTCAGGCTGACGGTCGAGATGCCGCCGATGATGTGGCCGCCCTGCACCGCCGTGACACCCTGGGCGATGCCCGGGAAGGGCGCATAGTTGAAGCGCAGGCCGGAAACGCGTTGCCACTGGATCAGCGCCAGATGCGGCGCACTGCCCACGCCCGAGGCGCCGAGCGTGATCCCGCCCGGATTGGCCCGCGCCGCCGCGGCCAGCTCGGCCAGCGACTTGTAGGGGCCGTTCGTGGCCACGAACAGCGTATAGGGCTCGTCGGTCAGGGCGCCGAAATAGACGAAGCTGTCGGTGTTGTAGCGCGGCCGGCTATCCAGCATGGAGGTGACCATGCCCGGCAGCGACAACAGGCCGACCGTGTAGCCATCGGGCCGTGCGGCGGCGAGGTCGTTCAGCATCACCACCCCGGCGGCGCCCGGCTTGTTCACCACCGCGATGCGCGCATTGTTGCCGAGATACTTCTCCAGGAACGGCGCCGACAGGCGGGCGGCAATGTCGATGTTCCCGCCCGGCGGGAAGCCCAGCAGCATGGTGATCGGCCGCTCGGGATAGTTGGACTGCGCGGCCGCGGGCAAGGGCATCCCGGCAAGGAAGCCGCCAGCAGCAATCGTGGCCGCAACGGCCAGGAACCTACGACGCATTTGTAACCCCCCACATTGGTTGCAACCGCTTGGAACGAAACGATGCGCGGGGCGGCATGGGCCCCGCGTCATCGCGGCGGCAGGCTAACACGGCCCCGCGCCCGCCGGGGAGTGGGCAATGTTTCCCAGATCGAAACGGCCAAAATCGTTACGGTGCCGAGCCGTCTATCCAGGGAATCCGCCCGGTGCTAGGGTCGCGGCCGGCACCCAATACCGCCCACGACAGGAGCCGACCCTATGCTTCGCTTCTCGAACTTCATCTTCCCCGAGGCCACCGAGCCCAAGGACGATGGCCGCGTGATCCACGAATCCCTCGTCGAGGCGAAGCTCTGCGACGAGCTGGGCATGGAGGTGGTCTGGCTGGCCGAGCATCATTTCGACGGAAACTGCGCCTATGTCGATCCGGTCAGCTTCGCCTTCGCGCTCGCGGGCGCGACCAAGCAGATCACGATCGGCTTCGCGGTCGCCCAGCTCAGCCTGCACCATCCGATCCGCATGGCCGAGCAGATGGCCGTGCTCGACCACCTCACCAAGGGGCGGCTGATCGTCGGGCTTGGGCGCGGCACGGCCTACAATGTCTACGACTACCAGGGCTACGATATCGACCATAACGAGGCCCAGGCGCGCTACGAGGAAGCCGACAAGATCATGGATCTCGCCTGGCGGTCGGAGAACGGCTTCGACTATGCCGGCCAGTTCTGGAACCTGAAGGTGCCGCGGCTGCGCCCGCGCCCCTTCACCAGGCCCGCGCCCTATACGCTGCGCGCCGCCTCCTCCGAGGAGGGCATGGCGGTGCTGGCCCGGCAGGGCCTGCCCTTCATGATGAACGTGCAATCGAACGACACCGCAGCCCAGCGCCTGCGGCTCTACCGCCAGACCATGCACGGCGCCGGCTTCAACGAGGCGCATGTCGATCGCTGCGTGCGCGAGAGCTGGATCTGGAAGAACATCTTCGTCGCCGACACCGACGAGGAGGCGAGGCGCATCGCGCTGCCCTGCTTCGAGAAGATGCTGGTCCATCGCCGCCAGCTGCGCGAGAAGATCTACAAGGATCAGGGCATCCTGATCAAACAGGAGAACATGCTCGGCGCGCGCGCCAACCCCGAGCATGCGCTGATCTGCGGCTCGCCCACGACGGTGGCCGAGAAGATCGCCGAGATCGACAAGATCGGCTGGGGCGGGCTGATCCTCCAGTTCCGCCTCGGCCCGATGGCGGCGGCCGACACCAACCACTCCATCCGCCTGTTCATGGAGAAGGTGGCACCGCAGTTCGCCACGCGCGGCGTGCCTTCGGTCGCCGCCGCGCAGTAGCGCGATTGCGCCACCGCCTGTAGCATCCCCGCCCCGGCGCCACGCACCGTGCGCGGCGCCGCCCGGCGAGACCATGAAATGAGCATCCCCGCTTCCCTGTTCCGCCAAGTGCTGGGCAGCTTCGCCACCGGCATCGTCGTCGTCACCGCGCGCGATGCCGATGGCCTGCCACTCGGCGTGACAGTGAACTCCTTCACCTCTGTGTCACTGCACCCGCCGCTGGTGCTGTTCTGCCTCGACAATGCCAGCACCACGCTGGCGGCGTTCAAGGCGGCAGGCCACTTCGCCATCAACATACTGCGCGAGGACCAGCAGGCGGTGTCGGCACATTTCGCGCGCAAGGGCCGCGCCGGCGATCCGGCCGGCGCCTTCGGGGCGATCGCGCACCATATCGGCCCGCACAGCGGCGCGGCCCTGATCGAGAACTGCCTCGGCCATATCGAGTGCGAGCGCGAGGCACTGCTGCCGGGGGGCGATCACACCATCCTGCTCGGCCGGGTGCTGGCGCTCTCCATCACCGAGGCGGCCGGCACGACTTCGCGCCCGCTGCTCTATTTCCGCGGCCGCTACCAGAAGCTCGGCGCCGAGCACTAGGGCACGTTCCGTTCGGCGTCGATCAGCCGAACGGAACTCGTGCCCGAGAAACTTAAGGTTTGCGAGCAGCTTAGTCCGG
>JADZEB010000041.1 GCA_020850755.1 Alphaproteobacteria bacterium | reverse complement strand
GCTGCCCCTACAAGAAGATCTACTACAACTGGAAGAGCGGCAAGGCCGAGAAGTGCATCTTCTGCTACCCGCGCATCGAGGCCGGCCAGCCCACGGTCTGCTCGGAAACCTGCGTCGGCCGCATCCGCTACCTGGGCGTGCTGCTCTACGACGCCGACCGCATCGCGCAGGCCGCCAGCGTCGAGCACGACAAGGACCTCTACCAGGCGCAGTGCGACCTCTTCCTCGACCCGAACGATCCCAAGGTGATCGAGCAGGCGCGCAAGGACGGCATCCCCGAGGCGTGGCTGGAGGCCGCACGCAAGAGCCCGGTGTGGAAGATGGCGATGGACTGGAAGGTCGCGCTGCCGCTGCATCCCGAGTACCGCACGCTGCCGATGGTCTGGTACATCCCGCCGCTCTCGCCGATCCAGTCGGCGGCGGAGGCCGGGCATATCGGCTGGGATGGCGAGCTGCCGGACATCCGCTCCTTGCGCATCCCCATGCGCTACCTCGCCAACCTGCTCACCGCGGGCGACGAGGCGCCAGTGGAAGCCGCGCTGCAACGGATGATGGCGATGCGCATGCACATGCGCGCGCGCACAGTGGAAGGCCGCGTCGAGCAGGCGGTGCTCGATCGCGTCGGGCTCACGGCCGAGCAGGTGGCGGACATGTATCGCATCATGGCGATCGCCAACTACGAGGATCGCTACGTCATCCCGACCACGCACCGCGAATATGCCGAGAACGCCTTCAACCTGAAATCCTCCTGCGGCTTCAGCTTCGGCAATGGCTGCTCGGACGGCTCGAACCCGGTCAACCTGTTCAGCGCCAAGAAGACCTCGGCCGGGCACATGGCCCCGCCGATGGTGCCGAAGCGCCCGGAGGAGGTGGGCTGATGCGCACGACAGCGAAGATCCTGTCCGCGCTCCTCTCCTACCCGACCGAGGAGCTACGGTCGGCGCTGCCAGAGCTGCTCGATGCCTTGTGCGCGGATGCGGCGCTGCCCGCCGCCACCGCGCGCGGCGTGGCGCGCCTGATCGCCGCGCTCGAGGCGGGCGATCTGCTCGACCGGCAGGAGGAGTATGTGCGGCTGTTCGACCGCACCCGCTCGCTCGCGCTCAACCTGTTCGAGCATGTCCATGGCGACGGGCGCGACCGCGGGCCGGCAATGGTGTCGTTGCGCCAGATCTACGACCGCAACGGCGCGATGCTGGCCCAGGCCGAGCTGCCGGACTATCTGCCGATCATGCTCGAATTCGCGGCACTGGCGCCGGAAGCGGGGCTGCCGCTCCTGGCCGATGCCGCGCCGGTGATCGATTCGATCCGCGCCAAGCTCGACGCGCGCGGCTCGGCCTATGCCGGGGCGCTCGCCGCCGTGCTGGCGCTCACCGGCAAGGAGGCCCGCGCCACCGCCACGGCCGCCGATTCGGCCGAGGCCACGCCCGAGGAGATCGACCGCGCCTGGGAAGACGCGCCGGTGACCTTCGGGCCCGACAGCGATCCCGCACGCGAGGCCGCGGCAGCGGCACAGGGCGGCGCGCAGGCGGATGCCGCCTGCGGCATCGCCGGCATCATCGCACGCATGAAGGCGGCAAAGGGTGCGGCGCCCGCAACCCCGCGCCCGCACGCACGCTAGACCGGAAGGAGCACCACCATGCTCGGCGACTACCTGCACCAGTTCCTGTTCGGGCTCTATCCCTACATGTGCGCCGGCATATTCCTGGTCGGCAGCCTGATCCGCTTCGACCGCGATCAGTACACCTGGCGCTCGGGCTCTTCGCAGATGCTGCGCACAAGCCAGCTGCGCTGGGGTTCGAACCTGTTCCACATCGGCATCCTGTTCCTGTTCTTCGGCCATCTGGTCGGCCTGCTGACCCCGAGCGTGATCTACACCCGCTTCGTCGATGTGCCGACCAAGCAGCTTTTTGCCATCGTCTCGGGCGGCATCGCCGGCACGATCTGCTTCATCGGGCTCAGCCTCCTGCTGCATCGCCGCCTGTTCGATCCGCGCATCCGGCGCACCTCCACCAATGCCGACATCTTCGTGCTGATCCTGCTCTGGGTGCAGCTCGCGCTCGGCCTCATCACCCTGCCCTTCTCGCTCGGCCATCGCGACGGTTCGATGATGGTGGCGCTCTCGCACTGGGCGCAGTACATCGTCACCTTCCAGGCCGGCGCGGCTGATTTCGTCAAGGGTGCGGACTGGCCGTTCCAGATCCACCTGGTGCTGGGCATGACCCTGTTCCTGGTCTTCCCCTTCACCCGGCTGGTGCATATCTGGAGCGCGCCGATCTGGTACATCTTCCGCCGCTACCAGGTGGTGCGCCGCCGCGATGCCGCCTCGGCGGCGATGGATGCGCGCCGGACCTGAGGCCGGACCCGAGGGAGCCAGAGCCATGACCGTTCTCGTCGACGGCGTCGAGATCCCGGAGGCCGCGATCGCCGCCGAGATGCAGCACCATCCGGCCAAGGACCGGCAGGCGGCCTGGGATGCGGCGGCGCGCGCGCTTGTCGTGCGCACGCTGCTCCTGGCGGAGGCGCGCCGCCGCGGCCTCGACGCGCTCACCGAGGCGGAGGCGGCCGAGATGATGGCCGAGGAAGAGGAGCCGCCGGCCGACGAGATGCCCGAGGAGCGCGCCATCCGCCGCCTGATCGCGGTGGCGGTCGATCCGCCGCCGCCGGACGAGGCGCAGATGCGCGCGCGCTATCGCGCCAATCCCGAACAGTATCGCGCACCCGACCTGTGGGAGGCCCAGCACATCCTGGTTGCCTCCAACCCGGCCGATGCCGAAGCCACGGCGGCGGCGCGCGCCAAGGCCGAGGGGCTGCTGGCCAAGGTGAAGGCCGATCCCGACAGCATCGGGGCGCTGGCGCGCGCCAACTCGGACTGCCCCTCGCGCACGGCGGACGGGCATCTCGGCCAGCTCACGCGCGGCTCGACCGTGCCGGAGTTCGAGACCTTCCTCGCCGCGCTGGAACCGGGCCAGGTCTGCCCGGTGCTGGTGCACAGCCGCTACGGCTTCCATGTGCTGCGGCTGCTGAAGGCGGCGAAGGGCGAGCTGCTGCCTTTCGAGCATGTGCGCCCGCGCCTGATGACCGAGCTTGGCGCGGTGGCGTGGCGGCAGGCGGCGGCGGCCTTCGTGGCCGAGCTGGCGCGGCAGGCGCGGATCGAAGGGCTGGCGCTGCCCGGCGGGGCTGCCGGAACTGGGCTGGGCGATACCGCGCTGCACTGAACGCCGCAGATACCGCGAACGAACCAGGGCGGCGGGGCGCGTGATGCGCACCCGCCGCCTTCGCATCCAGGCGGCTGGGCGAGGCGTCCGATGCCGGCTGCGCCCGGCCCGCGCGCGCATGCCCATCGCGGCCGCAGCGAAACCCGCCACGGCGAAACGCCAGGGCACGTTGCGATCAGCTTCGACCAGCCGAAAGGCACGTGCCCCAGCGCCGATACCTCGCGCCTCCGACCGGATCGCGCCAGGACAGGCCGGCCGGACCCGGCCCGTCAGATCGGCCGGCCGGCGGGCTTGTCGCCAGGGCGCGCGCCGGGCGCCGCGGGACCGTCCGACGGGCCGGGCTTGCCGGCACCCGGCGATTCGCCGCCGCCCGCCGCCGGGGGCGTCGCGCCCGCGGCCGGCTTGTCGCCGGCACCGGCGCCCGCGGCACTACCCGGGGCATCGCCGCGCGGCGGGCGCGCGGTGGTGCCCGGCCCGGGCGCGGCC
The DNA here is from genome assembly GCA_020850755.1 of Alphaproteobacteria bacterium. Taxonomy (GTDB): domain Bacteria; phylum Pseudomonadota; class Alphaproteobacteria; order Acetobacterales; family Acetobacteraceae; genus JADZEB01. The sequence continues at coordinate 31,125 of JADZEB010000041.1, read as the reverse complement.
ACCATCAGCTCGCGCGTCGTGCAGATATCGACGCGCTGCTGCTCGCGCGCGCCACCGAACTCGAAGGTGAGGTCGTAGGTGCACTCGCTGCCCTCGGGCATCTCCAGTTCGTAGCGCGCGTCGCGCGAGACCATGTCCGATCCGAGCAAGTCGCCCGACCGCCGCCCGCCATCCTGCGGCTGGGCGTAGATCGCGACGATCGTCCGGCCGGACTGGTTGACGATCGTCAGGGTGCGCGTGGCGGCAGGCGGGGCCAGCGCCAGCTCATTCACGGCGCAAAGGTCGAGGCCCTCGTGCAGCGCCTCGCGCCCGGCGCCGAAGGTCGCGCGCACGTCGAACACACAGCCCTCGCCCTCCAGCTCGACCATGTGACGCTGGCCGGCGGAGACCGTGCTGGAGCCGAGGCGGTCGCGGCCCCAGCCATTCGCGCCCGGCGCGCGCAGATAGAGCTCGATCATGCTGCGGCGTGCCTGGTTCACCAGGCGCAGGCTGATGCGATCGACCGGCGGCAGCGTCTCGGCCGTGGTCCAGCCCGGACCGATCGCAAGCTGGCGCGTCTGGCAGAGATCGATCCGCCGCCGCTCCTCGGCCGACTGGTTGTCGAACACGACGCGGATGTTCTGCGCGCAGCCGCCGGCGCGGTCGAAGCCGATATTGGCGCGCGCGCCCTGGGCCAGCGGTGTGCCGGCGCGGTTCTCGCCCCAGCCGGCGGCATCGGCGGGCGCGACGAACAGGCCGGCGATGGCGCGCCCCGAGCGGTTGAGCAGGCCGAACTGGTCCTCGGCCGGAGCGGGCAGCGCCGGCGCCGCCGGCCGCGGCGGGGCAGCGGGCGGGGATGCGGGCGGGGATGCGGGCGGGCGCGCCTGCGTGCGCGGGGGCAGCGGCGTGGGGCGCGGCGCGGCGCGCGGCGAGGCGGTGGGCGCGGGCGGTGCCGTGTCCGCGCCGGCGAACACCTGCTCGCGCGCGGCGCAGACATCGACATCGCGCCGGTCCTCGGTGCGGCGATCCTCGTAGATGGCGCGGATGTTGACGCGGCAGCCGGCCTCGGGCTCCAGGGTGACGCGGAAGCGCTGGCCGGGCGCGATGACATCGGAGCCGAGCCGGTCGCGCCCCCAATCGCTGCGCTCGGCGCCGACGATGTAGAGCTCGTAGAGCGTGACCGAGTGGCGGTTGACGATCTCGACCGGGGCGCCGGCACGCGGCGCCGGCTGCGCCAGGGCGGGCGCGGGCGCGCCGGCCAGCGGCGCCAGCATGGCGGCAGCACAGAAGGCGGCGAAGGCGAAGCCGGTCTTGCGCCAGACGAGCGTCATGGGTGTCCTCCCGCCCGCGCCCAGATGCGCGAGCATGGCGATCATGCCCCAAGGGGGCGGAGCGGCAACAGCACCAATTCGCACCAGGGCCCGTGACGAGCGCGTGACCGGCCGGGCCGGTGCGCGCGGCCTTCAGTCGGCCGCCACCAGCACGCCCGCCTCGGCGAGCTTGCCGAGGAAGCCGGCACGGTCGAGGCCGGGGAAGGCCGCGCCAAGATCGGCGGCGGCGAAGTCGCTGCGTGCCAGCACCCATTGCGCGGCATCGGCCTCGGCGCCGGCGAGCGGGATCATCGCCGCGCCCGCGCGCAAGGCCCAGTCCTGGCCGCGGCGCACGGCGCGGGCCCCGGCCACGGCAACGCGGTAGCGCGCCGGCCCGGCCGCGCCATCGCCGCCGGCGGCGACGGATGCGGATGCGGCGGCGGACGTGGAACCGGACATGGCGGGGGCGCCCGGCATGTCGTCCTCGGGCGGGCGGATGCCGGTGCGCACGAAGGGCACGTCGTAGCCGCCGCGATGGAAGCGGTAGTTGGCGGCGAACTTCTCCACCACCTCGACGACCTTGGGCTCGTGCAGCATGTCGCGCAGCCGCCGGCCGAGCTCGCGCAGCCGCTCGTGCAGGGCGAACTTGCCCTGGATGCCATCCGCCCGCGGCAGGGGCTGGCGGAACAGCACGTCATGCACGGCGCGGTCGGACAGGATGCTCATGACATCGAGGCCGAGCGGCGCGTGCACGCCGAAGGCGATGTGGATGCAGGCATCGGATTCGCACAGCGCGTCGTGGTACCAGCCGCGCGGCAGATAGAGCAGATCGCCGGGCTTGAGGACGATCTGCTCCTTCAGGGCGCCGCGCGTGCGATCGTGATAGGCTTGGCCCATGTTGCGGAAGAAGGCGTGCATCACCGGCCAGTCGGCGCGGCCTTCCCAGATGTTCCAGGTCTTCTCGCCCTCGACATGGATCGCCCACACATCGTGGGTGTCGAAATGCGCGGGGAAGGCCTTGTGGTCGCGCCAGGAGCAGTAGAGGTTCGCCTGGCTGCGGCCGAGCCCGGCCCCTTCCAGCGCGTCGGAAAGCGCGCGCAGGCCGGGCGTCAGGCTGTCGATGTCGTTCAGCACGACGGAGGCGCCGCGGCGGATCAGCTCATGGACCTTCGCCGTCACCGGCTGCATCGAGGACTGGCCATCGCGGTTGGTGGCGCTGGCCATGTACTGTTCGGCCGGCAGCACGGTGCCGTCGAGCACCAGCTTGAGCGAGTGCGGCGACCAGATATGCGTCATGTTGAGGAGGTCGTTCATCGACCGCCAGTTCATCACCTCGACGAACTTGGCGCGCACACCGGGCACGTGCAGCGGCTTCTTGTCGTAGTACTCGGCGAAGAACTGCTCGGGCGTGATCGGCGCGAGGATGTCGGCAAAGGACAATTTCACCACGGCGGTTGGCCTCCGGGGCGGGTGGAACGGGGCTGTAGCATAGCACCGCGCGCCGGGCCTGGCGTCCTTGCGCAAGATCAAGCGCCAGGACGGCAGGACGGGGGCGGGCCGCCCGCGACCCTCGCCCCGGCGCAGTGTCGGCCATGCTGCATCGCAGCGCAACCGATCACGTGACCGGCGGATGCCAGCCCTCCTTAACCCAGCCGTCACCTCTGCGCGTGCAGGATTGCCGCACATCAGCGTTATTTCAGCGCCCAGCACTTGCGCCGGGACCACCGCAACGGCGAGTATGTTCCGCCGCCGATGCAACCGCGCTTGTCCGTCCGCTCCGATCGCCCGACCCCAGACCGTTCGCCCACAGCCGGAGGCCCGCGATGCCGCTCGACGACGATGCCCGCCCCAAGGAAGAGATCATCGCCCAGGCCTGCGCGGCGCTCGGCCATCGCCTGCCCACCAGCGCGGCGCGGCCGGCAAGCGCCTTCCTGCGCCTGTTCGCCAAGGGCCTGTCGGCCGACGACATGCTGTCCCGCTCGCCCGAGGATCTTGCCGGTGCGGCGTTGTCGCTCTGGGACTTCGCCTACCGGCGCGAGGTGGGCACCGCCCGGGTGCGGGTGTTCAACCCGCGCGCCGAGACGCATGGCTGGCACAGCGGGCATTCGGTGGCCGAGATCGTCACCGACGACATGCCGTTCCTGGTGGACAGCGTGATCGGCGCCCTGAACCGGCGCGAGAAGCCGGTGGCGCTGATCGTGCACCCGATCGTGCCGGTGCTGCGCGATTCCTATGGCGCGCTGACCGACCTCGGCGTTCCCGGCCAGCCCGAGACGATCCGCGAGAGCATGATCCAGGTCGAGTTCGCCGCCGAGGGCGACCCGGCCGTTCTGGCCGAGATCGAGACCGCGCTGCGCCAGGCGCTGGCGGATGTGCGCGTTGCGGTGGGCGACTTCCACGCGCTGCGCGGCAAGTTGAAGGAAGCGGAGGCGGAGCTGGCGAAGCCCCCTTCCGCCATCCCGGCGCAGGACGCGGCGGTGGCGCGCGAGTTCCTGCAATGGATGCATGACGACAATTTCGTGCTGCTCGGCTATCGCCGCTACCGCCTTGCCGGCGAGGGCGCGATCGAGACGGTCGAGGCGGAATCGCTCGGCCTGCTGCGCGACCACAAGATCCCGGTATTCGACGTGCTGCGCGATGCCACCAACCTGCCGCCGGCCGTGGCGCAGCACCTCGGCCGGCCGATCGCGGTCGAGGTGAACAAGGCCAACATGCGCTCGACCGTGCATCGCACGCAGCATTGCGACACGGTCACGCTGCGCGACTACGATGCCGCCGGCAAGGTGGTGGGCGGGCGCCTGTTCATCGGCCTGTTCGCCGCCGCCGCCTACAACCGCTCGCCGCGCGCGATCCCGATCCTGCGCGAGAAGGTGGCCGAGACGCTGCGCCTGGCCGGCTTCGATCCGGCCAGCCATGACGGGCGGGCGCTGACCAACATCCTCGACACCTATCCGCGCGACGAGCTGTTCCAGATCTCGACCGACGACCTGCTGCGCATCGCGCGCGGCATCCTGGCTCTGCAGGAACGCGCGCGGCTGGCCCTGTTCCTGCGCCAGGACAAGTTCGAGCGCTTCGTCTCGGCCATCCTGTTCCTGCCGCGCGACCGGCTGGAAACGAGGCTGCGCAAGCAGCTTGGCGAGATGCTGGCGCGCGCCTTCGGCGGCCGGCTGTCGACGCACTACACCACCGTGGGCGACGGCCTCCTGGCGCGGATCCACTACATCATCGCCACCACGCCGGGTGCCACGCCGCGCGTCGATGTGCGCCAGCTCGAACGCACCATGGCGGAAGCCGCGCGCAGCTTCCGCGACCGGCTGGCCGAGGCGCTCGCCGCCGAGCATGGCGAGGCCGAGGGCCTCAAGCTGCTCAGCCGCTGGGGCGAGGCCTTCCCGGCGAGCTACCAGGAACGCCATGTCGCGCACGAGGCGGTGGGCGACATCGCCCGCGCCGAGGAGGCGCTGGCGGGGAACCGCCTGGTGCTGTCTCTCGCCCGCCCGCCGGGCCAGCTTGCCGGCAGCTTCATGCTGCGCCTGTTCCATCCGGCCCGCCCGGTGCCGCTGTCCGATATCCTGCCGATCATCGAGACGCTGGGCGTGCGCGCGCTCGAGGAAGTGCCGCACCACCTCCATCCGGCCGGCGCGTCGACCGTCGTGATCCACGATTTCCTTCTGCGCACGGCCGATGGCACGCAGGTGGACATCGCGGCGCAGGGCGCGCTGTTGCGCGATGCGCTCCAGGCGATGTGGAACGGCGCCGCCGAGGCCGACGGCTTCAACCGCCTGGTGCTGGCCGCCGGACTGACCTGGCGCGAGGTCTGGGTGCTGCGCGCCCTGTTCAAGTGGCTCAAGCAGATCGGCTTCGCCTTCAGCCAGCCGGCGGTCGAGGCGGCCCTGGCCACCCATCCGCGCACGGCGCGGCTGATGGTGGACCTGTTCCTGATGCGCTTCGATCCCGCGCGCGACTTCAACAGGAAGGCCGAGGCGGCGCTGCTGGAGGAATGGGCCGAGCTGCTCGACGCGGTGGCCAACCCGGACGAGGACCGCATCCTCGCGCGCATGATGAACGCTCTGCAGGCGGTGGTGCGCACCAGCTACTTCCAGCCCGCCTCGCACCCCGTGCGCGAGGGCACTGACCGCAACGACCAGAGCCCGAAGCCCTACATCGCCTTCAAGATCGACAGCGCCAGGGTGGACGAGATGCCGCTGCCACGGCCGGTGGCGGAGATCTGGGTGCATTCCCCGCGCATGGAAGGCTGCCATCTGCGCGGCGGGCGGGTGGCGCGCGGCGGTATCCGCTGGTCCGACCGGCGCGAGGATTTCCGCACCGAGATCCTCGGCCTGATGAAGGCGCAGATGGTGAAGAACGTCGTCATCGTGCCGGTCGGCGCCAAGGGCGGCTTCGTGCTCAAGCGCCCGCCCGCACTAACCGGCGATGCCACCACCGACCGCGAGGCAACGCAGCAGGAGGGCATCGCCTGCTATCGCATCCTCATCTCCGCGATGCTCGACCTCACCGACAATGCGCGCGGCAATGCGGTGCGTTCGCCGCCGCTGCTCGTGCGCCGCGACGAGGACGATCCCTACATCGTCGCCGCCGCCGACAAGGGCACCGCCACTTTCAGCGACATCGCCAACCAGCTTTCCGCCGATTACGGCTTCTGGCTGGCCGACGCCTTTGCCTCGGGCGGCAGCCAGGGCTACGACCACAAGCGGCTTGCCGTCACCGCGCGCGGGGCGTGGGTGTGCATTGCGCGGCATTTCCGCGAAATGGGCCGCGACATCATGGCCGATCCCTTCACGGTGGCCGGCGTGGGCGACATGTCCGGCGACGTGTTCGGCAACGGCATGCTGCAGACGGCGAAGGCGCGCCTCATCGCCGCCTTCGACCACCGCCACATCTTCATCGACCCCGACCCCGACGGGGAGAAAAGCATGGCCGAGCGCCAGCGGCTGGCGAAGCTGCCGCGCTCCTCCTGGGCCGATTACGACGCGGCGCTGATCAGCAAGGGCGGCGGTGTCTTCCCGCGCACGGCGAAAACGGTCAGCCTCGGCCCCGAGGCGCGCAAGGCGATCGGGCTCGAAGCCGAGCGCGCAACGCCAGCCGAGATCATGCGCGCGATCCTGAAGGCCGAGGTCGACCTGCTTTGGTTCGGCGGCATCGGCACCTTCATCAAGGCATCGCATGAAAGCCATGCCGAGGCGGGCGATCGCGGCAACGACGCGATCCGCGTCGATGGCGCCGATCTGCGCTGCAAGGTGGTGGGCGAAGGCGCCAACCTTGGCGTGACCCAGGCCGGGCGCATCGAGTATGCGCTGCATGGCGGGCGCATCAACACCGACGCGCTCGACAATTCCGCCGGCGTCGATACCTCCGATCACGAGGTCAACATCAAGATCCTGCTCGCCGACTTGGTTTCCGCCGGCGACATGACCGAGAAGCAGCGCAACCAGCTCCTGGCCGAGATGGCGGGCGATGTGGCGGGCCTCGTGCTGCGCAGCAACTATACCCAGTCGCTTGCCGTGACGCTGGACGTGGCCGAGGGGCCGGCCGGCATTGCGGGCGCGGCGCGGCTGATGGCGATCCTGGAGCGCGCGGGCAAGCTCGACCGGCGGCTCGCCGGCCTGCCGGACGCGAAGGCATTGGCCGCGCGCGCCGCGGCGCGCCAGGGCATCACCCGCCCCGAGGCCAGCGTGCTGATGAGCCACGCCAAGCTCTGGCTCAACGATTTCGTGGCCGCGAGCGCGATGCCCGACGACCCGGCGCTCGCGCCCGAGCTGGTGGGCTACTTCCCGCCCGCCCTGCGCGAGCGCTTCGCCCCGGCGATCCCGCGCCACCGCCTGCGCCGCGAGCTGATCGCCACGGTGGTGACCAACGACATCATCAACCGCATGGGCGCGGCCGCGCTGGCCCGCCTGATCGAGGAGGCGGGGGCGAGCCCGGCCGAGGCGGTGCAGGCCGCCTATGTCGCGCGCGAGACCTTCGGCCTCGCCCCGCTCTGGGCCGAGATCGAGGCGCTCGATCCCGCCGTCGCCTCCGGCAAGCTGCCGGCGGCGGCCCAGACCGCGCTCTTCGCCGCGCTGCGCCGGCTGATGGAAACCGGCGCGCTCTGGTTCCTGCGCGAGGGTGCGGCGCGCGTGCCGGTGAACGACACGGTGGCGACCTTCCGCGGCTCTCTGGCCGCGCTTGCCGCGTCGCTCGCCGCCGAGGGCGGGCCGGCGGCGGAGGCCTATATGCGCGAGGGCGTGCCGGCGGCGCTGGCCGCGCGCGTGGCGGCGGCCGAGCGGCTGGCGCTCGCGCCCGACATCGTGCGTTTGGCCACGGCTGCCGAGTTGCCGGTGCCGGCGGCCGGGACGCTCTGGTTCGCGGTGGGCGAGGGTTTCGCGCTCGAGCCCTTGCGCCGGCAGGCGGCCGAGCTCGATGGCGGCGGCCCCTGGGCCGGGCGCGCGGCAGCAGCGCTGATGGACGATCTCGGCCTCTTGCATCGCCGGCTGGCGGAAGCCTGCCTGCGCGAGGCCGGCGCACCGCGCGACCCCGAGGCCGCGCGCGCGGCGGTGGAGACGTTCCGCAAGGCACGCGCGGCCCAGGCCGAGCGGGCGGCCGCCCTGGCGGCCGAGGCAGCGGCGGGCACACCCGACCTGGCCGCGCTGATGGTGGCGGTGCGTGCGCTGAACCAGCTCGCCGGCTGAGGCGCGGCGCCGGACGGGCGCGCCAACCGGCGCACGACGCAGCCACCGGCCCAAGCCGGCCCCTTCGGTCGGCCGAACGGGGTGCGCGTCCGGCCGGCATGGTTCCGGGATGGCCGAGCCCTCCGGGAACCGTCACCTGGCGGCGTGTGCTTGCCGGGCACGGCCCGGGCCGCGCGTGGGCGCTCGCGCCGAGGCCGGGCCTGTGCGTATGGTTGGCGCCGAGGGCCGATCCCCGGCCCGGAGCCGCCCGCCCGCATGAGCGACACCGCCCGCGACAACCCCACCCCGGCCGCGCCGGAGATGCCCCCGGACAGGCCGCGTTCGCCCCCGCCCCCGCCGCAGCCCCTGCCCCTGATGGCTCCGCCACTGCCGGACCCGGCGCGCCATCCCCCGCCCGCGCGGGCGGTCGCCGCCTGGTCCTTCTTCGACTGGGCGAACTCGGCCTTCCCCACCCTGATCAACACCTTCGTCTTCCCGACCTACCTCGCCACCGCCGTTGCCGCCTCCGAGGCCGAGGGCCAGGCGGCCTGGGGCTTCGCCATGGCCATCGCCGGGCTGGTGATCGCCATCGCCTCGCCGGTCCTGGGCGCGATCGCCGACAATGGCGGGCCGCGCAAGCCCTGGATCGCCGCGACCGCCGTGCTGACCGTGGCGGCGACGATGCTGCTCTGGTTCACCCGCCCCGAGCCCGGCTGGCTCGGCTACGGGCTGGTGGTGGCGGTGATCGGCACGGTGGCCTTCGAGATCGGCACGGTGTTCTACAACGCCATGCTGCCCGACCTCGTGCCGCCGCACCGGCTCGGGCGCGTCTCTGGCTGGGCCTGGGGGCTCGGCTATGCCGGCGGGCTTGCCTGCCTGCTGGTTTCGCTGTTCGTGCTGATCCAGCCCGACCCGGCGCCCTTCGGGCTTGCCCGCGCCGCGGCCGAGCATGTGCGCGCGACCAACATCCTGGCCGGGCTTTGGTTCGCCCTGTTCGCGCTGCCGCTGTTCCTGGTCGTGCCCGACCGCCCCGCAAGCGGGCTTTCCGCCGCCCGCGCCGTGCACCAGGGGGTGGCGGCGATGCTCGCGCTCCTGCCCGAGCTGCGCCACCGTCCGGCGGTGGCGCGCTTCCTGCTCAGTCGCCTGTTCTACACCGACGGCCTCAACACCCTGTTCGCCTTCGGCGGCATCTACGCCGCCGGCACCTTCGGCATGGGCACGGCCGAGGTGATCCAGCTCGGCATCGCGCTGAACGTTACCGGCGGCCTGGGCGCGGCCGCCTTCGGCTGGATCGACGACTGGATCGGTCCCAAGCCCACCATCCTGGTCGCGCTCTGCGCGATGATGGCGCTCGGCGGCGGCATCCTGCTGGTGCAGGACCGCGCCGCCTTCTGGCTCTTGGTGCTGCCGATGGGCGCCTTCATGGGCCCGGCCCAGGCGGCAAGCCGCTCCTTGATGGCGCACATGGCCCCGGCCGCGCAGCGCAGCGAGTATTTCGGCCTGTTCGCCTTGTCCGGGCGCGCCACCGCCTTCGCCGGCCCGGCGCTGCTCGGCTGGGTGACGATGAGCACCGCCAGCCAGCGCGCCGGCATGGCGACGATCCTGCTGTTCCTTGGCATCGGCACGGCGATCCTGCTCGGCGTGAAGGCCCCGCCGCGCGCGGCGGTGCCGGAAGCGGGCTGAGCGGGCAGGGCGCGCACGCAAAAAAAGAACGGCCGCCGGCGTGAACCGGCGGCCGCCTGACGGGCCCGCCCGCGGGAGGCCAGCGGGCTTTCAGTGTGTGGGACGCTGCTGGCCCGTCAAATCCGCCGTCCCGTTGCAAGGGGCGCGATCCTCAAGGCGGGGTCTGCCTGACCCGTTCCTGTGCGCCCCGTGAAACCTGTCCTCGCGCGCCTCCTTTCCTTCCCTGGCTGCTTGCGCGTGGCCTCAGCTGTAGATGTAGAGCGGGCCGATCACGAGGTGATCCTTCACCCCCTTCACGCCCGGCACCGCCTCGGCCAGCACGCGCATCGCCGCGCGATACTCTTCCGAGCCGCAATAGCCGTAATACTCGACGATGCCGTCGCGCACGACGACGGTGGTGTAGAAGGTCGAGGCCCAGGGCTGCTTCTTCAGCTCGGACATCACCTTCTCGTAGATCTCGTTGTCGGAAGCCTGCGCCGGGGTGGGGGGCGTGGCCTGGGTCAGCGCGCGCAACAGGTCGGCGCGGCTGACGATGCCCACCAGCTTGCCGTCGCGCACGACGGTGACGCGCTTGATGTTGTGGCGCTCGATCAGGTCGGCGATATCGCCCGCCTCGTCATCCTCCTGCACGGAGACGACATGCGGCGTCATCACGTCGCCCGCCTTGCGGCCGTGGCTCTTGGCATAGTCCTTCGCCATCCGCTCGGGGTCGGTGAAGAGCGAGGCCAGCCAGCCCACCTTCTTCTCCGTATGGCCCTCGACGCGGCGCATCAGGTCGCCCTCGGTGACGATGCCGAGCACGCGGCGATCCTTGTCGATCACCGGCACGGCGCTAATGCGGTTGGTGGTAAGCAGGCGCGCCACCTCGCCCACCGACACGTCGGGGCTTACGGCGATCACGTCTGCGGTCATCAAGTCGCGGGCCTTCATACATGCCTCCTACGGCTGCTTGCGTTGTCCGTTGTGGACCGTCCCTGTCCACGGGGTGCAGAGAAGCGGATTTCCCCAACGCCGGCATTGACGTGGATCAACCGCTTTCGGGCAAGCCCATTCGCTGTCGCCCGATCCGCAGATGGTTATAGAATCCGCGGCGTCATGGTCCGTTGCCCCGCAAAGCCGGACCAAAAGGGAAGCCAGGAAGAAGGGCGCGGGAAGGGCCCCAAGCAGGCAAGGGTTGCACCCTTGTATCGTGTTCCGCTAAAGCTGCCTGCCATGTGCTCGGTTCCGTGGCACGGCCCCGGACCGGGCGTCGTACCGCCGGCATGCCAACCACGATCATGCCAACCACAATCAAGGCAGGGAGATTACACCTGATGAACACGCTCAGCCGCCGCACTGCGCTCAAGGCCGCCGCCGGCCTCGCCGCACTCGCCACGCCCGCCCTGTCGCGCTCGGCTGCCGCCCAGCAGGCGCGCCAGCTCGCCATCGCCACCGGCACCACGGGCGGCGTCTACTATCCGCTCGGCGGCGCGATGGCGAACATCTTCTCGCGCACCATTCCTGGCATGTCGGCCACCGTAGAAGTGACCGGCGGCTCGGCCGCCAATCTCCAGCTGCTCGGCACCGGGCGCGTCGGCATGATCCTCTCGCAGGTCGATGCGGCGGTGGACGCCATCAATGGCCGCCCGCCCTTCCGCAGCGCCCTGCCGGTGCGTGCGATCAAGGTGATGTACACCAACCGCATGCAGGTCGTGACCGTGGAGGGGCGCGGAATCGACAAGTTCGAGGACCTCAAGGGCAAGCGCGTATCCACCGGCGCGCCCGGCTCGGCCACCGAGATCTTCGCCTTCCGCCTGATCGAGGCGGCCGGCCTCGACCGCGACAAGGATTTCCGTGCGCGCGAGCGCCTGTCGCCAGCGGAAAGCCAGAACGCGATCAAGGACGGCAAGCTTGATGCGTTCTTCTTCGTCTCGGGCGTGCCCACTTCGGCGATCGTCGATCTCGGCGCCTCGCCCGGCATCCAGCTCAAGATGGTCGACCACGCCCAGTACCACCAGGCAATCGTGCAGAAGAACGGCCCGGTCTATTTCCCCGAGGTGATCCCGGCCGGCACCTATCCCGGCCAGCGCACCGACAACAAGCAGCTCTCGGTGGGCAACATCATCGCCGTGCGCGAGGACATGCCGGCGGACCTGGTGGGCCAGCTCCTCGCCGGCATCTGGGACAATCTGCCGGAGCTGCACCGCACCCATGCCGAGGCGCGCAACTTCAAGCTCGAGAACCAGAAGCGCTCGCGCGCCGGCATTCCCTGGCACCCGGCGGCCGAGGCGTTCTATCGCAGCCGCAACGTCAGTCTCGACGGCTGAGGGCAAGGGCGCGCCGCGCGGCCTGCCGCCGGCACGCCAGCCGCACGACAAAGGGCCCGGCCGCTGCGGGGCGGTGGCCGGGCCCGCCACATCAAGGATCAAGCCGCCCGGGAAGAAGGCGGCCGGAGCAATAACGGGCTCCATGACCGTGCGCGCCGGCAAGGGGGCGCAAGGCCGGAACCCGGGATCAGGGGGAAGACGCGCCGATGGAGCCACGCGCCAGCAGGCCTGCCCAAGCGCCGCCTGCCGACCTCCGCTCGGGCGGCGCAGCGCCCGATGCCGGGCCCCTGCACCTGCCGCCCGAGGCCGCGCCGCTCGATTCCGAGACCGCGCGCAAGGTCGAGGAACTGATCGAGCAGGAGGAGGGCGCGCTCAACCGCTTCCGCGGCCCGCTGGCCTTCATCGCCACGGCTGGCGCGCTGGCAATGAGCCTGTTCCATCTCTGGGCCGCCTACGACATCGTGCCGACGATGCAGCTGCGCTATGCGCATGTCGGCTTCCTGCTGCCGCTTACCTTCCTGCTCTATCCCGCGCACCGGCGCTTCCGCCACCGGCTGATGCCCTGGGACGTGGTGCTGATCGGCGCCTCGCTCTGGTGCGTCTACTACCTTGTCTCGGGCGGCGACGAGCTGACCGACCGCGCCTCTTTCCTGAACTTCGATCCGCTCGACATCCCGACCGGGATCCTGCTGATCGTGCTGGTGCTGGAGGCGGCGCGGCGCACCACCGGCTGGATCATGCCGGCGATCTCGCTCGCCTTCCTGGCCTATGCCGTGTGGGGCAACCACCTGCCCGCGCCCTGGACGCATCGCGGCTACGAGAATGACCGCCTGGTCGGCCACCTTGCCATGTCGCTCGAGGGCATCTTCGGCACCGCCGTCGATGTCTCGTCCTCGATCATCATCCTGTTCACGATCTACGGCTCGATCCTGCAGGCCTCGGGCGCAGGGAAGTTCTTCATCGACTTCTCCTTCAGCGCGATGGGCGGGCGCGCCACCGCCGCGGGGCGCACGGTGGTGCTGTCCTCGTTCCTGCTGGGCGGCCCCTCGGGCTCGGGGGTGGCGACCACGGTCACGATCGGCTCGGTCGCCTGGCCGCTGATGAAGCGCGTCGGCTACCGCCCCGACGATGCCGGCGGCCTGCTGGCCGCGGGCGGGCTCGGCGCGATCATCTCCCCGCCGGTGCTGGGCGCGGCCGCCTTCCTGATCGCCGAGTTCCTGAAGATCTCCTATCTCGACGTCATCAAGATGGCGGCGATACCGACGCTGCTCTACTACGCCTCGCTGTTGTTCATGGTGGAGCTCGACCAGCGCAAGCTCGGCCCCGGCCAGGACGAGCAGCACGCGGTGGAGGGCGTGGGCACGCTCCTGCGCCGCTACGGCTACCATTTCACCTCGCTGGTCGCGGTCATCCTGTTCATGGTGATCGGCTATTCGCCGACACTGTCCGTGTTCTACGCGATGGTGGTGGCGGTGCTGCTGTCCTTCCTGCGGCGCGAGACCGCGCTCGGGCCGGTGCGCCTTCCGGCCGCGCTCAAGGACGGCGCGATCCAGATGCTGAACATCGCCGCCACCTGCGCGGTGGCCGGCATCATCGTCGGCGTCGTGACGCTGACGGGCCTGGGCCTCAAGTTCAGCGAGATCGCGATCCAGTATGCCGGCGGCTCGCTCCTGCTGACGGCGGTCTACACCGCGCTGATCGTCTGGATCATCGGGCTGGCCGTGCCGGTGACGGCAAGCTACATCATCTCGGCGGTTATCGCGGCCCCGGCGCTGATCAAGCTCGGCGTGCCCGACTATGCGGCGCACATGTTCATCTTCTACTACGCCGTGTTGTCCGAGGTCTCGCCGCCGACCGCGCTTTCGCCCTTCGCCGCCGCCGCCATCACCGGGGCAGGACCCTACGCCACCACCCTGCAGGCGTGGAAATACACCCTGCCCGCCTTCATCGTGCCCTTCGTCTTCGTCACCGACCCGATCGGCGTCGGGCTGCTGCTGGAGTTCAAGCCCGGCATGGGCTGGGGCGATGTCGCCTGGGTGTCGGGGCTGACCGCGCTGGGGCTCGCCGCCTTCGCCGCCGGCACGCAGGGCATGGGCTGGCGGCTGGCGCGCGGCTGGGAGCGGGTCGGGTTCCTGCTCTCTGGCCTGCTGCTGATCTTCCCGCTCTTGCTCGAACGCGCGGTCGAGGCGCTGACCGGCTTCGACCTTCCGGCCGCGCACTGGATCGGGATGGCGCTTGGCGTGGGGCTGACGCTCTGGCAGCGCGCGACGCGAAGCGCCGCCGCCGCGCGCCCCGGCCCGTCCTGAGCATCGCCAGCCCCGAGCGTCAGGGCGTGCCGGCAGCAAGCCGCCAGGCCAGGCCGGCGACGGCGGCGATGCCGAGCGTCGGCACCACGCCGAGCCTGAAGCGGAACAGGGCCGCGCCGGCGATCGCCGCCAGCGCCATCGCCGCCGCGTCGGCCGAGGCCGGCACCGGCGCGTCGAAATGCACCGGCCCGAGGCTTACTGCCACATGGCGGGCGAACAGCACATGCAGCGCGAACCAGACGGCAAGGTTCAGGATCACGCCCACCACCGCCGCCGTGATCGCGCCCAGCGCGCCGGCGAGCGCCTTGTTGGCGCGCAGCTTCTCCACCGCCGGGGCGCCGAGGAAGATCCAGACGAAGCAGGGTGCGAAAGTGACCCACACCGTCAGCGCCGCCCCGAGGATGCCGGCCAGAAGCGGGGCGAGCGCGCCGGGGTCGCGATAGGCGGCGAGGAAGCCCACGAACTGCGTCACCAGGATCAAGGGCCCCGGCGTGGTTTCGGCCAGGCCGAGCCCGTCCAGCATCTCGCCGGCGGCAAGCCAGCCATAGCTCTCCACCGCCGCCTGCGCGACATAGGCCAGCACCGCATAGGCGCCGCCGAAGGTCACCACCGCCATGACGCTGAAGAAGGCGCCGATGCGGGTGAAGGTGTCGCTGGCTCCGAGCGCCAGGAACAGCGCGCCCACCGGGGCGAGCCAGAGCAGCAGCGTGACCAGCCCCGCCCGCTGCGCCGCCAGCGCGCGCGCGGCCAGCATGGCCCGCCCGGCCGCGTCCTGCTCGGCCCGGTCGAGCAGCGCATCGAGCGCGGCCGGATGGGCGCCATCGGTCGCGGCGCCATGCCCCGCCCCGGCGCCGAAGCCCCTCCAGCCGGCGCTCGCGCCGGCCCAGCCGACCAGCCCGGCGCCGAGCACGATCAGCGGGAACGGCACGCCTAGGAAGAAGATCGCAACGAAGGCCCCCGCCGCCAGCGCCCACATCGGCGCACCCTTGAGCGCGCGCCGGCCGATACGCAGGGTCGCTTCCAGCACCAGCATCAGGACGGCGCATTTCAGCCCGAAGAACAGCGCGGCGACGAAGGGCACCGCGCCCCACAGCGCGTAGATGGCCGACAGCGCCATCATCACCGCCGCGCCCGGCAGCACGAACAGCCAGCCCGCCACCATTCCGCCGGCAACCCCGTGCAGCAGCCAGCCGACATAGCAGGCAAGCTGCGTCGCCTCCGGTCCCGGCAGCACCATGCAGTAGTTGAGCGCGTGCAGGAACCGCCGCTCGCCGATCCAGCGCTTCTCCTCGACCAGGATGCGGTGCATCAGCGCGATCTGCCCGGCCGGCCCGCCGAAGGACAGCAGCCCGATGCGCAGCCACACTCCGAACGCCTCGGCGAAGCCGGGCAGGGCGGGCGGTGCGGAGGGCGCGCTCATGCGGGCGCGCCCTCGGCCGCGTCGCGCGCCATGCACCAGGCGTGCAGCGCATCGTAGAGCACGAGCCCGTGGCGAAGCTGCGCCTGGTCGTCATCGAAGCGCAGCGCATAGCCTTGCGCCGCGGCGAACAGCCCGGCGCATTCCGGGGCGAGGTCGAGACGGTCGGTGTCGGCGCCGCGCACGATCGCGGCAAGGCGCGCAAGCCCCGGCGCGGCAATGGCGTGGTCGTGGATGATGGCATCGAGGCTGCACCGCTCGCCGCGATGGTGCAGGGGCGCGCCGGGCGCATCGAAGGCGGTCGCGCCGGTTTCGGCGGCCACCGCCAGCACGCTATCGGCCGGCACGAACAGGATGCGCGCATCGGGGTCGATGAAGCGGCGGATCAGCCAGGGGCAGGCGATGCGATCGACCTTGGGCCGCGCCCGCGTCACCCACAGCGTCGGCACGCCGGGCTTGGCCGCCATCGACCGGCCGGTGGCGCGCCAGCCCTCGATGCCGCCATCGAGCAAACGGGCATCGTGGCCCCGCGCGGCGAGCGCGGCGGCCACGCCCTGGCTCACCTCGTGGCCATGGACGCAGGCGGCGACGACCAGCCGGCCGAGTTCCAGCGTTGCCGCCCACTCGGCCACGCCCTCGGGGGCGCGGCGGATGGCGCCGGGCAGGCTGTCGGGCGCGGCGGCGAAGGCCGGTTCGCGGCGGACATCGAGGATCAGCGGGAAGCGCCATGCGGCACCCGCCGCAGCGAGTTCGGCGGCAGCGATGGCGCGGGCGGCAAAGGGGGTGGAAAAGGGTGTGTCCATGATGCACCTCCGGTCGGGCGACCGTTGTGGTGCAGGGCTTGGACACAGTGTCTTGCCGGGCCGCGCTTGGGGCAAAGAACCCGGCCCGGGGCGCCTCTGCTGCCCCGGACGCGACGACGCTACACCAGGGCGCGGCGCACGCGCAACCAGGACGGCGGGCACGGCGCCGCTTGTCAGCCGCACCGGGCGCCTCATCTAATGGTTTCCCCGCCAGGCGCCCGATCGGCAGCGCGTGCGGTATCGCGCGGCTTCTGCTATAGGGCGCGGCGGCCGCGCGGCGCGGCCCCTTGCCCCCGCCAGCCTTCTGATACGAGAGGACGTGTCGTCATGGAGATCATCTTCAACCAGAAGCCCGGACAGGGCGGCGGGCAGGAGCAAGGGCAGGCGCAGGCCCAGCCGCGGGCCGCGGCGGCGCAAGGCGGGGCGATGATGGGCGGGACGCCGATGGGCATGGCCGGCCCTGGCATGGCCGGCCCTGGCATGGCCGGCCCAGGCATGGGCGGCGCCGGCATCGGCGGCCCCGACCCGGTCAAGGATGGCGACCAGCGCAGCTTCATGGCCGATGTCGTGCAGGCGAGCCAGCAGGTGCCGGTGATCGTCGATTTCTGGGCGACCTGGTGCGGCCCCTGCAAGCAACTCACGCCGGTGCTGGAGAAAGTGGTGCGCGCCGCCGGCGGCCGCGTGCAGCTGGTGAAGATCGATGTCGACAAGAACCAGGCGCTGGCCGGCCAGCTTCGCATCCAGTCGGTGCCGACCGTCTATGCCTTCTGGCAGGGCCAGCCGGTGGACGGCTTCCAGGGCGCGCAGCCGGAAAGCCAGGTCCGGGCCTTCGTCGAGCGCCTGCTGGCCGCCGCCGGCGGGCAGATGCCCTCGGCCGACCTGATGGCGGAAGCAAAGAAGGCGGTCGAGGCGGGCGACCTGCAGACCGCGGCCGACCTGTTCGGCGCGCTGCTCGACCAGGAGCCCGAGAATGCCGAGGCTTTCGCCGGCCTCGCCCGCGTCTACCTCAAGGCCGGGCAGGAGGATGCGGTCAAGGAGATGCTCGCCTCCGCCCCGCCCAAGGTGCTGGACCATGCCCAGGTGCAGGAGGTGAAAAGCGCGATCGAGGTCGCCGAGGCCGGGCGCGAGGCCGCCGCCCGCACCGCCGAGTTCGAGGCCAAGCTCGCCGCCGATCCGAACGACCACCAGGCGCGGCTTGATCTCGCCGTGGCGCTCGCCGGCGCCGGCAACCGCGAGGGCGCGGTGACGGAACTGCTCGACCTGATCCGCCGCGACCGCAAATGGAACGACGAGGCGGCGCGCAAGCAGCTCGTGAAGTACTTCGAGGCCTGGGGCCACACCGACGAACTGACCCAGGCGGCGCGGCGCAGGCTGTCGGCGATCCTGTTCTCCTGAGGCAAGGGGGCGCGTGGCCGGCATGGACAGCGCCTTCCATCCACGCTTCGAGGAGCTGCCGGCCGAGATCGCCATCTTCCCGCTCACTGGCGCGCTGCTGCTGCCGGGCGGGCGGCTGCCGCTCAACATCTTCGAGCCGCGCTACCTCAACATGACCGTCGATGCGCTCGGCCAGGGGCGCATGTTCGGCATGGTCCAGCCGAGCCCGCAGGAACCGGCCGGCGAGGCGGGGCCGGGGCTCTATCGCATCGGCTGCCTCGGGCGCATCGCGAGCTTCAGCGAGACCGAGGATGGGCGCTTCCTGATCACGCTTGCCGGGGTATGCCGCTATCGCATCGCCGAGGAGCTGGCGATGCGCCGCGGCTACCGGCGCGTGCGCGCCGAGTATCGCGACTTCACCGCCGATCTCGACTGCAACCTCGCGCGCGGGACCAAGGGCGGGGCCGAGCGCCGCGCCATCGAGGAGGCGCTGCGCGCCTATTTCCGCGCGCAAGGATTGCAGGCGAACTGGGAGGCGATCGGCGAGACCACGGACGATGCGCTGGTCGCCTCGCTTTGCATGATCTGCCCGTTCGAGGCGCGCGAGAAACAGGCGCTGCTGGAGGCGCAGACCCCGGCCGACCGCGCCCGCATGCTGCTGGCATTGCTGGAGCTTGGCGCGCACGGGCAAGGCGGCAACCCGCGCGCACTGAGCTAGCAGCCGCCGCGCGCCGCCGGCTCTTGCACGCCGGGGCGCTTGCACCGGATGATGCCGCCAACGCGCACCGCGCCGCAGGCCGCCACCCGCCGGGGAGGACAGCATGAGTTCCGTCGATCCACGCCTACTGGAGATCCTCGTCTGCCCGCTGACCAAGGGGCCGCTGCGCTACGACCCGGAGCGGCAGGAACTGGTCAGCGAGAAGGCCGGTCTCGCCTATCCGATCCGCGACGGCATCCCGATCATGCTGGTGGACGAGGCGCGCCGCCTGGACGGCGCCTCCGCCGCCCCGGCCGCGCCGGCGCCGCCGTCCGCGCCGCCGCCCGCCACCGGCCAGGCATGATCGAGCCCACCGAGATCCGGCTGAAGAAGGCCGAGAAGCGGCTCGAGATCAGCTTCGCCGACGGCACCGCCTTTCGCCTGCCGGCCGAGTATCTGCGCATCGAAAGCCCCTCGGCCGAGGTGCAGGGCCACGGGCCGGGCGAGCGCAAGCTGGTCGCCGGGCGGATGCATGTCGGCATCCTGGAGATCGAGCCGGTGGGCAACTACGCGATCCGCATCGCCTTCGACGATCTGCACGATACCGGCATCTACACCTGGGAGTATCTGCACCAGTTGGGCCGCGAGCAGAACAAGCGCTGGCGGGCCTATCTCGATGCGCTGGCGGCGGCCGGCCTGTCGCGCGATCCCAGGGCCAAGTGAGAAGCTAGCCGCGCGCGACGGCGGCCAGCGGCTCGACGATGGCGCGCAGATTGGCCGCCGCCGGCAGGCTCGCCACCGCCTGCTCGAAGGCGAGGATCGAGCTCGGCTCGAGTGCCAGCGCCAGCAGCGCGCGGCGCTTGCGCTGCATGTGCCCGGCCTCGTCCAGGGGATCGCCCGCCTGCCCATAATGCGGGCGCCCCGGCGCGCCCATCGGGAAATCGACCAGCACGCTCTGCCGGCTGCCATCGTCCCAGGAAAGCGTCACGCGCGCCGGGATGCGGTTGACGTTGCGCCCACCGGCCAGGAAGGCCGCGCTCAGGGCCGCATCCTCGCGCACGCTCACCTTGTCCATCAGCGCCTGTGCCTCGGCGCCCTCGCGCGTTTCGGCGCGCCACCATTCGGTGTGGGCCACGCCGCGCAGCAGGCAGGCGAGCGCGTGCGGGGCGCTGAACTCGGCATCGACCATCGAGAGCGGGCGGCGATTGCCGAAGGTGCCGGCAACCAGCGCGATCGTCTCCAGCCCCACCGCCGCCAGCCGCGCCACCGGCCGCGGATCGGCCTTGAGCGCAAGCTGGGCCGCGTCCATCGCCGCGTGCAGCCAGCGGCAGCAGGGATAGGGCTTGAAGGACAGCTCGCGCACGCCGCGCAATTCCGCGCCGAGCAGCTCCTCGGGCGCGTTGCGGTCGGAAGCGATCATGCGCCAATAGCCCTTCTCGCCTTCCAGCACGGTGCGGCTGGCGGGATAGCCGCGCGCGGCCAGGAAGGCCGCACGCACGCCCACCTCGGCCGGCTGGTGGACAAGGTCCTTGTGCCAGGAGAGCTGCGGCTCGTCGAAGCCGAACTTGCCGGCCGACGGCACCGGCGCGTGCGCCGCGGCGATGCCGAAGGCGCGCGCCATCGCCTCCGCATCGAGGCCGAGCACGCGCCCCGCCGCCGCCGCCGCGCCGAAGGGCAGGAAGCACTGGCTGCCGCGCACCAGCGCGTAGCGTTCGGGCGTTGGGCGGAAGGCAAGCGCGACGCGGAACGCCGCCTCGTAGCCGGCAACGACGCCGGCCAGGAACGCGGCCCCGCCCGCGCCCGTGGCCTCGGCGGCGGCAAGCGCGGCCGCGACCACCGAGGCGCCGGGATGGCCGGAGACGCGCGCCGTGTCGTCATAGTCCATGGCGTTGATCGCCGCCGCATTGTGCCAGGCGGCGAGCGCGGGCGTGGTCGCGCGCACCGCGCCCGAGCCGATCACCGTCGCCCCGCCCTGCGCCGGCCCGTCGGTGCCGAGCGCCGCGCGATAGAGCACCGCCACGTCCGTGCGCGCACCACCGACGGCGCAGGCCAGCGCGTCGTGCACCGCCTCGATCGTGCGCGCCTGGATGTCGGGGGCGAGCGCGGGGAAATCGATCGCGGCCAGGATGCGCGCAAGCGCCAGCGTCGGCCCCTCGGGCGGCTCGGTGCGGATGAAGCGGCCGCGGAAATCCGGCGCGGGCGAGGCCGAGGACATGGAGGAGGACATGGGAAGGCACTCCCGGTCTGGCGGCGCGGGCCTTGGCGCGGCGCGGGTCGGGGGCGATACTTCCCGCCACGCCGTCCGCACCGCACCACGAGCCGCAACCCTGGCCCCCAACCCTAGCCCGAGGAGGCGCCGATGGCCACGCGCTGGACCGCCCTGATCCACGCCGTCGCCGGCACGCAGACGCCGCTGCTCGATGCCGACACGCCGAGCTATTCGGGCCTGCCCGTCGCGCGCAGCCCGGCAGAGCTGCGCGGCGCCGATGTCGCCATCATCGGCGTGCCCTTCGACCGGCCGGCAACGGTCGGGCGCCTGCAAAGCTGGGAGGGATATCGCCGCGCGCCGCAGGTGATGCGCCAGAACTCGATGCGCTTCGGCGGCTATGTGCCGGAATACGACCTCGACGTGTTCTCGCGCCTGCGCATCGTCGATTACGGCGATGCCGCGATCACGGAGGATGTCGCCGCCTCGACCGAGGCGGTCGCGGCCAAGGTGCGCGAGGCGACCCTGGCCGGCTGCCGCGTGCTGACCATCGGCGGCTTCTCGCCCTGTTCGTCCTACGCCGCGATCAAGGGGCTCGCTTCGGCCACGCCCGGCGGGCAGCGCATCGGCACGCTCAGCCTCGATGCGCATGGCGACTGCCTCGACCGCGAGTTCGGCCCCACCGGCTCGCGCGCGCCGGGCGCGGCCACCTGGGAGGCGCGGATGTGGGACGACCTGCCGGCGGTCGATCCGACCCGGCACAGCGAGATCGGCATGCGAGGGCCGCGCAACGTGGCCGAGATGGTGGCCAAGTATCGCACCATCGGCGCGCGGCTCTACACCGCGGCCGAGGTGCGCGCGCGCGGCATCGCCCCGATCGCCGCCGAGGCGGTCGAGCGCGCCTTCACCGGCACGGCGCGGACCTGGCTCCATTTCGACATGGACGTGCTCGATATCGGCGCGGTGCCCGACTGGGGCGACGAGCCGCTGGGCTTGTCCGCCGCCGACTGCATCCATGTCGTGCACGAGGCCGGCCTGCGCGGGCTTTCGGCGCTCTCCTTCGTCTATATCCCGCCGATCCCGGCCGGCTGCTCGATCGCCTCCTACGCCATCGTCTACTGGCTGGCGGGGCTGGTGCGCGGGGGGCATGCCGGCCGATGAGCACGCAACACGCCCCCGCCACCCCCGCCGCCGCGCCGCGCCCCTTGGCCGAGCGGCTGGCCGCCAATTTCTACCTCGCCCCGCCCGAAATGGGCGCGGCCGAGTTCGCCGATCTTGCCGTCGCGGCCGGGTTCCGCGGCATCGCCTGGACCGTGCGCGCGCTGGAGGAGAACGGGCCGGCGCAGCTGCGCGCCATCGCCGCCGAGCGCGGCCTGTTCATCTCCACCATGAACAGCGCCGGCTACTTCCTGTGGGGCGATGCGGCCAAGGCCGCCGCGCAGGAAACCCTCAACCGACGGTTGATCGCAGCGACGGCCGAGATGGGCGCCGGGCGGCTGGTGGTGATCACCGGCGGGCTGGCACATGGCCGGCACACGCTTGAATCGGCGCGTGCCCGCATCGCCGACGGGCTGACGGAGCTGTCGGCACAGGCCGACCCGGCGGGTATCCGGCTCGCCCTGGAACCGATACATCCGGTCGATCTTTCTACCAAGGGTTGCATCAATGCCATCGCCCCGGCGCTGGCGCTGGCGCGCGCCCTGCCGGCGCTCGATCTCGCCATCGACATCCACCATTCCGGCTGGGACGCCGACCTCTGGCCCCTGTTCCCGGCCGAACAGGCACGCGTCGGCGTGGTCCAGCTCTGCAACAGTGTCGAGCCGCACCCCGATGCCAAGCCGGTGCGCGAATTGCCCGACCGTGGCCATTGGAATGTCGGCGCTTTCATCCGCCACCTCGGCCGCGCCGGCTATGCCGGCCCGGTCGAGTTCGAGCTGTTCGACCATCACCGCCAGGGCCGGCCGGTGGGCGAGATGCTGATCGCCGCGCGTGCCAGCCTGATCGCGCTCGCCGAGGCCGGGTAGCGGGCGCCGGCGCGCAGCAATTCTATCGAAAATTCAAGGCCTCGGCGGGCTTGCGACTCGGCAATGCAATTGACGGCGCGACTCGGCGTCGCGATCATCGGAGAAACCGCTTGGGTCGTCCGCCGATTCGCGCCGCATGAAGCGGCGGGGCGCTAGCGCGGCCGATAGAGGGGCATGACAGGGCGCGCCCGAATTCTTTTCGCTGCGATCGCGGTCGCCCTCGTGGTGGCCATGGGTTCGCTTGGCCTGCTGCTCTGGCAGCACGGGCGCGTCGCCACGGTCGCCGGCACGCCGGTGCGCGGCCAGATCGGCCTCGGCGCGCTCGGCCTTGATGTCGAACTGCAGCGACTGATCGCCGCCGCCGAGATCGCCCGCCAGAATGGCGAGCGCGACGCCGCCCCCCTGCGCGAACGCTACGAGAGGCTCGCCGACCGGCTGCGCGGCCTGCGCGAGGAGCCCTTCGCCAGCGCCTATGCCGAGAACCGCGCCTATCGCGAGCTGCTGGAGCGGGCCGAGCCGGTGATGCGGCGCATCGAGGCGGCGCTGGCCCCGCCCGCCGCCGACGAGATCCCGCCCGAGCCGCCCGGCCAGTCCGTCGCCCGCGCCGTGCTGGAGGCCGCCCCGGCCCTGCGCGCGCCGATCGACGGGCTGCTCGCCGCCAGCGTCGATCTCCTGCTCGCACAAGGCGAGGCGCGGCGCACCGCGATCGAGTATCTCGGCTCTCTCGCCAATACCGCCTTCGTCAGCGCCTGCCTGCTCGTGCTGCTGTTCGCCGGCATCGCCGTGCTGGAACTGATGCAGGCCCAGCGCGCCATCCGCGAGCGCGAGAAGCTGGCCGAGACCATCGCCGCGCAGAAGGCCGAGGCCGAGATGGCCGACCGCGCGAAAAGCGAGCTGCTCGCCACCGTCAGCCACGAGCTGCGCACGCCGCTGCAGGGTATGATGGGCATGGTCGACCTGCTGGCGGAAAGCCGCACCCTCGACGAGACCGAGCGCGACTATGCCCGCACCGTGCGCCAATGCGCGGGCGACCTGATGGTGCTGGCCAACGATCTGGTCGACCTGTCGCAGCTGCGCGCCGGCAAGCTCAAGCTCGCGCCGGCCGATGCCAATGTCGAGGAGCTGGTGCTCCAGGTCGCCGCATTGTTGCAGCCCCGCGCGGCGGAACGGCGCAACCGCCTCCTGGTGGAGATGGCGCCCGAGATGCCGCTTTGGTGGCATGTCGATCCGGCCCGGCTGCGCCAGATCCTGTTCAACCTGATCGGCAATGCGGTGAAGTTCACCGAGGGCGGCACGGTGTGGGTCGCGGTCAGCCACCGGCTGAACGCCGCCGGCAAGGCCGAGCTTCTGCTGACGGTGGCCGATACCGGCGCCGGCATCGCGCCAGAGGGTCTGGCCACCCTGTTCCACCGCTTCGATCCGGCCAGCCGGTCGAGCCAGAATGGCGGCGCGGGGCTCGGGCTTTCCATCACGCGCGAGCTGGTCGAGCTGATGGGCGGCGCCATTCGCGTCGACAGCGCCTTGGGGCGCGGCACGACGGTGGAGGTGGCGATCGCGCTGCCCGTCCCCGCCGCGCCCGCGACCCTGGCCGGCCAGTCCGAGGCGCCGCTGATCGTGCCCGAACCCGGGCGCTATCGCGTGCTGGCGGTGGACGACGTGCCGGTCAATCGCCGCCTGCTCTCCGTCATCCTGGAGCGCGCCGGCCATGTCTGCGAGGAAGCCGCCAGCGGCCCCGCCGCGATCGAGGCGGTGCAGCGCACGCTCTATGACGCGGTGCTGATGGACGTGCAGATGCCGGGCATGGACGGGATGGAGGCGACCCGCCGCATCCGCGCCCTGCCCCCGCCGGCGGGCCTCGTGCCGGTGATCGCGGTGACGGCCAATGTCATGCCCGAGCAGCGCGCCGCCTATCTCGCCTCGGGCATGAACGATCATGTCACCAAGCCGGTGCAGGCACCTGACCTGCTGGCGGCGCTGGACCGCGCCAAGCATGGCGCGAGCGGCGCCCCGAACCAGAACAGCGCAGTCCAGAGGCCGACCAGCGCAGGGGTGCCGCCGCCGCCTGCCTCGCCCCTCGGCGTGCGGCAGCCGGGTACGCCGGGCAGCCCCCGGGGCGGCCAGCCCGCCGCGACGCCGGCCGCGATGGGGGTGCCGGCGGACCCGCTCGGCTTCCGCCGCGCCGCCCTGGCCCCGAGCGGCGAAGCGCTACCTGCGGCCCCTGCCGCCATGCTGCCGGCCCATGCCGCCGACGCGGGCGCCGACGCGGGCGCCGACGCGGGCGCCGCCCTGGCGCAACCGGGCGCGACCCTGCCCGAGCCCTCGCCCGCCTGGCCCGCGCCACGCGGCACGCCGCTTGCCGTGCTCGATGGCGGCCAGCTCGCCCGGCTGCGCGCGCGCCTCTCCAACGCCGAGTTGCAGCACGTCTTCGCTGCCGTCGATGCCGATGCCAGCCGGCTGGCGGGCGAGATCCTCGCCGCCGTGCAGGCGCAGGACGTGGCCCGGCTGCGCCAGGTGGCGCAGGAGATCCGCATCGCCTTCGCCCCGATCGGCGCGCCGCGGCTGATGGCGGTGGCCGGCACGGTCGAGACCATCGCCGACCCGGCCGCCGCCCTGCGGCTCGCCCCGGCGCTGGCCCAGACCCTGGTCGCTGCCCGCGCCGCGGCACGGCGCAGCGCGGGACTCGTCGCGCAGGGGGGAACGACCATATAACGGGCATGAAGGCCTCGCCCGCGCCCGCGCCCTGCCAGAAGGGAGCGGGGCGGGCTGTTGCCGCCCGACCGATCCGGTTGTTCCCACCCGCCTGCCGCAAGGGTTGACCCATGCCCGCCGATACCGCCGCCGCTCCCGCCGCATCACCCGCCGCCAGCCCGCCGGCCGATACCGTGCCGGTGACCGTGCTCACCGGCTATCTCGGCGCCGGCAAGACCACGCTCCTCAACCGTATCCTCACCGAGCAGCATGGCCGCCGCTACGCCGTGGTGATCAACGAGTTCGGCGAGCTTGGCGTGGACAACGACCTCGTCATCGATGCCGACGAGGAAGTGTTCGAGATGAACAATGGCTGCATCTGCTGCACGGTGCGCGGCGACCTGATCCGCATCCTGGGCGGGCTGATGAAGCGGCGCGGCCGCTTCGACGGCATCATCGTCGAGACGACCGGCCTGGCCGACCCGGCGCCGGTGGCGCAGACCTTCTTCGTCGATGACGAGGTCAAGGCGCGCACCCGGCTCGATGCCATCGTCACGGTGGTGGACGCCAAGCACCTGCCGGCGCGGCTGGCCGACAGCCCCGAGGCCGAGGAGCAGATCGCCTTCGCCGACGTGCTTCTGCTGAACAAGACCGATCTCGTCACGCCCGAGGAACTGAAGGCGGTGGAGGCGACGATCCGGCGCATCAACCCCTATGCCGAGATCCACCACACGCGGAACTGCGAGATCCCGATCGCGACCGTGCTCGGGCGCGACGCCTTCTCGCTTGCGCGCATCCTGGAGCGAGATCCCGCGTTCCTCGACGAGAGCGAGCATGAGCACAACGAGGACGTCACCTCGCTTTCGTTCAAGGTCGACAAGCCGCTCGATCTGCGCAAGTTCGAGCTGTGGATCGGCGATCTGCTCGCGGCCCGGGGCGGCGATATCCTGCGCACCAAGGGCGTGCTCGACTTCGCCGGCGAGAGCGAGCGCTTCGCCTTCCAGGCCGTGCACATGATCAAGGACGGCAATTTCATCGGCCCCTGGAAGCCGGGCGCGCCGCGCGAGAGCAAGATCGTGTTCATCGGCCGCAACCTGAACCGCCCGCAGCTGCGCCGCGGCTTCGAAGCCTGCATCGCCGACTAGGCCGCACGCGGGACGGATCGGACATGACAGGGACAAGTGAAGGCGCCGCCACAGGCGCGGCGGCAATGGCGAGCAACCTCGCCGGGCCGGGCTATCTGCTCGCCACGCGCGGTGCGGCGCATGCGCTCGGCGCCTGGGTGATCGGCCTCTCTTTCGATCGCGCCGGCACCATCGCCGCCTTCGCGCTCGGCGACGGCACGATCCGCCTCCTGCCCGCCGCCACGCCCCAGGAGACGCCGCGCAGCATCACCGCCCATGACGGGGCTTGCCTGTCCTTCGCCGCCGATATCGGCCCCGGCGCCTTCCTGTCGGGCGGCGATGACGGGCGGCTGGTGCGGATCGATGCCGGGGCCGGCAGCGCCGCCACCCTCTACGAGAAGCCGGGGCGCTGGATCGAGCATGTCGCCGCCCACCCGGCCGAGAAGGGCAAGGGCGGCTGGCGGGCGGCGGCTACCGGCAAGCTCGTGCTGCTGTTCGGCCCCGATGCCGCAGCAGGACCGGCCAAGACCATGCAGCACCCCTCGACCGTCGGCGGCATCGCCTTCGACCCGCGCGGGCGGCGCATCGCGGTCGCCCATTACGGCGGCGTGTCGCTGTGGTGGACCCAGGCCAAGGAGGACAAGCCCCGCCTCCTGCCCTGGAAGGGCTCGCACCTTGCCGTCGCGGTCAGCCCCGATGGTGATCACGTCGTCACCGCGATGCAGGAGAACGCGCTGCATGGCTGGCGGCTGTCGGACATGGCCGACATGCGCATGAGCGGCTATCCGGCCAAAACCCGGGCGCTCGCCTTCACCGCCAAGGGCAAGTGGCTGGCCACCTCGGGCGCCGAGGCGGTGGTGTGCTGGCCCTTCACCGGCGGCGGGCCGATGGGCAAGCCACCCAAGGAACTGGCCGGCGGCGATGCAGTGCTGTGCAGCATGGTGGCCGCCCACCCGCAGCACGAGGTGGTGGCGGCCGGATTCGCCGACGGCATGGTGCTGCTGGTCGACATCGGCTCGGGCCGCGTGGTGCCGGTGGCCGAGGGCGGGCAGGGTGCGGTCTCCGCGCTCGGCTGGAGCCCGGATGGCGCGCGGCTCGCCTTCGGCACCGAGCAGGGATTTGCCGGCGTGGTGGATTTCGCCAGGCGCTGAGGCACGGCGCAAGCGACGTGCGCGCTGCCCGCGCGACATGACCCGAGCGGCATGGCCCGCGCGGCAGAGCCCCTCTGCCTGGGCTCGCCGCGCTGGACGAGGGTCTCGGGCAGGTTCCGATCGGTTTCGATCAGGCGGAAGGATGTCGTGCCGGCGAACCCGAAGGCCCGCGCACAGCCGGGCCGGGCCGGGTGGAACGGCGCGGCCCGCCCGCCGGAACGCAGGCCGCTCTACGGGCGGAAGGGCGGCGGCTGATGGCCGGCGGGGCGATCCGGATACCAGATGCGCATCTCGCCCGGCGGCGGCATATGGCCCCGCGGAATGCCCGGCCCCTCGCCCGGATACCGGCCCGGTCTCGGCCCGCGGTCGCCGCCACGCCCCTCGCGGCCGCGGCCGCTCTCGTCCTTCCACGGATCAGCGGCGGCGCCGCGACCGATGCCCAGGCCCAGGACGCCGCCGAACAGAACCAGAAGCTGTCTGCGCTTCATCCTGTCCTCCATGACCGCCATCGGCGCACGCGCCCCGACCATGTCGAGCAAGCCACACGAAAACGGCGTGAATGCGGCGCCCGGATGAGCGGCGCCCTACTGCTTCACCCCGCCCCCGCCGCCGAGCGGATTGGTCGGCGCCGGGCGCGGCGCCGGGCGCGGCGCGGCGGCGCCGGGCTTCCCGGCCGGGCGCACGCCGGCGAAGTAGCGGCTGCGGCAATCGATCATGGCATTGACCGCGCGCGTGGTGCCGGAAAGCCCGGCATTCAGCCGCTGCCCCGAGGGCAGGTCGATCTGCAACCGGCTGCCGCGCATGAAGGCGCGCAGGAACTGCTCGGTCGAGCTGCTCTGCGTCGACAGCACCGAGATGAGCTGCGTGTTGCTGACCGAGCGCACACTGGCATTCCAGGAGCGCCCGTCGACCGCGAGGCGGATGCGACCCTGCGAGCCGCGCTGCATGTTCCAGCGCCGGTCCGACAGGGACAGGAAAAGCTGGCTCGGCCGCTCCATGATCGTGATCATGAACATCATGTCGCCGGACAGGCTCTGGTTCGAGACCGAGCAGGCATGGGTGCCGTCGCTCTGGTCGCGCGAGGCTTCCACCCGCCAGGCGCCATATTGCTGGCGCTCGATCGCGCGGTAGTTCGCCTGCGCCGCCGCGGGCGCCGCGCCAAGGCCCCAAAGGAGCGCGCCCGCCACCAGCGCGGCAATTGTGCGTTTCCGTGACATCCCGACCTCCCCTTTCCCCGTCCTGGACAAGACGACACCGCGCCCTTCCTGCCACGGCAAGCCGATGAAACCGAACGGGGCGGGACCCTGCAAGCCCTGTTCCAGAATGCGCCCGGCCGGATCCCGCCTCAGGCGATCTCGCGGATCAGCTTGCGCTGCACCGCCTGGCCGAAGCTCTCGAAGCCCTCGGCGACGATGACGAAGGCGCCAGGGCCCCCGATCACCTGGTCGCGGAAATAGTCGCCGAGCCAGGGCGGCGAAGGCCAGCCCCAGCCGCCGCCCCCGCCCCAGGGGCCGCCCATCCCCGGGCCGCCGCGATCGTTGATGATCGGCAGGCCGTTGATGGTGATGCCCTGGTCGAGCGCGTCCTTGCGGGCAAGTTCCAGCGGCCGGCCGTGATTGTTCACGCCATCGCCCGAGACATCGATCACCTTGCGCGTCGCCTCGTAGGGGCAATCGGCGAGCAGGCGCACGGAATAGTCCAGCGCCGCCGATATCGAGGTGCGCGGCCAGGCGACGCGGTCGGCCGCACCGATCGCATCGGCAAAGGCGCGCGCCGCCTCCATCCCGTCGATCCGCCGCCAGGGCACGACGACGCGTTGCAGGCTGGCCGAGGCCCATTCCATGAACACCAGCCCGACCGCGCCCACCATGCCGCCCTGGATCGCGGCAACGATGCGCCGATCGGTGATCGCGGCGCGATAGCCCTCGCGTTGCAGCCGCGCCTCGTCATCGTCGATCGAGCGCGAGACATCGACCGCCAGCACCAGCGCCACGTCCACCGGATCGTCGGCACGGGCGCGGCGAATGGCAGGCAGGGCGGCAAGCGCACCGGCGGCGCCAAGCGTGGCAAGGGCGCGGCGCCGGCCGACACGCTGTCGGCGGGCGGGATCGGACCGGCCGGCGGCGAGCGGTAGCGGCGAGGCAGGACGCATGGGCGACCCTCCGGGCACGGATACGCGCGGGCGGACGCCGGTGCATGGCCGGAAACGGGGCGCACCGCTCTGGCGGTGCGATCAGACTAGCCGGGCGCGCGCAGCAAGGCCAGAATTGCCGCGTAACGATCGCGTCAGCCTCGCAACGCCACGCGCCGCGCGGCGCCCGCCCCCTTCCCTCTGCCGCCGGACCGGAGGTCCCCATGCCCGACGCCGCCACCGCCGCTGACATCTGGGAGGCCTACGCCGCCCGCTACGCCGTGCATACGGGGCGGCGCCGGCACGAGCACATGCTGGCCCCAGGCGATGCGCATGATGCGCCGATGCCTATCAGCTACTACGTCTGGGCTCTGCGCAACACCGCCACGGGGCGCGTGATCGTGGTCGATACCGGTTTCACCGCCGACAAGGCGCGCGCGCGCGGCCAGACCTATCACCGCACCCCGGCCGAGGCGCTGCGCCTGATCGGCATCGAGCCGGGCACGGTCGAGGAAGTGATCCTGACCCATCTCCACTACGACCATGTCGGCGGCTTCGCCTGGTTCCCGCGCGCGCGCTTCCATTTGCAGGACCGCGAGATGGCGGTGGCGACCGGCCGGCACATGCGCCACCCGATCATGCGCAAGAGCTACGAGGTCGAGGACATCCTGGCCATCGTGCGCCGCAACTATGCCGAGCGCGTGCGCTTCCATGATGGCGATGGCCGCATCGCGCCCGGTGTCAGCGTGCATCATGTCGGCGGACACGCCGCCGGGCTCCAGGTGGTGCGGGTGAAAACGGCGCGCGGCGCGCTGGTGCTCGCCGCTGATGCGACGCATTTCTACGAGAACATGCGCGCGCGCATCCCGTTCCCGATCATCTTCTCGCTCGCCGACATGCTGGAGGCGTTCGACCGGCTGCGCGCGCTGGCCGACGGGCCCGACCTGATCGTGCCCGGCCATGATCCGCTGGTCCTGTCGGTGTATCCGCCGGCCGCGCCGGGGCTCGAGGATATCGCCGTGCGGCTGGACGCAACACCGGTGCGCCCCTCTCCCTTGGCCGAGGACGACACGGCCGGCCCCTGGCCGATGGGCCCCGAGCGGTTCTGATCAGCCCGCGCGAGCGAGCCGCACCGCCCTAGGACCAATCGACATTCATGATTCACCCGGCGCGGTTAGTGTGATTCATGGTGCACCAGGTTTTTCGGCCTGGGAGCCCGGAGATGGCAAAGCGATACGAGCTGTCGGAAGCGCAATGGCGG
>JADZEB010000040.1 GCA_020850755.1 Alphaproteobacteria bacterium | reverse complement strand
TGGAACCGCAGCGCGGTTCCACCAGATCGGACGCTGCTCGCAAACCATAAGTTTCTCGGGCACGCCTTCCGTTCGGCTGATCGAAGCCGAACGGAACGTGCCCTAGCTCCGGCGATCGAAGCCGCCCCGCGGGCTGAATACCGGCTGGGTCTCGGTTCTGCGGATCGCCGGCAGATCGGCCAGCCATCCCTGCGCCGAGCGGCACCAGATCTGCTCCGTGGGCAGAAGCTGGTCGCGCTGGCGGATGCTGCCCACCCGCAGCCCGAACACCCTGGCGCCGGTGCCGGGCGGGGCGGAGTAGAGCGGCGTTCCGCAATCGGAGCAGAAGGCCTGCTCGCGCTCGTTGCCGCTGTCGGCCTGCTTGACATAGATCCTGGGCGCGCCCGAGCGCAGCACGAACGAACCGGGTCTTGTCGGCACGACGGTGCGGAAGGCCGAGCCGGACAGGGTCTGGCAATCCGTGCAATGGCAGATCACCACCCGCGCGGGATCGACCTCCGCCTCGTAGCGGATGCGCCTGCAATGGCAAGCCCCGTCCACCTTCATCGCGGATGCCCCCCGCTCATGGCACCCAGGCGCCCCCGCCAGCGGCCTGCGCGCATCAGCGCCGGTGCAGAGGCCCGAGGCGGCTGTCGCGCGATCATAGCGCCAAGCCTGATCATAGCGCCAGGCAGGGGCCAACGGAACGCGCACGCAACCCCCCCATCCCGACGCTCGCCCGGCCACCCCTGCACGGCCGCCCCTGCACGGCCGCTAGGATCGCTGCGCGCCACGGACTCGTGCCCGCCCGCCAGCGTCAAGCCGAATGAACCCTTTGCTAGCGCCGCGCCTGTTCCAGCGTCGTGCCGGCCGGCACGGCCGGCAGGAAGGCGCGCTGGAGATGGACATAGGCGGTGCCGAACAGGCGGTGCTCGGCCTCGATCCGCACCGGGATCTGCGGCAGCCCCGGCGCCGGGGAGGCGAACCAGATCACGCCCTTCTGCGGGCGCGCCGCCTCGGCCTGCTCCTGGCCGCGATAGAACCCGGCCACCTGCTTGCCCTCGAAGAAACAACGCATCGCCTCGCCGCGGAACATGCTGTAGCGGGTGGGCGCCAGCGTCTCCATCCCCTCGCGCCGGACGGTGAAGTCGACCCTGCGGCGGCCATCGAAGGTCTGCGCCTCGCCGGTGCAGTCGTTGCGTTCCGCCACCAGGCGCAGCAGCACCACCATGGCCGAGAGCGTGTCCACCGTGCCGCGCTGCATCTCGGCCGGCACCGGTTCGCGTTCTTCGGCATTGGGCGGCTCGGCGCGGACCAGCGGCTCGGACTGGGTGTAGTCGATCGACACGTGCCGCCGCCGGCCGCGCCATTCGCCGTCATTGCTGTAGCGGGCCGGGCGCAGCCCGTGGCCGATCCCGCCGGCCAGCCGGAGCGCCGCGCCCTCGGCGCGGAGCGTGCTCTGCCCGCTCATGAAGAAGCCGAGCAGGCCCATGGTGCGGCCAGTGCTTTGCACGCGGTAGCGGCTGGCGGTGAGTTCGAGTTCGGCCTCGAGGCTGGCCACCTGCATCCCGACCGCGTGCACGCCATAGATCGCGCGGATCGTCCCGCCCTCCCCGAGCGCGACCGGGGCGGCGGTTGCGGCACGGGCCGCGCGCGAGGTGGACGCACGGGCAGGCCGCGCGGCGGGGGCCGGCTGGGCGGCGGCGGGCGAGGTGGAAGCAGACGGTGGAAGGGATGTCTCGGCGGCGCCGGGGCGGGCCGCGCCGGGGTCGGCACCCTGCCCGAGCGGGGCGGATAGCGGCAGAAAAGCCACCCCTCCCGCCACAAGGGCGGCGCACAGGCGCGACGGGGCAGGCCACGCGGTCATGGCGCTGATATGATCCTTTCGTTGCGGCATTGCAAGCGCTGCGTGCCTTGACATGGTTTCTGCCCCCGCCCTATACCAGCCGCCTTCCTGCGGGATGGGTGCGTAGCTCAGCGGGAGAGCATCGCCTTCACACGGCGGGGGTCGTAGGTTCAATCCCTACCGCACCCACCATCCCTTTCCGGCGAGCGGTCTGCTTCCGTCCAGCACTCGGCCCCGTGCGCGTGGCGCACATGCTTGCCGCCGAAAAGCAACCGAGTGGGCCGACCCTCAGCCCCGTGCGCGCGGCGCACCTGTCCGTCGCGTTCCCCTGCCTGTTCGCTCTCGCGCTGTTGGCCGGTTGCGCCGCCCGGTGAATCGGCCAGCCGTGCCCAGGCCCGGCATGACCAGGCCCGGCATGACCAATCCCGGCGCGACAGGCGGCCATGCGGCGCCGACAGCCTCCGATCGCGCTGCCTCCGCCCCCTTCGCGTCCAAGCGCGTCCCCCGCACTGCCCCGAAAGGCCCGCCCGCCCAGCCGGCCACGCGGACGCCCGCCTGCCCCTTGCGCCCGCCCCCCGTTGCGCCCGATACGACCGCGCCTGCCCCGCGAGCCCGTTCGCCGCTCCGCCGCGCTTGCATCCGCCAAGCACGCGGGGCAGCCTTGGCACAGCCGGGAACAAGCCGCCCGTCCGCCCGATCCGGGCCAGGGCCGCGGCGCACGGGAGAGACACGCCATGCTGACCCGCCGTTCGCTTCTTGCCGCCAGCGCCGGCCTTGCCGCAGCCTCAGGCCTCGCCGCGCCCGCGATCGCGCAAGGCGCCTGGCCCAACCGCGCCATCCGCATGGTCGTGCCCTTCCCGCCCGGCGGCGCGGTGGACCTGATCGGCCGCATGGTCGCCGACGGGCTCAGCGGGATCCTCGGCCAGCAGGTGGTGGTCGATAATCGCGGCGGCGCCGGGGGCAATATCGGCGGCGAGGCGGTGGCGCGCAGCGCGCCCGACGGCTACACGATCCTGATTGCCGGCTCATCGATCATCTGCGGCAACAAGTATCTCTACAACCGCATGCCCTTCGACCCCGAGAAGGACCTTTCTCCCGTCTCGATGGTCACTACCGGCACCGTCTTGTGCGTCGTCAACAGCCAGCGCCCGTGGCAGAGCTTCAAGGAGCTGGTCGAGCACTCCAAGGCCAATCCCGACATGGTGAAGATGGGCTCCTCGGGCGTGGGCACGACCAGCCACCTGACCATCTCGGCGGTGAACCGCTACACCGGGTCGCGCATCCTGCATGTGCCCTATCGCGGCGGGGCGCCGGCGATCAGCGATCTCGTGGCCGGCAATCTCGACATGATGTTCGACGTCATGCCCGCGCTGCTGCCGCATGTCGATGCCGGGCGCTTCCGCGCCCTGGCGGTGGGCACGCAGGAGCGCGATCCGGGCGCGCCCAGCATCCCCGGCATGCGCGAGCTCGGCTATCCGCAGATCGATTTCGACAGCTGGAACGGGCTGTTCGTGCGCGCCGGCACGCCGCAGCCGATCCTCGATCGCCTGCACGCCGCCACCCAGCGGGTAGTGAACGGGGCCGAGTTCCGCAGCCGGCTGCGCGGGGCGGCGGCCAAGGGCTCGGCCTCGCTGGCCGACTTCGCCGCCCAGGTCGCGCGCGACACGCCGAAATGGCGCAACTATGTGGAGATTTCCGGCGCCAAACTGGACTGACCGGCGCGGCGCGCATCACGGACGGACGCGCGGGCGGGGCGCAAGCCTCGCCCGCTCGCGTTCAGCCGCGCTTTTCGGCCGGCGGCCCCTCGGCCAACGAGGCGGCGATGAAGCCCTCCCACAGCTTCGCCAGCGCCGCGTAGTCCAACTCGCCATGACCGGCGGCAACGCCCATCTCGTAGACCGGATGGGTGGCGTTCATCATCGGCAGCGGCACGCCGAGATCGAGCCCCATCTTCAGCACCAGCTCGCTGTCCTTGCGCGCGTTGCGCGTGCTCATGCCGCCTTGATAGTCGCCCGCCATGATGCGCTCGCGCAGCCGGTGGGCGAGCGGGCGCATGATGCCGTTCGGACGTGCGAGCAGGTCGTGGAGATGGAGCAGCGGCAGCCCGATGCGCTTGGCCAGCGCGGCGGCCTCGACCAGCACCACCATCTCGGCATGGTAGACGGCGTTGATGATCACCTTGGCCCCCATGCCTGCCCCGCGCGGGCCGAGCCGCAGCACCTCGCGCGCCATCGCCCCCAGCACCGGCTCGGCACGGTCGAGGTCGGGCGCCTCGCCGGCGGCAAGGAAGGTGGTCTGCCCGCGCGCAAGGTCGGCCACCCCGCCGGCCACCGCCGCCTCGGCCAGCCGGATGCCGGCAGGGGCGGCGATCGCGGCCAGCGCCTCCATGTCCGAGGGCAGTACGGTGGAGGTCTCGACCACCAGCAGCCCCGGACGCGCGGCGGGCAGCAGGGCGCCCATCACCGCGCGGCTGGTCTCAGCGCGCGGCAGCGAGAACAGCACGAGATCGGCCGCGCGCGCCACCGCGGCCGGATCGGCGGCGATGGCGGCCCCTTGCGCGCGCGCCTGGGCCTGGCGCTCGGGCGCGATGTCGCAGCCCACCACCGCGATCCCGGCCCGCCCGAGCGGCCCGAGCATCGCCTGGCCGATATTGCCGAGGCCGATCAGGCCGATTGTCGTGGCACTCATCGCGCTCGCTCCTGTTCGCGGGCCGCGCCGGCGGCTCTTGGCACGGCGCGCGCGGCCCGACACTGTCGCTCCTGCAAGACTAGCGTCCCCGACCGCGAAGGGAACCTGCCATGACGGCCGAGACCGCGACCGCCCTGCCCGCCACCTCCTTCCGCGCGATGCGCCTTGCCGGCATCGGCGGGCCGGAGATGCTGGTGCCGGTGGTGCGCCCGCTGCCCGCGCCGGGGCCGAACGAGCTCCTGGTCCGTGTCGCCGCGGCCGGGGTCAATCGCGCCGACCTCCAGCAGCGCATCGGCGAGATCCCGCTGCCCGAGGGCCATGACGTGCCGGGGCTGGAGGTGGCGGGCCATGTGCTTGCCTGCGGGCCGGGGGCGGCGCGCTTCCGCCCGGGCGATGCGGTCTGCGCGCTGCTCGCCGCCGGGGGCTATGCCGATCATGCGATCGTGCCCGAGCCGCAGGCGATGGCGCTGCCGCCCGGCCTGTCGCTGACCGAGGCCGCCGTCCTGCCCGAGGCGTGGATGACTGCCTATGTCAACCTGTTCGAGCATGGCGGCTTCCGCGCCGGGGAGACAGTGCTCGTGCATGGCGGCACTTCGGGCGTGGGCTCGGCGCTGATCCAGCTTGTCGCAGCCTTCGGCGGGCGCGCCATCGCCACCGCCGGCGGGGCCGAGAAATGCGCCGCCTGCCTGGGCTTCGGCGCGGCGCGCGCGATCGACCACCGCGCCGAGGATTTCGTCGCCGTGGCACGGGCGGAAACCGGCGGCGTCGGCGTCGATCTGCTGATGGACGTGGTGGGCGCGCCTTATCTGTCGCGCAACCTCGCCGCGATCCGCCAGGGCGGGCGGGTGGTGCAGATCGGCCTCGTGCGCGGGCGCATGGCCGAGATCGATCTCCTCACCATCATGCTCAAGCACGCGGTGCTGACCGGCTCGGCGCTGCGCCACCGCACCGTGGCCGAGAAGGGCCGGCTCGCCCGCCTGATGGAGGAGCGGCTCTGGCCCTTGTTCGCCGCAGGGCGCCTGCGCGTGCCGCTCGACCGCACCTACCCGCTGGCCGAGGCGGGGGCCGCGCTCACGCGCATGGAAGCGAGCGCGCATATCGGCAAGATCGTGCTGATCCCCTGAACGGGCGCGCAGCTTCGCCGCGCGCCGCTGCTATCCCTTCGGCTTCGGCTTGGCCTTGGGCGCGGGCGTGCCCGGCTCGCCCAGGTCCCACCACAGGCCCGCCATCAGCGCCAGCCCCTCGCGCACCAGCGGCGCCAGCAGATGCTCGTCCGGCCCGTGCTGCTTGCAGCCATTGTAGCTGTGCGGCACCCAGAGCGTCGGCGTGCCGAGGATATCCAGGAACAGGTCCGACGGCAGCCCGCCCGAGAGGTTCGGGATGACCTGCACCGTGCGCCCGGCGGTGCGCTCCATGCTGGCATGGGCCCAGCCGACCCAGGGATTGTCGGGATCGGTGCGGCTGGCCGGCCGGCTGCGCTGCGGCAGGTCGCGCACCTCGACCATGCCGAAGCCGCGCTCGTCGAGGTGGCGGCGCAGCGCCGGCACGATCCCTTTCGGGTCGATATCGACCGTGTGGCGGATCTGGCAATGCGCGATCGCGCGCGGTGCCACCGCATTCACCGGGAAGTCGGGCTTGCCCACCAGCATCGACAACACGATGAAGCCGGTCCAGGCGAACA
The DNA here is from genome assembly GCA_020850755.1 of Alphaproteobacteria bacterium. Taxonomy (GTDB): domain Bacteria; phylum Pseudomonadota; class Alphaproteobacteria; order Acetobacterales; family Acetobacteraceae; genus JADZEB01. Next base: position 13,516 of record JADZEB010000040.1, on the reverse strand, counting down.
CCTTCTCGGCCGCGCTCAGGCCCGGCTCGCCCCAGCCGGGCGGGATTTCCGGCGCCCCCGGCCCGCCTTCCAGTTCGCAGCCGGCCAGGGCCGCGCGCACGCTGTTGGGGATGCTCTGCGGCACCCAGTCGCGCACCAGTATCTGCCCCGTGGGCGAGACGATGGTGGCGAGCGCATGGCTGAGGATGGTCGCCGGGTCGGGGATCAGCCCGCCCCAATGGCCCGAATGCACGCCGCCCGGGCGCAGATCGACGACCAGCTCGAAATGATAGCCGCCGCGGCTGCCGAGCGTCAGGTTCGGCACCGGCGGGGCATGGCGCGGCCCGTCCGAGGCGATCAGCACGTCTGCAGCAAGGAGGCCCGTGTTGGCGGCGATGAACTCCTTGAGCCCGCGGCTGCCGCGTTCCTCGGTCATCTCCAGCAGGAAGGTGTAGTTGAAGCCGAGCCGGCCGCCGCGCTCGGCCATCACCGCTTCCAGCGCGGCAAGGTTGATCGCGTGCTGGCCCTTGTTGTCGGCGGTGCCGCGCCCGTACCAGCGCTCGCCGCGCACGGTGACTTCCCAGGGCTTGAGCCCGTCGGACCACTGCTCGTCCAGCCCGCGGACCGTGTCGCCATGGCCGTAGCCGAGCACGGTCGGCAGGTGGTCGCCCTCGTGGCGGCGCGCGACCAGGATCGGGCCGAAATCGGGTTCGGGATTGTCGTAGACGCCGACCTCGAAGCCGAGGCGGTCGAGCCAGGGCACGATCTCCTGCGCCAGATAGCGGTCGAGGTCGGGGCGGTGCTTCTCCTCCTGGGCGGTGGAGGGGATGGCAACGAGGCGCTCCAGCCGCGCGCGGAAGGCGCCGCTGTCGAACAAGGCATGGGCACGCGCAAGCGCGCCGGCGCGGGTCTCGGTCATCGGGTGGGCACTCCGGGCGGACGGGTCACCCGGACACTCTAGGCGCGGAGGGCGGCCTTGTCAGCGCGTCGCGACCCGCCCGCGCACGGCCCAGGCGCGCGCCTGCAACGGAATCGCGCCATCGGCACGGGTGGGCAGGCTCGCACGCAAGGCCTCTTTCAGGCGCTGACGCGCATCCGGATCGAGGCTGGCGCAATAGCCCGGCGCCGGGCCCGCCCCCAACGTGAAGGGAAGCCAGTAATCGTCGAAATCCCTGAACAGGGTGGGTATCTCGATCGGAACCGTTGCGACCGAAGCCAGGCCAGCACCACAGGCGAGGTCCGCCATCCCGTCGCGCGTGCAGAACGGGAATCGTCTGTCCTCGGTCAGGTCGCGTGCGCCGGCATCGAGTGCGGCCGCCGCCTGCCAGAAGGCGCGCATGAACTCCACGCCACCGCCCGGATAGTCCCACACATAGAACCCGATCGTGGCGCCGGGCCGGGCAATGCGCTGCATCTCGGCCAGAGCCTCGGCGCGGTCGGGGATGAAGTTCAGCACCAGGCCCGCCACGATCACGTCGCGGCTTGCCGCGGACGCGGACGCGGTCAGCGCCAGCGCATCGCCCACCTGGAACGATACGCGCGGATCGGCCACGCTTGCGCGCGCCTTGGCGATGAACGCCTCCGACGGGTCGATGGATACCAGGCTCCTCGGCTTGCCTTGTGCCAGGATCGCGGCCGAGAGCGCCCCGGTGCCGCAGCCCACCTCGAACCAGTCGAGCCCCTCGGCCATGCCGAGCCAGTCCAGGAAACGCGGCGCGACCTGACGGCTCCATCGGCCCATATAGGCATCGTAGCTGTCGCCGGATTGCCAAGCGTCGTGGCGCGTTGTGGCGGTCATGGCTTGCTCCCTTGCCCCGATACAGCCGTACGCCATCTTGTTGAATGCTAATCCGGTCGCGCTGCGGCCCGACGAAGAATCGGGGCCGGCCGGCGATCGCCCCGGCTACTCCATCAACCGGCTCCAGCCGCGCCCGAGCGCCATGCGATCCCCGGCCGCGACGATGCCGTAGAGCGTGCGCCGCTCGGCCAGGCGCTGCCCGCCATCGCGCGACAGCGGACGGAAGGAGAACTCGGCCACCTCGCGCGTCGAGCGGGTGAAGAACAGATCGAGCGGCACGGCGATGAAGAAGCCCTTGTCGAAGGCGCCCTCGCCGAAATCGCGGGCCGAGACGTTGGTCTTCGTCGCCCAGGCGCCGATGCGGATGCCGCTGTCGAACCGGCGCGAGATCTCCACCGTGCCACCCCAGTCCCCGGCCAGGTAGCGCCCGGCGCTGACGGCAAGCTCCAGGTTCCAGAAGGGCAGCGACTGGTACCAGGTCAGGTGCCCGGTGGCGACGCCGTAGCCGCGCAGGCCGAGCCCGCCATCGAAGGCGCGCTGGCGGACATAGTGCAGCGAAGCGCCGAGCGCCCAGCTTGCGCCCTCGGGCTTCCACAGCAGCTCGCCGCCCAGGCCGGCGAACATCGGTTCGAGCCAGCCCAGGGTGGCGCGCGCGTAAAGCCCCTCGCCCAGCCGCCCGAACCAGTCGAGCTGGAGGTTGGCAATCGCGGTCGTGCCCTGGCGCAGATACTCCTTCACGTCGCTGCGCACGCGCGGCAGCACGGAATCCGAGGGGATGCGCAGCCGGTCGAAATTGTTGGCGAGGTTCTGGCTCGCCACGCCGGCCACGAACAGGCCCGGGGCAAGCTCCACCTCCACCTCGCCGCGCAGCGAGAGCTGCCAGAGATAGAACCCTTCCGGCCCGCCCACGCTCTGCCGCCAGGCGGGCGAGACTCCCCAGCGCAGGCGCGGCAGCGCGGCCAGATCCTGGATCGGCGCGTCGAGCAGGGGCACATCGGTGCCGAAGCGTGCGCGCGCCAGCACCTCCTCGGCGCTGCCCCGGCCGGTGGCGGCGCGCAGCATGTCGCCGCGCAGGAGGGCGATGCGGTTGACCACCACGCCCTGCTCGACGATGGCGATCACGATCTCCCCGACCCCCGGCGGCAGGCGCGCGGCCAGGATGCGCGCCGCCCGCCCGATCGCCTGCGGCATTTCCGCGAAACGGGTATTGGCGATGCGCGCCTCGGCCCGCGTGGAGCCGACCGCAAGCCCGCGCAGCAATATGCCGTGCTCGGCCAGGGCGGGCGCCAGCGCGGCCGCGAGCGGCGCGGACTCCTGCCCCTGCGCCTGCCCCTGCGCCTGCGCCGGCGCTGCCGGCGGGGCGGCGATGGCCGGCGGCGGCGGATCGTTCCGGGTGATGCCCGGCCGCTCGTGCAGGCCGAGGATCAGGCTCGCGCGCGCCATCACCGCATTGCCGCGCTCGATGCCGAGGCCAAGCTCCACCGGCGCCACCGGACGCCAGACCAGCCCGGCATTGACCGGCGCGGCGACACGCAGGCGATTATCCAGCGCCTCGCTCTGATAGTCGTTGCTGTCATATTCGAGCTTGAGCGCAAGGCCGGGGATCGGCGTCGCCCAGCTTACGCCGCCGAACAGCCCGACCTCGCGGCCGCGGAAGAAGCTGAAGCGCAGGCTGCCCGGCGTTGCCGCGCGCGGCCGCTCGCGCAGCCGCCGCCAGCCGAGGCCGAGCGGATTGGGCATCGCCCCGCGCGTGGCCATGTTGCCCCAGCCGATGCCGAGCGTGAGGTCGAAGTCCCAGAAGCGCCGGCTGGCCACCACATACTCGCTGCCGAACAGCGCCGTGCCGCCGAGATCGCGCAGGCCCACCGCGATCTGCGGCCAGTACGGCCCTTCCGCGAGCAGGCGGAACTTGAGGTCGATGCTGCGGTCCTTGAAGCTCTGATCGCCCGAGAAGGCGGCCGCGCCATAGAGCCGGTTGGTGATGTCGGTATAGCGGAAGGTCGCTTCCAACACCGGCAGCACCTGCGCCGTCAGGAACAGGCGATTGTAGGGATGGACGTGCGAGACGCCCATCGCCGCCGTGCCGTCGGGCAGGAAGCGCGCATCGGGCATCTGCAGCAGGCCGGTCTGGCCGAAATCGTTGGGCGAGGCCCAGGGCACGGACGGGTAGTCGCCCGGAATGACCGGCCCGCCCCAGAAGGTGGCGGGGGCGCGGATGCGCGCCGGCGCGTCGGGCGCTTGCGCATGCCCGGGCGGCGGGGCGGCGAAGGCTATCGCCGCGCACAGCGCCAACGCGACAAGTCTGCGCGCGCGCATGCTGGCCAGATCGTCCGCGGGCCGCCGCCTTTCGCCTAGCGGCGCGAGATCACCGCCACGGACGCCGCCGCCAGCGCAAGCTGGCCGAGAATGCCGGTAAGATCGCGCGTCAGCCCGAGCGCGTCGAAGGGCAAGGGATCGCGCGGCACCACGATCACCGCCCCGGGCGGCACGTTCACGGGGCGGAAGTTCCAGAAGCTCGCCCCCACCGGCTGCGCCTCGCCGTTCGGCAGCAGCACGAAGATGCGCCGCTCGTCCGCCGTCACGCGGGTGCCGCCGGCCATGCGGATATAGTCGTGCGGTTGCAGGCCCGAGCGGAACTGCAGGCTGGTGACGTTCAGCACCTCGCCCGCCACCTGCACCGAGTTGGGCCGTTTCGGCACGAACAGCCGGTCGCCCGGTTCAAGCGTGATGTCGAGTTCGGGCCGCGCCGCCAGCGCCGCCGGATCGGCCTCGATCACCACGCGCCCGACCGCCGGGGCGTCGCGCAGCGTTCGCACCAGTTGCGACAGCGCCGGCACCGAGGCGGCGGCGCGCGCGCCGGCCTCGCCGCTGCGCGAGAGCGCCACCGGCATCGCCGCCTCCAGTTCCTGCGCGGCGCGCTCGAAGGCGGCGCGCTCGGCCCGGCGCGCGCTCTCGCGCGTCAGCACCGCGCCGAGCGGGTAGGCCTGCCCGGACAGCCCGCCCGCGCGCTCGATCAGCTCCGACAGGCGCTCGCCGCGCCGCACCGGATAGAAGCCGGGCCGGCGCACCTCGCCCAGCAGCGCCACCGGTCCGTCGTCCCAGTCGTTCGGGCGGACGGGAATGCGCACGACATCGCCCGGATCGATGCGCACCAGCGCGCGCGAGGCGGACAAATCGAGGCGGCGATGCGTCACCGTCGCCACCGGCCCGCCCTCGGCTGGCCGCGCCGCGCGCGACAGCTCCACGCGCGCCATGTCCGCGTTGCGCGTGACCTGCCCGGCGAGCGCCAGCAGCGAGGCGAGGCTCGTGCCCGGCGCCACCGGATAGGGGCCGGGCTGGCGCACCTCGCCCTCGACCACCGCGACATGCTCGATCGCCAGCGGCAGCAGTTCGGGGTAGCGGTCGAACACCGGCGGGCAGGGCATCAGGTTGTCGAAGCCGATCGGGGCACGGGTCTCGAGATCATGCGCACCGCGCACGGCATTGGCGAAGCGGCCCGGCCGCGCCCCGCGCACGATCGCGGCCAGCGCGTGCAGCCCGTTGCAGAGATTGCCGGCGAAGCCCTCGCGCGGGGCGGGCGCGTCGCGCGCGCCGTCGGCGCGCTCGGGTGTCGCGCGCCGGATCAGCGCCGCAAGCTCGCCGCGATCGGCCATGCCGCGCAGCTCGCCCGGGCGGATGGTCATGCGCGGGGCGAGCCCCGCCCCCACCGCCGCCGCTTCCTCGGCCGCGCCCGCCGCGCCGGCGCGCTCGGGAATGTCGGCCGGCATGGCGGACGGAGCGCCGCCGCCGCGCGCCGCGAACAGCTCCAGGCTCGCCGGCGCCAGCCCGCGCAGCACGCGCTGCACATCGGCCGAGGCGAGATACTGCATGTCGGCCTGGCTCAGCACGACCAGGAGATCGTCGGGGCGCAGTGCCACGTCGCCGCGCCCGGCCACCGCCGCCTCCAGGCTGACGACGCGGAACACCCGCGCGCGAGACGCCGGATCGGTGGTCTGGAGCGCGGCGAAAGGCAGGTAGGGCGCGGGCAGCAGCACCTCGCCCGAGCGCAGCAGCGCGCCGAGCGAGGCGGCGGCGGCAAGCCCGACCTCGCCCGGGCTGCGCACATGGCCCTCGATGCGCACCACGCCCGCGCGCCCGCCCGCACCGGCACCCGCGCGCACCAGCAGAAGATCGCCGCGCGAAAGCAGGGCCGGCGGCTGGCTGCCCGCCTCGATCAGCCGGTCGCGCCCGCGCGGCTCGGGACGCGAGACCAGGAAGCGGCTGCCGGTCGGGCGCAACGCGCCGCCGGCAAGCTCCAGGATCGCGGCGCTTTCTGCCTGGGTGGCACCGGCCGGCAGCTCGAACAGGGCCGGGCGCTGCACCTCGCCCGCGACCGCCACCACCGCGCCCAGCACCGGCACGAGGATGCGATCGCCATCGACCAGCGGCGCATCGAAGGCGGCGCCGTCGCCGGCAAGCAGGTCGTAGGCATCGAGCGGCACGCTCCGCCCGGCGCGCACCAGCCGCATCCGCCGCAAGGAACCGCCGCGCGCGACACCGCCGGCCGCGACCAGCGCCTGCAGCATGGTGGCGGTGGAGGGCAGGCGGACAAGGCCCGGCTGGCGCACCTCGCCCGCCACCGTGACGGCGATCTGGCGGATCGCATCCAGCGTGACGAACACCTCGGTGCGCACGAAGGCGGCGGCGGCCGCCCCGGCAAGGTCGCGGCGGAACTCGTCGAGCCGGCGCCCGCCCGCCGGCAGCGGGCGCAGGTCGGGCAGGATCACGCGCCCGTCGCGCTCCACCGGAACGGTGAGCGTGCGGTTGAGCCCGCCGCGAAAGACGATCAGCAACTCGTCGCCCGCGCCGAGCAGGTAGTCGCCGCCGACCGCACCGGCCGGCGGCGCGCTCCCGCCGGCGAAGCGCGCGGCGGCGTTGGCGAACAGGTCGAGCCCGAACAGGCGCAGGGGCTCGCCGGCACGGACGGAGAACAGGCGCTCGGCCGGCGAAGGCGGCTCGGGCGCAAGCGCGGCCGTGGAAGCGACGGGCGCGGCGCCAGCAGCGCCCGCAACGGATGCGGGGGCGCGGCGCGGCAGTTCCTCGATCCCGCGCCCCTGCATCAGCCGCTCGATATCCTGGCGCAGCCGCTCGGGCGAGGCACCGCCCTGCGCCAGCGCCGGCGCGGCGGCCATGGCCAGCGCGAGCGCGAGCGAGAGCGCCGCAGCGGCGATCCGCCGGCCGATCCGCCGGCCGGACAACAGGCCACGCCCGGCGCGTTTACCGTTGCTGCGCACCACGCGCCTATGCTGCCCGCGCGCCAGTCCTACGCGCCGCGCCTCGCGGCCAAACTCCCCTGGACCCGTCATGTCGATCACGGCTGCACCCGCGAAGTTGGTTGTCGATCCCCGTGCCGAACCGGCCCCCGCCGATCCGGCCCGTCTCTGTCCTGCGGCCCTGTCGCGCCGGCGCGTGCTCGGCCCGCTGCTCGGCCTGCTGCCTTGCGTCGCCCTGCCCCTTGCCGCCTGCGGCGAGGCCGCGCTCGGCCAGGCGGCCCTCGGCCTGCGCGCAGCACTCGGTCCGAGCGGTGCGGACCGCGAGGCGCTGGCCGCGCGCGCCGCCGCCCTGCCCTATCCCACCGCGCTGGCGCGGCTCGGGCGCGGGCCGGAGGCGGCGCTGGTGCTGGCCGGCACCGATGCCGAGGGCCAGGAGCAATGGGCTGGCGCCGATCGCAGCCTGCTGGTCCGCCGTGGGGGCCGCTTCGTGCGCAGCGTGCGCTTGCCGGTGGACCTTGCCGCGAGCCGCGCGCTCGGCCCCGACCCGCTGGCCGAGGGCGGGCTTGCCCGCCTGCCGGCCGAAGGGGCGCCCGCGCGCCGCCTGATCGACGTCGCGCCGCATGGCCCCTGGGGCCTGCTGGTGGAAAGCCGGCTGCGTCCGGAAGGGCTCGTGGCGCGCGCGCTGCCGGGCGGCGGCACCCGTCCGCTCCGCCTCGTCACCGAGGCGGGGCGGGCCGAGGCCGCGGGCTGGCGCTTCGCGGCGCGGCACTGGCTCGACCCGGAGGATGGCGTTGTGCATGCGACGGAACAGGCGCTGGCACCCGGCCTGCCGCTGCTCCATTTCGTCCTGCTGCGCCGGTCGGTCGCGGCCGGTGGCCGGACCTGATCCGGGACAAAGGACGATGCGGAACGGCGGTCCTGGCGCGGCGGCACGCGGCGCGCCGGGGCAGGCGCTAGCGCGTGGCTACCGGCGCCGAGGAACCACCCCCGCCGCCACCTCCACCCATGCCGATGGCAAGGCCGCCAAGCGCCGCGGCCCCGAGAAGCCCGAGCGCCACGCTGCCGAGCGCCCCGCCACCCGCGGCGCCCGCCGCCCCGGCGGCGGCGCCGACCCCGCCCGCCGCCTGGCTGCCGGCGACAGCAGGCGGGACAGGCGAGGCAGGTGGGACCGGTGGCACGGGCTGCGCCCAAGCCTGGCCGATCGAAAGGATGGCGAAGGCAGCAGCGGTAGCCGCCGCCGTGGAAACCTGTCGTCTCATTGCATTTCCCCTGATTAACCCGTCCAGGTTGCGCAGACAATAATCTGCGCACGCATAGAATAGCGGTCCAGGGGTCTAAATACAACTTATACGGGATTAACGCGTGTAATTATCTTCATACGATACGCGTCACCAAATTTGACACCCCCCAATGCTCCCGGCCTAGCGCGTGGTCGCCGGCGAGGTGCTGGTGCTGCTGCCACCGCCACCGCCCCCGCCGCCGCCCATGCCTAAGCCCACGCCGAGCAGGAGCACGCCGGCACCAACGGCGAGCAGCGAACCCGAACTGCCCAGGCCGGAGGCGCCGCCGCCTGCCGGCAAGCCGACGATCACGCCACGGCGCCGCCGCTCCTCCTCGTCCTCCGGGACCGGCTGCTGGCCGGCCTGGGGCGCTGGCGCTTGCGCGCGAACCGGTCGGGCAAGGGTTGCCATCTGGCCGACCATCAGGCAGGCGATCATGAGGTGGATAGCGAGGCGGTGCGGGCGGATCACGGCCATGGGCGCGGTCTCCTTGCTGGCGCGGCGCGGTCGGGCCCCGTCAACCCGCCGCACCGATCTGGGCCGCAGGATAGCCGCCACCCAGACCGCGAACAAGCAACAAGTTAGCAGTTTATAAATTTTATTATCAACGCATTAGCGTGCATACATACAATAGCACGTCACCTCCATCGCGTGGCGTGGAGCAGCTCGGGATACCTCGCCCGACGCCCAGAAACGCCAACGGGCCGGAGGCATTCGCCCCCGGCCCGTCGCTAAGCTTGGTCCTGCGCTTTTGCGCCGGTCAGCTCGGTGGCGCGGTCACGGGAGGCGCGATCGTCGTGCCGCCGCTGCCGCCATTGCCACCCAGCCCGATCGCAAGCCCGATCCCGATACCGGCAAGGCCGAGCACGAGCAGGATGCCGAGCAGGCGATCGTCGCTCTCGTCCTGGGCCTGCTGCGTTCCGGCCGGCTGGCCGACGCGGATCTGCTGCGGCTGCGCCATCGCGGCCGTGGACACGGCCGCCATGGAAAACGCGCCCACGGCCAGGGCCAGAAGCTTCATGCGCAGCACGGTGATCCTCCTGCGGGTCAGTTGTTGTTGACAGTGGCCGGCGGGGCGATCGTCGTGCCGCCGCTGCCGCCATTGCCGCCGAGCGCCAGCGCCAAGCCGATGCCCGCACCGGCAAGGCCGAGCACGAGCAGGATGCCGAGCAGGCGATCGTCGCTCTCGTCCTGGGCCTGCTGGGTGCCTGCCGGCTGGCCGACGCGGATGTTCTGCTGGGCATAGGCCGCCGTGGACACGGACACCAGCGCGAACGCGCCTGCCAGCAACGCCAGAACCTTGGTGCGCATCATGGTGATCCTACCGCGGGTCAAAAGACGGGGGCAGTCGCCGGCGGGGCGATCGTCGTCCCGCCGCTGCCGCCATTGCCGCCGAGGGCCAGGGCCAAGCCGATGCCCGCACCGGCAAGGCCGAGCACGATCAGGATGCCGAGCAGGCGATCGTCGCTCACGTCCTGGGCCTGCTGGGTGCCGGCCGGCTGGCCGACGCGGATCTGCTGCGGCTGCGCCATCGCGGCCGTGGACACGGACACGAGTGCAAATGCGCCAGCCAGCAAAGCCAGAACCTTGGTGCGCATCATGGGGCGGGCTCCCGGACAAGAAAACCGATGGGACAGCATGGTGTCACCGGGCGCGATGCCCAAGACCTGCCTTGCCGCCGCTGCCTTGGACCAACCCTGCGAGCGCGTAACACGCGCGCCGCCGGACTCGGCCCGAGTCAGCAACGGTCGGAGGATAGGGGCGGTATTAAGTAATGACAAGGGTATTCAGGCAATGCCGGGGCAGGGATGGGCAATTTCTGCCGCCCTGTGGCCGGCAACCGACACCCGCATACGGGCGCACGCCCCGGCATCCGCCCCCCGACGATGGTAGCGGCGGAGGGATTTGAACCCCCGACCAAGGGATTATGATTCCCCTGCTCTACCACTGAGCTACGCCGCCACGCGTCGGAGCGCGGGAGATAGGCGTCCGGGGCCGGCCTTGTCAAGCCGCAGCGCGTGCCCCTGCCCTTGCCCAGCGCGCCGCGCACCGGCTGCTGTGCCAGGCCGCGATGGCAGGCCACGATGCCGGGCCGCGATGGCAGGCCACGATGCCGGGCGGCGACGCTAGGCCGCCGGGGCCTCGATCCGGCCCGCCGCCGCCGCGCCCGCAGCCGCGCCCGCCGCCGCGCCCGCAGCCGCGCCAGTCGCCGGGGCATCCCGCTCGCGACGGATGAAGCCCCCGCCGAGCACCGTCTCGCCATCGTAGAACACGCCCGCCTGGCCGGGGGCCACCACCGCCGGGGCATCGAGCGCGAGATGCGCAAGCCCCGCCCCCGCGTCCCAGGCGACCGCGGCGGGGGCCGCCGCCTCGCGCGAGCGGAGCTTCACGGCAGCGCGCATCGCCACTCCCGGCGCGGGCGGATCGACCAGCCAACTGACCTGGTCCAGCACCAGAGCCTGCCGCCCGAGCGCGGCGCGGGGCCCCACCACCACGCGACGGCGCGCGGGATCGAGGGCGAGCACGAACATCGGCTCCCCGCCCTCCGTCGCCGCCGGCCCGAGGCCGCGATGCTGGCCCACCGTGTAGTGGATCACGCCGGCATGGCGCCCGAGCACGCGCCCGGCGCGATCGACGATCTCGCCCGGCAGCGCACCCTCGGCCTCGGGTTGAAGCCTGCGCACCAGATCGGCGTAATGGCCCTGGGGCACGAAGCAGATATCCTGGCTGTCGGGCTTGACCGCGACCGGCAGGCCGAGGCGCTCGGCGATGGTGCGGGTCTCGGCCTTGGTCATGGCGCCCAACGGAAAGCGGCAGAAATCAAGCTGGGCGCGGGTGGTGGCGAACAGGAAATAGCTCTGGTCGCGGGCGGGCTCGATCGCGCGCAGAAGCCGCGCGCCCTGCGCTGTCTCGGCGCGGCGGACATAATGGCCGGTGGCCAGCGCCTCGGCGCCGAGGTCGCGCGCCACCGCCAGGAGGTCGGTGAACTTGACCGACTGGTTGCAGCGCACGCAGGGAATGGGCGTCTGCCCGGCGGCGTAGGCGGCGGCGAAATCCTCGATCACGGCGGCGCGGAAGCGAGCCTCCATGTCGAGCACATAGTGCGCGATGCCGAGATGATCGGCGACGCGGCGGGCATCGCGGATGTCCTGCCCCGCGCAGCAGGCGCCCTTACGCCCCGTCGCCGCGCCATGGTCGTAGAGCTGCAAGGTGACGCCGATCGCCTCGTAGCCGGCGGCGGCGGCAAGCCCGGCCACGACCGAGGAATCGACCCCGCCCGACATGGCGACGACGATGCGCGCGCCCCGGCGCAGCGTGCCGAATTCGCCCGCCGGCAGGCCCGATCCGGCAAGGGCGTCGGCCGCGCTCATGTCGCGCGGTCCAGGCCCATCTGCCAGAACGCCGCTTCCAGCCGCGTCGCCTGGTCGAAGGTGGTCACCAGCGCGGGGAAGCGCGCCGCCCCGCCGCGCGCCGCCACCAGCCGGTCGAGCCGCTCGACCGAGGACCGGGCCAGCGCCTGGTAGTCCTCGGCGGCATACATCGCGATCCAGTCGCGATACGGGTTGCCGGCAAGGCGCAGCGCCGGGCTTGCCAGCATGCGGTTGGCGATCTCGCCATAGCCGATCACGCAGGGCGCCAGCGCCACTTCGAGATCGAGGATGTCGCCTGCGAGCCCGCGCTCCAGCACATAGCGCGTATAGGCCATGGTCGCGGTCGCTTCCGGTGCGGCGGCCATGTCGGCTTCCGACAGGCCCCAGCCGCGGCAATAGCCGACATGCAGCTTCATCTCGGTATTGAGCAGCGCATCGAGCCCGGCCGCCTTCTCTCGCATGTCGGCGACATTGTCCGACTTGAACACGGCCAGCGCATAGGCGCGGCTGAAATGGACCAGGAACAGATAGTCCTGGACCAGGTAGTGGCGGAATGCGGCCTCGGGCAGCGAGCCGTCGGCCATGCCGCGCACGAAGGCGTGGTCGCTGTAGGACTCCCAGGCCGGGCGGCACGCTTCGCGCAGGCGGGCGAAGGCGCTCTCCGGCGCGGCCAGGTCCTGGAACGGGCGCGGGGCGATCTGGTCCACTTTGTCCTCTGCCGGTTGCTGCGCGGCCGGCAGCCGCCGCCCGCGATACGCCTTTCGGCTACTCGTTCATCATGTTGCGCGTCGCCGAGGGCAGCTTCACCACCAGCCCGTCGAGCGCATCGGTCATCACGATCTGGCAGCCGAGCCGGGAGGTCTCCTCCAGCCCGAAGGCGAGGTCGAGCATGTCCTCCTCGTCCTCGGTGGGCGTGCCTAGCTTGCCGAACCAGTTGCCATCGACAATGACATGGCAGGTCGAGCAGGCGAGCGAGCCCTCGCACGCGCCCTCGATGTCGATGCCGTGGCGATGGGCGATCTCCAGCACCGAAAGCCCGAGCGGTGCGTCCACCTCGCGCCGTGTTCCGTCGCGCTCGATGAAGGTCATCTTGGGCATCGTGGGCGGGTGCTCCGTCGCTGGCGGGCTAGTGGGCAGCCGCGCCCGCGCGGGCGCCAGCCTGCCGGTAGGCGGCCGACAGGGCCGCCGCCGCGTGATCGATCTCGGCCGCTGAGGTAAAGCGTCCGAGCCCGATGCGCAAGCAGGACTGCGCCGCCTCCTCGGTAAGGCCCAATGCGCGCAGCACATGGCTCGGCTCGACCTCGGCCGAGGTGCAGGCCGAACCGGTGGAAAGGCACAGGTCCGGCACCGCGGCGATCAGCGCCTGGGCGCTCGCGCCGGGGAAGCGGAGATTGAGGTTGCCGGCAAGCCTGGGCTCGGCCGCGCCGTTGAGCGCCAGCCCCGGCACGGCGGCGGCAAGCGCGTCCCAGAGCCGCGCGCGCAAGGCGCGCAGCCGCTCGGCCTCCTCGGCCATCTCGGCGGCGGCGATCGCGGCGGCAACGCCGAAGCCCACCAGCAGGGGCGCGGGCAGAGTGCCCGAGCGCAGGCCGCGCTCCTGCCCCCCGCCCGAGAACAAGGGCGCGAGGCGCACGCGCGGGCGGCGGCGGACGTAAAGCGCGCCGACCCCCTTGGGGCCATAGAGCTTGTGCGCGCTGATGCTCATCAGGTCGATCTGCATCGCATGCACATCGAGCGCGACCTTGCCCGCCGCCTGCGCCGCGTCGGTGTGAAGGAGCGCGCCCGCGCCCTTGACCAGCGCGCCGATCGCGGCAAGGTCGGGTGTCACGCCGATCTCGT
>JADZEB010000039.1 GCA_020850755.1 Alphaproteobacteria bacterium | reverse complement strand
GGTGAAGACCGTCGATGGCGTGGACGAGAAGACCGCGCAGAAGGTGGATTTCTATACGCGCCAGTTCGTCGATGCGATGGCGCCTTCGAACTTCGTGCTGACCAATCCCGAGGTCTTGCGCAAGACCGCCGAGACGGGCGGGGAGAACCTGATCAAGGGGCTGTCCAACCTGCTTGCCGACCTCGAGCGCGGCAAGGGGCGCCTCTCGGTCAAGATGACCGACATGGACGCCTTCAAGGTGGGCCAGAACATCGCGCTGACCCCGGGCAAGGTCGTGTTCCAGAACGACCTGATGCAGTTGGTCCAGTACACCCCCACCACCGAGAAGGTGCTGAAGCGCCCGCTGCTGATCATCCCGCCCTGGATCAACAAGTACTACATCCTCGATCTCCGCCCGAAGAACAGCTTCATCAAGTGGGCGGTCGACCAGGGCCACACCGTGTTCGTGATCAGCTGGGTGAACCCTGACGAGAAGCTGGCCGCCAAGACCTTCGACGACTACATGGAGGAAGGGCCGCTGGCGGCGCTGGCGGCGATCGAGAAGGCCACGGGCGAGAACCAGGTCAATGCGATCGGCTACTGCCTGGGCGGCACCTTGCTCGCCTGCCTGCTGTCCTGGATGGCGCTCAAAGGCGATGATCGCGTCAAGTCGGCGACCTTCTTCACCACCATGGTCGATTTCGAGGAGGCGGGCGAGCTTTCCGTCTTTATCGACGAGGAGCAGCTTCGCGCCCTCGAAGAGAAGATGGGCAAGCGTGGCTTCCTCGAAGGCCACGAGATGGCCACCACCTTCAACATGCTGCGCGCCAACGACCTGATCTGGTCGTTCGTGGTGAACAACTACCTGCTCGGCCAGGAGCCCTTCCCCTTCGATCTCCTCTACTGGAACTCCGATTCCACGCGCATGCCCGCGCGCATGCACAGCTTCTACCTGCGCAAGATGTACCAGGAGAATCTCCTGGTGAAGCCCGGCGCGATCCGCCTGATGGGCGAGCCCATCGACCTCGGCCGCATCGCGATTCCCACCTACATCCTGTCCACGCGCGAGGACCACATCGCGCCCTGGACCTCGACCTATCGCGCGACGCAGATCTATCGTGGCCCGACGCGGTTCGTGCTGGCCGCCTCGGGTCATATCGCGGGCGTGGTCAACCCGCCGGAATCCGGCAAGTACAGCCACTGGGTGAACGCAGATCTGCCCGCCGACCCGGCAGCTTGGCTCAAGGGCTCGACCGAACTGGCCGGCTCCTGGTGGCCGGACTGGCATCGCTGGGTCAGCGGGCTGGCCAAGGCGCGCGTCGCCCCGCGCGCCCCCGGGGATGGCGCGTTGCCGGCGCTCGAGGATGCGCCTGGCAGCTACGTCAAGTCGCGCGCCGAGTAGGCGAGCGAGCCACGTCGGGGCGCACGCAAGAACAAGGGCGGCTCTCCCGGACCGGGCGGCCGCCCTTGTGCGTTCGGCAACCGGGCGATCGGGCTGGCTACCAGAGCCGGCGATTGCTCGACCCGCGCATGTCCTGCGACCGGAAGTGCCCGTAGGCGTCGGCGGATGCGCGCGCAACCATGGGCAGGGGCGGCAGTGACGCCAAGCGCGTGAGCGTCTGCTCAGGCGGGGCGGTGAAGACCCCACCGGTCGCGGCCTGTGTCGCCGCCTCGCGATTACCCGAGCGGGTCGCTTCCGCCACCCGCCAAAGGCTGTCGATCGTCGCCTGGGCCGGCGCCGTGGGCGCGATGCCCAGCGCCTGGCGCAACTCCGCCCGGCCGGCCAGCAGCAGCTGCGGATGCAGCGGGCGATACTCCACCCGCTCATAGGGTCCGGTCAGGCGCGCTGCCATGTACTCGTAGTAGAGCGCCGCCTCGGCCGCTTCTGCGGGGCGGCCGGCGAGCTGCTCGGGCGCGGTGGCGAAGACGTAGCTCGTGTGGCTCACAGCGTGGCGGACCGGATCGGTGATTCTGGTGTCGGCGCCACGCGGCAGGCTGACGCTTTCGGTCGTCATCGGCGCGGGCGCCACCGTGGCGGCGCAGGCCGACAGCAACAGCAGGGCTGCACCGGCAACCGGCAGCAGGCCAACGCGGCGCAAAATCGTTTCGTCGCAAGACATGGTTCGAGCAGGCATGACAGGTCTCCGTCGGATCGGATCGATGCCGGACGGGTCCAGCGCAGCACGCATCACGGCCGAGCCCAGTGGCACGTTGATGGCAGTCTGCCGCGGCCCTTCCTCGATCCAGTTAACGCTGGCGCCCCGTACCAGTTCCCACAAGCGCAAGCCCTGCGGTGGCTATCGCCCACTCGTATCGAGGCTGCCGGTCCGCTGCAGCACATCGCGCGCGCGGCGCACACCCTCGGCCAGTGCCGGCAGGCGCGGCAAGTGCGCCATCGCCTGGACCACCAGGGCCGCATCGGCCCCCGCCACAGCGCCCAGCGATGCCTGCGCGCTGGCGGTATCCCCGCGCGCAAGCCTGGGCGCCGCCGCCGCCAGCGCCTCGATCACGCGCGCGCCCGACACGTCCGGGGCGATGCCAAGCGCGCCGCGCAGTGCCGCCCGCCCCTCGGCCAGCGCATCGGTGACGTCGCGACCGAAATCGGGCGCCATGTGCGATTGCGGCAAGGCGATCAGCAGATACTCGATCAGCGCGGCCTGCTTCGCCACCTCGGCCGGGCGCCCGACCAGCGAGTCCGGCGCGGCGCAGAAATAGTGGAAGGTCGAGAGGATCGCGGAACGGATCGGCTCGGACACCGCATCGACCAGACCTTGCGGCAGGCTGACGGACTGCTCAGCCTCGGTTGGTCCGGCACCCGCCGGCTTGCGGCCCAGCATCGACTTGAGGAATCCGAGCATCGGCTCATTCCCTGCGTTGCCACAGCACCGCTCCCTGCCGGCACCGGTCCGGCACAGCGCGTGGCGTTCGACCCGCCTTGCGGCGCCAACGAAGGCTTGTGCGGCGCCGCGCGAACGACCTAGTCGGCGGCGCCGGCCATGGCCTGGCGCGCATATTCCAGGCGATAGTTGCCGCCGAGCTCGGCATAGTTCACGGCCGTCTTGGCCCATTGCGCCCGCTCCTCGGGCGAGAGGGCACGGATCGGCTTGGCCGGGATGCCGCCCCACAGCTCGCCGCGCGCGATGCGCTTGCCGGGCGAGAGCACGGCGCCGGCCGCCAGCATGCCTTCGGACTCGATCACCGCGCCGTCGAGCACGATCGCACCCATGCCGACGAAGGCCTTGTCCTCGAGCACGCAGGCATGGACGATCGCCATGTGGCCCACGGTGACGTCATTGCCGACGATGCAGGGATACTTGCCGCGCGCGACGTGCAGGATGCTGCCATCCTGGATGTTGCTGCGCTCGCCGATGCGCACATGATGCACGTCGCCGCGCACGACGCAGTTGAACCAGATGCCGCTGCCCTTGCCGATCTCGACATCGCCGATGATGGCGGCGGTGGGCGCGATCCAGGCCTCGGGATGGATGACGGGCATCCTGCCCTGGAACGGAAACAAGGGACCCCGGCCCTGCATGGAACCTCTCCTGGCGAACGGGTTCTGACGGGCACCCGGATAACACAGGCAGTCGGCGCCCGGAAGCAAGAAGGGCGCCCGGATGGGGCGCCCTTCGAGAACTCGCCGGCAGGGACGAGGCCCTGCCGGATGCCGTGGCTGAACCGCCTAGCGCTTCGAGAACTGGAAGCTGCGGCGGGCCTTGGCGTGACCGTACTTCTTGCGCTCGACCACGCGGCTGTCGCGGGTGAGGAACCCGGACGCCTTGAGGATCTTGCGCAGCCCCGGCTCGTAGTTCACCAGCGCGCGGCTGATGCCGTGGCGCACCGCGCCGGCCTGGCCCGAAAGCCCGCCGCCGGTAACGGTGCACATCACGTCGAACTGGTTGTAGCGGTCGGCCACCAGGAAGGGCTGGGTGATCAGCATGCGCAGCACGCCGCGCGCGAAATAGCGCTCGGCCGGCTTGCCGTTGACCATGATCTTGCCGCTGCCGGGCTTCACCCACACGCGGGCGACCGCGTTCTTGCGCCGGCCGGTGGCCTGGCTGCGGCCGAGGCCGTCGCGCTTGGGCTCGGCCGGGGCGGTGGCGGCGGCCATGGCGGGAACCGCCTGGGCCAGGTCCTTGAGGTCGCTGAGCGTCGTCTTGCCGTCGGTCATGGCGTCAGCCGCTCCGGTAGGCGTTCTTGGGGTTGAGCTTCGCAACGTCCAGCTTGGCCGGCTGCTGCGCCTCGTGCGGGTGGTCCGGGCCGGCATAGACGCGCAGGTTCTTCATCTGCACGCGCGCCAGCGGCCCGCGCGTGATCATGCGCTCCACCGCCTTGACGATCACCCGCTCGGGATGGGCCGAGCGCAGGCGCTGGCCGAGGGTGCGCCCCTTGATCCCGCCCGGGTGGCCCGTGTGCCAGTGGAAGACGCTCTGCTCGGCCTTGTTGCCGGTCAGCCGCACCTTCTCGGCGTTGATGACGATGATGTTGTCGCCGCAATCGACATGGGGGGTGAAGTCGGGGCGATGCTTGCCGCGCAGCCGGGTGGCGATGATCGTGGCAAGCCGGCCGAGCACCAGCCCGTCGGCATCGATCAGCACCCAGCTTTTCTTCACCTCGCGCGGCTTGAGCGAGAGGGTCTTCATGGCCGTTCCTTCGGTCAGGAGGCACGCCCCCCCTTGGCCGGCAAGCCAAGAGGGGGCGCGCGAAACGGCGCGGGTTATGGCCTTCGGGCGCCGCAGCGTCAAGGGAAAAGAGATGTGGTATTTTGATACCACAACCCAAAGGAGCCTGCAACGCCGGGCCTCATCACGCTCTGCCACCTCCCAAAGCATGGCTCGGCGCGGCAGCGGCGGTGGCGGTTGATCGCGCCTCCCCCGGCCCCTAGCATCGGCGCTCCATACCGAAGGAGCCAGACCGATGGCGAAGTCGCCCAAGCCGCCCCGCAAACCCGCAGCCAAGGCTGCAACAGGCAAGCCCGCGCCCGCCAGGCCCGCGCGCACGCCGCGCAACGCGGCTCCGGGCCGCGATCCGGGCGCGCCGCAGGGCGCGCAAGGATTGGCAAAGGGCGCCACCAACTATGGCGATCGCGACTTCGCACTATACCTCCGCCGCGCCTTCATCAAGTCGATGGGCTATTCGAGCGCGATCCTGAAGAAGCCGGTGGTGGGAATCGTGAACACCGCCTCGGGCTTCAACAACTGCCACCGCCACTTCCCGGAACTGGCCGAGGCGGTGAAGCGCGGCGTGCTCGCCGCCGGCGGCCTGCCGGTCGACTTCCCCACCATCTCGATCTGCGAGCCCTTCGTCAGCCCCTGCACGATGTACTACCGCAACCTGATGGCGCTCGACACCGAGGAGATGATGCGCGCCCAGCCCTGCGATGCGGTGGTGATGATGGGCGCCTGCGACAAGACCGTGCCGGCGCAGCTCATGGCGGCCGCATCGTCCGACGTGCCTTCCGTGCAGCTTATCGGCGGGCCGATGATGGCCACCCGCTTCGAGGGCGAGCGCCTGTCGGCCTGCACCGATTGCCGCCGCTTCTGGGCGCGCTTCCGCGCCGGCGAGGTCAGCGCCGAGCGGATCGAGCGGGTCGAGGGCAACCTCGCCACCACCGCCGGCTCCTGCGGCGTGATGGGCACGGCCAGCACCATGGCCTGCATCGCCGAGGCGCTCGGCATGGCGCTGCCCGGCACCGCCGCCATCCCGGCCGTGCATGCCGACCGGCTGCGCGCGGCGGAAGCGAGCGGCGCGCTTGCCGTGGAGCTTGCCACCCGCCGCCCGATCCGGCCGAGCCAGATCATGACCGCGCCGGCGATCGAGAATGCGCTGCGCGTCCTGTTGGCGATCGGCGGCTCGACCAATGCGCTGATCCACCTCACCGCGATCGCGGGCCGGCTCGGCATTCCGGTCGATCTCAAGCGCCTGAACGCGCTCTCGGACACGACGCCGGTGCTGGTCGATCTCAAGCCCACCGGCCAGGGCTACATGGAGGATTTCTTCGCCGCCGGCGGCCTCGGCGCGGTGCTGCGCGAACTCAAGCCGCTCCTGCATCTCGACTGCCTGACGGTGACGGGCGAGACGCTCGGCCAGCGTCTCAAGCGCGAGACAGGGGCCTTCGTCGATCGCGCCTATATCCGCCCGGCCGCCGAGCCGATCATGCCCGTGGGCGGGCTGGTTTCGCTGTTCGGCAGCCTCGCACCGCGCGGGGCGATCCTGAAGCGCTCCGCCGCCGACCCCGCCCTGTTCGAGAAGGAGGCGCGCGCGGTGGTGTTCTCCTCTCTTGCCGACATGGCCGAGCGGATCGACAGCCCCGAGCTCGATGTGCGCCCCGACGACATCCTCGTGCTCCAGAACGCCGGCCCCAAGGGCGGCTACGGCATGCCGGAAGCCGGCTACATCCCCATTCCGGGCAAGCTCGCGCGTGCCGGCGTGAAGGACTTGGTGCGCATCTCGGATGCGCGCATGAGCGGCACCGCCTATGGCACCATCGTGCTGCACGTCACGCCCGAGGCCGCGGTGGGCGGGCCGCTCGCGCTCGCACGTACCGGGGATCGCATCCGGCTTTCGGTGAAGGAGCGGCGGCTCGACCTTCTCGTCCCCGAGGCCGAGCTGGCCCGGCGCCGCGCCGCCTTCCGTCCGCCGGTTGAAACGCCGCGCCGCGGCTACGACCTGTTGTGGGACCGCCACGTGCTCCAGGCCGACGAGGGGGTGGATTTCGACATCCTCCGCCCCGAGGGGCGCTGAGCACACCGGCCCCACGGCCATTCCGGGAGCGCGCGCATGCCGATCGTCAACCGCATCGCCGACTATCACGCCGAACTGACCGCGTGGCGGCAGGATCTCCATCGCCACCCGGAAACAGCCTTCGAGGAGCACCGCACCGCGAAGCTCGTGGCCGAGCGGCTGCGCGGCTTCGGCGTGGACGAGGTCCATGCCGGCATCGCCAAGACCGGCGTCGTCGGCGTGATCCGCGGCCGCGGGAACGCCTCTGGCCGCGCGATCGGGCTGCGCGCCGACATGGACGCCCTGCATGTCACCGAGATCACCGGCGCGCCCTATGCCTCGACCGTGCCGGGCAAGATGCATGCCTGCGGCCATGACGGTCATACCACCATGCTGCTCGGCGCCGCGCGCTACCTCGCCGAGACGCGCAACTTCGACGGCACGATCTACGTCATCTTCCAGCCGGCCGAGGAGAACGAGGGCGGCGGCCGCGTGATGGTGGAGGAAGGCCTGTTCGCGCGCTTCCCCATGGACCGCGTCTATGGTCTGCACAACTGGCCCGGCCTGCCCGCCGGCCATTTCGCCATCCGCGAAGGCAACATGATGGCGGCGGTGGCGAATGTGGAGGTCCGCCTTGCCGGCAAGGGCGCGCATGGCGCGATGCCGCATCTCGGTATCGATCCGGTGCTGATCGCGGCGCACATCGTCACGGCGCTGCAAAGCATCGTCTCGCGCAATGCCGATCCGTGCGACCCGGCGGTGGTGACGATCAGCATGATCCAGGGCGGCGATACCTGGAACGTGATCCCGCAGACCCTGCTCATGCGCGGCACGACGCGCTGGTTCGACAAGGCGACCGGCGATCTCCTGGAACAGCGCGTTCCGGAGGTGGCGAAGCAGGTCGCGGCCGCCTTCGGCGCGGTGGCCGAGGTGGACTATATGCGCGCCTATCCGGCCACCGTCAACGATCCGGTCGCGACCGGCGAGGCGATGCGCGCGGCCAAGGAGGTCGCCGGCGCCGACAAGGTGCACATCGCCGCCAAGCCTACCATGGGAGCCGAGGATTTCGCCTTCCTGCTGAACGCCAAGCAGGGCGCCTACATCTTCATGGGCACCGGCCGCACGCCGCACGACCCGATGTGCCACCATCCGGGATTCGACTTCAACGACGCGATGATCCCGCTCGGCGCCTCCTACTGGGTGCGGCTGGCCGAGCAGATGCTGCCGCGCCAGGACTGAACGCCGGCCTGCGGGCGCTCAGCGCAGGAGCCCGCTGCCGGCGATCCCGTCCAGCACCATCTGGGCGGCGAGCGCGGCCAGCACCACGCCGAGCACGCGGCTGATGACGTTGGCGCCGATCTGGCCGAGAAGCCGCGCCAGGCTGCCAGCGAACAGCAGCGCCACCAGCGTCAGCAGCAGAGCCGCGGCCAGCGCCAGGAACAAGGCGAGGCCGAGCCACGGGTCCCAGCCGGCACGCGCCTGCATCACGACCATGGTGGTCATGGCCCCCGGCCCCGCGATCAGCGGGATCGCCAGCGGAAAGACCGAGATGTCGTTCTCTGTCTCCTCGGCCTCCTCGCGCTCGCGCGCGGTGGTGGCGCGCAGGCCGCTCTCGCGCACCATCACCATGTCGGCGGCGAGCAGGAACAGCAGCATGCCGCCGGCGATCCGCAGCGCCGGCTGGCTTATGCCGAGCTGCGCCATCAGCCAGCCGCCGCCGACCGCGAAACCCACCAGCACGCCGAAGGCCACCAGCGTCGCGCGGATCGCCTGCTGGCGCCGTTCCGCCGTCGTGTCGCGCGGGGTGATGGCGACGAACAGGGCCGCCGTGCCCGGTGGATCGAAGATCACCAGCAGTGCCACGAAGGCCGTCAGCGCGAGGTCGATCGCTTCCGTGCCCACGCCCGCCCCTCCTCCCGTCGCTAGTCGCCGCCGAGCCGGGGCGGGCTCGCCCGGCGCGCGATCTCGCGCCAGAGCGCGCTGTGGTCAAGCGCGCCATCGCCATGCGCGACCAGCGCATCGTAGAGCTGCTCGACCAGCCGCGTGATCGGCAAATCGAGGCCGAGCGCCTCGGCCTCGGCCCGGATCGAGCGCATGTCCTTCAGCTGGATGGCGACGGTGCCGCCGGGGCGGAAATCGCCGCTGATCATGCGCTCGCCATGGATGCGCAGGATGTTGGAATCGGCGAAGCCGCCCGCCACGGCAGCGCGGAAGGCCGCCGGATCGGAACCGCCCGCCGCGACCAGGTGCAGCGCCTCGGCCACCGCGCCGATGGTCACGCCGACGATCAACTGGTTGGCGAGCTTGGCGAGCGAGCCCGCGCCCGCCGGCCCGATGCGCGTGGCGCGGCCGAGCGGGGCGAATACGGGCGCGAGCGCGGCGATGGCCGCCTCCTCGCCGCCGGCCATGATCGCGAGCGTGCCGGCGATGGCGCCGCGCTCCCCGCCGGAGACGGGTGCATCGACATAGAACATGCCGCGCGCGGCGCAGGCCGCCGCCTGCGCGCGTGCGCTTGCCGGCGGGATCGAGGCCATCACCAGCACGACCGCGCCGGGCCGCAATGCAGCCAGCACACCGCCCTGGTGCAGCACGGCATCGCAGGCGGGACCGTCCGTGAGCATCAAGAGCGCGACATCGGCCCCCGCACAGGCAGCGGCCGGCGTGTCTGTGATCGAGACGCCATCGGCGGCCAGCGGCTCGGCCTTGGCGCGCGAGCGGTTCCAGGCAGAGACCGTGAAGCCCGCCTCGGCCAGCCGGCGTGCCATCGGCGCGCCCATGATGCCGGTGCCGAGGACGGCGATGCGGCGCAGACCTTCGCTCATCGGCGCCATCTCCCGTCGCGGCTGCGGTTCAGGTGCCGACCTTGAGCGTGCTCACGAGCCCGCGCAGGCAGGCGATCACCGAGAGCGGCGTGATGCGCCCAGTGCGCGGGTTCTCCGACGGGACGTTCTCGATCGACATGGTGAAGCGGGCGGTATCCGCCTCGACCGTGATGCAGTGGGTGTTGCGCGTGACGGTGGGATCGGCCCAGATCTCGAGCCGCGTCGCATCCGGCCCGATGCCGGCGAGCGAAAGCGCGGCGGCGACGTTCACATTGGCCGGGAAGCCCTTGGCGCCGTCGCGGGCCGAGCCGTCGAAGATCCTGGTGGGCGTGGTGATCTTCTCGACATCGATCTTGTGCTCGTCGAGATAGGGCGCGCCGGCCAGCCCGCGCGGCGGCTTGCGGGTGACGAGCTTGACGCTCTCGATCCTTCCCTCGGCCGCGGCGCGCACGGCATCGAGCCCGATCAGCGCGCCGGTGGGCACCACGATCCGCGCTCCGGTCTGGCGCGCGAGATCGACCAGATGCATGCGCGGCAGCAGCGCGCCGACCGAGGAGGGCATGAAGATGCGCCCCGCACGGATGGCGGGCTCGGCCACCTGGTCGAACACGGCCGTCGGTGCCGCCTCCACCACCACGTCGGCATGCTGGCCAAGCTCGGCCAGGGCGACCACGGCGGGCTTCGAGGCGAAGCCGGCGACGTTCGCCGCGGCCTTGGCGACATCGCGCCCGGACACGGCGGCAAGGGTAAGACCCTCGATCCCGGCATCGATGCGGCGCGCCAGCGCCAGCCCGATCGCGCCCAGGCCGCCAATGCCAACCGTCAGATTGCGTGCCATGCCGGCTACTCCCTCGTGCCACAGCGTCTTGGCGCCTTCTCTACGCGGGCGGGCCGGCGGGCGCAACCGCGTGGATGGGGGCGGAACGAAGGTTCAGCCGGCCGGACGGCCGTCGGCAAGGCGCCGCTCCAGCCACTGGCTGTACTGCGACATCGCCCAGCAGACCAGGAAATAGACCACCGCCAGGAAAAGGTAGGCCTCGGTCGCGTAGCGCTGCCAGGGCGGATCGACCAGCGAGGCCTTGGTGGCGTTGAGGAAATCGAGCAGGCCGATGATGATCACGAGCGAGGTGTTCTTGAAGGCGGCAATGATGTGATTCATGATTCCCGGAATGGCGATACGCAGCGCCTGCGGCAGCACGATCAGCACCGTCCGCCGCCAGTAGCCGAGCCCGAGCGAGGTCGCGGCCTCGATCTGCCCACGCGGAATCGCCTGCAGGCCGCCACGGATCACCTCGGCCTCGTAGCAGGCGAAGAAGATCGCCATGCCGATCTGCGCGCGCAGAAGCTTGTCGAAGTTCACGCCGGCCGGCATGAACAGCGGGAACAGCACGGCCGCCACGAACAGCACCGTTACCAGCGGCACGCCGCGGGTGAGTTCGATCAGGGCGGTCATGATGCCGCTGATCGCCGGCAACTCGGAGCGGCGACCGAGCGCCATCAGCGCGGCCAGCGGCAGGCCGATCAACACCGTTCCGGTGAACAGCAGGATCGTCAGCGGCAGCCCGCCCCAGTCGCTGTTCGCCACCGGCGCGAGCCCCGCGACGCCGCCGCCCATCAGCGCGAGGCAGGCCGCACCACCGGCAAGCCAGAGGGGCGCCAGCACGGAAGGCCGCCACATCGACGGCACGCAGCTTGCCAGCACGAGCGCGCACCAGAGCAGCATGGCCACCAGCGGGCGCCAATGCTGCTCGTAGGGATAGAGGCCGAACAGCATCACGCGATGCTTCTCGGCGATCACGCTCCAGCAGGCGCCCGCGGCGCGCGCGCAGGCCTCGGCGCCGGCTTGGCCCGGCGCAAAGGAGGCACCGGCCACCGCCCAGGTCCAGAAGGGCGGCAGCACGGCCACCAGGACATAGAGCCCGAGCAGCGTCAGCCCGGCGTGCCACCAGCTGGCGAACAGGTTGGTGCGCAGCCAGCGGAGCACGCCGCGTTCCAGCACCGGCGGCGGGCGGCCGCCCTGGTCGAGCGCCTGGGCGGCGGAGGCAGCGGAGAGCGCCATCGCTCCCGGTGTCGCAGCCATGGTCCTAGCGCTCCACGATCGCGACGCGGCGGTTGTACCAGTTCATGAAGGCGGCGATCGACAGCGAGATGGTCAGATACACCGCCATGATCACGGCGAGGCCCTCGATCGCCTGGCCGGTCTGGTTGATGGTCGTCTGCATCACATTGACGACGTCGGGATAGCCGATCGCCACCGCGAGCGAGCTGTTCTTGCACAGGCCGAGATACTGGCTGGCGAGCGGCGGCACGATCACGCGCAAGGCCTGCGGCAGGACGACCAGGCGCATGATCGCTCCGGGGTGCAGACCGACCGCGCGCGCCGCCTCGATCTGTCCGCGCGGGACGGACTGGATGCCGGCGCGCACGATCTCTGCGATGAAGGCACCCGTGTAGGCGACAAGCCCGGCCAGCAGGGCCACGAACTCGGGCGACAGATCGGCGCCGCCGCGGAAGTTGAAGCCGCGCAGCACCGGCATGTCGAGACGGAAGGGGGCGCCCGCCACCAGCCAGACAAGCGCCGGAAAACCAAGCGCCATGGCAAGGCCGGGAAGGAAGCCTGGCAACCGCTGCCCGGTGCGTGCCTGCCGGCGCCGCACGAAGCGCGCCCACAGCAGGGCGAGCGCAAGCCCCACCAGGAAGGCAAGCCCCATCCAGGGATGGGCCGCCTCGGCCAGCGGCGCGGGCACACGCAGGCCGCGGTTTGACAGGAACACGCCGGGAAGCGGGTTCAGCGCCTGGCGTGTGCCCGGCAGCCCGCGCAACACGGTGTACCAGACGATGATCTGCAACAGGATCGGCGTGTTGCGGAACACCTCGACATAGGCCGAGGCATAGCGCGCGATCAGCCAGTTCCCGGAGAGGCGGCCTATGCCCACGACCAGGCCGAGAAAGCTCGCCAGCACGATGCCGATGGCAGAGACGAACAGCGTGTTCACCACGCCTGCCAGCAGCGTGTAGGCGTAGCTCGATGTCGGGGATTGCGCGATCAGGCTTTCGCCAACCTGGAAGCCCGATTCCTCGGCAAGAAAGGTCCAGCCCGTCGCGATGTTGGTGCGCGAGAGGTTGGCGCTCGCATTCGCCAGCGCGAACCACACCGCCAGAACCAGTATCGCGGCCGCTGCAAGCTGGTAGATCAGGCCACGCAGCGATTCGCCCGTGAACATGGAACGCGCGCCGCCACCGATCGGCGGGGCGCGCGAACCGTCCGGCCTGCGTTCGGGCTCAGGCAATGGCAGGCCCGTCGGCACGAGCTAGTTGATCGGATAGGAGTAGAGCAGGCCGCCCTGGTTCCACAGCCCGTTCAGGCCGCGCTCCATGCGCAGCGGACTGTCCTTGCCGACATTGCGGTCGAAGATCTCAGCGTAGTTGCCGACCTGCTTGAGCACGTTGTAGGCCCAGCGGTCGTCGATCCCGAAAGCGCGTCCGATGCCGGGCGTGAGGCCGAGCAGGCGGCGCACATGCGGGTCCTGGCTATTGGCGAAATTGTCGATATTGGCCGAGGTGATGCCCTGCTCCTCGCCCTCGATGGTGATCATCACCACCCAGCTGATCAGGTCGCGGAACTGGGCGTCGCCCTGGCGCATGGTGATCGCCAGCGGCTCCTTCGACAGCATCTCGGGCAGGATGACGTGATCGTTCGGATTGGGCGTCTCGAGTGCGCGGATCGAGACCAGGCCCGTGGCGTCCTGGGTATTCACGTCGCAGCGCCCGGACAGGTAGGCGGCGGTCATCTCGCGCACATTCTCGATCACGACCGGGCGGAAGGTGATGTTGTGCCGGCGGCCGAAATCGGCGAGATACCTCTCGGTGGTCGAGCCCGGGAACACGCAGACCGTCGCCCCGTCGAGCTGGCGGGCAGAAGTGACGTTGAGGGCGCGCGGCACCATCAGCGCCGATCCCGAGTAGAAGTTGGGGATCGCGAAGTCGAAGCCGTTCTGCGTGTCGCGCGTCAGCGTCCAGGTGGTGTTGCGGCTGAGTATGTCCACCTCGCCCGATTGCAGGGCAGGAAAGCGCTGCGCGCTCGACAAGGCGACGTAGCGCACCTTGCTGGCATCACCGAAGATCGCCACCGCGATCGCCTTGCAGAAATCGACATCGAAGCCCCACCATCGCCCCTGGCTGTCGACCGAGGAGAAGCCCTGGCGGCCGACATTGGTGCCGCAGATCAGGTGCCCGCGCTGCACGATCTGCCCGACCGTCGGGCCGGCGGGATGGGTCTGCGCCGCAGCCGGCATTGCATGAAGGACACCGGCCAGGGCCAAGGCGCCAAGCGCGCCAGCGAAGTTGCGCATGCGGACATCTCCTTTGCTGCACGCCGGGACCCGCAGGCGGGTCACGTCCGACGGCGAGACACGGGGTGGACGCGAGGAAGTATCGATGCGGCGCCGCAACTACGCAAGGTGGCGCGGCACTTCACCACACCGGCGACTTGCCGCCATCGACATTGATCGAGGTGCCGGTGACGTAGGATGCCTGCTCGGAGACCAGGAAACAGGCCATGTTGGCGAACTCCTCCGCCTCGCCCAGCCGGCCGAGCGGCACCTCCTTGCGCCCGCGCTCGGCCTTCCACTGCTCGTAGGGAATATTCGCTGCCTCGTTCTTGTGCCGGCGCGTCCACTGCTCGCTGTCGATGATGCCGACATGCAGCGCATTGACCAGGATGTTGTGCGGCGCGCCCTCGCCCGCCAGCACCTTGGTCAGCGCCAGCCCTGCCGCGCGCGTGACCGCCGTTGGCGCCCCGGCCGCGGGCGGGGCCTTGGCGCCGATGTTCAGCACATTGACGATGCGGCCCCAGCGGCGCGCCTTCATGCCCGGCCAGACCATGCGGACCAGCCGGATCGCCGCGAACAGCTTGAGGTCGAAATCCTGCTGCCACATCGCGTCGGTCAGCGTCTCGAACGGGCCGCGCATGCTCGATCCGGCATTGTTGACCAGGATGTCGATCCTGCCGAACTCCTTCTCGATCGCGGCCACGGTGCTTTCCACCTTGCTGCCGTTGGTCACGTCGCAGGGATAGGCGCGCACCTTCCCGCGCGCGCCGGCCGCGGCCGTGGCCTCTGCCGCCTCCAGCACGTCGGGGCGGCGGGCGAGCATCGCCACCGCGGCACCCGAAGCCGCGAAGCGCTGCGCCATCGCGAGGCCGAGGCCGGCGCTCGCGCCGGTGATCACGGCCACGCGGCCGTCGAGACGGATTTCCATGCTGTGCCTCCAGCGTTGCTGCGGAACGGCGCCTGTGCGCGCCCTGGAATGAAGCCGGCGCGACGGTCGCGCGGCGCCGCCGGCCCGTCAAGGGCGGGCGGGCATCGGGCCAACCGCTCAGGCCGAAGGGGCCAGCAACGCCTCGGCCGCGGCCAGATCCTCGGGCGTGTTGATGTTGAGGAAGGGATCGTAGGGGTCGGCGGAAAACAGCGCATCGGCCACGCCTATGGCGCTGGCGAATGCCTCCATGCGCCGCTGCCGGCCTTGCGCGAGCCATGCCTCCAGCGCCGGCGCTTCGTCCACTTCCCAGAGCGCGAGAGCGTGGTGCCGCCGACCGGCGGAAACGGCGCGCACCACCGCTTCGCCGGTCTCGGCCCGCACGGCGCAAAGCCGCACGAGAAGGTCGGCCGGCAGGAAGGGCGTGTCGCCCGGCAGGGTCAGCAATCGCGAGGGCCGGCGCGGATGGGCCTGTGCCCAGAGAAGCCCGGCCAGCACGCCGGCCAGGGGCCCTTCGCCCTCATGCGCGCCGTCGGGCAGCACGGGCAGGCCGAAGGTGGCGAAGCGGGCCGGATCGCCGTTCGCGGAAATGGCGATCAGGTCCGGCCCGATCGGCTCCGGCGCCTGGGTCCGAAGCCGGTAGACGATGTGATAGAGGATCGGATAGCCACCGAGGCCGATCAGCGGCTTGTCGCCCCCCCCCATGCGGCGCGCCTGGCCGCCGGCCAGGATCAACGCTGCGGTGGGGCCAGTAGCGCTCATGCTGCTGCTGCTGCTCCGACCATCCGGCCAGACCCTTGTGCGGCTGCGGCCATTCCGAAGGCCGCTGCAAGGCCGCTATGGGGTGGTGGGGCGAGCGACGGGGCTCGAACCCGCGACATCCAAGACCACAACCTGGCGCTCTACCAGCTGAGCTACGCCCGCCACCAGCGGGCGCACAGATAGCGCCGGAGCCCCCGCCGCGTCAACGCCGCACGGCGCGCGGCGGCCATGCGGGCGGCGCAGCGACCCGCCGGCGCGGGCCGAACCACGGCTTCAGCCCCGCCCGCGCCCGGGGAAATGACGCTTCAGCCGCGCAATCGCCTCATCCAGCAGGGCGTCCGACTTGCAGAAGGCGAAGCGGGCGAAGTGGCGGGGCGTTTCCATGCCTGCACGCGGCTCGTAGAAGGCCGAGACCGGGATCGCGGCCACACCGGCCTCGGCCGTCAGGCGCTTGCAGAACTCGTCGTCCGGGCCATTGAAGCCAAGCGGGCGGAAGTCGGTGGTGATGAAGTAGGTGCCGTCGGTGCGCAGCACGCCGAAGCCCACTTCGGCCAGGCCCGCCGCCAGCCGGTCGCGCTTGGCCTCGAGGTCGCGGGCGAGCGAAGCGAAATAGGCATCGTCCTTGCCCAGACCGTAGGCGACCGCCCGTTGCAGGTTGGGCGCGGTGGTGAATGTCAGGTTCTGGTGCGCCTTGGCGATGACATCGGCCATGGCCGGGCTGGCGGTGATGTAGCCCACCTTCCAGCCGGTGAGAGAGAAGGTCTTGCCGGCCGAGCCGATCCGCGCGCAGCGGTTCTCCATGCCCGGGAGCGTCATCAGCGGGATGTGCGGGCGGCCGCCGAACACGAGATGCTCGTAGACCTCGTCGCAGATGGCGTAGCTGTCCCATTTCCGGCACAGGCTGGCGATCAGCCCCAGCTCCTCGGCCGAGAACACCTTGGCGCAGGGGTTCATCGGCGTGTTGAGCATGATGAGCTTGGTCCTGGGACCGAAGGCGGCCTCCAGTTCGGCGCGCGGCAAGGCCCAGTCGGGCGGCTCCAGGCGCACCAGCTTCGGCACGCCACCCAGCATGCGCACCACCGGCAGGTAGGTGTCGTAGAGCGGCTCGATCAGCACCACCTCGTCGCCGGGATCGATCAGCGCCATCAGGCAGGCAGTGATCGCCTCGGTGGCGCCGGAGGTGATGACGACCTGTTTCATCCCGTCCACGGCGAGGCCGTAGAAGCGCTTGTTGTGCGCCGCCACCGCCTGGCGCAGCTCGGGCACGCCATACATGGGTGGGTACTGGTTGCGCCCGTCCTTGAGCGCCGCCGCCGCCGCCTCGACCACATCCGCCGGCCCGTCGCCATCGGGGAAGCCCTGGCCGAGATTGACCGCCTTGTGCTCGGTCGCCAGCGCCGACATCACCGTGAAGATCGTGGTGCCGGTCGCGGAAAGAAGTGAATTCAATGTCTTCATTGTCTTTCCTAAAGTTCTACCGCAGCACCGGCGCGCGGAGCGGCCGATTATCGCGGCACGGGGGCGCGCCGGCAAGAGCACGGCCGGAGCCGCGCTGGACGGCGCGCCAGGCCATGAAGCGGAACCACTGCCTGAAAAACGGGCAGCTGCCTAAGGGCCGTGCAGCATGGCTCTCGCAGCTTGAGAACAAGCCGCTGGAAATACTGGCTTTTCTGGCCGGGCGGCGCTGGCACGAGCGATGCAGTAGAGACGGCAGAACCGCGCCATGCCCGCGCCGCACCGGCGGCGGGCAGGCAACGCGCAGCAGCCGGGATCGACGACCGCGATGAAAAAGATCGAAGCTATTATCAAGCCCTTCAAGCTTGATGACGTGAAGGACGCCCTGCACGAGGTTGGCCTGCAAGGCATTACTGTCGTGGAGGCCAAGGGTTTCGGCCGCCAGAAGGGCCATACCGAGCTTTACCGCGGCGCCGAATACGTGGTCGATTTCCTGCCCAAGGTGAAGATCGAGGTCGTGTGCGCGGATTCCATGGTCGAGCGCGCGGTCGAGGCGATCATGAACGCCGCCCGCACCGGGCGCATCGGCGACGGCAAGATCTTCGTCTCCCCGGTCGAGGAAGCGATCCGCATCCGCACCGGCGAGCGCGGCGACGACGCGATCTGAGCGACCGGCGCGCATGCACCCCAGCCATCCCATTCCAGGTCTTCGCCCCGGCCCGCCCGGGGCGTTGCAGGCGGCCGCACTCGGGTCCCGGCCGCCGGCCGAGGCCCAACGGCTTCATCCGCCCCGCCCGGCCTGAGCGCCGGGCAGTACGCGGCGAGCCGGAGGAGGCAACCCGCCCCGAAGGCAAGGCATCGGCCGGCACGCCGGCCAGTACCGGATCCCCACCTCCCATCCATCAAGGCAACCTCTGAGGAATCGAGACAATGGCAGCGAACGGCGATGTGAAGAAGGTCCTCGACCTGATCAAGAAGAACAATGTCGAGCATGTCGATTTCCGCTTCACCGATCCGCGCGGGAAGTGGCAGCACACCAGCCAGCACATCGACACGGTCGACGAGGAACTGTTGACCGAGGGCATCATGTTCGACGGCTCCTCGATCGCGGGCTGGAAGGCGATCAACGAGTCCGACATGGTGCTGATGCCCGACCTTGCCACCGCGACGATGGATCCGTTCTCGGCCAAGCCGCAGCTCATCATCGTCTGCGACGTGCAGGAGCCCTCCACCGGCCAGCCCTATAGCCGCGACCCGCGCTCGATCGCCAAGAAGGCCGAGGCCTATCTCTCGGCCAGCGGCATCGGCGACACCGCCTTCTTCGGCCCCGAGGCCGAGTTCTTCATCTTCGACAATGTGAAGTTCGGCACCGGCATGAACTATGGCCACTACCACCTCGACAGCATCGAGGGGCCGGAAGCCAGCCTGAAGGACTATCCCGAGGGCAATATGGGCCACCGTCCGGTGGTGAAGGGCGGCTACTTCCCGGTCCCGCCGGTCGACACGGAGAACGACCTGCGCGCCGAGATGCTCACCACCATGCGCGACATGGGCGTGGTGGTCGAGAAGCACCACCACGAGGTGGCGCAGAGCCAGCACGAGCTCGGCATCAAGTTCTCGACCATGCTGCGCATGGCCGACCACATGCAGATCTACAAGTACGTGATCCACAATGTCGCGCACGCCTATGGCAAGACCGCGACCTTCATGCCGAAGCCGATCTATGGCGACAACGGCTCGGGCATGCATGTGCACCAGTCGATCTGGAAGAAGGGCAAGCCCCTGTTCGCCGGCAACGGCTATGCCGACCTGTCCGAGACGGCGCTACACTATATCGGCGGCATCATCAAGCACGCCAAGGCACTGAATGCCTTCACCAACCCGACGACCAACAGCTACAAGCGCCTCATCCCGGGCTTCGAGGCGCCGGTGCTGCTGGCCTATTCGGCGCGCAACCGTTCGGCCTCCTGCCGCATCCCCTACGCCACCAACCCGAAGGCCAAGCGCGTCGAGGTGCGATTCCCCGATCCGGGTGCGAACCCCTATCTCGCCTTCGCGGCGATGCTGATGGCCGGCCTCGACGGCATCAAGAACCGCATCCATCCGGGCGACCCGATGGACAAGAACCTCTATGACCTGCCGCCCGAGGAGCTGAAGGGCATCCCGACCGTGTGCGGCAGCCTGCGCGACGCGCTCAAGAGCCTGGAAGCCGACCACGACTTCCTGCTCGCCGGCGACGTGTTCTCGAAGGATCAGATCGAATCCTATATCGAGCTCAAGATGGAGGAGGTCTATCGCTTCGAGCACACCCCGCATCCGGTCGAGTTCTCGATGTACTACTCGGTCTGATCGAACTGGTTGGCCCACGCCAGGGCCGGCGCAAATGGCAGGGGGCGGCCTTCGGGCCGCCCCTTTTGCGTTGCGGCCACCCGATTCTCGCGCTCCAGCCTTGCGTCCGCCTTGCATGGACATGGCGGAACCGGCCACCTATATAAGGTAGGTCTTAACTAATGGGAAAGGAACCCGTGATGCACCGCACCCGCAACGACCTTCCCGCCCAGGCCAAGGGCAAGTCGATAGGTCTCCTGAATGCGCGGCTGGCAGATGCGCTCGCGCTCAAGCTGGCGACGAAGCAGGCCCACTGGAACGTCAAGGGCCCGGGCTTCATCGGGCTGCACGAGTTGTTCGACCAGCTCGCCGCCGGGCTCGATGCGCCCGCCGACGAGATGGCCGAGCGAATCGTGGCGCTGGGGGGCACCGCACTTGGCACTGCGACCGTCGTGGCGCGCGACGCCTCGCTTGCCCCCTACCCGCTCGAGATCTACAGCGGGCGCGAGCATGTCGAGGCGCTGGCGATGGCCTTCGCCGCCCTGGCCAACAGCGTGCGCAAGAACATCGACGACACGATGGCGGTTGGCGACGCCGCGACCGCCGACCTGTTCACGGGTTTGTCCGCGGCCCTCGACAAGTCGCTCTGGTTCCTGGAGGCGCATCTCCAGGCCGACCACTAGGCTCCGTCCCCGCTTTCCCTCGCCGCGGCCGCATCATGGCGTGGCGAGGGAACCAGCCGCTCCGGATCGCGTTATGTTAGTGCGGGCGGAAGCCTCTGCCCGCATTCCGCATCGAAGCCATGACCGCCGCCTACTACAGCCTGCCCGAACTGCGCCGCACCCCGGGAAGCACCACCGCCGAGGGGATCGTCTTCGCGATCTACTACGAGAATCCGGTCACCGTGCCCGACCGCGCCTTCGCCCGCGCCGCCGAGGCCTGGATGGCGCAGGCCACCGAATGGTTCCCGGGCGCGAACACCGTGACCTACGCCGTGCGCACGGTGGCCGATGTGGTGGCCGCCTGGGCCACCCTGCGCGACGTTTCGCTTGCCACCGCCAACCGGGTCCTGTGCGGCAACATCCTGTCCCATGCGAGCTATGGCGCCTATGGCGGGCTGGAACTGAGCCCGACAGACGATGCGCGCATGATCTGCACCGCCGACATCACGCTCGACTGGGCGGCGGTGTCGGGGCTCGACCGGCTGAACTGGGCCAGTTCGGCCTTCCTGATCCTGAACGGCTGCAACACCGGTGTCGCCGACCCCAACCGCCGCATGTCGCTGGCCGACATGTTCGCCCGACGCCAGCGCGTGGCCACGCTCGGGATGACCGGCTACTCGTCCTTCTCGGAGCGCTGGTCCTACTACCGGCGCATCACCGCGCGCTCGCGCCCGATCTCGCTCTGGGCCTACAGCCGCGGACGAAACTCCTTCTTCCCGGGCCTTGGCTCGGACCAGCGGCTGGAAGCGGCGGTGTCCTACCCGGCGTGACCCGCGCGCATTCCGGTTCGCGCCGCCGGCTCAGGCATACTTGCCCGGACGCGCCACGCCGACATCGCACACCCAGGCGAACACGGCATAGTGCGGGAACCAGGCCAGGGACAGGCGTGCCAGCACCGCGTCGGCCACGCGGGGGCTCACCACCGCCTCGATCCGCACCGTGGGGCCCGACCATTCGTGCGGCCCATGCCCTTCGAGCGCGCGACGCCAGGCGCCTTCGCCCGCCGTGACATTCGACCCCATCACGCCGAGCCGCGCCAGTTCCGCAGTCAGTCGCGCGGCGATATCGGCCTCGGCCACGATGGTGATCAGGCGCAAGGTTTCCAGGGCCATGCTAGCGCCCTCCTGCCAGGGCGGCCGCAAAGCCGTGATAGAGCGGCAGCCCGACGACCAGGTTGAAGGGAAAGGTGATGCCGAGAGCGGCAGCCAGGTAGTAGCCCGGATTGGCCTCGGGCAGCGCCAGACGCGCCGCGGCGGGCGCGGCGATGTAGCTTGCCGAGGCGGCCAGGATCGCCAGCATCGCTGTCCCACCCACCGACAGCCCCGCCGCCGCCCCGGCCGCGGCGCCGAGCATGCCGTTGAGCGGCGGGGCAGCCAGCGCGAAAGCGATCAGGAAGCGGCCCACGCCGGCGCTCTCGCGCCAGCGCCGCGCCGCCGTCACGCCCATGTCGAGCAGGAACAGCGTCAGCATGCCGGGAAAGACATCGCCGAAGAAGGGTTTCACGCTGGCATAGCCCGCCTCTCCGGCCAGCGCGCCCACCACCAGACCGCCCAGCAGCAGGACGATGCTCTTGCCCACCAGCACCTCGCGCAGGGCGGCGCCAAGGCCCTCATGTGCGGATGCGGCCTCGCGCTGGCGCACCAGCAGCAGCGCCACGATGATCGCCGGCGCCTCCATGATCGCAAGCAGCGCCGGCATGAACCCTTCCACCGGCACGCGCGCGCGTTCCAGATAGGCAAGGCCGGCAAGGAAGGTCACGGCCGAGACCGATCCGTAATGCGCCGCCAGCGCCGCCGCATCCGCGCGCGCGAAGCCGCCCAGCCGACGCAGGGCCGGATAGCACCAGAGCGGAATCGCCATGCAGATGCCGACACCGGCCGCGATGGCTGGCAGGATCGCGCCGACCGGCGCCGCGCCAAGCGCGACACCGCCCTTGAGCCCGATCGCCAGCAGCAGATAGACCGTCAGCCCGGCCTGGAACGCCTCGGGCAGGCGCAGGTCGCTGCGCAGCCAGGCGGCGACAGCGCCGAGCGCGAAGGCCAGCACCATCGGCGAGAGGAGATTGAGCCGCACCAGTTCCAGCGTCTCGGCCACGAATCCAAGGCCCCTCTCTGTTGCGCGGCCTGCCCACCCTGCTCTTGCCACGCGCGCCCGGCCGAGATCGTGTCGGGCCGGCGCGGTTTCAACCGCGCCGGCTGCACCCGCCGTGCGGACCTCTCAGCCTTCCGGCGGCGGCACCGGGCGCGGCTGGCGGTTATCGTCGATCGCCACGAAGGTGAACAGCGCCTCGGTCACCTTCAGGGCGGTGCCGAGTTCGCGATTCTGCGTCCAGAGCTCGACGCGGAACGTCAGCGATGTCCGCCCGATCCGCTCCTCGAAGGCATAGACCGAGACGATGTCGCCCACCCTGACCGGCGCCTTGAAGCTGAGGCGATCGACCGCGACGGTGGCCACGCGACCGCGCGCGCGGCGGATCGCGGCCGAGCCACCGGCCACGTCCATCTGCGCCAGCACCCAGCCGCCGAAGATGTCGCCATAGGGATTGGCGTCCTGGGGAAAGGCGACCAGCCGGACGATGGGCTGGGCCTCGGGCAGGCTGGCCCCGCCCGGTGCGGACGGGATCGCGGCGGGCTTGGCTGGGACGGTCGGCTCGGTCATCTGCTGTCCATCGGGCAATGTGGCGGGCACCAGGGTCCGGCAAGCCAGGGGCGGCTTGGCGGCGGGGCATGCACCCCCACATGATCTTGTGCCGGCGCCCCTGATCTCCTACTTTCCGCGGCGTCGATGCGGGAACATGCCATGAACGACCTGTTCGGTCACGCCAACGCCAAGGGCGGCGAGTATACGGCCAAGGACATCGAGGTGCTGGAGGGGCTGGAGCCCGTCCGCCGCCGGCCCGGCATGTATATCGGCGGCACCGACGAGTCGGCCATGCACCATCTCGTCGCCGAGGTGCTCGACAACAGCATGGACGAGGCGGTGGCCGGCCATGCGAGCTGGATCGAGGTCGCGCTCGAACCCGACAACTGGGTCAGCGTGCGCGACAATGGCCGCGGCATCCCGGTCGATCCGCACCCCAAGTTCAAGAACATGTCCGCGCTCGAGGTGATCCTCACCACACTGCATTCGGGCGGCAAGTTCTCGGGCAAGGTCTACCAGACCTCGGGCGGCCTGCATGGCGTCGGCGCCTCGGTGGTCAATGCGCTGTCGGAGCGGATGGAGATCGAGGTCGCGCGCGACCGCCAGCTCTGGACCCAGGCCTATTCGCGCGGCAAGCCGCTTGCCAGGCTGAAGAATGCCGGCCCGGCGCCGAACCGGCGCGGCACGCAGGTGCGTTTCCGCCCGGACCCGCAGATCTTCGGCGACGTGCAGTTCCGCCCCGACCGGCTGTTCCGCATGTGCCGGTCGAAGGCCTATCTCTATCGCGGCGTGGAGATCCGCTGGCGCTGCGACCCGTCGCTGATCAAGGAGGGCGAGGCAACACCGGCCACCGCCGACCTGCATTTCCCGGGCGGGCTGGTGGACTTCCTCGACGCCGCGACCGAGGGCCGTCCGCGGCTCGTGCAGCGCGCCTTCGCGGGCGAAGCGAACTTCCCCGACGGCGCCGGCCGTGTGGAATGGGCGGTGACCTGGCTCGCGGGCGGGCAGGACGGGTTCGAGCACACCTACTGCAATACGGTGCCGACGCCGCAGGGCGGCACGCACGAGGCGGGCTTCCGCGCCGCGCTGCTCAAGGGCCTGCGCGCCTATGGCGAGCTGTCCGGCAACCGCCGCGCCGCGCAGGTCACGGGCGACGACCTCCTGTCGGGCGCGGCCTGCATGCTGTCGGTGTTCATCCGCAACCCCTCCTTCCAGGGCCAGACCAAGGAGAAGCTCGCCAGCCCCGAGGCCACGAAGCTGACAGAATCGGCGCTGCGCGATCATTTCGACCATTGGCTGGCGAGCGACCCGGCCACCGCCCAGGCGCTGCTGACGGCGGCGATCGAGCGCGCCGAGGACCGCATCCGCCGCCGCGACGAGAAGGACACGCCGCGCAAATCGGCCACGCGCCGGCTGCGCCTGCCCGGCAAGCTCGCCGATTGCTCGCGCCAGGCCGCCGCCGGCACCGAGATCTTCCTGGTCGAGGGCGATTCGGCCGGCGGCTCGGCCAAGCAGGCGCGCAACCGCGAGACCCAGGCGATCCTGCCCCTGCGCGGCAAGATCCTGAACGTCGCCTCGGCCAGCACCGACAAGCTGCGCCAGAACCAGGAGCTGATGGACCTGGTGGAGGCGCTCGGCTGCGGCATGGGCGCGCGCTTCAGCCGTGCCAATCTGCGCTACGAGCGCGTCATCCTGATGACCGACGCCGACGTGGACGGGGCGCATATCGCCGCCCTGCTGATGACCTTCTTCTATCGCGAGCTGCCGGAACTGGTGAGCAACGGGCTGGTCTACCTCGCCCAGCCGCCACTCTATCGCCTCGCCCAGGGCGGCAAGACCGTCTATGCGCGCGACGATGCCGACAGGGAGCGGCTGCTGAAGTCGGCCTTCCGCGCCAACGCCAAGGTCGAGGTGTCGCGCTTCAAGGGCCTGGGCGAGATGCCGCCGGCCAGCCTCAAGACCACGACCATGGACCCCAAGACGCGGGTCCTGCTGCGCGTGGTGCTGCCCCCGGCCGGAACCGAGGGGGCGGTCCGGACCGCCGATATCGTCGAGGCGCTGATGGGTCGCAAGCCCGAATTGCGATTCGCGTTCATCCAGGAACACGCCAAAACCGTGCAGGAACAAGCCCTCGACGTATAGCGGTACGGCAACCCGATACCTTTACCCGGTCGCGGGCAGCCTGCCATCCGTGCGACTCCGTCAATTGGGCGCATGGGCAACACCCGGCGGCGAACCTGCCCTGAGAGCCAAGATTTGATCGGCCAGCCCGGGCGGATTCTGGCAGACTCCCTCGTCCGTCCTCCGTGAGAGGTGAGACATGAACG
Organism: Alphaproteobacteria bacterium; assembly: GCA_020850755.1. GTDB lineage: Bacteria > Pseudomonadota > Alphaproteobacteria > Acetobacterales > Acetobacteraceae > JADZEB01. Next base: position 20,237 of record JADZEB010000039.1, on the reverse strand, counting down.
AACTGCGCCGTCCCGCCCTGCCCAACTCCGGTCCCGCCGAACAGGAGATCGTGCGCGCGATCTGGGCGGAGAAGTATCGCCTCGTGCAACCCGACGGCAGTTCGGACGAAACCTGCCCGGACGACAGCTTCGCCCGCGTCTGCCGCGCGGTCTATGCGCTCGATCCGCGCCGCGCGGTCACCGAGGCCGAGGCGTTCGGGGCGATGCGCGCGCATGAATGGTGCCCGGGCGGGCGCATCCATGCCGGGGCCGGCAGCGACCGGCGCGTGACGCTGATCAACTGCTATGTCAACGAGACGATCCAGGATTCGATGCCCGGCATCCTGCGCGCGCTGACCAAGGCAGCGCTGACCATGCAGCAGGGCGGCGGCATCGGGCAGGATTTCTCCACCATCCGCCCCTCGGGCTCGATCGTCGTCTCCACCGGCTCGATCGCCTCGGGGCCGATGTCGTTCATGGACATGTGGCACGCCATGTGCGGCACCATCATGTCGGGCGGCAGCCGGCGCGGGGCGATGATGGGGACGCTGGCCGACTGGCACCCCGACCTGCCGGCCTTCATTTCAGCCAAGCATGCCGCCGGGCGGCTGACCAACTTCACCGTCTCGGTGCTGGTGTCGGACGCCTTCATGCAGGCGGTGGCCGACGACGGCACCTGGGACCTGGGCTTCCCGGTCCCCCGCGCCGACAGCAAGCATGTCGCGGTGACGCGTCGCAATGACGAACCCTGGTATGTCTATCAGCGCCTGCCGGCGCGCGAATTGTGGGAGCGGATCATCCGCTCGACCTACGACTATGCCGAGCCGGGCGTGATCTTTATCGACCGCGTCAACGCCACCAACAACCTCGCCTATTGCGAGGAGATCCGCTCGACCAATCCCTGCGGCGAGCAGCCCCTGCCGCCCAACGGCGCCTGCAATCTCGGCGCGATCAACCTGTTCGCGCTGGTGCGTTCGCCCTTCACGCCGGCGGCGCGCTTCGACTATGCGCGGCTCAAGGATGTCACGCGCATCGGGATGCGCTTCCTCGACAACGTGCTCGACGTCACCAACTACCCCCTGCCGGAGCAGGCCAAGGAGGCCGAGCAGAAGCGGCGCACCGGTCTTGGCGTGATGGGACTCGGCAATGCCTTGCAGGCGCTCGGCTTGCGCTACGGCTCGGCGGCGGCGCAGGAAGCAACGGCGCGCATCATGTCCACGTTGCGCGACGCCGCCTACATGGCCTCGGCCGAACTGGCCGAGGAACGCGGCCCCTTCCCGCTGTTCGACCGCAAGGCATTCCTCGACCGCCCCTTCGTGCGCAGCCTGCCCGCGCCGGTGCGCGATGCGATCGCCAAGCATGGCATACGCAACGGCGTGCTGCTGACGATCGCACCCACCGGCACCACGGCGATCTACTACGGCAACGTCTCCTCGGGCGTGGAGCCCACCTTCGCTTGGCGTTACCGGCGCAAGGTGCTTCAGCCCGACGGCACCACGCGCGAATTCCCGGTCCATGATGCCGGCTGGCGCGCCTATTGCCATGCCAACGACCTCGATCCCGACACCGCCCCCACCGACAAGCTGCCCGACCACATGGCCAGCGCGCTCGACCTGCCGGTCGAGGATCATGTGCGCATGCAGGCCGTGTGTCAGACCTATATCGACGCGGCCATCTCCAAGACGATCAACTGCCCGGCCGACATGTCGTTCGAGGATTTCGCCGCCGTCTATCGCATGGCCTACGAGCTCGGCTGCAAGGGCTGCACCACCTACCGCCCCTCGGGCGTGCGCGGGGCGGTGCTGGTGGCCGAGGGCGCGGGCGAGGCCAAGGCCGAGGCCAGGGACGCGCAGGAAACGCCGCTGCCCGCCGCCAGCGAGGCGACCGTGCCGCAGCGCCGCCCGGAGGAGCTGGAGGGGCGCACCTACAAGCTGAAATGGCCGGCGCACGAGGAGAATGTCTACCTCACCATCAACGACGTGATCGACGCCAAGGGCCGCCGCCGCCCCTACGAGATCTTCGTCATGTCCTCGGCCGCGCAATATGCCGAGCTGTTCTCGGCGCTGACACTGACGCTCTCGGCGATCATGCGGCGCACCGACGATCTCGGCTTCCTGATCGAGCATCTGGAGAAGGTGCGGGCGGCGGAAGGCGCCTGGGTCAATGGCAAGTATCGCCACGGCATCGTCAGCCTGATCGCCGACGTGATCCGCCAGCATTGCGAGCGGCTGGACGCGATGCGGGCCGAGGCGCCGGCCGGCGCCAACGGGGCACAAGCCGCCGAGGCGGTCGCGCCCCCTGCAGCCAAGGCTTCGGCCGAGGCGGCGGCACCGAGCGCGCCGGTCGCATCGAAGGGCAGGGCCGAGGGCAAGGCGCAGGCCAAGGGCAAGGCGGCGATGCGCGGCGAGATCTGCCCGCGCTGTGCCGCCCCCGCCCTGATCCGCCAGGAGGGCTGCAAGGTCTGCCTGAACTGCGGCCACTCGACCTGCTGATGATGCGCGAGGGGGGCGCGACGCTCCCTCGCCCCGCCTCCGCTCGTCTCGCCCTGGCGGCTAGAGCAGCGTTCGATCTGGTGGAACTGCAGCGCGGCTCCACCAGATCGGACCAAGCTGCTCGCAAACCATAAGTCTCTCGGGCACGATTTCCGTTCGGCTGATTCAAGCCGAACGGAAATCGTGCCCTAGCCCGTGAGCCAGAGGCGCATCAGCGCCGTTGCCGCCTGGGGTTGCTCCATCGTCGCCAGGTGCCCGCAGTCCTCAATCGGAACGTAGCGCGCGCCGGGAATGCCGGCGGCGATCTCCTCTGCCAGGGCGGGCGGGGTGAGCGCGTCCTGCCGGCCGGCCACCACCAGCGTCGGGCAGCGGATCGCCTCCAGGCCGGGGCGGCTGTCGGGGCGGCCCATGATCGCGCGCTGCTGGCGCAGGAAGGCCGCCTGCCCCACCCGCTCGGCCATCGCCATCACCGCGCCCGCCAGAGGCGGATCGGCGACGCGCTCAGGGTGGACCAGGAGCGGCAGGAGGCGCGGCGTCACGCCCTTGAACTGCCCCTTCTCGGCCAGTTCCATCAACCCGCGCCGGCGCGCGGTCTGCTCGGGCGTGTCGGGGCGGGCCGAGGTGTCGAACAGCGCCAGCCGCGAGACGCGATCCGGCGCGCGGCGCATGATCTCGAAGGCGACATAGCCGCCCATCGACAGGCCGGCGAGGGCGAACCGGGCCGGGGCCTGCGCCAGCACGCCCTCGGCCATGGCGGCGACGCTGTCGTCCCGGGCCAGATCGGCGACGCTGATGGGTCCGGCGCATTCGCCAAGGTGGCGGCGCTGGTGCTCCCACAAGGCGGCGTCGCACAACAGGCCGGGCAGAAGAAGCAGCGCTTCGGCGTGGGATCGCTCGTTCATTGCGGTCTTCATTCCGGTGGCGGAGCGGGCGCGGCCCATCCGCGCTCGCGGCAGCGAGACTAGGCGCAGGCGCCGGCCAGGCCAACCACCCTGCACGGCCGAGGGGCGAAAGCCGCGCCGAAATAGGCGGTTAGCCTGCGCGCCAAGCTTGACTTCGCGCCTTATTTCCCGATGATGCGCGCAACCTTGGGGCCGGGGCGCCGCACATGGCGCAAGCTGCCCCTTATCGCCGCCGTTGCGGCCAGGAACTGCAAACCTTGACCGATCCGAACAGGGCCGCGCCCGACGCGCCAGCGCCGTTGCCCGCAGACCGAGACGACCGCCCTTCCGCCGCTGCCGCCGAGCCCGCCGCCGCGCCAGAGCCCGTGCCCGAGCAAACGGACGATGCGCCAGACCGCGTAGTCGCCGCGCCGGCGCCGCACCCGGAACCGGAACCGGAACCGAAGCCTACCTTCGTCGATCTCGGCCTGTCCGAGCCGGTGCTGAACGCGGTGCGCGATGCGGGCTATGTCCACCCGACGCCGATCCAGTCCGCCGCCATACCCTGGGTGCTGATGGGCCGCGACGTGCTCGGCTGCGCCCAGACCGGCACCGGCAAGACCGCCGGCTTCACCCTGCCGATGATCGAGATCCTGTCGCAGGGGCGCGGCCGGGCACGCATGCCGCGCAGCCTGATCCTCGAGCCCACGCGCGAGCTGGCCTCGCAGGTGGCCGACAATTTCATCAAGTACGGCAAGAATGTCCGCCTGGAGATGGCGCTCCTGATCGGCGGGGAGACGATGGGCGAGCAGATCGCGCGCCTTTCGCGCGGCGTCGATGTGCTGATCGCCACGCCGGGCCGCCTGCTCGACCTGTTCGAGCGCGGGCAGATCATGCTCGCCGACACCAAGCTCCTGGTGATCGACGAGGCCGACCGCATGCTGGACATGGGCTTCATCCCGGATGTGGAGCGCATCGTCTCTCTGCTGCCCAAGATGCGCCAGACGCTGTTCTTCTCGGCCACCATGGCGCCCGAGATACGCCGCCTGGCCAGCGCCTTCCTGCACAATCCGAAGGAGATCACCGTCGCCCCGCCGGCCACGCCCGCGGCCACGGTGACGCAGGCGATGGTGGTGGTGCGCCACACCGACAAGCGCGAGGCACTGCGCCGCCTGCTGCGCCAGGAACCCGTCACCAACGCGCTGATATTCTGCAACCGCAAGCGCGACGTGGACATCCTCTATCGCAGCCTGCTCAAGCACGGCTTCGACGCCGCCGCGCTGCATGGCGACATGAGCCAGCCCAAGCGCACCGAGACGCTGGAGAAGTTCAAGGCGAACGAGGTGACGCTGCTCTGCTGCAGCGACGTGGCCGCGCGCGGGCTGGACATCACCGGCCTCTCGCATGTGTTCAACTTCGACGTACCCTACCATGCCGAGGATTATGTCCACCGCATCGGCCGCACCGGCCGCGCGGGACGCGAGGGCCGCGCCTTCACCATCGCCACGCTGGACGATGACAAGTATCTCGACGCGATCTCCAGGCTGATCGGCAAGCAGATCCCGCGCCTGGCGCTGGAAGGGCTCGATCCGGTCGATCTCGACCGCCCGGCCGAGGAGCGGGAGAGCGCCGGCCGGGATCGTGGCCGCGGACGCGGCCGGGATCGCGGACGCGGTGGGCGTGACCGCGGTCGCGGGCGGGGCGGCGAGCGCGCCCGCAGCCGGGACGAGACGGAGGCTGGCGCCCCCCCGCGCGAACAGGCCGAGCGTCCGGCGCGCGCCGAGCGGCCCAGCCAGGGCGAGCAACCGGAGCGCAGCGGCCGGCGGGCACGCCCGGAACGCTCCGAGCGTCCCGCACGGGCCGAACGCGAGGCTGCGCGCGCGGAAGCATCGCCCAGCCCGCGTGGCCCGACGCCGGTTCGCCCGCACGAGATCGATTATGACGGCCGGTCCGAGGCCCAACGCCCCGCCGGCCCGCGCCCGCAAGCCGCACCCGACCAGGAGCGCCGCAGCAGATCCGGCCGCGATGCCGATCTCGGCCCCCGCGTCGTCGGCTTCGGAGATTCGGTCCCGGCCTTCCTCCAGCAGCCGGCGCGCGCGCCCCGCCCGCGGACTGGCCGGCCGGACGAAACCGACGCAAGCTGATCCGCGACCGCAGACGCCCAGACGCAGACGCCCAAGTTATGACGGGAGATCCAGCATGACCGTGACCGCGACGGTTGCCGCGAAGGCGCGCGGCGCCAAGGCCAAGTTCCAGTGGGACGATCCGCTCCTGCTCGACGATCTCCTCAGCGACGAGGAGAAGATGATCCGCGACGCGGCGCGGGCCTACTGCCAGGAAAAGCTGATGCCGCGCGTCCTGCTCGGCAACCGCAACGAGCATTTCGACCGCAGCATCATGAACGAGATCGGCGAGATGGGCTTCCTCGGCGCCACGCTGGATGGCTATGGCTGCGCCGGTGTGGGCTATGTCGCCTACGGGCTGATCCAGCGCGAGATCGAGCGGGTGGACAGCGGCTACCGCTCGGCCTCCTCGGTGCAGTCCTCGCTCGTGATGTATCCGATCTGGGCCTATGCATCCGACGCGATCAAGGAGCGCTGCCTGCCGCGCCTGCGCACCGGCGAATGGGTGGGCTGCTTCGGCCTGACCGAACCCGATGCCGGCTCCGATCCCGGCAGCATGCGCACACGCGCCAAGGCGGTCGAAGGCGGCTATATGCTGAACGGCTCCAAGACCTGGATCAGCAACAGCCCGATCGCCGATGTGTTCGTGGTGTGGGCCAAGGACGATGCCGGCGAGATCCGCGGCTTCGTGCTCGAGAAGGACTTCAAGGGGCTGAGCGCGCCCAAGATCGAGGGCAAGTTCAGCCTGCGCGCCTCGATCACCGGCATGATCATGATGCAGGATGTATTCGTGCCGGCCGGCAACATGCTGAACGTGAAGGGCCTGAAGGGTCCCTTCTCGTGCCTGAACAATGCCCGCTACGGCATCGCCTGGGGCGCGCTCGGCGCGGCCGAGTTCTGCTGGCACGCCGCGCGTACCTATACGATGGAGCGCAAGATGTTCGGCCGCCCGCTGGCCGGCACGCAACTGATCCAGAAGAAGCTTGCCGACATGCAGACCGAGATCACGCTCGGCCTGCATGCGGTGCTGCGTCTCGGCCGGCTGATGGACGAGGGCCGCGCCGCGCCGGAGATGATCTCCATGCTCAAGCGCAATTCCTGCGGCAAGGCGCTGGACATCGCCCGCCAGGCGCGCGACATGCACGGGGGCAACGGCATCGTCGACGAGTACCATGTGATCCGCCACGTGATGAACCTCGAGACGGTGAACACCTACGAGGGCACGCACGACGTGCATGCCCTGATCCTGGGCCGCGCGCAGACCGGTCTCTCCGCGTTCTAGGCGGTTCCCCGCACGGCGCCCGGGCACAAGAGGGGCAGCACAGACCCCTCGGCCCGCACGGGGCGCGGCATCGGGCGCCAGCAGGCGCGAATCACCCCTTGCCGGCAAGAGGGGGCGGTGTCAGGTTTGCGCGGGAGCGCTTCATACCGCTGGCGCCAAACAGCACAAGAGCCAGGCGTGGCGGCACAGCAGCCACGCAAGACCTGGGATGTCAGGGGAGACGGACGTGCCACTCCTGCGCCTTTTGACCGCCATCGAGACGGGCGGCATGGTGTTTTTCTTCACGACCGCGCTCGCCGCCGGCGTGATGCAGGTCGTGATGCGCTATGTCTTCAACACGGGCTTCGTCTGGAGCGACGTGGTGTTCGTGCGCGCCACCGTGTTCGCTGCCCTGTTCGGTGCCTCGCGCGCCGTGCGCGACGGGCTGCATGTGCGCGTGGATCTGTTCGTCGACTGGCTCGCCCCCGGCGCGCGGCGCCTCGTGGAACTCGTCAACATCGCGATCAACCTGGCCTTCCTAGGCCTGCTGCTTTGGGCGGCCTATCTCTATGTCGAGTTCATGGTGATGACCGGCACGCGCGACCTCGATACCGGCGTGCCCGAATGGCTGTTCTTCCTGATCGTGCCAGTGTTTCTCAGCGGCATGATCATCCGCTATGCCGCGCTCGTGCCAGCCACCCTGCGATCGCCCTCGGGCGATCCCTGGAAGCCGAATGGCGGCCCCGCGCCCCCGACGCCTAGCGCCCACTAGGAACGGAAGGGACGTGCTCTCATGGCGGTAACCGTCGCAGTCGGGCTTTTCTGCATCCTTTCGGTGATCGGCGCGCCGATCGCGATCACGCTTGGCGCCTCGACGCTTGTCGCCGCCCTGCTGTTCGATCCGATCCCGCTGCCGCTCTATGCGCAGAAGGTGTTCTCCAACATCGACAGCACCACCCTGATGGCGGTGCCGTTCTTCTTCCTGGCAGCGGCGTTCATGGAAACGGGCGGCATCGTGCGCCGCCTGGTCGCGGTGGCGACAGCGCTGGTGGGGCATTGGCGCGGCGGCATCGGCATGACCGGCGTGCTCGCCTGCATCTTCTTCGCGGCGATATCCGGCTCCTCGGGGGCGACGGTGGCGGCGGTGGGCGGCATCATGATCCCGACCATGATCGCCAAGGGCTACTCCAAGCGCTACGCCGTGGGCTCGATGACCACGGCCGGCGGGCTTGGCATCCTGATACCCCCCTCCATCCCGATGGTGCTATACGGCTTCGTCACGGAAACCTCGATCCCGCAGCTTTTCATCGCCGGCATCCTGCCCGGGCTCGTGTTCGGCGGCTTGCTGATGCTGCTCGCGCGCCACCTCGCCATCCGAGAGGGCGCGCCGACGGCGCCGAAGCAAAGCTCCGCCGAGCGGCGCCAGGCTATCGTCGATGCACTGCCTGCGCTGAGCCTGCCGGCATTCCTGCTGGTCGGCATCTACGGGTTCCCGGCCTTTTCCTTCCTCGGCATCACCTTCCAGGGCGGGGCGATCTTCACCCCCACCGAGGCGGCCGTGATGTGCACCGCGCTTGCGGCGCTTATCGGCCTCTTCGTCTATCGGGAGGCCACGCTGCGCGGGCTTGTCGGCATCATCCTCCAGGTCACGCCGCGCGTGGGCATGATCTTCTGGATCACCACCAACGCCATCTTGTTCAGCTTCTTCCTGACCCAGGAGGGTGTGCCCGCCGCGCTGTCGCAGTGGATCCTGGCGATGGAAATGCCGCGCTGGGTTTTCCTGCTGCTGGTCAACTTCATCCTGATCGTCGCCGGCATCTTCATGGATGGCGTGCCGATGATCCTGCTGTTCATGCCCATGCTCTTCCCGGCGGCCCAGGCGCTCGGCGTCGATGCGCTGCATTTCTGCATCATCGTGGTGGTGAACATCGAGCTGGCGCTGATCTCGCCCCCCGTGGGCATCAACCTCTATGTCTCCTCGACCATCGCCGAGGTGCCGATCCACGAGGTGGTGATCGCATCGCTGCCCTGGACCGCCATAACTGTGGTGATGCTCGGCATTGTTACATATGTGCCGTGGCTATCGACCCTGTTGCCGTCTATTCTCTACTAGCCGAAACGGGACCAATTCTGCCCCGAAGGGAGGACAATGCATGACCCGAATCACTCGCCGCGATGCCCTCGGCCTTGCCGCCGGCGGCGCCGCCCTTGGTGCGCTGAGCGCCCCCGCCATCGTCCAGGCGCAGGCACCCTTGCGCATCATCATCAGCAACGACACCCAGGCTGCCACGCTGAAGGGCAAGACCTGGGAGACATTCAAGCGCGAGATCGAGAGCGAGATGGGCTCGCGCGTGAACGTGCAGTTGCACCATTCCGGCACGCTGTACGACCAGCGCGGCCAGGTGCAGGCGCTGCAGCTTGGCGCGATCCAGTTCATCTCCTCGACCACCGGCGTGCTGGCCGCCACGGCGCCGCGGCTTTCGGCGCTGCTGCTGCCCTATCTCCTGCCGACACCGAAGGCGATCGAGGCCGCGATCCTCGACCGGCAGGTGGGCGAGCAGATGTTCGCAGACCTCCGCGCCAAGGCGATCGAGCCGACGGCCGTCTGGCTAAACGGCCCGCGCGATGTCGGCCGCCGCGGCAGCCCGATCCTGCGCCCGGGCGACATGCGCGGCCTGAAGATCCGCGTTCCGCCCGGCAACGCCTACCTTGAGGCGTTCCGCGAACTCGGGGCCAACGTGGTCGCGATCAACTGGGGCGAGGTGCCGACTGCCATGGCGCAAGGCGTGATCGACGTGGTCGAGCCGGTGCCGAACGCCTGGCTCGCGAGCCGCCTCTACGAGACGGCGAACCACATCACCCGCACCGGCTATGTGCTCGACTTCTACATCGTGGCCTCGAACAAGTCGTGGTGGGACAGGCTTCCGCCCGCGCACAAGGAAGCGGTGCGCCGCAACCTCGACAAGGCGACGCGGTGGAACTGGGAAAACACCGAGAAGGAAAACGAGGACGCCTACAAGACCATGGCTGCCCGTGGCGCCACCATCCACACCCTCACGCCGGCGCAGCTGAACGAATGGCGCGAGGCGATGAAGCCGGTATGGGCGCGCGTCGGCAACCCGCTGGTGGGCGAGGCGATGATGCGACGCCTGGCCGAGATCGGCGCCGCCAACAGCTAGCACGGCAATACCGGCCGCCACGGCGCGCGGCACTACGAGAACGGCCCCGCGGGCGCGATGCCCCGGGGCCGTTTCCTTTGGCGCCTCTCCCTCTGCGGCGGTTCAGAAGCCGTACAGGCGCGCAGGATTGTCGACCAGGATCAGGTTACGCCGAGCGGCCTCGGGCACCCAGGTCGCAAGCTCGTCCAGAAGCGCCCCGTTGTCGAGATCGCGATAGGGCACCGGCGGCGCCTCGCCACCCACGGCCTTGCCGCCATGCACACCGATATGCGGCCAGTCGCTGCCCCACACCATGCGGTCGGGCCGCGCGGCCGCCAGCGCCCGGGCAAACGGCAGGGCGCGCTGATGGGGCGGCGGCCCGGTATCGACGCGGCAACTCCCGGACAGCTTGACCCAGATCCGCCCCGAGCCAAGCGCCTCCAGCAGGACACCGAAGCCCGGCTGGTCCGCCGGCCCCTGCCCGTCGGGCATGCCCATATGGTCGACCACCACCGGCACCGGCAGGCCGAGCGCGATCGGCATCACCGCGGCGATCAGCCCGATCGATGCGAACAGCTGGATGTGCCAGCCGAACGGCGCCAGCCTTGCGGCCGTGGCGCGCAGCCTCGCCGTCAGCGCCTCGGCCGAGGATGCCCCGACGGACAGGATGTTGATGCGCACGCCGCGCACGCCCGCCTTGTGCATCGCCGCGAGTTCGGCCTCGCCCAGGCTGTCCTCGATCACCACCACCCCGCGCGCGGCCGGCCCGATCGCGGCCATGGCATCGAGCGTGCAGCGATTGTCGGTGCCATAGGCGGAAGGCTGCACGAACACCACGCGCGACAGCCCGATCTGGCGCTGCAAGGCGCGGTAGTCGGCGGTCAGGGCCGGCGCCGGCGTGTAGGAGCGCTTCGCCGCCAGCGGGAAGAGGTCGAACGGGCCGAACACATGCATGTGCGAATCGGTCGCCCCGGCGGGCATGGCGAAGCCGGGGCGCTTGTTGTCCTTGCGCATGACTCGCTTCTCCTGCTGTGCTGGCCGTACGGCGTGGCCGTGCCCGATCCTACATATGACTGAACATGATACGACCCGGCACATCCACGCGTGCGCGCAGTATCGTTCCGGAATAGCTCTCGGTGATGAACACCTCGCGCCGGTCCGCGCCCCCGAAGGCGATGTTGGTGGTGTGGTAGCCCTTCGGCGCCTTGATGCAGAGGGTGGGCACGCCGTGCGCGTTCGTCACCCACACCACGCCCAGGCCGACATGGCAGATCAGCAGCCCGTCCTGCTCGTCCATCGCCATGCCGTCCGGCCCGCCGCCACCGTTCAGCGCGATGAAGCGCCCGACCTTGGTCGGCTGGCCGTCCGGCTGCAGGCGCGCGCGCCAGACGGAGTTGTCGCGCGTCGCCGCGCAGTAGGCGTAGAGGCCGTTGGCGCTGACCAGGAGCCCGTTCGGCGAGGGCACGCGGTCGAGGATGCGGTCCAGCGTGCCGTCCTTGGCGTTGACGCGATAGAGCCGCCCCGTCGGGTCCTGCAGGTCGGTATTGCCCTGGTCGGTGAACCAGAGATCGCCGTTGGCGGCGAAGAACAGGTCGTTCGGCCCCTTCAGCCGCTCGCCCTTGGGCGAGGAGAGATAGGACTCGACCTTGCCCGAGACGGGATCGAGCACCATGATCCCGTTCTTGCGGTCGGCGATGAAGGCGCGCCCGTCCTGGTGGAACTTGAGCCCGTTCGGCCAGCCATCATATTCGGCGACGAGCGTCCATTCGCCTGCCGGCGAGATACGGAAGATGCGGCCCCAGGGGATGTCCGTGACCCACAGATTGCCCGCCCGGTCGAAGGACGGTCCCTCGAGAAACGAGCCCACCGGCACGCCCTGGTTGGTGACGATCCAGAGATTGTCCATGGCGCGGGCGGTGCGGTCGAACTCGGCGGGCATCCGGGTCCAGGCTTCGGCTTCGATCGTGCGCGGCGGGGTGAAGAACATGCGGCCCTCCTTGACTGGCGGCGGCCAGTCTGCCCTCTGCCGCGCCCAATCGAAAGCGGGTCCGTGATGCGCCCGCGCGCGAAACATCGGCCGCAGGCCGGCCGCCGCCGCCCCTCGCCCGCCGCCCCGCCGGCCGAACCCGTCCCGCTCGCGATCACGCGGCTCGGCGCCCAGGGCGACGGCATCGCCCGGCTGCCGGATGGCGCGCCGGTGTTCCTGCCCGATGCCCTGCCGGGTGAGCGAATCACCGCGCGGCTGACCGCCCGGCGCGGCGATGGCTGGACGGCCGAGCAGTTGACACGGGAGGCCGACAGCCCCGAGCGCGCGCCGCCTCCCTGCCCGCAATTCGGCGTCTGCGGCGGCTGCACCGTGCAGCACCTTGCCGACACGGCCTATGCGGCCTGGAAGCGCGGGCTCCTGATGGAGACGCTGGCGCGCGCGGGCTTCGCCGATGCGCCGGTGGCGGCTTTGCAGCGCACCCCTGCGGGCCGGCGTCGGCGCGCCGACCTCGCCATCGCGCGGGCGGGCGATGATGTGCGCATCGGCTTTAATCGCCGTGGCGCCCGATCGGTCGCCCACATCGCCGGCTGCCTGGTGCTCGATCCGTGCATCCTGGCGCTGACCGATCCGTTGCGCATGGCGCTGGCCGGCACGCCCTGGCCGCAACGAGCCGGTAGCGCCGTCGTCAACCTCACCGATACCGGCGCCGACCTGTTGCTGGAAGCCGAGGCGGCACCCGATGCAGGGGCACGCGAGCGCCTGATCGCCTTCGCGCGTGGGGCCGGTCTCGCGCGCCTGTCCTGGCGGCCTGCGCGCGCGCGCGGCGCCGATGCGCCCGAGCCGATCATCCAGTTCCGCGCGCCCAGGATGCGCTTCGGCGACGTCGTGGTGCCGGTTCCCCCCGGCGCCTTCCTGCAAGCGAGCCCCGAGGGCGAGGCCGCGATCCTGGCCGCCGTGCTGGCTGCACTGGAACCGCTCGGCAAGCGCGGTGGCAAGGCGCGCATCGCCGACCTGTTTGCCGGACTTGGCACCTTGAGCTTCCCCCTTGCCCGCCTCGGCCGCGTGCTGGCGATGGAGGGCGACGGGCCGGCAATCGAGGCGCTGGGCGCGGCGGCACGCAAGGCCGACATGGCGGGGCGCATCTCGGCCGAACGGCGCGACCTTGCCGCGCGCCCGCTGGCCGGCAACGAGCTTGCCGGGCTCGATGCGGTGGTGCTGGATCCGCCCTTCGCCGGAGCAGAGGCGCAGTGCCGCGCGCTGGCCGGGTCGCGCGTGCCGCTGATCGTCTATGTCTCGTGCAACCCGGCGGCGCTGGCGCGCGACGCCCGCCTGCTCGCCGGCGGCGGCTACCACCTTGCCGGCGCGACGCCGATCGACCAGTTCCTGTGGTCGGGCCATCTGGAAACGGTCGCGGTGTTCCAGCGATGAGCATTCGCCGGCTCGCCGCGCTTGTCCTGCTTGCCGCGCTGCTGCCGCTTGCCGCCTGCGGCGAGGCGGCGCGCGTGCTGGCCGACATCGAGGCCGCCGGCGGCCCAAGCGCGCTCAGTACCGAGACACCACCGCCCACGCGCCAGGCGCTGGCGCTGGCGCGCGCGGGGCGCAGCCTGGTTGCCGACCTCTATCTGCCCAGCGAGCCGCCGGCCGCGGCGCTGGTGCTGGCGCCCGGCCTCTCGCCCGACGGCAAGGATGATGCGCGGCTGGTGGCGCTCGCCCGTTCGCTCGCCCGCGCACGCTTCGTCGTGCTGGTGCCCGACCTGCCGCAGACCCGCGCTTTGCGCGCCGACGCCGCCGAGGCACGGCTGATCGCCGATGCGGCGCTCGCGCTCGCCGCGCATCCGGCCAATCCGCGTCCCGGCCGGGTGGCGCTGGCCGGCATCTCCTTTGCGGTCGGCCTTGTGAAGATGGCGGCGCTGGAGCCCGACGCCGCGCCCGTGATCAGCATGGTGACCGGCCTCGGCGGCTATCACAGCGCGACCGCGATGGTGACCTTCCTTACCACCGGCCGCTTCCGCGCCGGAAAGGATGCGCCCTGGCAGGAAGGCGTGGTCGATCCCTACGGGCTATGGGCCTTCGTGCGCGGCAATGCCGGCCGCCTGACCGACCGCAGCGATGCGATCCTGCTCGCCGCGATCGCCGAGCGGCGCATGCGCGCGCCCGACGCGCCGGTGGCACCCCTCCTCGCTCGGCTCGGTCCGCAGGGACGCGCGGTCTGGGCACTGGTGGAGAACCAGGACCCGGCTGCCGTGCCGGCGCTGATTGCCGCCCTGCCCGCGCCCGTTGCCAGCGCGATTGCCGCGCTCGACCTGACCGGCCGGCCGCTCGGCGCGGTGGCGCATTGCTCGATCCTGGTGCATGGCGAAGATGACGGCGTGATCCCGCCCACGGAAAGCGTAGCACTTGCCGCGCGCCTGCCGCGCGCGCGCACGCGCCTGTTCCTGGTGCCGGGGTTCAGCCATGTCGATCCGCGCGGCGTGCCGATCGCCGGGCGCCTGGTGCTGCTCGATGCGATGCGCGCGATCCTGTCCTGGCGCGACAGCGGCACCTGCGAAGGCTAGACGTGGAAGCTCTCGCCGCAGCCGCAGCGGCCCTTCTCGTTCGGATTGCGGAAAACGAAGCCCGACTGGAGCTTGTCGGACTCGTAGTCCATCACCGTGCCGATCAGGAACAAGGTGGCCTTGCGGTCCACCAGCACGGTCACGCCCTGGTCGGTCACGGCCTCGTCGCCCGGCTGCGGCGCCTGGACATAGTCCATCGTGTAGGACATGCCCGAGCAGCCGCGCGGCTTGACGCCGATGCGCAGCATGGCATCCGGCCTGTCGCTGGCAGCGATCAGCGCCTTGAGGCGCGCAACCGCGGCCTCGGTCAGGCGCATCAGGGGCGGCAAAGCGCGCGGCGCGGCGGCGGCCGGCGGGGCCTTGGGCGGTGTCTGCGTGGCGGCATCACTCATGGTGCTGGTCCATCATCAACGGGGCCGTGCCTGCCCCAAAGCGTCCGATTGCGCGCGGCTAGAGCATGTTGAGGGCAAGCCGCGCCTCGTCGGTCATGCGCGAAGGGTCCCAGGGCGGGTCCCACACCACTTCGACATCGCAGCTCGTGGTGCCGGGCACCGCCTCGACCTTCTGCTTCACCTCGACCGGCAGTTCCTGCGCCGAGGGGCAGGCAGGCGCGGTCAGCGTCATCTGCACCTTGACCGAGCCGTCATCGAGGATGTCGATCGCGTAGATCAGGCCGAGCTCGTAGATGTTCACCGGGATCTCCGGATCATGCACCGAGGCGATCGCGGCGATGACGGCATCCTCGCTCGGGCGCGAGGGGGTGCGCGCGGGCGCATCGGCCGGCGCCGAACCATCGGGTGTCCAGGGCGTGTGCGCCGTGCTTGTGGCGGCTTCGGTCATTCCGTGCGCACCTCCTCGGCGGCATGATCGAGCGCGGCGCCGAGCGTGTGCCAGGCAAGCGTCGCGCATTTGACGCGGCTCGGATATTCGGCCACGCCGGACAGGACGCGCAGCCGGTCGAAATCATCCTCGAGCGCGGCCTCGCAATGCGGGCAGCCGCCGGTCGCCATCTCGCGGAAGGCGGCGCCGAGCGCCTTGGCCTCCTCGGCGGTCTTGCCCTTGACGATCTCGGTCATCAGCGAGGCCGAGGCGGTTGAGATGGCGCAGCCCTTGCCTTCGAAGGCGGCATCGGTGATGCGGCCTTCGGCATCCGTCTTCACGAACACCTCGATCCGGTCGCCGCAGAGCGGGTTGTTGCCGCGCGCGCTGGCGTCGGGCGCATCGAGCCGGCGGAAATTGCGCGGCCGGCGGCCGTGATCGAGGATCACTTCCTGGTAGAGATCGCGCAGATCATCCTCGGTCACGCGAAGAACTCCCTTGCGCGGGCGACCGCATCAGCAAGCGCATCCACCTCGGCGCGCGTGTTGTAGATCGCGAACGAGGCGCGCGCGGTGGCGGGCAGCCCGAAGCGCTCCATCAGCGGCTGGGCGCAATGATGGCCGGCGCGCACGCACACCCCGGCGCGATCGAGCAGGGTGGCGAGGTCGTGCGGATGCGCGGTATCGACGGTGAATGACACCACCGCGCCCTTCGCCTGCGCCTCTCCGATGATCGCGACACCCGGGATGGCGGAAAGCCGCGCGGTGGCATGGTCGAGCAACCCCTGCTCGTGCGCGTGGGCCCCGGCGCGATCGATGCCGCCCAGGTACTCGATCGCCGCCTTGAGGCCGATCGCCTCGGCAATCGCGGGCGTGCCGGCTTCGAAGCGCGCCGGCGGCTCGGCATAAGTGGTGCGCTCGAAGCTCACCGAGGCGATCATGTCGCCCCCGCCCATCCAGGGCGGCATCGCCTCGAGATGGGCGAGTTTCGCCCACAGCACGCCGATGCCGGTCGGGCCGTAGAGCTTGTGCCCGGAGAACACGTAGAAATCGGCGCCCAGCGCCTGCATGTCCTGGGCCGCGTGCACGATCGCCTGGCAGCCATCGAGCAGCACGAGCGCCCCTTGCGCGCGCGCCGCCGCCACGATCGCCCCCACCGGCGTGATGGTGCCGAGCACGTTCGACATCTGCGTGACGGCAACGAGGCGCGTGCGCGGGCCGAGCAGGCGGCGGAACGCCTCCATGTCGAGCTCGCCGCGATCTGTCACCGGCGCCACGCGCAGCACGATGCCGATCTGATCGCGCAGCATCTGCCAGGGCACGATGTTGGCGTGGTGTTCCATCGCGGTGATGAGCACCTCGTCCCCGGCCTTCAGGAAGGCCCGGCCCCAGCTCTGCGCGACCAGGTTGATGCCCTCGGTCGCGTTGCGCACGAACACGACCTCGCGCGCGCTCCCGGCATTGATGAAGCGGGCCACCGCCTCGCGCGCGCCCTCGAAGGCGGCGGTCGCGCTCTCCGACAACCAGTAGGCGCCGCGATGGACATTGGCGTAGCCGCCCTCGTACATCGCGGTCATGGCCTCGATCACCGCGCGCGGCTTCTGCGCCGAGGCGGCACTGTCGAGGAACACCAGCGGCTTGCCGCGCACCAGCCGCGACAGGATCGGGAAATCGGCGCGGATGCGCGCGACATCGAAGGGCGGCGGCACCGGGGCACCTGCCGCAAGCACGCGCCGGACTGCCTCGGCACTCATCCCGCCCCCCCCTCGCGCTCCCACCAGCCGGCGATCAGCGCGGAGAGCGCCTCGCGCAGCCCCTCGTCCGGCACCTGCTCCAGCGCATCGCCGAAGAAGGCCTGCACCAGGATCGCGCGCGCCTCCTCGGCCGGCACGCCGCGGCTGCGCAGGTAGAACAGCTGCGCCTCGTCCAGTTCGCCCACGGTGGCGCCGTGGCTGCACTTCACATCGTCGGCGTAGATCTCGAGCTGCGGCTTGCTGTTCACCTCCGCCTCCGGGCTCAGCAGGATGGCCTGGTTCATCTGGTAGCCGTCGGTCTTCTGGGCGATCTGGTCGACCTCGATCTTGCCCTGGAACACCCCGTGCGACTGGTCCTTCAGCACGCCCTTGTAGACCTGCCGGCTGCGGCAGGCCGGCGCGGCATGGCGGATGATCGAGGTATTGTCGATATGCCGCTGCCCGTGCGCGAGATAGGCGCCATGCACCGAGCAGTCGCCATCGGCGCCGGCGAGCGTGACATGCACCTCGTTGCGCGCCAGCCGCGCACCGAGCGAAAGAGTGAAGCTTTCATAGCGCGCGCGCTCGGCCACGCGGGCATAGACCGTGGCGAGGTGCAGCGCCGCCGGCCCCTCGTCCTGCACGCGCACATGATCGAGCGAGGCACCGGGCGCGAGATCCACCTCGGCCACCGGATTGTTGAGATAGGCCGCAGCACCCGCGCCCAGCGCCGTGTCCACCAGGATCAGGGAGGCATCGGCGCCGAGCGTGACCAGCAGGCGCGGATGGAAAGCGATCGCGCGCTCGGCCGGGGCCGAGGCGATCGAGACTACCTCCAGCCGCTCGGCCACCTTCACGCCGGGCGCGACGCGCACGATGACGCCGTCCTCCATCAGCGCGGTGTTGAGCGCGGCCATCGGCTCCTGGTCCGGGCGGGCGAGCGTGCCGAGCAGGCCATCGAGCCCCGCCGCGCCGGCGTGCAGCGCCGACGCGAGCGGCTGCACCGCCAACCCCTCGGGCAGGCCGTCGAGCTCAGACAGGTCGGCGCGGAAGCGGCCATCGACCAGCACCGCGCGCCAGCGGCCAAGTGCGGGCAGCAGCGCAAGCGCCGCCCGCTCCGCCTCGCTGCCGACCAGCGCCACCGGCTCGGCGAAGGAAAGATCGTGCAGCGGGCGAAGATTGGTGAAGCGCCAGGCCTCGGTACGCGGCGTGGGCAGGCCATTGGCGGCGAGCGCCTGCGCCGCCGCCTCGCGCAGATCGCGCAGCCAGGGCAGGCCGGCGCCCGCCAGCCGATCCTTGAGACCCGCATAGCGCGCGAGCTGCGCCGCCAACGCCGGCGCGGGGGCGGTTACGCGGGAGGTTTGCGCGGTGCGTGCCATCGTTCCTATCGTCCCTTCATCGCCGCGGCCGCGCCTCAGGCTGCCGCCGGCAGGGAGCCGTAGCCCTTCTGCTCCAGCTCGCGCGCGAGCTCGGGCCCGCCCGAGCGCACGATCCGCCCGCCCATCAGCACATGCACCCGGTCGGGCACGATGTAGTCGAGCAGGCGCTGATAGTGCGTGATCACCAGCATGGCGCGGCCGGGCCCGCGCAGCGCGTTGACGCCGTCGGCGACGATGCGCATCGCGTCGATGTCGAGGCCCGAATCCGTCTCGTCCAGCACGGCAAGGCGCGGCTCCAGCACGGCCATCTGCAGGATCTCGTTGCGCTTCTTCTCGCCGCCCGAGAAACCGACATTGACGCCGCGCTTGAGCATGTCCTCGGCCATGCCGAGCGACTTCATGATGCCGCGCACGCGCTTGAGGAACTGCATCGCGTCGAGCTCGCCCTCGCCGCGCGCCTTGCGCACCGCGTTCAGCGCCGACTTGAGGAAGGTGGCGTTGGTCACGCCGGGCAGTTCGACCGGATACTGGAAGGCGAGGAACAGGCCGGCGGCGGCGCGCTCCTCGGGCTCGAGCGCCAGGATGTCGCGGCCCTTGAACAGCGCCTGCCCGTCGGTGACCTCGTAGCCCTCGCGCCCGGCCAGCACGTAGCCGAGCGTGCTCTTGCCCGAGCCGTTCGGCCCCATGATCGCGTGCACCTCGCCCGCGGGCACGGCGAGGTCGATCCCGTGCAGGATCTCCTTGCCCTCCACCTTCGCCTTCAGGCCCTTGATCTCAAGCATGGTCATGCTCCGTTGCGTGATCCCGTTGCCGCCGGCTCAGCCGACGCTGCCTTCCAGGCTGATCGCGAGCAGCTTCTGCGCCTCGACGGCGAATTCCATCGGCAGTTCGGCCAGCACCTCCTTGCAGAAGCCGTTGACGATGAGATTGACCGCGTCCTCCTCGGACATGCCGCGCTGGCGGCAGTAGAAAAGCTGGTCCTCGGCGATCTTGGAGGTGGTGGCCTCGTGCTCGACCTTGGCGGTGCGGTTGCGCACCTCGATGTAGGGCACGGTGTGCGCGCCGCACTGATCGCCGATCAGCAGGCTATCGCACTGGGTGTGGTTGCGCGCGCCCTCGGCCTTGGGCAGCACCTTGACCAGGCCGCGATAGGTGTTCTGCCCGCGCCCGGCCGAAATACCCTTCGAGACGATGGTCGAGCGCGTGTTGCGCCCGATATGGATCATCTTCGTGCCGGTATCGGCCTGCTGGTAGTTGTTGGTGATGGCGATCGAGTAGAACTCGCCCACGCTCTCCTCGCCCTGCAGGATGCAGGAGGGGTATTTCCAGGTGATCGCCGAGCCGGTCTCGACCTGCGTCCAGGACACCTTCGACTTGCGGCCGCGGCAGGCGGCGCGCTTGGTGACGAAGTTGTAGATGCCGCCCCGGCCCTCGGCGTCGCCCGGATACCAGTTCTGCACCGTGCTGTACTTGATGGTCGCCTCGTCCATCGCGACCAGTTCCACCACGGCGGCATGCAGCTGGTTCTCGTCGCGCATCGGCGCGGTGCAGCCCTCGAGGTAGGAGACGTAGCTGCCTTCCTCGGCGATGATCAGGGTGCGCTCGAACTGGCCGGTATTCTTGGCGTTGATGCGGAAATAGGTCGAGAGCTCCATCGGGCAGCGCACGCCCTTGGGCACATAGACGAAGCTGCCATCCGTGAACACCGCCGAGTTCAGCGTGGCGTAGAAATTGTCGCTGTAGGGCACGACCGAGCCGAGATACTTGCGCACCAGCTCGGGGTGGTTCTGCACCGCCTCCGAGATCGGGCAGAAGATCACGCCCGCTTCCTCGAGCTTGGCCTTAAAGGTGGTCGCGACCGAGACGCTGTC
>JADZEB010000038.1 GCA_020850755.1 Alphaproteobacteria bacterium | reverse complement strand
TTCCGGCGCGGCTGTCGCTCGGCGCGCGGCTGTTGCATGCTGGAAACGAAGATGCGCGCGGGGACCTCGTGGGGCGGCTCTCCTCCTCCGGCATTGTGGCGAGCTTCGTTGCGCTGTTCCGGGCAGAACCTGTTGCGGCGCCCGGGCCCGCCCTGGCGCGCCACCTGGCCGGTGAGCCGGCATTCGCGGCTGTGCTGGTGCATTCGCCGCGCGGGGGCGACATACTCGCCGGAATGATCCGGGCCTCGTCCGCCCCTGCCCCCCTCCACGTCGCCGCCATTTCCGCCGCTGCAGCCGCGCCGCTGGAAGGCCTCGCGCGCCGGATCGCCATCGCCGAGGCGCCCAACGAAACATCACTGATTTCCGCGCTCGCCGGCCTTGTTTCCGGTTGAGAAACGACGGCGCATCCGTCTATGGTCGCGCCGGGGAGCGTGCGTGCGAACGCCATGAGGTTGGCGCCCGATGACGACTGCCAAGGTTGGCGGCGAACCCGAGCCCATCGAGGCCGAGTTCGAACCACTTGAAGGAGCGGAAGTGCGACCGCCGCGCGGCACGCCAAAGCCGCGTCGTAGCCGCACCGTGACCTTCGGCCACCTGATCGCCGCGAGCGTGCTGGCGGCCAGCCTGGGCGCAATCGTTTCGATCGCCGCCAGCAATGCGGGCTCGGGCGCACCAACGGGAACGCTTGCCCGCGAGATCGACCTGTTGCGCCGCGACATCGCCGACCTGCGCACACGCGCCGAGCGGGGCGCTGGCGATGTGGTTGGCCTGCGTTCGAGCGTGAGCGCACAGGGCGACCGGCTGGACAGGCTGGATGGCGGGGCGACGCAATTGCGCACCGACATCGCGGCGCTGTCGGCGCAGATTTCGGCCATCAGCGGCGCAGGCGGCGGCGAATCGCCAGCGGGCGCCATGCCGGCCTCCTCGCCGCTGGGCATATTGCTAGCGCGCATCAACCGGCTCGAGGGTATTGTCGCGGAGGATCGCCACGCGCCCGAAACGACGCGCGAGGTGCAGCGCGCCATCGCAGATCTTTCGCTGGAAGTCGCGTCGCTCGATCGCGCCAACACGACGCTGGTGTCGGCGTTCGACCAGAGGCTCGCGTCTCTGGTGGCGCTGGAAGACGGACTCCGCACGCTGGCCACCGACGTCGCGGCGATGCGCGCGGGCGAGGCGCCGCGGGCGCGTGGGGTGGTGGCGGCTCCCCTGCCCGCTGCGGCGGCAGTTCCTGTCCCGGCAATGGCGGCGGCTGACCGGTCGCGTTCGATCCGCGCGCTGGCGTCGCTCGAGTCGGCGGCGCGTGGCGACAGGCCGTTTGCGGCCGAACATGCTGCGCTTGCAGCCTTCCTGCCCGGCGACACTGGTCTTGCGGCCATGCAAGCTGCCTCGAAGACGGGCGTGCCGACGATGGACCAGCTGCGCGCTGACTTCGACTCGGCGGCCAACCGCGCGCGAAAGATTGCCGAGCGCGAAAGCGATGATGGCTGGAACTGGCTACGGGACTCGTTCGCCGGCGTGATCGAGTTCGCGCCAAGTGCGCTGGTCGCCCGCAACACGGAGACACTTCGCACGGCGCGTCGCCAGCTGGATATCGGCGACGTCCAGGGCGCCATCGCGGCGGTGTCCTCGCTGTCGGGCGATGCGCGCGGCGCCTACGACATCTGGCGCAAGCGCGCGGGCGAACGGGCGCGGCTGGATGCGACGCTCAGCGATCTCAATTCGCGGCTGCTGGGCGCGGCGGCGATGAACAACAGTTCGGGCTGAGGCCCCCACAGCGGGCATGGGAGCTACGTTACCCTTGCGTCACGCAGCTGTCGTGGAATTATTCGCTTGCGACTTGTCCAAATGATCGGGGCCCTCTAGCTCCGATGCGAACACAGCTGTCTGGGAGGACAAACTGAAACGCATCACCTTGCTCGCCGCGATCTGCACCGGCGCTCTTCTTGCCTGCACCACCCCCGCTGCGATGACGGACGCGCCCGTCGCCGTCGCACAGGCTGATGCCGGCCTTGCCGCTGCGATCGCCAATCCCGCGCGCGCCGAAGCGAACAGTGTTCGCGACATTCACCGTCACCCGGCCGAGACGCTGGCTTTCTTCGGCGTGAAGCCGAACATGACGGTGATCGAGATCGCGCCCGGCGGCGGCTACTACGCCGAGATCCTCGCGCCTTACCTTACCGCAGGCGGCGGCAAGTATGTCGGCACGGGCAACCCGATCGCTGCGCTCTCCGACCAGACCAAGTGGGGCGTGCAGACCTATGTGCCGATGAACGCGACTTCGGGCCCGCTGGGCGCGCCGGGTTCGGCCGACATGGTCCTGACGTTCCGCAACGTGCACAACTGGCTGTGGCAGCCGGGCATGGTCGATAAATACTTCGCCGACTTCGCGGCCGTGCTGAAACCGGGCGGAGTGCTCGGCGTGGTGGAACACCGCGCCGATCCGCGCCCTGAGACGGTGGCCGGCGGCCGCTCGGCCAGCGACGGCTATGTCGCCAAGGCGACCATCGTTGCAGCCGCGACCAAGGCCGGCCTGGTGCTGGATGGCGAGTCCGAGATCAACGCCAACCCG
>JADZEB010000037.1 GCA_020850755.1 Alphaproteobacteria bacterium | reverse complement strand
TCAACAAGCTCAAGCACTTCCGTCGCCTCGCCACCCGATACGACCGAAGAGCCGCATACTTCCTCAGCTTCGTTCACATCGCCGCCGCCATCATCTGGACCCGCTGAATGTCGATTCAGCCTAGAGCGGCTTAGTCCGATCTGGTGGAACTGCAGGGCGGTTCCACCAGATCGGACGCTGCTCTAGCCGCCGCCGGCTCCGGCACCACCGCCTGCCGGCGGCGCGCGGCGGCGGCGCGGCACGGCCGGCGCGGGGCTGGCGATGCCCTCGGGACCATGCTCGTAGCGATAGGCCAGCGTGCAGAGCCGCCGCCAGGCCAGGGGCGCGCTCGGCAGGCCGGTGGCGACAAGCTGGAACGCCGTCACATGGTGGCTTTCGTTGGCCGGCTCCTCGCCCGCGCGCGCGCGGCGCTTGGTCGAGAGCATGACGATGCCGCCATCCTCGCGCTGGCTGAGATCGATCAGTCGCGCCGTGCCGGCGCGCCCGCCGATCGGGGCCTCGACATCGTGGATCAGCGGCTCGGCGATCGGGGTGTCGCTTTCCTCGTGCGGCGCGGCGAGGGTGAGCAGGGCGCGGTCGCCCGCGGCAAGCCGCCGCTCGATCCCGGCCGCGACATCGGTCGGAAGGGGTGCGATCGAGAGCAGCTCCTCGACCGGCCAGACCGCATTCTGCCCGGTGCGGCGCTGCCACAGGGCGAAGGCGCGGGCGCCAAGCGCGGGCAGCTCTATCATCGCCGCCGCCGCGCCCATCAGCCGCTCGCCCGCCGGGCCATCGCCAGCCTGCGCCAGCGGGCGCAGCGTCACGGGGCGCGCGCCCTCGGCCGCGCGCCGGCCGACCGGGCAGGCGGTGCGCGGCTCGTCCGTGATCTGGCGTGCGACCACGCGCAGCCGCGGCGGCAGGAGCGAGCAGAGCGCCACCGGCGGGCCGCCCGCCGCCAGGCGGAACAGCGTCGCCGCGACATGGTTGGGATCATTCATGCTGGGCCCACCCCAGCCGAGCAGATAGGTGGCATTGCCGGCGCCCAGCACGGCGGCGAAGGGGCCGACCGGCAGCCGGACCAGCTCGGCACCGAGCGCGGCGGCTGCGGCGGCGATCGTCGTGGCCGGTGCCGCAGGCGCGGCGGAGCCTGGCTCGTCCGGGGGTGGCGCCGGCTGGGCCGCGACACCGCTCGCGCGCAATGCGGCCCGCACCGCCTGCCACAACGCCTCGTGCTGCGCGTCCTCGTCATCCGGGAGGGCGGCGCGCAGGCTTGGCCACGCCTCCGGCTTGAGGCGGATCAGATGCGCCGCCACCGCCTCCTGTCCGGCAAGGGCGTGGCGAAAGGCGTCCTCGACGCGCAGCACCGGCACCGGCTTGCCGCTGTTGTCGAGGTCGATCTCGGCGGCGAACAGGTAGCGCACGCGCCCCTCGGGCGCCTCGGGGACGAACAGTTCGTCGACGATGCGCCAGGCAGGCTGGCGGATCTGCACCGGCAGGCGCAGGCGATAGACCAGCCGCTCGCGCGGGCGCACCACCGAAACCTCGGGCAGGAAATTCTCCAGCGCCAGCACGCGCTGGCAGAGCGCCTCGGTCTCGGCGCCGGGCTGGTGCTGGTCGATCCGGGCCTGGGCTGCCCCGGCACCAAGCACAAGGGCGGTCGCCATTGCCGCAAGCGCCGCAACCCCGGCGTGCCGGGCGCGCGCCCGGGCCGGACTGGAATGGCGATCGTCGGCGCTCTCTGGCAAGGCGCGCACGCGGTTCCTCCGTTCTGGCATGCCGGCCGCGTCCGGCCAGCCTGCCGGACGCAACGGCCTCGCCCCGACCGCGCGCATCCCCTGAACCACCCGCAGGCCGGGTTCGCGCATCCTGCGCGCCCCGATTGCAATTCTAGCGCGAAACGAGCGCGGGCGGGACAGCACTATGCCACGCCCGCCGCGCCGAAGGATGAACGCGCGGCCATCCTGCCGGCCCGCCACGGGCATGTCCCGTGCGCCGAGCTTGCGCGACCATCGGTGCGGTAGAATTCACGCCGTCGGGTTCGCCCGCATGGGCAAGGCGGGCGCCGGCGCACCCGGTGCCGGTCAATCCTCGTCGCGGTCGGTGCGGCGGGCCAGCACCTCGCGCTTGCCGACATGGTTGGCCGGGCCGACGATGCCCTCCTTCTCCATCAGCTCGATGATCCGCGCGGCGCGGTTGTAGCCGATCTGCAGGTGGCGCTGGATGAAGCTGGTCGAGGCCTTGCCCTCGCGCGCGACCAGCGCCACCGCCTTGTCGAACAGCTCGTCGCCCGAGCCGCCCTCGCCCTCGGCGCCGGCGGCCACCTCGTCCTCCTCCTCGGTCTCGGTCACTTCCTCGACATAGTCGGGCACGCCTTGCGCGCGCAGATGCGCCACCACCTCCTCGACCTCCTTGTCGGAGACGAAGGGCCCGTGCACGCGCATGATGCGCCCGCCGCCGGCCATGTAGAGCATGTCGCCCTGGCCGAGGAGCTGCTCGGCGCCCTGCTCGCCCAGGATGGTGCGGCTGTCCACCTTGCTGGTGACCTGGAAGCTGATGCGGGTGGGGAAGTTGGCCTTGATCACGCCGGTGATGACATCGACCGAGGGGCGCTGCGTGGCCAGGATCACATGGATCCCAGCCGCGCGCGCCATCTGCGCCAGGCGCTGCACCGCGCCCTCGATCTCCTTGCCGGCGGTGATCATCAGGTCGGCCATCTCGTCCACGACGACGACGATATAGGGCAGGGCATGCAGGGCGAGCGGCTGCTCCTCGTAGACGGGGCGGCTGGTCTCCGGGTCGAAGCCGGTCTGCACCTTGCGCGTCAGGATTTCGCCCTTGGCGCGCGCCTCGGCGACGCGCTGGTTGTAGCCGGCGATGTTGCGCACGCCAAGCTGGCTCATGGCGCGGTAGCGCCGTTCCATCTCGCGCACGGTCCATTTCAGCGCGCCCACCGCCTTGGCCGGCTCGGTCACCACCGGGGCGAGCAGGTGCGGTATATGGTCGTAGACCGAAAGCTCCAGCATCTTGGGGTCGATCAGCACCAGCCGGCATTCCTCGGGCGCGAGGCGATAGACGAGCGACAGGATCATGGTATTGATCGCCACCGACTTGCCCGAGCCGGTGGTGCCGGCGATCAAGAGGTGCGGCATGCGCGCCAGATCGGCGATGATCGGCGCCCCGCCGATATCCTTGCCGAGCGCCAGCGCAAGCTTGGCCTGGCTGCGCTGCATCTCCTCCGCGGCCAGCATCTCGGACAGGAACACGGTCTCGCGCCGCGTGTTCGGCAGCTCGATGCCGATCACGTTGCGCCCAGGCACGGCGGCGATGCGCACCGAGACGGCCGACATCGAGCGGGCGATGTCGTCGGCCAGGCCGATCACGCGGGTGGCGCGCGTGCCGGGCGCGGGCTCGAGTTCGTAGAGCGTCACCACCGGGCCGGGGCGGATATTGACGATCTGGCCCTTGACGCCGAACTCGTCGAGCACGCTTTCGAGCAGGCGCGCATTCTGCTCCAGCGCCTCGGCGGTGGGGGTGCCGGCGCGCACGCGCGAGGGCGCCTGCAACAGCTCGATCGGCGGCAGGCGATAGCCCTTGTGGTCGAGATCGAGGCTCGTCTGGCGCGGCGCGGTCTGGCGGCTGCGCGGGGCGGAGACGCGCGGGCGCCCTTGCGCGGGCGCGGCATCGCCCTCGCCCTCGCGCGCCTCCATCTCCTCGATCGGCGGCAGGGCGTGCGGCGGCTCGGCTTCCGGCGCGGCGTGCGGCGCCTCGGCCTCGGGCGCGGCAAACGCGGTGGCAAGCGGCGGGCGCGGAATGTCGAGCGGCGGCTCGCCCATCGCATCGCGGTCCTGCCGGAGCGGCGGGACGGGCATGGGCGCGAAGGATGATGCGGGGGCTGCGCCCAGCACCGGCTCGCGGCGATGGTCGAAGCCCTCGGCCGGCGCGGCGGGCTCGGACGCGCGGGCGGACAGCGCGGCGGCGTTAGCCTCGGCTTCGGCACGGGCGGCGCGGCGCGCCTCGCGCCGCTCGGCCAGGCGCGCGCGCAGCCGGACCAGCAGGGCGCCGATGCCGCGCCCGGCAGCGCCGGTGGCGCGCAGCACGCGACCGCCCATGCCCGCGCCGACGCGCGAGAGTTCCTGCCCGCCGCGGGTCGCGCCGGCGGCAACCGCGCGCCCGGCGCTGCGCCATTCCGGCGCCGTGAGGCCGGCGGCGAAGGCCGACAGCATGATCCCGACCGAAAGCGCCAGAGCCCAGGCGAACAACACGCCAAAGGGGCCGAGCCAGCCCTGCACCGGCTTGAACAGGGCCACGCTCAGCACGCTGCCGGCGATACCGCCAAGCCCGTGCCCGCCGGCCTCGGCGCCGGGCCAGCCGGGCGGGGCGGGGGCCGGCTCGAAGGCGAGCGCGAGCGCGAGCGGGGCGGCCATCATGGCGGCGGCGCGCGCCAGCGGCCAGGACAGGCCGCGCAGCGACAACAGCCGCCACGCCCAGCCGAACAGCACCAAGCCCGGCACCAGCCCGGCCAGCCCCAGGCCCTGCAACAGGAGGTCGGCGAGATAGGCCCCGATCGGGCCGGCCAGGTTGCGCACCGGCTCGCTGCCGCCCGCGGTGTTGAGCGAGGGATCGGCGGAATTGTAGCTGACGAGGGCGATCAGCACGGCAAGCCCGCCCATGCCGGCCAGAACGCCAAGCGTCGCCTGGCCCAGGCCGCGCAGCCGCGCGGCAAGGGCCGGGGACATCACGCGCCGTTCAAGCGCGGCGGCTTCGATCTGCGACATGGGCCGTCAGTCCTGGGCAAACGGATATCGGCACGCGGGTCTTGGCATCCGCACGGCGGACGTCTCCGCCGGCAAAGGCGGCGTGCCGGTGCGGCCAGCGCCGCCCCGATACTCCCGCTTCATCTGAAGGATACCCGGAATCCCTTTGACGAAAAACACAATTTTTCAAGCGGCGGTGTCACGCTGCGGGCCGCGGCGCTCCTGCCCCTAGCGCTTGCGCCCGGGCGGGGGCGGCACCCCAAGGGACGGGAGGAGCGGCGGGCAGCGCCGGCACGGCGTTCCGTGCTGGCATCCGGTGCCGCACCTCGGGCAGAGTCGGCCCATGCCCGACCGCCGCAGCCCCGACACCGCCCCCCTTGCTGCCCCCCTTGCTGCCCCCCTTGCTGCCCCCCTTGCTGCCCCCCTTGCCGCCGCCTTGACGCTGGCCGAGCCCGCGCTCGAACAACCGGCGCGCGCCTTCCTCGCCCGCAACGCGCGCCGGGTGCATCTGCCCGCCGGCGCCGCCCTGTTCCGCCCCGGCGATGCCTGCCGGCAGTTCCTGCTCGTGGGCAAGGGCGGCGTGCGCGTCGATCTGCTGGGCGAGGCGGGGCAGGCACTGCTGCTCTATCGCGTCGGGCCGGGGCAGAGCTGCGTGCTCACCACCGCCTGCCTGATGGCGCACGAGCCCTACAGCGCCGAGGGCCGCGCCGAGCACGACACCGAGGGCTGGGTGCTGGCGCGCCCCGCCTTCGAGAGGCTGATGGCGGAAAGCGCCGCCTTCCGCGCCTTCGTGCTGGCCGGCTTCGGCGCGCGGCTGGCCGATGTGATGGCGCGGGTGGAAGCGGTGGCGTTCCAGAGCGTCGATCAGCGCCTGGCCAATGCGCTCCTGGCGCGGGCCGATGGGCAAGGCGCGATGGCTGCCACCCACGCCGCGCTTGCCGCCGATGCCGGCACCGCGCGCGAGGTGGTGAGCCGGCGCCTCAAGGCGATGGAGCGGCAGGGGCTGGTGCGGCTGGCGCGCGCGCAGGTCCGCATCGCCCGCGCCGAGGGCCTGCGCGCGCTCGGCGCCGGGGCGGATGGCGACGCACCGGACGGGAACTAGGTCGCGCGACCGCTGCGCCGGCGCCACCAGCGCATGGTCCGATCGGCGTCGCGCAGCCGAACCGATGCCGTGCCCCGGGGCCGCGAGGCAGGCGGGCAGCCTGGTCGGACCTGCCGCACCGCCCCTGCCTCACCGCCCCTGCGGCACCGGCCCTGCCGCACCGGCCCCGCTGAACCGCCGCGCAGGGTCCGGCGCACCGCCTGCGCTCCCTTTCCCGCCCGCGGCTTTTTCCCGCCCGCGGCTTTTTCCCGCCCGCAGCTTTTTCCCGCCCTCTGTGACCTCGATCACAGAAGCGCCGCGCGCGCCCGGCTAGGCTCACCCTCGTTCCAGTCATCGGCGCGGCCGCCGGCAGGCGGACCGCACCCAGCATCCCGGAGGGCTATCCCATGTCCCATAATGTCGGCGGCATCGACCGCATCGTGCGCATCCTTGTCGGACTGGCGCTGATCGCCGCCGGCATCTGGGGCGGGCTTGGCTGGTGGGGCGCGATCGGCGCCGTGCCGCTGCTCACCGCGCTGGTGGGCTACTGCCCCGCCTACAGCCTGTTCGGCCTGTCCACCTGCCCGCTCGCCAGGCGCGCCTGACCGCTGCGAACGGGCGCGTCATGGCAACGGGGCGGTGCCTTGCGGCGCGGCGCCGCCCCGTCTCCATTCTCCCCGCTTCTGCTGCGCCGGAGGAGCCGGCGGGAGGCGCACCGACGATGCCGCCCGCGCCGCGCAACACCTCGACAAGGCGCCGCCCCGTACCCATCCTTCCGCCATGAGCACCCCCCATCCCGCCCCGCTTTCTGCCCCGCATCCCGCTCCGCTTCGCGCCGATGTCGCCGTGGTCGGGCTCGGCCCGGTCGGTGCCGCGCTGGCGATCGCGCTGGCCCAGGCGGGCGTGTCCGTGGTCGGGCTCGATCGCGCCGATCCGCGCGTCTTCGAGGATCCGGGCTTCGACGGCCGTGCCTATGCCGTGGCACTGACCAGCCAGAAGCTGCTGGCCGCGATCGGCGTCTGGCGGCACCTGCCCGCGCCCCCCCAGGCGATGGTCGAGATCCGCACCACCGATGGCGATCTGGCGCGCGGGCCCTCGCCCTTGTTCCTGCATTTCGATGCCGCGGAAGTGGGCGGCACCCCCTTCGGATGGATGGTCGAGGCGCGGCACCTGCGCCTTGCGCTCAATGCGCGGATGGCGGAGCTCGCGGCCGAGGGCGCGCTGCGGCTGGTCGCGCCGGCCGCGATCACCCGCGTCGAGCGCACGGCCGCCGCCGCGACAGTGGAACGCGCGGGCGGGCCACCGATCCGCGCCGCGCTGATCGCCGCCTGCGACGGGCGCGACAGCCCGCTGCGCAAGCAAGCCGGCATCGCCGAGACCGGCTGGGATTACGGCGTCGATGCGATCGTCGGCGCGCTCGCCCACGAGCTGCCCCATCGCGGCACCGCGCAGGAGCGCTTCCTGCCCGGCGGCGTGTTCGCCCTCCTGCCGCTCGCCGGCAACCACAGCGCCTATGTCTGGTGCGAGCGGCGCTCGGTGGCGGCGACGCTGATGGGCCTGTCTGACACGGCCTACGCGCGCGAGCTTGCCCGCCGCGCGGGCGACCATCTCGGCGCGATTACGCCGCTCCCCGGCCGCTGGCGCTACCCGCTCGGCGCCACGCATGTGCACCGCTACACCGACACGCGCCTGGCGCTGGTGGGCGATGCCGCGCACCGGCTGCATCCTCTCGCCGGCCAGGCGCTCAATCTCGGCTGGCGCGATGTCGCGTCACTGGCCGAGGCGGTGGTGGGGCGGGTGCGGCTCGGCCTCGACTGCGCCGATGCCGAAACGCTCGCCGCCTATCAGCGCGCGCGGCGGGCCGAGAACCTGGCCATGATCGCCTTCACCGACGCCATGCACCGGCTGTTCTCGAACGCGAGCCCGCCATTGCGGCTTGTGCGCCGGCTCGGGCTGGCGGCCTTCAACGCGGTCGGGCCGCTCCGGCGCGGGGCGATGCGCGCGGCGATGGGCGAGCGGGCGCGCCTGCCCGCGCTGCTCGCAGGCAGGCCGCTATAGCGCGCCTGCATATTTCCTCATATGCCATGCGCCGCTACAGGCAGGTCTCGACGATCGCCCGCGCATAGACCCGCGCCGCGGTGAACAGGTCGGGCAGATCGACGCGCTCGTCGGGCATGGTGTTGTAACGCCCGCCCGGGCCGTAGACGAGGCCGATCATGCCCGCATCGGCAAGGTGCGCGGCATCGGTGCCGTAGAACCGCGCCGGACCCACCGGCCCCACCTCGGGATCGTGGCCGGTCACGGCGCGGTGCGCGCGCACCATGGTCTGGACGATGTCGGCGTTGCGGTTGACGGCGAAGGGCCCCATGAACAGGCGCTGGCCCTCGGCATTGCGCTTGAGCTGGTAGTCCATGCCGGGGTGGCGCGCCTTCAGCACCTCCATCTCGCGGGCGAGATCGGCCAGCACCGTCTCCGGCGTCTGCCCGACCGAGAAGCGGGCCGAGAACTTGATCATGCAGCGATCGGCCATCAGCGAGGGGCGCCATTCGTGGAACTCGGGGCCGAGCCCGCCGCGGATCACGCCGCAGGCGACGCGCCGCACCGCCTTGTGGTCGGGCGTGTCGGGGCCGGTGAAGCGCATCGCCTTGAACCGCTCCAGCGCCTCGATGGTGATGGCGATGGCATCGACCGCCTCCTCCATCTTGGAAAGATGCCGCGTCCTGCCGAACACCGTCAGTTCCACCTCGATCGAGCCGGCATGCATCGTCACCGCGTTGCAGTCGGTCGGCTCCCCGACGATGAAGCGGTCGGTGCGCACGCCCGACTTGATCATGTGCACGGTGCCGACGCCGCCCTGCAGCTCGCCCACCACATGCGCGAGCAGCACGTCGGCGCGCAACTTGATGCCGGCCTTCATCACGCCGGCAAGCCCGCCGACATAGGCCGCGTCCGCCGCCTTCATGTTGGACACGCCGATGCCGTAGATGAACTTCTCGTCCACCTCGCCGCCGAGCGGGTCCTTGGTCCAGCCCTCGCCGGCCGGGTTGGTGTCGAGATGGCCGTTGAACATCAGGCTATGCGCCTCGCCGCCGCCGCCACCCGTGCCTTTGAGGGTCGAGAGCACGTTGTAGCGGTTGGGCTGCACCTCCTGGAGCTTCGAGTCGAGCCCCATGCGCGACAGATAGTCCTGCATGTAGCGCGCGATGGTGCCTTCCTCGCCGCCGGCCGAATAGCTGCGGATCTGCACCATCTTCTGCAGCAGCCGCACGAGCTCGCCGGTATCGACGGCGGCGGCGGCGGCATCGGCGAGCGCTTTCTTGTCGGTCATGGCGGGGCTCCTTCTTTGTCGGGGCCGCCTCCGGAACCGCTGTCGGCGCGGTCCCAGATCGGCGGAATGGCAGCAAGCGCGGCGGGCTCGATATGGCAGAGAGCGCGATGCCCGGGGCCGAGCGCGCGCCAGGGCGGGGGCGTGTCGCAGACATCGCCCAGGCGGCGCGGGCAGCGCGTGGTGAAGCGGCAGCCGGGCGGCGGGTTGGCCGGGCTCGGCAGCGCGCCATCGAGGCGCACGCGGCGCGCCGCAAGCCCCGGCTCGGGCACCGGCGCGGCGGCCAGCAGCGCCTCGGCATAGGGATGCAAGGGCGGGGCGAGCGGGCCGCTGACCCGCCGCTCCTCGACGATCTGGCCGAGATACATCACCGCGATGCGATCGGCGAAGCGCTGCACCATGTTGAGGTCGTGGCTGATCAGGATCATCGCCGTGCGCTCGGTCTCCTGCAGCTCGGCGAGCAGGTTCAGGATCGCCGCCTGCACCGAGACATCGAGGCCCGAGGTGACCTCGTCGGCCACCACCAGGCGCGGGCCGGGCGCGAAGGCGCGCGCAATCGCCACGCGCTGCTTCTCGCCCCCCGAAAGCTCGTGCGGGAAGCGGCGCGCATAGCTTCCCGGCAGGCGCACGCGGTCGAGCCAGCCGGCGGCGGCCTTCTCCAGCGCCGCGCCGGCAAGGCCCTGGTGCAGGCGCAAGGGGCGGCCGATGATCTCGCCCACGCGCATGCGCGGATTGAGCGACTGGTCCGGGTGCTGGAACACGATCTGGGCGGCGCGCCGCCAGCCGGGCGGGAAGGCGCCGCCGCCCTCGGCCGCCAGATCGCCGAGCCGCAAGCGTCCCGCGAAGGGGCGCAAGCCCACCAGCGCGCGCGCGAGCGTGGACTTGCCGCAGCCCGATTCGCCGATCAGGCCAAGCGTCTCGCCTTCGGCCAGCGCGAAGGACACGCCCGCCACGGCGGAGACGCGGCTTGCCGGCCGGCGCATGATCTGGTCGAGCAGCGGATGGCGGACATACTCGACGCGCACCTCCTCGGCGCTGAACAGCGGCGCCTCGGTGCGTCCCGCCGCCTGGGCGCCGGCGACGATCGCGGGCCGCACGGGCTCGGCCGCGAGCAGGTCGAAGCCCGCCGCCTCCTCGGCGCGCAGGCAGGCGCTGCGCTGCGCGGACGGGCCATCCAGCGCGCGCACGCCCTCGCGGCAGGCGTCGCGCACGGCCGGGCAGCGCGCGGCGAAGATGCAGCCCGGCGGCGGGGCGTGCAGGTCGGGCGGCAGGCCGTGGAACGAGACCAGCCGGCGGTGCAGGCGGGCATCGGCGCTGAACGGGTTGGGCGCGGAGGCCAGCAGCATGCGGGTGTAGAAATGCCGCGGCGCGCGCAGCACGCGCGCGGTCTCGCCCGCCTCGACGATCGCCCCGCCATAGATCACGGCGATGCGCCGCGTGATCTGCGCGACGATGCCGAGATCATGGGTGATATACAGCACCGCCGCACCGGTTTCCGCCTGCAAGGCGCGGATCAGGTCGAGGATCGAGGCCGCGGTGGTTGCGTCGAGCGCGGTGGTGGGCTCGTCGAACACCAGCAGGCGCGGGCGGCAGGCGAAGGCCATCGCGATCAGCACGCGCTGCTTCTCGCCCCCCGAAACCTCGTGCGGGAAGCGGCGCATGATGAAGCGCGGATCGGGCAGGCGCACCATCGCCAGGAGCTCGGCCGTGCGCGCCGCGGCCGCGCGCGCATCCAGCCCCTCGTGGCGGCGCAGCACCTCGGCCACCTGCTCGCCCAGCCGCAGCGCCGGATTGAGCGCGGTCGAGGGGTCCTGGTAGACCATGCCGACCAGCTTGCCGCGGATCGCGGCCAGCCGGTCCGGCGCGGCGCCGAGCAGTGGCTCGCCCGCGAAGCGGATGCTCCCGCCCTCCACCCGCGCATTCTCGGCGAGATAGTTCACGATCGCATAGGCAAGGGTGGACTTGCCCGAGCCCGATTCACCCACCAGCCCCACCACCTCGCCCGGCGCGATCGCCAGCGATACATCGCGCAGCACGGAGAGATTGCCGCGCGCGGTGCGGTAGCTGACCGAGAGGCCGTCGATCGACAGGCCCTCGATGCTGTCCGGCGCGTTCATCGTCCGTGCCCGCTGCGCGGGTTGAGCGCATCGCGAAGCGCGTCGCCGAACAGGTTGAAGGCGATCGCCACCATGGCGATCGAGAGGCCCGGCCAGACCACCATCCACGGATTGCGGTGCATGAAGTTGCGCGCTTCCGCGATCATCAGCCCCCAGTCGGAAGCCGGCGGCTGCGCGCCCATGCCGAGGAAGGAAAGCGTCGCCCCGGTCATGATCGCGAAGGCGACGCGGATCGTGCTTTCCACGATCACCGGGGCGATCACGTTGGGCAGCATCTCGCGCGCCATGATGAAGGCCGCGCCTTCCCCGCGCGCGATGGCGGCGGCGACATAATCGCGCGCGCGCACGCTGAGCGTGACCGAGCGCGCGATGCGCGCCATCGATGGCGCGGTCGCGATCGCCACCGCCAGCATGGCGTTGGTGGTGGAAGGGCCGAGCACGGTGACGATCAAAAGCGCCTTCAGCAGCCCCGGTATCGCCAGGAGCGAATCGTTGAAGCGCATCACCACCTCGTCGATGCGCCCGCCGGCGAAGCCCGAGGCGAGCCCGATGGTGGTGCCGAGCGCGGTGCCGAGCGCGGTGGCGATGACGCCGAACAGGATGGTCGCGCGCGCGCCCGCCAGCACGCGCGAGAGGATGTCGCGGCCGAACTGGTCGGTGCCCATCCAGAACGCGCCCGACGGGCCTTGCAGCCGCTCGGCCGGGTGGAAGCGCGTCGGGTCGTAGGGGGCAAGCGCGGGGCCGAACAGCACCAGCCCGAGGCAGAGCAGCAGGAGCGCACCGCCGATCACGCCCATGGGTGAGCGCAGCAGGATGCGGCCGACGCGTGCCATGCCCCGCCCTCCCCCGCCGCGCTATTCGTACTGGATGCGCCGATCGAGCCAGGCATAGGCCAGATCGGCGGCAAGGTTGGCCAGGGCATAGACGCCGGCCATGGTCACGGCGGCACCCTGGAGCAGGGGCAGGTCGCGGTTCTGGATCGCGAACAGCAAGAGCCGGCCAAGGCCGGGGAAGGCGAACACCTCCTCGACCACGACGATGCCGCCGATCAGGTAGCCGACATCAAGCGCGATCACCGTGACGGTGGGCAGCATGGCGTTGCGCAGCGCGTGCTTGACCAGTACCTGCCGGCGCGACAAGCCCTTCAGTGTCGCCGTGCGCACGAACTCCGCGCCCAGCACATCGACCATTTCGCTGCGGGTCTGGCGGCTGATATGCGCCATCAGGATCAGCGTCAGCGCCGAGACCGGCAGGATCAGGTGCGACAGGAACGGCCACAGCCCGGCCGAAAGCGGCGCATAGCCGCCGGCAGGGAAAAGCCCGATCTCGGGGCGGGCCAGGAACACCACCAACAGCGTCGCGGTGACGAATTCGGGCAGGCTGACGCCAAGATAGGAGAACACCGAGACCGAGGCATCGACCACGCCGCCGCGGCGTACCGCCGCCATCACGCCGAGCGGCACGGCAAGGAGCGTCACCACGAACAGGGCGATGCCGGCCAGCACCATCGAGCGGCCGAGATTCTCCACCACCTGGCCGAACACCGGCAGGCTCGTGCCGGTGGAGGTGCCCCAGTCGCCGACCAGGATGCCGCCGGCCCAGCGCGCATATTGCAGCCAGACCGGCGCATCGAGGCCGAGCCGCCTCTCCAGCGCTTCCAGCGCCTCGGGGGTGGCGAACTCGCCCAGGATCATCTGCGCGGCGTTGCCGGGCAGCACCTGGGTGATGCCGAACACCACGAGGCTCACCAGCCAGAGCGTGAGCAGCGTGGCCAGGAGCCGCTTGAGGAGATAGTTCAGCGACATGGGAGGCCGCACCCGGGCGCGGCCGCCGCGTCACGGCCACAAGAGGCAAGGCGCGGCGGCGTGCCGGCGCCGGCCCGAAGGCCAGCGCCGGCCGGCGTCCCACACATCGACGCCGCAATCCGCATTGCCCGGCGATCCGCTGGCGCGCCCGTGCCGCCGCCCCTCAGCCGCGGCGCGGCGCGCCCTCGGCCAGCCAGACATTCTCCAGCATGAACACGCCCCCGCGCGGATGCAGGTTGTAGCCCTGCACATAGGGCCGGCGGAACGACAGCAGATCCTCGTAGAAGGGGATCAGGTAGGGCACCTCGGAAACCATCAGCCGCTGCGCCTCGGCATACATCTCCTTGCGGCGGTTGTTATCGAGCGTGCGCCGTGCGCCGTAGATCAGCTCGTCGAAGCGGCGATTGTTCCATTGCGCGTCGTTCCACGGCGCGTCCGAGGTGAACAGCAGCGTGTACATCGCATCCTCGTGGGCCTGCATGTTGAAGGTGCCCACGTAGAAGTTGCCCTTGCGCCAGATGTTGGCGATGTAGGTGTCGTAGGGGATGGTCTGCACATCGATGTCGAACCCGGCCGGGCGCACCAGCTCCTTGATCGCAACACCAAGCGCGGTGCGCGTGGGCGGACGGTTGGCGCAGGCGAGCGCGATCTTGAGGCCCTGCGGGTGCCCGGCCTCGGCGAGCAGGCGGCGCGCGCCCGCGACATCGCGCCGCGGCGCCGGCACCGCCTCGTGGAAGCGGTCTTCCGGGCTGATCGGGCTGGCAGTGGCCACGCGCCCCAGCCCCTCGAACACCAGGTCGAGGCAGGCCTGCCGGTCGAGCGCCATCTGCAGGGCGCGGCGCACGCGGATGTCGTTGAAGGGGGGCGTGTCCATGCGCAGGACGAGATTGTGGAACCGCCCCGAGGGCGTGCGCATCGCCACCACGCCCTGGGTGCGCGACAGGCGCGGGAAGTCCGAGGGCTGGCCCAGCAGCAGGATGTCGGTCTCGGCATTGACGATCGCCGCGGTTTCGGCGGCGAGGTCGGGATAGAGAACCTGCTCGACCGCATCGAGATAGGGCCGGCCGCGATTGTAGTAGCCCTCGAAGCGCTCGACCCGCACCATCCGCCCCGGCTCGTAGCGGGCGAGCTTGAAGGGGCCCGCACCATAACCCGCGGTATCGAGCGCCTTCACGTCGCGCTCCAGGATCGCGGCCGGCGCGATGCGCGCATTCGAGTAGGCGAGATTCACCGGGAAGTCGGCGAAGCTGCCATCGAGCTCGAAGCGCACGCGGCGCGCATCGATATCGGTCACGCTCTTGATCGGGCCGACATTGCGCCGCCCGGGGCTGGCGGTGGCGGGGTCGAGGATGGCGCGGAAGGTGGCGACCACGTCCTTTGCCGTCACCGCCGGGCCGTGATGGAAGGTCAACCCCTCGCGCAGGGTGAAGGTCCATTGCGTCGCGTCCGGCGTCGCTTCCCAGCGCTCGGCGAGGTCGGGCTCGGGTGCCATGCCGGTGGCGGCAAGCCGTGTCAGGCCCGCATACATCATCTCCCCGATCATGTATTCGGGGTTGTTGATGTGCGTCAGCGGATTGAGGTGGTTGACGCGCTGGCTGACCGAGACGCGCAGCGTGCCGCCGCGCCTTGGCGTTCCGGCCGCGCCTTGCGCGTGCGCGCCGCGCGCGGCGAATTGTCCGGTGGCGGCCAATGCGCCAAGCGCGGCGCCACCCTTCAGCACATCGCGGCGCCCGAATCGGGTCTGAGACATGATGCCCTCCTCTCCCTGGCTGGTTCGCAGGCTTCTTCTTCTGTGCCGTCCCCGTGCCGCGCCGGTGGCGATCAGCCCTCCGGCGCGGCATCCCTGCTGATATAGAACAGGATTGCACGCGCGAGCGCCACCAGATCGGTGATCGCCACATTCTCGTCCGGGGCGTGGATGTTGTTCTCGGGCCGCGACAGCCCGCCCATCAGGATCTCCTGCATGCCGGCGCGCTGCACCCAGCCCATGTCGGAGGAGCCCGAGCCGCCGAAGCGGACATAATCCTCGGCCCGCCAGCCCCAGGCGGCGGCGGCGCAGCGCACCCAGCGCGGCCAGTGCGGGCCGCGATCGGCATCGAGCACCGGGGCGAGATGTCCCTGCACCACGGTATCGACGCGCGCATTCGCCTCGCCCGCGGCGGCGCGCACGGCGGCCTCGATCTCGGCGATCGCCGCCGCGTCGCTTTCCTCGGGCATGGTGCGGCGGTTGACCGTGATCTCGCAGCGCTCGGGGATCACGTTGGCCTTGGTGCCGGCCTGCATCACGGTGACGGAAAGCAGCGCCGAGAGCGGGCGGCCCTTGTCGCGCGGCGGCGGCGGGAGTGCGCTTTCGCGCTTCTCCACCCGCGCCTTCAGCGCCATCAGCGCGTTCAGGATCGGGATCGCCTTTTCCAGCGCGTTCTCGCCCGAGCCGCGATTGCCCGAATGCCCGGCCTTGCCATGCACGATGACACGCAGGTCGATCGAGCCGAAGCTGCCCGCCCAGAGGCGCGGCGCGGCCGAGCCGTCCATGCACAAAAGATGGCCCTTCACCTCGCCCTGCTCGGCCAGCCAGCGGATGCCGGGATAGGCGCCGCCCTCCTCGTCGGTGCAGAACAACAGGCGCGGGCTGTAGCGCAAGGCCACGCCATGCGCCGCCGCCGCATCGAGCGCGGCGAGCAGGCTGGCGATGGTGCCCTTCATGTCGGAAACGCCGCGCCCGTAGAAGCGATCGCCCGCGCGGGTGGCGCGGAAGGGCGGGCGGGTCCAGCCGCTGCCGGCGGGCACGACATCGGTGTGCGCGTAGATCGAGAGCGGCTCGGGCTCGCCCGGCCCCTCGCGCGCGGCGATCAGGTTCACCCGCGCCCCGGCCGCGCCGAGGCCGGGAACGTCCCAGCGCTCGCGCGGCACCTCGACCCGCCGGCAGGCGAAGCCGAGCGGGCCGAGCCGCGCCTCCAGCCAGTCGGCGATCGCCGCATAGTTGGCGCCGGGCGGATAGGTGGTATCGACCGAGACCAGCGCATCGAGGTCGGCGCCGAGGCGATCGAGGCCCGCCCCGATCGCGGCCGAGGCGGCGGCAAGCGCGGGCGAGAGCGGAAATCGCGGCGCGCGCGAGGCGTCGGGGCGCGCGGCCATCAGGCGGCCTTGCGTTTGATATGCCCGCCCTGTACCAGCCCGGCCAGCCAGTAGACGATGTTGTAGCAGGCCACCGCCGCGGTGGTGGCCTTGGGCGCGATATAGACGAAGGACAGGCTGTGGCAGCCGAGCCGGCCGGTTTCCAGCGTGATGCGGCACACCTCGCGCGTCGAAAGCCCGCAAGGCTCGTCGCCCCAGTCGTTGATCGCGCCGATATCATGCACGTCCATGTCGAGGTGATACCAGACGCGCTCGGCACCCTTGAAGGCGTTGGGCAGATCCTCGGCGCAGACGGCCTTGATGCCCTTGTCGAGCGCGGTCATGGACGGCACCCAGGTCGCGCCGCGCTGCTTGTAGGTTTCCCATTGCGCGCGGGCGTTGCGCGGGCCGCGCATGCCGATCTCGACATGCAGGCGCGGATCGATGTTCGGGCAATCATCCCACATGCGCGCCTGCCAGGTGGCCGAGCCCGCCGCCGGGTTGCCCTTGGGGCCGTATTCGCGATCGAGGCAGTCGCCATGCGCATCGAGGCTGACGACGCCGACCTTGCCGCGCGTGGCACCGGCAACCCCCTTGGCGGCGGCGTAGGAGGCGAGCGGGGAGAAGCCGCCGAGCGTGATCACGCGGCAGCCCGCTTCCGTCGCCTCGCGCACCTTGCGCTCGACCGCGGCGATGTTGGCGGCCATGTCATCGCCCACCTCGGCATCGCCGTAGTCGACCACGCGCGCATGCTCGAACACGTCGAGTTCGAGCTCGGGCACGAAGCCCCAGAAGCGCAGGCTGGATTGGCGCGTCACCTCCGGGCCGCGGCGATAGCCGGCCCAGGCGCCCGGATCGCGCCCGGCGGTGGCGATGCGGTCGTAGGGAACGCCGATCACCGCCACGTCCGCGCCCTCGAGGTCGGCCGGGGTGCGCGCGATCGGCATGCCGAACAGGCTCGGCACGCCCTCGCGCAGCGCCGGGATGTCCATGTCGAAATACTGGGCGAATTTCGAGTTGAACCTGCTGGCCATGACGCGCCTCCGCCGGTCGGTGTCGTTCCGGGGGCATCATGGCCGCGCGCGCCGGGCGCGGCTAGGGAAAGATCGCGGGCGCGGCGCAGGTGCGCCCCGCCGCGCCCGCTCAGGCCGGCCTGGGCAGGGTCGCGCGCACCAGGGCCGCGACCTCGGCCCCGGCCGCGCCTTGCGCCGCGAGCGCCTCGGCCACCGCGACGCGATCCTTGGGCGCGCGGTTCTGGCTCATCTTCCATTTCGCCGTGACCGAGACGGCCTCGAGCTCGAACAGCACGATCCCGGCCAGCATCTTCGCCTTGTAGCCCGCCGGCAGCGCCTCGTAGCGCCAGGTTTGCGTGTCGTAGCCGGAGACCAGCGCCGCCATGGCCGCGTCGCGTTCGCCCTCATCCTCGATCACGCGCACCGGCCCGCGCACATGCACCGCAGCATAGTTCCAGGTCGGCACCGAGGGCTGCACCTGGTACCAGCCGGGCGAGATGAAGGCGTGCGGGCCGTGGAAGATCGCGAGCGACTCGCCCTCGCGCGCCAGCGCCGCGCCATGCGGGTTCTCGCGGGCGAGATGACCTTGCAGGCGCCAGCGCCCGTCCGCCGTTACCGGGTCGAGCACACGGAACACGAGGTGCGTCGCGGCGATGCCGCCGGCCTCGTCCTGGCTGACCAGGATGCCGAAGGGGTTGGCGGCGACGAAATCCCGGATGCGCCCGGGATCGTCTTCGCGGAACACGGCGGGCGTGTACATGGGCGGCTCGGCGGCAGGGCGGTTGCGGGGCCGGTCATGCTGCCCGAATCCGCGCCGGGCCGGGAAGTCACATCCTGTTTCGCCGCGTTACGCCCCCCCACCCCTGGGCTCAGGCGGCGACGAAGCGCCGCGCCCAGATCTCGAAAGCCGCCAGCATGCGCGCGAGCACCTGGCGCGTCGGCTCGTCCGTGAGTGTGCCGGCGGCGTCGAACTTGGCGTTGGCGTTGTTCACCAGCACGTCCGCGCCGACCAGCGCCGGGCAGCCGAGCGCGGCCAGCGTCTGGCGCAGATGGCCTTGCGCGCGCGCCGTGCCGATCATGCCGGTGGACGCGCCCATGATCGCCACGGGCTTGCGCAGGATCGGCCCCTTGCCCGAGGGGCGCGAGGCCCAGTCGATCGCGTTCTTCAGGGGCGCTGGCACGCCGTGATTGTATTCGGGGGTCGAGATCAGCAACGCGTCCGCGCCCGCGACCGCCGCCTTGAAGGCGGCAATGGCGGCGGGATCG
Organism: Alphaproteobacteria bacterium; assembly: GCA_020850755.1. GTDB lineage: Bacteria > Pseudomonadota > Alphaproteobacteria > Acetobacterales > Acetobacteraceae > JADZEB01. The sequence continues at coordinate 65,967 of JADZEB010000037.1, read as the reverse complement.
CCCTTGTCCTCGACATCCTGGTTGTAGAGCGGCAGGTCGAGATCCTGCCACACCGTGACGGCAAGGCCCGCCGGGGCGATCGCCGCCGCGGTGGCGATCAGCGCGCGGTTGAAGCTTTTCGCACGGAGCGCGCCGGCGAAGGCGAGCACGCGCAGCGGGCGGGGATCGGTCATGGCGGGGTCTCCGGTTGTGCAATATGAGGGGATATGGCAGGCGCGCCCGGCCCTAGATCGGCCCTTCGGGTGCGGCATTGGCGCAAAGCGGCGGGTAGCGGCGCGGCTGGAACAGCTGGTAGTGCCACCATTCCTTCAGGTAGCAGTCCCAGCCGGCCGCCGTCATCAGCCCGAGCAGGAGCGCGCGGTGGCGCTGCGCCGGGGCCGGGATGTCGGTGCGGCCGTGATGGCTCCGGGCCGTGATGGCATCGAAGCCCGTGCCCATGTCGAGCGCCGCGCCGGTGGCCGCGTCCGCCAGCGTGAGGTCCACGGCCACGCCGCGGGTATGGATGCCGCCCTTGCGCGGATCGCTGATGAACTCGGGGTCGGGCAGGGCGTGCCAGAGCGCCCATTGCGCCTCGATCGGGCGGAAGGCGTCGAACAGCACGAGCCGCAGGCCGAGCGGTGCGGCCAGCGCCACCGCACGGCGCAGCAGCGCCGCCGCCTCGGGCACCAAGAGCGCCACGGGGCGGGCATAGATCGGTGCGCCTGTGAGGTTGTCGGGCGTGGCGTAGCGGATATCGAGCGTCAGCCCGTCGGCACTCGTGATCGGCTCAAGCGGCATGGGACCTCGGGCGCGGCAGGCAGGTGGGCAGACGGCGCTCGCGCAAGAATTGGGGCGGCGGGCGGAGGGCGCAAGCCCGCACGCTCGCCCGCGCGCCGCGCAGCGGCCGGCGCGCGATGGCACGAGCCGGGCGGCGCGTATCGAGAGGCGCGGGGAGTGCGGTTGGCCCGGCGCGGTTGGCCCGGTGCGGTTCTCCCGGCGCGGTTGGCCCGGTGCGGTTCGCCCGGTGCGGTTCGCCCGGTGCGGTCTGGCGCGCGCATGGTAATGTCCCGCCGCGCGCAGCCCAGTCGCAGCCCCTGCGCCTTGCCCTCCAGTCCTGGCACCAGCACCGCATGACCCGCCGCTACCTGCTCGCCCTCGATTCCACCCTCGCCGCCTGCTCGGCCGCCCTGCTCGATGCGGATGGCGCCGTGCGCGCGCGCGCCTTCCGCGCCACCGCCATCGGCCATGCCGCGATCCTGCCCGGCTTCGCCGCCGCCATGCTGGCCGAGGCGGGAGCGACGGGTGCCGATCTCCTGGCGGTGGCCGTGACGGTGGGGCCGGGCGGCTTCACCGGCTTGCGCGCCGGCCTGGCGCTGGCGTCCGGGCTGGCGGCGGGGGCGGGCGCGCCGCTGGTCGCGGTCTCGACGGGCGAGGTGCTCGCCGCCGCCCTGCCCGAGGCGCTGCGCGCCACGCGCGCCACGCTGGCCGCCATCGACAGCAAGCGCGGGCGGCTGTTCGTCGAGCTTTTCCCGCCCGCGCCCGGACCCCCGCGCAGCCTGGGGCTGCCGGTGGTGGTCGATGCCGAGGGGCTGGCGGAATGGCTCGCCGCGGCGGAAGGGCCGGCCGGGGCCGGCCCGCTCGCGGTCGCGGGCGATGCGGCCGAAGCGGCGGCGGCCCTGCTGGCAGCGGCCGGGCGCGAGGCCATCGCCACCGACAGCCGCCTGCCCGATGCGGCGGCGGCGGGGCTGGTGGCGCTTGCCCGCCTCGGCGGCCGGCTGGCCCCGCTCGCGCCCGAACCGCTCTATGTCGAGCCGCCCGAACTGCGCCCGCCCGCGGCCCTGCGCCCGGCGCCGGCGTGAGCGGCGCGATACCCGATCCCGCCGGCTGCGGCGTGGACACGGCGATTGTCCCGGCCGGCCTTGCCCATGCCGCGCTGCTGGCTGCCCTGCACGAGGCCGCCTTCCCGCCCACCGAGGCGTGGAGCGAGGCCGCCATGGCGACGCTGCTGGCATCGCCCGGCAGCCTCGGCTTCCTGGCCCTCCGGCCCGGGGCGCAGGCGGGCGCGCCGGATCCGGCCGGGTTCGTGCTGGCGCGCGTGGCCGCCGACGAGGCCGAGATCCTAACCATCGCCGTTCTGCCCGGGGCGCGCCGGAAGGGTCATGGCCGCGCGCTCCTGGCGGCAGCGGCGCAGGGGGCGCGCGCGGCGGGGGCGCGGCGCCTGTTCCTGGAGGTGGCGACCGACAACCCGGCGGCCGCGGCGCTCTATCGCCAGGCGGGCCTCGTCGAGGTCGGGCGGCGGCGCGGCTACTACGACCGGTCCGGCGCCGCGCCGGTCGACGCGCTGATCCTGGCTAGTGACCTCGGCCAGGGGGGCCTCCGCGCCGACGAGCCGGACTAGAGCAGCGTCCGTTTCCCGGGCACGACTTCCGCCAGGGCACGACATCCGTTCGGCTGACTTAGCTCGAACGGATGTCGTGCCCTGGCGGTTCCGATGGCGCGGACCAGGCTGCCCGCGAACCTCGTCTCTCACGGACAGCGCGTCGGGCCGGCTGATCAATGCCGCGAAGGCCCGGCCCTGGGCCGAGGGAGGGGGAGCGGGTGCCGGGATCGGTGCGTCGGCAGCCCGGCCCCGGCTGGCCCGTCCGCGCCGCGGCGACCCGGCACCAGAAGACCCGGAACCAAAAGGCCCGGAACCAGTAAGGCCCCGCCCGTCGGCGCGGCGGGGCGATGGGGGCGCGCCGGGCGTCGCGGTCGGGCGGGCCGGTCAACGCTTGCGCAGCACCAGCCGCCAGGTGTCGGCCGGGCCGGCGGCGGCCGGGTCCTCGGGACGGAGCGAAACCACCTCGTGGCCGAGGCCGCGCGCCGATCGCGGCACGTTCTCCAGCGGCTCGGCGCCCTTGAGGCGCACCTCCAGCGTCTGCCCCGACGCCATCCGGTCGAGCATCAGCCGGGTGCGGACGAAGGTCATCGGGCACTTCGCTTGCGTGATATCGAGGCTGTAGTCGGTAATCGGGGCAGCCTCTGTAGCCTTCCTGTCCATTCCCCGCACCCCGATTGTATCTGTCATGTCGTAACTTGTTGCCTGGGCCAGTAAACCGTGCCAAGAAGCGCCACGCTGCTGGCCCATTACCACGGAGTCGTATCATGGCCGACCAGGTCAACAACCAGGAACTACTCAGCCTGACAGCAGAGATTGTATCGGCCCATGTGTCGAACAACACCGTTGCCGCGAGCGACATTCCGGCGCTGATCCAGGATGTCTATCGCACCCTTTCGCGCGTGGGCACCGTTCCGGCCGAGGCCGAGCGCCCGCAGCCGGCCGTGCCGATCAAGCGTTCGGTCACGCCCGACTACATCATCTGCCTTGAGGACGGCAAGAAGCTCAAGATGTTGAAGCGCCACCTCAAGACCGCCTACAACATGACGCCCGAATCCTACCGCGAGCGCTGGGGCCTGCCGCCCGACTATCCGATGGTGGCGCCGAACTATGCCAAGCACCGCTCCAGCCTGGCCAAGAAGATCGGGCTCGGCACCAAGCGCGGCCGCCGCGGCTAGGGCAGAGACGCGGGGCGGAGCCCGGGCGCAAGCCCCGGCGCCCCGGCATCGTGACATAGGCTTGCCACGCAACCATTGGCGGCGGCGCGAAGCGTTCCTGTATAGTGGCGGGCGCGCCAAGCGGGGATAGCCCCCGCCGCGCCGCGAGGACAGGCCCGGACCGCCCCATGCGGGATGCGGGCAACCAGCCTGGGCGCGGACCGAGGCGGCGCGGCAGGACCGGCTGCCGCCCCGCCGCCTGCGCACCGGGCGCGCTGTCCCGACCAAGGTTCCCGAAGGAGGCTCATGGAGCCCTCGCGCATCGAGCGTCTGTGCATCGAAAAGGGCCTGAAGATGACCGGCCAGCGCCGGCTCATCGCGCGGGTGCTTTCCGATGCCACCGACCATCCCGATGTCGAGGAGCTTTATCGCCGGGCGCTGGCGATAGACCCGCGCATCTCGATCGCCACCGTCTACCGCACCGTCCGCCTGTTCGAGGAGAAGAACATCCTGGAACGGCGCGATTTCGGCGGCGGGCGGGCGCATTACGAGCCGGTCGAGCGCGGCCATCACCACCATCTGATCGACATCGACACCGGCAAGGTGATCGAGTTCGAGGATGCCGAGCACGAAAGGCTGGCCGAGGCGATCGCCACCCGGCTCGGCTACGATCTGGCCGGGCACCGGCTGGAGCTGTTCGGCCGCCGCCGCGAGGCGGTGGCACCATCCCGCGCGGGCGACCGCGCCAAGCAAGGGTCCGGATCGCGTGGCGCGCGCGGACCCGTCAACGGGGACGCCAGCACGCGCCCCCGCAACAAGCCGGAGGCTCCATGAGCAACGAGGCCATCCTGCCGGGCATGCCCCGGCCCGCTGCCGGCCCCGATGAGGGACCGGGCTTCGGCGAACTCCGCCTTGGCAATCTCGGCGTGCGGCTGGCCGAATCGCCGAGCGAGATCGATGCGGCGCAGATGCTGCGCTGGCGCGTCTTCTATACCGAGATGCACGCCAAGCCGACCCCGGCCATGGCTGCCCGCAGCCGCGATTTCGACGAGTTCGACGACATCGCCGACCACCTCCTGGTGGTGGACCATGCTCTGGGCGAGGGGCCGGAATCGGTCGTCGGCACCTACCGGCTGATCCGCCGGCAGGCGGCGTCCCGGCTCGGCCGGTTCTATTCGGAAAGCGAGTACGACATCTCCAACCTGGTCGCCTATCCGGGCGAGGTGCTGGAGCTTGGCCGCTCCTGCGTCGACCAGCGCTACCGCACGCGCGGCACGCTGCAATTGCTGTGGAAAGGCATCGCCGCCTATGTCTTCCGCCACCGCATCGACCTGATGTTCGGCTGCGCCAGCCTGCCGGGGACGGATCTCGACCAGCTCGCCCCCTCGCTGACCTATCTCTACCTCAACCACCTCGCCCCGCCGGCCCTGCGCCCGCGCGCCCTTGCCCACCGCTATGTCGATATGCGCCTCTGCCCCGAGGAAGCGATCGACCGCAAGGCGGTGCTCAACGAGCTGCCGCCGCTGATCAAGGGCTATCTGCGTCTGGGCGGCTTCGTGGGCGATGGCGCCGTGATCGACAGCGAGTTCAACACGGTCGATGTGTGCGTGGTGGTCAAGACTGACCTGGTGACGGACAAGTACTACCGCCACTACGAGCGCAAGCTGCGCGACGCACTTGACGGCGAACCGCGCTGACTGCGGACAGCGGGCCGGCGGCAAGCGGGACAGCGGGAAGCGGGCCGGCGGCGAACGGCCAGGGCGCAGCCGCCGGCCGGAGCATCGCAACCCGGCCGCACCGCGACGACTGCCGGGGCGGCCCCGGGGCCAACAAGCGGGCCGCCAAGCGAGCCGGCCTGGCCCTCCAACCGGAGGCAGGAGCCGGCCGTCGCGCGGCCGGCATGCCGGCCGCGGACTGCGCCGATCGGCCGGGGTTCCAACCGCCTGCCGGCCTGCCTCTCCGTCTGCTCCGCCGCGCCCATGCCGCCCGCCACCTTCGGTCCCGACCCTACGCCCGTCTCGCGCCCGGTGCCTGCTGGGGCTAGGATAGCCACCATGCCTGACGCTGCGCCGCCCTCCCCGTCGGATTCGGCTCACGCCACCCCGGACGCCCCGCCGCCGGGCTCCGTGGCACTGACGGCCACGCCGCCGACCGCCGCCGCAGGCGGCAGCGCCATCCCCGCCGCCGCAGGCGGCAGCGCCATCCCCGCCGCCGCAGGCGGCAGCGCCATCCCCACCGCCGCAGGCGGCAGCGCCATCCCCACCGCCGCAGGCACCGCAGCGGGCGCCGGGATCGCCGCGGGCATATCGGCTTTGCGCGCCAGCAAGCCCCTGCGCCGGCTCAAGCCGCGCCTCCTGCGCCCCGACCGAAAGCTCGATTGGCGCGCACGCATCGCCGCCGCCGCTCCCGGTGGCCCGATGGACGAGCCGGCGCGCGTCGGCCGTGGCCTGCGCGCCGCATTGCGCATCGCCTGGCGCGTGCCGGTGGCGGCGCTCTGGACGCTCCTCTGCATACCGGTGCAGGCGGTGCTGGTGGCGATCGGCGGCACGCCCCCGCGCCGCTTCGCCCGGCTCTATCACCGCACGCTCTGCCGCATCATCGGGCTCCGGCTCAACATCGTTGGCCGCCCGGCCGGCGGCGGGCCGGTGCTCTATCTCTCCAACCACACCAGCTATCTCGACATCCTCGCCCTCGGCGGCGTGCTGGAGGCGAACTTCGTCTCCAAGGCAGAGATCAATGGCTGGCCTCTGGTGGGCACGGTGGCGCGGCTCGGGCGCACCGTGTTCGTCTCGCGCCGGCGCTCGGACACGGGGCGCGAGCGCAGCGAGATGGAGCAGCGCCTGGCGCAGGGCGACAGCCTGATCCTGTTCCCGGAAGGCACTACCTCGGACCATGTCCGGGTGCTGCCATTCCGCTCCTCCTTCCTGGCGGTGGCCGAGGCGCGCGCGGGCGAGGCACGGGCAGGCGAGGCACGGGCAGGCGAGGCACGGGCAGGCGAGAACGGCGCGGCCGAGGCCGCGCGCCTGCCCACGGTGCAGCCGGTCTCGATCGTCTATGACCGGCTCGACGGGCTGCCGGCGGGTCGGCGTCTCGCGCCGATGTTCGCCTGGTATGCCGATGTCGATCTCGGCCCCCACGCCCTGCGCATGTTGGGCTTCGCCTCGATGCGGGCCTCGATCGTTCTGCACGCGCCGATCGACCCGGCCGCCTTCCCCTCGCGCAAGGCGCTGGCCGAGGCGGTGTCGCGGGTGGTGGCCGAGGGCGCGGCGGCGGCACGGATGGGCCATCCGCTGGCGCCGCTCGATGCCACCCCGCGGCCAGGGCCCGAGGCGACGGCCGCTACGGGCATGGAGCCCCCCGGCGCCGACCAGGGAGGAGCTGAAAAGGCGGGAGCCGAAACGGCAGGCGCAGGGCAGGGGGCCGCAGGGCAGGGGGCCGCAGGGCAGGGGGCCGCAGGGCAGGGGGCCGCAGGGCAGGGGGTTCCGGAGCGGGCCGGGTCCGGGCTGGGCGGCGACGCGGCAGCGTCGCCCGCGCCACCGACCGACAACCCCGCCGGCGCCACCGCATCCCTGGCACAGGCGTCCCTGGCACAGGCATCCCTGGCACAGGCGTCCCTGGCACGGTCGGCCACGATCCCGGTTCGCGGTGCCGGCGATGGCTGAGGCTGGCGCCGCCACCATCGCCTTCGGACCCGCCGGACCTTTGCCGGTCGTGGCCCCCGCCCCCGCCCCGGCCCCGGCCCCGGCGCCCGCCGCGGCCACGCCGTCGCTGGCGCCCGCGCCGCCGACAGACAAACCCGCAGCCCCGGCCGGAGGGGCTGCCGCCTCGCCCGCCTCCCCCGCCGCCGCAGCCGCCGCCGCACCCGGGGCGGGCCGGTCGTCGGATCATGGTTGACAAGGGCGCCCCCGATATGGCGGCCTTGGCGTGGTTGCGGCCGTGAACGGATCGAGCCCCCAGGACCGGCCCTGCTGCGTCATCGTGCTTGACCCAGGGCCCCGTCCGCCCCATTGCATACCGCCCCGTCGCCGGGTGCGGGTGGGCGGGCGTGCCTGCACCTCCGGCGCCGCCATCGCCGCGCCCCGCCAGCACCGCAACCATCCGGTCGGAGCCCGACCCGCATCACGATGACCGACATCGCCACGCCCCTGCCCACCCCCCCTGGTCCTGCCGCCGCCGCCGGCAACAAGAAGCGGCTCTATGTGCAGACCTGGGGCTGCCAGATGAACGTCTATGATTCCGCGCGCATGACCGAGCTGCTCGCCCCGCTCGGCTATGCCCCGGCCGACCGGCCGGACGGCGCCGACATGATCCTGCTCAACACCTGCCACATCCGCGAGAAGGCGGCCGAGAAGCTGTTCTCCGAACTCGGCCGGCTGCGCCCGCTCAAGGAGGCGCGCGCGGCCGCGGGGGCGCGGATGCTGATCGCGGTCGCCGGCTGCGTCGCCCAGGCCGAGGGCGCCGAGATCACGGCGCGCGCCCCTTACGTCGATATCGTCGTCGGCCCCCAGGTCTATCACCGCCTGCCCGAGCTGATCGCGCGCGCCCATCGCGCCGCCGACGGCAAGGAGGAGAGCGCGGCCGAGGGCGCTGCCGCGGGTTCGCGCCGCCCCGCCCGCGCCGGGCGCGGCATCGTCGCCACCGACTTCCCGGCCGAGGACAAGTTCGACTTCCTGCCCGGCACCGACGCGCCCGCCGGCATCTCTGCCTTCCTCACGGTGCAGGAGGGCTGCGACAAGTTCTGCGCCTTCTGCGTCGTGCCCTATACGCGGGGGGCCGAATTCTCCCGCCCCGCGGCCAAGCTGCTGGCCGAGGCGCAAGACCTGGTGGCGCGCGGGGCGCGCGAGATCACGCTCCTCGGCCAGAACGTCAACGCCTATCACGGCGAGGGGCCGGACGGGCGCGAATGGGGCCTCGGCCGGCTGATCCGCGCACTGGCGGAGATCGAGGGGCTGGCGCGCATCCGCTACACCACCAGCCACCCGCGCGACATGGACGAGGAGCTCATCGCCGCCCATGCCGAGGTGGCGGCGCTGCAACCCTTCCTGCACCTGCCGGTGCAGTCGGGCTCGGACCGCGTGCTGGCGGCGATGAACCGCCGCCATACCGCCGCCGACTATCTGCGCCTGGTCGAGCGGCTGCGCGCCGCCCGCCCCGACCTCGCCTTGTCCTCGGATTTCATCGTCGGCCATCCGGGCGAGAGCGAGGCCGATTTCGCGGCAACGCTGGCGCTGGTGCGCCGCGTGGGCTTCGCCCAGGCCTTCAGCTTCAAGTTCTCGCCCCGCCCCGGCACGCCCGCCGCCGCCGCCCCCGCCCAGGTCGCCGAGGCCGAGAAGGAGGCGCGGCTTGCCGGCCTGCAGGCGCTGCTGACGGAGCAGCAGCACGCCTTCAACGCCGCCCAGGAAGGCCGCGTCCTGCCGGTGCTGTTCGACAAGCCCGGCCGCCACCCCGGCCAGGTGGTCGGGCGCAGCCCCTATCTGCAACCGGTGCACCTGTTCGGCCCGCAGACGGTGATCGGCACCGTGGCGCCGGTGCGCATCACCGCCGCCCATCCGAACAGCCTGGCCGGGCGGCTTCTGTCGGAGGAGCGTGCCTGCGCGTGAGAGCGAACCCCGCCGCGACCGAGCGCAAATCGGTCTATCTCCAGTTCGACGACAACGCCCTGTTGCCGCTGCTCTATGGCGAGCATGACCGCTACCTGACGCGGATCGAGCAGCAGCTCGAGGTGCAGCTTTCCTCGCGCGGCAACCGCCTGGAAATCGCCGGCGCGGCGGATGATGTCGATACGGCGCATGCGGCGCTCCTGTCGCTCTGGCGCCAGCTCGAACGCCGCCAGCCGGTCGGCCCGGCCGAGGTGGACGCCGCCTTGCGCATGGCCGAGGGGCGGCGCGAGGCGCGCGCGGGCGTTGCCGCCGCCGCGCCCGACGCCGAGGCGGCGCCCGCGATGCTGCGCCGCGAGGCGCAAGGCGCGCCGCCCGCGGCAGCGGAGGCGGAGATGCCGGTGATCCGCACGCGCAAGGCCCTGATCGCGCCGCGCTCGCCGGTGCAGGCCGACTATCTGCGCGCGCTCGCCGCCAACGAGCTGGTGTTCGGGCTCGGCCCCGCCGGCACCGGCAAGACCTATCTCGCGGTGGCCCAGGCGGTGTCGATGCTGCTGGGCGGGCAGGTCGATCGCATCGTGCTCTCGCGCCCGGCGGTGGAGGCCGGCGAACGGCTCGGCTTCCTGCCCGGCGACCTGCGCGAGAAGATCGACCCCTATCTGCGCCCGCTCTATGACGCGCTCTACGACATGCTGCCGGGCGAGCAGGTGGTGCGCCGGCTGAGCGCGGGCGAGATCGAGATCGCGCCCCTGGCCTTCATGCGCGGGCGCACGCTGGCCAATGCCTATGTCATCCTCGACGAGGCGCAGAACACCACCACGACGCAGATGAAGATGTTCCTGACACGGCTGGGCGAGAACAGCCGCATGGCGGTGACCGGCGATCTGTCGCAGATCGACCTGCCGCCCGGCCAGCGCTCGGGCCTGCGCGATGCGGTGGAGACGCTGGCCCAGGTCAAGGGCGTAGCGATGGTGCATTTCTCCAACCGCGACGTGGTGCGCCATCCGCTGGTCACGCGCATCGTCGAGGCCTATGACGCGCAGGAAGCGCGGAACCGCACGACCGCACGCGGCGGGGCGCGCGCACGCGCCAGCGAGGGCGGCGATGCCGGGACCAAGTAGCCCCTGCTCTGGCCGCCCCCGCGCGGGTCGTGCCCGTGCGGGGAGCCGTTCGCTGCGGCCACGCGGACCGGCCCGCAAGCCGGCCGCGGCACGGCGCGGCGCGGGGGCCGACGGGGCGCAGGCGGCAGCTTCCGCCAGGCCCGCCACGGCCGAGAAGGCGGCGCAGCCCGAAGGCAGTAGACGCGCGCGCCCGCGATCGCGCGCGGCGCGCCGACCCCTGGCGGATGCGGCGATCGAGGTGGTGCTGGCCGATCCCGGCTGGCGCCGCGCCGTGCCAGCGCCGGCGTTGCTGGTCGCGCGCGCGGCACAGGCGGCGCTTGCCGCCGGAGCGCGCGCCAGCAAGGGGCTTTCGGTGCTGCTGGCCGACGATGCCGCCCTGCGCGCGCTCAACCGCCGCCATCGCGGCATCGACAAGCCCACCAACGTGCTGTCCTTCCCGGCACCCCCCGCCGCGGCGCAGCTCGGCGACATCGCGATCGCGCGCGAGACCGTGCTGCGCGAAGCCGCCGCCCTGGGCAAGGCGCCCGCGCACCACCTCGTCCACATGGTCGTGCATGGCGTCCTGCATCTCTGCGGCGCCGACCATGACACGCCATCCCGCGCCCGGCGCATGGAGGGGCGCGAACGCGCCATCCTGGCCGGCCTTGGCGTGGCCGATCCCTACGCGGCGACCGCCGCCGCGCCCTCGCCACCAAAGAGACGGAGACCATGAGCAACGATCCGCCGCCCGCCCTTGCCTCGAACCCGGGAGCGGAGGCCGAAAGGCCCGGCCTGCTCGCGCGCCTGCGCGAGCGGCTGCGCGGCGTGCGCCGGGCGCGCGCCGCCGAGGACCAGCTGCGCGAGCAGATCGAGGACCTGATCGAGGGGCGCGAAGAGGCCGGCGACGGCACCGCCAATGGCGAGCCCTCGCCGATCGACCCGCATGAGCGTGCGCTGATCGCCAACGTGCTGCGCCTGCGCAACGTGCGCGCCTTCGACGCGATGGTGCCGCGCACCGACATCATCGCGCTGGAGGAAGGCACCACGGTCGATGCCGCGATCCGCTTCCTCGCGCGCGAGGCGCACAGCCGCGTGCCGATCTATCGCGAGACGCTCGACGAGGTGACAGGCTTCGTCCATGTCAAGGACGTCATCGCCGCGCAGGCACGCGGCGGGCAGGAGAAGCTCACCGCGATCCTGCGCAAGCCCTTGTTCGTGGCCCCATCCATGCCGGTGCTGGACCTGCTGCTGGAGATGCGGCTCAAGCGCACGCACCTGGCGCTGGTGGTGGACGAGTTCGGCGGCATCGACGGGCTGGTGACGATCGAGGACCTGGTCGAGGAGATCGTGGGCGACATCGCCGACGAGCATGACGAGGTGGGCGGCCCGCTGGTGGTGGAGCGCATCGACGGCACCGCCGATCTCGACGGAAGGCTGACGGTCGAGGATTTCGAATCGCGTTTCGGCGCGCTCCTCACGCGCGAGGAGCGCGACGCCGACATCGAGACCGTCGCCGGGCTGGTCACGGCGCTGGCCGGCCGGGTGCCGACCAAGGGCGAGGTCATCACCCACCCGTCGGGCGCCGAGTTCCGCATCCTCGATGCCGATCCGCGCCGGGTGCGAAGGCTCCGCCTGACCCGCCCTCCGGCCCGCCCCTCCGCCCCGGCCGAGGACTGAGCGTCACGCCCGCCGGAACGATGCCCGCCCCGGCACAGCGCCCGTTTCGCCCGGGCCAGCCGATGCGCCCCTGGCCGGGTGGCGCGGCCGGGCCGCGACGGCGCCCTTGCGGCGGAACGGCTTGGCGTGTTTGCTCCTGCGCCGGCGAAGGGCGGCGTTGCCGCGCCAACGAGCGAAGGGAACGAGACGTGCCACGAGCGGCCCAGATCGGCAGCACGCGCCAGCATCGCAGCCGCGCCGGACGGCACCGCAGCGCAGCCCTGGCCTCCACGAATGCTGCCGCGCGCGGGGCATTTCGCCGATTTCGCGCCCGGCAGGGCCGGCCATGAACCTCGCCGCCTTCGCCGCCCGCGCCCGCCGCCATCTCGCCCACCGCTCCGGCTGGCGCGCAGAGGCGCATGGACCCACGCCTGATGCCTTGGCACGGGGCGCCGGCGGGCACCATGAGTGGGCGAAGCGGCCCGTGACCCGCGCCGGCAACGGCGCCCGCCGCCTCCGGGCCGGAGCAGGCCGGGACCTGGCCCGCGGCCCGGACCGACAGACGGGACGGGCGCGATGAGCCTCGCCGCCCTCGCCGCCCGCGCCCGCCGCCATCTTTCCAGCCGCACCGGCTGGCGTGGTGCTGCGACCGGCTTCGGGCTCGGCGCGCTGGCCGCGCTCGCCCTGCCGCCGGTCTTCGCCGTGCCGGTGCTGTGGCTCTCGGTGCCGGGCCTCCTGTTCCTGCTCGACGGGCGGACCAGCCTGCGCGGGGCCTTCGCCACCGGCTTCTGGTTCGGGCTCGGCTTCTTCCTGGCCGGGCTCTACTGGATCACCTTCGCCATCCTGCACGAGGCCGAGCGCTTCTTCTGGCTGGTGCCGATCGCGGTGCCGGCGATCGCGGCGGGCCTCGCCCTGTTCCTCGCCGCCGGCGTGGCTGCCGCCTGGCTGGCCCCGGCCGGCCTGCCGCGCCTCTTGGCGCTGGCCGGGGCCTGGACGCTGGGCGAGATGCTGCGCGGCGTCCTGTTCACCGGCTTTCCCTGGAACCTGATCGGCACCGTCTGGGCCTTCGACGCCTTGCCGCTGCAAGGTGCGGCACTGGTCGGCGCCTACGGCCTGTCGCTCGCGACCATGATCCTGGCCGGGCTGCCCGCATTGCTGGTGGCCCCGGCACCAGACCAGACGCCGGAGCAGGCGCCGCCCGCCTCCGCCCGCCGCCTCGCTGCCTGCGCCGGCGCGATCCTGCTCGCCGGGCTCGGCATCGGCCTTGCCCGCCTCTGGCCCGAGGAACCCGAGCCGCCCGGCCCCGTCCTGCGGCTGGTGCAGGGCAACGTGCCGCAGGAGCAGAAATGGGAAGACGAGGTGCGGCTGCGCAATTTCCGCCGCCACCTGATGCTGACCCAGGCCGGCAGCACCCCGCCCGAGGGCGCGCTCCTGGCCGTGATCTGGCCGGAAACCGCCTCGCCCTATCCGCTCGAGACCGTGCCGCAGGCGCGCGCGCTCGCCGCCCAGGCCCTGCCTGAGCGCGCCGTGCTGCTCGCCGGCTCGGTGCGGGTGGCCGAGCGCGAGCCGGCCAGCAATCCGGCCAGCAATCCGGGCGGCAATCCGGGCGGCAATCCGGGCGGCAATCCGCGCATCCAGCTCTGGAATAGCCTCTATGCGATCGACCGGGCAGGCGAGATACGGGCCCGCTACGACAAGTCCCACCTCGTGCCGTTCGGCGAGTATGTGCCGCTGCGCTGGCTTCTGCCCTTCGGCACGATCGTGCGCGGCGGGCTCGATTTCAGCGCCGGACCGGGCCAGGAGACGCTGCGCGTGCCCGGCCTGCCGCCCTTCTCGGCGCTGATCTGCTACGAGGCGATCTTCCCCGGCGCGGTGGTGAGCCGGGCCGAACGGCCGGGCTGGATCGTCAATGTCACCAACGATGCCTGGTTCGGCACCTCCTCGGGCCCCTACCAGCATCTCGCGGCGGCGCGTCTGCGTGCGGTCGAGGAGGGGCTGCCGATGGCGCGCGCCGCAAATACCGGCATCTCGGCCGTGTTCGACGCGCGCGGGCGCGTGGTGGCGAGTCTCGGCCTCAACCAGACCGGCGTGGTCGAGGCTCCCCTGCCGGGCGCACTGCCCCCCACCCTCTTCGCGCAATGGGGGACATGGATTCCTCTCCTGCTGGCGGGTCTGGTCTACGGCCTTGGGCTTTGGCTCGGGCGGCGCCGGATACCGCTTGGATCAAGTCATTAAACGAACTTTCTGAATTTGAGACGCTCTAACATTGTGGATGTTGACACGCACATATTCAGACGCGAATTGTAAACCACTACACCAATCGGTTGACGTGCTTGGGTGCACTCGTATAGGTTTCTGCAACGCTAACTCAGGACGAGTAGCGACCGGCTGACGGTGAAAACGTTCGCCAACGCTGCCGCAATGTGCCCGGCCAGTCGGGCACGCCGATCGTGTGGGATTTCGAGCCTTGATGGCCACCAGCAGTACCAACGACGCCGAAGGCGTCCGCGCCGGCGCCGAAGCGCCGGAAAAAGAACACCGCCCGAGCCCGATCGATGTCCATGTCGGTAGCCGGATAAGGCTGCGCCGCACTCTTATGGGCATGAGCCAGGAGAAGCTGGGCGAGGCGCTGGGCCTGACCTTCCAGCAGGTCCAGAAGTATGAGCGCGGCGTGAACCGGGTCGGCGCCAGCCGCCTGTTCGACCTCGCCCGCGTGCTCGATGTGCCGGTGAGCTTCTTCTTCGACGACATGCCCGAGCCACTTGCCACCGCCTATGGCGTGCCGCCGGTGCGCAAGGCCGCCGGCTTCGCCGAGCAGGTGGAGAGCTTCGGCGACGACACGCTGCACCGGCGCGAGACGCTGGAGCTGGTGCGCGCCTACTACCGGATCACAGACCCGGCGGTGCGCAAGCGCGTCTTCGACCTGATCAAGAGCCTGGCGCCAATCGAGGGCGGCACCCCCGGCCCGGCCTGATCGGCTAGGGCCTTACCCGCCCCGGCCTTACCCGCCCCGGCCTTACCCGCCCCGGCCTGACCCGGTCCGGCTTGAAACGGCCCGGCTTGAAACGGCCCGGCTTGAGACGATCCGTCCCGGACGGACGCATCCCGCGGCGCGCGGCCCCCTCGGCCCCGCGCCGTGCCGCATTTCGCGCCATGACCATCCCACCCCCTGACCCCGCGCCGCGCCGCATTTCGCGCCATGACCATCCCGCCCCCTGGCCCCGCGCCGCGCCGCTCCCGGCCGCCCCGGTCGTGCCGAGGCCCGGCCGACGGCCCGATCCGGGGCCCCGCCTTCCGCCACGGTTCGACCATCATCCTTTGCGACAAGGCGCCCGGCCGGCGCGCCGCAGCGCCCCCGCCAAGGGTCCGCACCCGCCCCATCCTTCCCGTCCCGGCCTGGCCGGCGCAAGCGGGCGGGGCCTCTGCGCTCTTGACCGGCGCGGCAATCCTTGCCACAGGAAGCGCCGCGCGCGCCCGGCCCCGAACCGCCTTCGGCCCATCGCCGCGGGCGCCAAGTGTGTCCATCTCCCGCGCCGGGCTTGCGGCGCCAACCTTCCGGATAAGGATTCCCCACCGTGCTGCGGACGAAGGGCGAGTATCTTTTCACGAGCGAAAGCGTCTCCGAGGGCCATCCGGACAAGGTGGCCGACCGGATCTCTGACACCATCGTGGACCTGTTCCTGGGCGAGGAGCCCGAGGCGCGCGTGGCCTGTGAGACGCTGGTCACCACCCAGCAGATCACCATCGCCGGCGAGTTCCGCGGCCCGGGCCACCTGACCAAGGACCTGATGAACCATCTCGCCCGCATGGCGGTGAAGGACATCGGCTACGAGCAGGACGGGTTCGACTGGCGCACGCTGAAGATCGAGAACTACACGCACAGCCAGTCGGCCGACATCGCCCAGGGCGTCGATGCCGGCGCCAACAAGGACGAGGGCGCGGGCGACCAGGGCATGATGGTCGGCTATGCCTGCAACGAAGTGCCGGGCGCGCTGATGCCGGCGCCGATCTACTATGCGCACCTGATCCTGCGCCGCGTCTCGGAACTGCGCCGCAAGAACGACAAGTCGGTGGCCGGCCTGCTGCCCGACGCGAAAAGCCAGGTCACGCTGCGCTATGTCGATGGCCGCCCGGTCGGGGCCGATGCGATCGTCGTTTCCACCCAGCATGTGCCGGGCATGGACCAGGGCCGCATCAAGGCGCTCCTGCACCCGATCGTCAAGGCGGCCCTGCCCGAGGGCTGGATGTGCAAGGACGAGAAGTTCTACGTCAACCCGACCGGCAAGTTCGAGATCGGCGGCCCCGACGGCGATACCGGCCTGACGGGGCGCAAGATCATCGTCGATACCTATGGCGGCGCGGCCTTCCATGGCGGCGGCGCCTTCTCGGGCAAGGACCCGACCAAGGTCGATCGCTCGGCCGCCTATGCCTGCCGCTACCTCGCCAAGAACGTGGTCGCCGCCGGCCTGGCCGAGCGTTGCACCATCCAGGTCGCCTATGCGATCGGCGTGGCCCAGCCGGTCTCGGTCTATGTCGATCTGCACGGCACCGGCCGCGAGGTGGACGAGGTCAAGCTCGAGCGCACGCTGCGCGACCTGATGAGCCTGTCGCCGCGCGGCATCCGCACCCATCTCAAGCTCAACCGCGCGATCTATGTGCCGACCTCGGCCTATGGCCATTTCGGCCGCGAGCCGGACAGCGCCAAGGGCACCTTCAGCTGGGAGCAGACCGACCTCGTGGCCGCGCTCAAGGGCGCGTTCGGGCGCTAGGGCAGCATCGGGCCGGGTGGAACCGCGGCCTGGTTCCACCTGGGCGGAGCAGGCTTGGCCGCGAGCATCAGGCTTCGCGGGCGCGATCCCGGTTCGGCTGATCGACGCCGACCGGAAGCGGCGCCCGGACAGGCGCGCGCGAGCAGCGGCCGGCGCGGCGGGCCAAGCCTGGTCCTGGCCGTGGGGGGCGCGCACGGCCTTGTCCGGCGTCCGCCCATCCGAACGTCGATCGAGCTGCCGCGCGCGGAGGGGCGCCGCGCGGTCGCGCCCGGCGCATGGCGGCATCATCGGACAGGTGGGCGTGAACATGTCCGGCAACGAGGACAAGGCGAAGGGCGCGGGCAAGGCGAATGGCACGGGCAAGGGCGAGGCCACGCCCGTCGGGGTGCGTGCGGCAACCGCCGCGCCGACGGTGCACCCGGTCGCCTCCTCGGTCGGCGCCCGGCCGCACCGCATGCCGATGACCCGCCCCGCCCGCGTGCATGCGTCCCGCCCGCCTCTGGCCCGCCCGCCTCTGGCCCGCCCGCCTCTGGCCCGCCCGCCTCTGGCCCGCCCGCCTCTGGCCCGCCCGCCTCTGGCCCGCCTGGGCTGTGCGCCATGACCGGCACCGGCAAGACCGGCACCGGTATGCCCCGCAAGGACGGGTCGGGCGCCAAGCCTGTGGCCGCCCCTCCGGCCGCTCCGCCGGCCACCCCGCCGGTCGCCTCCTCGGTCGGCGCCCGGCCGCCGCCCGAGCGCCTCTATGGCCGCCGCCGCGGCCACCCTCTGCGCGCCCGCCAAGCCCGGCTGATCGAGCTTGCCCTGCCCCGCTTCCGCCTCACCCGCGCCCAGGCCGCCGATCCGCTCGCCACCTTCGCCCCCTTCGTCCCGCGCGCCCTGTGGCTGGAGGTGGGCTTCGGCGCCGGCGAGCACACGCTGGCCCAGATCGCCGCCCACCCCGACATCGCCCTGATCGGCTGCGAGGTGTTCGAGAACGGGCTCGCCGCGCTGCTGGCCCGCCTCGTGCCCGAGGGCGAGGAGGCTAGCGCCCCGCCGCCGCCCAATCTCCGCCTGTGGCCCGAGGATGCGCGCACCCTGCTCGCGCTGCTGCCGGAAGCCGCGCTCGACCGGCTGTTCCTGCTGTTCCCCGACCCCTGGCCCAAGGCGCGGCATGCCAAGCGGCGCTTCATCCACCCGGCCAACCTGGCGCTGATCGCGCGCGCGCTGGCGCCGGGGGGCGAGTTGCGGGTGGCGAGCGACGATCCGACCTACCAGGACTGGATGCTGGCGGTGCTCGACCCCGCCGCGCAGCCTTACTTCGTCCCGGCCGACCCGACCGCGCCGCGGGGCGTGCGGGCGCGCCCGGAGGACTGGCCACCGACGCGCTACGAGGCCAAGGCGCTGCGCGAGGGCCGGTGTCCGCTCTACTGGCGGCTGCGGCGGCGGTAGCGCAGGAGGATTGGGCAAGCGGCCCCTGGCCACCCAGGCCCCGGCGACCGACTTTCCCCCGGCTCCACCCAAGCCACGCCCCCGCCCCCGCCCTTGATTCCGGCCGCGCATGGCGCTATGTCTCCTGCCGTCATCTTCGAGCGTGTGTCCTCAGGGATATTCGGGGGTGGGCCGGCGGCCCGCCCTTTTGCTTTTCGGGGCCCCTGGCTCCACCCTTGCCCCCATGTCCCCGACCGGCCGCGCTCGGCAACAGCCGCAACCGACGAACGGCGCAATGCGCGAAGCCGCCATGGCAGAACATCTGGTCACGCCAAACGCCACCCATCCGGGCGCCATCGAAGGGCGCGTGGCCGGCCTGATCGAGCCGGCGCTGGCGGCGATGGGCTACGAGCTGGTGCGCATCGTCCTCCAGGGCGACCGCCGCCCGACCTTGCAGATCATGGTCGAGCGCAGCGACGCGGCCGCCATGCGGGTCGAGGATTGCGAGGCGGTGAGCACCACCGTCTCGGCCCTGCTCGACGTGCACGACCCGATCGCCGGCACCTACACGCTGGAAGTGAGCAGCCCGGGCATCGACCGCCCGCTGACCCGCGCCAAGGACTGGACGCGCTTCGCCGGCCACCTCGCCACCGCCGAACTCGCCGAGCCGATCGACGGGCGCCAGCGCTTCAAGGGCACGATCCTCGGCCTCGACGGCGAGGGCGCCGCCGCCGCCGCGCGGCTGCGGCTCGATGACGGCAGCGAGGCGCTCCTGCCCCTGGCGGGCCTGCGCCGCGCCCGCCTCGTGCTCACCGATGCCCTGATCGCCGCGACCGAGCCGAAGCGGCCGCCGCCGCACTGAGATCACGAACCTGAACAGAGGGGCGCCCGGTCGCCCCGCCCGAGACCGAGCAAGCGAACGGAAGACACCACGCCATGCCAGCCGCCAAGACCGCCAAGACCACGACCAAGCGCAGCCGCACCGCCCGCAGCGAGGCGCCCGCGCCGATCGAGCCCCTGTCGATCGCGCGCCCCGAGCTTCTCCAGGTCGCCGACGCGGTCGCCCGCGACAAGGGCATCGAGCGCGAGGAGGTGCTGGAGGCGATGGCCCAGGCCATCCAGAAGGCCGGGCGCACCAAGTACGGCCACGACAAGGACATCCGCGCCACGATCGATCCCAAGACCGGCGAGATCACGCTGCAGCGCTACACCGAGGCGGTCGAGACGGTGGAGAACGAGGCCACGCAGATGGACCTCCGGACGGCGCAGAAGATCAAGCCCGGCATCCAGGCCGGCGAGTTCATCATCGATCCCCTGCCGCCGATCGATTTCGGCCGCATCTCGGCCCAGACCGCCAAGCAGGTGATCGTGCAGAAGGTGCGCGAGGCCGAGCGCAAGCGCCAGTTCGCCGAATACAAGGACCGCGTCGGCGAGGTGGTGAACGGCATCGTCAAGCGCACCGAGTTCGGCAACCTGATGGTCGATCTAGGCCGCGCCGAGGCGCTCCTGCGCCGCGACGAGCTGATCCAGCGCGAGAGCTTCCGCAACGGCGATCGCGTGCGCGCCTACATCTACGATGTGCGCGAGGAACAGCGCGGCCCGCAGATCTTCCTCAGCCGCACGCATCCGAACTTCCTGGCCAAGCTGTTCGCCCAGGAGGTGCCGGAGATCTATGACGGCATCATCGAGATCAAGGCGGTGGCGCGCGACCCCGGCAGCCGCGCCAAGATGGCGGTCGTCAGCCACGACAATTCGATCGACCCGGTCGGCGCCTGCGTCGGCATGCGCGGCAGCCGCGTGCAGGCGGTGGTGCAGGAGCTCCAGGGCGAGAAGATCGACATCATCCCCTGGTCGGTCGATCCGGCGACCTTCGTCGTCAATGCGCTGGCCCCGGCCGAGGTGAGCAAGGTCGTGCTGGACGAGGATCGCCGCCGCATCGAGGTGGTGGTGCCCGACGACCAGCTTTCGCTGGCGATCGGGCGGCGCGGGCAGAATGTGCGGCTCGCCTCGCAGCTGACCAAGTGGGACATCGACATCCTGACCGAGGCCGAGGAAAGCGAACGCCGCCAGGAGGAGTTCCGCTCGCGCTCGAAGCTGTTCGTCGATGCGCTCGATGTCGACGATGTCATCGCCGGCCTTTTGGTCACGGAAGGCTTCACCAAGGTCGAGGAGATCGCCTTCGTGCCGCTTGAGGAGCTGGCCGAGATCGAGGGCTTCGACGAGAGCATCGGCGCCGAGCTCAAGCGCCGTGCCGAGGCCTGGCTGATCAAGCGCGACGAGGCGTTCGAGGATCAGCGCAAGACCCTCGGTGTCGCCGACGAGCTGGCCGCGATCGAGGGCATCACGCCCGAGATGCTGGTCAAGCTGGGCGAGAAGGGCGTCAAGACGCTCGACGATCTCGCCGATCTCGCCGGCGACGAGCTGATCGAGATCGTGGGCGAGAAGGCGCTCGAGCCCGAGCAGGCCAACGCCATCATCATGGCCGCGCGCGCGCACTGGTTCGAGGGCGAGGACGGCGCCGACGCGCCTGCCGCACCGCCTGCCGCGCCCCCGTCCACGCCCACTGCCGGCTGAGCGGGAGATGGGCGCGCATGACCCTGGCGGAGGCCGACCCGAGCGCCCGCGAACCTGACGTCCCCGGCGGGGACGCGCGGCCGCGCGCGCCCGCCCGCCAGGACGATGCCAAGCCCGCCGCACAGGGGCAGCAGAAGCGGCGCAAGACCCACCGCAAGGGCGGCGCCCGCGCCGAGGCGGCGGCGGGAGCTGCCGGCATCGCCGCTGCGGACACGGATACCGCAGAGACAGAGGCAGAGGAGCAGGGCCCGACCCGCACCTGCCTGCTCACGCGCGCGCGGGGGCCCAAGGAACGGATGATCCGTTTCGTCGCCGGACCCGACGGCGCCGTCCATCCCGACCTAGCCGCAAGGCTGCCCGGACGGGGAATGTGGTTGAGCGCGCGGGCCGATGTGCTAGATAAGGCCGCCGCGCGGCGGGTCTTTTCCCGCGCGGCCCGCGCCGAGCTTGCCGTGCCGGCCGATCTGTCCCGGCGTGTGGCCGAGGGTCTTGTGCGGCGGCTGATCGATCTGATCGCGCTTGCCCGGCGCGCCGGGCAGGCGGTTTTCGGTTTCGAGGCCGTGCGGGAGTGGATCGCCGCCGGGCGGGCGGGCCTGCTGGTCGAGGCCGCCGATGGCGCCGCCGAGGGGCGGGCCAAGCTGCTCGCCGCCGCGCATGCGGTGTCGGGGGCCGGGGTGCCGGTCGTGGCGCCGCTGCCGGCAGCGTTGCTCGGCCGTCCGTTCGGGCGCGAGCATGTGGTGCATGTCGCGCTGGCCCCGGGCCGGCTGGCCGGGCAGATCGCGGCCGAGGCCGCCCGACTTGAAGGTTTCGCCCCCGGCGGGGGCATCGTGGCGTCCGCCGACGGCACGGAGTGAACTGGGTTTGGAGTGTCGATGACCGAGGCGAGCGAGCAGGACCAGGGCAAGAGCAAGCTGACCCTTTCGCGGGGCGGCCGGCTTGAGCTTGGCAAGACAGTGGACGCGGGCAGCGTCCGCCAGAGCTTCAGCCATGGCCGCTCGAAGGTGGTCCAGGTCGAGGTGCGCAAGAAGCGTGTCCTCGGCACGCCGCAGGGCACCGCGGCGCCGTCATCGGCACCCGGTCCGGCGGCGGCTGCGCCGCAGAAGGCCACCGCCCCGGCGCCGGCCGAGGCGCCCGTGCGCCAGCTCACGACCGAGGAGAAGCAGGCCCGCCTGAAGGCGCTGGAGCAGGCGGCGCGCGAACAGGCGATCCGCGAGGCCGAGGCGCGCAAGCGCGCCGAGGAGGAGCGTGCGCGCGAGCAGTCGGTGCAGATCCTCTCCGCCGCCGAGGAGGCGCGCAAGCGCGCCGAGGAGGACGCCCGCCGCAAGATCGAGGAGGAGGCCGAGGCCGCGCGTCGCGCGCTCGATACCCCGGCACCGGCGGCCGAAGCCGGGCAGCCTGCTGCCGGCGCGCGCGCCATCGCTGCCGCCGCGACACCGCTCGCCGCCGAAACGCAGGCCCCCGCCGCCGAGGTTCGCGGCCCCGCCACGGCGCGCCCCGCCACCGGCGACGGCGCGCGCGCGCCCGCCGCGCGCTCCGGCCCTGCCGCCACGCGGCCGGGTGCGGCAGCCGCCCCAGGCGCCACCACCACCGACGGCGCCCCCAAGACCCTCCATCTGCGCACCGGCACCGAGGAGGAGGAGGAGGAAGCGCCGCGCCGGCGCGGCCCTGTCAGCCGCCCCGAGGCGCCGAAGCGCCCGCTGGTGCCCGCGCCCCGCAAGGGCGACGACAAGCGCCGCACGCCAAGACTGACGGTCCACTCCGCGCTCGACGAGGAAGACGAGCGCGTGCGCAGCCTGGCCTCTGTGCGCCGCCAGCGCGAACGCGAACGGCGCCAGGCCGAACTGGAAAAGCTGCGCTCTGAAGGTATGAAGGTCGTGCGCGAGGTCATTATCCCCGAGACGATATCGGTCCAGGAACTTGCCAACCGCATGGCGACCCGCGCGGGCGACGTGGTGAAGGCGCTGTTCAAGCTTGGCGTGATGGCCACCATCAACCAGACGCTCGATGCCGACACGGCCGAGCTGGTGGTCCAGGAATATGGCCATCGCCCGAAGCGCGTATCCGAATCCGACGTCGAGCTCGGCCTGGTCACCACCGAGGACGCGCCCGAGACGCTGCGCCCGCGCCCGCCGGTGGTCACGGTGATGGGCCATGTCGATCACGGCAAGACCAGCCTGCTCGACGCCTTGCGCCAGACCGATGTCGCCGCCGGCGAGGCGGGAGGCATCACCCAGCATATCGGCGCCTACCAGGTGGTGCTGGCATCCGGCCAGCGCATCACCTTCATCGACACGCCCGGCCACGAGGCCTTCACCTCGATGCGCGCGCGCGGCGCGCAGGTGACCGACATCGTCGTCCTGGTGGTCGCCGCCGATGACGGGGTGATGCCCCAGACGATCGAGGCGATCCGCCACGCCAAGGCCGCCGGCGTGCCGATGATCGTCGCCATCAACAAGATGGACAAGCCCGGCGCCAACCCCCAGCGCGTGCGCAACGAGCTGTTGCAGCACGAGGTGCAGGTGGAAAGCATGGGCGGCGAGGTGCAGGACATCGAGGTCTCGGCGCTGAAGAAGACCAACCTCGACAAGCTCGAGGAGGCGATCCTGCTCCAGGCCGAGCTGCTCGACCTCAAGGCCAATCCGGATCGTGCCGCCGAAGGCGTGGTGATCGAGAGCAAGCTCGATCGCGGCCGCGGCGCGGTCGCCACCGTGCTGGTGCAGCGCGGCACGCTGAAGGTGGGCGACGTGGTCGTTGCCGGCAGCGAATGGGGCCGCGTGCGCGCGCTGATGGATGATCGCGGCCGCCAGCTCAAGGAAGCCGGTCCCGCCGCGCCTGTGGAGGTGCTGGGCCTTTCCGGCGTGCCGGGCGCGGGCGAGAAGTGCCTTGCCGCCGAGAACGAGACGAATGCGCGCGAGATCTCGGAATTCCGCCGCCGCAAGGAGCGCGAGCGCGTCGCCGGCGCGGCCACCGCCCAGCGCGGCACGATCGAGCAGATGCTGCAGAACATCCAGGCAGGCGAGCAGAAGGAGATCGCCGTCCTGGTCAAGGCCGACGTGCAGGGCTCGGTCGAGGCGATCTCGGCCACGCTCGGCAAGCTCGGCACCGAGGAGGTGCGCGTGCGCGTGCTGCACGCCGCCGTTGGCGCGATCACCGAAAGCGACATCACGCTGGCCAAGGCGTCCGGCGCGCTGATCGTCGCCTTCAACGTGCGCGCGGTGCCGCAGGCGCGCGACATGGCCGCGCGCGACGGCGTCGATATCCGCTACTACTCGATCATCTACCAGGTCGCCGACGACATCGAGGCGCTGGTCAAGGGCAAGACCGCGCCCACCCTGCGCGAGAAGTTTCTGGGCTATGCCGAGATCCGCGAGGTGTTCAACATCACCAAGGTCGGCAAGGTCGCCGGCTGCATGGTGACGGAAGGCGTGATCAAGCGCGGCGCCGGTGTGCGCGTGCTGCGCGACCGCACCGTGATCCATACCGGCAAGCTCGCCACGCTGAAGCGCTTCAAGGAGGATGTGCGCGAGGTGCAGAAGGGCTTCGAGTGCGGCCTGAACCTCGAGAACTTCCAGGACATCGCCAAGGGCGACATGATCGAGTGCTACGAGACCGAGGAGGTCGCGGCCGTCTGAGCCGGGGCAGGCACCGGCCCTACCGCCCGTTCCGCGCACCCATCCTTCGCCCCGGCGGCCGGCGGCCCCTGCGGCGCGCGAGGGCCTTGTGCCGGACCTGGCGCCGCGGGGACCTTGCCGCCATCCGACCGCCAGCGCGCCATAGCCAGCGCGCCATAGCCAGCCCGGACAGCCCCGCCAAGCGCCATCGCCATGAGCCGCCACCGCCAGCCGCCCCGCCACGACGACCCCGCCGCCGCCGGCCCGAGCCAGCGCCAGCTGCGCGTCGCGGAATCGATCCGCCACATCCTGGCCGAGCTGTTCGCGCGCGCCCCCTTCCGCGACCCCGAGCTTGCCCGCGCCCACATCACCATCACCGAGGTGCGCACGAGCCCCGATCTGCGCCACGCCCATGTCTATGTCGCCCCGCTCGGCGGCGGCGACGCGCAGGCGCTGGTGGCCGCGCTCGAACGCGCCAAGGCCTTCCTGCGCGGCGAGGTGGCGCATGCCATGCGGCTGAAATTCGCCCCCGACCTGCATTTCCTGGCCGAGACCGCGATCGACCACGCGGCGCATATCGACGCGCTGCTGCACCGCCCCGATGTCGCGCGCGACCTGGCCAAGCCACCCGCACCTGCGCCCGCCCGCCGCCCGCGCGCGCGCAGGCGCCCCGCCGACACCGAGAACTGAGCGGACCCGGCAGCGTGGCACGCAGGCGCAAGGGCCGCCCGATCGATGGCTGGCTGATCATCGACAAGCCTTCCGGCATGACCTCGACCGATGTCGTGGCGCGGGTGAAGCGGCTGTTGCAGGCCGACAAGGTCGGGCATGGCGGCACGCTCGACCCACTCGCCACCGGGATCCTGCCGATCGCGCTCGGCCAGGCCACCAAGACCGTCCCCTACGCGATGGACGGGGCCAAGCGCTACCGCTTCACCCTGCGCTTCGGCCAGGACACCGACACCGACGATGCCGAGGGCAGGCCGATCGCCGAAAGCCCTCATCGCCCGAGCAATGCCGAGATCGAGGCCGCCCTGCCGGCCTTCACCGGCCTGATCGAGCAGATGCCGCCGCAATATTCCGCGATCAAGGTGGCGGGCGAGCGCGCCTACGACCTTGCCCGCGAGGGCCAGGCGGTCGATCTGCCGCCGCGCCAGGTGCGCATCGACCGGCTGGCGCTGATCGCCCGCCCCGACCCCGATACCGCCGAGTTCGAGGTCGATTGCGGCAAGGGCGCCTATATGCGTGCGCTGGCCCGCGACATCGCCCACGCGCTCGGCACCGCCGGGCATGTGGTCGCGCTGCGCCGCCTGGCCGTCGGCCCGTTCGGGCTCGACCGGGCGATTTCGCTGGACCTGCTGGCCGAACTGTCCGATAAGGGCGCCGCCTTGCAGCCCCTGCTGCCGGTCGAGACCGCGCTGGACGACATCCCGGCGCTGGCCCTGACCCTGCAGGAGGCGGCCCGGCTGCGCCAGGGGCAGGCGATCTCCTTGATCGAGCTCCTGGGCCGGGTGCCGCAGGCGGCCGACCCCGATGGGGGTCTGGTCCGCGTCGTTGCGGAAGGTAGGGCCATCGCGATCGGCCGCTTGTCCGAGGGGCTTCTGCAGCCGCAAAGGTTGCTGGAGCGCCCGAGGGAAGAGTGATCGCGAAGCGGCACCGCGCCATCGAGGCGCGGCCAGCCCAGGCCCGGCCGGATGCCCCGCAGGCGCAAGCCAGTGCGGGGCGATGCGGCCGAACCCCTGAAGCCTGCCCAGGGCGGCGTGCCGCCGGGCCAACATGAACGGAGCAACCCGATGTCGATCACCGACGAGCGCCGCGCGGCGCTCATCACCGAATATGCCCGCACGCCGGGCGACACCGGCTCGCCCGAGGTTCAGATCGCGCTCCTGTCGGAGCGGATCAGGAACCTCACCGAGCATCTGAAAACCCACGCCAAGGACTTCCATTCCCGGCGCGGGCTTCTGATGATGGTCGGCCAGCGCCGCCGCCTGCTCGACTATGTCAAGCGCGTGGATGCCAACCGCTACGACACCATCATCAAGCGGCTGGGGCTGCGGCGCTGACACGCCCCGCTTCCCCGCCGACCGAACCCGGCAAGGCTGGTTCATGGGGGCCGACGGCGGCTCCCCCGGCGCTTGCTGCGGCAGGGGCGCGCCCGCTTGCGGGCGGCCCCGGCTTGGGCTTCGGCAGGATATCGTGACCATCCGCCCCGCATACCCGCTGGAACCGGGCCGAACGACGGCGTTTCCGGCCACATGGATCGTTGCAGGCAGGGCTGCCCGCGCGCCGCTAGGGCGCGCGTGCCGGCTCCTGCCCGCGGCCCATGCCGCCCGAGACGCCGCGTCCCGTCCACGGGCGCGCGGCGCTGCTCACAGCCTGCCGAGGTCCGATCGCTACCAACGCAAAGGACCGACAGCATGTTCGACAACTATTTCCGCAAGGAACTGAACTGGGGCGGGCGCACGCTCGTCCTCGAGACCGGCAAGATGGCCCGCCAGGCCGATGGCGCCGTGCTCGCCCGCTATGGCGACACGGTGGTGCTCTGCACCGTCGTCGGCGCCCGCAACGTCAAGCCCGGGCAGGATTTCTTCCCGCTCTCGGTGCACTACCAGGAGAAGACCTTCGCCGCCGGCAAGATCCCGGGCGGCTTCTTCAAGCGCGAGGGCCGGCCGTCGGAGAAGGAGGTGCTCACCTCCCGCCTGATCGACCGCCCGGTGCGCCCGCTGTTCCCCGAGGGCTTCCGCAACGAGGTGCAGGTGGTGGCCACCGTGCTGAGCCACGACCTCGAGAACGATCCGGACATGGTGGCGATGGTCGGCTGCTCGGCGGCGCTGACGATCTCCGGCATCCCCTTCCTCGGGCCGATCGGCGGGGCGCGCGTCGGCTATGTCGACGGCCAGTACGTGCTCAACCCCACCGCCGAGCAGCGCAAGACCAGCAAGCTCGATCTCGTCGTCGCCGGCACCACCGACGGCGTGCTGATGGTCGAGTCCGAGGCGCACGAACTGTCGGAGGAGACGATGCTCGGCGCCGTCACCTTCGGCCACCAGTCCTTCCAGCCGGTGATCGAGGCGATCATCGCGCTGGCCGAGCGTGCGGCCAAGGATCCCTGGCCGCTGCCCGAGGCATCGGAGGCCGAGAGGCGGCTGGCCCAGCGCGTGGCCGAGATCGCCAGGGCCGGGCTCGCCGAGGCCTATCGCGAGCCGCTCAAGCAGGCGCGCCAGGACAAGGTCGCCGCCGTGAAGTCCGCCGCCAAGACCGAGCTCAAGGTCGAGGGCTTCGAGGAGAACCAGATCGGCGCGGCGCTGAAGTCGCTCGAGGCTGATGTGGTGCGCAACGCCATCCTCGATACCGGCCGGCGCATCGACGGGCGCGACACTCGCACCGTCCGCCCGATCGTGGCCGAGGTGAACGTGCTGCCGCGCACCCATGGCAGCGCGCTGTTCACCCGTGGCGAGACGCAGGCGCTGTGCGTGGCCACGCTCGGCACCGGCGAGGACGAGCAGATCATCGACGCGCTGGAAGGCGAGTACCGGGAGAGCTTCCTGCTGCACTACAACTTCCCGCCCTATTCGGTGGGCGAGGCGGGGCGCATGGGCAGCCCCGGCCGGCGCGAGATCGGCCACGGCAAGCTTGCCTGGCGCGCGATCCGCCCGCTCTTGCCGGCGAAGGAGCAGTTCCCCTACACGCTGCGCGTCGTATCCGAGATCACGGAATCGAACGGCTCCTCCTCGATGGCGACGGTGTGCGGCTCCTCGCTCGCGCTGATGGATGCGGGCGTGCCGCTGCCGCGCTCGGTGGCCGGCATCGCGATGGGCCTGATCAAGGAGGATCGCGCCTTCGCCGTGCTGTCCGACATCCTGGGCGACGAGGACCATCTCGGCGACATGGACTTCAAGGTGGCCGGCACCGATCAGGGCATCACCAGCCTGCAGATGGACATCACGATCACCTCGATCACGCCGGAGATCATGCAGATCGCGCTGGGCCAGGCGCGCGACGGGCGCTTGCACATCCTGGGCGAGATGGCCAAGGCACTGACCCGCTCGCGCGAGGATGTGTCGCAGAACGCCCCGCGCATCACCGTGATCCGCGTGCCTAAGGACAAGATCCGCGACATCATCGGCTCGGGCGGCAAGGTGATCCGCGAGATCACCGAAGTGACCGGCACCAAGATCGACATCGAGGATGACGGCACGGTGAAGGTGGCCGCCACCGAGGAGAAGGCCGCAAAGGCCGCGATCGACTGGATCCGCGGCATCGTGGCCGAGCCCGAGGTCGGCGTGATCTATGACGGCAAGGTGGTCAAGACCACCGATTTCGGCGCCTTCGTCAACTTCCTCGGCTCGCGCGACGGGCTCGTGCATATCAGCGAGCTGGCCGCCGGGCGCGTCAACAAGACCACCGACCTGGTCGATGTCGGCCATGCGGTGAAGGTGAAGGTGCTGGGTTTCGACGATCGCGGCAAGGTGCGCCTGTCGATGCGCGTCGTCGACCAGCAGAGCGGCGAGGACATCACCGACAAGGTCGGCCCCAAGGGCGGCGGCGGCGAGCGTGGCGAGCGCGCGGAGCGGGGCGATCGTGATCGCGACCGTGACCGCGACCGGCGCGGGCCGCGGCGCGACCGCGACGGCTATCGCGAGCGGGGCGACCGCCCCGAGCGCAGCGAGGGTGGCAGCAATGAGGGCGAGCGCCAGCCCGAATAGGGCTACCGCGCCCCGGCCCTGACCGGCCGGCGCCCGGCGAACACCGCCGCCTCGGGCAACCGGGGCGGCGGTTTGCGTTGGGGCGGGTGAAGCCGACGCAAACCGGCCCCGCCGCCGCGCGCGGCTAGAGCAGCGTCCGATCTGGTGGAACCGCGCTGCGGTTCCACCAGATCGGACTAAGCTGCTCGCAAACCTTAAGTTTCTCGGGCACGACTTCCGTTCGGCTGATTCAAGCCGAACGGAACGTGCCCTAGCCAGCGGCGCCGGATGCGCGCCGCCGGTCACGCCCCCCTGCGCGAGGTGCCGGAGATACTCGGCCGACGGGCGCGCACGACCGCGCGCACGGCGCGAAAACGAAACCGCCGCCCCGGTTGCGCAGGGCGGCGGTTGCGGTGTCGGCGCTTGTCGCGCGGCCGGCCGCGCGCGGTGTCCGTCAGGCCGCCTTGGGCAGCGTCAGCCCGGTCTCGCCCAGGGCGGCAAGCAGCTTCTGGGTCTGCTCGGCCGAAAGGCGCGTATGCGGCGGGCGGAGATTGGTCCAGGACGGCGTGCCGGTATGGTGCGCCATGATCGCCTTGAGGCAGGAGATCGGCGGGAAGATCGTCGTCGCCTTGCGCGTCGCGGTGAGGATCTTCTGCCAGCCCTCGGCCTCGGGCGTGGTCCAGGTCTGCACCACCTTGGCCCCGACCGAGCTGTTGATGTTCGAGGCCGCCGTGATGCAGCCCGCGCCCCCCGACTTCAGAATGTCGAGCACGAACTCGTCCGAGCCGGAATAGACCTCGAAGCCGTCACGGGCGAAGGCGTCGATCATCGCCTTCATGTTCGCCCACTGCGCCGAGCTGTCCTTCACGCCCTTGATGACCGTGGGATAGGCCTTCAGTAGCCGCTCGATCAGCGCCAAGCTGAACGGCACCGCCGATTGCTGCGGGAAATGGTAGAGGTAGATCTTGGTCTTGTCGGTGCCGAGCCGCTGCACGACTTCCGAGAAGAAGGCGAACAGCCCGTCATCGGACACGCCCTTGTAGTAGAAGGGCGGCAGCATCAGCACGCCGCGGCAGCCCGCCTCGGCCGCCTTGCGGGTGAGATCGACCGCATCGGTGATGGCGCAGGCGCCGGTGCCCGGCATCAGCTTCGCCGCCGGCACGCCGGCCGCGACCACGCCCTCGATGATCGCCGTGCGCTCGGAGAGCGAGAAGCTGTTCGCCTCGCCCGTGGTGCCGAGCAGGCCGAGCCCGTCGCAGCCATTGGCCAGGAGCCACTGCGCATGGCGCACCAGCATCGGGATGTTGGGCGACAGGTCGTCCTTCTGCGGCGTCAGGATGGCGGCATTCACGCC
The DNA here is from genome assembly GCA_020850755.1 of Alphaproteobacteria bacterium. Classification (GTDB taxonomy): domain Bacteria; phylum Pseudomonadota; class Alphaproteobacteria; order Acetobacterales; family Acetobacteraceae; genus JADZEB01. Next base: position 35,701 of record JADZEB010000037.1, on the reverse strand, counting down.
GCCGAAAAGCGCGTTCTTCATCATGGGGCGCGGTCACTCCTGCCTGGGGCGCGCGGATCGCCGCGCGGTTTTCGGGATCTCGGCGGGCCAGCTGATGACGTGATGCTCAAGCGGCCCGGCGCGCCGTTCGCTGACGATGCGTCCACGCACCGAAACGCCGGCGGCAAAGACCGTCTCCGGATCGCCGGAGACGAGCGGGTGCCACCAATAGAGGTCCTTGCCCTCGGAGACAAGCCGATAGGCGCAGGTGGGTGGCAGCCAGTCGAGCTTCGGCACGTTGCGCGGCGAAAGCTGCACGCAATCGGGCACCTTGGCGAAGCGGTTGGCATAGTCGCGGCAGCGCCCGGTGCGGGTGGAGAGGAGCTGGCAGGCGACGTTGGTGAAGTCGAGCTTGCGGGTGGCGGCATCGCGCAGCTTGTGCAGGCAGCAGCGCCCGCAGCCGTCGCAGAGCGATTCCCATTCCTCGGTCGTCATCTGTGCCAGGGTCTTGCGTCGCCAGAAGGGCTTCGTCTCGGCCTTGCCGGCCGCGACGATGAGCTTGCGCCACCAGCCGCGCAGGCCGCCGCCGGCGCCATTCTTGGCGTCGGCCCCGCGCCCGGTGCCGTCGCGTCCTGGCGCCCGCGCCGCCTTGCCTGATTGCTTGCCCGCCACCGCTGCGCCTGCCTGCCGCCCCGCCGGGTTCCCTCTGCCCTGGGCGGAGGCTAGCGCGGCGCCGCCTGCCCGGCCAGCCTGATGCGCCGGCCCCGGCGACCGCGCCGCCTACAGCGCCGCCTACTGCCCCGACTACTGCGCCGGCTGGGCCCAGCGCGACAGGGCGGCGCGCAGCGGATCGGCGCCGCTGTTCTGCACTTCCATGCCGATCACGATCTGCTCGGGCGTGAGGTCGCGGCCGTAATAGGCGCGGTTCGATTCGCCCCGGCGCGACAGGATCGTGCCTTCGAGCGAGATGCCCGCGAACAGCCCGCGCGTGCGCGAGAAGGCGACGATGTCGGCATTGAGGTTGGCGGTGGTGGCGCCCTCGATGCCCGCGCCCATCGTCGCCACCGCCACCGAGGCATCGGCGCCGAACTTGAACTGGCTGTCCATCACGGCGCGCAGCGCACGGTCGTTCATGATGATCAGCACCATCTGCGCATCCTGGATGCCGATCTGGAAGCCGACCGAGCCCGATCCCATGCCGTAGAAGGCAGGGTAGGACCAGTTGCCGACCCCGTCACGGGCAAGCAGCACGCCCCCGCCGCCCTCGCCGCCGATGATCAGCCCGGCGCGGAAGACTCGCGGCAGCACCAGCACGGCGCGGGCGCGCTGCAACAGCTTGCGTGCATCGCCGCCATCGCCGGTGCCGAAGATCTCGTTGGTCGACAGGGTGGCGCGATCGACCAGCGCCTGTTCCTCGACCTGGGCGGCCGCGGGGCGCGGTGCGAACAGGGCTGGGGCGGCGAACGCGGCGGCGAGCGCCAGGGTGGCAAGAAAGCGTCGGGTCAGGACGGGCATGGGCAATCTCCTCCTGGGCGGCCCGGAAGGCGCGGCGTGGCTGCGGGCTGGCACCCTGCCGCCGCTCCCGGTCGGGCCGGAAAGGGAGCGCGGGCGGGGCGCGGGCAGGCGCGCGACTCGGCGCGGGCTTCGGGCCAGTCCACCGCATATTGGGATGCAGCCCCGTCCAAGCCAACCAGATACTGGGGACAAAGCTGTGGCATCAGCACGGCAGAATGGTGCGCGGGCGGGCGGTTCCGCCGCGCCATGCCCGGCCGCTCAGTTGCCGGCGACCTCGTTGACGGCCATCACCCGCCAGCCCTCGGCCGGGGCGAAGCCGGTGCGATGGTGCGGGCGGTGATGCTCGATCAGCGTCACCGACAGGTTCTTGATCGAGAAGTTCAGCGCCCGGTGCGGATCGAGCCCGAGCGCATGGCCCACCGCCACGCGGATCGGCCCGCCATGGGCGACGATCACCACGTCATGGCCGGCATGCGCCTCGGCCAGCATGTCGAGCGCGCGGCCGACGCGGGCCATCATGTCGGCCACACTCTCCCCGCCCTCGGGACGTTCGTGCGGATCGATCGGCCAGAAGGGATGCGGCGGGGCGGCGATGCGCGCCGGGATCTCGTCGTGCAGGAGCCCGTGCAGGACGCCGAAATGCTGCTCCATCAAGCTGGGCTCGGCGGGCAGGGCCTCGGCCGGGGCGGGTGCCGGGTAGCCGGCGGCGAAGATCGCCGCCGCGGTCTGGCGCGTGCGGGCAAGCGGCGTGACCAGCCAGCGCGCCGGGCGCGGCAGCCGACCGGCAAGCGCGGCGTAGCGCGGCCGGTCGCGTTCCATCTGCTCGGGGCAGGCGGAGAGGTCGAGCTGGCCGTAGCAGCGATGAAGCTCGCGCTTGGGCACGGGCGCGTGGCGGACCAGGAAGATTCGGGTGGGACCCTTGCGCGGCATGGCGGACTTGGCTCGGCAATTGGAGGCGGCAATTGTGGGCAGCGGGGACGTGGCGAGACTGTTGCGCTATTCGCCGATGCTGAGCAACAGGCCGCGGCGGCGGGCAGCGCGGAAGATCAGCACGAACACGACGGCCCCGATCCCGAGATAGAGCAGGTCGAGCCCCGCCGCCCAGGCCAGGTGCCCAAGCGGCACCTCGCCCCGGAACATCACCGCGCGCATGCCCTCGAAGACATGGGTCGAGGGCAGGGCGAGCGCGATCGGCTGGATGAAGCCCGGCAGGGCCGAGACCGGATAGTAGATGCAGGAGAGCGGGGCCAGGCCGAAGATGATCGCCCAGGCCAGTTCCTCGGCGCCGAGCCCCTTGCGCAGCACGAGTGCCACCACCACCAGCGCGATCGCCCAGCCCATCGCCATGAGCAGGCCGAAGAACAGCGGCAGCGCCCAGCCGAGATCGCCGAGCCAGAAGCCGAACAGCGGCACCGCGAGGAAGGCGGCCGGCACCAGCCCGGCCAGCGTGCGCAACAGGCTCATCACCACCATCGAGGCGACGAACTCCCACGGCCGCAAGGGGCTGACGAACAGGTTGCCCAGATTGCGCGACCACATCTCCTCGAAGAAGGAGAGGCTGAGGCCCAACTGGCCGCGGAACAGCACGTCCCACAGCAGGACGCCGCCGATCAGCACGCCGGCGGCCTGCGCCACCCAGCCGGAATTCTGCTGCATGAAGGTCGAGAACACGCCCCAGATGCACATCTGCACCGTGGGCCAGTAGGCAAGCTGCACCAGCCGGGGCCAGGAGGAGCGGAACAGGCAGACATGGCGATAGACCATGCCCCAGATGCGCCGCGCGGTGGAACCGTGCAAGGGCGGCAGGGCGAAGGGATTGTCGCGCGGGCTCATGGCCGGCTCCTCATGGCCGGTTCCTCATGGCCGCGCGCCCCCGTCCGCCGCGGCTCCGTTGCCGCGCCCGCGCGCGATGTCCAGGAACACCTCCTCCAGCGTGCCGCGGCCATAGCGCGCGATCAGCGCCGCCGGCGCGCCCTGATCGACGATCCTGCCGCGCTTCATCATCAGCACATGGCCGGCCATGCGCTCGACTTCGGCCATGTTGTGCGAGGCGAGCAGGATGGTGGCGCCGGTCTCGACCCGGTAGCGCTCGAGCCAGCCGCGCACCTGGTCGCCCGTATCGGGATCGAGGCTGGCCGTGGGCTCGTCGAGCAGCAGCAGCGCGGGACGGTTGATCAGCGCCTTGGCCAGCGCCACGCGCGTCTTCTGCCCGGCGGACAGGTCGCCCGAGGGCCGGTTCAGGAAGGCGCCGAGATCGAGCGCCTCGGCCAGCTCGGCGATGCGCGCGGCCGTGCCCTGCACGCCGTAGAGATGGCCGAACACGGTCAGGTTCTCGCGCACCGTCAGCCGGTTGGGCAGGCTGACATAGGGCGAGGAGAAGTTCATGCGCGGCAGCACCCGGAAGCGGTGGCGCAGCATGTCCTCGCCCAGGATGGTGATGCGCCCGGCATCGGGGAGGAGCAGGCCGAGCAGCATCGCGATGGTGGTGGTCTTGCCGGCGCCGTTGCCGCCCAACAGCGCCACTGTCTGCCCAGCCGGCACGGCGAAGGAGATGTCGTCCACCGCCACCACCTCGCCATAGCGCTTGGACAGGCCCTCGGCGATGATCGCCAGCGGCGCGCCGGGCGGCGGATAGGCGGCAGGCGCGCGGGCAGCGGCGGCGGCGGGCAGCGCCGTATCGGGGGCGGTGTCGGGGGCGGTGTCGGGGGCGGTGTCGGGCGCAGTCATGGGCCGGCACTCTAGGCCAGCGTGCCGGCCCGCCCAAGCGATGCGTTGGCGCGGCTGCCCTGCGTCGGGCGAGAGCCCCGCCTCAGGCGCGATGCGCCCCCGCCCCGACCGACAGCAAGCGCTCCACCGCCCGGCCCTGGAACAGCGAGAAGCCGCGCTGCCGGCCCCAGTCGATAGCCGCCTCGCTCTCGCAGCGGCAGAGCACGATCGCGGCGCGCTCGGCCTTGTCCGGCAGATGGGCAAGCGCCTTGTCGGCCGGCGTGCCGGCGAGGTCCCCGGTCCAGAGCAGCTTGGCGAGATCGAAGCCGAGCCGGGCGCGGCTGACCAGCGGCAGGGCGTGGTGCGTCAGCCCGTCCAGGCACAGCCGGTAGCCTCGCGCGCGGGCGAAATCGCGCGCGAACAGGAAGGCGTCGAGGTCGGCGAAGATATCGGCGCGCTGCAGCTCCAGCACGATCCGCCCGCGCAGGCCCGCCGGCAGCGCCGCATCGAAGCGCGGGAAATCAGGGCCGAGCAGGGTGGCGAGATTGAGGTTGAGCGCAAGCCCGTCGGCGCCGGCCAGCGCGCCGGGCTGGGCCAGATGCGACAGCACGCGCCGGTCGAGCGAAAGGGTCAGGCGGCGGAACAGCCAGGGATCGCCGGTCAGCATGTCCGGCACCTGGAGGCGCTGGGCGAGATCGGCGATGGAGACGAAACATTCCTGCCATTGCGGCACCGGCGCGCCTTGGCCGTCGAAGGCGGCGATGCTCTGGCGGCGCAGGCAGGCCTCGATGTCGGCCTGGGCGAGCGCGCGCTCGATCCGCTCGAGCGCCTGGATCTCGGCCCCGCCCGCGGGCGGCAGCGGCACGCTGGCAAGGCCGGGCGGCGTCGCGTCGTCGGGCGGTGCGGCGGCAGGCCCGGGGCGCGCCTGCGCCATCACCGCCTGCACCAGCGCGGCAAGCGCCTCGGCATCGGCGGGCAGCGCGAACAGCCGGTGCAGCGCACCCGCCGCGACCGGATCGCGCCCGATCGCCGCATCTGCCGCGAACAGGAAGTCGAGCTGGGCGCGGGCCTCGGCCAGTTCGGCATCGGCGCCGCGCCGCCAGACCAGCACGAGATCATCGTTGGGCAGGGCGAACAGCGTGCCGGTGCCCGCCTCGCGCACGGGCGAGAGCAGTTCGGCGGCGAGCCGCAGATGGTGCGCGCGCTTGCTCTCGGCGCTGACCAGCGAGGTGCGAAGATAGAGCACGCGGCGGGCAAGCGCGTTGGCCCTCGCCTCGGCCAGGAGCGCAAGCAGGCGCGCCGCATCGGCAGCCGCGGCGGCAGGCCCGGCCGCCGCCTTCCCGGGGCGCTGCGACAAGGCGGCCGCGCCGTTCATGCCGCCTCGAACGGATTGGCGTCGAGCGCGGGCAGGTTGCCGCAGCCGGTGCGACCTTCCGGATGAAGGGCGGCGGCGCGCGCGGCGCATTGCGCGGCAGAGCAGCCCGACCGGCGCGCCGCATGGCAGAGCCGAAGCCGCTCCTCGGCCAGGATCGCATCGATGTGCAGACCCTGCGCGCGCATGATGCCAAGCCCCACGCCCCAGGCGAGCTGCCCGCGCGTCTCGCAGCGCATCAGCAGGATGCGCTCGGGATCGGCGCGGCGCAGGGCGGCGGCAAGCGCCTCGGCCGCGGGCGCGTGCGGGTTCTCGGGCGCATCCAGCTTGACCAGGTCGCAGCCGAGCGCCTCGGGATCGGTCAGCGCGAACATGGTCGGGCTGACGCCATCGAGCGTAACCCCATGGCCGAGCGCGCGCAGCCGCCGGCAGGCCTCGGCGAAGGCGGCAAGATCGGCAAAGGCCTCCTGCGCGGCGATCTCGACCCAGAGGCGCGGGCGCCCGTCGATCGCGAGCGCCGCGTCGAAGGCGGTGAAGGCGGGCGACAGGACGGTGGAGAGCGCGAGATTGATGGCTATGCCCGGCGCCTCGGCCTGCCACGCGCCGGGCATGAGCGCGGCGCGGCCGGCGAGCGCGCGCGACAGGGCGAGCATGTGCGAATCAAGCCGGGTGCCGAGATGACGCAGGAGATACGGGTCCTCGTGCAGCCGCGCCAGGCCGGGCAGGCGCAGGGCGAGAAGCTGGAGCGAGACGGTGACCTCGTGGAACAGGACACGATGGCCGTGGCCGGGCAGGAACAACATGGCCGCCTGGCGCTGGGCCAGCCGCTCGACCGGCTCGGCCGCCAGGAGATGCAGCACCGCACGCAGCAGCGCCGGCGCCACCGGCAGCTCGGGCGAGGCAGGCGGCTCGCACGGCGCCTCGTCGATCGCGATGTCGGCGATGAAGGTGATCGCCTCGGCCAGCCGCTCGGGCAAGGCCCAGGACAGCATCAGCGGCGCGGCCTCGGCGGCGGCGGCCTGCGACCCGGGCGAGGCGCCGGCGCCCGGCAGGGCCGTCGGCGGCGGCGGCGTTCGGATCGGCGCGGCCTCGGTGGCGGACGCAGGCGGGGGCGTTGCGGGTGCCGTCGCATCGGCCTCCGGCCCGGTCGCATTCGTGTCCGGCCCTGGCTCCGGCGCCGGCAGCGCCAGGCGTGCCGCCGGAGCCTCGGGCGCACGCGGATGGAACAGGCGATCGAGCGTGGCGGCGAGGCGCGCGCGCTCGGTCTCGGGTGGCTCGCGGCCAAGCAGGGCCAGCGTGCCGCCGCCGAGCGGGAACACCTGGCCCTGGCACAGCATGGCAAGGTCCTGCAACAGCACCTTGGCCACGCGCAGATGGTAGGGCCGCCGGCGCGCCAGCGGCTGGCGCGCCAGTGGCAGCACGATCGCCACATGCCGGCCGGGCCGGCGCGCCGCCTCGCAGATGCGCTCGATCAGCGCGGCCCCGCTGCGCGCGATGCTGCGTCCCGGAGCCGGAGCCGGGCGCGGCGTGCCGGCGGACTCGCGCGGTGCCGCCAGATGTGCGGCCGGCGCTGCGTGCATCGCCGTCCCCGGCGGGGATGCGGCGGCATCGGTGCGCAATGCGGCGGCGGTGGCGGCGGATGGAGCCAAGGCGCATCGTCCCACGGCGCGCGCGGCGCGGGGGATTCCCGGCGCGCGGCTTCGGCCCTACCTTGGCGTGGCCATGATTGACGTTCGGTTATCCGCCGCCCATAGCGCGTATTCGATCGCATCCGCCGCCGCGGCTCCTGCCCGATCCTCCACGCACGCGCATGCTGCCCGCGCGGCCGATCCCGCCGCCGACCCGGGCCGCGCCCCCGCCGTGCCCGAGGGGGTGCGCGTCTACGCGGTGGGCGACATCCACGGCCAGCTCGGCCAGTTGCGCGCGCTGCACGCGATGATCGCCGCCGATGCCGCCGCCGCGCCCGAGCCGGAGCGCGTCATCGTCTATCTCGGCGACTATGTCGATCGCGGCCCGGATACGCGCGGGGTGATCGAGCATCTGCTGGAGCCGCCGCCGGTCGCGGCCACGACCGTGCATCTCTGCGGCAACCACGAGGAGATGATGCTCGACGTGATGTTCGCGCCGATGGGACCGCCCGGCGGGGGCGTGCGCTGGCTGGTCAATGGCGGCGAGGCGACGCTGGAAAGCTACCGCCTCTCGCCGCTGATGCGTCCCTCGGCCTGGGGCGCGGCGCTGCCCGATGCGCATGCAGCCTTCCTGCGCGGGCTGCGCCACCAGCACCGCGTCGGCGACTATCTGTTCGTCCATGCCGGCATCCGCCCCGGCGTCGCGCTCGGCGCGCAGGAGCCGCACGACATGATGTGGATCCGCGAGCCCTTCCTGTCCTCGACCGCCTGGCATGGCGCGGTGGTGGTGCATGGCCATACGCCGGCGCCCGAGCCGCAGCTTCGCGCCAACCGCATCGGGCTCGATACCGGCGCGGCCTTCGGCGGCCCGCTCACCTGCCTCGTGCTGTGGGGCGAGGAGCGTGCGATCCTCCAGGCTCCGCCCGGCGGCTGAGGGGCCGGGCCGGGCCGGGCCGGGCCGGGCCGAGCCGGGCCACGCCGCAGCGGATTGGCGCCGCCCGGCCGAGCGGATAACGTATCCGGCGCGCAATTCATCCCCACGCCGCAACCGGGAGTTCCCCCGCCATGCGCCCTGATCCCGCTTCCCTCGCCGCCTGTCTGCGCCGTCTGGCCCTGGCCTGCGCCTGCGCGCTGATCGCGCTGCCCGCGCTGCCAGCGGCCGAGGCGCTGGCGCAGGATGGCCGCCCCGCGCGCGCCGAGCGCGGGGATCGCACCGAGCGGGGCGAGCGCGGCGAACGGGGCGAGCGTCGTGCCCGCGCCCCGCGCCAGCAGACCCAGCGCGGCGGCCTGCCCTTCTTCGGCGTCTCGTCGAGCGCTTCGGGCGAGGCGGCGTGGATTGTCAACCAGCGCACCGGCGCGGTGCGCCTCTGCCGCGCCCCGGCTGCCGGCAGCGCGGCCAACGCCGCGCCGATCTGCTCGGCCTGGGCCGAATAGCGCGCGCGAAACGCTCAGGCCGCGAATCGCACAGGCGCGCGCGGATGTCGCTGGCGCGCTAGAGCAGCGTCCGATTTGGTGGAACCGCAGCGCGGTTCCACCAGATCGGACTAAGCTGCTCGCAGAACATCAGTTCCTCGGGCACGACATCCGTTCGGCTGATCGAAGCCGAACGGAACGTGCCCTAGGCGCGCGCGGGCGCGGGCGAGACCGGCGGCGCCGCCGCGGCCGGCGGGCCGGCGCCGTCGATCACGGCGTTCCAGCGCTCGAAGATGCGCTCGCGCGCGAAATGCTCGGTGACATAGGCGCGCCCGCGCGCGCCCATCGCCGCCGCCTCGGCGCGGTCATCGGCGAGGCGGCGGAACAGGGCGGCCATCGCCGCGGCATCGTCGGGCGTGCAGGCGAAACCGCAGCCGGCCTGCGCGATCAGGTCGGCGGTGTCGCCCGTGCCACCGAACACGATCGGCCGGCCCGCGCCCATATATTCGAAGATCTTGTTGGGCAGGGCGTAGGCGAAGAATTCCGACGGCGGGAAGGCGTGCACCAGCGCATCACAGCGGCGGAACACCGCCCCGATCACGCGGCGCGGCTCGGGCGCGAAGAAGCGCACGCGATCGAGCCCCTGCGCGCGCGCCGCCGCTTCCGCCGCGGCCTTCTGCTCGCCCTCGCCGAACAGGGCGAAGGAGAGGCGCGGATCGTCCTTGCAGCGCGCGGCGGCGGCGATGATCGCCGGGATGTTCATCGAATGGCCCATATTGCCGCCATAGCCGATGACGAAGCGCCCGGCGCCCGCCTCGGCGGCGAAGTACGACTCCAGCTCGGCCGGCAGGGGCGCGATCTCGTCATTGCTGCGGTCATAGCCGTTGGTGATGACCGTGACCTTGGCGGCAGGCAGCCCCTCGCGCTCGCACATCGCCTTGATGCGCGGCACGACCGCCACGATCCGGTCGAAGCGCCGGCGCAGCCGCTGCTCCCACCAGGTCCAGACCCGCACGGCAAGCGGATTGCGCACCAGCCCGAGCGTCAGCGCCGAATGCGGATGGAAGTCGCGGATTTCCAGCACCGCGCGCGCGCCAAAGCGGCGGGCGACGCGCAGGGCCGCGGCCGGCACGAGCAAGGGGGGCGTGCCCGCGATCACGACATCGAACGGGCCGAGCCGGCGCCCCGCCCGCCACACCGCATGGGCCAGGGCGAGATAGTTCCACACCCGGCGCACCAGGCTGCGGCGCCGGCCGGGCGGTGTCGGCAGGCCGACGATGCGCATGCCATCGACCATCTGCGGCGCCTCGGGCGGGCCACCCACCGGCAGCGTCTCGTCGAGATAGTGGCGCGCATTGGCCAGCACGGTGACGGCATGGCCCTGGCGGGCGAACCATTGCGCCACCTCGAACGGGCGCGGCATGCCGGGCTGGTTCGGCAGCGAGAAGGAGTTGGTGACGAACAGAACGCGCATGCCGGACTAGGCGCACCTGAGAGGGCCCGATGCCTGGGCCTGGGGAAAGCCGCGGCGCCATCTTGCCGGGGGCGAGGGCCGAGCGGAAGGCCGGATCGCACCCGGCGGCAGCGAAACGCGCCATCGCGCCCCGGAGCTTGCCCCGCTTGCAGCGGACAAGCGGTTAACGGCCGATGCGCGGCACCCTTCGCGCGCGCCGCCCAGCTGCCCGTCGCTCAGCCGCCCGCCGCTCAGCCCTTGCCGCCCATCGCCGCGCGCACGGTGGCGATGATGCGGTCCTGCGTCGCCGCGTCCAGATAGGGGTGCATCGGCAGCGCGATCACCTCGCCCGCCAGCCGGTCCGACACCGGCACGCCACCCGGCGCCGAGGGGAAATGCTTGTAGGCCGACTGGCGGTTGAGCGGGATCGGATAGTAGATCGCGGTCGGAATGCCGGCGGCCTTGCAGGCGGCGGCGAGCGCGTCGCGGTTGCGCACGCGGATGCAATACTGCGCCCAGACCGAGGTGGCGTCCGGCATCAGCGTCGGCACGATCGCGACATCGCCGAGGGCGGCGTTGTAGCGCAGGGCGATGCGGTTGCGCGCCTCGATCTCCTCGGGGAAGATCTTCAGCTTCTCGATCAGCACCGCGGCCTGCATCGTGTCCAGCCGGCCATTCATGCCGACGCGGACATTGTCGTACTTGTCGTCCTTGTTCTGGCCGTGCACGCGCAAGGAGCGCATCACCTCGATCATGGCGTCGCTGTCGGTGAACACCGCCCCGCCATCGCCGTAGCAGCCCAAGGGCTTGGCCGGGAAGAAGCTGGTCGAGGTGGCATCGCCGAAAGTGCCGACCGCCTTGTTGCCGAGTCTCGCGCCGAAGCTTTGCGCGGCATCGCACAGCACGAACAGCTTGTGCTTCTGCGCCACCGGCAGCACGCGCCGGTAGTCGGCCGGCTGGCCGAACAGATCGACCGGCATCACCATGCGCGGGCGCAGCCCGTTCTGCGCCGCCCAGATGATCGCCGCCTCCAGGCTGGCCGGGTCGATGTTGAAGCTCGCCGGCTCGACATCGACGAACACGGCGGTGGCGCCGACCCAGGCCACCACCTCGGCGGTGGCGACGAAGGTGAAGGCCGGCACGAACACGGCATCGCCCGGCCCCACCCCTTGCGCCATCAGCACCAGCGCCAGCGCATCGGTGCCGTTGGCGCAGGAGAGGCAGTGCTTCGCCCCGCAGAAGGCGGCCAACTGGCGTTCCAGCTCCGCCACCTCGGGGCCCATGATGTAGGCACCGTGGTTGACCACGCGCAGGATCGCCTCGTCCACCGCCGCGCCCATGCGCCGGCGCTGCGCCTTGAGGTCGATGAACGGGATCGGCGCGGGCTGGCTGGTCATGGTCAGGCAATCTCCTCGAGGCGGTCGGGGGCGGTCTGGCGATAGCGCGCGCCGGTCTGCGGGCAGACGAGGTCGGGGCCGAGGCGGTGGCCGGCGCGGCTCATCCAGCCGATGCGGCGGGCGGGCACGCCCGCCATCAGCGCGAAGGCCGGCACGTCCTTCGTCACCACGGCGCCGGCGGCGATGAAGCAGTATTCGCCCAGGCTGTGGCCGCAGACGATGGTGGCATTCGCCCCGATGGTGGCGCCGCGGCGCACCAGCGTCTCGCGGACCTCGTCCATGCGGCGGATGCCGGCGCGCGGATTGACGACGTTGGTGAAGACGCAGGAGGGGCCGCAGAACACGCCATCCTCCAGCGTCACGCCCTTGTAGAGCGAGACGTTGTTCTGGATCTTGCAGCCATCGCCCACGGTCACGTCGGGGCCGAGCACGACATTCTGCCCGATCGAGCAGTCGCGCCCGATACTGGTGTTCGCCAGCACATGGCTGAAATGCCAGATGCGCGTGCCCGCCCCGATCCGGCTCGGCTGATCGACATAGGCGCTTTCGTGCACGAAGGCCTTGGGGTCGATGCCGGGGTTGGCGGCCGCCTCGGGCGCGGGCGCAGGTACGTCGGCGACGGCGGCGGGCGCGGGCGCTCCCGCGCCGTTCGGCACCAGCGCTTCGAGCGAGCGCTGCGCCGCATCGAGCACGCGCAGCACGGCCAGCCCCTCGCGCCCGTCGGTGCGCGGGCGGGCGCGCGTGGCGATGCAGTCGAGGAAATGGGCGCATTCGGCGCGCAGCGGCTCCTCGGCGGCCAGCACCACCGGCTCGCCCTCGGCGCGCGCGGGCTCGGGCGAGCCGGCGCGCCACTCGATGCGGTGGCGATAGAGCAGGAGCTTGCGCTCCCATGGCTGGCCGTCCTCGAACACGGCCATGCCCTGCTCGCCCACCACCACCAGCTTCTGCTCCTTGAACGGATGCAGCCAGGAGACGAACACATGCGCGCGCACGCCGTTGGCGAAGCGCATATGCGTGGTCGACACATCGGCGATGCGCGGATGGAGATAGGCCGCGCCCTCGGCCGCGACATGCTCGGGTGCGGCGCCCACCAGCGCCAGGATCATCGAGATGTCGTGCGGCGCGAAGGACCAGAGGATGTTCTCCTCGGTCCTGATCTTCCCGAGATTGAGGCGGTTGGAATAGACATACTGCAACCGCCCGAGCGCGCCCGAGGACACCAGCTCGCGCAGCCTGAGGAAGGCCGGGTGGTATTGCAGCAGATGCCCGACCATCAGCACCCGGCCCGCGCTTTCGGCCTGGCGGCAGAGCGCCTCGGCCTCGGCCAGGTCGAGCGCCAGCGGCTTCTCCACGAACACGTCCTTGCCGGCGGCGAGCGCCTCGCGCACCAGCGCGCCATGCTGCGCGGCCGGCGCGGCGATCGCCACGCCCGTGATGGCGGGGTCGGCCAGCAGCGCGCCCCAATCGCGCGCCGGCACCGAGTATTGCGCGGCAAATTGCTGCGCGGTCGGGCCATGCGCGTCCGTGATCGCGGCGAGCGCGCCGAGCTGGGCGAAGTTGCGCACCAGGTTGCGGCCCCAATAGCCGCAGCCCACCACGCCGATGGCGGGAGCCGGTGCGGCGGCGGGGGAAGCGGCGGCGAGGGAAGCGGGGGCGGCTTCTTTGGTCATGCAGGGGTCGTCGGGCTTGCGGCGTTGGGCGCCGGGGCGACTCCGCAACGGAGCTCCGGCGCGCGGGAAGATGCAAAACCGCCCGGAGGCGGGCAAGAGCGCGGCGGGGCGGAACGGCGCCCGGCGCGGTCAATTCGGGTTTCGGATGGTTACGGCGGGCGCGCGGCGCCGTTCCGGCCGCAAGCGGCCATCAGCCGGGCGATCCGGGCGGCGGCATCGCCCATGCCGTAATCGGGAATCTCGCGCCGGGGCGCGACGAAATCGGGGCCGCGCCAGAGCCGGTTCCAGCCGGCGGCGACGGTTTCCACCCATTCGGTCTCGCCGCGCAGCGTGACGCAGGGCTTGCGGTGGAAATAGGCCTCCTTCTGCACGCCGCCCGAATCGGTGAACACCATCCGGCAGGCGGAAAGAAGGCGCGCCATGTCGAGATAACCCACGGGCGCGATGACGCGCAGCGGATCGAGCGACAGCCCGTGCGCGCGCGCCATCTTCTCCGTGCGCGGATGCAGCGGCAGCACCACCGGCGCCTCGGCCGCGCGCGCCTTGAGCCAGTCGAGCACGGCGGCGAGCGCGGCGCGATCATCGGTGTTCTCGGCGCGGTGGATGGTGGCGAGGAAGAAGCCGTGCGCGGCAAGGCCGAGGCGGGCGAGGATGCCGCTTGCCCCGGCCGCGCGCGCCCCGGCGGCAAGCGTCGCGTCATACATCACGTCGCCGACATGATGGACGCCCTGCGTGATGCCCTCGCGCGCGAGGTTGGCGATCGCCGCCTGCGTCGGCACGAACAAGAGGTCCGACAGATGGTCGGTCAGGACGCGGTTGATCTCCTCGGGCATGCGGCGGTTGAAGCTGCGCAGCCCGGCCTCGACATGGGCGATCGGGATCGCAAGCTTGGCCGCGGCCAGGGCACCCGCCAGCGTCGAGTTGGTGTCGCCATAGACCAGCACGCGGCCGGGCCGCTCGGCCAGCATCACCGCTTCCAGCGCGGCCAGCATCCGCCCGGTCATCTCGCCATGGCTGCCCCCATGGATGCCGAGATGGTGCGCGGGTGCCGGAATACCCAGTTCGGCGAAGAACACGTCCGACATGCCGGCATCATGGTGCTGGCCGGTATGGACCATGATCTCGGCCAGGCCGGCTTTGGCGGCGATGGCGCGCGAGACCGGCGCGGCCTTGATGAATTGCGGCCGCGCGCCGACGACGCTGAGGATGCGCAAGGGGCCGGGCATGGCGCGGGGACCCGCCTCAGCCCCGCGCCGGGCGGGACGGCGCCGGGGCGCCGCCGCTCATGCCTTCACCACGACGCCGCGCCGGTCGGGCACGGCCCTGGTGGCGTTGCGGGTGTCGATCACCAGCCTGGCCGCGCGCACCAGCCCGGCATAGTCGACCGCGCTGTGGTCGGTGGCGATCAGCACCGCGTCGTAGGCGGCGATCGCGCGCGCGCTCCAGCGGATCGAGCGGCGGCCGGCGAATTCGGGATGCTCGCGCGTGCGCGGGATCACCGGGATGAAGGGGTCGTGATAGTCCACCCTGGCGCCCCGCTCCTCCAGCAGTTCCATCAGCTTGAGCGAGGGGCTCTCGCGCATGTCATCGACATTCTTCTTGTAGGCCACGCCGAGCATGAGGATGCGCGCCCCGCGCAGGCCCTTGCGCGCGCGCGTGTCCAGCGCCTCGGCCAGTGCGGCCACCACATGGCGCGGCATCGCCGTGTTGATCTCGCCGGCGAGCTCGATGAAGCGGGTGGCGACCTCGTATTCGCGCGCCTTCCAGGTGAGGTAGAAGGGATCGATCGGGATGCAGTGCCCGCCCAGGCCCGGCCCCGGATAGAAGGCCATGTAGCCGAAGGGCTTGGTCTTCGCCGCCTCGATCACCTCCCAGATGTCGATGCCCATGCGCGCATAGACGAGCTTGAGCTCGTTGACGAGCGCGATGTTGACGGCGCGGAAGATGTTCTCGGTGAGCTTCACCGCCTCGGCAGTGCGGGTGGAGGAGACCGGCACGGTGCGCGCCACCACCTGGCCATAGAGCAGGTTGGCGAGCCGCGATGCCTCCTCCCCGTCGCCGCCCACCACCTTCGGGATGGTCGTCGTGCCGTGGTCGGGGTTGCCGGGGTCCTCGCGCTCGGGGCTGAAGGCGAGGAAGAAATCCTTGCCGGGCACCATCCCGCTCTGCGCCAGGATCGGCGCCAGCACCTCGTCGGTGGTGCCGGGATAGGTGGTGCTTTCGAGCACGATGAGCTGGCCCTTGCGCAGCACGCGCGCCAGCATGCCGGCCGTGTTCTCGATATAGGAGAGGTCCGGCTCGCGATGGCGCGTCAGCGGCGTCGGCACGCAGATCAGGATCGCATCGGCCTTGCGCAGCGAGCGCGGATCGCCGGAGGCCGACAGCAGGCCCGCCTGCCGCGCCTTGGCGATGGCGGCGGCGGGGATGTGGCGGATATAGCTCTCGCCCGCGTTCAGCCGCGCCACCTTGGCCGGGTCGAGGTCGAAGCCGGTAACGGCGAAGCCCTTGGCGGCGAAGGCCAGCGCCAGCGGCAGCCCGACATAGCCCATGCCGACGATGCCGACGCGGGCCTTGCGCGCGTCGATGCGCGCGGCCAGCGCCTGGGCCAGGGACTTGCCCCGCGCCGGCCCGGGGCGCGGGCGCGGGCTCCGGGCCTTGGCGGCAGCGATGGGCTTGGCGGGGCGGGGCTTCGGCATGCGGCGCGGCGCTCTTGGCAGGCCGGGCAGCGCGTGGGCGCCGACGCGGCGATAAGGGGACCGGTCCGAGGATCAGCGATCCGGGTGGCCAAATCATTGACCGGCTCGGCATCCTGGGCAGCCATCGGCGGAACCGTGCCGACTCGGCCTCACTGGCCTGCCGCCGCAGCCTGGCGGGGGCGCACCATAATCACGCCTCCCCGGCGGTGCAAGCCGGCCGGGAGGAGCATGGGGCGAGCCATCCTGGCCTGCCACCCGCATGGCGAGCTTACGGAATCTGAACACTCTTTTTTGACAATAGGCACCAGGCCATCTCGCATTATTGGACGATCGTCCCGCCAGGGCACATGGTCGCATCAGGCGGCAGCTATCCACAGCCACGGAAAGGACTTGGCGCCTTGATCCGAGGCTCCCGCGGCGCTACAAGGCCCAACTCGCTTGGCCGCCGGCGTCCGCGCCGGGACGGAGAAGGGCGTTCTGCGTCCCTCAGACTGGAATGCTATAGCATGCAGTGGCTGCTGACCGGCGGTTGCGGGTTCATCGGGAGCGCCCTGGCCGAACGGCTGGTCGCGGAAGGCCATGCCGTGCGCGTCCTCGACAACCTGTCCGTGGGCAAGCCCGAGGCGTTGGCCGACATCGCCCCGCTGCGTCGGATCGAGGCCCAGGGCGCGGCGGCGGGCTGGACCCGCGGCGCCGTCGAGCTGATGGTGGGCGACATCCGCGACGCCGATGCCGCCGCCGCCGCCTGCCGCGGCGCCGCGGTGGTGGTGCACCTGGCCGCCAATGCCGGGGTGATGCAGTCGATCGCCAATCCGCGCGCCGACATGGACGTGAACGTTGCCGGCACGCTCGGCATGCTGGAAGCCGCGCGCGCCGCCGGCTGCGGCCGCTTCGTGCTCGCCTCCTCGAACGCCGCGCTCGGCGCGGTCGAGCCCCCGGCGCATGAGGGCCGCGCCCCCAATCCGGTCTCGCCCTATGGCGCGGCCAAGCTCGCCGCCGAGGCCTATTGCCTCGCCTACCACCACGCCTATGGCCTGTCCTCGGCGGTGTTGCGCTTCGGCAATGTCTATGGCCCGCGCTCGGGCCACAAGGGCAGCGTCGTGGCGCTGTTCATCCGCCAGGCGCTGGCCGGCCAGCCCTGGGAGATCCACGGCGATGGCGGGCAGACGCGCGATTTCGTGTTCATCGGCGACCTGGTGCGCGCGGTGATCGCCGCCGGCACCGCCGCCCCGCTCGGGGGCGAGGTGTTCCAGATCGCCTCGGCGCGCGAGACCACCATCAACGAGCTGGCCGACACGCTCGCCGGCGCCTTCGAGGCGGCCGGGCGCCCGCGCCCGGCCATGCGCCATGGCGAGCGGCGGGCGGGCGATGTCGCGCGCAACTATTCCGACACCAGCAAGGCGGCGGAGCGGCTGGGCTGGCGGGCCGAGACCCCGCTTCCCGAAGGGCTCTGCCGCACCCTAGACTGGTTCCTGGCCGATCCGCGCCGGGCCACGGGCTAGCGGGCGGGGGCAAGCATGAGCAGGACCAACACAGGCGCGGCGCCGGGTCGCGCGCATCGGGCCTGCAGGAACGAAGGCACAGGGATGCAGCGACAGACCGACAGGATGCGCCCATGAACGCCGCCTACAGCGCCGGCGCGATCGCCGGCCCCTCGGCGGATTTCTGGCGCGACCGCAGCGTGCTCATCACCGGCGTCTGCGGCACGGTGGGCGGCGAGCTTCTGCGCCAGCTCCTGGAAACGCCGGTGGCGCGCATCGTCGGGCTCGACAATGACGAGAGCGAGCTGTTCTTCCTCAAGGAGCGCCACGCCGCCGAGGACCGCTTCAGCGTCTATCACTGCGACATCACCGACGACAAGGCGCTCGCCTTCCGCTGCCGCGGCATCGACATCATCCTTCACACCGCCGCGCTCAAGCATGTCGGGGTGTGCGAGCGCAGCCCGCGCTCGGCGGTGAACACCAACATCATCGGCACCCAGAACGTGATCGAGGCGGCGATCGCCGCCGGCGTGAAGCGCACGGTGTTCACCTCCTCGGACAAGGCGGTGAACCCGACCTCGGTGATGGGCACCTCGAAGCTGATGTGCGAGCGGCTGCTTTCGGCCGCCGCCGTCCATGACGGGGCGAGCGGCAGCGAATTCGCTTCCGTCCGCTTCGGCAACATCATCGGCAGCCGCGGCTCGGTGGTGCCCCTGTTCAAGCGCCAGATCGCCGCCGGCGGGCCGCTCACCCTCACCTCGGCGCAGATGACCCGCTTCATGATGAGCCTGGAGGAAGCGGCGCGGCTGGTGCTGTTCGGCGTCGAGACCGCGAAAAGCGGCGAGGTGTTCGTGACCAAGATGCCGGTGATGCGCATCCGCGACCTGGCCGAGGTGATGATCGAGATGCTGGCCCCGCAGCACAATTGGCGCGCGGGCGACATCGAGGTGCGCGAGGTCGGGCCGCGCATCGGCGAGAAGATGTTCGAGGAGCTCCTCAACGAGGAGGAGATCCGCCGCGCCTTCGAGTATCCCACCCATTTCTCGGTCGTGCCGGCGATGGTCGATCCGAAGAAGGCCAATGGCGGGCGGCGCGTCGATCGCCCCTACCGCTCGGACGACGAGCCCTGCATGAGCCGCGCCGAGGTGCGCGCCTATCTGGAGAAGCACCAGGTGCTGGAGCGCGAGGTCTAGGCCCCGCCGCGCCGCGCCGTCCGGCCGCAGACGCGCCGGCGCGCTTGATCCGCATTCCAACCCGCATGATTTCCCGAAGAAGGCTTGCCCGATGCGCATCATGATCCTTGGCGGCGACGGCTATCTCGGCTGGGCGACGGCGATGCATTTCGCCGCGCGCGGCGACGAGGTCTGCGTCATCGACAACTATCTGCGCCGCAAGATCGCGCGCGACACCGACAGCGAGGCGCTGTCGGACAATCCCCTGCTCGATGCGCGCTGCGCGCTGTTCGCTGCCCACACCAACCGCCGCATCCGCTGCGAGATCTTCGACCTTGCCGAGCATGACCGGCTGTTCCGGCTGATGGAGGAGTTCCAGCCCGACTGCGCCGTGCACTATGCCGAGCAGCCTTCCGCGCCCTATTCGATGAAGTCCTTCGCCGAGGCCAAGCTCACGCTCGACAACAACCTCACCGCCACCCACAACCTGATCTGGGCGGTGCTGGAGAAGGCGCCCGACTGCCACATCGTCAAGCTCGGCACCATGGGCGAATACGGCACGCCCAACATCGACATCGAGGAAGGCTGGATCGATATCGAGCACAAGGGCCGGCGCGAGAAGTTCCTCTATCCGCGCCAGGCAAGCTCGCTCTACCACACCACCAAGGTGCTCGATACCGACCTGCTCTGGTTCTATGTCCGCACCTACGGGCTGCGCGTGACCGACCTGATGCAGGGCCCGGTCTATGGGCTCGCCACCGCCGAGACCGACATCCACCCCGATCTCGGCGTCAATTTCCACTATGACGACATCTTCGGCACGGTGGTGAACCGCTTCATCGTCCAGGCCATCGCCGGCATCCCGCTGACGGTCTATGGCAAGGGCGGGCAGACGCGCGGCTACCTCAACCTCACCGACACTCTGCAATGCATCGAGCTGGCGGCGCGCAACCCGGTCAAGCCGGGCGAACTGCGCATCGCCAACCAGTTCACCGAGCTGTTCAGCGTGAACGACCTTGCCGATCGGGTGAAGCGGGTCGGCGATGCGATGGGCCTCAAGGTCGCGGTCGACCATATCGACAATCCCCGCCGCGAGATGGAGGAGCACTACTACAATGTGGTGCGCCGCGAGCTGCCCGCGCTCGGGCTGGAGCCGCACCCGATGACCGACGAGGTGCTGGCCGACATGATCCAGCGCATCCTGCCCTTGCGCGATCGCATCGTGCCGGCGCGCGTGCTGCCGCGCGTGGCCTGGAAGAACCGCAAGCGCACCGGCTGAGCCGGCCGGGGCAGCCCTCGCCCCCCCGCCGCCACACCGCCACACCGCCACACCGCCGCCGCCGCCACCGAGACAGGCGACGCGCGCCCTGCTTTGCGCTACATCCGAGGCCCATGAGGCGACTCGCCGCCCTCCTGCCCCGCGCGCCCTTGGCGTTCGCGCATGATCTGGCCGCCGCCGCGGTGTCCTTCCCGCTGGCGCTGTGGCTGCGTGTCGGCACGACCACGCTGGCCGAGGCGCCGCCCGAGGGCTTCGCCCTTGCCTGGGCGATGTTCGTGGCCATCGCCGCCGGCGCCTTCCTGGCGCTGCGCCTGCCGCGCGCCTCCTGGCGCTATGCCAGCGTGCGCGAGTTCCGCACCATCCTGCAGGCGGTCACGGCCACCGTGCTGGTGTTCGTCCCGGCCCTGTTCCTGGCCACCCGGCTCGAGGATTTCCCGCGCAGCCAGCCCGTCATCAACTGGCTGGTGCTGGTGGCCCTGCTGGCCGGGCCGCGCTACCTCTATCGCAGCCTGGTCGGCGGCGGCGCGGCGGCGGCGAACGGGGCCGCGGGCGCCAGGCGCATCCCGGTGCTGCTGGCCGGCGTCGACAAGGGGGCCGAGCTGTTCCTGCGCGCAACCCAGGCCGACCCCGCCTCGCCCTACGCGGTGGTGGGCATCCTCTCGCCCACGCGCGACTGGCTCGGCCGGCGCATCCACGGCGTCAAGGTCTATGGCCTGCTCGACGATCTTGGCGCGGTGGTGGAGAAGCTTTCCCGCCACGATGTGCGCCCGCAGCGCGTGGTGCTGGCTGATGCCGGCGCCGAGGCGGCGGCCGCCCTGCTGCCGGCGGCGCAGAAGCTCGGCCTGACGCTCTCGCGCGCCTCGGCGCCGACGGAATTGCGCGCCGAGGGCGCGCCGGGCGGCGGGATCGAGCTGCGCCCGGTGGCGCTCGAGGATCTGCTCAACCGCCCGCAGGCGGTGCTCGACCGCGCCGGCATGCGCCAGTTCCTGTCCGGCCGGCGCGTGCTGGTGACCGGCGCCGGCGGCTCGATCGGGGCCGAGCTTGCGCGCCAGATCGCGGGCTACGGCCCGGACGAGCTCGTGCTGGTGGAGCTGTCCGAATTCGCGCTCTACGGCATCGAGCTTGACCTCGCCGAGCGCGCGCCCACCTTGCGCCGGCGCGGGGTGATCGCCGATGTGCGCGATGCCGCCCGCATGGCCGCCCTGTTCGCCGAGGCCCGCCCCGAGATCGTGTTCCATGCCGCCGCGCTCAAGCATGTGCCGATCGTCGAGGCCAATCCGTGCGAGGGCGTGCTGATCAATGTCGCCGGCACGCGTGTCGTGGCCGATGCCGCGCGCGCGGCCGGCGCGCGGGCGATGGTGCTGATCTCCACCGACAAGGCGGTGAACCCGACCAACGTCATGGGCGCGGCCAAGCGCGTGGCCGAGCTCTACTGCCAGGCGCTCGATGCCGAGGCGCGCCAGGATGGCGGCACGCGCTTCGTCACCGTGCGCTTCGGCAATGTGCTCGGCTCGACCGGCTCGGTCGTGCCGCTGTTCGAGCGCCAGCTCCGCCGCGGCGGGCCGCTGACCGTGACGCACCCCGAGATGCGCCGCTACTTCATGACCGTGCAGGAGGCGGTGTCGCTGGTGCTGGAGGCAAGCCGCCTCGGCGCCTCCGAGACCGCCGGGCCGGTGGCGCAGGATGGCGCGATCTTCGTCCTCGACATGGGCGAGTCGGTGCGGATCATGGACCTGGCCGAGCAGATGATCCGGCTGGCCGGGCTGCGCCCGCACCTCGATGTCGAGATCAGGCTCACCGGCCTGCGTCCGGGCGAGAAGCTGTTCGAGGAGATCTTCCACGGCGCCGAGCCGCCCGCGCCCTCGGGGCATCCGGGCCTCTTGATCGCCGCGCCCCGCTATGCCGAGCGCGCGGCGATCGCGGCCGGGATCGAGCGGCTGGCGGCGCTGGCGGCGGCGGGCAACGCGGCGGGGACCATCGCCGCGCTCAAGGCGCTGGTGCCCGAGTTCGACCACCAGCCCAACGCGCGCTAGGGCGGGGGCGCGGCGATGTTCGCTCCCGGACTGCTCTATCCGCTCGGGCTGGCGGCGGCGCTTTTGTCCGCGCTCCTGGTGCGCGCGATGATCGCGGCGCGCATCCTGGACCAGCCGAACGCGCGCTCCTCGCACTCGGCCCCGACGCCGCGCGGCGGTGGGGTGGGCGTCGTCGCCGCCCTGGTCGGCGGGCTTGGCGTGCTGCACGCCCTCGGCCCCGGCCCGGTGTTCGAGGCCGATGGCCGCGCGGCTTCCTTCGCGGCAGGCGTGGTGATCGTCGCCGCCCTCGGCCTCTGGGACGACCTGCGCGGCATGCGTTTCGCCGCCAAGCTCCTCGTGCAGCTTGCCGCCGCCGCCGTGGCGATGGCGGGCGATCTGGTGCTGACGCATGTCAGCCTGCCCGGGTTTGGGCAGGTGGCGCTCGGGGCGCTGGCCTGGCCGTTCACGGCGCTGTGGCTGGTGGGCCTGACCAACGCGATGAACTTCATCGACGGGCTGAACGGGCTCTGCGCCGGGGTGTGCCTGATCGCCGCCGCCTTCCTGGCCGTGATCGCGCAGGGCCATGACGCGGCCTTCGTGCAGGCGGCCGCGCTGATGCTGGCGGCGGGCTGCATGGGCTTCCTGCCCTTCAACTTCCCGCGCGCGCGCATCTTCCTGGGCGATGTCGGCAGCCAGGCGCTCGGCTTCGCCTTCGCCGCGCTGGGCGTGTGGCTGGCGCGCGGGCATGGCGGGGCGGCGGCGGCGAGCTTCTGGGTGGTGCCGGCCCTGTTCGCCGCCTTCCTGTTCGACACTGCCTTCACCATCCTGCGCCGCGCCCTGGCCGGGGAGCGCGTGACAGAGGCGCATCGCGGCCACCTCTACCAGGTCGCCAGCCGCGCCGGCATGCCCCCCGCGCGCGTCAGCCTGATCCATTTCGGCTTCGCGCTGCTGCAAGGCAATGCGGCATTGCTGCTCGCGCGCGGGGCCGAGGTCGGCGCCGCAGGTCCGGCGCTGGCACTCGCGCCGCTGCTCGCGGTGCAGTTCGCCTGGCTGGCAGTGGTGCGCGCGCGCGCCGCGCGCGTCGGGCTTGATCGCTGGTGATCAGGGGCCGCCGGCGGGGCCGGGCGGCAGGCTTGCTTCCAGTGCCTCGAAGTCGAACAGGCGCGGGGCATGGCCGGTCTCGGCCAGGAAGCGGGCGAAGCCCGCGGGCGTGATCGCGGTCGTCGCCTCGTTGGTCAGGGGATGGAAGTTCAGCAGCTCGAAGCCCGCCATCATCCGCTGGTCGGCGATGAAGCGCACGCGATGGGCGCGATCGTTGACCAGGCCGAAGGGCGTCACCGCCCCGGGCGTGACGCCGAGATGGGCGAACAGGTCCTCGGCACTGCCGAAGGAGAAGCGCGGCGCGCCGAGCGCGCGGGCGAAGGGGCCCATCGGCACGCGCCGATGCTCCAGCATGGTGGCGAGCCAGAACTGCCCCTCGCGGTCCTTGAGGAACAGGTTCTTGGTGTGCGCGCCGGGCAGGCTGCCGCGCAGCGCCTTGCTCTGCTCGACCGTGAACAAGGGCGGGTGGCGGTGCGTGGTGGTGGCGATGCCGAGGCGGGCGAGCAGCGCCAGCAGCGCCTCGGGGCTGGTGGGCGGTGCGGGCGCGGGGGCGGGTGCGGGTGCGATGTCGTCGGCCATGGCGCACCCCTTAGCAGAGCAGGGCGCCCCGCGCAGCCCCCGCGATGCGGCTCGCGTCCCTACTCGCGCTCGCGCGCCTCGGCGCCGAGCGGGACGGCGCCGTAACGGGCGGGCGCGCGCTCTGCCTCCGCATCAGCCCCGGCGGCGGCCCAGTCGGGCCGGCGCGGCGGATGCACCAGCGAGACCAGCACGAAGGAGATGATCATCAAGAGATACCAGGAGCCGAGCTTGCCCAGCGTCACCATCCGCCAGCCGCCCGCCGCCTGGTGCGGATAGAGCCAGGAGCCGGTCAGGGTGCCGACATTCTCGGCGATCCAGATGAAGAAGGTCACCAGGAAGAAGCCGAGCAGGAGCGGCATCCAGCGCACCGCGCGATCGACCGTGAAATGGACGCGCGTGCGCCGGAACATCAGCCCCGCCGCCGCGAACAGGACGAGGCGCAGGTCGGTCATGTAGTGGTGGGTGAAGAAGTTGACATAGATGCCTACCGCCAGCAGCGCCGTCGCCCAGAGCGGCGGATAGTGGCTGTAGCGCAGATCGAGGATGCGTGTCGCGCGCGCGATGTAGCTGCCAACGCAGGCATACATGAAGCCCGAGAACAGCGGCACATGGCCGATGCGGAAGAAGGCCGCCTCGGGATAGGTCCAGGAGCCCTGCGCGGTCTTGAAGATCTCCATCACCGTGCCGACGAGATGGAAGATCGCGATCACCTTGGCTTCGCGCCAGGTTTCGAGGCGGAGCCCGAGCAGGAGGCCCTGCACCGCCAGCGCGGCCAGGAACAGGGCGTCGTAGCGGTGCAGCGGCCAGTCGGGGCGCCAGACCAGCCTGGTGGCGATGATCAGCCCCACCATCACGCCGCCGAACAGGCAGGCCCAGCCCTGCTTGAAGCCGAAGATCAGGAACTCGGCGAGCCCGGGGTGCAGGCGGTCGAGCGCGGCATGCACGCGCCGGCGCGGCGCTTCCAGCCAGGGGCCGTAGCGGCCCCGATCGGGCCGCGCGGGCGGGGGCGGGCGGTGGGGCGGGGTGGGCGGCTCGGCCATGACTTAACCCCATACCAGAGCGGGCGCGCCGGTGCAGCCCCCTCGCCGACCCGGACGCGTTCCTGGCAGGCGGCTGCCAGGCCCAGGGAAGCGGCCTCGGGCCTTGGTAGGGATCGTGGCCGGAGAGCCGGTCGGCGCCCGGGCGGCGGGATGCGCGGGCGCGCCGGCCAAGGGCGCGGGTCGAGGCTTGGCGTCGGGCCCGGCCCTGATCATCGCCGGGCGTCGCGATGCGCGGGCGGCGCGGGCCGGACCCAAACCCAGCCTTGCAAAGCCGGCGCCTTTGGGTAATATCCGCGCCCTGTTCGCGCCGGCCCGAGCCCTGAAGGGTGCGGATGGCGGCGGACGCGGAGCGCGGGCGTAGCTCAGGGGTAGAGCACAACCTTGCCAAGGTTGGGGTCGAGGGTTCGAATCCCTTCGCCCGCTCCAGTTTCCCGGTCCCGGTTACGGGGCCGGCAGGTGCAGCGGCAATCGTCGCAGCCAGGATCAACGCAGGGACGCGTCCTCCCCGCCCCCAACCGCCCGCAAGGGCGGTTTTGTCGTTCCGGGGCGCCGGGACGGCGAGGCGCCCCACCGTTCCGCGTCGATCTCCCCGCGAGTTCAAGCCGCGCCCAACCCCGGCCAGAGGCGGGGCGCGGCAGCGCCCCGCCCCCGCCCGCCCGCTTTGCCTGCGCCCTTGGCCCGCGTGCTTGGGACGCTCGCGCGCCGCTACCGCCACGGGGCGGTGCGCCACATCTCGCCATAGGTACGGTTCTGCTCGGCCACCAGCGCACCCATCTCGGCCCGGTCCATGAACCGCGCCACCACGAAATCGCGCTGCGCGATCGCCTGGAACTCGGGGTCGGCCACCATCCGCCGCACCGCCTCCTCGTAGCGCGCCGCCACCGCCTCGGGGATGCCGCGCGGGCCGCCGATGCCGCGCGCGGCGCTGCTGTCGACCGCGACGCCGCCTTCGCGCATCGTCATGATGTCGGGCGCCACGCCCCAGCGCTCGCGCTGCATGATGCCGATGACGCGGATTTGGCCCTCGCGGTGCAGCCGCACCGTGCCGCTGACCGAGGAGATGCCGGCGATCACATGCCCGCCCTGGATCGCGGCCTGGGCCTGGGCCTGGCCGACGAAGGGCGCCCAGGTGAACTTCACCCCCGCCGCCCGCTCGATCAGGACGGCGCTGAGATGCACCGCGCTACCGACGCCGGCCCCGGCTACCGTGACCGCGCCGGGCGCGGTGCGCGCCCGCTCGATCAGCTCCTGCACCGTGCGGATCGGCTGCTGGGTGCCGACATAGAGCGTGTAGGGCTCGTCGGTGAACATGCCGAGGAAGCTGAAGCTGTCGGTCGTGTAGCGCGGCCGGCTGTCATGGATGGCGGTGACGAGCCCAGGGAAGGTCATCAGCCCGATCGTGTGCCCGTCCGGGCGCGCGGCGGCCAGGTCGTTCAGCATGATCACGCCGTTGGCGCCGGGCTTGTTCACCACCACGACCTGCGCGCCCCCGCCGAGATGGCGTTCGAGGAAGGGCGCGGCGAGGCGCGCGGCGATGTCGATATTGCCGCCCGGCGGGAAGCCCACCATCAGCTGGATCGGCCGCTCGGGGAAGGCGGCGGCGCCGCCGGCGGGCATGATCATGGCCGCGCCAAGGCCGAGGGCAACGGCAAGACGGCGAATCGCGGCGGGCAGGGAACGGGGCATGCGTATGGATCTCCCGGCTGAATGGGCGGCGTGCGGTGCCGACCTGTTTTGTTGCGTGCCAGAAACGCTAGCATGGAAACCAAGTCGCGGGGAGTAGCCGGCACGCGTCGGTGATGATAGTTTTGCGCGATGCTGGACGCGGTCCTTATTCCAGGCGCCGCGCTGCGACCAACAGGGGGTTACATGCTGCGTTTCGCCAACTTCATCTTCCCCGAGGCCAAGGACCCGAGCCGCGATGCCGAGTATATCGCCGAGGCGCTCGAGGAAGCGCGGCTGACGGAACGGCTCGGCTTCGACAGCGTCTGGCTGGCCGAGCATCATTTCGACGGCAACTGCGCCTATGTCGATCCGGTCACCTTCGCCGGGGCGGTGCTGGGGGCGACGAAGACGCTCAAGGTCGGCTTCGCGGTGGCGCAGGTGAGCCTCTATCACCCGATCCGCCTGGCCGAGCAGATGTCGCTGCTCGACAATCTCGGCCGCGGGCGGCTGATCGTCGGCGTCGGGCGCGGCACCGCCTACAATGTCTACGAATACCAGGGCTACGGCATCCCGCACACCGAGGCCTCGGCGCGCTACGAGGAAGCCGAGGAGATCATGATCAAGGCCTGGACCGGCGAGACCGGCTTCGCCCACGAGGGCAAGTTCTGGCAGGTCAAGGGCCCCACCCTGCGCCCACGCCCCTTCACCAGGCCGCATCCGTTCGTCTTGCGCGCCGCCTCCTCCGACCATGGCACGGCGGGGCTGGCCAAGCGCGGCCTGCCCTTCATGATGAACGTGCAGTCCGACGAGAACACGCTGGCGCGCCTGACCACCTACAAGGCGGCGATGCGCGAGGCGGGCCATTCCGAGGCCCATCTCACCCGCTCGCTCGAGCAGTGCTGGGTCTGGCGCAACGTCTATGTCGGCGAGACCGACGCCGAGGCCGAGCGCGTCGGCCTGCCCTACTTCCTGGGCATGGTGGATCACCGCTCCTCGATGCGCGAGCGCGTCTCGTCCGAGCAGGGCCAGTCGATCACCAACAAGAACCCGGTCTATCGCGACCCCAAAGTGGGGCTGCTGGCCGGCTCCCCGGCCACGGTGGCCGAGCGGATGGCGAAGATCGCCCGGATGGGTCCGGGCGGGGTGATGATGCAGTTCCGCCTCGGCTCGATGCCGGCCGAGGTCGCGGCGGCATCAATGAAGCGCTTCGCCGAGCAGGTGATGCCCGAGTTCAACCGCCGCATGGCCGCCGCCGCCGAATAGGCGCCGCGCACCAACACTGCCAACGGATCGGGGCGGGGCGCGAACCCCGCCCCGTTTCGTTTGGCGCCGCCCCGCCGGCGGCCGCGCCCGCCCGCCTCAGCCTTCCAGCGCGCAGTAGCGGCGCAGCCGCGCAAGGTCGGCGATGTGCACGGCGCGCCCCTCCGAGACCACACCCTCGGCCTCGAGCTGGGCGAAGGCGCGCGACAGGCTCTCCGGCGTCATGCCGAGCCGCGCGGCGAGCATGTTGCGCGGCTCGCGCAGGGCGATCGTGCTCGCCCCGCCGCTGGCCGAACCGGCCGGCGCGCCCGGGGCCGCACCCTCCTTGCCGACCGGCTTACCGGCAGCCGCCGCGGCCGGCCCGCCCGCCGCCTCGGCCTGGGCCACCAGGAAGGCGGCCAGCCGCTCGGCCGCCTGGCGCAGCTTGAGGTCCTTGATCTGCTCGACCAGCAGGCGCCAATGGCGCGCGAGCACATTCACCATCGCGCGCGCGAGCTTGGGCTCGGCATCGAGCGCGGCGCGGAAATTGTCGGCCGGCAGGAACAGGATGCGCGAATCGGCCAGCACCACCGCCGAGACGAGATAGGGCAGTTCGAGGATCGCGGCCGGCGCGACGAACAGTTCGCCGTCGCGGAAGATTTCGACCACGGTCGAGTCCGGCTTCCCCGCCGAGGCGGTGAGCCCGACCGAGCCGGATAGGATCAGGTGCACGAAGTTCGCCTCGGCGCCTTCCTCGAACAGCACCGCGCCCTTGGGCAGCACCTGCACCAGGGCGCCGCGCATCAGGCGCGACATCACCGCCTCGCCCACCGCGCTGAACAGCGGCGTGGAGCGCGCAAGCTCCCATGTCGTGGTGCGAGAGGTGATCATTGGTATACTGATACAACCCCGGGCGTGGATGTGCTTGACAAAAATCAAGCGAAAAGCCGGCACTCCGCAAGTGCCAGTTTGGCGCAGTTCGTGCCGCAGTGCAAAAACCTTGTGCAGTCGCGGCGAAATTGATCTGGCGCAAGTCCTGCGCCCATAGCGCGGTCATGGTTGGCGCACGCAACGCGGTTCGATTGCCGCGATGTGTTCTGCGGGAGCCAGCCATGACCGCCCAATCGCAAGCCATGCCCTCCGGGCCAGTAACCGGCGCCGTTCCGGGCCAGCAAGTCGCCCTGTGGATGAGCACCGGGGCCTTCACCGTCTGCTTCGCCGTGTGGACGATCTTCTCGATCATCGGCGTGCAGATCAAACGCGATCTCAACCTCAACGACACGCAGTTCGGCCTGCTGATCGGCACGCCGATCCTGACCGGCAGCCTGGTGCGGCTGATGCTCGGCATCTGGACCGACCAGTATGGCGGACGCATCGTCTATACCGGCGTGATGCTGTCGGCCGCGGTGGCGACCTGGCTGCTCACTTTCGCCTATGACTACACCACCTTCCTGATCGCCGCGCTTGGCGTGGGTATCGCCGGCGGGTCTTTCGCCGTCGGCATCGCCTATGTCTCGAAGTGGTTCCCGAAAGAGAAGCAGGGCACTGCGCTTGGCATCTTCGGCGCCGGCAATGTCGGTGCGGCGGTGACCAAGTTCCTCGCGCCGGTGGTAATGGTCGCCTTCGGCTGGAAGATGGTGGCGCAGCTCTGGGCCATCGGCCTCGTGGTCACGGCGATCGTGTTCTGGTTCACCACCCGCGACGATCCGCAGCTTGCCGCGCGCCGCGCCGCCGGGCTGAAGCCCGAGCCGATGTCGGCGATGCTGAAGCCGCTGGCCAACATCCAGGTCTGGCGCTTCTCGCTCTACTACTTCTTCGTGTTCGGCGGCTTCGTGGCGCTGGCGCTCTGGCTGCCGCGCTACTATGTCGGCGTCTACGGGCTCGACATCATCACCGCGGGCCTGCTCGGCGCCGCCTATTCGGTGCCCGGCTCGGTGTTCCGCATCCTCGGCGGCACGCTGTCGGACAAGTATGGCGCGCGCAAGGTGATGTACTGGACCTTCATCGGCTCGGTCGTCTGCTGCTTCGTGCTGTCCTACCCGGCCACCCGCTACGTGGTGAACGGCATCCGCGGCCCGATCGAGTTCACGATCGCGCTCGGCTTCGTTCCCTTCACCCTGTTCACCTTCGCGCTCGGCTTCTTCATGAGCCTGGGCAAGGCGGCGGTCTACAAGCACATCCCGGTCTACTATCCGGGCCATGTCGGCTCGGTCGGCGGCATCGTCGGGCTGATCGGCGGGCTGGGCGGCTGGATCCTGCCGATCGCCTTCGGCGCGCTGAACGACCTGACCGGCGTCTGGACATCCTGCTTCATGCTGATGTTCCTGATCGTCGCCGTGTCGCTGGTCTGGATGCACGGCGCCATCCGGCGGATGGAGAAGCAGGCCCATCCCGAGCTGCGCGGCCCGCGCGACCTGCCGGAACTCGAATCGCTTCACCTCGAACTGCAAAAGCTGCGTCAGGCCAACGAGCGTGCACGCGAGGCGCTGGCGGGGGCGAAGGTGGCCTGAGAAGGCCCCCCGTCCTCCCGCCCACCCGCGCGTGCAGCACGCCGACCTATCGCTCCGCTGACAGGAGAAAAGTACATGGCCAACCAAGCAGCCGCCGCAGCCGGCCCCGTGGTGCGCGGCACGTGGATCGAGCGCTGGGAGCCCGAGGACAAGGGCTTCTGGGAAAGCGGCGGCAGCACGCTGGCCTGGCGCACGCTGATCATCACCACCGCCAACCTGATCCTGGCCTTCATCGTCTGGTTCGTGGTCTCGGCATTGGTGGTGCGCCTACCGGGGGTGGGCTTCCAGCTCACCACCGGGCAGCTCTTCTGGCTGGCGGCGATGCCCGGCCTTGCCGGCGGCACCTTGCGCATCATCCACACCTTCCTGATCCCGATCTACGGCACGCGGCACGTGGTGGGCTTCTCCACCCTGTCGCTGCTGATCCCGGCGGTAGGCTGGATCTATGCGGTGCAGGATCCGGCCACGCCCTACTGGATCCTGATGCTGCTTGCGTTCCTGGCCGGCCTCGGCGGGGGCAATTTCAGCTCCTTCATGCCCTCGACCAGCCTGTTCTTCCCCAAGCGCCTGCAAGGCACGGCGCTGGCGATCCAGGCGGGCATCGGCAATTTCGGCGTCAGCGTGGTGCAGTTCATCACCCCCTGGGTGATCGGCTTCGCGCTGGCCGGCACGCTGATCGGCACGCCGCAGACCTTCACCCGCGGCCAGGCCACATCCCCGATGTGGCTGCAGAACGCGACCGCGATCTACGTGCCGCTGATCGCGCTGATGGGCATTGCCGCCTTGCTCTGGCTGCGCAGCGTGCCGGTGCGCGCCAACTTCCGCGAGCAGTTCGACATCTTCCGCATGAAGCACGCGCTGGTCATGACGCTGCTCTACATCATGACCTTCGGCACCTTCTCCGGCCTGTCGGCCACCTTCCCGCTGCTGATCCGCCAGTGCTTCGGCCAGTTGCCGGGCGCGCCTGATCCGCTCACCTACGCCTATCTCGGCCCGCTGGTGGGATCGATCTCGCGCATCATTGGCGGTCCGCTCAGCGACAAGCTTGGCGGTGCGCGGGTAACGCAGATCGCCGCCGCCGGCATGATAGCCTGCACCATCGGCGTAACCCTCTACACCACCCCGAGCTCGATGGCCGAGTTCGCGCCCTTCCTGTGGCTGATGCTGGGCCTGTTTTTCTTCTCGGGCGTGGGCAACGCGTCTACCTTCAAGCAAATGCCGATGCTGTTCGCCCCGCGCCAGGCCGCCGGCGTGATCGGCTGGACATCGGCGATGGCGGCCTACGGACCCTTCGCCTTCGGCATGCTGCTGGGCCAGTCCTTCGCCTTCTTCGGCACGCCGAACGCATTCTTCTACTGGGCGATCGTCTACTTCGCGGTCTGCCTCGGCCTGAACTGGTGGTACTACGCGCGCCGCGGCGCGGAGAAGCCGTGCTGATCGCGCGGCCCATGGCAGCGATCGGCAACGACGATTGATCAAGACGGAGATTGAACGATGAGCCATTTCCTCGACCGGCTGATGTTCTTCCGGCGCAACGTGGACGGCTTCTCCGGCCAGCACGGCACGGTGACGAACGAATCCCGCGCCTGGGAGGAGGCCTACCGCCAGCGCTGGGCGCACGACAAGATCGTGCGCTCCACCCACGGCACCAACTGCACCGGCTCCTGCTCGTGGAAGATCTACGTCAAGGGCGGGATCGTGACGTGGGAGACGCAGCAGACCGACTATCCGCGCACGCGCCCCGACCTGCCCAACCACGAGCCGCGCGGCTGTTCGCGCGGCGCCTCCTACAGCTGGTATCTCTACAGCGCGAACCGGCTGAAATACCCGATGATGAGGAAGCGGCTGGTCCAGCTCTGGCGCGCGGCGAAGAACAAGTTCGGCGACCCCGTGCTGGCCTGGGCCTCGATCGTCGAGGACCCGGCCAAGGCCCGCGAATACAAGAGCGCGCGCGGCATGGGCGGCTTCGTGCGCGTGACCTGGGACGAGGCCGAGGAGGCGATCGCCGCGGCCAACGCCTACACGGTCAAGACCTACGGGCCCGACCGCGTGATCGGCTTCTCGCCCATTCCGGCGATGAGCATGGTCTCCTATGCCGCCGGCACGCGCTACCTCTCGCTCATCGGCGGCGTGTGCATGAGCTTCTACGACTGGTATTGCGACCTGCCTCCGTCCTCGCCGCAGACCTGGGGCGAGCAGACCGACGTGCCCGAGAGCGCGGACTCGTACAATGCCGGCTTCATCATGATGTGGGGCTCGAACGTGCCGCAGACGCGCACGCCCGACGCCCACTTCATGACCGAGGCGCGCTACAAGGGCACCAAGATCGTCACGGTGACGCCCGACTATTCCGAGGCGTCGAAGTTCGCCGACCTCTGGCTGCATCCGAAGCAGGGCACCGACGCGGCGTTGGCGATGGCGATGGGCCACGTCATCCTGTCCGAGTGGCACGCCAAGGGCCGCGGCGAGTACTTCCTCGACTATTGCCGCCGCTACACCGACATGCCGATGCTGGTGCGCCTGGCCGAGAAGGACGGCAAGCTGGTCGCCGAGCGCCAGCTCCGCGCCTCCGACCTGCCCGGCGATGGCGGGCAGGCCAACAACCCCGACTGGAAGACGGTGGCGATCAACGATGCCACCGGCGCGCTCTATGTGCCCACCGGCTCTATCGGCTACCGCTGGGGCGAGCAGGGCAAGTGGAACCTGGAAGGCCGCGACGGCAGCACGGGCGAGGAGGTCAAGCCGCGCCTGAGCTTGGCCGAAGGCGGCGACGGCATGGCCGAGGTCTCCTTCCCCTATTTCGGCGACCGCGCGCCCGACTTCTTCAACAAGACCAGCCGCGGCGAGATCGTCACGCGCACCGTGCCGGTGAAGACGGTCACGCTGAAGGACGGCTCCACCGCGCGCGTGGCCACGGTCTATGACCTGTTCCTGGCCAACTACGGCGTCAATCGCGGCTTCGGCGCGGAGCCCGTGGGCGCCACCTACGATGCCGACGCTCCCTACACCCCGGCCTGGGCCGAGGCGGTGTGCGGCGTGCCGCGCGCCAAGATCATCACCACCGCGCGCGAATTCGCCGACAATGCCGAGAAGACCAACGGCAAGTCGATGGTGATCCTCGGCGCGGCGATCAACCACTGGTATCACGGCGACATGATCTATCGCGGCATCATCAACCTGCTTGCGATGTGCGGCTGCGTCGGCCAGTCGGGCGGCGGCTGGGCGCACTATGTCGGCCAGGAGAAGCTGCGCCCGCAGACCGGCTGGACGCCGCTCGCCTTCGCGCTCGATTGGCACCGCCCGCCGCGGCAGATGAACTCGACCAGCTTCTGGTATGCGCACACGAACCAGTGGCGCTACGAGCGGCTGTCGCTCGGCGAGATCCTCTCGCCCACGCATGCCGGTTCGCTCTCGGGCAGCCTGATCGATTTCAACGTGCGCGCCGAGCGGATGGGCTGGCTGCCTTCCGCGCCGCAGCTTGCCGACAATCCGATCGCGCTCTCGAAGGCGGCGGCGGCGGCGGGCAAGGAGCCGGCGCCTTATCTGGTCGAGCGGCTGAAATCCGGCGCCCTGCAGATGAGCTGCGAGGACCCGGACAATCCGCGCAACTTCCCGCGCAACCTGTTCGTCTGGCGCTCGAACCTGCTCGGCTCGTCGGGCAAGGGGCACGAGTATTTCCTCAAGCACCTGCTCGGCACGCAGCATGGCGTGCAGGGCAAGGATCTGGGCGAGGAAGGCGGCCAGAAGCCCGAGGATGTCGCGTGGCATGCCGAGGCGCCGCAAGGCAAGCTCGACCTGCTGGTCACGCTCGACTTCCGCATGAGCACGACCTGCATGTATTCCGACATCGTGCTGCCCACCGCCACCTGGTACGAGAAGCACGACCTCAACACCTCGGACATGCATCCCTTCATCCACCCGCTCTCGGCCGCGGTCGATCCGGCCTGGGAGGCGCGCTCGGACTGGGAGATCTTCAAGGGCATCGCCAAGCGCTTCAGCAGCGTCTGCAAGGGCCATCTCGGCGTCGAGAAGGACATCGTGCTGACGCCCCTGATGCATGACAGCCCGCAGGAACTCGGCCAGACGCACAGCGTCAAGGACTGGCGCAAGGGCGAGTGCGATCCGGTGCCGGGCAAGACCATGCCGGCGATCACGGTGGTGGAACGCGACTATCCCAGCACCTACGCACGCTTCACCGCGCTCGGGCCCCTGATGGCCAAGGTCGGCAACGGCGGCAAGGGCATCGCCTGGAAGACCGAGGCCGAGGTCGAGTTCCTGCGCAAGCTGAACGGCGAGACCAGCGTGCCGGGCGTGGACGGCAAGCTCGCCCGCATCGAGACCGACATCGACGCGGCCGAGGTGGTGCTCTCGCTCGCGCCCGAGACGAACGGCCATGTCGCGGTGAAGTCCTGGGCCTCGCTGTCCAAGATCACCGGCCGCGACCACACCCACCTTGCCATCCCGCGCGAGCACGAGGCGCTGCGCTTCCGCGACCTCCAGGCGCAGCCGCGCAAGATCATCTCCTCTCCCACCTGGTCGGGACTCGAGAGCGAGGAGGTCTGCTACACCGCCGGCTATACGAACGTGCACGAGCTGATCCCCTGGCGCACGCTGTCGGGTCGCCAGCAGCTCTACCAGGATCACCCCTGGATGCTGGCCTTCGGCGAGGCGCTCTGCCTCTACAAGCCTCCGGTCGATCTCAAGACGATCGCGCCGATGCTGGGCACGCGCAGCAACGGCAACAAGGAGGTGGTGCTGAACTTCATCACACCGCACCAGAAATGGGGCATCCACTCCACCTATACCGACAACCTGATCATGCTCACGCTTTCGCGCGGCGGGCCGATCGTGTGGCTGTCGGAGGTGGACGCGAAGAAGGCCGGCATCGAGGACAATGACTGGGTCGAGGCCTTCAACATCAACGGCGCGCTGGTTGCGCGCGCGGTGGTGAGCCAGCGCGTGCCCGAAGGCATGATCATGATGTACCACGCCCAGGAGAAGATCGTGAACGTGCCGGGCAGCGAGATCACCAACGCGCGCGGCGGCATCCACAACTCGGTCACGCGCGCGGTGCTCAAGCCCACGCACATGATCGGCGGCTACGCGCAGCTCGCCTGGGGCTTCAACTACCACGGCACGATCGGCGTCAACCGCGACGAATTCGTGGTGGTGCGCAAGATGGCCAAGGTGGATTGGCTGGACGGGCCGCGGCTGACCGCGCCGGACGCCGATCTGCAGGCCGCCGAATAGCATCGCACGCGGGAAAGGAGAGCAAGCCATGAAGGTCCGCGCGCAGATCGCGATGGTCCTGAACCTCGACAAGTGCATCGGCTGCCATACCTGCTCGGTCACGTGCAAGCAGGTCTGGACCAGCCGCGAGGGCGTGGAATACGCCTGGTTCAACAATGTCGAGACCAAGCCGGGCATCGGCTATCCCAAGGACTGGGAGAACCAGGCGAAGTGGCAGGGCGGCTGGGTCCGCACGCGCTCGGGCGGCATCCGCCCGCGCATGGGCGGGCGCTGGCGGCTCCTGGCCAAGATCTTCGCCAACCCGCATTTGCCGGAGATCGACGACTATTACGAGCCCTTCACCTTCGACTACACCCACCTGCAGACCGCGCCCGAAAGCCAGGCGATGCCGGTGGCCCGTCCCGTCAGCCTGATCACCGGGCAGCGGATGGAGAAGATCGAGTGGGGCCCGAACTGGGAGGAGATCCTCGGCACCGAGTTCGCCAAGCGCAGCAAGGACGCCAATTTCGAGGCGGTGCAGAAGGACATCTACGGGCAGTTCGAG
>JADZEB010000036.1 GCA_020850755.1 Alphaproteobacteria bacterium | reverse complement strand
TCATGCCCGGCTTGCGCGGCACGCCGGCGGTGACGATCACCACATCGGCCCCGGCGATGGCGCTGTAGTCGTTGGCGCCGGTCATCATCGAGTCGAAGCCGTCCACCGGCCCCGACTGGCGGATATCCAGCGACTTGCCCTGCGGCACGCCCTCGACGATGTCGAACATCACCACATCGCCCAGCTCCTTGAGGCCGATGAGGTGGGCGAGCGTGCCGCCGATATTGCCGGCGCCGATCAGCGCGATCTTCTTGCGAGCCATGGAGGTTTCGATCCCTGAGAGGTGGCGGGCCGGCGAAGGGTCGGCCCGGGCGTGGAAGGGCGGGCAACAACGCGCGCCCACGGGCCAGGGTCCCGCATCCTGTCGGATCGGGGGCGGCCCGCGCGCGGCATGCGTCCTTGCGGCCGGGGCGAAGTCCTAGCCGGAAATCCCCGGCCAATCAACCGCTGCGGTGCAGCATTAAGGCCCCATCAACCCCCCTGGCCGCCGGCCCCGGACCGCCCGTCCCCGGCCAGCCGCCAGCGGAGGGTCTGCCACAGCAGCGCGACCAGGAAGCCGCAGGCACTGGGCAGCAGCACCATCACCGCGATCGCCCGCTCGATCGAGCCGAGCCGCACCGGGCGCACCGGCACGGGCGGGGTGCGGGCCAGGACCAGCGCCGCCACGATCGCCACCACCACCGCGGCGATCAGCGCGATCGCCGCCTTCTGGCCGTGCCGGTCGCGCTCGCCCACCAGCCAGACCATGTAGCCCGAGACCAGGAGGCCGACGACATAGGGCCCGGCCCCTGGCCCCTCGGTCAGGGCGCGCAGCGCGGCGGCGCGGTTGGCATCCGCCATCGCCCACAGGATCAGGAACCCGACCACGCAGCCGAGGATCGCCGCGCTCAGCCCACGCACGAGCGTAGCGGCCCCATCGCGCAGCGCCTCCATGCCCGCCGCCTCCGCTGCGCCGCCCCGGTGCGCCGCCCCGGCGCGCTTGGGGCTAGTCGGCCTTGGCGCCCGAGCGGCGCACGGCCTCGGCCCAGACCTGCCGTTCGCGCGCCAGCATCTGCACGAGTTCCGCGCGCGACGCCGGCTCGGGGTCGGCGACGCGGTCCTCGAGCAGCTTCTGGAACGGCGCGGTGGCGATCGCGGCGCGGATGTCGGCATCGAGCCGGGCCAGGATCGGCTCGGGCGTGGCGCCATGCGCGGCGACGACATACCAGCCGGGTGAATCGAAGCCCGCCAGCGTGTCGGCGATGGGCGGCACGTTGGGCAGGCCCCGGCTGCGGTTCTTCGTCGTCACCGCGATCGGATGGAAGGTCCCGCCGCGGATATGGCCGAGGCTGGTGCCGATGCCGTCCATCGCGATCCAGACATTGCCGGCGATCAGGTCGGTCAGCGCCGGGGCGCTGCCGCGATAGGGCACGTGGATCATGTCCAGCCCGGCCTGCGCCTTCAGCACCTCGAAGGTGAGATGGGTCAGCGAGCCGGTGCCGTTCGAGGCGTGGGTCAGCCGCCCGGGCTGCGCCTTCACGGCAGCGATCACCTCGGCCAGCGTCTTGGCCGGGTTGACGCGCGGATTGACGACGATGACGTTGGGCTGGGTGGCCAGCATCGCCACCGGGGTGAAGTCCTTGTTCGGGTCGAAGGGCAGGCGCTGATAGAGCGCCTGGTTGACCGCCAGCAGCCCCTGGCTGGCCACCAGCAGCGTATGCCCGTCGGCCGGGGCGCGCGCCACCGCCTCGCCGGCGATGTTGCCGCCCGCGCCGCCGCGATTCTCCACCACCACCGGCTGGCCCAGGCGCGGCGAGAGCTGCTCGGCCAGCGCGCGGGCGAGGATGTCGGTCAGCCCGCCGGCGGCGAAGGGCAGCACGAGGCGCACCGGGCGCGACGGCGCCCACGCCCCTTGCGCGCGCAGGATGCCGGGCGCGGCGAGCAGCGCCGTTCCGGCCGCGCCGGCGACAAGAAGGCCGCGCCGGCCGATGCCGCGGCCCGCGCCGCGCAGGATGGTGTTGGTCATCGCTTGTTCTCCCTGCATTCTCGATCGTTGGCATTTCCGCAGGCCGTCTTGCAGCGGCCCTGGGCGCGACAGGACACCGCGGCAAAACCCGGCTCCCAGCCCGGACCCTTTGTGACGCGACGGGCGGACAGGCGCAAGCCCTGCCCCGCCCCCCGCCGCCTTACCCGGAGGCGCCGGCTCAGGTCAGGTGCGGCAGGGTGAGATACTCCTGGCTCTGCATTTCTTGCAGCCGGCTTGCGGTGCGCTCGAACATGCGCGCGCCCTCGCCCTGCTCGTAGAGCTGGTCGGGATAGGCCGCCGCCGAACAGAGCACCTTCACCTTGTGCTCGTAGAGTGCATCGACCAGCACGATGAAGCGCCGCGCCTCGTCGAAATTGTCGGGCTTGAGGCGCGGGATCTCGTCCAGCACCAGCGTGTGCACATGGGTGGCGATGGCGAGATAATCGCCCGGGCCGAGCGGGCGGGCGCGGCCGCACAGATCCTGGAAGCTCGCCCGCGCCACGCCCTTGGCATGCAAGGGCAGGCTGACGCTGCGGCCGTGCACGCTCAGAGCGAGCGGCGCGGCCGCGGCCCCGTCGGTGAGGGTGGCGAACGCCTCGTCGAGCTGGCGCGTGGCCCAGTCATCGGCCGGGGCGTGATAGGTGCGCATGCCGCGCACCCGGTCGCGCCGGTAGTCCACCAGCCCGTCCATCACCAGCACGTCGAGCCGCGACTTGAGCAGGGCGATGAAGGGGATGACGAAGGTGTCGCGCTGCAACCCGTCGCGGTAGAGATCGTCGGGCACGAGGTTCGAGGTCGCGACCATCACCACGCCATGGGCGAACAGCCGCTCGAACAGGCGGGTCAGGATCGCGGCATCGGCGATGTCGTTGACCTGGAACTCGTCGAAGCAAAGGAGCGCCGCCTGCGCGGCGAGATGCTCGGCGAGCGGCGGGATGGGGTCGGGCGCGCCCTTGGCGCCGGCCGCCTCGAAGCGACGGCGGAAGGCGGTGATCCAGCCATGGGCGTCCTGCATGAAGCGGTGGAAATGCACCCGCCGCTTGCGCGCCTGGGGGGCGGCGGCGAAGAACAGGTCCATCAGCATCGACTTGCCGCGCCCGACCTCGCCGACGAGGTAGAGGCCCTGCGGCGCCTCGGCCCGCTCCTCGGCGGCAGGCGCGCGCGGGCGCAGGCCGAAGCGCGCCGCCCAGCCGGCAAGGAAGCCGCCCCCGCCATTGCCATTGCCGTTGCCATCGGCGCCGCCGCCCTCGCCCGCCGGCAGGGGCGGGTCGTAGCCGGCCAGCGCGTGCCATAGGCTTTGCAGCTTCTCGGCCGCCAGCTCCTGCGCCGGATCGGGACGCAGCCCGCCCTCGGCCACGCGCCGGCGATAGGCCGGCAAGGGGCCCTCGGTGCGGAGCGACGGGTCAGGTTCGGGACGGGCGGGGCTGGTCATCGCGAGAGGAGGAGGCGGGGGCGAGGGGCGGCTTGGCTGCAATCTGGTATCGGTCGGGCGGGTGCCTAGCCTTCCCGCGCCGCCAACGCAAGTGCCCCGAGGCGGGCGGGCGAAGTTGTGCTTCCCGCACCCGCGGAAAGCTCATGTTTTTAATGCAACGAAAAACAGCCGAGTGCCCCTCGCACTGGCGCGCGCGCCGTGGCAGGGGCAAGGGGCAACCGGCGCAGGGGGAGAGGCGGCGATGTGGCCCGATGAGTGCACGCTGAAGCCCAGTGCCAGCAGCGGCAAGTCCTACCTCGTATTCGCGATCTACTACCGCAAGCCGAAGGACGACATGGCCTTCCAGCGCGCCGCCAGGACCTGGTGCGACGAGATGCTGGCGGAGTTCCCGAGCGCGAAGATACGCATCCGGCTGGCCCGCGCCCATTCGGTCAAGGACTTCCTGATCGAGTGGGCGAAGATCCACGCGATCGCCGGCGCCGGGAAGACCGAGATCCTGGCCGGCAACCTCCTCACCCACGCCGACAAGTTCGGGAGCACGCCCGGGCTCGAATTCGGCCGCGACGGCGGCGACCCGGACTCCACGCTCGACGATGTGGACATCGCCAAGCTGCCCCGGCTCCCCTGGGCCAAGCTCGGCCTTCTGGTGCTGAGCGGCTGCGGCACCGGCCTGCCGATGCGAGGCTCGAACGAAAGCATGGCGCGCCGCTTCGCCCAGACCCAGCGCGTGAACACGGTCGGCCAGCGCGGCTTCGCGTCGTTCTCGCGCTGGTGGTCGCAACACGGCGAGACCAGCGCATCCACCGAGAAGATGTATCTCTGGGCCTATCGCGGGAAAAAGAATCTCCAGGAACTCCCGCTTCCGCACACGACGATCCCGACCGGCGGGCGCATACCGGGCGAGGTCGTCACCGTCCACGTCTGAAGGCGGGGCGGCAGCCGGCAGGGGCGGGACGCGGCAGCGCCGGGCTTGCGCTAGGGCACGAGTTCCGTTCGGCTTGAATCAGCCGAACGGAAGTCGTGCCCGAGAAACCTATGGTTTGCGAGCAGCCTAGTCCGATCTGGTGGAACCGCGCTGCGGTTCCACCAGATCGGACGCTGCTCTAGGCTCTGCCACGCCCGCCTTGCCACAGCCTGAAGGTCCCCGCCCCGCCATGGCCGAGCCCGACCGCCCCGCCACCCCCGCTCCCGTCCCCGCCAGCTTCACCATGCGTCCGATCGGGCGCATCCGTACGCCCTGGGCCACGAGCAAGGCATGCCCGCGCAACCCGCGCGCCCTCGACCCTGCGCCGCCCTGCCGGGTCGAGATCGACGCCACCTTCGCCGCCGGGCTGCTGCATGTGGAGCGCTTCTCGCACCTGATCCTGGTCTATGCGCTGCACCTGAACGGCCCCTGGCCGGGGGCCGAGGCATTGGTGTTCACGCCCCCCTTCGATCCGCGCCCGCGCGGGGTGTTCGCCAGCCGCAGCCCGCGCCGGCCGAACCCGATCGGGCTGGCGGTGGTGCGGCTCGACCGGGTCGAGGCGGGCGCCGATGGCGGGGCGATCCTGCATGTGCGCGACCTCGACTGCGTCGATGGCACGCCGCTGCTCGACCTCAAGCCCTATCTGCCGACGACCGACGCCGTGGCGGAGGCGAGCATGGGCTGGCTGGAGCGAGGGAAGGGATGAAGGGAGGGCATCCGGACAAAGCTAGAGCGTGCAAAGCAACATATTGAGGAGCTGAAACAAGAAATCAGCAGTTGGCATGCTAGGAAAGCTATGTCGATATCGGCCACCGACGATCTTGAGAATAGAAAGCGTGTATGGAGAGTACACATAAGAGAGGCAATAACAGAAAAATGGGGAGCAATCATTGGTGACATTATACACAACGCAAGGGCCGCACTTGACCATATTATGGTCTCAATCGTAAAATATTGTTCCCCTGAAACACAAGATTTTAACCATGTTTTCTTCATAATCAGTGACACAGAGGCCAAGTTCCTGAGTGCGCTTCCTGGAAAAACAAATGGCGCATCACCCAAAGCCATTGAGGTACTAAAACGTTTAAGGCCATACAAAAATGGAAATGATATCTTATGGATATTGCACAAATTGGACGCAATAGATAAGCATAGAAACATATTAACCCTAGCGTGCGCGTACGAAAATTTTGGTTTTAGGTTAAATCTTGCTGCTATTCTTCGGGACAAAAAATATCTTCAGGGCGTAGAATTTCCGACAATCTATATCCCTCCCGAAGACAGATCCGTGCATGATGGGAAAATCCTGCTAGAATGTGGTCTCGATCAAAATCTCCCCAAAAAAAGCGAAACTCCGTTCAATTTCCAAATTGAAATCAGTGAGCCTAACGTCATCGAAAAGAAGTCTGTGATTCCATTGCTGATTGAAATCTGCAATGCCGTTGAGCAAGTGTTTAGCGCGGTCGAAACAGAGATACTTAGAACCAGCCCGTGACATGTGGCGGCAGTGCAACGGATTTTTTGTTGGTAGGCTTGATCTGTATGCCCCCGAAAGGCCAGCGGCGCCGCGAGGGTTTCCCCCCCGGGCGCCGCCATGTCTCGCGGTGGGTATATGGAACAGGCCCAGGCGATCAGGCCCAGGCGATCAGGCCCAGGCGATCAGGCCCAGGCGATCAGGCCCAGGCGATCAGGCCCAGGCGATCAGGCCCAGGCGATCGGGCGCAGGCGCTCGGGCGCAGGCGATCAGGCCGGCACGTAGGGCAGGCGCTTGACCTTGTCCATGTTCAGCCCCTCGACGCGCAGCAGCCGCGTCGCCCCCTCGCGCCGGGGCGAATGCAGCACGCCCGGCTCGTACAGATAGGCATCGCCCGGCCGCATCGCGTAGTCGCGCACCGCGCGCGCCTTGCCGGGGTTGGTGCCGTCGGGGCGGGCGAGGCAGTCCCAGTCGGTCATCACCGTCTCGCCCGCGGCCTGGCCGTAGATCGCCCAGGACGGGCCGTGATCGTGCGGGCTGCTGTTCTTGGCACCCTTGTAGGAATGGGCGACGATGGCGAAGCCGAGATCGGGATCCTCGTAGAGCACCTTCCGCTCGGGGCCCTCGGCGGGGATGTTGGCGGCGATGAAGGCGGAATCCTTCAGCGCCTCGCGCACCAGTTCGCACACCTTGGTGCGCCCGGCGGTGCCCGGGTTGCTATTGAGCGCGTCGCGACAGCGCGCGGCGAACTGATCGAGCGTCATGGCCATGGCGTCTCTCCCCAATCCTTGTTTGCACCCGTTCCGGCGGCACGGCCGCAGGCGGAGCTTAGCGCGATCATACGCCGCGCCACGTCCGCGGTCAGCCCGTCATGCGCGCCGGCGATGCGCGCGGGGCGGATCAGCCGAAGGCGGCGCCGGCCCTCAGCCGAAGGCGGCGCCGGCGCGGCAGCCCATCTTCTTGAACAGCATCGCCGCCGGGCAGAAGCCGGTGAAGGCGGCCTGCAACAGGTTGGCGCCGACGAAGGCCGTCAGCCACAGGAACAGCGGGCTGACGTAGTGGGCGAGCAGCAGGCTGCCCAGGATCATCAGGCCGGCGAAGGCCATCACGGCACGGTCAACGGTCATGGCGGCAACTCCTTGCGCGGGGGGGGGGGGGGGGGAACGGGCGGCGGGCACGGCGCGCGCCACGTCTCCTTCATATTCGATACTGCTAATATATAGGCCGGCCCGCCCGCGCGCAAGGGGCAGGTCGGGGCGGCCCGATCTCGTCCGGCCCCTCCCCTTCCGCCCAGCGCGACCCGGCCCGCCTTTACCCCGCCCGCCTTGACCCAACCCGCGCGCGCCGGCCACCATGCCCGCGCCATCGCCCGAGGGAACGCGCCCCATGCCCCGCCGCGCCGCCGCCGCCATCCGCCGCAGGCTCCGCGCCATCTGCCTCGCCCTGCCCGAAGCCACCGAGCGCGAGACCTGGGACATCCCCACCTGGCGCGTGCGCGAGAAGATCTTCGCCATGGAAACCGAGGATGAGGGCGCGCCGGCGATCTGGCTCAAGGCCCCGC
The DNA here is from genome assembly GCA_020850755.1 of Alphaproteobacteria bacterium. Lineage (GTDB taxonomy): Bacteria > Pseudomonadota > Alphaproteobacteria > Acetobacterales > Acetobacteraceae > JADZEB01. The sequence continues at coordinate 9,685 of JADZEB010000036.1, read as the reverse complement.
CCGGCAGCCAGGAGGTGCTGGTCGGCGCCGACCCACAGCGCTTCTTCGTGCCGCCCTATCTCGGCCACAAGGGCTGGGTCGGCATGCGGCTGGCGGACGCGCCCGACTGGGCCGAGGTGGCGTTCCTGGTCCGCCGCAGCTACCGGCTGGTGGCGCCGAAGCGGCTCGCCCTTCTGGTGGCGTGAGCGCGCGCGCCCGATAGGCTCAATACAGGTGGTGCTGGTAGGCGTGGGCGACGCGCTCCTCGGCTTCCTTGACGCCGATGCGACCGGTCTGCTCGGCCAGCATGCGCCCGAGGCTCGGGATCTCGCCCGGGGCGGCGTGGCGCGCGGGGTCCCAGAGCGCGCTGCGCTTGAGCGCCTTGCCGCAATGGAAATAGACCTCCTCGACACCCACCACCAGCGCGCTGCGCGGCGGCTTGCCCTGCGCCGAGAGGGGTTCGAGGAAGGTCGCATCGGCGACGAAGCGCGCGCTGCCGTTCACGCGCAGGGTCTCGCTCACGCCGGGAACGAAGAACAGCAGGCCCACATGCGGATTGGCGGCGATGTTGGACAGGCTGTCGATGCGGTTGTTGCCCGGCCGGTCGGGCAGATAGAGGGTGCGCGCATCGGCCACCACGACGAAGCCCGGCGCATCGCCGCGCGGCGAGGCGTCGCACTGACCCCTTGCGTCCGCCGTCGCCAGCACCAGGAAGGGCGAGCGGGCGATGAAGGCGGCGGCGTGCTTGTCGATATGGTCGAGCTGCTTGGCGTAGGCGAGCGGCGTCGGCTCGGCATAGATGCGGCGAAGCTCGGTCATGGCGTGGGCTCCTGGCGGCCGGTTGTGCCCGGTCGCGGCCGGTTCAGTTCGCGGTGGCACCCGAGGCTTTCACGATCGGCTCCCATTTCGCAAGCTCGGCGGCGATGAAGGCGGCGGTGTCGGCTGGCGTCGTGCCGGTGACGGGCGGCTGGCCCATCTCCTCGAGCCGGCGGGCGACATCGGGCTCGGCTACCACGGCGTTGAAGGCGGCATTGAGGGCGGCGACGATCGGCGCCGGCGTGCCGGTGGGCGCGAATACCACGTTCCAGGTATAGGCCTGGTAGCCGGGCAGGCCGGCCTGTTCGAAGGTGGGCAGGTCGGGCAGGGCGGTGGCGCGCCCGGGCGTGGCAATCGCCAGCGCGCGCACGCGCCCGTCGCGCACGAAGGGCGCGATCGAGGCGAGCGCGTCGGACGCGAAGTCGAGCCGCCCGGCGATCAGGTCGGCGCTCATCGGCGCCGAGCCGCGATAGGGCACATGTGTCGCCTGAACGCCGAGTTGCTGCAACAGCAGCACCGAGGCGAGATGACCCATCGATCCCGTGCCCGAGGAGCCGTAGTTCAACTGCCCCGAGCGCGCGCGGACCAGCGCGATAAAGCTGCCGAGATCGTTCACCTGCAGGGCGGGGTTGGCGACGAGCACGATCGGCACCCGCGCCACCTGCGCGATCGGGGCGAAATCGCGCACCGGGTGGAAGGGCAGGCGCGGTCCCTGCAAGGCCGGGTTCACCGCATGGGTGGTGGCCGTGCCGATCAGCAGCGTGTGCCCGTCCGGCGCGGCGCGGGCCACCGCCTCGGCCGCGATCGCCCCGCCCGCGCCGGGGCGCGGATCGACGATGAAGGGCTGGCCCATGCGCGCAGCCATGCGGTCGGCCAGCAGGCGCGCGACGATGTCGGTGGGGCCGCCGGCGGCGAAGGGAATGACGATGCGCACCGGCCGCGCCGGATAGGCGCCCTGCGCGCGCACCAGGCCGGGGGCGGCAAGCGGCGCGACGGCAAGGGCGGCGAGAAGCGAGCGGCGGCTGGGCATGGGGCGGACCTCCGGCGGGGTGTGTGATCCTGGCCGGCCGCGCGCGGCGTCCGGCAACACGGTACGCTGCCACTCTGCCGCGCCGCCCTTGCGTGTCAATCCGCCACCGCAGCGAGCGAGGCGGCAGGCAAGCCGCTGCCGGCACGATCCAGGCCCACCGCCCGCACCCACGGGCCTGCGGCGCGCCAGATTGGCGCGCCGATCGTATCGTGATAGCAACTGATTACCGCCTCTGCCGGGAGCCCTTGCCATGATCCGCATTGCCGCCATTGCTGCCGCAGCCCTGCTGGCCGCAGCGCCCGCCCATGCGCAGCAGCGCATTCTCACCATCGCCGCGATCACGCCGCCGAGCCAGCTTGACCCCCATTTCCATTCCTCCGGCCAGAACAACCAGGCGATGGAGCAGATCTTCGATCCGCTGCTGCTGGTGGGTCCGGACGGCACGGTGGAGCCGCGCCTCGCCTCGGCCTGGCGGGTGATCGACGACCACACCTGGGAATTCACGCTCCGGCCGAACATCCGCTTCCATGACGGCACGCCCTTCACGCCCGACGACATCGCCTTCACCTATGCGCGCATCCCGAACGTGCCGAACAGCCCGGGCGGCTTCGCCCCCTATGTGCGCGAGATCGCCGGGATAGATGTCATCAACCCCACCACGGTGCGCATCCGCACGGCCCAGCCCAACCCGTACCTGCCCTACGACGTGGCGCGGCTGATGATCCTCTCGAAGCGCATCCACGAGGGCGCGGCGACGGCCGACTACACCTCGGGGCGGGTGGCGATCGGCACCGGGGCCTATCGCTTCGCCTCCTATACGCGCGACCAGAGGCTGGAACTGACGCGCAACGAGGAGTTCTGGGGGCCGAAGGAGCCGTGGGAGCGTGTGGTGACGCGCTATATCGGCAATGCCGGGGCGCGCGTCGCGGCACTGATCGCGGGCGAGGTCGATGTCATCGACGGCGTGCCGGTGCAGGACGTGGCACGGCTGGAGGCGACGCCGAACATCGCGGTGTTCGGTGCCTTGTCGCATGCGACCGCCTATCTGTTCCCTGATTCGGCGCGCGACCAGGCGCCCTTCATCACCGACCGCGAGGGCCGCCCGCTCGACCGCAATCCGCTCAAGGACGCGCGGGTGCGCCGCGCGCTGGCGATGGCGATCAACCGCCCGGCGATCGTCGATCGGCTGCTGCTCGGCCAGGGCGCGCCGGCCGAGCAGCTTTCCGCGCCAAGCGTCGAGGACCGGTCGCGGAACGCGCGCCCGATCCCGTTCGATCCCGAGGGCGCGCGCCGGCTTCTGGCCGAGGCCGGCTACCCCAACGGGTTCAGCATGACCATCCACGGTCCGCGCGGCTTCTTCGCCGGCGACGATGCCACGCTGCAGGCGGTGGCGCAGAACTTCGCGCGCATCGGCGTGGAGACGAAGGTCGAGGTGAACATCCCCTCGGTGCACTTCTCGCGCGCCACCAACCGCGACTTCGCGATGTTCCTGTCCACCTACGCCGCGCCGCTGGCGGCAAACGCGCTGCGCCTCGTGGTGCTGACGCGCGACCGGGCGGGTGCAGGCTCGTTCAACCGCCAGCACTACTCCAACCCGACCCTCGACCGGCTGACCGTCGAAGGGCTGCGCACCATGGACACGCCGCGCCGCAACGCCCTGATCGGGCAGGCGGTGGACGTGTTGATGGAGGATATGGGCGTGATCCCGCTTTTCTATGTCCGCTACAACTGGGCGGGCATCAAGAACCGGGTGGTGGTGATCCCCTCGCCGATCGGGCGCACCCACGCTATCCTGGTCAAGCCGGCGGGAGGCTGAAGGCAGCGCGCCGCCGGCCGGGCAACGGAACCGGAATTCATGCGCCGCGTGGGGATGTTCCTGGCCGGGCTGGTGGGCGGCTATCTCGTCATCCTGTTCGGCTGGATCGGCTATGCCGAGCTTGCCGGCGTGGTCGATCGCGACGGCGGCAAGATCATGGGCGTGGCCTTCCTCGTCGCCCCCGCGGGCGCGGTGCTGGCCGGCATCGTGCTGGCGGTGGTGGCGGGCAGGACGCGCCCGCAGGGCTGAGACCGGAACCGTTTCGCAACGAAGTGTAACACGCGCTGCCCCGCGCTTTGCCGGGCCCGGGCGGCATGATACCGTCCGCGCCTGCCTGACATCGCCACGCATCTCGGGGGTTAATCATGCCGATCAGCCGACGTGCCTTCTGCACCGGAACCGCCATTGCCGCCGTGGGCGCGCTCGCCCCGCGCCTGCCCGCCGCCCAAACCGCCGCCGCTCCTGCCGCCGCCGCCCTGATCCGCAAACCCATCCCCTCCTCGGGCGAGATGATCCCCGTGATCGGCGTCGGCACCGCCCGCCGCTACGAGGCGGTGACGAGCGAGGAACAGATGGTGCCGCTGCGCGCCACGCTCGCCCGCTTCAAGGAAGTGGGCATGACCGTGATCGACAGCTCGCCCACCTACGGCACCGCCGAGGATGTGGTCGGCCGCATCCTGGAGGAACAGCGCGCGCGCGAGGGCATGTTCCTCGCCACCAAGGTCAGCATCGAGGGCCGCGAGGCGGGCGTGGCGCAGATCGAGGCCTCGTTCCGCCGGCTGCGGACGCAGCGCATCGACCTGCTTGCCGTGCACAATCTGCGCGACACCGAGGTGCACCTGGCCACGCTGCGCGCACTCAAGGCCGCCGGGCGCATCCGCTATGTCGGCTGCACCACCTCCTTCGACCGGCAGTACCAGGCCTTCGAGGCGATGATGCGGCGCGAGACGCTGGACTTCATCCAGATCGACTACGCGCTCGACAACCGCAACGCCGCCGAGCGCATCATCCCGCTGGCCAAGGATCGCGGCATGGCAGTGATGATCAACCTGCCCTTCGGCCGCAGCCGCCTGTTCAACGCGGTGCAGAACCGCCCGCTGCCGCCCTGGGCCGCCGAGTTCGACTGCGCAAGCTGGGCGCAGTTCTTCCTCAAATACCTCGTCTCGCACGAGGCGGTGACCTGCGCCGTGCCGGGCATGGCGCGCGCCGAGTATGTCACCGACAATGCCGGTGCGGCCCGCGGCCGCCTGCCCGATGCCGCCATGCGCCGGCGCATGGAGCAGTTCATCGACGGGCTCTGAGATGCAAGCGGCCCCGGAGCCAGCACCGGCCGGCGGCGCGCTTCACCGCCTGCTCGAACGGCTGATCGATGTCCGCCGCGAGGAAGTGGCGGCGCTGCTCTGGTCGTGCCTGTTCATCTTCTCGGTGCTCTGCTCCTACTATGTGCTGCGCCCGATCCGCGACGAGATGGGCGTGGCCGGGGGCGTGCGGAACCTGCCTTGGCTGTTCACCGGCACGCTCCTGGCAATGCTGGCGGTGAACCCCTTGTTCGCCGCGCTGGTGAAGACCATGCCGCGCGTGCGCTTCATCGCCACCACCTACCGCTTCTTCATGCTGAACCTGCTGCTGTTCGGCCTCTATCACGAATTCTCGCCGGCCAGCCACCATATCTGGCTCGGCCGCGCCTTCTTCATCTGGGCCTCGGTCTACAACCTCTTCGTCGTCTCGGTGTTCTGGGCCTTCATCGTCGACGTGTTCGATTCCGAGCAGGGCAAGCGCCTGTTCGGCTTCCTGGCGGCGGGCGCCACTGCGGGGGCCGTGCTCGGCTCCTCGATCACCGCGGCGCTGGTGCGCGTGCTCGACCAGCATCTCTTGCTGTTCGTCTCGATGGCGCTCTTGGAGTTCGCGGTGCTGGCCACGCGCCGGCTCGCGCGGCTGAGCGAGGGCTTCCGCCGCGCCCCCGGCACAAGCCCGCAGGACCCGGAGCGCCCGCTCGGCGGCTCGGTGATGGCCGGCTTCACGCACACGCTGCGCTCGCCCTACCTGATGGGCATTGCCGGCTATATGCTGATCTTCGCCGTCACCTCGACCTTCCTCTATTTCCAGCAGGCCGAGATCGTTGCCGCCGCCTTCACCAGCCGCGCCGAGCGCACCGCCTATTTCGCCAATGTCGATCTGATCGTGAACGTGCTGACGCTGTTCCTGCAGGTGTTCGCGACCAGCCAGGCCCTGCGCGGGCTTGGCGTGGCAGTGACGATGCTGGCCCTGCCGGCGATCTCGACGATCGGCTTCGCGGCCCTCGCCCTGGTGCCGACGCTCTCGGTGCTGGTGGCGGTGCAGGTGGCCCGCCGCGTGGGCAATTTCGCCTTCGCCCGCCCGGCGCGCGAGCTCCTGTTCACGGTCATCAGGCGCGAGGACAAGTACAAGGCGAAGAGCTTCCTCGATACCGCCGTCTATCGCGGCGGCGACCAGATCGGCAGCTGGTCCTATGCGGGCCTGGGCGCGATCGGGCTCGCGCTTTCCGGCATCGCGATGGTGGCGGTGCCGCTGTCGGTGGCGTGGATGGGGTTGAGCTTCTGGCTGGGCCGGCGCCAGGAAGGGGCGGCGCAGGCCGCGACGATCGCGAACGGGGCGCCCGCCGCAGCGATGGGCGCGCCCGCCGCCGCCGGCCTTGCCCCGCGCCCGGGCGCTACGCGCAGCCAGCCCTGACGCACCCGCTGGCCGCAAACGCATCGGGGGCGCCGGGGGAGCGATACCGGCCCCCGTTCGGGAAGTGGATTCCCACTGAAGGTGACGTGCCTAGAAGTGCCCTACGATCGCTTGCAAGTTCTGGGCATCGCGGCCAGCGGATACATCCCGGTATGCTTGGATCAGCATCCGGCGTAGGTCGCGCATGGAGCCCGGCGGATTGCCGTGCGATGTGATGTAAGATTCCATATCTTCAGTGAAACGATCGATGCTGGGCAGGCTATTACCGTCAAACAGCCACTTTAGGTCGGGTCGCTCCTGCGTCACGGTTTTCGAATTCAGGTTGTTTGCGATCGCGCGGTGAATGCGCCGCTGGAGGGTTTGCACGAAGGGCTCGAACGCGCGCCTTACATCGTCGGCACAGCTTCCTTCTTTTAATGCATCCGAGCGCAACTTCTCGATGCTCTGGATCTCAGTTATGCATGCTGCCACCCCTGTCTCTGAGTTATCTGTAACTCTCAAAGATTCCCATGTGGCGCCGCCGTATCGGGTCTCGAAGTGCTCGGACTTCTGGCGACAGCGATCAAGTAGCGCTTGCCTGACCATGGCCTGCATTCGCCCTTCCAGGGCAGTAAGTAGTTGCTCGGCCTCGCTGACCCGCTCTTTCCACTTCGCCACGAGAACGCTACCGACGCTCAACTCGACCAGATCACCCAGGCGCCCAACAACCGCCGCAGCAAGGCCACCCGCCAGCGCGAGCACACCCATCGGCCAGCCGCCTAGATAACCAGCGACCACCGGCGCAAGCACAAGCCAGACGCGCAACGCGCCTAGCCAAGAGAGCTTTGAGGCGAGATTCTTGCACCAACCCCAGGTGGCGGATTTCTTGCCACCCGGCGGAAATTGTTGCGAGGGCTCAATCTCGCTCACCGCGCCCCCCACGCCAATACACGGGACCTCAGCCCCTCCGCTCCACCATCAGCTTCTTGATCTCGCCGATCGCCTGCGCCGGGTTGAGGCCCTTGGGGCAGGTCTTGGTGCAGTTCATGATGGTGTGGCAGCGATAGAGCTTGAACGGATCCTCGAGCGCATCGAGCCGCTCGCCGGTGAACTCGTCGCGGCTGTCGGCGATCCAGCGATAGGCCTGCAGCAGCACCGCCGGGCCGAGATAGCGTTCGCCGTTCCACCAGTAGCTCGGGCAGGAGGTGGAGCAGCAGAAGCACAGGATGCACTCCCACAATCCGTCCAGCCTGGCGCGTTCCTCCTTGCTCTGGCGGCGCTCGGCATCGGGCGGGGGCGCGCTTTCCGACTTCAGCCAGGGCTCGATCGAGCGCAGCTGCGCATAGGGCTGGTTGAGGTCGGGCACCAGGTCCTTCACCACCGGCATGTGCGGCAGGGGCGTGATGCGCACATCGTCCTTCACCTCGTCGATCGGCTTGAGGCAGGCGAGCGTGTTGGTGCCGTCGATGTTCATGGCGCAGGAGCCGCAGATGCCCTCGCGGCAGGAGCGGCGGAAGGTCAGCCCCGCATCGATCTCGTTCTTGATCTTGATCAGAGCGTCCAGCACCATCGGCCCGCACTGGTCGAGGTCGATCTCGTAGGTGTCGATGCGCGGGTTCTGCCCGTCATCGGGGCTCCAGCGATAGACGTTGAAGCGCTTGACGCGCCGTGCCGCGGCCGATGCCTTGTGCGTCGTGCCGGGCTGCATCTTGCTGTTTGCGGGAAGCGTGAACTCGGCCATCGTGTTCGGTCCTGCTGTCTCGACTTGCGCCGGTGCTCAGTACACGCGCGCCTTGGGCGGGAAGCTCTGCACCTCGTTGGTCATGGTGGTGAGCGTGACGGGGCGGTAGTCCAGCGCCACCTCGCCCTTGTCGTTGCACCAGGCCAGGCTGTGCTTGAGCCAGTTCTCGTCGTCGCGCTCGGGGAAGTCCTCGTGCGCGTGGGCGCCGCGGCTTTCCTTGCGCGCGTCGGCCGAGACGATGGTGGTGAGCGCGTTGCCGAGCAGATTGTCGAGCTCCAGCGTCTCCACCAGGTCGGAATTCCAGATCAGGCTGCGGTCGGTCACCTTGACATCGGTCAGGCCGGCTTGGATGCGCGCCATCTTCTCGCAGCCTTCGCGCAGGCTCTGGCTGGTGCGGAACACGGCGGCGTGGTTCTGCATGGTTTTCTGCATGTCAAGGCGCAGGGTCGCGGTCGGCGTGCCGCCATCGGCATGGCGCAGCCGGTCGAGCCGGTCGAGCGAGGCTTCGCCCGCCTTGGCCGGCAAGGGCGGCTGCGAGGCGCCGGGCTTGAGCGTCGCGGCGGCGCGATGGGCGGCGGCGCGGCCGAACACGACCAGATCGAGCAGCGAGTTGGTGCCGAGCCGGTTGGCGCCATGCACCGACACGCAGGCGGCCTCGCCCACGGCCATCAGCCCGGGGCAGACGGCGTTGGGGTCGGCCTTGGTCGGGCGCAGCACCTCGGTGTGGAAGTTGGTCGGCACGCCGCCCATGTTGTAGTGCACCGTGGGCAGGATCGGGATCGGCTCCTTGGTCACGTCGACGCCCGAGAAGATGCGCGCGGTTTCGGAAATGCCGGGCAGCCGCTCGTGCAGGATGTCGGCGCCGAGATGCTCGAGATGGAGCAGGATGTGGTCCTTGTCCGGGCCGCAGCCGCGCCCCTCGCGGATCTCGATCGTCATGGCGCGCGAGACGACATCGCGGCTGGCGAGATCCTTGGCGGTGGGGGCGTAGCGCTCCATGAAGCGCTCGCCCTCGCTGTTGGTGACGTAGCCGCCCTCGCCGCGCGCGCCCTCGGTGATCAGGCAGCCGGCGCCGTAGATGCCGGTGGGGTGGAACTGCACGAACTCCATGTCCTGCAGGGGCAGGCCGGCGCGCAGGATCATGGCGTTGCCGTCGCCGGTGCAGGTATGGGCCGAGGTGCAGGAGAAATAGGCGCGGCCATAGCCGCCGGTGGCCAGCACCACCATCTGGGCGCGGAAGCGGTGGATGGTGCCGTCATCGAGGTTCCAGGCCATCACGCCGCGGCAGGCGCCCTGGTCGTCCATGATCAGGTCGATGGCGAAATACTCGATGAAGAACTCGGTCGAATGGGCGAGCGAACGGCCGTAGAGCGCATGGAGAATCGCATGGCCGGTGCGGTCGGCGGCGGCGGCGGTGCGGCGGGCCTGGCCCTCGCCGAAATTCTTGGTCATGCCGCCGAAGGCGCGCTGCAGGATGCGGCCCTCTTCGGTCCGCGAGAACGGCACGCCGTAATGCTCGAGCTCATAGACCGCGCTCGGCGCCTCGCGGCAGAGAAACTCGATCGCGTCCTGGTCGCCGAGCCAGTCCGACCCCTTGACGGTGTCGTACATGTGC
>JADZEB010000035.1 GCA_020850755.1 Alphaproteobacteria bacterium | reverse complement strand
TGTGCATCGAGCCGCCCTTGCCCTTGGAGTAGCCGCCGATGCGCCCCGTAAGCTCGGCCATCACGCCGCGTGCCTCCATACCGCAGGCGAGCATGTGGCCATGGTCGCGGTAGGAGGTCACCACCTGGTCGCCCTCGCCGATCGCCATCTGCATGCCGACCACGACCGCTTCCTGGCCGATATAGAGGTGGCAGAAACCGCCGATCAGGCCCATGCCGTAGAGCTGGCCGGCCTTCTCCTCGAAGCGACGGATCAGAAGCATGTCGCGATAGGCCTTGAGCAGTTCCTCGCGGCTCATGCTGGCGGCACGCCCGCCGCCGCGCGGCCTGCGCTTGGCCGCGCCCGACGCGGCCATTTCGGTTGCCTGGACCATTCCCCACCCCTTCGGCTGGTTGCCTGCCCTACCCCGCGCAAGGCCGCTCGGGCCGCCGGGGTTTCGCATCATTAGACACCGAAGCCGCCCGGTTGCAAGGGCAAGGCAGGGATTTTCTGTTATTTTGCAATGCAATAAGGCCGATTAACCAAAATGCAGTTAAGAGCCTTATTCCGCCATGTGCGCTTGGGAAGCCGACCGAAGGGAGATGTCTGCACGCCCGCGCCTGGCCGCAGGCTTGTTGCGCGCTCCCAAGGGACGCGGCGAAGAAAATTTCCTGCAGGACACAATATTGCAGGCGCGGGCCCAGCTCGGCCCAGAGCGCCACCCGACAAGGTCCGGAGGGCGTGCGGGCTCCGCCGATCAAGACGCCTAGTAGAGCCGGCCGCCAGGGCCGTACAGGACAACCAGGTCCTCGCGCCCGACCCAGTTCAGCATCGCCCGCGCACGCTCATCGAGCGCATCGCGATCAAGCGCGCTGGCGCGAAGCGCCGCAACCCGGCGGGCGAGCGACTCGCGTTCGGCCTCCAGCCCGCCAAGCGTCGCCTCGGCGAAGGCGAGTTCGCGCGACAGGGCGTGCCAAGCCAGCACGCCCCGATCGCCTTGCACGCCATGCCAGACGAAATAGGCCAACAGCCCGACCGTGACGATCGGGCCGATAGCCGCGCGTCCGCGGCGCTTCAGCTCCTGGGCCAAAGACATGCCAACACGGAATCACAATCGGACTCGTGTCGTCAATGGGAAAGCGCTTAAGATTCAGCACTTTCCCGCGCGCGGCTTACAGCCCGGCACGCCGGCGACAACCGCCAGTTACGATGATGGAGCCGATATCCCGCGAGACGCTAGACGCCGCAGGCGCAAGGCGGCCTAGCGCGCCCGCAGCACACCGCGCCCGGCATAGAGGGCCGAGGGGCCGAGTTCGGCCTCGATGCGGATGAGCTGGTTGTACTTCGCCAGCCGGTCCGAACGCGACAGCGAGCCGGTCTTGATCTGCCCGCAATTGGTGGCCACCGCCAGATCGGCGATGGTCGCGTCCTCGGTCTCGCCCGAGCGGTGGCTCATCACCGCCTTGTAGCCGGCGCGGTGCGCCATCTCCACCGCCTCCAGCGTCTCGGACAGCGAGCCGATCTGGTTCACCTTGACCAGGATGGCGTTGGCGGTAGCCGCCTCGATGCCGCGGCGCAGCCGCTCGGGGTTGGTGACGAACAGATCGTCGCCGACGAGCTGAACCTTGGCGCCGAGCCTGTCGGTGAGCGCCTTCCAGCCGGCCCAGTCATCCTCGGCGCAGCCATCCTCGATCGAGACGATCGGCCAGCGCGCGCAAAGCCCGGCGAGGTAATCGACCATGCCGCCGGCATCGAGGGTCTTGCCCTCGCCTTCCAGCAGGTAGCGGCCATCCTTGAAGAACTCGGTCGCGGCGCAGTCGAGCGCCATCACCACATCCTCGCCGACGCGGTAGCCCGCCTTCTCGATCGCCTTGGCGATGAAGGACAGCGCCTCGTCGGCCGATTTCAGGTTGGGCGCGAAGCCGCCCTCGTCGCCGACATTGGTGTTGTGGCCGGCATCGTGCAGCGCCTTCTTGAGCGCGGCGAAGATCTCGGCGCCGACGCGCACCGCATCGGCCCCGGTGCCGGCGGATACCGGCATGACCATGAATTCCTGGATGTCGATCGGGTTGTCGGCATGCTTGCCGCCATTGATGATGTTCATCATCGGCACCGGCAGGGTGCGCGCGAAGCTGCCCCCGACATAGCGATAGAGCGGCAGCCCGACATGCGCCGCCGCCGCCTTGGCCGCGGCGAGGCTCACCGCCAGGATCGCGTTGGCGCCGAGGCGCGCCTTGTTCGGCGTGCCGTCGAGGTCGATCATCGTCTCGTCGAGCTGGAGCTGGCGCGTCGCGTCCATGCCCGAAAGCGCGTCGAAGATCTCGCCTTCGACCGCGTCGATCGCCTTGCGCACGCCCTTGCCGCCGAAGCGCGCCTTGTCGCCGTCGCGCAGCTCCACCGCCTCGTGCGCGCCGGTGGAGGCGCCCGAGGGCACGGCGGCGCGGCCCATGGCGCCTGATTCCAGCAGCACGTCCACCTCCACGGTGGGGTTGCCGCGCGAATCGAGGATCTCGCGGGCGATGATGTCGAGGATGGCGCTGCCGCTCATGGATCGGGCTCCGGCTGGGTCGGGACGATGGTCAGGGCGCGCCGCGACGGGACCGGGGATGCCGGCGGCCGGGCGCGAAGATGGCCGGCGCAGATATCAGGCCGAAGGCCCCTGCTTGGCAAGCGGGGCCTTGGCCAGATCGTCGAACGCCTTCAGCCGCGCGATCAGGGCCGGCATCTCGGCCAGCGGAATCATGTTCGGCCCGTCCGAGGGCGCGCGGTCGGGATCGGGGTGGCACTCGATGAACAGGGCGGCGCAGCCCACCGCCAGCGCGGCGCGGGCGAGCACGGGGGCGAACTCGCGCTGCCCGCCCGAGGACCCGCCCAGTCCGCCCGGCTGCTGGACGCTGTGGGTGGCGTCGAACACCACCGGGTAGCCGGTCGCGGCCATGGTCGGCAGGGCGCGGAAATCGGTTACCAGCGCGTTGTAGCCGAAGCTCGTACCACGTTCACAAAGCAAGATATTCTCGTTGCCAGTACTGGCGATCTTGGCGGCGACGTTGCGCATGTCCCAGGGCGCCAGGAACTGCCCCTTCTTGACGTTGATCGGCCGGCCCGTCGCACCCGCCGCCAGCAGCAGGTCGGTCTGGCGGCACAGGAAGGCCGGGATCTGGAGCACGTCCACCGCCGCTGCCGCCGGGGCGCACTGCTCGGGCAGGTGGACATCGGTCAGGACCGGGCAGCCGAAGCGGTCGCGCACCTCGGCCAGGATCGCCAGCCCCTCGGCCATGCCGATGCCGCGCGCTGCCGCAACCGAGGTCCGGTTGGCCTTGTCGAAGCTCGACTTATAGATCAGGCCCACCCCGGCGGTCCGGCACATGCCCACCAGCGCCTCGGCCACCGCGAGCGCGTGGGCGCGGCTTTCGATCTGGCACGGCCCCGCGATCAGGACGAAGGGCAGGTCATTGGCGATGGTGAGCGCCCCCACCCTCACCCGGCGCGGCGCAACGGGGCTGTCCGGGGCCACGCCCGTCACACCAGCCGCGCCTGGGCGATCGCCGCGCGGATGAAGCTCGTGAATAGCGGGTGCGGGTCGAACGGTTTCGATTTCAGCTCCGGGTGGAACTGCACGCCGACGAACCAGGGGTGGCCTGGAATCTCGACGATCTCGGGCAGGGAGCCGTCGGGCGACATGCCGGAGAACAGCAGGCCCACCCGCTCCAGCGCGTCCTTGTAGTTGATGTTCACCTCGTAGCGGTGGCGGTGGCGCTCGCTGATGCGGTGCGTGCCATAGATCTGCGCCACGAGCGATTCGGGCAGGACCTCGCACGCATAGGCGCCGAGGCGCATGGTACCGCCCTTGTCCACCATCTCGCTGCGCCGCTCGACGATGTTGCCGCGCGTCCATTCGGTCAGCAGCCCGACGATCGGGGCCTTGCACGGCCCGAACTCGGTCGAGCTTGCGCCCTCGATCCCGGCCAGGTTGCGCGCCGCCTCGATCACCGCCATCTGCATGCCGAAGCAGATGCCGAAATAGGGCACCTTGCGCTCGCGCGCGAAGCGGGCGGCGGCGATCTTGCCCTCCGTGCCGCGCTCGCCGAAGCCGCCCGGTACCAGGATGCCGTTGACATCCTCGAGCTTCTGCACCGCGTCCGGCTCCTCGAACACCTGGCTGTCCATCCAGTCGAGGTTGACGCGCACCCGGTTGGCGATGCCGCCATGGGCCAGCGCCTCGGCCAGCGATTTGTAGGCGTCCTTGAGGTTGGTGTACTTGCCGACGATCGCGATCGTCACCTCGCCTTCGGGCACGCGGGTGATGTTGACGATCTTCTCCCAGCGCTTGAGGTCGGGCTCGCGCTCGAAGGGCAGGCCGAAATGGCGCAGCACCTCGCGGTCCAGCCCCTCCTGGTGGTAAGTCAGCGGCACGGCGTAGATCGTGTCGACGTCGAGCGCCGGGATGACCGCTTCCTGGCGGACATTGCAGAACAGCGCGATCTTGCGCCGCTCGCCCTCGGGCAACGGCCGGTCGGCGCGGCAGAGCAGCACGTCGGGCTGGATGCCGACGTTGAGGAGCTCTTTCACCGAATGCTGGGTGGGCTTGGTTTTCAGCTCGCCGGCGGCCGGGATGTAGGGCAGCAGCGTGACATGCACGAACATCGCCCGCTCGGGGCCGAGCTCGTTGCCGAGCTGGCGGATCGCCTCCAGGAACGGCAGGCTCTCGATGTCGCCCACCGTGCCGCCGATCTCGACCAGGACGAAGTCGCTGCCGCCGGAATCGGCGACGATCGCCTCCTTGATCGCATCGGTGACGTGCGGGATCACCTGCACCGTCGCGCCGAGATAATCGCCCCGCCGCTCGCGCGCGATCACCTGCGAGTAGATCCGCCCGGTGGTGGCATTGTCGGCCTGGGTGGCGGCAACGCCGGTGAAGCGCTCGTAATGGCCGAGATCGAGGTCGGTCTCGGCCCCGTCCTCGGTGACATAGACCTCGCCATGCTGATAGGGGCTCATCGTCCCCGGATCGACATTGAGGTAGGGGTCGAGCTTGCGCAGCCGCACCGTATAGCCGCGCGCCTGCAACAGCGCGCCCAGGGCGGCCGAGGCGATGCCCTTGCCGAGCGAGGAAACCACGCCGCCGGTGATGAAGACATAGCGCGTCATGGGCGCACCTCATAGCCGGGCGAATCGGCCATGGGGAAGCGCCGCCGCCGGCTGACGATGCGGGCGGCGCGGACGGCAGGCACCGCGGGCCTCAGTTGGTCGGGACCGCCGGGGCGGCGGGCGGGGCCGGAACGGCCGTTGGGGCAGCCGGCGCCGAGGGGGCGGCGGGCACCGCGCCATCGACAATGCTGCGGGGGCCGCGGCTGTTCTGCTGGATCAGGGCCAGCCCGAGCGCCAGCACCATGAAGATCGTGGCCAGGATGGCGGTGGTGCGGGTGAGCAGGTTGGCGGTGCCGCGCCCGCTCATGAAATTGCCCATGCCGCCGCCGCCGCCGATGCCGAGCCCGCCGCCTTCGCTCTTCTGGAGCAGGACGACGATGATCAGCGCGAGGGTGACGAACAGGTGGATCAGCAGGAGAACGTTGGTCATGGCTCCGGGCCTGGCGAATGTCCGCTCGCACTGGCCCCCGCGCGGGGGCCGTATCGGGGTGGATGCAGCCGGCGGCGCCTCTTTACCCGACCGGGGCGGCGATGGCCAGCAGTAAGCGCGGGCGCGAGGCCCCGCACCGGCCTGGAGGCTGCTTGGCCGGGATGCCGCTGCCACCCCGTGGCCCGAGGGGGCTTGGACCAAGCGACAGGGTGAGCGAGTTTGGGTGCCGGCGCCGGTGCCCGCGCCCCCTGCCTGCCGGCGAGCCGGTGCCTGCCTGACCCCAGGGCGCGGGCAGGGTCCCGGCGAGGCGGGTGCGGCACCCGGGCGGCGGCGTGGAGCCAGCAAGGGCCGGAGGGTGACCACCCGCGCGACCACCCGCCATGCGCCTCGCCGGCCGCAGCAGCCGACGCCAGTCGCCAGGGCGCGGGCCGTGCCCCTAGGCGCGACGGGACCGGGGTGCAGCGACCGCCAGGATCGCCCGCAACGGCGCCGCGCCGGCCAGAGACACCGAGGCCCGACCCCAGGGCCCGGGCCGAGCCCCTAGGCACGGCGGGTCCGGGACCGCGCGGCGCCGGCCTCGGCTCCAGGCAACCGTGCCGGCGCCAGGACGCGGCCGATGCCCCGGCGGTTCCCGTCAGGGTACCGCGGCAGCGATGGCGCAGAACTCTTCGGCCTTGAGGCTGGCACCGCCCACCAGCGCGCCGTTCACCTCGGGCACCGCCAGCAGGGTCTGGGCATTCGTGGCCTTCACCGAACCACCATAGAGGAGGCGCATCCCCGCCCCCTCGCCCGGCCCGAACCGCTCCACCAGCCGGGCGCGGATGAAGGCGTGCATGGCGGCAACATCGGCCTCGGTCGGGGTGCGGCCGGTGCCGATCGCCCAGACCGGCTCGTAGGCCACCACAAGGTCGGCGGCCGTGGCCCCGTCCGGCACCGAGCCGGCCAGCTGCGCCCCCACCACCGCCTCGGCCCGGCCCTCGACCCGCTCGGCCTCGGTCTCGCCCACGCAGATGATCGCGGTCAGGCCGGCGGCGCGGGCGGCAAGCGCCTTGGCCGCCACCTCGGCGTCGGTTTCCTTGTGGTATTGGCGCCGCTCGGAATGGCCGAGGATGACGTGGCTGGCCCCCGCATCGCGCAGCATCGGGGCGGCGATGTCGCCGGTATAGGCGCCCGCGGCCTCGGCGTGGCAGTCCTGCCCGCCCACGGCCACCGGGGCCCCCAGCACGATATGCGCCACCGCCTGGACCAGGGTGAAGGGCGGGCACAGAAGCAGGTCGCAGCGCGGATTGTTCGCCTGCGCCCAGGCACGCACCGCGCCTGCCAGCTTGGCGCCATCCTCGGTCCGGCCGTTCATCTTCCAGTTGCCGGCGATCAGGGGGCGCGGGGCGGGCATGGAAACCTCCGGGGCGGTGGATCGGGGCTCGGCTTCGGCCAGGGTGCCGACATGGCGCCGGGCGATACCGTGGTGTCTCGAGCCCTAGCGGGATTCGCCGTATCCCGGCAAGGGGCGTCGCGCGGCATGCTCGTGCCGAGGCCGCCGTCTCCCACCCCTTGTTCCCACCCCTTGTTCCCACCCCTTGTTGCAGTGCATCGGGGCGGGTGTCTATGATGCCGCCCCTTTCCGTGATGCCGCACGCGCGCCGGCCCCCATGCCGGCGCGCATCGTTGGAGGATGCGCGCACCCCATGCTTGCTGCCCTGCGCCGTGGCGCGGCCTCGCTGCCGGCCAAGATCCTGTTCGGCATCCTGATCCTCAGCTTCGCGGTGTGGGGCGTGGGCGACATGTTCACCGGGCAGTACCGCGCCCAGCCGGCGATCACGATCGACGGCGAGCCGGTCTCGACCGAGGAAGTGCGCGACTTCTATCAGCGCCAGCTTTCCCAGCTCCAGCGCATGCTCCAGGGCCGGATCGAGCCGACCGACGAGATGCGCCAGGACATCATGCGCCAGTCGGTGGACCAGATCATCACGCTGCGGCTGGCCGACAAGGAGGCCCAGCGCCTCGGCCTTGCCGCGACCACCGACATGGTGCGCAACGCGATCATCTCCGACCCGAATTTCCAGGGCGTGGACGGGCGGTTCAGCGTCGCGGAGTTCAACAACGCGCTGCAACGCAGCGGATTCTCCGAGGCATTCTTCGTTGCCCGCCTGCGCGAGAACCTGTTGCGCCAGCAGCTCGGCGGCACCGTGCGCGCCAACGCCACCGCCCCGCAGAGCCTCGCCCGCCTGGCCTACGCCTACCAGAACGAACGCCGCGTGGCCGACATGGTGGCCTTCCGCTTCGAGGCCGCCCCCGAGCCCGCCGCCGCCACCGAGGAGCAGCTTCGCCGCTTCCACGAGAACAACCCCGATGCCTTCCAGGCGCCCGAGTATCGCAAGATCAGCGTCATGATGCTGAGCCCCGAGATCGTCGCCGCGCGGGTGAGCATCAGCGACGAGGATCTGCGCCTCGCCTTTCCCGAGCGGCGCGCCAACTACGACCAGCCCGAGCGGCGCGAGGTGCAGCAGATCGTAACCCGCGACGAGGCCGTGGCCGAACGTCTGGCCGCCGCCTGGAAGGGCGGCGCAAGCTGGGAGGCGATCAGCACCGAGGCGCGCGCGGCGAACGCCCAGCCGGTCGCGCTCGGCACCGTGTCGCGCCAGGAGATGCCGCTTGCCGCGCTGGCCGATCCGGTGTTCGGCGCCGCCACCGGGACGGTGGTGGGTCCGGTGCGCTCGCCGCTCGGGCTGCATGTGCTGCGCGTCGGCACGATCACGCCGCCGCGCCCCGTGACCTTCGACGAGGTCAAGGACCGGATGCGCGAGGAGATGGCGCGCGACCGCTCGGTCGAGGTGGCGATCGACACCGTGAACAAGGTCGAGGATTCGCTCGCCGAGGGCCTGCCGATCGAGGAGGTGGCGCGCCGGCACGAACTGCCCATGCGCACGATCGAGGCGATCGACCGCGAGGGGCAAGACGCCACAGGCGCTCCGGTCGATCTCGATCCGATCGGCCAGCAGCTGGTGGAGCAGGCTTTCGCCACCGAACCCGGCCAGACCGACAACCGCATGGTCGAGGCCGAGAACAACATCTACTTCTTCGTCCGGGTCGAAGGCATCACGCCGCCCGCGCTGCGCCCGTTCGAGACGGTGGCTGAAGGCGTGCGCGCCGCCTGGAACACCGACCAGCGTCGCCGCGCGCAGGAAACCGCCGCCGCGGCCCTGCTCGCCGCACTCAAGGAAGGCAAGCCGATGGCCGAGGCCGCCGCCGCAGCCGGGGCCACCGTCACGCGCTCGCCATCGGTCGGGCGCGCGCAGGTGCAGGGCTCGGGCGTGCCGGCCGAGATGCTCGGGCCGCTGTTCGCGCTGCGACAGGGCGAGCCCACCATGGTGCGCACCGAGGAATCCTATGTCGTCGCCCAGCTGGTCGAGGTCACGCGCCCCGACCCGGCCGCGGATGCCGCCGGCGTCGCCAATGTCCGCACGCGCCTCGGCCTCGGACTGGCGGATGATCTGGAGCGGCAGTTCCTGGTGGCGCTGCGCCAGCGCGCCTCGATCACCGTCAACCAGACCGTGATCAACAACATCGTCTCCCCGCAGTAGCGGCGCCGCCGCCGCCGCCGCGATACGCACACCGAGCCGGACCCATCGCCATGACCCCTCCGCCCCCGCCCGACAAGGCCGCGTTCAGCGCCCGCTACCAGGCCGGAGAGGCGCAGCTTCTGTGGACCAGCACGGTGGCCGACCTGGAGACACCGGTCTCGGCCTTCATGAAACTCGCCGCCGGGCGGGCGAACAGCTTCCTGCTCGAAAGCGTCGAGGGCGGTGCGGTGCGCGGCCGCTACTCGATCATCGGCTGCGCGCCCGACCTGATCTGGCGCTGCAAGGGCGAGCGGGTGGAGGTGAACCGAACCGCGCTCACCGATCCCGACGCCTTCAAGCCGATGGCCGAGGCGCCGCTCGCGGCACTGCGCACGCTCGAACGCGAAAGCCGCATCGACATCCCCGCCGGGCTGCCACCGATGGCGGCCGGCCTGGTCGGTTATCTCGGCTACGACATGGTCCGGCTGATGGAGCGGCTGCCCGCGCTCAAGCCCGACCGGCTCGCCCTGCCCGACGCGGTGATGCTGCGCCCGACCGTGATGGCGATCTTCGACAATATCGCCGACACGATCACGGTGGTGACCCCCGTCCGCCCCGCCCCCGGCATCGACGCCGAGGCGGCCTGGGCCACGGCAGAGGCGCGGCTGGCCGAGGTGCTGGCGGCCTTCGAGCAGCCCCTGCCGCTGCGCCCCGCCGCGCCCGAGATGCCGGCCCTGCCGCCGCCGCGCTCGAACGTCACGCACGAGCAGTTCCTGGGCATGGTCGAGACGGCGAAGGAGTATATCCGCGCCGGCGATGCGTTCCAGATCGTGCCCTCGCAGCGCTTCTCGGTGCCCTTCGCGCTGCCGCCCTTCGCGCTCTATCGGGCGCTCCGCCGCCTCAACCCCTCGCCGTTCCTGTTCTTCCTCGATTTCGGCGGCTTCCAGGTGGTGGGCTCCTCGCCCGAGATCCTGGTGCGGCTGCGCGAGGGCAAGGTCACGATCCGCCCGCTCGCCGGCACGCGCCGGCGCGGCAAGGACCATGCCGAGGATGTCGCGCTGGAGCAGGAGCTGCTTGCCGACCCCAAGGAGCGGGCCGAGCACCTGATGCTGCTCGATCTCGGCCGCAACGATGTCGGGCGCGTGGCCAGGATCGGCACGGTGCGCGTGACCGAGCAGTTCGTGGTCGAGCGCTACAGCCATGTCATGCACATCGTCTCCAACGTCGAGGGCGAGCTGCGCGAGGGGCTCGATGCGCTCGATGCGCTGGTGGCGGGCTTCCCGGCCGGCACGCTCACCGGCGCGCCCAAGGTCCGCGCGATGGAGATCATCGAGGAGCTGGAGCCCGAGCGGCGCGGCATCTATGCCGGCTGCATCGGCTACTTCGCCGCCAATGGCAGCATGGATACCTGCATCGGCCTGCGCACGGCGGTGGTGAAGGACGGCGTGATGTATGTCCAGGCCGGCGGCGGGGTGGTGGCCGACAGCGACGCGCAGTTGGAGTTCGAGGAGACGCAGCACAAGGCGCGCGCCCTGATCCGCGCCGCCGAGGAGGCGGTGCTGTTCGAGACCCGCGCCCGGCGCGGCGCGACCGGCGGCTAGGGCGGCGGGGCGATGCCGCGCCTGACCGCCGCCTGCCTGCGCGAGGCCGCCCTGGTTGCGCTCGGCGCGGCTCTCGTCTGGCTGATGGCCTTCACGCTGCTCTAGCGCCGCCCGCGCTCCGCCGGCGGGGCCGTCCTCTACTGCCGCGCGCCGAAATGGCGCAGCCGAAGCGCGTTCAGCACCACCGAGACGCTGCTCATCGCCATCGCCGCACCCGCGATCACTGGCGAGAGATAGCCGAGAGCGGCAAGCGGGATCGCCACCACATTGTAGGCGAAGGCCCAGACCAGGTTCTGGCGGATCGTGCGCAAGGTCGCGCGCGCGATCGCCACCGCCCCCGGCACGAGGCGCGGATCGCCGCGCATCAGCGTGACACCGGCGGTGGCCATGGCCACGTCGGTGCCCCCGCCCATGGCGATGCCGAGATCGGCCGCCGCCAGCGCCGGGGCGTCGTTGATGCCATCGCCCACCATCGCCACCGTGCGCCCCTTGGCGTGCAGTTCGGCGATCGCCGCGGCCTTGCCCTCGGGCGAGACCTCGGCGATCACCTCGGAGATGCCGGCCTCCTCGGCGATGCGCGCGGCGGTGCGGGCGGTATCGCCCGTCAGCATGATCGGCGCGAGGCCGAGCGCGCGCACGGCGCCGATCGCCTCCTTCGTCTCCGGCCGCAGCCGGTCGGCGAGCGCGATCAGGCCAAGCAGCGCCGGGTTGCGGCCGGTGCGCAGCAGGAACACCACCGTCGCGCCCTCGGCCTCCAGTGCCTGCGCGGCTTCCTCGTGCGCGGCGAGCGCCTGGGCGAGCCCCTCCTCGGCCACCAGCTTGCGCGAGCCGAGCGCGAAGCCAACGCCCTCCACCATGCCGGCAACACCGCGCCCGACGCGCGCCTCGAACTCCGACAACGAGGGCAGCCCGATCCCGCGCTCGGCCGCCGCCGCCAGCACGCCGCGCGCGAGCGGATGCTCGCTGCCCTGCTGGAGTGCAGCGGCGAGGCGGAGCAGGCCCGCCTCGTCCACGCCTGGCGCCAGCGGGACGAGCTTCGTCGCCGCGAGCTTCCCCTCGGTCAGCGTGCCGGTCTTGTCGAACACCACCGTGTCGAGCGTGCGCGCGCGCTCGAGTGCGGCGGCATCGCGGATCAGTATCCCGCGCCGCGCCGCCGCACCCGTGCCGGCGACCAGGGCCGCAGGTGTGGCCAACCCGAGCGCGCAGGGGCAGGCGATAACCAGCACCGCGACCGCGTTCAGGATCGCCTGCTCGTGGCTGGCGCCGGCCATCAGCCAGCCGGCGAAGGTCGCTAGCGCCACCAGAATCACCGCCGGCACGAACACCGCCGAGACACGATCGACCAGCGCCTGCACCGGCGCCTTCGAGCCCTGCGCCGCCTGCACCGCGCGGATGATGCGCGCGAGCGTCGAGCCCTGCCCGACTGCGGTCACGCGCACCATCAGCAGCCCCGCCCCGTTCACCGCGCCGCCGATCACGGCAGCGCCGGGCGCCTTGGCCACGGGCCGGCTTTCGCCGGTGATGAGGGATTCATCGACCTCGCCCTCGCCCTCGGTCACGGTGCCGTCGGCGGCGATCGCCTCGCCCGGGCGGACCTTGATCACGTCGCCCGCCGCCAGCGCGGCGATCTGCACCTTCTCCTCGGCGCCGTCGCGGATGCGGGTCGCGGTGTCGGGGCGCAGCGCCATCAGCGCGCGCACCGCCGCCGCCGTGCCGGCCTTGGCGCGCGCCTCCAGCACCTTGCCGAGCAGCACCAGCGTCACCAACACCGCCGCCGCCTCGAAATAGAGGGGGCCCGGCGAGACGAACAGGTGATAGAGGCTGACGCCATAGGCCGAGCCCGCGCCCAGCACCACGAGCTGGTCCATGTTGCCGGCGCGCGCGCGCAAGCCCGCCCAGGCGGCGCGCCAGAAACGCGCGCCCCCCCAGAACAGCACCGGGGTTGCGAGCAGCACTTGCAGCCAGCCGGGCAGAAGCGCGTGATGGCTGCCGGCGAGGTGCATCACCATCTCGACCAGAAAGGGCAAGGACAGCGCCGCCGACGCGCCGAGCACGACCAGGTCGCGCCGGGCGCGGGCCGCGGCTGCCGCCTGCTCGGCATCGGCTGCCGCGCCCTCGGCCGCGAGCGGGTGCAGCGCATAGCCCGCATCCTCGACGGCGGCCGCGAGCGAGGCGATGTCCACCACGCCCGCTGGCGCCTTCACCCGCGCGGTTTCGCCCACTAGGTTGACGCTCGCCTCGATCACGCCCGGCACGGCGGCCAGCGCCTTCTCCACCCGTCCGGCGCAGGAGGCGCAGGTCATGCCCTCGATGCGGAACTCGCGCACCTCCTCGGGCACCTCGTAGCCGGCATCGGCCACCGCTGCGGCAAGTGCGGCCGGGCTGGTGCGCGACGGGTCATAGGCGACGTTTGCCGCCTCGCTGGCGAAATTGACGCTGGCCGAGGCGACGCCCGGCACCTCCGCGAGCGCGCGCTCGATCCGCGCCGCGCAGGAGGCGCAGCTCATGCCGGCAAGCGGCAGGCGGATGGTGCCAGCGCCGGCCGCGGCGGCGGGCGCGGCGGGCTGGTGCGGGCGGGGGGCTTCCAGGATAGCGGCTGTGCTGTTCATGTCGGTGCTCACATTTGCAGTTGGCGTCCCGCGTGAAAAGCTGGGGGTTGCCCCTGGGGCAAGGTCAAGCGCCGCGTGATGCGGTATGCTACGCGCCCCGCGCAAGGCGGCCCTGCGCCGACGGTCTGGCAGGTCGAGCAGCGCGCCGCCGCCGCTTGCTTGACCGTTCGCCCGCCCGGCGTGCATCCTCTGCCGCCAGCGAAGGACCCGCCGCCATGTTGCTGCTGATCGACAACTACGACAGCTTCACCTTCAACCTCTACCACTTCCTGGGCGATCTCGGCGCCGAAACCGTCGTGCGCCGCAACGATGCGCTGTCGGTCGAGCAGGCGCTGGCGATGCGCCCGGACGGCATCGTGATCTCGCCCGGCCCGTGCGACCCGGACAGGGCCGGCATCTGCCTCGGCCTGATCGAGCAGGCCGCCGGCCGCATCCCGATCCTCGGCGTCTGCCTCGGCCACCAGGCGATCGGACAGGCATTCGGCGGCCAGGTGGTGCGTGCGCCGGTGCCTATGCACGGCAAGATCAGCAGCATTTACCATCGCGGCACCGATGTATTCGCGGGCCTGCCCTCCCCGTTCCGTGCCACGCGCTACCATTCGCTGATCGTCGCGCGCGACAGCCTGCCGCGCGAGCTGGTCGTCACGGCACAGACCGAGGACGGGCTGATCATGGGGCTGGCGCACCGCACCCTGCCGATCTGGGGCGTGCAGTTCCACCCCGAGAGCATCGCCAGCCAGAACGGCCACGACCTGTTGCGCAACTTCCTGCGCCTGGCCCAGGGCCAGAACGCGCCGGTGCCGGCATGAGTGGCGCCGTCGGGGCCAGCCTGCGCCCGCTGCTCGGGCGCGTGGCGGCCGGGGAGGCGCTGGACGAGGCCGATGCCGAGGGCGCCTTCGAGATCATCATGTCGGGCGAGGCGACGCCGGCGCAGATCGCGGGCTTCCTGATGGCGCTCCGCGTGCGCGGTGAGACGGTGGCCGAGATCACCGGCGCGGCGCGGGTGATGCGCGCGAAGATGCTGCGCATCGATGCGCCCTCGGGCGCGATCGATGTCTGCGGCACGGGCGGCGATGCCGCCGGCACCTGGAACGTCTCCACCGCCGTGGCCTTCGTGGTGGCCGGCGCCGGTGTGGCGGTGGCGAAGCATGGCAACCGCGCGCTTTCCTCGAAATCGGGCGCGGCGGACGCGCTCGGCGCGCTCGGCGTGAACATCGATGCCGACATGAAGCTGGTGCAGCGGGCGCTGACCGAGAACGGCACCGCCTTCCTGATGGCCCCGCGCCACCATGCCGCCATGCGCCATGTTGCCGGCCCGCGCATGGAGCTTGCCACGCGCACCATCTTCAACCTGCTCGGCCCGCTTTCCAACCCGGCGGGCGTGACGCGCCAGCTTGTCGGCGTGTTCAGCGCGCAATGGATCGAGCCCGTGGCCGAGGTGCTGGGCCGGCTCGGCTCGGAACGCGCGATCGTGGTGCATGGCTCGGACGGGCTGGACGAGATCACCACCACCGGCCCCACCGCCGCCGCCGAATGGCACCAGGGCCGCGTGCGCCGCTTCGAGATCACGCCCGATGAAGCGGGCCTGCCGCGCGCCGAGCCGGCCGCCCTCAAGGGCGGCGATGCGCCCACCAATGCGCTGGCGCTGTCGGCGCTGCTCGACGGCCATCCCGGCCCCTATCGCGACATCGTGCTGCTGAATGCCGCCGCCGCGCTGATGGTCGCGGGCAAGGCCGCGACACTGAAGGAGGGCGTACGGCTGGCCGCCCAGTCGATCGAGAGCGGGGCGGCGCGCCAGAAGCTGCACGGGCTGATCGGCATCACCCAGGGGCGCGCCTGAGCATGAGCATGAGCGCCACCACCACGACGCGCGCCGCGAACGCCGCGCCCGAGCTGCCCGACGTGCTGGCGCGGATCTGCGCGCGCACGCGTGCCGATGTCGAGACGCGCAAGGCCGCGACGCCCACCGCCGAGATGGAACGGCGCGCACGCGCTGCCGATGCCCCGCGCGGCTTCCTGCGCGCCTTGCGCGCGGCCTCGGCCGGGACGGGCTACGGGCTGATCGCCGAGATAAAGAAGGCCTCGCCCTCAGGCGGGCTGATCCGCCCCGAATTCGACCCGCCCGCCCTCGCCCGCGCCTACCAGGCGGGCGGCGCCACCTGCCTGTCGGTGCTCACCGACGGCCCCTTCTTCCAGGGCGCGCCCGAGCACCTCATCGCTGCGCGCGCCGCCGTCTCCCTGCCGGCGATCCGCAAGGACTTCATGATCGACCCCTGGCAGGTGCTGGAAGCGCGCGCGATGGGCGCGGACTGCATCCTGATCATCATGGCCGCGCTGTCGGACGCCCAGGCGGCCGAGCTGGAATCGCTCGCCTTCGGCCTCGGCATGGACGCGCTGATCGAGGTCCACGACGCGCCCGAACTGGATCGCGCGCTCCGCCTGCGCTCGCCGCTGATCGGCATCAACAACCGCAACCTGAAAACGCTCAAGACCGATCTCGCCACCACCGAGGCGCTGGCCGCGCGCGTGCCGGCCGAGCGGCTCCTGGTGGCAGAGAGCGGGCTCGCCACGCCGGCCGATCTTGCCCGCATGGCCGCGGTCGGCGCGCGCTGCTTCCTGGTCGGCGAAAGCCTGATGCGCCAGGCGGACGTGGCGGCGGCGACGCGTGCGCTGCTCGCCCGCCCGCGCTGACGATCGCGCCCCGCCATGCCCGCCGATCTCACCCATTTCGATGCCAAGGGCAACGCGGTGATGGTCGATGTCTCGGCCAAGGCCGAGACCGAGCGCGTGGCCGTGGCCAAGGCGCGCGTGGTGATGGCCCCGGCAACGCTGGCGCAGATCGAGGCGCGCACGCTCAAGAAGGGCGATGTGCTGGCCGTGGCGCAGCTTGCCGGCATCATGGCGGCCAAGCGCACGCCCGATCTGATCCCGCTCTGCCACCCCCTCGCCCTGTCCTCGGTGCAGGTCGAGCTTGCGCCCGACCGTGCCGCGAACGCGGTGGAGATCACCGCCACCTGCAAGCTTGCGGGCCGCACCGGGGTGGAGATGGAGGCGCTCACCGCCGCGACCGTCGCGGCGCTCACGGTCTATGACATGTGCAAGGCGATCGATCGCGGCATGCGCATCGAGGCGGTGCGGCTGGTGCACAAGTCCGGCGGCAAGTCCGGTACCTGGGAGGCATCCTGATGATTTCGGTCGAGGAAGCGCGCGCGCGCATCCTGAAGGATCTTGCGACGCTGCCGGACGAGTGGGTGTCGCTGTCCGATGCCGCCGGGCGCGTGCTCGCCGCCGATGTCCGCGCGCGCCTGACCCAACCGCCGGCCGATGTCTCGGCGATGGACGGCTATGGCGTGCGCGCGGCCGATTGCGCCACCGTGCCCGCAAGCTTGCGCGTGGTCGGCAATGCGCCTGCGGGCCACCCCTTCGCCGGCCGCGTCGGCCCGGGCGAGGCCGTGCGCCTGTTCACCGGCTCGGTCATCCCCGACGGCGCCGATGCGGTCGTGATCCAGGAGGACACCGAGCGTGTGGGCGATCGCGTGACGATCCGCGAGGCGAGCGCGGTCGGGCGGCACATCCGCAAGCGCGGGCTCGACTTCGCCGAGGGCGAGGTGGCGTTGGCCGCGCCGCGCCGGCTTAGCGCGCGCGATATCGGCTTCGCCGCCGCCGCCAACCATCCCTGGCTGCCGGTGCGCCGCCGCCCGCGCGTCGCCCTGCTCGCCACCGGCGACGAGATCGTCATGCCGGGCGAGCCGCTGGCTCCTGGCGGCATCGTCAGTTCCAACACCCATGCGCTCGCGGCCCTGGTGCGGGCGGCGGGCGGCGAGGCGGTCAACCTCGGCATCGCCGCCGATACGCCCGAGGCTCTGGCAGGCTTCGCCGCGGGGTTGCAGCAGGCCGATCTGATCGTCACCACCGGCGGCGCCTCGGTGGGCGAGCACGACCTGATCCAGCAGGTGCTGGAGCCGCTCGGGCTTGCGGTCGATTTCTGGAAGGTGGCGATGCGCCCGGGCAAGCCGCTGATCGCCGGCAGCTTCCGCGGCACGCCGATGCTGGGCCTGCCGGGCAATCCGGTCTCGGCGATGGTCTGCGGCGTGCTGTTCATCATGCCCGCGCTCGCGCGCCTCCTGGGCCTTGCCGACACCGCGCCACCCACCATCCGGGTGCGGCTGGGCGTGCCGCTCAAGGCCAATGACGTGCGGGCGGATCATCTGCGCGCGACGTTGGCCCCGGGGCCGGACGGCGTGCCCGAGGCCACCCCGTTCCCGGTGCAGGACAGCTCGATGATGAGCCGGCTCGCCCGCGCCGACTGCCTGGTGCTGCGCGCGCCCCACGCCCCGCCCGCCGCCGCCGGCGAGATGGCCGAGGCGGTGCCGCTCGCCGCCCTGGGGATATAGGGGGCCGTTCAGCCGGCTTGCTGTGGAAAAGCGTTGACGGCGCACCGGAACCAACATAGAACACCACAGTTGGTTGCTGGTTTGTTCCGATCGCCGCTATCTGGCGCCTCGGCACGCCCGCGCACCCAGGCAACGGCCATCGGGGGCCCGCATGCTCACGCGCAAGCAGCACGAATTGCTGATCTTCATCGACCGCCATCTGCGCCAGACCGGCTTCTCCCCCTCGTTCGAGGAGATGAAGGAGGCGCTGAAGCTCAAGTCCAAGTCGGGCATCCACCGCCTGATCACGGCGCTGGAGGAGCGGCAGTTCATCCGCCGCCGCGCCCATCGCGCCCGGGCGCTCGAGGTGCTGCGCCTGCCGGACGCGCTGGCCCCGCGCAGCACCCCGCGCGAAACCGTGGCCGCCCCGCCGACTGCCCCCGCGCCGGGCTTCACCCCGAACGTCATCCGCGGCAACTTCCAGCCGCAACTGGCGGGCGCCGCCATGGTCGCGGAAACCGCGGCCGCCGTGCACCTGCCGCTTTACGGCCGCATCGCCGCCGGCAGCCCGATCGAGGCGCTGCGCGACAATGGCACCACGACCGAGGTGCCGGCCGCCATGCTCGGCCAGGGCGAGCACTATGCGCTGGAGGTGGCCGGCGATTCGATGGTCGAGGCCGGCATCCTCGATGGCGATACGGTCGTGATCCGGCGCGGCGACAATGCCGAGAGCGGCCAGATCGTCGTCGCCCTGATCGACGAGGAGGAGGTCACGCTCAAGCGGTTGCGCCGGCGCGGCAACTCGGTCGCGCTCGAACCCGCCAATGCCCGCTACGAGACACGGATCTTCGGCCCCGACCGGGTGCGGATACAGGGCAAGCTGGTCGGGCTGGTGCGGAAATACTAGCCGCGCGCCCCGGGGACCCGTCGAGACAGTCGGGTGCCATCCACGCACAGTGAGCGCAGGACCGAGTCACCACCACGCCGCCGCACGCTTGTCGAGTGAACACGAAAATCATGGATATCAAAGACTGGGCAGCTCTTGTTGGCGCCATCACTGGCCCACTTGGCCTAATGATCGGCACACTGGTCTACTTTCGGGACCGCGCAAAAGTAACTGTGCGTTTACAATGGGACATGAAAGGATTTGGTACAGCCGCAAACCATTCGAAGACTTTTTTGTTGTTACTATAAGTAATATAGGCCGCCGGCCAATTTATGTAAGCCATGTTCATTTCAAGATTCCCGCTGGTGAAGATGTTGGCACCCGTCATCGCCTGCTATTCGATACTGTCCGAGGCGTAACCCTTGCTGAGGGGGCCGCTCCATATGTAATTTCCACAGATCAAGCGGAGATGGCAAAGTACGGAGCGCTTTGGTGGCGGCTGCGGGCAACTGTCATTGACGCTGCCGGCAAACATTATCACTCCGAGTGGCCGACCAAGCCACCATCTTGGGCGAACAATAAGCCGCCGCCACGGTTATCCCTACTGTTGAACCGCTTCCGCAACTGGTTGCGGCGGAGGATGCCATAGCGCACCCGGGCTGAAGGTCCAACGCCGGGTATCACAGGCCACTGGCGCCGCTCCCCGTCCTGCACCGCCCCTGCGGCACAGGCACGACCGCCGCCCTATCTCGCCCCTGCGGCAGGTCTGGGCGCGAACTGATCCTCGGCGAAGGACGGCCGCTCCGGCGGCACCCAGGGCCGCCGCCCGCGATAGGCACGGTCGCTCACCACGCGCGGCGCCCCCTCCGCGCCGAACCACACCGCCTGTCCGCCCTGGCGCCAGACCGCGAAGCGGTCGATCACCCGGCTTCCGGCACAGCGTCCGCGCAAGGGCTCGGGGCTGAGCAGCAGGGGCGCCCGGCCGCATTGCTCCGCGACCTCGCCGCCTTCGGGCAGGATCACCGCCGCCGCCCGCTCGCCCGGCCCAGCCACGGTGCAGGCATCCTCGTCGCAGCGCACCGGGCCGGCGTTCCAGCCTTCCCACTCGTCGGGCAGCGGCACCGTGCGCGTGATCCCCATCCGGCGCAGCCACACCTCGCGCACCAGGCGGTTCGCGCCGCGTTCTGCCAGCAGCACCAGTTCCGAGCCGTGCCGCACGCCGATCAGCCGCGCATCGTCGGACACCAGTATGTCTGGCGGGCGCACCAGGGCCGCGCTAGCGAGCCCGAGAACCAGAACTGGCGCACCCAACAGGCGCCAGCGCCGCTGCCAGAGGCAGAGCCAGAGCCCGCCCAGCGCGCACAGGGCCAGCCCCCAGGGCGGCATCGCCGGCATAGTCCAAGCCGCGCCCGGCAGCGCCGCCACCAGATGCGCGGTGGCGAGGATCGCCGAGATGCCCCAGCCCATCGGCACGAAGGCGAGCGCGTCCAGCCCGAAGGGCATCAGCACCAGCGCGATCACGCCCCAGGGCATCACCCAGACGCTGGTCAGAGGCACGGCGATGGCGTTGGCCAGCACCGAATAGGCCGCCAGCCGGTCGAAATGGTAGATCGCGAAGGGCATGGTGGCCGCACTGGCGACGAAGCTGGTCGCGATCAGCCCGGCCGCCTTGAGCAGCAACCGGTGCCGCGCACCATGCTCGGCCCGGGCCGCGAGCAGCCGGCGCAACCCCTCCCATGCCGCCACCAGCGCCGCCACCGCGGCGAAGGACATCTGGAAGCTTGCGCCCAGCAGAGCCTCGGGCTGGACCAGCAGGATCGCCGCCGCCGCCCAGGCCAGCAGCCTTATCGGGCTTGCCGCGCGATCGAACAGGACCCCCACCAGCACGATCGCTGCCATCAGGAAGGCGCGCTGCACCGGCACGTTGGCGCCCGCCAGCAGCATGTAGGCATAGGTGCCAAGCAGCGCCCCCACCGCCGCCCATTTCTTGATCGGATAGCGCAGTGCTACCGGCTCGATCGCGGCCAGGAGCAGCCGCAGGCCGAGCAAGAAGAAGCCGCAGACGATGCCGATGTTCAGCCCCGACACGGCCAGAAGATGCGCCAGCCCCGCATCGCGCATCGCCTGCATGTCGGCCGGCGGGATCGAGGTGACGACATTCGTCAGCAGTGCCGCGGCGATGCCGGCCTCGCGCGCGGGCAGGGCATCCTGCACGCGCTCGACGATGCTGTGGCGGGCGGAGGCGAGCGCATGGGCGAAGGAGCCGGGCGGCGCGCCGGAGGCGATGACGCTGAGCGGCCCGAGCGCGAAGCCCGAGGCGCCGAGCCCCTGGAAGAAGGCCGCACGCTGGAAATCGAAGCTGCCGGGCAGGGCGGGCGGCATCGGCGGGCGGATCAGTGCGCGGATGCGCACGCGGTCGCCGGGGGCGGGGTTGGCGGCGCGGTCGTCGTTGCGCAGCCGCACCCGCACGGCGCGCGCCCAGGGCCCTGCCGCCTCGGCTGCCACCGGGGCGCCGCCCGCCTCGACCAGCCGCACCTGCGCCAGCACCACGCGCCGGCCATTGGGCAGCCGGTCCACCTGCTGCACCACCCCTTCCAGCACCGCGGCGCGGCGCGGCGGATCGAGCGGAGCCGGCATGGAATCCGTGCGCAGTTGCGCCACGGCGAAACCGAGCGCCACCGCAGCGATCAGACCGGCGGTCCAGGCCCCCCGGATGCTGCCGCGCAGTCGCAGCCTGAGCGTCACCGCCAGCAGCAGGGCGGCCAGGACCGGACCGGACCAGAGCCAGGGCTCGCGCGGCAGCAGGAAGTAGATGCCGATACCGAGCCCGAGCGCCACCGGCAGCCAGAGCGGCCAGCGCTCGCGCTCGGCGGCGAAGGCGGCCCCGATCGCGGCGCGCAGGCGCGCCGACGGCGTCGGCCTCGGCCTTGCCGGAACGCTGCCCCAGTGCGCGGGGCGGACGGCGTCCAGCACGGCCGCATCGGCCGCCTGCGCCGTGGTCCCGCCTGCCCCGCCTGCTGCCACGCCGCTCGCCCTCGCCCGCGATTTCCGTGCCGCCCGCGCTGCCTCGAACCGTCGCCGCGCTGCCGCATACCGCCCCTCATGCTACACGAAGCGGCCCGCACATGCTAAAAGCCGCGCCTTCGCCGGCCTCGCCCATGCGGCGGCGCCCGCCCTCCCCCATCCAGCGCATCGCAGGCCATGACCGTCGTCACCCGCTTCGCCCCCTCGCCCACCGGCTTCCTCCATATCGGGGGGGCGCGCACGGCGCTGTTCAACCTGCTGTTCTCGCGCCACCATGGCGGCAAGTATCTCCTGCGCATCGAGGATACCGACAAGCAGCGCTCCACCGCCGAGGCGGTGCAGCAGATCCTCGACAGCCTGGCCTGGCTTGATCTCAGCCCGGACGAGCCGCCGCTGTTCCAGTCCACGCGCGAGGCGCGCCATGCCGAGGTCGCGCACCAGATGCTGGCCGCCGGCCGCGCCTACTTCTGCTACTGCACGCCCGAGGAACTTCAGCAGATGCGCGAGCGAGCGATTAAGGAAGGCCGCCCGCCGCGCTATGACGGACGCTGGCGCGACCGCGACCCGAAGGAGGCGCCGCCCGGCATCAAGCCCGCGATCCGCATCAAGGCCCCGCGCGAGGGCGAGACGGTGGTCGAGGATCTCGTCCAGGGCACGGTGCGCGTGGCCAACACCGAACTCGACGACATGATCATCCTGCGCTCGGACGGCACGCCCACCTACCTGCATGCGGTCGTGGTGGACGATCACGACATGGGCATCACCCATGTCATTCGCGGCGACGACCATCTCACCAACACCTTCCGCCAGGTCCAGGTCTATCGCGCCATGGGCTGGGACGAGCCGCGCTTCGGCCATATCCCGCTGATCCACGGCGCCGACGGCTCGAAGCTCTCCAAGCGCCACGGCGCGGTCAGCGTGCTCGAATTCCGCGAGATGGGCTATCTGCCGGAAGCGGTGTGCAACTACCTGCTGCGGCTCGGCTGGGGCCATGGCGATGCCGAGATCCTCGACCGCGACGAGGCGATCCGCCTGTTCGACACCGACGGGGTGGGGCGCGGCGCGGCGCGGTTCGACTTCGCCAAGCTGACCGCTCTGAATGCGCACTACCTGCGCAAGGCAGACCCGGCGCGGCTGGTGCGCGAGACGCTGGAGCGGCTGGCCAGACGGACGGAACTGGCGGTGGGCGCGCACGCCAAGGCGCGGCTCGCGGCGCTGATGCCCGGCCTGCAGGAGCGCGCGCGCACGCTGGCCGAACTGGCCGACAGCGCCGCCTTCCTCGCCCATCCGCGCCCGCTGCCGATGGACGCCAAGGCCAGGGCGCAGCTCACGCCCGAGGCGAAGATCGCGCTGCGCGAGCTCGGCGCCGCGCTCGGCGCCACCGACTGGTCGGTGGCGGCGCTGGAGGCAGCGACGCGCGCTTTCGCCGAAAGCCGTGCCATGAAGCTCGGCGCGGTGGCGCAACCACTGCGCGCGGCACTCACCGGCTCGACTCAAAGCCCGCCCATCTTCGATGTGCTGGGGGCACTCGGCCGCGAGGAGGGGCTGGCGCGGATCGAGGACGCGGCGCGCTAGAGCAGCGTCAGATCTGGTGGAACCGCAGCGCGATTCCACCAGATCTGACCAGGCAGGTCGCAATCCTCAAGTTTCTAGGGCACCACTTCCGTTCGGCTGATCGAAGCCGAACGGAACGTGCCCTAGCCCGCGCCGCGCTTGAGCGCGTAGAGCCAAGCCATCTGCGGTGCGGTCTCGATCGCGCCGGGGCGCGCGGCACGCACCAGCCGCACCGCCTCGGTGGGCGGCGTGCCGCGCTCGACCAGGAGCCGCGCGGCGATGGTGCCGCTGCGGCCAAGCCCGGCGCGGCAATGCAGCGCCACCCCCAGCCCGGCATCGAACGCGCCATGCAGCGCCGCCGCGACCCCCGTGCGCCAGCCTTGTTCCCACTCGGCGCCGGGCACGTCGTAGTCGGCGATCGGCAGCGAGAACCAGAGCAGCCCCGCCGCGCGCGCGGCCGCTTCCAGCGCGCCGGGGGCAAGGCCGCGACGCGCCACCTCGTCCTCGGGCAGGAGCGAGAGCAGCAGAACCGCCCCGGCGCGCTTGAGCGCCGCCATGTCCTCGGCCAGCGAACCGCCGCCCACGCCGGGGCAGGAGGCGATCAGGATGCGCCCGCCGCCGCCACCCGGCAGATCGAGCGTGCCGAAGGTCATCGCTGCGGCAGGCGCGCGGTACGCGGGCCGGACGATCAGGCGGGCCGCTCGGCCGCCGCGTTCTTCTGGATCAGCTCGATCTTGTAGCCGTCCGGGTCCTCGATGAAGGCGATCGCCGAGGTGCCGCCGAACTTCATCGGCCCCGGCTCGCGCGTGATCTTCGCCCCCGCCGCGCGCAGGCCATCGCAGGTGGCGTAGATGTCGGGCACGCCGATCGCGACATGGCCATAGGCGGTGCCGAGCGCATAGGGCTCCTTCTGGTCCCAGTTGTGCGTCAGTTCCAGCACGGCGCCGCTCGCCTCCTCGCCATAGCCGAGGAACACCAGCGTGAAGCGCCCGTTCGGATAGTCGCGCCGGCGCAGTTCCTTCATGCCGAGCAGGCGGGTGTAGAAATCGACCGATTTCTGCAGGTCGAACACGCGCAGCATGGTGTGCAGGATGCGGAACTGGCTGGCGTCGGTCATGGGCGGTCTCCTTCCTCCTCGGTCGCGTCGGATTGTGGCGGAAGCCCTTGCGCAATGTCGAGCAGATGCGCCGCGGCGAGCGCCGAGAAGCGGGCCCCGGCGGGCGGCGCAAGGGTGGCCACCGCGCCGGCGGTGCGCGAAAGCTGGGCGGCGCGCGCCGCCTCGTCGCGCCAGAGCAGAGCCAGCGCCGCGCCGATGCGCGCAGACGTGCAGCCATCCTGGATGAACTCCGGCGCGGCAAGCCCATCGGCCAGCAGGTTGATCAGGCTGACATGGGGCAGCGCCATCATCCGCCGGGCGAACAGCGCCGCCACCGGGCTGATGCGATGGCCGAGCACCATCGGCAGGCCGCAGGCGGCGAGCGTGACCGTGTGGTGGTCGGCTGCCGCCAGTGCCAGGCGGCAGGCAGGCGCGGCGTCGAACAGGGCGTCGGGCGCGTCCGCCGGCAGCAGGATCGCGCCGGGGAAGCGCGGCGCGGCCTTGCGCAAGGCGGGCGCGGTGGCACCGGTGCCGGCCAGCACCGCGCGCAGGCCCGCCACCTCGCGCCCGAGCGCCTGCACGGCGCCGGCAAAGGCGGGCAGGAAGCGGGGTGCATCCTCGGCCGAGCCGCCGGCATGGACCAGGACCAGCGGCGCATCCTCGGCCAGCCCGTGCGCGGCACGGAAGCGCGCCGCCTCGCCCTTGCCGGCGCGGCCTTCCGTGACCGGATGGCCGATGAAGGCGCAAGGCGCGCCGTGGGCGCGGAAATAGGCCTCCTCGAAGGGCAGGAACAGCAGCACGCGGCGGACAAGCTGGGCCAGCCGCTCGCCGCGATTGGCGCGCCAGACCCAGGCGGTAGGGCCACCCAGCACCACCACCGGCAGGCGCATCGCCTCGATGCTCTCGATCACGCCCATGGTGAATTCGGGCCAACCCGCGGCGATGACAAGGCCGGGGCGCATCGCGCGCAGGCCCGCCGCCGCCTCCTTCACCCGCGCGCCGGTGCGGAACATCGCCGGCAGCGGCGACGGGCGGGTGAGGTCGGCGAGCGTCATGCCGAGCGTCACGCCGGCCGCATGCAGCGCCGGCCCGCCCACGCCTTCGAGGGCAGGCAACGCCAGGCCACGCGCCTTGGCCTCGGCGTGCAGCGCGCGCACCACGGGGGCAAGCATGCAATCGGCTTCCTCGTCGCCGGCGAGCATGCACCAGGGGCGCGACAGGAACTCGGTCATGGCGCCGCGGGCGCCGCTGCCGGGTCATCGCTCATGGTGTCGATACCGAGCAGGAACAGTCCCGCGGCGTCGGCCGCAGCGATCGTCTCGGCACGGTCGAGGAACAAGCTGCGCCCGGCCTCGGCAGCGATGCCGACCAGACCCGCCGCCGCGGCGCCCTGCACGGTCGCCAGCCCGATCGTCGGCAGATCGACACGCTTCTCCTGTTGCGGCTTGGCGAGCTTCACCAGGACGCCGCCCTGCCCATCGCGCGCGAGCGTGGCCACGCGCGCGAGCAGCGCATCCGTGCCCTCGATCGCCTCAACCCCGAGCACGAGGCCCTGCTGCACCACCACCGCCTGGCCGACATCGACCGCGCCCATGGCGCGCAACACGGCCACGCCGCGTGCGATGTCGGTACGCGCCGCCTCGTTCGCGGCGACGCGCCCGAGCTGGCCCGATGGCGTGAGGAGATCGGCCAGCACGTCATGCGCGCCGACGACACGGAATCCCTCCGCCTCGAACTCGCGGATCACGGCCGAGAGCAGCGTATCGTCCCCGCCCAGCATCGCGCGGCCGAGGCGCGCAAGGACCTTCATGCCGGCGAGATCAGGCATCAGCGCGGACATGGCAGGACGGCGAACCGTGCCGGCGAGCACGATCTCCTCGGCGCCGTGGCTGCGCAGGATCTCGAACAGACGGCCGGCGGCGCCGATGCGCACGGCCTGGAACGGGAAGCGGGCGAAAGGCGCCGGGTCGGCATTGCCTTCGAAGCCGATCACGACGGCAAGCCGGCCTTGTGTCGCCGCCGCCTCGGCCAGGAGCACGGGCACGCGCCCGCCGCCCGCCAGCACCGCCAGCCGCGCACGCGGCCGAGCCATGTCAGGCGCCATTCGCCTCGTCGGCGTCGCCGACATCGATCGCGCCCGCACGCCCAGGCAGCACCAAGGGCCGCTTCGAGGGCGCGCGCATGAAGGCCACCACCTCCTGCACCAGCGCCTCCTCGGGCCAGCGGGCGAGTGCCGCATCCAGCCGTGATTCGAGCGTGCCCTCGGCGCCGAAGACGAGGCGGAATGCGCCGCGCAGGGCGTGGATCTGGGTGCGCGGGAAGCCGCGGCGCTTGAGCCCGATCAGGTTCAGGCCCGCAAGCCAGGCGCGGTTGCCCAGGACCGAACCGAACGGGATGACATCGCCCTCCACGGCCGAGGCGCCGCCCACCATCGCGTGCCGGCCGATGCGCACGAACTGGTGCAGCGCCGCCGTGCCGCCGATCACGGCATTGTCGCCGATCTCGACATGGCCGCCCATCACCGCGTTGTTGGCGATGATCACGCGGTTGCCGAGATGGCAGTCATGCGCGACATGCACGCAGGCCATGAGGAAGCAGTCATCGCCCACCGAGGTGATGCCGCCGCCGCCCTTGGTGCCGCGATGGATGGTGACATGCTCGCGGATCAGGCAGCGCGCGCCGATGCGCAGTTCGGTCGGCTCGTTGGCGTATTTCAGGTCCTGGGGCGCGAGCCCCACGGTGGCACCGGGGAATATGCGGCACCCCTCGCCGACCACGGTGCGGCCATCGATGACGACGTGCGACATGACCTCGACGCCGGGACCAAGCGTCACCTCGGCGCCGATGGTGCTGAAGGGGCCGATGCGCACGCTCTCGGCCAGCCGCGCGCCGGGCGCGACCAGCGCCGTGGGATGGATCTCGGGCATTCAGCGGTCCAGGATCATCGCGGCATAGGTGCTTTCGGCCACCACGGCACCATCGACCTTGGCCTCGGCCGAGAACTTCCAGACATTGCCGCGATTGCGTTCCTTCTTCACATGGATGCGCAGCTGGTCGCCCGGCACGACGGGGCGGCGGAACTTGGCGTTCTCGATCATCATGAAATAGACGAGCTTGCCCTGGGATTCCGGCCCCAGCGTTTCCACCACCAGCACGCCCGCCGTTTGTGCCATCGCCTCGATGATCAGCACCCCCGGCATGACCGGGTGCGCGGGGAAATGGCCCTGGAAATAGCTCTCGTTGATCGACACGTTCTTGATGCCGATCGCGCTCTCGTTCTTCACCACCTCGACCACGCGATCGACCATCAGGAACGGATAGCGATGCGGGATCGCCTGCATGATGCGAGCGATGTCCAGAGCTTCAACCCGCGTGCCTGGTTCAGTAACGTCCATCCCTCAGTCCGCCTTCTTTTTCGGCCTACCTTGCGCGGCGCCCGCCACGGCTTGCGCCCGGCGTTCCCGTTCCTCGCGCGCGAGCCGATACAAGAGCGCGGTCGCGCGCCAGTGCTCGGCCGCCGGGCGTGCCGGCCCCCCGGCAACGTCCTGGCCTGGCTCGACATCGCCGGCCACGCCGGCCTTCGCGGCGATGCGTGCCCGCGCGCCGACCTTCAGGTGCCCGGTGAAGCCCGCCTGCCCGCCCGCCATGACGAAATCGCCAAGCTCGGTCGAGCCCGAAATGCCCACCTGCGCCACGATCACGCAGCAGCGGCCGATGCGCACGTTGTGCCCGATCTGCACGAGATTATCAATGCGGCTGCCGGCGCCGATCACCGTATCGGAGGCCGATCCGCGGTCGATCGTCGTGTTGGCGCCGACCTCGACATCGTCGCCCACCAGCACCCGGCCAAGCTGCGGCACGCTGACGAAGCCCGCCGGCCCCTCGGCGAAGCCGAAGCCCTCCTGGCCGATGCGCACGCCGGGATAGATCATCACCCGCGCGCCCAGGATGGCATGCGAGATGCTGGCATGGGGCCCGATCCGGCAATCCGGCCCGATCGCCACGCCGCGCCCGATCACGGCATGGGCGGCGATGCGGCAGTTGGCGCCGATCTCGGCACCCGCCTCGACCACGACGAAGGGTCCGATCTCGCAGCCATGGCCGATCTTGGCGCCAGGTGCAATGACAGCGCTCGGGTGGATGCCGGGGGTGGCTGGCGGCAGCGGGTGGAAGGCGGCCGCGATCCGCGCATAACCGAGATAGGGCTTCTCGTGCAGCAGGAGCGCCATGCCGGCCGGTGCCTTGGCCACCATCGAGGGGTGCAGGATGCAGGCCCCGGCGCGGCAGCCGGCAAGAGCCGCCACATACCGCTTGTTGTCGAGGAACGATATCTCGCCCGGACCCGCAGCGGCGAGCGGCGCCACATCGGTCAGGGTCAATGCTGGATCGGCGCCCGGCGCCAGCGCCGCTTCGGCGCGGGCCGCAAGCTCGGCGAGGGTGAATGGACCGCTAGTTGCGAAGAAGCGCGGATCGACCAGCTTGCCCTGCCCGCCCGGCGGCACCCGCTTCCGAGGAAAGGCGGGATGCCGCGGAGCATGTCTGTGGCGCCTTCAAGCGCTCGCGCCGCCCTAGCGGGCCGCGCGGACTGCGCGGCCAAACCCCGGTAGGCCGCCCGGAGGAAACGACACTACGACTGGCATCAGCCGCGCCGCAGCGGGGTCCGGGAAACCTAGCATCGCCCGTCCGCTACGTCCGCTCTCGCGGAACCATCCGGGGCCGGACCGGAACGGACACCCCCTAGCCGCCCTCCGGCACCGGGACCGAGCGCAGGCGCTCGTTCAGGCGCTGCGTGGCGACGTCGGTGATCTCGAACTCCGGATAGTTCAGGATCACCAGGTTGCGGTGCAGGACCATGTTCAGCCCGCGTTCCTGGGCCAGCTGGCGGACGATGTTCGCCAGTTCCTCCTCGACCTTCGCCAGCGCCTCCTGTCCGACGCGCTGGATCGCCACGGTGCGCTCGCGGAAGATGCGCTGGGCATTGTTGATGCGTTCCTGCAACTGCCGCTCGCGCTCGCGCAGCTGTTCGGGCGTCAGGGTGGCGCGCTCGCTGATCAGCGCCTGCTGGGCCTGGCGCCAGGCTTCCTGCTCGCGCTGCGCATCGTCGTTGAGCTTGAGCCGCCGCTCCTCGATCACGCGCTGCACGCCCTGGGCGGCGACGGACGAGCGCATGATGTCAGGGACAGAGACAATACCGATGATCGGTGCCGGCGGGCGGCCCGGACGCTGCGGCTGGGCCTGCCCGCCGCGCTGGGCCTGGGCCGGGCGCTGCTGCTGCTGCTGGCCCGGCACAAACCATTGCTGGTTCTGCTGCGCCATCGCCGTGCCTCCGGACACGAGGCCGCCCGCGAACAGCGCCGCGGCGGCGATAGCAATGGCGAAAGCGGCCATGCGGAATGGCCGGCGGAAGGACTGAGACATGGATCTAGAACCTCGTACCGAAGCCGATTCGGACGATCTGTGTCCGGTCGTAGGACTTCTTCACCAATGCCTGGCCAAAATCAATGTTGATCACACCGATCGGGGCACGCCAGGTGAAGCCGAAACCCGCGCCGACGCGCGGGGTGCCCTCGTCTGCCACGTTCGGCCCGGTCGCGGAAACCTGCGACAAGGAGCCGATGTCGACGAAGGCGCGACCGCTGAGACCAAGCTCCTGCGGCAGGCCGAGTGGGAAGCGCAGCTCGGTCGAGGCGGTCCAGAGCAGGCGCCCGCCCAGGCTGTCGCCAGTGGCCACGTCGCGCGGGCCGACGCCACCGCTCTGGAAGCCGCGCAGCGAATCGCCGCCTAGGAAGAAGCGGTCCACGATACGCTCGCGCCGGCTGAGATTGTCGAGATAGCCGGCACTGCCAAGGAAGGCCAGCCCCCATTCCTCATGACCCATCAGCTGGGTCAGCGGGATGTAGTAGGCGGCATCCGCGCGGTAGCGAATGTAGCGCACATCGCCACCCAGGCCAGCCACATCCAGCCCCAGCCGCACGACATAGCCATCGCGGGGATCGACACGGCTGTCGCGCCGGTCATAGACGATCGAGGTGCCGATCTGCGACAGCAGCGTCCGCCCCTCCTGCTCCTTCACGAACAGCGAGGCTTCCGCCGGGACGTTGGTCACCTCGCGCTCGGCCAGGGTGTAGCTCCAGACCTGACGCAGATACTCCGAGATGTCGTAGCCGATGCGCACGGCAAAGCCGGCGCGCTTGTCGCTGAACGAGCTGAAGCGCTCCAGGTTGCGCTGGATGTAGAAGATGTCGAGGCCGAGCGCGATCGGAAGGTCAAGGAACTGCGGATCGGTGATCGAGAAATCGAGCTGCCCGCGCCGCTGCGCGATCACGGTGGCGAGGCGGAAATCGATGCCGGTGCCGACCAGGTTGCGCTCGCGCAGGCCAAGCTCGACCAGCGCGCCGGCATCGGTGGAGAAGCCCGCGCCGATCGAGAACTCGCCGGTGGCGCGCTCGTCCACCTCGACCTGGAGCACAGTGCGGTCGGGCGCAGCGCCCTGCTGCGTGTTGACCGTGACGCGGTTGAAATACTGCAGATCGATCAGCCGCTGGCGGGCGCGGCGCACGCGCGCGGCGTTGAAGGCGTCGCCTTCGGCCAGACGGAACTCGCGGCGGATCACGCGGTCCTGGGTGCGCACATTGCCGACGATGTCGATGCGCTCTACGAAGACACGCGGCCCCTCGCCCACCTCGAAGGTGATGTCGATGGTCTTGGTCTCGCGATTGCGCACGACGCGCGGCTGCACATCGACGAAGGCGAAGCCGGCATTGCCTACCGCCTGGGTCAGCGCCTGGACCGAGTTCTCGATCTCGTTGGCGTTGTACCAGTCGCCCTCATCGATGGTGAGGTTGCGGCGCAGGCTGTCGCCCTCGAGGCCGCGCAGGCGGCTGTCGATGTTGACGCTGCCCACGCGGTAGCGGTCGCCTTCCTCGATCGTGTAGGTGATGAAGAAGGCGCGCCGGTCCTCGGTCAGTTCGGCCACCGCCGAGGCGACGCGGAAATCGGCGAAGCCGGCACGCAGATACTGCCGGCGCAAGAGTTCGCGGTCGAAGGTCAGGCGGTCGGGGTCGTAGCTGTCGTCGCTCGAGAAGAAGCGGTACCAGCGGGATTCCTTGGTCTGCACCACCTCGCGCAACCGGCCGTCGCTGTAGTAGCGGTTGCCGACGAAGTTGATGCGCCGCACGCCGGTGGCGTCGCCCTCGCGGATCTCGAAGACAAGATCGACGCGGTTCTGCGCCAGCCGGATGATCTTGGGCTCGATCTGCGCGCCGAAGCGCCCGCGGCGGGCGTAGATCTCCAGCAGGCGCTGGGTATCGGCCTGCACCGCCGGACGGGTATAGACCGAGCGCGCGCGGAGCTGCACCTCGGGGCGCAGCACCTCGTCGCCCAGGGCACGGTTGCCCTCGAAGGCGATGCGGTTGATGATCGGGTTCTCGGTCACCCGCACCACCAGGTCGTCGCCGCTGCGGCGCATCGCCACATCGGCGAAAAGCCCGGTCGAGAACAGCGCCTTCAGCGAGCGGTCTACCCGCTCGGCATCGAAGCGGTCGCCCTGCTGGATCAGCATGTAGGACCGGACGGTGGCTTCCTCGATACGCTCATTGCCCTCGACCACGACGCGGCGGACGAAACCGCCGCCGACGGCGATCGTGGCCGGGGCCTGGGCGATCTCCTCGGCGCCGACACGCGGCGCCTGCCAGACGAGGCCGGCAGTACCAAGCGAGATCAGCGCGGAGGCAAGCAGGATGGCGCGGGTCGAGGGCAACGGCATCCTGCGCTCGTTCGTGCGGGGGGACCGACGAGGCGGTTAACGGGAGGGCGGGAGAATAAGGGCATTCCGGGCCGGCTGTCACCCCCGGCAGGCGGATCAGCCGAAAAGGTGCGTCACCCACTCCACCACGCGCAGGCTTTTCAGGTCGTTCCAGGTCGCGAAGACGAACAGGACGACGATCAGCATCAGGCCAAGGCGGAAGCCATATTCCTGTGCGCGCGGGCTCAAGGGGCGGCCGAACAGTGCCTCGAAGGCGTAGAACAGAAGGTGTCCGCCATCGAGGATGGGCACCGGGAACAGGTTGATCAGCGCCAGATTGATCGACAGGAGCGCGATGAAGCCGAGCAGCTGCACCACCCCGTCCGATGCGACCCGGCCGGAAAGTTGGGCGATGCGCAGCGGCCCGCCGATCTCGTCGGCGGCGCGTGTGCCGGCGATCATCTGCCAAACCGCCGTCAGCGTCGCTTCGCTCAGCCGCACCGTCTCGACCATGCCGCGCCAGGTTGCGGTCAGCGGGTCGTGGCGGCGGATCTCGTTCACGCCGCCGGACACGCCAAGCACTCCCATCTCGTGGGAGCCGCCGAAACGATCCTCGACCACGCGCCGGTCAGGCGTGATGTTGAGGGAGAGGATCTGGCCGTCGCGCTCCACCTGGGCAACCATGGGTTGCTGCGGGCGGATGCGCACCACCCGCTGCAAATCTTCGAAGCGCGAGATGGTGTGGTCGTCGAGTTTCAGCACGCGGTCATTGGGCTGGATGCCGGCGCGCTCGGCGGCGCTGCCTGGCTGCACCGCGGTGACCAGAGGCGGCGTCACCGACTGGCCCACGGTCATGAACAGCCCGGCGAACAGCAGCGCGGCCAGGACGAAGTTCGCCAGCGGGCCGGCGGCAACGATGAAGGCGCGCTGACCGACCGACTTCTCGGCGAAGGACTGGCCCGGACGGTAGGGGCCGGCAATCGGCGCCCCCGGTGGCGGGTCGGCCGGCGCCGTCTGGGCCGGCTCCGCCGCATCGGCCTTGCCCTCGGCGTGGAAGCTCTCCTCCGGACCGCCCTGACCGTGCAGCCGGACATAGCCGCCCAGCGGTATCAGGCTTACGCGCCAGCGGGTGCCGTGGCGGTCGGTGCGGCCCCAGATCTCGCGGCCGAAGCCGATCGAGAACGCCTCGACATGGACCTTGCAGCGGCGCGCGGCCCAGTAGTGGCCCCACTCGTGCACGAAAACGAGCACGCTGAGAACGATCACGAACACCACGAGATGGTGCGCCGCGTCGTAAAGGCTTGAGCCGGCAGCCATCAGGAAATCCATAGGCGCTCCCCCTAAGCGGCCACCGCCGCGGCGAAACGCTTTGCCTCCGCCCTGGCCTCTGCGTCAAGGGCCAGAAGGTCGGGCAAGGCGTCGGCACGCGGAGCACCCAAACTATGCAATACTTGTTCCACCACTTCGGCGATGGCGAGGAACCCGATCCGCCGTTCCAGGAACAGCCGCACGGCTTCCTCGTTGGCTGCGTTCAGGATCGCTGGGACCGCCGCCCCCGCCGCCAGCGCCTCGCGAGCCAGCCGCAAGGCCGGGAACCGTAGCAGGTCCGGCGCCTCGAAGGTAAGGGAACCGAGCTTGGCAAGGTCTAAACGCTCGGTCGGGGCGGCCATCCGCCTTGGCCAGGCCAGGGTGTGGGCGATCGGGATGCGCATGTCGGGCGTGCCAAGCTGGGCCAGCACGGATCCGTCCACATAGCCGACCAGGCTATGGACGATCGATTGCGGGTGGACCAGCACCTCGATCCGCTCGGGCGGGACCGGGAACAGGTAGGCCGCCTCGATATGCTCCAGCCCCTTGTTCATCATCGTGGCGGAATCGACCGAGATCTTGGCCCCCATCGACCAGACCGGATGCGCCAGGGCCTGCTCGGGCTGGATCGCGCGCATGGCGGACAGGGGCAGGCTGCGGAAAGGCCCGCCCGAGGCGGTCAGGATCAGCCGTTCCACGCTTTCCGGGGCGGCGCGGTCGAAGACCTGGAAGATGGCGTTGTGCTCGCTATCGACGGGCAACAGCGTGGCGCCATGCCGGCGCACCGCCTGCATCACCAGGGCACCGGCGCAAACCAGCGCTTCCTTGTTGGCAAGGGCAACAATGCAGCCACGCTCGATCGCGGCCAGGGTGGAGGCAAGGCCAGCGGCACCGACGATTGCCGCCATGACCCAGTCGGCCGGGCGTCGCGCGGCTTCGACCACGGCCCCGGGGCCGGCGGCGGCCTCGATGCCGGTGCCGGAAAGCGCCGCGCGCAGCTCGGCATAGGCGTCCGGGTCGGCCACCACCGCCAGCCGTGCCCCGACCCGCCGCGCCTGCTCGGCCAGCAGTGCGGCATTGCGGTTGGCCACCAGCGCCTCGACAGCAAACGCCCCCCGCTCCGCCTGGCCCTCTAGCAGTTGCAGGGTGCGCACACCGACCGAACCGGTGCTGCCAAGAACCGTCACGCGCCGCGGGGCGGCGGCGGGACCGGTCTCGTGCATCGTCGTTCGGCGGGTCACTCCCACAGATAAGCTCCCGGGCCTCGGGCGAACTCGATCAGCGCCGCCGCCGGGGCCACCGCCAGCAACGCATCCACCCGGTCGAACAGGCCGCCATGGCCCGGAATCAGGTGGGAGCTATCCTTTACCTTGAAATGGCGCTTGATCGCACTCTCCAACAGATCGCCGAGTTGCGCCACGATCCCGAGGGCTGCGGCGACCAGCACCGTGCGCAGGCCGGGCGCCTGCCCGATGAATCGCGCCGCCACAATCCCCACGGCGATGGCGGCCACCAAGCCGCCCACCGCCCCGGACCAGGTCTTGCCAGGGCTGACCGCCGGCCAGAGCCTCGGGCCGCCCACGATGCGCCCGACGGCATAGGCGCCGATGTCGCTCGCCCATACCAGCAGCACGATGAACAGCAGGTTGGTCAGCCCCGCGCGCGGATCGTCGCGCAGCCAGATCAGCGACAGCGCGGCCAGACCGACATAGAGCACGCCCGCACCGAGCCAAGCCGCGCGCGGGTGCCTGCGCTCGCGCGCGAGCAGCCAGGTGATGACCCCGCCCACGCCGAGCAGGCCATAGGCGCTTGCCGTCCAGCCCAGCGCGGCAAGCCCGGCAGAGGCCACCACCGCGATCGCGACAGCCATGCCCGGCCAGCGCCGCACCTGAAGGCCGCAGAGATGCACCCACTCCCAGGCCAGCACGGCGGCCA
Source organism: Alphaproteobacteria bacterium (assembly GCA_020850755.1). Classification (GTDB taxonomy): domain Bacteria; phylum Pseudomonadota; class Alphaproteobacteria; order Acetobacterales; family Acetobacteraceae; genus JADZEB01. Next base: position 36,352 of record JADZEB010000035.1, on the reverse strand, counting down.
TGACGCCGATCGCGATGCTGAACGGGATCTGGCCCACCCAGATCGCCAGGAGCGCGATCGGCGCCAGCACGATCGCGGACAGGACGCGCTCGCGCAGGTCGGTCCAGCGCCCTCGCGCCGCCTCCCCTGCCTTGCCCGCCTGCGACCCGTCCGTGCCCATGCCTGCGGCGATGCTCACGGCCCGGGCGCGCCACGCGCCGGACACGGAGCGGCGCTAGCCCGTGCGCGCGCCATAGCGCCGCTCGCGGCGGTGGAACTCGGCCACCGCCTCGGCCAGGTGCTCGGCCGCGAAATCGGGCCACAGCACGTCCAGGAAAACGAACTCGGCATAGGCCCCCTGCCAGAGCAGGAAGTTCGAGATGCGCTTCTCGCCCGAGGTGCGGACGATCACGTCGGGGTCGGGCATGCCGTGGGTGAACAGGAAGCGCTCGAAGCCGGCTTCGTCCAGCGCCGCCGGATCGAGCGAGCCCCCGCGCGCCGCCTCGGCCAGCGCGCGCGCCGCCGCCAATATCTCCTGCCGCCCGCCATAGGACAGCGCGACGGTGAGATTGAGCCGACGATTGGCCTCCGTCGCGGCCTCGGCGCGCTCGATCATGGCGCGGATGTCGGGATCGAGCCGCGTGCGGTCGCCGATCACGCGCAGCCGCACGCCATTCTCGACCAGCCGCTTGACCTCGTTGTTGAGATACCAGCGCAGCAGGCCCATCAGGTCGGCCACCTCGTCCTGCGGCCGCTTCCAGTTCTCGGAGGAGAAGCCGTAGAGCGTGAGATAGGCGATGCCCTGCTGGATCGCCGCCTCGATCGCGCGACGCGCCGCCTGGCTGCCGCGCTGGTGGCCCGCCGCCACCGGCAGGCCGCGCGCCTGCGCCCAGCGCCGGTTGCCATCCATGATGATGGCGACATGGGTGGGCGGGCGCTGCGGCAGGGACGCGTCCAGGGGAAGCCTAGCCTCGCTGCCCGACATTCGCCTGCTCCGCCCTTTTCCTGCCGCCGCGACCGAGATGCATTCCCGCCGCGCTCAACCGCTAGACCTGCTTGATCTCGGCTTCCTTGCTCACCAGCGACTCGTCGATGCGCTTGATGTAGCCGTCGGTCAGGCCCTGCACCTCGTTCGACCAGTCGCGGTGCTGATCCTTGCTGATCTTGCCGTCCTTTTCGAGCTTCTTCAGCCCCTCCATCCCGTCGCGGCGAACGGCGCGCACGGCCACCCGAGCGGCCTCGGCATACTTGCCGGCGGCGCGCGCAAGCTCGGTGCGGCGCTCGGCCGTGAGCTGGGGCAAGGGCACGCGCACGATCTGCCCGTCCGAGGAAGGGTTGAGGCCGAGCCCCGCGTCGCGGATCGCCTTCTCCACCGCCGAGACCAGGCCCTTGTCCCATACCTGCACGGTGATCATGCGCGGCTCGGGCACGCCGATCGTGCCCACCTGCGTGATCGGCATGTCGGAGCCATAGGCATCGACCTTGACCGGCTCGAGCAGCGCGGGCGAGGCGCGCCCGGTGCGCAGGCCGCCGAACTCCTTGCGCAGCGTCTCCATCGCACCGTCCATGCGGCGCTGCAGGTCCTGCTTGATCTTCTTGATATCGGGCTCCACGCCGAAGCCTCCTTCGCTGTCTTGGTACGAACCGGGTCCGCTGACGCCCGCTACAGGTCGCGGATGATGGTGAAGCGCCCGCGCCCCGCCACAACCTCCTGGAAGGCGCCGGACTGGTGGATGTTGAACACCACCACCGGCAGGCCGTTCTCGCGCGAGAGGCTGATCGCGGAGGCATCCATCACCGCGAGATCCTTGGCCAGCACCTCGTGGTAGGTGAGGGTCTCGTAGCGCGTGGCCGCCTTGTCCTTGCGTGGATCGGCGGAATAGACGCCGTCGACCTGCGTGCCCTTCAGCAGGCAGTCGCATCCCATCTCGGCGGCGCGCAGCGCGGCGGCGGTATCGGTGGTGAAGAAGGGATTGCCCGTGCCGGCGGCGAAGATCACAACCCGCCCCTTCTCCAGATGGCGGATGGCGCGGCGGCGGATGTAGGGCTCGCACACCGAGGACATCGGGATCGCCGACTGCACGCGCGTATAGGTGCCGCTTTTCTCCAGCGCGTTCTGCATGGCAAGCGCGTTGATCACGGTCGCGAGCATGCCCATGTAATCGGCCGACGCACGCTCCATGCCCTCGGCCGCGCCCGAAACGCCGCGGAAGATGTTGCCGCCCCCGATCACCACCGCCACCTGGACGCCCGACCTCACCACCGCCGCCACGTCGGCGGCGATGCGGTTCACAGTGGCGGTGTCGATGCCGTAATCGCGCCCGCCCATCAGCGCCTCGCCGGACACCTTCAGCAGGACGCGCTTGTAGCTGGGTGTCTCGGCCATGGGTCGGTCTTTGCCCTTCGCGGAAGGCCGGGCGCTCGGCCCGGCGAGGTGATCGTGCGCACGCAGACGCCCGAGGTGTGGAACCCGGCCGTCGCGCAGGCGCAGGGAAACGGGTACCGAGCGTCGGTTGGGTCACCGGGGCTCGCGCAGCCGGGCGCATCATAGACAGAAGCGCGGGCCGCGCCAACGCGCGACCGGCGGAAAGGCGCGAATCGCGCAGTTCAGGCGCCGCCCCCGGGTAGCGGGCCGGCCCGCACCGCGCGCCCCGCTGGCGACTCGGTCGGTCCCCATGGGCAGTGCGCTGCCGGCCGAGCGCCCCCCGCACCCCGCCCGAGGCGGTGAAAAAGAAGACCGGCGCACAGCGGGGCCGCGCGCCGGTCGGATCGTGTCAGCCCTGGTGGCGTGCCAGTGGACAGGCGCTCAGCGCACCCCAGCGGCCGCGGCGACCTCGGCGGCGAAATCGCCTTCCTGCTTCTGGATGCCCTCGCCCAGCTGGAAGCGGACGAACCCCACGATCTTCACCGGGGCACCGGCCTCCTTGGCAGTCTCCTGCAGCACCTTGGCGACCTTGCTCTCGCCATCATGCACCCAGACCTGCTCCAGCAGCACCACTTCCTCGTAGTACTTGCGCAGCCGCCCCTCGACCATCTTGGCGATGATCGCCTCGGGTTTGCCGGAGCCGCGCGCCTGCTCGGCCAGGACCGACCGCTCGCGCTCCACCGCCGCCGGATCGACCGAGGCGATATCGAGCGCCTCGGGCCGGGCGGCCGCGATATGCATGCCGATCTGGCGGCCGAGCTTTTCCAGCGCCTCGGTCTTGCCGTCGGACTCGATCGCCACGATGACGCCGATCTTGCCCAGGCCCGGGGCCAGAGGCGTGTGGATGTAGGCCGAGATCAGCCCCTTCGGCGTGCTGATGCGCGCCGCGCGGCGGATCGACATGTTCTCGCCGATGGTGGCGATCAGATGGGTCAGCTCCTCGGCCACCGTCCGCCCGGTGCCGGGATAGGCTGCCGCCGTGATCGTCGCGACATCGCTGCCCTTGGTCAGGACGACGCCGGCGACATTGCCGACATAGGCCTGGAACTGCTCGTTGCGGGCGACGAAGTCGGTTTCGGCGTTGACCTCGACGATGGCGGCGGTGAGCTTCTCGATCGCGACGCCGACAAGCCCTTCCGAGGCAACGCGGCTGGCCTTCTTCGCCGCCGCCGACAGGCCCTTCTTGCGCAGCCAGTCGATCGCCGCCTCAAGGTCGCCGCCGGTCTCGGACAGCGCCTTCTTGCAGTCCATCATGCCCGCGCCGGTCTTTTCGCGCAGCTCCTTGACGAGCGCTGCTGTGATCTCGGCCATTGCTTATATCCTGCCTAAAAGAGTTTTCGTAATTATCTGTAATTACGACTTTTAGATCGACGGCGCGGGCTCCGAGGCACCGCCCTCGGCCGGCGCGGCCTCGGCCGGCGGCAGCGCCTCCTCGGGGACGTCCTCGGCAGCGCCGACATCGACGCCCGAAGCCGCCATCTCGGCCGAGATGCCATCCAGCACGGCAGAGGAGATCAGATCGCAATAGAGCGAGATGGCGCGCGTCGCGTCGTCATTGCCCGGCACCGGATAGGTCACGCCACGCGGATCGCTGTTGCTGTCCAGGATCGCCACCACCGGCAGGCCGAGCGTGTTGGCCTCCTGGATCGCGATCTTCTCCTTGTTGGTGTCGATCACCACGAGGATGTCGGGCAGCCCCCCCATCTCCTTGATGCCGCCGAGCGCACGCTCGAGCTTGTCCCGCTCGCGGCTGAGATTGAGGGTTTCCTTCTTGGTCAGCCCCGACTGCTCCTGGCCGAGCTGCTCCTCGATGTCGCGCAAGCGCTTGATCGAGTTCTGGATCGTCTTCCAGTTGGTCAGCATGCCGCCGAGCCAGCGATGGTTGACATAGTACTGGCCGCAGCGCTTGGCCGCCTCGGCGACATAGTCCTGGGCCGAACGCTTGGTGCCGACGAACAGAACGCGCCCGCGCCCGGCCACGGCATCGCGCACCGCCTGCATGGCACGGTGCAGGAGCGGCACGGTCTGCTGCAGGTCGATGATGTGGATCTGGTTGCGCACGCCGTAGAGATACGGCGCCATGCGCGGGTTCCAGCGGCGGGTGTGGTGGCCGAAATGGACACCGGCTTCGAGCAGTTGGCGCAGGGTAAAAGTGGGCAGGGCCATGGGTATGGCGCTCCTTCCGTCCGGTTGAACCTCCGCAGGGCCTTGGCCGCGACCACCCCGCGAGGGGCGGAAGCCGGCACCGGAGCCCGCACCGACCGTAAGGCCGTGGCGGGGGGATGGCGCCCTGCGTGCGAATTACCGGCGGCCCGCCCCCAAGGGCGCGGGACTGCCGGCGGGCGGTGAGTTAGCCGGAAATGGCCCGATTTGCAAGCCCGGCGGCGTTGCCGGCGGGCACGGTCCGGAGGCGAGGCCCGGATGCGGCCAGGACGACCGGCCCGGGCCTAGGGCACGTTCCGTTCGGCTTCGATCAGCCGAACGGAAGTCGTACCCGAGAAACTTATGGTTTGCGAGCAGCTTAGTCCGATCTGGTGGAACCGCGCTGCGGTTCCACCAGATCGGACGCTGCTCTAGACCTCCTCGACCGCGGTCACGCCCGGCAGCAGCCGCAGCACCTGGTTCAGCCGCGGCGTGACCTTCCAGCCGCCGGGAAGCGCGATCTCGGCCTCCTCGGCCGGCGAAAGGCGTGGCACCAGATAGACCCGCCCCTTGCCTGCCCCCTCGCGCTGGATCAGTTCCTTGATACGCGCCACCGCCTCGGCCCCGCCGAGCCAGACCCGCACCCACGCCCCCGCCGCCGCCGCCACGCGGTCGAGCGGCTCGACCTCGCTGGCCGTAATGCGCAGCATGTCGGCATCGCTGCGCAGATCGGCGGCCACGACCACTGAGTTGCCGGCCTCCAGCAGCGGGCGGGCGCGCGACAGCACCTCGGAGAACAGCGTCACCTCATAGGCGCCGACCGTGTCCGAGAGCTTCACCCAGGCCATGCGGCTGCCGGTCTTGGTGGTGCGCTCCTTGATGCCGACGATTGTCCCGGCCAGCTTGACGCGCGCGCCCCCGGACAGCGCCCGCGCCTCGATCTGGCTGGACGGCACCACACCCAGCCGCTTCAGCGTGGCGCGGTAGGCATCGAGCGGATGGGCGGTCAGGTGGAAGCCCACCGCCTCGGCCTCGTAGCCGAGGCGCTCCATCGGCGGCCAGTCGGGCATGTCGGGCAGGCGCAGATCGCCGGCGCCCGGATCGGCGGCGGCGCCGAACAGATTCTCCTGGCTGCTGTCGCGCTCGCTGGCGGCGGCCTGGGCGTGCTTGAGCAGAAGCTCGGCCCCTTGCAGCAGACGGGCGCGATTGCCCTCCAGGCTGTCGAAGGCGCCGGCGCGGACCAGATTCTCGACCTGCTGCTTGTTGAGCTGGCGCGGATCGACCCGGCGCGCGAAATCGGCCAGCGAGCGGAACGCCCCGCCCGCCTCGCGTGCCGCAACCACCGCCTCCATCGCCGCCTTGCCCACCTTCTTGACCGCGGCGAGCGCGTAGCGGATGCCGAGCCGCCCATCCTCCAGCCGTTCGATCGCGAAATCGGCGCGCGAGCGGTTGATGTCGGGCGGCAGCACCGGCACGCCCATGCGGTCGGCTTCCTGCTTGAGTGCGGCGAGCTTGTCAGTGACAGCCATGTCGAGGCTCATCGAGGCGGCCAGGAACGCCACCGGATGATTGGCCTTGAGATAGGCGGTCTGGTAGGCCACCAGCGCATAGGCGGCGGCGTGGCTCTTGTTGAAGCCGTAATCGGCGAACTTCTCCATCAGGTCGAAGATCTCACCCGCCTTGGCCGCCGGGATGCCCTGTTTCGTCGCGCCGTCCTGGAAGATCTTGCGCTGCGCCTCCATCTCGGCGCGGATCTTCTTGCCCATCGCGCGGCGCAGCATGTCGGCCCCGCCGAGCGAATAGCCGGCCAGCTTCTGCGCGATCTGCATCACCTGTTCCTGGTAGACCATGATGCCGTAGGTCTCGGCCAGGATGTCGTGGATGTCGGGGTGCGGCGCCTCCCACGGCTCGCCATGCTTGCGCGCGCAATAGGCCGGGATGTTCGCCATCGGCCCCGGACGATAGAGCGCCACCGCCGCGATCAGGTCCTCGAAGCGGTCGGGGCGCATCTGGCGCAGCACGTCGCGCATGCCCTGGCTTTCGAACTGGAACACGCCCGCCGCATCGCCGTGCTGGAGCATGGTGTAGGTTTTCGCGTCATCGAGCGGCAGGCGCGCGAGATCGAGCTCAAGCTCGCCCTGCTCGCGCACGAAGGCCTCGGCCCGGGCCAGGACCGTTAGCGTCTTGAGGCCGAGGAAGTCGAACTTCACCAGCCCCGCCTGCTCGACATGCTTCATCGAGTACTGCGTGACCAGAAGCGCCGAGCGCGGGTCGCGATAGAGCGGGATCAGCTCGACCAGCGGCCGGTCGCCGATCACCACACCCGCGGCATGGGTGGAGGCGTGGCGATAGAGCCCTTCAAGCTGGAGCGCGATTTCCAGCGTGCGGCGCACCTGCTCGTCGGTGGCCTGCAACTCGCGCAGCTGCGCCTCGCCCTCGATCGCCTGGGCCAGCGTCACCGGTTTGGCCGGATTGTTCGGGATCATCTTTGCGATCTTGTTGACGAGGCCGAGCGGCACTTCCAGCACGCGCCCGACATCGCGCACCACCGCGCGGGCCTGGAGCTTGCCGAAGGTGATGATCTGGGCCACGCGCTCGGCGCCGTATTCGGCCTGGACGTAGCGGATCACCTCGTCGCGCCGGTCCTGGCAAAAATCGATGTCGAAATCCGGCATCGACACGCGCTCGGGGTTGAGGAAGCGCTCGAACAACAGGCCGAAGCGCAAGGGATCGAGGTCGGTGATCGAGAGCGACCAGGCCGCGACCGAGCCCGCGCCCGAGCCGCGCCCGGGGCCCACCGGGATGCCTTGCGACTTCGCCCACTGGATGAAGTCGGCGACGATCAGGAAATAGCCCGAGAAGCCCATCGTCTCGATCACGCCGAGCTCGTAGGCGAGCCGCTCCCGATAGGGCCTGGCAGCCTCGGCGCGCGCGGCCTCGTCCATGCCCTCGCGCCAGACGCTCTCGGCCAGCCGCTGCTCGAGCCCGGCCTCCGCCATCGCCTTCACCGTCTCGGCCTCGGTCGCGCCCTGCATCACCTTGGGCGAGACGGGCAGCATGGGCTTGGCGCTCTCGACCATCACGGCGCAGCGCCGCGCGATCGCCAGCGTATTGTCGCAGGCTTCCGGCAGGTCGGCGAACAAGGCGCGCATCGCCGCCGGCGGCTTGAACCAGTGCTGCGCCGTGACGTGGCGGCGGTTGCGCTCGGACACCGTGACGCCCTCGGCGATGCAGAGCAGCGCATCATGCGCCTCGTGCATCTCGGGGGTGGCGAAGTAGCAATCGTTGGCGGCGACCAGCGGCAGCCCGTGGCGATAGGCGAGATCGATCAACGCCGGCTCGACGCGATCCTCGACGGCCAGGCCGTGGCGGTGCAGCTCGATGTAGAGGCGCCCGTCATAGGCGCGCGCAAGGCGCAGCAAGAGCGCCTCGGCCGCCTTGTCCTGCCCCTCGGCGATCAGCCGCGCGATCGGGCCGAGCGTGCCGCCCGTGAGCAGGATCAGGCCGGCGGCGTTCTCCTCCAGCGCCTCGATCGCCACCTGCGGGCGCAGGCCGGGCTCGGTGTCGAGATAGCAGCGGCTGGAAAGCCGGCGCAGATTGGCAAGTCCTGCCTGGTCCTGCGCGATCACGGCGACGGGGTCGGGCGGCAGGCGATGGATCTCGCCCGGGCGCGCATCGGCCGGTCGCGGGCGGGCGAGCGGGATCTGGCAGCCGATGATCGGCTGCACGCCCTTGCCGGCGGCCGCCTGGCTGAACTCCAGCGCGCCGAACAGGTTGGCGGTGTCGGTCACGCCCACGGCGGGCATGCCGTGCTGGCGGGCCAGTGCCGCGAGCTTGTCCGGCTTGATCGCACCCTCGGACAGTGAATAGGCGGTGTGCACGCGCAGATGGACGAAGTTCCGCGCGAGCGGCGGCGGCGGAGCCTCGGGCTTGCTGTCGGCGGTCTTGCGTGCGTCGGCCATGGCGAACGGGTTCAGCGGGGGCGCGAGTCGGGAGCCAGTGTCACACGCCCCGAGGCCGCAGGAAATGCCCTAGCCGGGAACGATATGCCCTTCGTGCAGGCGCACGACGCGGTCCATGCGTTGCGCCAGTTCGGGATTGTGCGTGGCAATCAGTGCCGCCACCCCCTGGTTGCGCACCGCCGCCAGAAGTTCAGCGAACACCCGGTCGGCGGTGGCGAGGTCGAGGTTGCCGGTGGGCTCGTCGGCCAGCAACAGCCTGGGCGCGTTGGCCAGCGCGCGCGCGATCGCGACCCGCTGCTGCTCCCCGCCCGAGAGCCGCGCCGGCCGGTGGCTCGCCCGCGCCGCCAGCCCGAAATCGGCCAGCAGGGCGCGCGCGCGCTCCTCGGCCTGGCGCCGCGCAATACCGGCGATCATCTGCGGTATGACGACATTCTCCAGCGCCGAGAATTCGGGCAGCAGGTGATGGAACTGGTAGACGAAGCCGATCGTGCGCCGGCGCAGGGCCGTGCGCTCGGCATCGGGCAGTTGCGCGGCGTTGCGCCCGTCGATCTCCACCGCCCCGCCATCGGGCTTCTCCAGCAGGCCGGCGATGTGCAGGAGCGTCGACTTGCCCGCGCCCGAGGGGGCCACCAGCGCCACGATCTCGCCCGACGCGATGGCCAGGTCGGCCCCGCGCAGCACCGGCAGCGCCGTGCCGCCCGACTGGAAGGTGCGCGTGATTCCGGCAAGCCGCAGCGCGACGCTACTCATAGCGGAGCGCTTCCACCGGATCGAGGCGTGCCGCCCGCCAGGACGGATAGATCGTCGCGAAGAAGGACAGCGCCAGCGCCATTCCCACCACCTGCACCACCTCCCACGGATCGACCACGGCCGGAAGCTGCGACAGGAAACGGATGGTGGGGTTGAACAGGTCGGCGCCGGTGAGGCGTTCGATGAGCTGGCGGATGCTCTCGATATTGCGGCAGAACACCAGGCCCAGGATGGTGCCGGCGATGGTGCCGACCACGCCCACGAAGGCGCCGCACATCAGGAAGATGCGCATCACCGCCCCGCGCGTGGCGCCCATGGTGCGCAGGATGGCGATGTCGCGCCCCTTGTCCTTCACCAGCATGATCAGGCTGGAGATGATGTTGAATGCCGCCACCAGGATGATCAGCGACAGGATCAGGAACATCACGTTCCGCTCGACCTGGATCGCGTTGAAGAAGGCCGAGTTGGCCTGCTGCCAGTCGACCACGCGGATCGGCGGGCGCGGCGACAGCGCGAACAGGGCGCGGCGCACCTGGTCCACCCGGTCGGGGTCGCGCACGAAAACCTCGAGCTGCGTCACGCCCGCGCCGGTGCGGAAATAGAGCTGCGCCGCCGGCAGCGGCAGGAAGACGAAGCTGTTGTCGTATTCGTACATGCCGGCTTCATAGAGCGCGACGACGCGATAGCTGCGGATGCGCGGCACGGTGCCGAAGGCGGTCGCCTGGCCCTGCGGCGAGACCAGGCTGATCCGGTCGCCGAGCATCAGGTTCATCCGCGTGGCGAAGCGCGTGCCGACCAGGATCGCATCCTCGCCCTGGAAATCGTCGAGGCTGCCGGCCCTGATGTTGCCCGCGATCAGGGCGCGGGTGCGCACATCCTCTGGCCGCACGCCGCGCACCAGCGCGCCGGTGGCGCGGCCATCTGGCGTGGTCGCCATCACCTGCCCCTCGACGATCGGGGTGACGGAGACGACGCCATCGAGGCCGCGCACGCGCCCGGCGATCGCGTCGTAGTCGGTGAGCGGGCCTTGCGTCGCATAGACACCGAGATGGCCGTTGAAGCCGAGGATGCGGCCGAGCAGCTCCTGGCGGAAGCCGTTCATCACGCTCATCACGATGATCAGCGTCGCGACACCAAGCGCGATGCCGAGCAGCGAGAAGGCCGCGATGACCGAGATGAAGCCCTCCTGCCGGCGCGCGCGCAGATAGCGGAAGGCGAGAAGCCGCTCGAACGGGCCGAACATGCGCGCGCTTTCTCCCCTGCCCGCTCAGCGCGCGAGTGCGACGATGGCGGGGCCCGCCTTTGCCACCGAGCCGGCATCGAAGGGCGGCTGCGGGTCGTACTCGATGCGCAGCTGGATCGCCTTGGCGCGGTCCTCGCCCGCGATCCGGGCCACGAGCGCAAGCGCCATGTCGATGCCCGAGGAGACGCCCGCCGCGGTGATGATCTTGTCCTGCACCACGACGCGCTCCTGCACGGGCGTCGCGCCATAGCCGGCGAGCCGGTCCATCGAGGCCCAGTGCGTCGTGGCCTTGAGCCCGCGCAACAGCCCCGCGCCGCCCAGGATCAATGCACCGGTGCAGACCGAGGTCGTCCAGCGCGTGGCGGGGTGGATGCGGCGCACCCAGTCCAGCACCGCTTCGTCCTCGGCCATGGCGCGCGCGCCGGGGCCGCCGGGCAGGAGCAGGATGTCGGCGCGCGTTATCTCGGCCAGGCCGTGGTCGGCGATGATGCCCATCACACCCGACTGCGTGCGGATGGCACCGGGCTTCTTCGCCACCATCCTGATCCGGGCGCCGGGCACGCGGCTCAGCACCTCGACCGGCCCGACCATGTCGAGCGGCGTGAGGTCGTCGAAGATCAGCACGGCGATGTCCATGGCGGCGGTTCTCCACGAGCGTCCGGCAATCAGCCCGGCGACAGCCCCTTGCCCAACTCTTGCAACAAACCCCCAAGTTGTGACGTTGGGTCTACCAGCTTGTTCAGCGCGGCCTCGGCCGTGAGTTCCTCGCGCGCGCCGCTGGCGCGGTTCTTGAGCTCGACCATGCCGGTCTTGGCCCCGCGCGGCCCGACCACGAGCTGCCAGGGCAGGCCGATCAGGTCCATGTCGGCGAACTTCACGCCGGCGCGCTCGTCGCGATCGTCATAGAGCGTATCGCAGCCGGCGGCGGCGAGCTTGGCGTAGAGATCGCCCGCCAGCGCATCGCAAGCAGCATCGCCGACCTTGAGGTTGACCAGCCCGACCTGGAACGGCGCCACCGCGGCCGGCCAGCGGATGCCGGCCTGGTCGTGATGCGCCTCGATGATGGCGCCGACGAGGCGCGAGACGCCGATGCCGTAGCTGCCCATCTCGGGGTGGACCAGCTTGCCGTCATGGCCGGTGACGGTGACGTTCATCGCCTCCGGCCCGGAATACTTCGTGCCGAAATAGAACACGTGCCCGACCTCGATCCCGCGCGCCTCCATCCGCCGCTCGGCCGGCAGGGCGGCGAAGGCGGCAGCGTCGTGCTTCTCGTCGGTGGCGGCATAGAGGCTGGTCCACTTGTCCACCAGCGGCTGGAGGTTGGCCTCGTAGTCCACGCTCTCGCCCAGGATGTCGAAATCGGTCAGGCCCCGGTCGCAATAGACCGCGCTCTCGCCGGTTTCGGCCAGGATGATGAACTCGTGGCTGAGATCGCCGCCGATCGGCCCTGTATCGGCCACCATCGGGATCGCCTTCAACCCCATGCGCGCGAAGGTGCGCAAGTAGGCGATGAACATGCGGTTGTAGCTCGCCCGCGCGCCGGCATAGTCGAGGTCGAAGGAATAGCTGTCCTTCATCAGGAACTCGCGCCCGCGCATCACGCCGAAGCGCGGCCGCACCTCGTCGCGGAACTTCCACTGGATGTGGTAGAGCAGCTTGGGCAGGTCGCGATAGCTTTTCGCGAAGTTGCGGAAGATGGCCGAGACCATCTCCTCGTTGGTGGGGCCATAGAGCATGTCGCGCTCGTGGCGGTCCTTGATGCGCAGCATCTCCTTGCCATAGTCGTCGTAGCGGCCGCTTTCGCGCCACAGCTCGGCCGGCTGGATGGTCGGCATCAGCAGTTCGAGCGCCCCGGCCGCGTCCTGCTCCTCGCGCACGATCTGCTCGATCCGGCGCAGCACGCGCAGGCCGAGCGGCAGCCATGAATAGATCCCCGCCGCCTCCAGCCGGACCATGCCGGCGCGCAGCATCAACCGGTGCGAGACGATCTGCGCCTCGGCCGGGGTTTCCTTGAGCGTGGGCAGGAAGTAGCGCGTCAGACGCATCGGCGGGGCTCGTTCGTGCGGGGGATTGGCGGGCAGGTCGCGGGAGCGCCAGACATTAGGGAAAGGCCCGCCCTGGTGCAACGCGTGCCGCCGCCGCAGCCGCGGGTCCCAGGCTCGGCGCACGGATGTTTCGTTCAACTGGCGCCATCCGAAAGAGCGTGGCGGGAGCCGCGCCCGGAGGGATAGAAAAATGATGACTTCGCATTGCAGTTCGACTACACAAATAGGGCCGACGTGCAAAAGCACGCGGCCCGAGTTCTGGGAAGAAACGCAGTCACACGACAGGAAGGGGCGCTGTCCTCTTCCTGTTTTTTTGTTGGCCGGCGCAACATTGTCCCAGCGATCGCCCTGCACATTTTTCGTGCAACCGGCGCGGGCGACCCAGCAATCCGATCATATTCCGATCAATTTGCTTATTGTTCGTGCAGCAATGCCTACTGCTGCGAATACCAGTCCGCCCCGACATCGATCCAGGGCGGCTTTGTCTGGCGCAGGATGCTGCGATGCACCGGGCAGTCCGCGCCATGGGCGCCGGGCAGGTAGCCGAGGCTCTTCAGGAACTCGCCCGCGATCTCCCCGCCCACGAATCGGAACCGGGTCTTGAGCCGCCTGACCCAGTCGGGCTTGCGCAACGGGTGCTGCGCCGCGAGCCAGGCGGCGAAGCCGCCATCGCGCTGGCGCATCGCCACCACCGCGGCGGCGTTGGCGATGGTCGCCTCGATCTTGAGGCGGTTGCGGATCACGCCCGGATCGGCCATCAGCCGCGCCCGGTCGCGCGCGCTGAAGCTGGCAACGCGGTCTGGCGAGAAGCCGGCATAGGCCGCGCGCAGCCCCTCGCGCTTCTTCAGCACCAGTTCCCACGACAGTCCCGCCTGCATGATCTCCAGGCTCAGGCGTTCGAACAGGGCGGTCTCGTCCGTGATCGGGCGGCCATATTCGCGGTCGTGATAGGGACCGTGCAGCGGATGGCCGCGCGCGAAATCGCAATAGAGGCTCACCGGTCCCAGCTCCGCGGCGGGGCGAATGTCTCGCGCAGGCTGATGATGTCGGAGGCGACGATCGCGTAGATGATCGCGGTGATGATGCAGGCCAGCACGGTGGTGACCAGAAGCTTGCGCCCGATCATCGGGTTGGCGGGTGCCCCGCGCCACTGCCCCTTCTCCTCGGGGTTGGCAACGGGGCGCGTCCAGAGCGGCAGCACCGCGAACAGCACGGTCCACCAGGCGAGCACGAACACGACGCCGATATGGAACCAGCCCACGCGCAACCTCCTTGGCGTTCCGCCGGCCGGCGGCCGGATGGTGGAGGCCCCTGCCCTCAGCGCCCCAGCCGGAGGAGGTGTATCTCCACCGTCGGGCGCTTGCCCAGTGCCTGCCCGACCATGCGGCGCAGCGCCCCGCGTGCCGCATCACGTAGCGCCTCGTCGTCGCGGCGCAAGGGGGTGGGCAGGTCGCCGATCGACTGCATCAGCCGCTCGGGGATGCCGAGGGCGGCGATCTCCTGCGGCTCGTAGAGGCCGGGCGCGGCCACCTGCGGCGGGGCCAGCACGCGCCCCGAAGCATCCACGGCGATGCTCGCCACCACCACGCCGTTGAACAGCATGCGCTTGCGCTGGGCCAGCACGCCCCCTTCCAGCGGCAGGAGGCGGTCGCCATCGGGCACGAGGCGGCCCACCGGCACGCTCTCCGCGATCTCGGCCGTGCCCGGGGCGAGGCGGACCAGGTCGCCATCCTCCACCAGCACGGTGCGCGGCACCCCCAGTTCCTTGGCCAGCGCGGCATGCTCGGTCATGTGGCGCCATTCGCCATGCACCGGAATGGCGATCTTCGGCCGCACCAGGCCGTAGAGCCGGCGCAGCTCGTCGCGCGCCGGATGCCCGGAGACGTGCACGAAATGGTCGCGCTCGGTGATGACGCGCGCGCCCAGCCGCGCGATCTCGTCCTGGAGGCGGAAGATCGCACGCTCGTTGCCCGGTATGACGCGCGAGGAGAAGATCACCGTATCGCCCTCGCCCAGCGCCACGGTGGGATGCGTGTCGGCCGCCATGCGCGACAGCGCCGAGCCGCGTTCGGCCTGGCTGCCGGTGCAGATGATGGTCACATGCCGGTCGGGGATGTCGTCGATATCCTCGTCGCTGACGAAGGCCGGCAGGTCGCGCAGATAGCCGGTCTCGCGCGCCGCCTCGGCCACGCGCAAGAGCGAGCGACCGACCAGCGCCACCTGCCGCTCGTTCGCCTCGGCCGCCGCGGCAATACTCTCCACGCGCGCGACGTTGGTGGAGAAGCAGGTCACGATCACGCGGCCCCTGGCCTGGCGCATCAGTTCGGTCAGGCTCGCGCGCACATCGGCTTCCGAGCCGCTCTCGCCTTCCACCAGCGCGTTGGTGGAATCGCAGATCATGGCGAGCACGCCCTCCTCGCCCAGGCGCGCGAAGGCGGCCTCGTCGGTCGGCGGGCCGATCAGCGGCTGCGGGTCGAGCTTCCAGTCGCCGGTGTGCAGGATCAGGCCGCGCGGGGTGCGGATCGCCAGCGCATGCGCCTCGGGGATGGAGTGGGCGACGCGCAGCCACTCGACATCGAAGGGCGGCAGCGAGGCGCGCCCGCCGCAGGGCACGATAGTGATCGGCACCGCCCCGGCAAGCCCGGCATCGGCAAGCTTGCGCCGCAGCATCGCCGTGGCGAAGGGCGTGGCGTAGACCGGGCAGCCGAGGCGCGGCCAGATCGACGGAATCGCGCCGATATGGTCCTCGTGCGCGTGGGTGATGACAAGGCCCACCAGGTCGCGCTTGCGTTCGGCGATGAAGCCCGGGTCCGGCACCATGATATCGACATGCGGCGTCTCGGCATCGCCGAAGCCCATGCCGCAATCGACCGCCAGCCACTTGCCGCCCGAGCGGTAGAGGTTGAGGTTCATGCCGATCTCGCCGGCCCCGCCAAGGGGCAGGAATGCGAGGTCGCCCTCGGCGCGGACAGTCATGTGCGGAACACCTGCATGATGGCGGGGCGCCGGGCCTCAGCGCTTCGGCCTGGGCGGCGGGTTGCGCGCGGCGAACAGCAGCAGGCCGCGCAAGGTAAGCTCGGGATCGACATGGTGGATCTCGGTGGTGCCGCCGGCGAACAAGGGCGCCAGCCCGCCGGTGGCGATCACCTTCATCGGCTGGCCGAACTCGGCGGCGATGCGCCGCGTGATACCCTCGATCAGCCCGACATAGCCCCAGTAGATGCCGGACTGCATCGCCGGCACCGTGGAGCGGCCGATCACCGCCTGCGGGCGCTGCACGGCGATGCGCGGCAGGGCGGCGGCGGCGCGGTGCAGGGCTTCGAGCGAGAGGTTGATGCCGGGCGCGATCACGCCGCCGAGATAATGCCCCTCGCCATCGACCACGTCGAAGGTGGTGGCGGTGCCGAAATCGATGGCGATCAGCGGCCCCTTCCAATGGGCATGCGCGGCGATGGCATTGAGCAACCGGTCGGCGCCCACCTCCTGCGGGTTGTCGATGCGCACCTCGAAGCCCCAGTCGAAGCCGGCGGCGCGCACCAGCAAGGGGTCGCAGTGGAACCAGGCGCGCGACAGGCGCATCAGGTTGAAGTTCGCCGCCGGCACCACGCTGCCGATGACGACGCCATCGACATCCTGGAAGCGAAGCCCCGCATGGCCCAGCAGCGTGTGCAGCCAGACGGCGTATTCATCGGCCGTGCGCTCGGGGTTGGTGGCGACGCGCCACTGCCCGCGCCAGCCCTCGCCGTCATGGACAGCGAAGACGATGTTGGTATTGCCGGCGTCAACCACGAGCAGCATCGGCCGCCTCCTTCGCGGGCGCAGTGGCGGGCGTGGCGGGGAAGACCTCGCCGCCGGTGATCCGCTCCGTGCGCCCCGTCCCGGTTTCCACCACAAGCGCCCCGTCCGCGTCCAGTCCGGCGAAGCGCCCCTGGACCGCGCCCCGCGGCAGCCGCACGGACAGCACCTCGCCCATGGCCGGGCCGCGGCTGCACCACGCCGCGGCCAGAGGCGCGAAGCCGGCATGGTCGAGCACCATGCGCCAGCGCGCGATCGCATCGAGCAGTGCCGAGGCGACACGGCGCGGTGGCGGCGGCGCGATGCCGAGCGCGGCGAGCGAGGTTGCCGGCCGCGCCGCGTCATCCGGGTGCGCGGCGAGGTTCAGGCCGATGCCGATCACCACCCAGGCGCTTGCGGGCGCACCGTTCCCCGGCGCCGTCTCGACCAGAACGCCGCCGATCTTGGCCCCGTCCACGAGCAGGTCGTTGGGCCATTTCAGGCGCGGCGCCAGCTCGGCAGGGAGCAGGTCGGCCAGCGTCTCTGCCGCGGCGAGGCCTGCCAGGATCGCCCATTGGCCCGGATGCGCCACCTGCGCCGGTCGCAGCAGCACCGAGAGATGGAGGTTGCCCCTGGCGCTGGCCCAGGCGCGCCCGTGGCGCCCGCGTCCTGCGGTCTGCTCCAGCGCGAGCACGGCCAAACCCCCGGGCTCGCCGGCCTCGGCTGCCGCTATCGCCGTGTCGTTCGTGCTCTGCAGACACTCATGGACCGCGAGGCGCCAGCCCGCATGCGCGCCCGCCGCCTCGCTCATCCGCCGAACAGGGTCGCCGCTGCCGCCTGTGCCGCCACGACCAGCGGCGCGGGCCAGACGAAGAACAGCGTCGTCACCGCCCCGGTGCCGGCGATCACCGCAGAGAGCGCAGCCGGACGCGGCTCGAAGGCGCCGGCATCGGCGTCGAAATACATCACCTTGATGATGCGCAGATAGTAGAAGGCACCCACCACGCTGGCCAGCACGCCGATGATGGCCAGCGCCCACATGCCGGCCTTCACCGCCGCCAGGAACACGTAGAGCTTGCCGAAGAAGCCGGCGAGCGGCGGTATGCCCGCCATCGAGAACATGAAGATCGCCAGCGCCAGCGCCATCAGCGGGTCGGTGCGGGCAAGGCCGGCCAGATCGTCGATGCCTTCCACCATCCGCCCCTCGCGGCGCATGCACAGGATGCAGGCGAAGGTGCCGACATTCATCACCAGGTAGATCGCCATATAGACCAGAACGCCGTGCACGCCCTCGGCCGTGCCGGCCGCGAGCCCGATCAGCGCATAGCCCATATGGCCGATCGAGCTGTAGGCCATCAGGCGCTTGATGTTGCTCTGCCCGATCGCGGCGAAGGCACCAAGCGCCATCGATCCGATCGAGATCAGCACCATGAGCTGCTGCCACTGGCCGAGCATCGGCGCGAAGGGGCCGGCCATGACGCGCAGGAACAGGCCCACGGCCGCGATCTTGGGACCGACCGAGAAGAAGGCCGTCACCGGCGTGGGCGAGCCTTCGTACACATCGGGCGTCCACATGTGGAACGGCACCGCCGAGACCTTGAACGACAGGCCCGCAGCAACGAACACCAGCCCGAACACCACGCCGAGCGGCGGCTTGGCGGCATCGGCCCTGGTGAGCACATCGGCGATCGCGGCGAAGTTGGTGGTGCCGGCGAAGCCATAGACCAGCGATGCGCCATAGAGCAGCAGCCCCGAGGCCAGCGCGCCGAGGACGAAATACTTCAGGCCGGCTTCCGTGGAACGCTCGGAATCGCGCGCGAAGGCGGCGATCACATAGAGCGACAGCGATTGCAACTCGAGCCCGAGATAGAGCGACATCAGGTCGTTGGCGCTGACCATCATCATCATGCCGAGCGTGGCGAGCAGGATCAGCACCGGATACTCGAAGCGCGACAGCTTCTCGTGCTCCAGATACGAGATCGACATGACGATGCCGAGGCCGGCAGCCAGCAGCACCATCAGCTTGACGAAGCGGGCGAAGCCATCCAGCACGAACAGCCCGGCGAAGGCCTGCGCCTTGTCGCCCCCTTGCGCCAGCACCAGCGCGGCGGTGATGGCCAACACCAAGACCGACAGCCAGGACACCTCGCGCTGCGGGTCGGCCTTGCGCGTGACGCCGAACACCAGCAGCACCATCGCCGCGCAGGCCAGGAAGATCTCGGGCAGCGCCAGCGACCAGTTCAGGCTGGCGAAGGTGGTGGCGGGGATCATTGCACGGCTCCTGCCGCGAAGGCGGTTGCCCGGCCGAGCGCCGCCTGGTGGTGCGCGATCAGCCCCTGCACCGACTGGTCGAAGAAGTCGGTGAAGCTGGAGGGATAGATGCCCATCCACAGCGTCAGCACCACAAGCGGGGCGAACACCGCTGTCTCGCGCGGGCTGAGATCGAGGATGGAGCGCAGATCGGCGCGCGTGATGCCGCCGAAGATGACGCGGCGGTAGAGATAGAGCATGTAGGCCGCGCCCAGCACCATGCCGCTGGCCGCCAGCAGCGCCACCCATATATTCACCTTGTAGGCGCCGACGATGACCAGGAACTCGCCCACGAAGCCCGCCGTGCCCGGCAGCCCGACCGAGGCCATGGTGAACAGCATGAACACCAGCGCATAGATCGGCATGCGCGCCGACAGGCCGCCATAGCGCGCGATCTCGCGCGAGTGGATGCGGTCATAGACCACGCCCACGCACAGGAACAATGCGCCCGAGACGATGCCGTGCGACAGCATCTGGAACATCGCCCCTTCCAGCCCCTGCGTGTTGAAGGTGAAGGTGCCAAGCGTGACCATGCCCATATGCGCGACCGAGGAATAGGCGATCAGCTTCTTCATGTCCTCCTGCGCCAGCGCCACGAGCGAGGTGTAGATCACCGCGACGATCGAGAGCGCGAAGATCAGCGGCGCGAAATAGGCCGAGGCCTCGGGCAGCATGGGCAGGCTGAAGCGCAGGAAACCGTAGCCGCCCATCTTCAAAAGAACGCCGGCGAGGATGACGGAGCCGGCGGTGGGTGCCTCCACATGCGCGTCGGGCAGCCAGGTATGCACCGGCCACATCGGAACCTTCACCGCGAAGGAGGCAAGGAAGGCCAGGAACAGCCAGGTCTGCATGCCGCGCGGCAGGTTGTGCTGGCTGATCAGCGTCGGGATGTCGGTGGTGCCGGCATGGAAGTAGATCGCCAGCAGCGCGAGCAGCATCAGGACCGAGCCGAGCAGCGTGTAGAGGAAGAACTTGAACGCGGCATAGACACGCCGCGGCCCGCCCCACACCCCGATGATGAGGAACATCGGGATCAGCACGCCCTCGAAGAAGATGTAGAACACCACCATGTCGAGCGCGCAGAACATGCCGACCATCATCGTTTCCAGCACCAGGAAGGCGATCATGTACTCGCGCACGCGCGCGGTGATGGCCTCCCACGAGGCCAGGATGCAGATCGGCGTGAGCAGCGTCGACAGGAGCACGAACAGCACCGAGATGCCGTCCACGCCCATATGGTAGTTGATGCTGAAGGCGGGCAGCCAGGCCGCGCGCTCGACGAACTGGAACTCGGCCGAGGACTTGTCGAAGCCGAACCACAGCCACAGGCTCAGCACGAACACGATCATGCTGGTCCAGAGCGCGCCCCAGCGGGCATTGCGCGCGACCGTGGCCTCGTCGCCGCGCACGGTGGCAATGAACAAGGCACCCGCGAGCGGCAGGAAGGTCAGGAGCGATAGCAGCGGAAAGCCGGCGGCGTTCATGGTCGTTCCTCAGCCCGCGCGCAGCATGAACCAGAGCGTGACCAGCGCGACGAGCCCGGCCAGCATGACGAAGGCGTAGTGATAGACGAAACCCGTCTGCGCCCGCACCGCGCGGGCGGCAACCGCTCGGGTGGCGGCGGCGACACCGTCCGGGCCGAGCCCGTCGATCACCGCGCCATCGCCGCCCTTCCACAGGACGCGGCCGAGCGCCATCGAGGGGCGCACGAAGATCGCGTCGTAGAGCTCGTCGAAGTACCACTTGTTGAGCAGGAACCGGTAGAGCCCCTGGAAGCGCGCGGCGATCAGGCCCGGCAGCTCGGGGCGCAGCAAGTAGAACACATAGGCCAGCGCGATCCCGGAGAGCGCACAGACCAGCGGCAGCTTCTTCACCCAGGTGGCGACATCGTGCGCATCGTGCATGGCGTGGTGCTCGGGCGCGATGAAGATCGCCTCGCGCCAGAACTCGGCGAAGTGGTGGCCGACGAAGCTCTCGTAGAAGGCCATGCCGGCGAACACCGCGCCCGCCGCCAGCAGCATCAGCGGCACGGTCATCACCAGCGGGCTTTCATGGACATGGTCCATCACATGCTTGTCCGCGCGCGGGGTGCCGTGGAAGGTCAGCAGCAACAGGCGCCAGGAGTAGAAGGCGGTCATGAAGGCCGCGGCGATGCCGAGGAAATAGGCGATCCTGCCGTGCGCCGTATGCGAGGCCCAGGCCGCCTCCAGCACCATGTCCTTGGAGTAGTAGCCGGCGAACAGCGGAATGCCCGCCAGCGCCAGGCTGCCGATCCACATCACCGTGTAGGTGATCGGCACCTTGCGCCAGATGCCGCCCATCCTGCGGATGTCCTGTTCGTCGGACATGGCGTGGATCACGCTGCCCGCGCCGAGGAACAGCAGCGCCTTGAAGAAGGCGTGGGTGAACAGGTGGAAGATCGCCGCCGGATAGGCGGAGACGCCCGCGGCGAAGAACATGTAGCCAAGCTGGCTGCAGGTCGAATAGGCGATGACGCGCTTGATGTCGTTCTGCACGCAGCCCACGGTGGCGGCGAAGAAGGCGGTCGCGGCGCCGACCAGCGTGACGAGCGCAAGCGCGTTCGGTGCATACTCGAACAGCGGCGAGAGGCGCGCGACCATGAACACGCCGGCCGTGACCATGGTCGCGGCATGGATCAGCGCCGAGACCGGCGTCGGCCCCTCCATCGCGTCCGGCAGCCATGTGTGCAGGCCGAGCTGCGCGCTCTTGCCCATCGCGCCGATGAATAGCAACACGCAGAGGAGTTCGAGCGTGCGCATCTCGATGCCGGCGATGTTCACCACCGCGTCGCGATGCTCGGCCACGGCGGCGAAGATGGTCGAGAACTCGACCGAGCCGAACAGCAGGAACACGCCGGCAATGCCGAGCGCGAAGCCGAGATCGCCCACGCGATTGACCAGGAACGCCTTGATCGCCGCGGCCCCGGCCGAAGGCCGCTCGTACCAGTAGCCGATCAGCAGGTAGGAGGCGAGGCCCACCCCTTCCCAGCCGAAGAAGAGCTGCACCAGGTTGTCGGCCGTCACCAGCATCAGCATGGCGAAGGTGAACAGCGACAGATAGGCCATGAAGCGCGGCACGGTCTTGTCGTGCGCCATGTAGCCCACGCTGTAGACATGGATCAGCGTGGAAACCACCGTGACCATGCCCACCATCACGGCCGAGAGCGTGTCGTAGCGCAGCGCCCAGGAAACCTCGAGGCTGCCGCTGTCGATGAAGGTGAACAGCGTCACCGTCCGCGCGTGCCCGGCATAGGCGACATCGAAGAAGGCGAGCACGCCGCACAGTGCCGCCACCGCCATGCACAGCACGGTGATCATCTGCGCGAAGCGGTCGCCCGGCTGCGGTGCATGGTCGTGGCCATGGCCATGGTCATCCTGGCCATGATCGCCATGGGTGTGGGCGTGGGCGTGGTCGTCATGCCCGTGCGCATCGTGGCCATGCCCGGCCGCGCCGGCCGGCACCAGGCGCCAGACCCCGTTCAGATACTGCCCGATCAGTCCGGCCAGAAGGCAGCCGAGCAGCGGCAGGAAGACGGCGGCGATGTACAGCATGCCTGCCCCTCAGCCCTTCATCAGGTTGATGTCCTCAACCGCGATGGTGCCGCGGTTGCGGAAATAGACCACCACGATCGCCAGCCCGATCGCCGCCTCCGCGGCCGCGACGGTAAGGACGAACATGGCGAAGACCTGGCCAACCAGGTCCTGGAGATGGGTCGAGAACGCGACCAGGTTGATGTTCACGGCCAGCAGCATCAGCTCGACCGACATCAGGATCACGATCACGTTCTTGCGGTTGAGGAAGATGCCGAAAATGCCGAGCGTCAGCAGGATCGCCGCGACCGCCAGATAGTGGAACAGCCCGATGGTTGCCATCAGCGCACCTCTGCCTTCTCGGTCGCGGTCTTCGCGGCCTCGGCCGGCCGCAGCCCGGGGGTGCCGTGCGTCACCACGCCCTTCTCCTCGCCGATGCCCTGGCCGAGCGCCACCTTGCGCATCTCCAGCGTCTCCTCGGCGCGGCGCGCCACCTGCACCGCGACCGACTGGCGGCGCGTACCGGGGCGATCGCGCAGGGTGAGCACGATCGCCCCGATCATCGCCACCAGCAGCACCATGCCCGAGGCCTGGAACAGGTAGGCGTAGCGGGTATAGAGCAGCCGCCCCAGCGCCTCGGTGTTGCTCATCGCCGCGGCATCGGGCGTGGGCGCCTGGCGCAGCGCGGCCGCCTCGGGCGCCACCACCCAGGCGCCGAGCACGAGCATCAGCTCGACCAGCAGCACAAGCCCCACCAGCCCGCCGATCGGCAGGTAGCGCTGGAAGCCCTGGCGCAGCTCGGCGAAGTTGATGTCGAGCATCATCACCACGAACAGGAACAGCACCGCCACGGCGCCGACATAGACGATGACCAGGATCATCGCCAGGAACTCGGCCCCCATCAGGATGAAGAGGCCGGCGGCGTTGAAGAAGGCCAGGATCAGGAACAGCACCGAGTGCACGGGGTTGCGCGCGGCGATCACCATCGTGGCCGAGGCCACCAGGACGCCCGCGAACATGTAGAAGGCAAGCGCGGTGATCATCGGCCTTGCTCCGGCGCGGCGTGGGCGGGTGGGATGGCGGGATGGGTCATGGCGCGGCGTGGCTCAGCGATAGGGGGCATCGGCCTTGAGGCGGGCGGCGATCTCCGCCTCCCACCGGTCGCCGTTCGCAATGAGCTTGTCCTTGTTGTACATCAGCTCCTCGCGCGTCTCGGTGGAGAACTCGAAGTTCGGCCCCTCGACGATGGCATCGACCGGGCAGGCTTCCTCGCACAGGCCGCAATAGATGCACTTGGTCATGTCGATGTCGTAGCGCGTGGTGCGCCGCGAGCCGTCGGCCCTGGGCTCGGCCTCGATCGTGATCGCCTGCGCCGGGCAGATCGCCTCGCACAGCTTGCAGGCGATGCAGCGCTCCTCGCCATTGGGGTAGCGGCGCAGCGCGTGCTCGCCCTTGAAGCGCGGGCTGATCGGCCCCTTCTCGTACGGATAGTTGATCGTGACCTTCGGCCTGAAGAAGTAGCGCAGCGTCAGCGCCATGCCGGAAACCAGCTCGGCCAGCAGGAAGCTGCGTGCGGTGCGGTCGAGGAAACCCATGGCTCCGTGCCCTTATCCGATCCGTTCGCGGCGCGCGCTCATTTCGGCACCCAGTCGAAGGCCACCAGCACGCCGGCGGTAAGCACCACCCAGGCAAGCGAGAATGGCAGGAACACCTTCCAGCCCAGGCGCATCAGCTGGTCGTAGCGGTAGCGCGGGAAGGTGGCGCGCACCCACAGGAACACGAACAGGCAGACGCAGATCTTGAGGATGAACCAGATCGGCCCCGGCACCCAGGTGAAGGGCGCGATCGCGATCGGCGGCAGCCAGCCGCCCAGGAACAGGATGGTGGTCATCCCGCTCATCAGGATCATGTTGGCGTATTCGCCAAGGAAGAACAGGGCGAAGGCCATCGAGGAATACTCGACGAAGAAGCCGGCCACGATCTCGCTCTCGCCCTCGGGGATGTCGAAGGGCGAGCGGTTCGTCTCCGCCAGTCCCGATATGAAGAACACGATGAACATCGGGAACAGCGGGATGAAGAACCACATGCCTTCCTGCGCCTTGACGATCGCGGTCAGGTTCAGGCTGCCAACGCACAGCAGCACCGTCACGATCACGAAGCCGATCGAAACCTCGTAGGAGACCATCTGCGCGGCCGAACGCAGCGCGCCCAGGAAGGGGTATTTCGAGTTCGAGGCCCAGCCGGCGATGATGATGCCGTACACACCGAGCGAGGAGATGGCGAACAGATAGAGCATGCCGACATTGATGTCGGCCAGCACCAGCCCCTCGCCGAAGGGCACCACCGCCCAAGCGATCAGGCTGAGCGCGAAGGTGAGCATCGGCGCGGCGACGAACAGCAGCCGGTTCGCCCCGGCCGGGATGATCGTCTCCTTCGTCATCAGCTTGAGCGCGTCGGCGAAGGGCTGGAACAGGCCGAATGGACCGACC
The DNA here is from genome assembly GCA_020850755.1 of Alphaproteobacteria bacterium. Lineage (GTDB taxonomy): Bacteria > Pseudomonadota > Alphaproteobacteria > Acetobacterales > Acetobacteraceae > JADZEB01. The sequence goes on along the minus strand of JADZEB010000035.1, from coordinate 11,682 downwards.
ACGTTCGGCCCCTTGCGCATCTGCATCGCGCCCAGGACCTTGCGCTCGGCCCAGGTGAGGTAGGCCACGCCGACCAGGAGCGGCACCATGATGGCGAGGATCCCCGCCACGATCATGATCAGGTGCCAGAGCGGCGCCGGGATCAGGTTGATCAGGCTCGACATGCTCCGCGCCCCCTACTCGGCCGCCGCGGCCGGGGCCGCGGGCTGGACGAACAGCGCGCTGAGCTCGGCCATGGTGCGGCTCGAGCGGCTGATCGGATCGGTGCGGTAGAAATCGCGCACCGGCGAGGCGAAGGGCGCGCTGCCCATCCGGGCCGGGTCGCCCGCCGGCCCGGCGGGGTCGGCGCAGCCGCCATTGCGGGCAAGCCCGATCCGGCCGAACACCGGGTTGGCGGCAACCAGGCGCGCGCGCAAGGCCGCGATGTCGTCATAGGGCAAGGGCCTGTCGAGCATGGCCGAGGCCGCGCGCAGGATCGCCCAGTCCTCGCGCGCCTCGCCCGGCGGGAAGACCGCGATCTGGCCCTGCTGCACCCGCCCCTCCGTGCTGGTGTAGGTGCCGTTCTTCTCGGTGTAGGCCGCACCCGGCAGGATCACGTCGGCGCGCGGCGCCAGCCTGTCGCCGTGATGGCCCTGGTAGATGACGAAGGCGCGGCCGAGCGTGGCGGGATCGATCTCGTCGGCGCCGAGCAGCCACACCGCCTCGATCGTGCCGTCCTGCGCACCGGCGAGGATGCCGGCCGTGTCGCGCCCGCCTGCCCCCGGCAGGAAACCGAGATCGAGGCCGGCCACGCGCGCGGCCGCCATGTGCAGCATGTTGAAGCCGTGCCAGTCGGGGCGAAGCGCGTTCGCCTCGCGCGCAAGCGCCCAGGCGGCAGCCAGCACCGCCGCGCCGTCGGGGCGCGCGAGCGCCCCCTGCCCCACGATCACCATCGGCTTCTTCGCCGCCTTCAGCGTCGCGGCGAAGGGATGGCGCCCGGCCAGCAGGTCGGCCAGCGCCTGCGGGCTGGTGCCGAGATGCTCGTAGCCATAGGTCAGCTCGCGCGCCTCGCCGACGAGACCCACCGTGAAACCACCGGCAAGCCAGCGCTTGCGCAGCCGTGCATTGACCAGCGGCGCTTCCCAGCGCGGATTGCTGCCGATGATCAGGCAGGCATCGGCTTCCTCGATCCCGGCGATGGTGGTGTTGAACAGGTAGAAGTCGCGCCGCGAGGCGTCGATCGCAGCGCCATCCTGGCGGGAATCGATGTTGGCCGAGCCGAGCGCGGCCATGAGGTCCTTGAGCGCGGCCATGCTCTCGGCATCGGCGAGGTCGCCGGCAAGCGCGGCGATCCGGCTGCCGGACACACCCTTGAGCCGATCGGCGATCGCCGCCAGCGCCTCGGGCCAGGAGGCCGGTTCAAGCTTGCCGTTGCGCCGGACATAGGGCCGGTCCAGCCGCGCGCGCTTGAGCCCGTCCACCGCGAAGCGCGTCTTGTCGGAGATCCACTCCTCGTTCACGTCCTCGTTCAGGCGCGGCAGGATGCGCAGCACCTCGGGGCCGCGCGCATCGACGCGGATCGCCGAGCCCACCGCATCGAGCACATCGACGCTGTCGGTCTTCTTCAGTTCCCACGGGCGCGAGACGAAGGCATAGGGCTTGGAGGTGAGCGCGCCGACGGGGCAGAGATCGATCATGTTGCCGGAAAGCTCGGAGCTCAGCGCCTTCTCGACATAGGTGCCGATCTCCATGCTCTCGCCGCGGCCGGTGGCGCCGAGTTCCGGCACACCGGCGATCTCGGTGGCGAAGCGGACGCAGCGCGTGCAGTGGATGCAGCGCGTCATGATCGTCTTGATCAGCGGGCCGAAATCCTTGTCCTTCACGGCGCGCTTGTTCTCGGCGTAGCGGCCGCGGTCGAAGCCGTAGGCCATCGCCTGGTCCTGCAGGTCGCACTCCCCGCCCTGGTCGCAGATCGGGCAGTCGAGCGGGTGGTTGATCAGCAGGAACTCCATCACCCCCTTGCGCGCGGCCTTGGCCATCGGGCTGTCGGTCTTGACCACCATGCCGTCGGCGGCCGGATAGGCGCAGGAGGCGATCGGCTTCGGCGCCTTCTCGAGCTCGACCAGGCACATGCGGCAATTGCCGGCGATGGACAGGCGCTCGTGGTAGCAGAAGCGCGGCACTTCCTTGCCGGCAAGCTCGCACGCCTGCAGGACGGTGATGCCGCCCGGCACCTCGATCTCGACGCCGTCGATGGTCAGCTTGGGCATCGCTCGTCCCCCGCCTGGCCTGATGCTGCCTGGCCCGTTCCCGCGTTGCTGCTGCTCATTCCGCCGCCATCCTGGCGGGCGCGGCCCCGCCGGTCTGCCGGGCCGCCTTGCAGGCGGCGATGCGCGCTTCCATCTCCGGGCGGAAATGGCGGATCAGGCCCTGGATCGGCCAGGCCGCCGCATCGCCCAGAGCGCAGATCGTGTGGCCCTCCACCTGGCGCGTGACCTGTTCCAGCGTGTCGATCTCGTCCGGCTCGGCGCGGCCCTGCACCATCCGCTCCATCACCCGCCACATCCAGCCCGTGCCCTCGCGGCAGGGCGTGCACTGCCCGCAGCTCTCGTGCTTGTAGAAGCGGGCAAGCCGCGCGATCGCCTTGATCACGTCGGTGGACTTGTCCATCACGATCACGGCCGCCGTGCCGAGGCCCGAGCGCGCTTCGCGCAGGCTGTCGAAATCCATCAGCACGGTGTCGCAGATGCTCTTCGGCAGCAGCGGCACCGAGGAGCCGCCGGGAATGACCGCCAGCAGATTATCCCAGCCGCCGCGCACCCCGCCCGCATGCCGCTCGATCAGCTCGCGCAGCGGGATGCCCATCTCCTCCTCGACATTGCAGGGGCGGTTCACATGGCCCGAGATGCAGAACACCTTGGTGCCGGAATTCTTCGGCCGGCCGAGCTTGGCGAACCAGTCCGGGCCGCGGCGCAGGATGGTTGGCACGACCGCGATCGATTCGACATTGTTCACGGTGGTCGGGCAGCCATAGAGCCCCACCGCCGCCGGGAAGGGCGGCTTCAGGCGCGGCATGCCCTTCTTGCCCTCCAGGCTCTCGATCAGCGCGGTTTCCTCGCCGCAAATATAGGCCCCGGCGCCGCGATGCAGGTAGAGGTCGAAATCCCAGCCCGAGCCGGCGGCGTTCTTGCCGAGAAGCCCCGCCTCGTAGGCCTCGTCGATCGCCGCCTGGAGCTGGCGCGCCTCGTTGATGAACTCGCCGCGGATGTAGATGTAGGCCGCGTGCGCGCCCATGGCGAAGCTGGCGATCAGGCAGCCCTCGATCAGCTTCTGCGGGTCGTGGCGGATGATGTCGCGGTCCTTGCAGGTGCCGGGCTCGGACTCGTCGGCATTGACGACGAGATAGTGCGGCCGCCCGTCCGAGGCCTTGGGCATGAACGACCATTTCAGGCCGGTGGGGAAGCCCGCACCCCCGCGCCCGCGCAGGCCCGAGGCCTTCACCTGCTCGACCACCCAGTCGCGGCCCTTGGCGATGAAGCCGGCGGTGCCGTCCCAGTCGCCACGGCCCTTCGCGGCCGCAAGCCGCCAGTCGGCGATGCCGTAGAGGTTGGTGAAGATGCGATCGCTGTCGCTGAGCATCGTCCTGCCTACTCGCCCGCGGGCGTGGGGCTGCCCGCCTTGTCGCCATAGAGGGTGGTCAGGCTGGTCAGTGCGCCTTCGGGCGCGCTGGTCTGCCGGCCGATAGCCGAACCCATCGGCGGCGTCTCGCCGCGCTTGAGCGCCTCGATCAGCCGCTCGGTCGAGGCGGCGTCGAGATCCTCGTAGAAATCGTCGTTCACCTGCACGATCGGGGCATTGACGCAGGCGCCCAGGCACTCGACCTCGGTCATGTGGAACAGCCCGTCCGGGCTGGTCTTGCCCCAGTCGGCGCCGGTGGCGCGCTTGCAGGCCGCCGCAACCTCGTCCGAGCCGCGCAGCCAGCAGGGCGTGGTGGTGCAGACCTGCAGATGGTAGCGGCCGATCGGGCGCAGGTTGAACATGGTGTAGAAGGTCGCCACCTCGTAGACGCGGATCGGCGCCATGCCGAGGGTCGCGGCGATCACGTCCATCGCCTTGCGCGGCACCCAGGCCGATCCGGATTGCGCCGCCATCTGGCGCTGCGCCATGTCGAGCAGCGGCAGCACCGCCGAGGCCTGCTTGCCGGGCGGATACTTGGCGATGATCCTGGCGATCAGCGCTTGGTTCTCGGCGGTGAAAGCGAAGCTTTCCACGTCGGGCGGCGGGGTGTCGTTAGCGGGACCAGCCATCTGTCAGTACCTTCCTTGCCGCCCTGCCCCTAGCGGTCGATCTCGCCGAACACGATGTCGAGCGAACCGATGATCGCCACCGCATCGGCCAGCATGTGCCCGCGCGAGAGGAAATCCATCGCCTGGAGATGCGCGAAAGCGGGCGCGCGGATCTTGCAGCGATAGGGCTTGTTCGAGCCGTCGGCGATCAGATAGACGGCGAACTCGCCCTTCGGCGCCTCGGTCGCGGTGTAGGTCTCGCCCGCAGGCACATGGTAGCCTTCGGTATAGAGCTTGAAATGGTGGATCAGCGCTTCCATCGAGCGCTTCATCTCGGCGCGCGGCGGGGGGCTGATCTTGCGGTCGTTCACCTTGACCGGCCCGCCCGGCATCTTCTCGATCGCCTGGCGGATGATCTTCACGCTCTCGCGCATCTCGGCGATACGCACGAGATAGCGGTCGTAGCAATCGCCATGCTTGCCAATGGGGATGTCGAAATCCATCTCGGCATAGGCGTCGTAGGGCTCGGCCTTGCGCAGGTCCCAGGCCGCGCCCGAGGCGCGCAGGCAGGGCCCCGAGAAGCCCCAGGCATGCGCATCGGCCAGCGAGATCACGCCGATATCGACCGTGCGCTGCTTGAAGATGCGGTTTTCCGTGAGCAGGCCCTCGATATCGTCCACGAAGCGCGGGAAGCCCTCGGCCCACTTCATGATCTGCTCGGCCAGGCCCGCGGGCAGGTCCTTTGCCACGCCGCCGGGGCGGAAATAGTTGGCATGCAGCCGCGCCCCGCAGGCGGCCTCGTGGAACTCCATCAGCTTCTCGCGCTCCTCGAACCCCCAGAGCGCAGGCGTGATCGCACCGACATCGATCGCGTAGGTGGTGATGTTCAGGATGTGGTTGAGGATGCGGCTGATCTCGGCGAACAGCACGCGGATATACTGTCCGCGCGGCGGCGCGGTGATGCCGAGCAGCTTCTCGGTCGCCAGCGCGAAAGTGTGCTCCTGGCACATCGGCGCGACATAGTCGAGGCGGTCGAAATAGGGCACCGCCTGCATGTAGGTCTTGTACTCGATCAGCTTCTCGGTGCCGCGATGCAGAAGGCCGATATGCGGGTCGGCACGCTCGACCACCTCGCCGTTCAGCTCCAGCACAAGGCGCAGCACGCCATGGGCCGCGGGATGCTGCGGCCCGAAATTCATCGTGTGGCTCTTGATCTCGACCTCGGCTGTCATTGCCTCGTGTCCATCCTCGTGGCCATGCCCGGTTCCACCCTCGATCCGCCCGTCCTGCCGGTCAGGTCAGGTCCCGCCCGGCCTTCTCGTCGCCGGGCAGCACCATCCCCTCCCAGGGGCTGACGAAATCGAAGCTGCGGAATTCCTGGGTCAGCTTCACCGGCTCGTAGACGACGCGCTTCTGGTCCTCGTCGTAGCGCAGCTCGACATAGCCGGTGAGCGGGAAATCCTTGCGCAGCGGGTGCCCCTGGAAGCCGTAGTCGGTCAGGATGCGGCGCAGATCGGGGTTGCCCGCGAACAGGATGCCGTAAAGGTCCCAGGCCTCGCGCTCGAACCAGCCGGCGGCGGGCCAGAGATCGACGATCGAATCGACCGGCGCGTCCTCCCCGGTGGCGATGGTCACGCGCACGCGCTGGTTCAAGGACAGCGACAGCAGGTTGTAGACCACGTCGAAGCGCTCGGCCCGGCCCGGCCAGTCGACGCCGGCGAGATCGACCATCTGCTCGAAGCGGCAGCGCGGATCGGACTTGAGGAAGACCATGAGCGCCAGGAGCGCCTCGCGCCGGGCGGCGATCATCAGTTCGCCCCGGCGCACGCTGTGGCCGAGCACGGCCCCGGGGCAGCCGGCGGCGATGTGCGCGCCCAGTTCGTTCATGCGGGTGGTGCGTTCGGCAAGGCTCACGGCGCTAGTTCCTGTCCCGTCCCTGGCGGCGGCGTCGATCCGGCCCGGTCCCGCGCTAGCGCAGGATCGTGCCGGTGCGGCGGATCTTCTTCTGCAGCTGCATGATGCCGTAGAGCAGCGCCTCGGCCGTGGGCGGGCAGCCCGGCACATAGACGTCCACCGGCACGATGCGGTCGCAGCCGCGCACCACGGCGTAGGAGTAGTGGTAGTAGCCGCCGCCATTGGCGCAGCTGCCCATGCTGATCACCCAGCGCGGCTCGGCCATCTGGTCGTAGACCTTGCGCAGCGCGGGCGCCATCTTGTTGGTCAGCGTGCCGGCGACGATCATCACGTCGGACTGGCGCGGGCTCGCGCGCGGAATGATGCCGAACCGGTCGAGGTCGTAGCGGGCCATATAGACATGGATCATCTCGACCGCGCAGCAGGCGAGCCCGAAGGTCATCGGCCAGAGCGAGCCGGTGCGTGCCCAGTTCACCAGCTTGTCGATCTGGGCGATGACGAAGCCCTTGTCCTGCAACTCGCCGGTGACGCTTTTCAGGAGCGCGTCCTGCGCCGGTCCGGGCGGCAGCGGGCGCGCCCCTGCCGGTGCGGCGGCAAGGCCGCCCTGGCTCATGGTCGGGCTTGTCATGGACGGCTCACTCCCATTCCAGCGCCCCCTTCATCCATTCGTAGATGAAGCCCACCGTCAGCACGCCCAGGAACACCACCATCGACAGGAAGCCGAACACCCCGATATCGCCGAGCGCCACCGCCCAGGGGAACAGGAAGGCCACTTCCAGGTCGAAGATGATGAACAGGATCGCCACCAGGTAGAAGCGCACGTCGAACTTGCGGCGCGCATCGTCGAAGGCCTCGAAGCCGCACTCGTAGGCGGAGAGCTTCTCGGGATAGGGCTTCTGGCGGCCGGCGACGAAGGCCGCCATGACCATGGCGATCGCGATGGCGCCAGCGATCCCAATGAAGATCAGGATCGGCAGGTATTCGAGCAGCAGCGTTTGCATCCCAATCCCCCGTCGGGGCCCATGATTCCGGGCCGCGGCAATCCTGCCCGGCCCCCAGTATTGCGGCGCGACATTAGCCCCGTTCCGCTGCGCTTTCTATAGGGTTCGGCGGCCGCGGCCAACAGGGTGTTAACGATGATACGCCAAACACTTGCCGCCCCTGGGCGGGGGCGGAATCCGGACGAATCGGGTTGGGATTGCGGCTCGGCGGCCGGGCCGCCCGGGCGGGATGCTTGGGTGGCGGGAGTGACGGGGCTCGAACCCGCGGCCTCCGGCGTGACAGGCCGGCGCTCTAACCGACTGAGCTACACCCCCAGGCCCAAGCTTGGGAGGACGCGGGTTTAGGGCAGCGCGCGCCCCCGTGTCAAGCACGGCCGGAGCGAAAAGCGTGATCTTTTGCGAATGGCCGCGCCGGGGCGTGCCAGCCGCCCGCGCCCCACGCACCGCATGGGCAAGGCTTGGTGGGCGATGACGGATTCGAACCGCCGACCCTCCCGGTGTAAACGGGATGCTCTACCGCTGAGCTAATCGCCCCCAACTTGAACGGCCCTGCCTTCGACGCCTCCGGAACCGGCGCGCGAGGCGCTACTGCACCGCGTCCTTGAGCGCCTTGCCCGGCTTGAACCTCACCGCCGTGCAGTCCGCGATCCTGATCTCGGCCCCGGTGCGCGGATTGCGCCCGAGCCCGCCCTTGCGCTTGGCCGTGGCGAAGGTTCCGAACCCGACCAGCCGCACCTCGCCGCTCGCACGCAGCGCCCTGGTGATGTGCTCGAACACCGCATCGACCACCTCGCTCGCCTTGGTGCGGGGCAGCTCGGTCGATTCCGCAACCGCGGCGATGAGGTCGTTCTTGTTCACGGACGGCGCCTTCCCTGCGATGCTGCGAGCGGAACCACGCCGCGGCGGCGCACTCTAGGTAGGAGGGCTTCGGCCCGTCAACCACGCAGCGCGCACCGCGCAGCACGCGCACGTGACGCGATGCGATGCGCCCGGCGCGCAAACGAAGCGGGCGGCGCATCCGTGCCGGATCCGCCGCCCGTTTCCCTCGCCTGCGGTGGCGACGATCAGTGGGTGATCACGCCCCCGACCTCGGCCCCGCCCTTCTCGCCGGGCTTGGCCGGCGCATCGACCGGCTCTTCCCAGGTGATCGGCTCCGGCTCGCGCACCAGCGCGAGCTTCATCACCTCGTCCACCATCGAGACCGGGATGATGGTGAGGCCCTTCTTCACATTTTCCGGGATCTCGGCCAGGTCCTTCTCGTTCTCCTTGGGGATCAGGACGGTGGTAAGGCCGCCGCGCAGCGCCGCCAGCAGCTTCTCCTTCAAGCCGCCGATCGGCAACACGCGGCCACGCAGCGTGATCTCGCCGGTCATGGCTACCGACTTCTTCACGGCGATGCCGGTCAGCGCCGACACGATCGAGGTGGCCATCGCCACGCCGGCCGAGGGGCCGTCCTTGGGCGTGGCGCCCTCGGGCACGTGCACGTGGATGTCGCGCTTCTCGAACAAGGGCGGCTTGATGCCTAGGCTGGTCGCGCGCGATCGGACCCAGGAGATCGCCGCCTGCACGCTTTCCTGCATCACATCGCCAAGCTTGCCGGTGTGCTTGACATTGCCCTTGCCGGGCAGCAGCACCGCCTCGATCGACAGCAGCTCGCCGCCGACCTCGGTCCACGCCAGACCGGTGGTGACGCCGACCAGATCCTCGAGCTCGGCCTCGCCATAGCGGAACTTGCGCACGCCGGCATACTTGTCGAGGTTGCGGCGGTTCATCTTGACCTTGTGGCCGGGCTTGCCCTCGCCCGCCCTGGTAACGATCTCCTTGACCGCCTTGCGCGCGAGGTTGGCCAGTTCGCGCTCGAGGTTGCGCACGCCCGCCTCGCGCGTGTAGTAGCGGATCAGGTCGCGCAGGCCGTCCTCGGCGATGGTCCACTCGCCATCCTTGAGCCCGTGCGCCTCAACCTGCTTGGGCAGGAGATGGCGCTTGGCGATCTCCACCTTCTCGTCCTCGGTGTAGCCCGAGAGCCGGATGATCTCCATGCGGTCGAGTAGCGGCTGGGGCATGCGCAGCGTGTTCGCGGTGGTGACGAACATCACGTCGGAGAGGTCGTAGTCCACTTCCAGATAGTGGTCCTGGAAGGTGTTGTTCTGCTCGGGGTCGAGCACCTCGAGCAGCGCCGAGGTGGGATCGCCGCGCCAGTCCTGGCCCATCTTGTCCACCTCGTCGAGGAGGAACAGCGGGTTCGAGGACTTGGCCTTCTTCATGCCCTGGATCACCTTTCCGGGCATGGAGCCGATATAGGTGCGGCGGTGGCCGCGGATCTCGGCCTCGTCGCGGACGCCGCCAAGCGACATGCGCACGAACATGCGGCCGGTGGCCTTGGCGATCGACTTGCCGAGCGAGGTCTTGCCCACGCCGGGCGGGCCCACCAGGCACAGTATCGGCCCGCGGATCTTGCCCGAGCGCGCCTGCACGGCAAGGTATTCCAGGATACGCTCCTTGACCTTGTCGAGGCCCCAATGGTCGGCGTTCAGGATGCGCTCGGCCTCCTTGATGTCGTTCTTGACCTTACTGCGCTTCTTCCAGGGGATGGACAGCATCCAGTCGAGGTAGTTGCGCACGACCGTGGCTTCGGCCGACATCGGGCTCATGGTCCGCAGCTTCTTGAGCTCGGCCATGGCCTTGTCGCGAGCTTCCTTGGAAAGGCGCGTCTTCTTGATGCGGTTCTCCAGCTCCTGGATCTCGTTCTGGCCGTCCTCGCCCTCGCCGAGTTCCTTCTGGATCGCCTTCATCTGCTCGTTCAGATAGTATTCGCGCTGGGTCTTCTCCATCTGCCGCTTGACGCGGTTGCGGATGCGCTTCTCCACCTGCAGGACGCCGATCTCGGCCTCCATGTGGGCGAAGACCTTCTCCAGCCGCTCGGCAACCGATTCGGCCTCCAGCAGTTCCTGCTTCTCGGGAATCTTGATCGATAGGTGCGAGGCCACCGTGTCGGCCAGCTTCGAGGCATCCTCGATCTGGTTGATCGAGACCAGCGCCTCGGGCGGCACCTTCTTGTTGAGCTTGATGTACTGCTCGAACTGGTTGACCACCGTGCGCGCCAGCGCCTCGACCTCGCGCGCCTCGCCGATGCGGTCAGGCGCAGGCTCGACGAAGGCCTGGAAGAACTTCTCGGTCTCCTTGAAGCCGACGATGCGCGCGCGGCGCACGCCTTCCACCAGCACCTTCACCGTATTGTCGGGCAGCTTGAGCAGCTGGAGCACAGTGGAGACGGTACCGAATGAATAGATGTCGTTGACCGAGGGGTCGTCCTGCGTCGCGCTCTTCTGCGTGACGAGCAGGATCTGCTTGTTCTCCTTCATCACGTCTTCAAGCGCACGCACCGACTTCTCGCGCCCGACGAACAGGGGCACGATCATGTGCGGGAAGACGACGATATCACGCAGGGGCAGCACCGGCAGCAGGTCGGCCGGCACCGGCGCGGGAGGGGATTCGGGGGCGTTCTCGTCGGACATGATGTGCTTTCTACCTTCCTGCCACCCGGCCCTTGCCCCGCTTTGCGGCAGCGCGCGCCGTCGGCTTGTGATGACGCGCCGCCATGCGGCGCTCGTGTGCAAACGTGGCCCGCATCGGCGGGGAATCAAGCCCCGTTTCGGGGCAGCTTCCGGCGAGGCTCCCGGCCCTGGCGGACGGACTCCAGTCCGGCAATAACGCCCGGCCAGCATGGCCGACCGACTGCCCGCGCGCAACCGTGCTGGCGGCAACGCCCAGGGGAACCGAACCTCGTGGTAGAGAAGGTCGCGATCTGCGAAACCTGCAAGCGAATGCTCGCGTCGGACCGGCCCCGCTTTCGGGTACCGCAACGCCGCGCCTGGCAGGCGAACCTGCCAGATGAACGCCGCCGGTTCGGCGCGCGCGATCGCTCGGGCCAGTCTGCGCCGAAAATCTTACGCGGTGGTTTCGCCGCGCCGCTCGGCGTAGATGAACAGCGGATTGGCGCGGTTCTCGGCCACCTCGCGGTTCACCACCACCTCCGACACGCCATCGAGGCCGGGCAGGTCGAACATGATGTTGAGGAGGATGCTCTCCAGGATCGAGCGCAGGCCGCGCGCGCCGGTGCGCCGCTGGATCGCCCGCACCGCCACGGCCTTGAGCGCATCCTCGGTGAAGGCGAGCTTCACCCCCTCCATCTCGAACAGGCGCTGATACTGCTTGCAGAGCGCGTTCTTGGGCTTGGTCAGGATGTCGATCAGCGCCTTCTCGTCGAGATCGTCGAGGGTGGCGACAACCGGCAGGCGGCCGATGAATTCCGGGATCAGGCCGAACTTGAGCAGGTCCTCGGGCTCGGTCTCGCGCAGGATCTGGCCGGTGCGGCGCTCGTCCGGGGCGCGCACATCGGCACCGAAGCCGATCGCCGTGCCCTTGGTGCGCGCCGAGATGATGCGCTCGAGCCCGGCGAAGGCGCCGCCGCAGATGAACAGGATGTTGGTGGTATCGACCTG
>JADZEB010000034.1 GCA_020850755.1 Alphaproteobacteria bacterium | reverse complement strand
GGAAGAGGAGCGTCCCCTTCTCCTGCATCTCGTAGAGGCGGCGGACGCCGGTGGTGGTCTCCTCGGTCACGCCCTTGATCGCGGCGGCAAGGCCGGCGAACCAGCCCTTGGGCTTCTCGGCCAGGCAGGTCTTGATGGTGGCGAAGAAGACCTGCTCCTCCTCGTTGGTGGCCTTGTCGAGGAAGGCCACGTCGCCCTGCTCGGCGCGCAGGCCGTAATGGACGAACAGGGTGGCATCGCCGCCATCGTCGAGGATCATGTTGGGCGCGCCGCCATCGCCCCACTCGAACAGGCGGCGGACATAGAGCCAGTATTCCGGCAGGCTCTCGCCCTTGACCGCGAAGACCGGGATGCCGGCCGCGGCGATGGCGGCGGCGGCGTGGTCCTGGGTCGAGAAGATGTTGCACGAGGCCCAGCGGATATCGGCGCCGAGATGCTTCAAGGTCTCGATCAGCACCGCGGTCTGGATGGTCATGTGCAGGCAGCCGGCGATGCGCGCGCCCTTGAGCGGCTGGCTCTTGCCGTATTCCCGGCGCGTGGCCATCAGGCCCGGCATCTCGGTTTCGGCGATGTTCATTTCCTTGCGGCCCCACTCGGCCAGGCCGATGTCCTTGACGACGTAGTCCTTGAAGCCGGCGGGGGCGGTCATGGCGGTTCCTCGAGATGCGGGGATGAACGATCGGCGCAGCCGCCCGGCCCGCGGATTGCGGGGCGGGAAGGCCGCGAAGCGACGGGCATATAGCAGCGCCGGCGAGGGGGGGCAACCACGGAGGGGTGGCGCGGAGGGGGACCGGGGCGGGCCGCGCGAGGCGGGGCAGCCGGGCGGCGGGCAGGACGCGGGCACCGGCAGGGTGTGTCGGCACGGTGCGCCGGCAGGCCGCGCCGGCAGGGTGCCCCGGCAGGGTGCCTCGGCGGGGCGCGGCCCCGGTTGGCGCCGGCGTTGGCGCGGGCGGGTCGGGCTGCCGGAGCCATCACGGGCGGCGGCGGCATCGGCCGGGCGGCGGGCCGGGCGCACTTGGCTGCCGCGCGCCAGGGCATGCGGCCGGCGGGAAGGTCGGGGCCTGAAGCCGGCTAGGTGGTCGGCGGCGGCGGCATCGGCCGGGCGGCGGGCCGGGTTCCAGGTGTCGGGGCGAACTGCCCCACCGGGGCGGGGGTCGCCACCTCGATCGTCAGCGCCGGCAGGCCGGGGGCGACATATTGGCGCGTGCGCCAGACGAAGCCGTTGCTCGGATCGACCCAGTGCTGGTTCTCGAACCGCCAGCTGCGCACGCCCTGGGCGACGCAGCGCTCGGTCACCAACACCGTGTCATGCTGGCGGTCGAGGATTACAACCGGTTGTGGTTGTTTGACTTCAAACCGGCTTTCCACGATCATCGCGCCCAATCCGTCGGACGCCTGAATCGTGATCATGCGCCGGCTCTCGGACGCGGGCAGCCGCGTCGCGTTGGAGGCGAGAGGATCCGGGTCCAGCTCATGGGTTTCGCGCAGGTTTTCCGCCAGGCCGGCGGTTTGCACCACCCGCCCGTGCCGGGTGCGGATCATTTCGCGCCGGGCCGAGAGCCACAGCAGGTCCTCGCCCTCGATCGTGGCGAGGGCGATCAGCGCGCGCGGGCTGCCGCGGAACTGCGCCACGATGAAGGCGAAGGGGCGGCTGTCGACATATTCGCGCGTCAGGCGCCCGCCATCGGGTCCGCCACCCGATCCGCCCAGCATGCCGGTGAGCGCCTGGTAGGTCGGCCCGCTGACGCCGAGCGCGCTGCCATCGCTGCTGCACCCGCCCAGCCCGAGGGCAGCAAGCCCAGCCCAGCCCGCGCGCAGCAAGGCGCGCCGCGACGGAGGTCCGGCATGAACGGCAAGTCCCTGTTCGGACGCGCCTTCCGGCGTGGTGTCGGGGTCTTTAAGCATCTGAATTCATTGTCCCCGATCGCGTTCGGCCTGTCCATGATTACGTCGGCGATGATGATGCCGGCCATGCTAGCGCCGGCCCCGGCCCTGGCGCAGGGGATTCCCGGGCTCAACCTGCCGATCGACCAGGGCGCGCTCTCCAACCCGGCGGTGATCGAGGCGATCCGCCGCCAGATCGAAGCCTCGGGCCAGCCCGGACGCCTGCCGCAAGCCACCCGCCCGCCGCTGGCCCAGCCGGGCATGGGCGGCGTGCCCGGCATTGGGGTGCCCGGCATCGGCCTGCCGGGCCAGTTCCCCGCCCCCGGCGCGCTCCCGGCGGCGCCCCGGATCGAGGCGCGCCAGCCCTCGACCCTGGAGCTGGTATATTCGCGCCGGCTGAACGAACCCTTGCTGCAGTTCGGCTACGACATGCTGCGTGGCGGCCGCCCGACCGACGGGCAGATCGTCGGGGCCGTGCCGGAAGGCTATGTCCTTGGTGTGGGCGACCAGCTTGTCGTCACGCTGCGCGGCAACATGGACACCTCGGTGGTGGTGGAGGTCGATCGCGAAGGGCGCGTCTCGATTCCCGGCCTGCCTCCCCTGCCCGCCGCCAACCGCACCTATGGCGATTTCCGCCAGACGCTCGACCAGGCGATCCGCGACGGGCGGCTGAACACCCAGGCCTTCGTCTCGCTCGGCCAGATCCGCCAGATCGCGGTGGTCGTGGGCGGGCAGGTGAACCAGCCCGGCGTGCGCCGCGTGCCCGCGCTTGCCACCGTGCTCGATGCGCTGATCGCGGCCGGCGGGGTGGACTTGTCCGGCTCCCTGCGCGCCGTGCGCGTCAACCGCCGCACCGGCTCCTTCGTCGTCGATCTCTACGACCTGCTGCTCGGCAACGGCATCGACCGCGACATCACGCTGCTCGACGGTGACCAGGTGATCGTGCCCACCATCGGCGCCACGGTGGCGATCGGCGGCGCGGTCAAGCGCGCCGGCATCTACGAGCTGCCGCCCGGCACGCGCAGCGTCGATGGCGCGACCGCGCTGCTCTATGCCGGCGGGCCGATAGTGCCCACGGGCAATGTGGTGCAGATCGTCTCGAGCCAGCCCGACGGCCAGATCCGCGTGGTGGAGACCCGCGCCCTTTCCACCACCATGATGCGCGAGGGCGACCTGCTTGCGCTGCGCCTGCAGGAACAGACCGCCGGCAACACGGTGGGGCTGGCCGGCGCGGTGCTCAATCCCGGCACGCGCGGGATGGCCGGGGCGCGCAGCGTGCGCGAGTTGATTCCCAATCGCCGCGCCCTCTCGCCCGACGCCTATCTCGCCGCCGCCGTGCATTACCGCCCGCAGGCGACCGGCGGCAGCAGCTTCCGCCTGTTCGACCTCGGCGCCGAGATCGGCGCCGCGGCGGCGGCGCGCCGCGCCCAGCGCGGCCGCGTGCAGCTGCGCGAGGGCGACCAGATCATCGTCCTGACGCAGGAGGATGTGCGCTTCCTGGCCAGCCAGCAGGTCCAGTCCGTCCTGCGCGGCGATGTGCGCAGCGCCTTCCTGAGCGATCCGCGCTCGGGCCTGGCGCTCGGCGATCCGCGCAACGCCGGCGTTTCCGGCTCGGTGCCGAGCACGGCCGGCGCGCTCGATCCGCGCGTGGCGACCTTTGGCGGCGATCCGCGCGCCCTGCAACAGGGCGGCGGCATCATTCCGGGCCTGCCCTCGGTCGCCGATCTCCGCCTGCCCGGCACCAATGTCGATCCGCGCCAGCTGCCGCTCGCGCCGACGCCAGGGATCGAGGCGTGCCGCGGCCTGCGCCGGCTTGCCAGCATCATCGACACCGAGGGCACGCACCGCTTCGCCGAATCGGTGGTGCTCTCGCGCAGCATGCCGGACGTGACGCCGCAGCTTGAGACGCGGTTCGCCCAGGCCTGCCCGCCGCTGTTCGACCAGTTCCCCGACCTGCTGCCCCTGCTGCTGGAGAATGCGGCGATCCTGGTGGGCGAGGTGCTGCGCCCCGGCCTTTATCCGATCCCGCCCGACGTTCCGGCCAGCCGCGTCGTGGCCGCGGCGGGCGGCTTCACCCGCAACGCCGACCTGGCGCAGTCGGAGATCGCGCGCCTTTACGCCGGCGCCGGGCCGCAGGCGCAGGGCCAGACCGCGCCGCCGGCCCTGCCGGGCCAGCGGACGCTGCGCCGCTTCACCGTCGATCTGTCCGGCAACGGCGTGGCGCAGCTGCGCATGTGGCCGGGCGATGTGCTGCGCATCCAGTCGCTGGACGTGGACCGGCTCGGCGGTGTCGTCGTGGTCGAGGGCGAGTTGCGCCGCCCCGGTGTGTTCGAGGTGCGCCGCGGCGAGCGCCTTTCGGATGTGATGCGCCGCGCCGGCGGCCTCACGCCCGAGGCCTATCCGATCGGCGCGGTGTTCACCCGCGCCTCGGCCCGCGCGGCCGAGCAGCAGGCGAACATCCGCGCCGCCGCCGAGTTCGAGCAGGCGCTGGCAACCACCATCCTGGCCAACGCCAACGCCCCGGTCAGTTCCGGCATGCAGACCGGCGATGCCTACCGCGTCGGGCGCGACATCGCCGCCCAGCTCCGCACCAGCCCGGCGATCGGGCGGCTGGTGGTGGAAGCCGATCCCGCCGTGCTTGCCACCCAGCCGGACAAGGACATCCTGCTCGAGCCGGGCGACCGGATCATCGTGCCGCGCCGCCCGCTCAACATCACGGTGATCGGCGCGGTGCTGAACCCGGGCTCGGTGCGCTTCGATCCGCGCGCCACGGTGCGCGACTATGTGCGCCTGTCGGGCGGCTATCGCGACGATGCCGACAGCAGCCAGGTCTTCGTCGTGCTGCCCAATGGCGAGGCGCGGCCGGTGGGGGCGAGCTTCTGGAACTTCGAGCAGGTGGCGCTCCTGCCCGGCAGCACGATCGTGGTGCCGCGCGATGCGGCGCCCTTGCGCCTGTTCCCGCTGGCGATCGGGCTGGGCGACATCCTCTCGAAGCTGGCGATCACCGCCGCCTCGATCGCGGTCATCGGCCGCGGCGCGCGCTAGGCCGGCGCGGGCGGGCCGGGCGGACGGCGCGGCGCGATCGCGGCTGGAACCGCCAGGGACGCATGGAAGGGGCGATGGCACCAGGCAACCCGGACAGCCAGGAGGGCTTGCACTGCATCCGCCCCCTTGGCGTTCGGGGCGCAGGAACGCGGGATTGCGCGCGCGCGCGCCGGCCCGTGCTGCGCCGCGGCCGGCCATGGCGCGGCGGTGCCATGGTCCGCATGCGCGCCTGGCTTGCCGCCGGCTTCTTCGCCGCGCTGCTCGACGCCGCCGGATCGCCCGCGCGCGCGCTCGAACTTGGCGATACGCCGGAGCCCAATCCAGGCCACATCGCCGCCTTCGGCGGCACCGGCCTCGTGCGCATGCCCACCGCGCGCATGCAACGCGACGGCGAGATCAATATCGGCGGCTCGCTGGCGCGGCCCTTCACCATGTTCTTCGGCACGGTGCAGGCCCTGCCCTGGCTCGAAGGCACCTTCCGCTACACCCGCGTCGATCCCTACCGCAATGCGCGCGGCGAGCTGAACGACCGCAGCTTCGACATCAAGCTGCGTCTGATCCCCGAGGGCGAATGGACGCCGCAGATCGCCATCGGCCTGCAGGACTTCGTCGGCTCGGGCATCTTCGCCGGCGAATACATCGTCGCCAGCCGGCGGGTCTATGATTTCGACTTCACCCTCGGCATGGGCTGGGGGCGGCTCGGCTCGCGCGGGCACATCAACAATCCGTTCGGCCAGGCCCTGAACCGCTTCAACCGCCCGCGCACCGTGAACGAGGGCCAGGGCGGCAATTTCCGCCCCGGCCAGTGGTTCGCCGGCCGCGACGTCTCCTTCTTCGGCGGCATCGAGTGGCAGACACCGATCGAGGGCCTGCGCGCCAAGATCGAGTATGACGGCTCGAACTACGATATCGAGCGCCGGCAGGTGCGCAATTTCCGCGTCACCTCGCCGGTCAATGCCGCGCTCAGCTACGAGATGCCGAGCTTCTCGGCCTCGATCGGCATCGAGCGCGGGCG
The DNA here is from genome assembly GCA_020850755.1 of Alphaproteobacteria bacterium. GTDB lineage: Bacteria > Pseudomonadota > Alphaproteobacteria > Acetobacterales > Acetobacteraceae > JADZEB01. The sequence continues at coordinate 79,599 of JADZEB010000034.1, read as the reverse complement.
GGCACTGATGCTGCGCGTGGGCTTCCCGCTCAATGCCGAGCTGTTGCAGCCGGCGCCCAAGCCGGCGCAGCCGCCGATGCGCGTGCGCCCGCGCCCGCTTGGTGCGACGCAGGCCTTCATTGCCACCCCGCGCATCTGGCGCGCCTACGAGATCCCGCCGCCCTCCGGCACGCCGCCTGCGGTGGAGATGGTGCCGATGCCGGCGCGCGCCGCGACCATTCCCGCCACGCGCGCGGCCGAGGCCGAGGCGCGCCGGCTCGCCGCCGTGCAGGCCGCCGGCGCAGGCGCGATGATGGGCAGCGTGATGGGCGGAGGCCCGGCCGAGCCGATGCGCGCGGGCGAGCGTACCCTGCCGGTCGCCGCCACGGCGGCCTACGCGCCGGGGCCAGAGACGGGAACGGCGCCGCGCGCGGCGCTCGACCCGACCATGCTGCCGCCGCCCGGCAGCAGCGTCGCCGCCCTGCCCGAACCGATGCGCGCCCCGCCCGCCACGCCACGCGGCGCGGGCCCGCCCGCGCCCGCGCCGCGCGGCTGGTTCGGCCGGTTGCTTGCGGCGATCGGCCTCGGCGATGGTGCCACCGGCAGCGACACGCCGGGCCCTGTCGCCGGCGCCCGCCCGCCCGCGCGGACCGAGGACGGTTTGCTCAGCGGAGGCAATGGCGGGAGCGGGCGTGTGTCGGCGCCGCTGTTCGACGATGGCCGCTTCGTCGAAGCACCGCCCCCGCCCGCGCGTGCGCTGCGCCCGGGCGAGATCCCGCCGCCCAACATGCCGGTGGCGGCGGCCGACGCCATCCTGTCCACGCTGCCGCGCACGGATGCGAGCTTCCGCCTGCCGCGCGCCACCGCCGCGCTGCCCTACACGCCGGCTGCGGCCCCCGCGCCGGCGCAGGACGTGCCGCCGCCGCGGCGCATCGACCTGTTCCAGCCGGCGCCGCGCACGCCGGTGCGGGCCGAGGACATTCCCCCGCCCGACTGGCGCCAGCGCGGCTTCGCCCCCGACGGCACCGGCCAGGACGCGGCTCCGCGCCCAGCGGGCGCCTTCGCCCCCGGCACGCGCGAGGCGGCGATCGTCGAGCTCCTGGCGCGCGAACGGCTGATCGTCTCGGCGATCCATATCGGCACCTACACGGCCGAGGTGCGGCTGGAGAACCGCCGCTTCCGCCGCCCCGCCCAGGCCGCCGGGCGCGCGGCGCGGGTGATGGCCAACCTGCTGCCGGTCACGGTCGAGCGGATCGTCATCGGCTTCCAGGAGGGCGGGCTCGATGTCGCGCGGGTGGCGATCATGCGCCGCGAGCTGGAAAAGGCCGAGGAGGGCCGCTCCTCGGCGGTGGAGGTGGCCTACACCGCCGAGTATGACGGCCCGTCACCGCTGCCCGAGGGGGCGGTGCGCAACCCCGACCGCTACCCGGCCTTCGGCTGGAACATCGGGCCGCGCTTCCGCCAGAACCTGTTCGATCCCGACAAGCCCTATCGCTTCCAGGTGCTGGCCGGCGCCTCGGCCGAGGTGGAGGTGGCGCGCGGGCTGGTGTTCTCGGGCGCGCTCGATCTCGACGTCTACAACAATTTCTCCGGCCTGCCGCAATCGAACTCGCGCCTGCCGCGCGTGCGCAGCGATATCGGCCGCTACCTGAACGCCAGCCGCATCAACATCCCGGTCTTGCAGGGCAGCTACCAGTTCAATCTCGGCAGCGACCTCTACGCGCTGGTGGCGGCGGGCTACTTCGAAAGCATGTTCGGCGGCTTCCGCGCCGAGATGCTTTATGCGCCCTATGGCCAGCGCTGGGCGGTCGGCTTCGACATCAACCAGGTCTGGCAGCGCAATTTCGAGCAGGATTTCGGCTTCCGCGGCTACAACGTGCTGACCGGCCATGTAAGCCTGCATTACGAATGGCCGGTCTATGGCATCACCACCACGCTGCGCGCCGGGCGCTATCTGGCCAAGGACTGGGGTGCGACGCTGGAAGTGACGCGCCGCTTCGCCTCGGGCATCGAGGTCGGGCTGTTCGCCACCCGCACCGATGTCTCGGCACGCGATTTCGGCGAGGGCAGCTTCGACAAGGGCGTGATCATCCGCCTGCCGCTCGACCTGTTCCTGCCCGAGCATCTGCGCTCGACCGCCGACTTCTCCTTCCGCCCGCTGACCCGCGATGGCGGGCAGCGGCTTGGTTTCTCGCGCGAGCTGTATGGGACGGTGCGCGAGTACTCGCCCGGCCGGTTCTACCAGGACGGGCGCATGACGCTCGACTAGGGATCGCCGATCAGCGGCATCCGAATGCCGCGACTCGGGTCGAATCGGGTGCCCGGCGGACCGGCGAAGACCCGCGAGGCTCATGCGCGCAATGGTTGAGAGGCGTGCGGCCGCCGCCTTCATAAGTCGTTGATATGTCGCATACACCCGTCTGCCGACAATCTGCGAATTTCGCCAGCAGGTTGATCACCATGCCCCCCGCCCTCTCGCGTCAGGCGCGGGCGATATAGTATTTACCAATCGTTACCGGAATTCCGTTGACCGGCATCGTTGCGCGGGCATAGTGGTTTACGACGGATTAACAAAGGGCCACCGCTGCTGCCATGGCGCTTCCGGGGAAGCGTGCAGCGCGGGCGGCCCGGCAAGGCCTGCGCGACGAATAATGCCCGGATCCGACCCCCTGGCCGCCCCCCTCGCGGGGGCCGCCCTGCCCGACACGCTTTCCGCCGCGACCCAGCGCACCGCCGCCTACGATGCCGGCTTTCCCGGCCTTGGCTACCTCGCCTCGCCGCGCAAGCGCCTGCAGTATCTGTTGCTGGCCGGCGACCTGGCCGGCTTCACGGCGGCGCTCTGTGCCGCGCTGATCCTGGCCGGCGGCCAGGGCGCGGTGGCGGCGCTGCCCTCCCTGGTGCTGGCGGTTGTGCTCGGCGCACTGATGCTCGCCTGGGGTGGTATCGCCTATCTCGCCGGCCTCTACGATCTCGGCGGGACGGAGGCGCGCCCGCGCGCCGGCCTGCCGCTGGCCGCGAGCGTGGCCGCGACCACTGCCGCGACGCTGATCGTGCTGCTGGCCGCGATGCCGGCGGGCGGCGCGCTGCTGGCCGCGCTTCTGTTCGCGCCGATCGCGGGGCTTGCGGTCCTCGGCCTGCGTCGCGGCCTTGGCCTGCTTCATGCCGGGCTTGGCCGGCCGCAGCGCGTGCTGGTGGTCGTCGATGGCGCGCAGGGCGAGGAAATCGCCCGCCGCCTGCGCGGCCTCATGGCACCCGATCGCGTCACGATCGAGCGCATCTCCTCGCTCACCGGCCAGGCGGGCACGCGCGGCGACGGCGCGGTGCCCTTCCCGGCGGCCGTGGCGGGCCTGTTGCAACGCGGCGCCTACGATCTGGTGGCGATCGACGCCTCCTCGAGCGCGCTGTCGCGCGCCGAGGTGGAAGGACTGATCGGCATCCGCCATCGCGGCGCGCGCATCGTGCATCTGCCAAGCCTCTACAAGGCCGTGTCGGGCAAGGTGGAACTCGCCGCCGTGTCCGAGGAATGGCTGCTGCATGTGCTGGCGGCGCGTCGCGGCGGCGGGCGGCTCTATGCGCGGGCCAAGCGCCTGCTCGACCTCGCCGTGGCGGTGCCGGCGCTGATCCTGTTCGCGCCGCTGATGGCGCTGATCGCACTCGCGATCAGGCTCGACAATCCCGGCCCCGCCCTGTTCGTGCAGGAGCGGCTGGGGCGGAACAAGCGCCCGTTCCGCTGCCTCAAGTTCCGCAGCATGATCCCGAACGCGGAGGCGCGCACCGGCGCGGTCTGGGCGCAGAAGGGCGATCCGCGCGTCACGCGCGTAGGCCGCATCCTGCGCGCGACAAGGCTGGACGAGCTGCCGCAGCTCATCAATGTCGTGCAGGGCGAGATGTCGCTGGTCGGGCCCCGCCCGATCCGCCAGCATTTCGCCGAGCGGCTGGCGCGCACCATCCCCTATTACGATCTGCGCTTCCTGGTGAAGCCCGGCCTGACCGGCTGGTCGCAGATCATGATGGACGCCGCCGACAACGAGGACGAGCAGCGCGAGAAGTTCGAGTACGAGCTGTTCTACCTGGAAAGCCGCGGCTTCCTGCTCGATGTCTATGTGCTCTGGCGCACCGCGCGCGTGGTGTTCCGCCGCGTCGGCTACTAGCGCCGCCGCGCCCGCCCGCCGCGCCCGCCGCCCCGGCCAGCTGGACGCGGCGCGCCGCGATTCGTAACCTTGGCTGGGCGCGCGCGAGTCGCGCCCGCCTCTCGTCCGCACGGCCCTGGCCGGAGCCACCGCAAGCGATGTCCCTTCTGCTGCCCCCCGGCGCGCGCGTCCTGGTGCTCGCCCCGCATCCCGACGATGCCGAGTTCGGCTGCGGCGCCACGCTGCACCGCTTTCGCGCCGCGATCGAGGCGCACATCCTGGTCTTTTCCGACCGCGCCGCCACGCGCGGGGAGAAGAACAACGATGCCGACCAACTGGCAGCCGCCGCGCGGCTCGGCATTCCGGCCGGGCGCGTGCACTTCGTCGATGCGATCGGCGGCGGCTTCGCGCGCCTGCCCACCCGCCTGTTCGGCTCGGCCGAGGCGCGCGACCGGCTGCGCCTGATCGCTGCGCATGCGGTGAAGCTGTGGCGCCCGGACGTGATCCTGATGCCCTCGATCGAGGAGACGAACCAGGACCATACCGCCCTGGCCGAGGAGGTGCGCCGCGTCATCCGCGGCGGCCCCGCCCTGTTCGGCTACGAGGTGGTGAAGCATAATCGCGATGTCCATCCGCGCGTCTTCGTGGAGGTGGCGGAGGCCGACATGGCGGCCAAGTGCGAGGCGCTGGCCTGCTTCAGCGAGTTCACCAACCGCTTCTATTTCGACCCCGAAGTGCTGCGCGCCCAGGCGCGCTTCCGCGCCATGCAGGCCGGCATCACCGGCTTCTGCGAGGCCTTCACGCCCTACTACCAGCTCGACCGCCTGCCGCCCCCGGCAGCGCCCAGCGCAGGATAGCGCCCATGTTCGAGATCGCTTCCGATGCCCAGGTCCACCCCTCTGCGCGGATCAATGTGCGCCACGGCATGATCGGCAAGGGCGCGATCATCCGCGAGCATTGCGTGATCGAGGGCAGCGAGGTGGTGATCGGGCGCGACGCCTTCCTCAATCGCGGCGCCTCGATTGGCGGCGGCTCCTGCTTCGATCCGCAGTCGAACTTCTTCGCCGGCGACTTCCTGCATATGGGCTTCAACAGCCACATCAACACGGCGATGGGCGTGTCGGTGGGCCACGAATTCGGCTTCGGCGTCGAGAGCAAGATCTTCACCCACGGCGCCTACCCTTCCGCCTGGGAAGGCTTCCCGACGCAATGGGCGCCGGTGCGCATCGGGCACAATGTCTGGCTGCCCAATGCCTGGGTGAACCCCGGCGTGACGATCGGGCGCGACGTGGTGGTGGCGGCGGGCTCGGTGGTGAGCCGCGACCTGCCGGCCGGCTGCTTCGCCGCCGGCGCGCCCGCGCGCGTGCTGAAAGAAGGCGCCTATCCGCGCCGCCTGCCCGAGGCCGAGCGGCGCGCGCTCTGGGCCGAGATGTTCGGCAGGGCGCAGATGATCGCGGCGGCCAAGGTGGGCGCGGGCGATGTCTCGCACAGCTTCACCGAGATCGACGCCGACAGCTACCGCGTCGATGGCGCCACCACCTTCCATGTCGGGGCGCGCATGATCGAGGGCGCGGCCTCCGACTTCACCGAGATCCTGCGCAACCAGCTGCGCCGCAACGGCATCCGCTTCCGCTACGAGATCGTGCGCCACGAATACCGGCCCTGGGGCCTGTAGCGTCGCCCCGGACCGGCATCCGCGCGCCCGGTCAGCGCGGGGGCGGCTGCGCCGGGAATTGCGGCACGATGCGCGAACCCACCGACCGCCCGCCGCGATCATCGATGCGCAGCTCGCGGTCGTTCCAGGCGAAGGCGATCTCGTAAAGGTTGGCGTTCGACCCTGCCTCCATGTGGCGGGCGAAGATGGCGCCATTGCCCTCGCTGCGCGCGGCGATGACGCGGTTGTGGTTGGCCGCGACCTCGGCCAGCATCGGCACGGAATCGCGCGCCGGCGCCACCCGCTCCCACTCGATCGTCCCGTCGCTGGCGCGGCCGGCCCCCGCCGGCGCGCGGGCACCGGTGCGCCCCGCGCCCTGCGCGCGCCAGATCGCCCCCGCGCCATCGCGCATATGGGCGCCCTGCGTCACCGCGACACCCGGCCGCCACGGCGCCTCGCCCGACAGCTCGAAGCAGGGATTGAGGAAGACATTGTTGTTGTGCGCGCGATAGCCGCCCGGCTCGGCCGAGAAGCGCACGCCGTAGCGGGGCCTGGCCAGGTTGGCGGCGAAGGCCACCGTGAACCAGCCGCCGATGAAGCTGTTCTGGTTGACATAGTTGCCCGGCCCCGCCGCCGAGCGCAGGTCGAGCCCGACCATGTTGTTCTGGAAGCGGCCGAGATGGACGGTGTTCAGCCCGATGCCGCTGCCCGCGGCCAGCATCTGGTAGCCGATCGCGAAGTTGCCGACGAAGTCGATCGCCACACTGATGCAGCCATGCGGGTTGTAGTGGCGCACGCCCACCATCTCGTCGCTGCTCCAGTCCGACTGGCGGGCGCGGCGCACATCGATGCCGCTGTAGCGGCGGCGCGCGCACACCTCGCGCGGGGCGCCGATCTCGAGCGCGGGGAGGGCGGCATCGCCGTCGAAATACAGGTGCCCGCGCATCTCGATATGGCAGCCCGCCGGCGCCTTCACCGTGCCGGTGATGCGATAGCGCCCGGCCGGCAGCACCACCGTCCGGCCCTCGCGCGCCGAGGCGAAGGCCGCGTTCAGCGCCGCGGTGTCGTCCGCCCGCCCGTCGCCGCGCGCACCCGCGCGCTTCACATCGACGATGTCGTCCGACACCCCCTGCGCCGCCGCCGCCTGTGCTGCCGCCGGCCGCGGCGAAGCGAACAGCCCCGCCCCGCCGGCGGCGCCGGCGAGTAGCCCACGAAGTGCCATCCGTCGCTGCATGATGCGGCTCCTTCCTGTCGGTTTCCTGTCCGTGCGTGGCGCGCCTAGGGCACGTTCCGTTCAGCTTGAATCAGCCGAACGGAACGTGCCCGAGAAACTTAAGGTTTGCGAGCAGCTTGGTCCGATCTGGTGGAACCGCCCTGCGGTTCCATCAGATCGGACTAGGTTGCTCTAGCGCCAGGCGCGGTTGATGCGCGGTTGCAGCCAGCGATCGAGCAGCCAGGATGCGCCAAGGCAGGCCAGGAAGGCGAGCGTCACGCCCAGGGGCCCGCCGAGCGCGCGATGCACCGTCACCGTCTCGACCATCATCGGGAAATGCAGCGCATAGAGCGCGTAGGAAACGCCGCCCAACCAGACGAAGGCGCGGGCGATGGCGCTGCCCGCGCCGTTCGCCGTCAGCATGCGCCAGAAGCCCATCGCCAGGCCCGAGCGGCAGGCGGCCATCAGCAGCGCGGCGAAGCCGTAATGGCGCAGCTCGCGCCACGGCGTGGAGAGGCTGGTCTGCCACGGCATCGTCCCGCCGCGCCCGAAGGCGAGCGCGCCATAGCCGAGCGCGAGCAGCGCGAGTGCCGCCAGCACGCGGTCGGCCGCGCGTCTTGTCGCCTGATGCTCTGGCAGAAGCCAGCATCGCGCCAGCGCCGCCCCCGCATACCAGATGATGAAATAGGCCAGGAACCGCGCCGGCTGGAAGGCCAGCAGCACGCCGGGCAGGCTGGCGAAGGCAAGCCCGATCGCAAGGCTGGCGTGCCAGCGCGCCGGCAGCCGCGCCCGGATCGCGTAGTAGAGGAAATAGGCAATCCATTCATAGGAAAGCGACCAGAGCGGCGCATTGCCCATGAAGGGCGCGGCCCACAGGCCGTGCTCGGCGCGGTCCTGGAGCATGAGCAGGTTGAGCACGAGCTCAGCCCAGTCGAGCCGGCGCGGCCCGAAGCGCGGCGGGAAGGTCTGCGCCACCAGCCAGGTCACGGAAAGCGCGGCGATGAACACCGGATAGATGCGCCGCGCGCGGTGCACGAAATAGGTGCCGAGGTCGGGCGCGCGCCCGGCGGCGAGCGAGAGATGGATCACGAAGCCCGAGATCAGGAAGAAGGCGATCACCGCCTCCTGGCCGAAGCGGAAGGGCAGGGCGGCCAGGCTGCCGGGCGGCAGGCCGAGATAGGAATGCACGTGATAGAGCACGACATAGAGCGCCGCCGCCCCGCGCCCGGCCTCGATGAAGTCGAGGCGCGCCGGCCCTGCCTCTGCGCGTGCCTCGTCCGGCGCGGGGGCGCTCACGCGCGCGGGGCGGTCGCAGCCGCAATCGGGGGCGCGATCGCGGGCGCGGGCGTGGCCGCGGCGGCGGGACGCAGGGCGGGGCCGCGGAACAGCGCCGCCTGGCCGAGCGCCGCCGGCAGCGTCAGCAGCGCGAGCGAGCCATAGAGCCCGTTGTTGCGGCCGAGATCGCCCACCGCCATCGATTGCAGCAGGTTGTAGGCGAAGAACAGCAGCGTGAAGGCCGGCAAGGGCGCGCGCGGCCAGGCGCCATGGCGGCGGATGAACATCCAGAGCGGGAAGGCAAGCAGCGCCAGGAACAAGGCGACGCCGACAAGGCCGAGCTCGGCGATCACTTCCAGCAGCACATTGTGCGGGTAGTTCGCCCCCCAGAGCTGCTCCAGGAAGTCCCAGCTTCCGGCGCCGTGGCCGAACAAAGGCGCATCGGCAAGATAGCCCCAGACCAGGAAATAGCGCGGCATGCGCGCCGTGGTGGCGGCGGGGTTGGTGATGAAGGCGCCCAGGCGATAGATGGTGCGCGGCACGCCCACCAGCGCCATGTAGCCCATGAGGCCGAGCGCGAACACGCCGAGCGCGATCAGCATGCGCGAGACGAAGCGGCGCAGGCGGATATCGAGATGCTCGAACCGCACGCCGAGCGCGGCGAGCAGCAGCAGCACGAGCACTGTCGCCACCAGCCCGGTGCGCCCGCCGGTGTTGATCTGGCCCATGAAGCAATAGGCGCCGAGCCCGAGCAGCATGAGCGCGCGCGCGGTGGAGCCGCGATTATAGGCGAAATAGACCATCGCCCCGAGCACGCCGAGGCCGGTCAGCCGCGCGCCCTGCTGGTTGTTGATCTGCGCGCCCTGGTCGAAGGCCTGCATGTAGCTGGCGATGTCCGGCGTGATCAGCAGGTACTGCGTGGCCGAGATCGCGCCAATCGTGATCATCGCCACGATCAGGCGGCGGATGCGCTGCGGTTCCTCGGCCAGGATGCCGACCGACAGGATCGCCCAGGTGCCGACGATGATCGCAAGCCCGACCTTCTGCGTGCCGAAATAGCCCGGCTCGGGCGACCAGAGCAGCGAGGCGGCGAGATAGGTCATGAACACGAGGTGCACGGCGAGCAGGTCGAGCACGTCGCGGCGGATCACCCAGCCGCGCTGGCGCACGATGCCCACCGCCATCGCCGTGCTGATGGCGATGGTGACGAAGTTCAGCACGAATTCGAGCGGCCGCAGCGCAGTGATGGCGCCAAGCGGCACGCCATAGAGCGTGAGGGCGACCATCACCTCGAAGGAAGCCGCGCCGCGCAGGAAGTCGAGCAGGCGGCCGAGCGGCAGGCGCGCGGCCAGCGTGCGGCCCAGCACAGGACGGGGCGCGGGAGCATGCAGGGGCGTTGCGCGGGCGTGCATGGCCGGAAGGATAGCGCTAGCCGCCCGCGCGCGCCACGCGCGCAAGGCCGTGGGTGCGCGCCACGCGCGCGACACGGCCAGCGCGCATGTGGGCGCGCATGTGGGCGCGCCGGCGGGCGCACAGGTGGGCGCGAGCGCGGGCGCGGCGCGTCATGTCAGGCTGCGCAATCGCCCGGTGCCGGGCAGGCCGAGCGCCTTGAGGAGGTCGATCGCCGCCGCCGCCAGCCGCGCGCGCCGGCTGTTCAGGTGGCGCAGCATGAAATAGGGCGTCTGGCGTGCGCCGAAGCGGCGGAAGAACTCCTCGATGCCGGGCACCATCGAGCCCTCGAAATCGAAGATGCGCATCCCCGCCGCGGCACTCGCCTCGATCGCGCGCCAGAGCACGAGCGAAGCCGCGCCGCCTTCGCGCACGCGATCATCGGAGCCGCCGAGCAGGTAGTAGCCGATGCCGGCCGGGCGGTCGAACAGCAGGTAGGCCGCAGCCTGCACCGCGCCGGCCGTGTCGGTGGCGAACAGGATGCGCCGCTCGCCATGGGCCGCCACCGCCGCATCAAGCCGCGCCAGCGCCTCGGCCGCGCCTTTCGGCGTGCGGCCCTGGCGGGCGAAGGTGCGCCGGTAGATCGCGGCGAAGGCGTCGATGCCGAGATCGTCGCGCACGGAGAGCGATTTCTCCGCCTGGCGGATCGCGCGGCGGCGGTGCTGCGACATGCCGGCCAGGATCGCCGCCGGGTCGGACAGATCCTCGATGCGGTAGGTGTAGAAGGTCTCGGCGCGGAAGCCGCGCCAGTGGAAGGGCAGCCAGTTCGTCAGGCCGGGCGGCATGCGCAGCCGGAACAGGTCGTGCGGCGGCAGGGCCTCGACCAGCGCGCCGATCAGCTCGTTCTCCTCGGCCAGGCGCGCGGCGTATTTGGGCGAGGCATGCGCGACCCAGGGCCCGAGCGCGGGCGTGAAGGGCGGCAGGTCGAGCAGGCGCAACCCGCGGCGCCGGGCGATGCGGAAGGGCAGGCGCGCGACGATGCGCCCCTCGCGCGCGATCGTGGCCGCGCCCCACGCGCCGGGCGCCGCCGCCTCCAGCCACCAGGGCTGCTGGAAGATGCTGTCCGCTTCCGCGATCCAGCCCTCCGGCAGCGCGCGCGCCGATGCCGGCAGCGATGCGCGATCCCCGCTCACGGTTTGCGCAGCACCGCGTGGAAGCGATAGGGATAGAGCATCGAGCCGTAGAAGGATGCCTCCAGCCCGGCCGCGCGCGCTTGGGCGCGCACGCCGCGCCAGCTGTGCCAGTGGCCGAGCGAATCGCGCCACAAGACACGCTTGAGCCACTTCGCCAGCCCGACCGGCAGCGACAGCCCCTCGCGGCGCATGTCGCCCACGGTCAGGTCGTAGCGCATGCAGCGCCACAGGACCGAGCCCATCACCAGCGCGCCCCCCTGGTTCAGCATGGCGGCGGCGTTGGCAAGGTGGGCGCGGAACATGCCGGCGTCGAGATACTGCACCATGCCGTTGGAGAAGATCACGTCCCAGCCGCCCGCGTCGCGATAGGTGTGGGCCGAGCCCTCGGCGATGTCGGCGCCGGGATGGCGGGCGCGGAACACTTCCAGCATCGAGGCCGATATGTCGAGGCCGCGATAGCGGGCAGCGCGGTCGAAGCCGAGATGGGGATAGAGCGCGCCATTGCCGCAGCCCATCTCCAGCACGGCACCCGTGGGCAGGCCGATCAGCAGCAGGCGCAGCTCCTCGGCCAGCGCGCGGTAATGCGCCTCGCTCTCCTCGCGGTGGCCGGGAACGGATTGCCGGCTCCAATAGGCCTGCCAGCGGTCTAGCTCGCTCATGCGCGGATCGTCTCCCTGGTTGCAGTGGGCGCCGGGGCGGGCGCAGGCGCGGCGTCGGGGCGCATCAGGCCGGCAATCTCCCGCCGCGCGCGCCAAAGGGCAAGGGCCAGACCGGACATTATTGCCCCGGCCGCAATCGCGCCCTGGGCGGGGCCGGGCAGGGCAAGCAGCCGGGCGGCCCCGATCGGCAGGGCGGCGGCCGCGGCGGCCAGCGCGACGCGGCCCATGATCGCGGGAAAGATCGCACCGATCCGGGCCAGCTCGGCGGTGATGCCGAGCCAGGCGATGTTGTAGAACGCGGTCCAGGCGCCGACCGCGATCGCGACCGCCATCGGCCCGTGCCCGAGCGCCGCCAGCGCCAGTTGCAGCGCCAGGATCAGCACCAGGTTGGCAAGCTCCAGCAGCAAGGCCAGGCGCTGGCGGCCGAACACCTCGTAGAGGCGGTCGAGCCAGCCGGTGATGGTCAGCATCGCGGTGCCGGCGATCAGCGCCGCGGCGTAGCCGCCCGCCTCGGCCCAGGGGGCGCCGAAGGCGAGCGCGAACAGGGAGGGCCCGTGCGCGGCCAGCACCACGGAGGCCGGCATCACGGCATAGGCGATGGCGCATTCCAGCCCCACCACCATGCGCGGCAGGGCGGGCGAATGCTGGAGCTGCACCGCGCGCAGGAAGAAGGCGTTGCGCAAGCCCCCCACGATCAGCGAGACCGGCACCTGCACCAGCCGCGCGGCAAGGCCGAGCTGGCCGGCCGCATGCAGGCCGAAGGCGTGGGCGAAAACGAAATAGATCGCCCGCCCGGCGACCGCGTCCACCACCGTGCGCGGCGCGGAATAGAGCGGCAGGTTGGCATGGCGGCGCAGCTCGGCCGCCATCGCGGCGCGGCGCAGCCGGCGCAGGAGCCGCCAGTGCAGCGTGTCGCGCAGGGCGTGGACGAGCAGGCCGAAAGCGGCCAGGGCGCCGCCGAGATGCCCGAACAGCAGCGCATCGGCACTGGCATGGCCGGCCAGCGCCAGCCCGATCTGCAAGGCCGCGATCAGCAGCGCCTGGGCGACCATGAAGCGCGCGATCGCGCCGGTGCGGTCGAAGGCGAGCGCCCAGGTGCGCAGCACCTGCTGGAACAGGGCGACCGCGCACAAGGGGCCGCAGGCGAGCGCGCCGGCGCGGCCCACCTGGCGCTCGAAGGCGGCGATCAGCGTCTCGGCCAGGGCGAGGTTGGCGGCGAGCAGCAGCAGTGCGGCAAGCACGGCCAGCCCCAGGCAGGCAGCGAACAGGTTGGCGCGCGCATGCGCCCCGCGCGCCAGCACGAGCGCGAACTCGTAGCGCGCCACGCCGAAGGAGCCGGCCAGGTGCACCGCCACCGCCACCAGCGCCCAGACGCCGAACGCCTCGGCGCCGTAGAGCCGCGTGATCGCCGGGGCGGACGCGGCCCAGATCGCCTGCGCCGCGATGGTCGCGCCCGACAGGGTGCCGGCGCTGCGCAGGAAACCCGCGGCGATGCGGCGGTGGTCGGGCGGCGGGCTGGCGGCCATCGGCGGGGCGGAACTCCGGGCGGGCGGCGGGGGCGGGACTGGACGGGTGACGCGGGGCGGGCAGGGCAGGGTGGCAGGGCAGGGTGGCAGGGCTGGGCAGGCGAGGCTAGGCAGGCGAGGCTGGGCAGGCGAGGTCGGGCGGGCCGTGCGCGGCGCCAGGGATCAGACAGGCGGGCACCGTGACGAAACCGGAAATGCGGCAATATGCCGGCCCGGCGCCCAGGGCGGCTGCCGTGACGGGATTTCGCGGACCAGCCAGCCCTCGCCCCGCACCATCCGGTCCCGCGCTTATAGCCGAGCCGCCCGCGCCGCGCGACCGGTCGGGCCATGCCGGCGCGTGCGCGGCCATCCGGACCAGCCACACCCCCGCGTCCCCCACGGCAGCGCCCCGCCGCCCCGGCCCCCGCGCGCGCACCCCGCCGCCCGCGCCGCCCGCGCCGCGCGACCGCCCGGGCACGGGAGGATATGCGCCGAGCACCGGTTGCCGCGAAGCCGGAGGCTACCTGCGGCCCCGGCCCGCGCCTCGCCACGTGTGCCGGCGCGGGACCCTGGCCGCCCACCGCCCGCCAGCTCCGCTCCACCGGCCTCGGCCCTGGGGAAGGCAAGGGCCGGCACTGGCCACCTGCGGTCCCCGCCATGCACAGCGACCACTCTCGCCCCGCCCCCCTTTGCCCTTGGTAAAGGCCGGCGGTGGCAGCGGGCGGTGCCCGCCCGGCCAGCGCAGCCAGGGACGGCCCCGCACCCGGCCGCAGCGGGACATGCCGCCCGCGCCACGCGCCCGACCTGGTCCCGCACGCCTTTGCCCTTGGTAAAGGCTCACGCGCCTTGACAGTGCGGCAAGGGTTAGGGGACATGATAGCCGGCCCCGCCTCCCGGTGGCCCCTCGGCCCCCGCCGGCCCGCCCGCGCCGGGCAGGCCCTTTCCTGGAAGGCGCGGCAGGACAGCAGCGTGAATGATCCCGGTCGAATGACGCCGCACGCGCCGCAAGGCCCGGCCCCGCTGCACGCGGAGGCGCCGATGGCCGCGCCCCATCACCCTGATCCGGGCGTGGGCGAGGCCATGCGTGCCGAGGCGACGGCTGCCGCGCCGGCACCGGGCCCTGCGCCTGCCCCGATCGCCTTCATCGCCGAACGCGTCGCACCTCCGGCCGAGGTCTCGCTCGCCACCCTGCTCGGCACCCTCTGGCGCGGCAAATGGTGGCTGGCGCTTCTGGTCGCGATCGGGCTCGGCATCTCCTCGGCGGTGGCGCTCTACATCACGCCGAAATACACCGCCAGCATGCTGCTCGCCGCCGCCCCCGACCCCACCAGCACGCCCGGCCAGGGCGGCAGCCCGGTCAGCGGCCTGGCGCGCGCCATCACCCCGGCGCTGGCCCAGGGCGGCGAGGTCAGCCCGCGCTTCCTGCAGATGACCGAGCTGATGTTCTCGCCCGAGATCGCGCGCCGCCTGGACGAGAAGCACGATCTGCGCAAGCTCGCCTTCGCCCGCCGCTGGGATGCCGAGCGCAACCGCTGGATCGAGCCGGGCGGCGTCTCGGGCCTGTGGCGGCGCGCGCAGGCCTTCTTCGGCCGCGCCCGCCCGACCGAGCCCTCTCTCGGCGAGCTCGAGCGCTTCATCGAGGCCAACGTCACCCTGCGCGAGGTGACGGCCAAGCCGATCTGGGAAGTGCGCGTGCGCCACGAGAACCCGCAATTCGCGCGCAACCTCGCCGCCTGGACCGTGGCCGAGGCCGACGCCGTGCTGCGCGACATCGAGGAGAAGCGCCTCGACGCCAATGTGCGCGTGATCCTGCAGCGGCTCGGCGGCACCAACATCGCCGAGTATCGCGCCGCGCTGACCAGCCTGCTCGCGTTGCAGGAACGCCAGCGCATGCTGATCAGCCCCGACCGTCCCTTCGCCGCCGAGATCCTGCAGGAACCCGCCGCGACCGCCTTTCCCGATTTCCCCTCGCTCGGCCTGATGCTCGCGCTCGGCCCGCTTGGCGGGCTCGCGTTCGGCATCGTGCTCGTGCTCCTGTTCGCGGGCCTGGCGCCGGGCCGGGACGATGCCAGCCACCATGCGGGGGCGCACGCGCCGCCATGATCCATCCCGACCGCGCCTGGCTGACCCTGCTCCGCCCCGCCGCCGAGCAGGATGGGGTGGCGATGCTGTTCGACGCCACCAGCCAGACCGACATCAATGTGCGCCAGAAGGCCTTCTACGAAGGCATGCGCCGCGACGATGGCGCGGCCGAGGCCGCCGCCGCCACCCAGCCGGTGGCGCAGGAAAGCTGGCTCAACCGCCTGTGGCGGCGCGTGCGCAGCCTGAAGGCCGAGGATCGCCGCCAGGCCGACTATTTCGCCCGCCACCTCGAGACCGTGCTGGCCGAGGCGCCGGCCGGCGCGTCCGGGCGCGCGCGCGTGCGCATCATCGAGGTCGGCTGCGGCGCCGGCACGGTGCTGACCGAGGCTGCGCTGGCGAACAGGGATCGCGTCGATTATGTCGGCATCGATCTGGCGCTCGGCCCGCTCTTGTCCCTGCGCAAGCGCTTCGATGCCGCCGGCGCGGGGCATTTCGCGCTGGTCTGCGACGATTTCCTGGCCGAGAACTTCGAGCCAGGCAGCTTCGATGCCCTTTACGCGCTGGCCTGCGTCCATCATTTCGACCGCGCCGGCAAGCGCCGCTTCGCCGATAAGACCAGGGCGCTGCTCAAGCCCGGCGGGCGCGGCGCCTTCGTCGAGGCGCTGAACATCAACCCGCTCTTGGCGGCGGCGCGCGCGGCGACACGGCCGGGCCGGCCCAACCTCGCCTGGGAGCATCCCTTCTCGATGACCGAGATCGAGGAGTTCCTGGGCGCCTTCCCGGAAAGCGAGGCGCGCTACTTCGAGGGCTTGCGCAACTTCGCCCTGTTCGCCGCCTTCCATCCCGGCCTGTTGCGCGCCACCGCCCGCGCCCTGCAGGCGATCGACGAGCGGCTGGCACGCCATCGCCTGTTCCGCCGCCTGTTCACCGCCGCCTTCTTCGCCGTGCGCACCGCGCCCGCTTCGCCCGGCGCCAGCACCGCGCCCACCGCCGCCCCGGCCAGCGGCGCGGCCGCCGCGCCGGGCTGAGGCGCGCAGGCGCGCCCGGCCCCGCGCCCGATCCCATGCCAGACGCAGCGACCTGGCACATCCTGGCCCTCCGCCTGCCCGCGGCGCTGCGCGGCGCGCTGGAATGGGCGCTGGTCGAGCTCGGCCTGCGCCTGGGCGGGCGCTTCGCCCTGCACCGCGACCGCGCCAGCCTGCCGGCAAACGCCGCGCTCGTGCTGCATTATGGCGTCGGCGACGCGGCCGACGACGAGATCGCCCTGCCCTTCGATCCGGGGCCGGCGCGCGCGATCGCCCTGCCCGATGGCGCGACGCTCTGGGCCAGCGGCGATGCCGCCGCGCCCGACCTCGTCGCCGGCGCCGCCCACCTGCTCACCTTCGGCCACGAGGCGGCCTGCTTCGCGCCTGCCGCCAGCCCAGGACCCGACGCTTTCGGCCGCATCCCGCCCGCCGCCCATCCGCTCGCGCGCGCGGGCCTGCGCCTCGTGCCGCTGATCGAGCGTGCCGCCGCCCATCTGCGCGCCCGCATCGCCGCCGCCGGGCAGCCGCTCCCGCCCGCGCCCGACCCCTGGGGCGGCGGACGCGCGGCGGTGGTGCTGACGCACGATGTCGATGGCGAGCGGCTGCACGATGCCTTCGTGCTCGCCCGCGCCGCCTGGCTCGGGCTGGCGCGCGGCAACCGCGCCGAGCGCGACGCACTCGCGCTCGGGCTCGGCGGGATGCTGCGCGGGCGCGCCGATCCCTACTGGAACTTCGCCGGCTGGGCGGCGCTGGAGGCGGAGCTTGGCGGGCGTGGGGCCGGGAGCTTCTATGTCTGGCCGGGCGCCACGGGCGCCGCCGCGCGCCATCCGCGCGACTGCCGCTACGATATCGGCGCGGGCGCCTACAACGCCGCGTTGCGCGCCCTGGTGGCCGAGGGCTTCGATGTCGGCGTCCACTACGGCATCAACAGCCACAGCCCGGCGGGCTATGCCGAGGCTTTCGCCCGGCTGCGCGAGGCGCTTGGCGCCGCACCCGCCGGCGGGCGGGCGCATTACTGGGCGGTGCGCTGGGCCGACATGATCGGCGGCTGGCGCGACCTCGCCCGGGCCGGCTTCGCCTATGATGCCTCGCTGACACCGCTCGATCTCGGCTGGCGCAATGGCGCGCGCCTGCCGTTGCTGCCGGCGCTCGGCTGGGGCGGGGCGGAGGCGCTGGCGAAAGACGCGCCCGCCCCCTTCGTCGCGCTGCCGACGCCGGTGATGGACGGCTATGCCGTGCCGCGCCAGGCCGGCCGCCCCGAGGCCGAGATCGCGGCCGAACTCGACGCGATCCTGGCGGAAAGCCTGGTGCCGGGGGGGCTCCTGGTGCTGAACTGGCATTCGCGCACCTTGCAGGATGCCGGGAGCTGGCAGGGCTACATGCCGCCCTTGCGCCGCATCCTGGCGCGCGCGCGCGACAGCGGCATCGCCCGCTTCCTGTCGGGGGCCGAGGCGGCGGCGCTGTGGGTGGCCCATGCGCGAGCCAGCTTCGCCGGTATCGGCGGGCGGTAGCGGACAGACAGCGGGCAGCGTCCGAAATCAAACGGGGCGGCATCGCTGCCGCCCCGCCTTGTTCTCCCAGGTCCGCCTGGCCTCAGGACCAGCGGCGCGGCGGGCCGGTGTCGAGATGCACGAAGCCGTCGCGGCGATAGAGCCCGACACCACCGAGCCGCATGGTGGCGGCCAGCCGGGCGATGCCCTCGGCGCTGCGTCCCGGCAGGGCCACGTCCATCGCCTTGCCGTACATGTGCATGCTGTTGCGCGCGACCCGACGCGATGCGCGCCGGCGGGCGGCATTGGTTTCCGGCGAGCGATAGGCGGACACGACCCGATACTCGCCGTTCGCCCCGAGCCGACGCTGCACCGTCCAGAGCAGGTCGAACAGGCGCGGGTCCATGCGCGTGGCGCGCCGGGCGCGATGGTCGCGCAGCAGCACGTTCAGCCTTTGCAGCGAGCGCCCGACATAGCGGCCATTGCGCCAATAGACATCGTCGAACACCTCGTTGGTGTTGACATTGTGCAGGCGCAGACGGCGCACGCGGGTGCGCGGCACGGCGGCAAGCTGCTCGGTTTCCTCCAGGTCGCGCGGCGCCTCGGCCAGAAGCTCGTCCGGATCGAATTCGGCGGGCGGGTCGACCTCGTCCAGCGCGGCGAAGGCGGGGCTGGACAGCGCCGCCGCACCGACGGCGGCACAAACGAAGGTTGCAGCGAACCGGACCACATCGCGCCGCCCGAGCGCACAGGCCGGGCAATCGCAGAACTCGTCCTCGGCTTCCGGGGACGCTTGAATCGTGCTTGGCAAAATCATGCGCCGCGTAATCCTTCCTCGGTTGGTTGCGAGCCGTCGTCGGAAGCCGATCCTGAGCGCACCCCCACCACCCACAAGGCGGACGCACGCGGCGACGACCAGAAAAAGGGTTCCAGCCGTGGATCGGACAGAGCGCTACCTAGCCCGATGCCGGCCCGGGATCAAGCCGGAATCGTGAGCAGCGCCAAAAGCTTACTGATGGTTAATCTGGGCAGGAATATGGCCAAGACGCGCGCGCGGGGCGGGGCGGCAGCCGGATGCGCCCCGGCCATGACCGACAGCTCCGGACCGGCCGGCCGCGCGCCGCCATCGGGCGTCGATGCGCCATGGCACGGACCGCGTCGGGCCGCGGCGCGACAGGGGCATGATCCTGATCCTGCGCGCACCCTGTCTCGCCCGATCGCGCCGCCAGGAACCTGATCCGGCGCCCCGTCCGTGCCGGGCGATCCGCCGGGTGGCTCGCCCGGGATGGACCGCGCTGCGGTGCGCTCGACCGAAGGCTGGCTGACCAGGGGCCGGCGCGGTATCCGCCCGGCGCGCGAAGCGGGGCGGGACCAGTCCCGGCTGGAGCAGCGCCCGACCTGTTGGACCCGCAGCGCGGCTCCGCCGGATCGAATCAGGCTGCTCGCGAACCTCAGGTTTCTCGGGCTCGACTTCCGTTCGGCCGATCGAAGCCGAGCGGAACGTGCACTAGCGCGCGGCGAGCTGCGTCTCGGCGCCCACCGGGCGGCGCTGCGCATCCATCGCGCGCAGATAGGCGTGGTCGAGATTGTAGATGTCGCGCCAGTAGGTGACGCGCCCATCCGCGCCCACCACGACGGTGCGATAGGCGATCACGGTCTGGATCGTGCGCTGCGCCGGCACGCCGGCGGTGCCGCGCCGCTCGATCGCCGCCTCGATCCGCTCGCGGCCCCAGCCGGGATTGCTGGCGAGCAGGAAGGCGGTCAGCTCGATCGGCTTCTCGAGCCGGATGCAGCCCGAGCTGTAGGCGCGCATCTCGCGCCGGAAGTAGTGCCTGTCCGGCGTGTCGTGCATGAAGATGTCGTCGCGGTTGGGCATGGTCAGCCGCAGCCGGCCGAGCGCGTTCGCCGCGCCGGGATTCTGGCGCACGTAATAGGGGAAAGCGCGCTGGTTGACCTGGGTCCAGTCCACCGTGCGCGGATCGACCTCGACCACCTGGCCCTCGACGCGCTGGAAGACGCGGAAGCCGCGTTCGGCCATGGCCTGCGGGTCGCGGCGGAAGCGCGGCAACAGGTCCTCGCGCGCGAGCTTTTCCGGCACGCCCCAGGGCGGGTTGAACAGGGCGTGGGTCAGGCGCGTGCGCAGCATCGGCGTGGCGCGGCCGGGCCGGCCCACCACCACCGCCATGTCCAGCGTGACGCGGCCGCTTTCGGTGACGCGCAGGCGATATTCAGGGACGTTGACCTCGACCGACACCGCCTCGTCCGGCACCAGCGAGCGGCGCATGTCCATCGCCACGCGGATCTGGTTGATGCGATCGGAGGGGCCCTCGTTCAGCGCCTGCACCGTGCCGCGGCCGAGGCGGCCATCGGCATTGAGGCCGTTCTGCGCCTGGAAGCGCTTCACCGCCGCGACCAGATCGGGGTCGTAGTGGTCGCTCGCCTCGGCCGAGGCGAGCTGGAAGCCAGCGGCGGCCAGCCGCTCGCGCAGGATGGCGACGCGCGGATTGCGCTGGCCGGGATCGATGGTGGGCCCGGCCGGGATACGGCGGATCTCGGTGGCGCCGGCCATGGTCTGGCTGCGCAGGCGGGCAAGCTCGGCGCGTAGGGCGCGATAGGCCGCGTCGGTCGGCTGGAAGCCGTCCACCGCCATGGCCGGATCGGCCGAGGCGGCGATGCGGCCGAGCGCCTCGGCCATGTCGAAGGTGAGCGGGGCGCGCAGAATGTCGGGGCGGTTGGGCAGGCTGCGCACACGCCCGCCGGCCAGGTCGGCGATGAAGCTCGCAGCGGCGCGGGCCAGCGCCCAGTCGGCGCGGCGGGCGGCATCGGCATCGGCGAAGGCGGCGGCCGGATCGGGAATGGCATAGTAGGCGGGGTCGAGCCCGTCCTCGGCGGCGCGACGCAGGCGCGCGATCAGCGCCTGCCCGGCCGGGGTGAAGCCCGTGGGCGAGACGAAGGCGGCCGCCCCGCCGCGCGCATCGAAGAAGCGGGCGACCGGATCGGTCAGCGCGGCGCCAGAGCCGGGCTGGGACACGGCCTGCGCGCGCGCCGGGTTACCGCCGAAGGCGACGGCCAGAAGCGCCGCCGCACCGCCACCCAACCGCAAAGCCTGCCGCCGCGACAGGCGCGGCATGTCCTCATGGCCCCACATCGTCATGTTCCCTGCGAGCAGTTCCCGGCGGGCATTGCAGCCCTGATTGATACAATGCACTTGGGCGCGAAAAATTCCAGTCACGGCTAGGTTAGAGGCATGTTGGCGCCACACCTGTTGCTTGAATGCAACATGCGCGGGTCGGGCCGCACGTCGCACCACGCTGTGCATGTCCGCAGAATGCACGAAACGGGCCTAACGCGTGGTTGCCGGACCCGTGATTGCCGGGCCGGGCCGGGTCGGTGTCGCGCGGTCCCCGGCTGGAGCGGCGTCCGTTTCCAGGGCACGAGTTCCGTCCGGCTGATCCGGCCCGAACGGAACCTGCCCTACCGCCGCAGGCTGGCGTTCGCGGCGCCCAGCACCGCCTCGCAGGCGACCGGCAGGATCGGCTCGCGCGGGCGCGGAGGCGTGGCCGGCGGGCGCGGACGGGGCCGGGGGCGGAACGCCTCGGTGAACCACCATTCCAGGCTGCGGTCGCAGCCATCGCCCGCCGGGGCCTCGGGGAAGGCTTCGCAGTCCGGGCTGTCGCCGGGACAGCGCATGCGGACATGGAAGTGGGAATTGTGCCCGTACCAGGGCCGCACCCGGCGCAGCCAGGAACGGTCGCCGGTCACGGTGCGGCAAAGCTCCTGCTTGATCGCCGGGTGCACCAGCACGCGGTCCACCCCGGGCCGGGTCGCGGCCAGCCGCAGCAGGGCGGCGTGGGCCGGGCGCCATTGCGCGCGATCGACCGCCATCTGGTCAGGCCTGACCAGCGAGGGCGAGGCGAAGCTTTCCCGCGCCGCCGCCGGCAGGTTGGGCTTGGGCGCGAGCGTGAACCAGATATCGGCGTCCAGTCCGCTCTGGTGGCTGGCATGGCCGAAGGTCATCGGCCCGCCGCGCGGCTGCGACAGGTCGCCGACATAGAGGGCGGGCAGCCCCGCCTCGCGCGCGGCGCGGCCGAGGGCGTGCACGAAATCGATGGTCACGGGGTGGCCGTAGAAGCGGTTGCGGCTGATGCGCACCACCTGGTAGCCCGGGCCCTCATGCGGCAGGGCGACGGCGCCGGCGATGCAGCCGGCGGTGGGCTTGCCGATCACCTGCGCCAGCCCGGCCGAAGGCTGGCGCACGGCGGCGAAGCGCAGCGCGGTCTGGCTCGGCTCGCGCTGGGCAGCGGCGGGCGCGGGGGCGAACAGGGCGACCGGCAGCCCGGCCAGCAGCGCGGTCAGGAGCCCGACCGAAGGGAGGAGGCGGGCGAGCCGCCAGGCAGGGCGCGGCCATGCCCGGAACCGGGCGCGGACAGGGTGCGTGCGCAACAGCGGGGTCATGCGCGGGCGTTCCAACAGGGGCGGCGTCCGTGTGCGGCACATTCGACTCGGGCGCGGCGGGCGGGTGCGATGCGCGATGGTGCGGCCCCGCGCGCGCTTTGTCACGCGCCACGGGCTCAATGCACTGCATGAAGCCGCGTCTGTTCCGGCGGGGCGGCAGCGCAACTCCTTCAGGGCAGGCCTGCCTGCCCGCGAGTTCGAGGCTGCCGGGGGAGAGCCATGCCCGTTCGGATGATCGGAGCCGAACCGAGCCCGCCCCGGCGCGATGGCGGCCTGATGCGCACATCGACCCGGCATCGCAGGCGTGGCTGCCGGGGCTCTGGATCGCCTCGGCCTGCACCATCTCGGGCGGCTATGCCAGGGCGATCAATGGCGGGCTGATCGCCGCCCGCGCCGCCGCCCGCGCCCTGGAGCGCTGAACGGCAGGACGGCGGCGCGGCGCCCTACTGCGCCCCCGCCCCGCCGCGCCCCCGCCCTACTGCGCGCGGATGCCCATCTCGGACACCACGCGGCGCCATTTCGGCACCTCGCTGGCAACCCGCTCGGCCAGCGCGGCGGGCGCCGACATGGTCGGCTCCACCGCCGCATCGGCGAAGCGCGCGCGCAGCTCGGGCGAATCGCGCATGCGCATCAGCTCGGCCGAGAGGCGCTGCACCAGGGCCGGGGCGAGGCCGCGCGGGGCCATCATCGCGAACCAGTTGGTGGCGGCGAAGCCGGGCAGCACCTCGGCCGCCGCCGGCACGTCGGGCAGGGCGGGCAGGCGCTGCGGCGTCATCACCGTCAGCATGCGCACGCGGCCCTGGCGATAATGCCCAACCGTCTCCACGGTCGAGGACACGACCAGGTCGATATCGCCGGCATAGAGCGCGGTCATGGCCGGGGCGACGCCGCGATAGGGCACATGCAGGAGGTCGATCCGCGCCGTGCTGGCGAGCAGCGAGCCGGCAAGATGGTTCGAGGAACCGACGCCGCCGGTGCCGAAGCTGACCGAGCCGGGATTGGCCCGCGCCAGCGCGATCAGTTCCCCGAGGCTTTTCACGCGCCCGTCCAGCCGCGCCACGACCGAGGTCGGGATGTCGGCGATCAGGCTGATCGGCGTCAGGTCGTTGATCGGGTCGAAGCGGACATTCGGTTGCAGCGTCGGCGCCAGCGCCACCGAGGAGCTGGTGAACAGCAGCGTGCCGCCATCGGGCGCCGCCTGGGCGACGAACTGCGCCCCGATCGCCCCGCCTGCCCCGGCGCGGTTGTCGACGATGAAGGGGCTGCCGAAGCGTTCGCTCAGCCGGTCGGCGATCACGCGCGCGGGCGTATCGACCGGGCCGCCGGCGGCGAAGGGCACGACGATGCGCACCGGGCGCACCGGCCAGGGCTCGGGCGCAGAGGCGGAGGCGGGCGCGGGGGCGGGGGCCTGCGCGCGCAGGCGCGAGGGCGCGGCAAGGCCGAACCCGGCGCCGGTGGACACACCAAGGGTGGCGGACAGGAAGGAACGGCGGCGCATGCTGGATGTCTCCTCCGGGGAAGCCCGATTTCTCGGCGCCTCTGCGGGCGCGGGCCTTGCGCGGAGCATAGCGCCCCGCACGGGCGAGGCAATCGCGGCGTGCGTTTCCGCTAGGAAGGCCGCCCCGCGGCCAGCGCCTGCGCCACCGCCGCGAACAGCTCGCCCCAGGCGCCGGGGCGCGGCTGGCGGAACAGCCGCATCGAGGGATACCAGGGCGTATCCGCGCGATCGAGCAGCCAGCGCCAGTCCGGCGCGTGCGGCAGAAGCGTCCAGACCGGACGGCCGAGCGCGCCGGCCAGATGCACGATCGAGGTATCGACGCTGACGACAAGGTCGATCGCCGCCAGGATGGCCGCCGTGTCGGCATAGTCGTGCAGCGCCGCGCCGAGATCGGGGATCAGCGCGCCCGCACCCAGCGCGGCGAGCTGCTCGCTGCCGGCGCCCTTCTGCAACGAGACCAGCCGCAAGCCCGGCAGCGCCAGGAGCGGCAGGAACCGCTCCAGCGGGGCGGAGCGGTTGCGGTCGTTCTCGTGGCGCGGATTGCCGGCCCAGACGATGCCGACGCGACGGATGCCGGGCGCAGGCGCGATCGCCGCGCGCAGCTCCGGCGCCAGCGCCAGGGCGCGCGCGCGTTCGGCCGGGTCGGGCGCGCGCAGATAGGGCGTCGCGGCCGGGATGCTGGCCAGCGTCGTGGCGAAATGGCGCGGCAGGTCGAGCATCGGCGTGTGCGCATCGAAGCGCGGCGTGGCCGCATCCTCGGCGACGAAGGCGAGATCGCCCGGCGCGATGCCGACCACGCTCTCGGCCAGGGCGCGCAGGCCCGCCGGCAGGCGCAGGATCGGGCGGATGCCGCGTTGGACCAGCAGCGGCAGGTAGCGCAGCATCTGGATGATGTCGCCCGCACCCTGCTCGGCCCAGATCAGCAGGCGCAGGCCCGGGGCGAAGCGCCCGTCCCAGGCCGGGGCGGGAGTGTGGATGCGCGGCGCGCCGGGGCGGCGGAAGCGCGCCGCATAGGCGGCCCAGCCGGCGGCGAGATCGCCCGCGAGCAGCAGCCCCCGCGCCCGCCCGAGCGCGGCCGAGAGATGCTCCGGCGCCTCGGCCAGCACCGCCTCCAGCATCGCCAGCCCGCGCCCGACCTCGCCCTTGCTGATCAGCGCCTGGCCCATCACCGCGCGCACCCCGCGCGCGGCTTCCGCGCCCGGCGCGGGCGTGCCGGCCAGGAACCGATCGCCCAAGGCCAGGGCCTGGTCGAAGGCGCCTGCCTCGAACAGCGCGGAGACCAGGTTGGTGCGCGCCGCCGGATGGTCGGGGCGGATCGCCAGCGCGCGCCGATGGCAGGCGATCGCCAGGGCGAAGCGCCGCGCCTCGCTGCTGGCCGCGCCCAGGCTGGTCCAGCAATCGGCGTTCGCCGGGTCGATCGCCAGGGACCGGGCATAGGCTTGGGCCGCCTCCTCGTGGCGGCGGAGTGCGTTGAGCGAAAGGCCCATATTGTTGAGCGCGCCGGCATGGCGCGGCACCAGCGCCAGCACGCGCCGGAAGCTTTCGATCGCCGCCTCGTGGCGCCCGGCGGCGCTTTCGGCATTGCCGCGATTGTAGTGGCCCTCGGCGCGGTCGGGGAAGTCGGCGACCAGGCGCGCGAACAGCTCGGTGGCGGCGGCGATGTCGCCGGCGGCACGCAGGCAGACGCCGAGATTGTTGCGCAGGTCGAAGCTGGCGGGAAAATCGGGCAGCGCCGCCCCGAGCACGACCACCGCCTCGCGATAGCGCCCAGCGGCATGGTGGGAGGCTGCGGCGCGCAGCGCATCGCGCAAGGGCACGGGCAATTGCGCGGGCGGCGGCGCGGGCGGGAGCGTCAAGGAGTCCGGGGGCGGGCGGTCGGGCAAGGCGGCGGGACCTAGCGGCAGGGGGCGCAACAGCGGGCGCGGCTGGTAGGAGCGGCGGGACTCGAACCCGCACGGCTTGCGCCCTTGGATTTTAAGTCCAGTGTGTCTACCGGTTCCACCACGCTCCCCCCGGCCGTCGCGGCGGCATCATAGCGCAGAACGCGCCGCGCCGTGTCCATGCCTAGACCAGCATGAAGGTCAGCTCGTGCTTGTTGTGGTGCAGATGCATCAGCCGCGCGCCGGGCAATGCGGCGAAGTCGCGCACCGCGGCGTGGTCGGTCGCGCCCTGGAACTTGATGGTGCAGACGAAGCGCCGCGCCGCACCCGCCACGCGCCAGCGCCGCACCAGCGCGAGCAGCCGCGCCGGATAGCACACCACGTCCGAGAACAGCCAGTCGGCCGGCTGGCCCTCGGCTGCGCGGAAGGCGGCCGGATCGAGTGCGAAGGCGCTCTGCTGCAAGTGGCGCAGGCCCGCCATGGCGGTCACCCTGGGGTCGAGCGCGGCCTTGTCCACCGCCACCACGCGCGCCCCGAGCCGGGCCAGCGCATAGCTCCAGCCGCCCGGCGCGGCGCCGAGATCGAGGCAGAGGCTGCCCGGCGCCGGGTGTGTCCCGATCAGCGTCAGCGCCTCCCAGAGCTTGAGGTAGGCGCGGCTGGGCGGG
This sequence comes from Alphaproteobacteria bacterium, assembly GCA_020850755.1. GTDB lineage: Bacteria > Pseudomonadota > Alphaproteobacteria > Acetobacterales > Acetobacteraceae > JADZEB01. The sequence continues at coordinate 53,507 of JADZEB010000034.1, read as the reverse complement.
CCGGTGCGGTCCTCCTCGAAGCGCACGACGCCATGGGGAAAGGGCGAGCTGCACCGCGCCGAGGCGAGCAGCCGGTCGGGCGCAAGCAGCGTCCAGCCGCCGAGCGGTGCGGTCGGCGCAGGCTCGGGGAAGCGGAGCGGGCGCGCCTTCACCGGCGGCAGCGCCGCCTCGATCAGCGTGGCGCGGCGATGCAGGCCGGTCGCGAACAGAGCCCAGTTGCGCTGGATCGCCTTGAGCTTCGCCGCCGCATGCTTGATCGAGGCGATGGCGATCTCCTGCGGCGCGAGCCAGATATTCGCCGCCCAGGGGTTGGCGCGCGGCGGATCGGGGCTGAGCAGGAGCCGCCCGTGCCGCGCGCCGAGGCGCCCGCCCGCTTCGATCAGCGCCGCCTCGCACTCGGCCTCGAAGCCCTCGGCGGCGAGATAGGCGGCGCCGGCTGGCACCGCTTCTGCCACCGGCCCTGGCGCTGCCGCCTCGCTCATCGCCGCAGCACTGCGCCGAGCCCGAGCAGCGCCCAGCCGGCCATCAAGCTTGCCCCGCCGAGCGGTGCCACCGCCGGCAGGCGCAGGCCGGTGAAGGCGAGCAGATAGACCGCGCCGCAGAAGGCCGTCAGCCCGGCGATGAAGGCGAGCCCGGCGGCCGCGACTAGGCGGCTGTGCGGCGCGCGCTCGGCCAGCAGGCCGGTCGCGAGCAGCGCCAGCGCGTGCCAGCCGAGGATCGTCTCGGCGCGGCCCAGCATCGCAAGCGCCGGCGGGTCGAGCCGCGCCGGCAGGGCGTGCGAGGCGGCCGCCGCCATCGCCACCGCGACCAGCCCGGAAAGCGCGCCCGCTGCCAGGAAAAGCCTGCTCATGGCGCGCACCATGGCGGCGGGGCGCCCCTGGTGCAAGTGGCCGGCGCAAGCGGCTGCGGCAGGTGCTGCGGGCTCGCCCGGGGCGCGGGCGCATGCTACGCCTTGGCGCCATGACAAAGAGGAAGCGATGAAGGCGAGCGGCAGGAATCTCGGCCTCAGGCTGCGCGTGGTGCTGGCGCCGAATGTGGCGTTCGGGCCGGGCAAGACGGCGCTGCTCGCCGGTATCGCCGAGACCGGCTCGATCGCGGCGGCGGGGCGTGCGCTTGGCATGAGCTATGCCCGCGCCTGGCGGCTGGTGGAGGAGCTGAATGGCTGCTTCCCGGACCCCTTGGTGGCGGCCGCGAAGGGGGGAGCGCGCGGCGGCGGGGCAAGGCTGACGCCGCTCGGCCTGGCGGTGCTGCGCCGCCTTGCGCGCATGCAGGCGGCAGCGCAGAGGGCCGTGCGCGCCGACATCGCCGCGCTCAAGCGGCTGCGCGGCGCGGCGGCGCCGGACGCCGCGCGGTTGACCGGCCGGGGCCGGACCCGATAGTGTCGGCAGGCGATATCGTCACTCGAATATATCGCGTCCGCTGCAGCGAAGTCCGCATGCCGAATCCCAGCCATCGCCCGCGCCGCACCAGCCTCCTGCCAGCGCCATCGCGCCGCATTGCGCTGGCCGGTGGGGTGACGCTGGCCCTGACGGCGCTGGGGCGGGCGGCCCTGTCCCAACCGCGCGCCGCCCAGGCCGCGCCGCTGGTCGCGGTCGCGGCCAGCCTGTCGCAGCTTTTCGCCGAGCTCGCGGCCGCCTTCGCCGCGCGATCGGGCGGGCAGCAGCTGCGCCCGAGCTTCGGTGCCACCGGCAATTTCGCCCGCCAGATCGCGCAGGGCGCGCCGTTCGAGCTCCTGCTCGCCGCCGACGAGGAGAGCGTGCTCGCGCTCCATGCGCGCGGCGTGTTCGCCGATCCGGGCCTGGTGTTCGCGCTCGGGCGGCTGGCGCTGTTCGCCCCGCATGGCGCGCCCTTCGCGCCCGATGCGATGCTGGCCGATCTCGGCCGCGCGCTGGCGGTGGGCGCGATTACGCGCTTCGCGATCGCCAACCCGGCCCACGCCCCCTATGGCCGTGCCGCGCAGCAGGCGCTCGTGGCACGCGGCTTGTGGGAGGCGATCGGCCCGCGCCTCGTCTTCGGCGAGAGCGTCTCGGCCGCCGCGCAGTTCGCGCTGTCGGGCAATGCGCAAGGCGCGCTCCTGCCGCAATCGCTGGTGCTCGCCCCGCGCATGGCGGCGGGCGGGCGCGCGGCGCTTCTCGATGCCGCCCTGCACGCGCCCTTGCGCCACCGCATGGCGCTGGCGCGCAACGCCTCGGACGCGGCGCGGGAGTTCTACGTTTTCCTGCAAGGCGCCGAGGCGGGCGCGATCCTGGCCCGCCACGGCCTGTCGCGGCCCGACCTGTCGCGGCCGGCGGCGGACTAGGGCGGGGGCGCGCGGGGCATGGCCGGCATGGACTGGGCAGCGCTGCGTCTGTCGCTCCTGCTCGGCATCGTTACCGTTGTCGTGCTGATGCCGCTCGGCGCCTGGCTCGGCCGGTTGTTCGCCTATCGCCGCTTTCGCGGCCGCGCGCTGGCCGAGGCGCTGGTGGCGCTCCCGCTCGTGCTGCCGCCGACCGTGCTCGGCTTCTACCTGCTGGTGGCCTTCGCCCCCGACACCCTGCCCGGCCGCATCTTCCAGGCGGTCGCCGGGCGCACGCTCGCCTTCAGCTTCGAGGGGCTGGTGCTGGCATCCGCCATCGCCAACCTGCCCTTCGCCGTGCAGCCGGCGCAGAACGGCTTCGCCGCCGTGCCGCGCGCCCTGCGCGAGGCGGCGGCCTGCGCGGGCCTCTCGCCCTGGCGCGCCTTCTGGCGCGTCGAGCTGCCGCTCGCCTGGCCCGGCCTGCTCACCGGTGCGATCCTCACTTTCGCGCACACGCTGGGCGAGTTCGGCGTCGTCCTGATGGTCGGTGGCTCGATCCCGGGCGACACGCGCACGCTCGCGATCTCGATCTATGACCGCGTCCAGGCGCTGGACGAGGCAGCGGCCGGGCTGATGGCGGCGGTGCTGCTGGTGGTGGCGCTGGCGGCGCTGGTGCTGACGACGTTGCTCGCCCGCCGCCGCGAGGGCGCGCGCGATGAGTAGCGCGCCCGAGGCCGGCGCCGGGCTTTCGGTGCGGCTGCGCCAGGCCGGGCCGATCCCGCTCGATCTTGCCTTCGCCGCCGCGCCGGGCGAAGTGGTGGCGTTGTTCGGCCCCTCGGGCGCGGGCAAGACCACGGTGCTGCGCGCGATCGCGGGGCTTTATCGTCCTGCCGAGGGGCGGGTGGCCTGCGCCGGCCAAGTGTGGCTCGACACGGCGGAGGGGGTATCGCTGCCCACCCACAGGCGCCGGCTCGGCTTCGTGTTCCAGGAGCCGGCGCTGTTCCCGCACCTGTCCGCCGCCGCCAATGTGGCGCTCGCCTTGCCCGCCGGCGCGCCCGCCGGCGCCGCCAACGCGCTGCTGGAACGGCTGCGCCTGCCCGGCCTCGGCGCGCGTCGGCCCGATGCGCTTTCGGGCGGGCAGAAGCAGCGCGTGGCGCTCGCCCGCGCGCTCGCGCGCGACCCGGCCGTGCTGCTGCTGGACGAGCCTTTCGCCGCGCTGGACCAGGCCACCCGGCGCGCGCTCCAGGCCGAGCTGGCGGCGCTGCGCCGGACGCTGTCGATGCCGATCGTGCTCGTGACCCACGATCTCGAGGACGTGGTGCGGCTGGCCGATACGCTCGTGCTGCTGGAGGCCGGGCGCGCTGTGGCGCAGGGCCCGCTCGATGCGCTGATGGCCGACCCGGCGGTGGCGGCCCGGCTCGGGCGCGACCGCTCGGGCGCAGTGCTGCATGCGCGCGTGGCCGCGCACGATGCCGCCGACGGGCTCAGCCTGCTGGCGATCGCCGGCGGCAGCCTGCGCATGCCGCTGATGGAGGCGCCGGTGGGCGCGGCGGTGCGCGTGCAGGTGCTGGCGCGCGACGTGGCCATCGCCATCGCCCCGCCGCAGGGCCTGTCGATGCTCAACCAGATCGAGGCCGAGATCGCCGCGATCGTGCCGCAGGAGGGCTATGTCGAGCTGGTGCTGGCGCTGCCCGGCCCGGACGGGGCGCGGCTCTTGGCGCATCTGACGCGGCATTCGGTGGCGGCGCTCGGGCTGGTGCCCGGCAAGCGCGTCTGGGCGCTGGTGAAAAGCATCGCGCTTGCCCGCACCGAGGGCTGAGGCGGTGCGCCGCCGCGCCCACCGGGCCTGCGGGGACGCACTTGCATTGACGCGGCTTCCACCGGCCCCGTATCAATTCGGGATGGCGCATCCGCGCCCGTCCTGCATGACCGGGGTCGGCTCTTTGCAACATCCCGCTGCCCGCTACGCGCATGCACGCAAGGGCCCCGCGCCGGCGCGCGGGACCGCTGCGAGGCTGGCGGCGCGCCGGGGCCCGGCCCCGAGCCCCGCCCCGAGCCCCGCCCCGAGCCCCGCATGCTGACCGCGATCGCGCTGGCCGCGCTTGGCCTTGGCATGCTCGGGCCGGTGGGCGCGGCGCTCGCGCGCAGACCCTTCGGCAATGCGATCGTCTATGGCGGCTCGCTCGCGCTTTCGGCGCTGATCGCACTCGCCGCGCTGGTGCATCTTGCCGGCGGCGCGGGGCCGGTGGCCTTCTCGCTGCCCTTCGGCCTGCCCTGGCTCGGCGTGCACCTGGCGCTCGATGCGCTGTCGGCCTGGTTCCTGCTGATCCTGGGCCTGGGCGGGGCGCTTTCCTCGCTGTTCGCGCTCGGCTATGGCCGCCACGAGGCGGAGCCGGGCCGCGTCCTGCCCTTCTATCCCGTGTTCCTGGGCGGCATGGCGCTGGCCTTGCTGGCGGCGGACGCCTTCAGCTTCCTGGTCGGGTTCGAGCTGATGTCGCTCGCCTCCTGGGCGCTGGTGCTGGCCAGCCACCGCGAGGCGGAAAGCCGCGACGCGGCCCAGATCTATCTCGGCATGGCCGCCTTCGGCGCCGCCTGCATGCTGCTCTGCTTCGGCCTCCTGGCCGGGACAGAGGGCGATTACCGCTTCGCCGAGATGCGCGCCGCACCGCCCACGGGCCTGCGCGCGAGCGCGGTCATGCTGCTCGCCCTCGCCGGCGCCGGGTCCAAGGCCGGCCTGTTCCCGCTGCATATCTGGCTGCCGCTCGCCCATCCCGCCGCGCCGAGCCATGTCTCGGCGCTGATGTCGGGGGTGATGACCAAGGTCGCGCTCTATGCGCTGGCGCGGGTGTTGTTCGACCTGATGGGCGCCGACCAGCCGGGCTGGTGGGGCGGGATCGTCATGGCGGTGGGCGCCGCCTCGGCGGTGATGGGCGCCTTGCGCGCGGTGTTGGAACGCGACGGCAAGACCCTGCTTGCCTGCTCCACGATCGAGAATGTCGGGCTGGTCGCGATCGGGTTCGGGCTGGCGCTTCTGTTCCGCGGGCGCGAGCCGGGGCTCGCCGCGCTGGCGCTCGGTGGGGCGATGCTGCATGCGCTCAACCACGCCATCTTCAAGTCCGGCCTGTTCTTCGTCACCGGCGCGCTGCTGGTCGCCACCGGCACCCGCGCGATCGACCGCATGGGCGGGCTGATCCACCGCATGCCGGCAACCGCCCTGTCCGCGCTCCTGCTCGGCATGGCGATGGCGTCCTTGCCGCCCGGCAACGGGTTCGCCTCTGAATGGCTGCTGGTGCAGGCGGTGATCGCCGCCCCGCGCATCGACCAGCTCGCCTTCCAGGTCGAGGCGGCGGTGGTGGCGGTGGCGATGGCGATCGCCGCGGCGATGGCGGCGATGGTGGCGGTGCGCTTCCTGGGCGTGGCCTTCCTCGGCCGCCCGCGCAGCGCCGAGGCCGAGGGCGCGGTGGAGGCGGACGCGCCGATGCGCGCGGCGATGCTGCTGGCAAGCCTGCTCTGCGTGCTGCTCGGCCTGGTGCCGAGCCTGCCCTTGCAGCTCGGCGCGCCGGTCCTGCGCATGCTGCTGCCCGGCGCCGAGGGCGCGCGGCTGGCCGGCGGCTGGATCGGCCCGGCGCTGGCCCCGGAAAGCCACACCGCTTATGGCAGCCTGGCGCTGGCCGCGCTGGTGGTGCTGGGCTTCATGGCCACCGTCGTTGTGGTCCAGCGCCTTGCCGTGCCCGGCCATCGTCGCGGCCCTGCATGGGATTGCGGCTTCCGCGCCGCGCCGACCGAGCGGCCCTGGGGCAACCCGGCCGCGCAATACACCGCCGGCAGCTTCGGCCAGCCGATCCTGCGCATCCTTGGCCGCCCGCTGCTGGCCGCGAGCGAGCAGGTCGAGATGCCCGAGCCGGGCGAGACCCGCCCCGCGCGCCACCAGTCGGGCTTCCGCGACCCGGCCGCGCGCTTCCTGTTCGCGCCCCTGCAAGCCGTGGTGATGGCGATCGCCGAGCGCGTCAACCACCTCCAGTTCCTGACCATCCGCCGCTACCTCGCGCTGATGTTCGGGGCGCTGGTGACGCTGCTCGTTCTTCTCGCCGCGCTGGAGGCCCGCTGACATGGCGGGCGTCCTGGCCGCCCTGTCCGCCTTCCTCGCCCAGGCACTGCACCTGGCGCTGATGCTGGCGGCGGCGCCCTTGCTGACGGGCTTCGTGCGGCTTCTGAAGGCGCGCATCCTGGGGCGGCGCGGGCCGCCGCTCCTGCAGCCCTATCGCGACCTCTGGAAGCTCATGCGCAAGCAGCCGGTGGTGGCGGCGAACGCCTCCTCCCTGTTCCGCCTCGCCCCCTATCTGCACATGGCCTTCGTGCTGGCCGCGGTCGCGCTGGTGCCGAGCTTCGCCAACGGCATGAGCTTCGCGCCGCTTTCCGATCTCGTCGTGCTGATCGGCATGCTGGCCGCGGCGCGCGCGATCGTGGCCTTGGCGGCGATGGATGTCGGCACCGCCTTCGGCGGGCTTGGTGCCAGCCGCGAGATGACCTTCGCCGTGCTGGCCGAGCCGGCGATGCTGATGGTCGTGTTCATCTTCGCGCTGCTGACCGGCACGACGCAGCTCGATCTCACCCTCTCGGTGCTGCGCGACACCGATCTCGGCGTGCGCGTCTCGCTGGCGCTGGCGCTGATCGCCATGGTGGCGATCGCGATCGCCGAGAATGCGCGCATCCCGGTGGACAATCCCGCCACGCACCTGGAGCTGACCATGGTGCACGAGGCGATGGTGCTGGAATATTCCGGCCGCCATCTGGCGCTGGTCGAGGCGGCGGCGATGCTGCGCCTCTTGTTCTGGATGTCGCTGATCGGCGTGCTGTTCTTCCCCTACGGGCTCGGCCGCGGCGCCGATCCGCTCGGCTGGCCGCTCGGGCTCGCGCTCTGGGCGGCCAAGGTGCTGGTGCTGGCCGCCGCCCTTGCCCTGTTCGAATGCGCCATCGCCAAGATGCGCGTCTTCCGCGTGACCGAGTTCCTCGGCACGGCACTCCTGGTCGCCCTTCTCGGGGCGATCTTCCTGTTCCTCTCGACCTCGTTGGTGTGATGCGCCCCCTGGGATTCGGCGAGCTTTCCTACGATGTCGCGCACCTTCTCGGTGCGATCGTGCTGGTGCTGTCCTTCGCCATGCTCTACCAGCGGCGGCTGATGGCGCTGATCAACATCTACGCGCTCCAGGCGGTGGTGCTGGCGCTGGCCGCCGCCTGGCAGGGCTGGGTCCAGGGCGCGGCGCACCTGTTCGTCACGGCGGCGATCGCGCTCCTGTTCAAGGCGATCTTCGTGCCGGTGGCGCTGCGACGGATCGTCGTCAAGCTGATGATCCACCGCACCATAGAAACCGTGCTCGGCATCGGCCTGTCGATGGTGGCGGGCGTGGCGCTGGTGGCGCTGTCGATCATGGTCGTGCTGCCGATCACCGGCGAGGCGGCGGTGCTGACGCGCGAGGACCTGGCGCTCGCCCTTTCCGTCGTGCTGATCGGCATGCTGGTGATGATCACGCGGCGCAACGCCATCACCCAGGTGGTGGGCTTCATGTCGCTCGAGAACGGGCTGATCCTGGCCGCGGTGGGGGTGGAGGGCATGCCGCTGGTGGTGGAGCTGATCATCGCCTTCTCGGTGATGGTGGCCTTCATCATCTTCGGCATCTTCTTCTTCCAGATCCGCGAGCGCTTCGACACGCTGGACCTGCACTATCTGGAAAGCTTCCGGGGCGAACGGCGATGAGCGGGCTGGAGCTTTCCGCCCTCGTCACCTCGGCGGCCGGGCTGGTGGTGCTGGTGCCGGGCCTTGCCATGCTGCTGCTGTTCGCCGTGCCCGGCTGGCGCGTGGGCTCGCTCGTGAATGTCGGCGCCTCGGTCCTCACGCTGCTTGCCGCGCTGCGCCTGTTCTTCCTGCCGCCGCGCGCCGATGTGCTGCTGCATGTCGATGCCTTCAACATCTACCTGGTGGCGCTGACCGCCTTTGTCGGCCTGTCGACCGCGATCTTCTCGGCCGCCTATATCCGCTTCGAGGTGAACAGCGGCAAGCTGGCCGAGCCCTATTTGCGCTTCTACCACGCCATGTACCAGGCCTTCATGGGCTCGATGCTGCTGGCGCTGCTCGCCAACAATCTCGGCGTCATGTGGGTGGCGGTGGAGGGGGCCACGCTTGCCACCGTGCTGATGGTCAGCCTCTACCGCACGCACGAGAGCATCGAGGCGGCATGGAAGTATTTCATCCTCTGCGGCGTCGGCATCGCGCTCGCCCTGTTCGGCACGACCATCCTCTACCTCGCGGCGCGGCCGGTGGTGGGCACCGGGCTTGACGCGATGACCTTCAGCACGCTGCTGCCGCGCGCGGGCGAGTTCAACCCGGCGATCCTCAACCTCGCCTTCGTCTTCCTGCTGGTGGGCTACGGCACCAAGGTCGGGCTCGCGCCCCTGCATGCCTGGCTGCCCGATGCGCATGCGGAAGGCCCGACCCCGATCTCGGCGGTGCTGTCGGGGCTGCTGCTGAATGTCGCGCTCTATGCCGTCCTGCGCTGCAAGATGCTGCTGGCGCAGAACACGGGCGCGATCGCGCCGGGCCCGCTGATGCTGACGATGGGCCTTGCCTCGCTGATGCTGGCGGCCTTCTCGCTCTGGAAGCGGCGCGACATCAAGCGCTTCTTCGCCTACAGCTCGATCGAGCATATGGGGCTTGCCACCTTCGCCTTCGGCATGGGCGGGCCCTTGGCGAATTTCGCCGGGCTCCTGCACATGACCATGCACAGCCTGACGAAAAGCGCGATCTTCTTCGCCGTGGGCCAGGCCGCGCAGGTGAAGGGCACGCAGAAATTCGCCGAGATCTCCGGCCTCACCGCCAGCCACCCCTGGCTCGGCTGGGGGCTGGTGGCGGGGGTGGCGATGATCGCCGGCCTGCCGCCCTCGGGCGTGTTCATGAGCGAGTTCCTGCTGCTCACCACCACCTTCGCGCGCCAGCCCTGGCTTGCCGCGCTGCTGGCGCTCGGGCTGCTGACGGGGCTTGCCGCGATGGTCGCGCGCATCCAGGGTGTGGCCTTCGGCGCCACCATGCCCGACAAGAGCGAGCCGCCCTCGGCCGCCGCGCTGGTGCCGCTTTATCTTCATCTCGCGCTCGTGCTGGTGGCGGGCGTGTGGCTGCCCGAGCCGCTGGTCGCCTGGTTCGTCCAGGTGGCGGCGCTGCTGGGCTGACCGGGGCGGGAGGGCGAAACGGCCATGGACCCGCGCATCGAGGAGCTTCGCGCCCTGCTCGGCCAGGGCACCGCCATGCCCTGCCGCCCCTGGGCGCATGCGCGGCTCGACCGCCCGCAATGGGAACGTCTTTTGCTGCTGCTCGCCGCCGATGCGCGGCTTGAACTGCTGTCGCTCTGGGCCGAGCCGGGGGTGGTGCTTTGCGCGCTGCGCCACGAGGAGGAGGAGGAGTTCGTCCTGTTCTCCCTCGCCTGTCCGGATGGCACCTACCCGGCCCTGTCCCCGCTGCGGCCGGGCGCGGTGCGCTTCGAGCGGATGGTGCGCGACCTCTGGGGCCTTGTCGCCACCGATGCGGTCGATCTCCGCCCCTGGCTCGATCATGGCCGCTGGGCGCTGGCCGCCCCGATGGCGGCGCGGCCGGCCCGGCGCGAGGCGCCGCCCGCGCCCACTGATGCGCCGCAACCCGCCTTCCTGCCGGTCGAGGGCGAGAGCCTGCACCAGATCCCGGTCGGCCCGATCCATGCCGGCATCATCGAGCCGGGCCATTTCCGCTTCACCGCGCAGGGCGAGATGGTGGCGCGGCTGGAGCAGCGGCTCGGCTATGTCCACAAGGGCACGCTGGGCTTGATGATCGGCAAGCCCGCCCGCGCCGCCGCCACCTTCGCCGCGCGCATCTCGGGCGATGCCACCGTCGCCTACTCGATCGCCTATGCGCGCGCCGTGGAAGCCGCCCTTGGCGTTGCCGCGCCCACGCGCGCGGTGTGGCTGCGCGCGCTGATGGCCGAGATCGAGCGCATCGCCAACCACCTGCATGATTTCGGCTTCGTCTGCAACGACGCCGCCTTCGCCTTCATCCATGCGCGCACCGGCCTGCTGCGCGAGGGCGTGTTGCGCGCCGCCGCCACCGCCTTCGGGCACCGGCTGATGATGGACCGCGTGCTGCCGGGCGGGATTGCCGACGACCTGACGCTGCTCGGCCCCGATGCGATCGAGCGCGCGCTGGCCGCGATCGAGGCCGAGCTGCCCGACCTGATCGCGACCTACGAGAACTATGCCTCGCTGGTCGATCGCGTGGTCGGCACAGGCGCGGTCTCGGCGCAGCTTGTCGCGCGCTTCGCCGCCGGCGGCCATGTCGGGCGCGCGGCCAGCCGCGGCTTCGATTGCCGCAAATCGCCCGGCTACGCGCCCTATGACGCGCTCGACTTCGCCGTGCCGGTGTTCGCCGAGGGCGATGTCGATGCGCGCGTGCGCGTGCGGCTGGCCGAACTGCAGGAGAGTATCAAGCTTGTGCGCGCGATCCTGGCCGACCTGCCGCACGGGCCGGTGCTGGTGCCGCTGGCGGCCGCCGCGGGCGAGGGCGCGGCGATGGCCGAGAGCTTCCGCGGCGAGGTGTTCGCCTGGGTGCGGCTGGACGAGAGCGCGATCCTGCGCGGCGCCTTCCTGCGCGATCCGTCCTGGCTGCAATGGCCGTTGCTGGAAGCGGCGATCGAGGACAACATCGTTCCCGACTTCCCGCTCTGCAACAAGAGCTTCAACTGCTCCTATTCCGGCGTGGACCTGTAGCCATGTGGCGCCGCTTCGCCCGCACCCTGATCGACGGCCCGGCGACCGAGCGCGCGCCGGCCCTGCCCGACCGCGCCGCCGAGGAGCTTGCGCGTGCGATCGAGGCGAGCGCGCGCGAGCGGCTAGGGCGCAGCCTCGCCATCCGCCAGGTGGATGCGGGCTCGTGCAATGGCTGCGAGCTGGAGATCCACATGCTCAACTCCATCGTCTACGACCTGGAGCGGTTCGGGCTGAAATTCGTCGCCAGCCCGAAGCATGCCGACGTGCTGATGGTGACCGGCCCGCTGACGCGCAACATGCACGAGGCGCTCTTGCGCGCTTACGACTGCACGCCCGATCCGAAATGGGTGGTGGCGGTGGGCGATTGCGCCGCCAATGGCGGGGTGTTCGCCGGCAGCTACGCGGTGGCCGGTGGGATCGAGGCAGCGGTGCCGGTCGACCTCGTCATCCGCGGCTGCCCGCCCACTCCCGTGCAGCTGCTCGAAGGGCTGCTCGCGCTCCTGCAGGCGGCCGACCGGCCGCGCCCGAAGCCGCGCCAGGCTTCCGCGCCCGGTGCCATCTGACCTCATATTGCATACTGCCAACCAGAAAGCCCTCCGGAGCCCGCCGCCGATGACCGAGCCTTGCGACCTTCCCGCCGTCACGCTCCGCCGCATGATCGGCGCGCGCGCCCTCTCGCCGGTGGAGCTGATGCGAAGCTGCATCGCGCGCGTGGCCGGGACGAACCCCGCCACCAACGCGATCGTCGCCGAGTGCTTCGATCGCGGCATGGCCGAGGCGAGGACGGCCGAACAGGCGGTGATGCGGGGCGATGCGCTCGGGGCCCTGCACGGGCTGCCGGTCGGCATCAAGGACCTGAACGATACCGAGGGGCTGCGCACCACCTATGGCTCGCCCTTGTTCAAGGACAATGTGCCGGCCGGGGACGAGCGCATCGTCGCCGCCATCCGCGCCGCCGGGGGCATCGTCGTGGCCAAGACCAACACGCCCGAGTTCGGCACCGGCGGCAACACCTTCAACGATGTCTACGGTGCGACCGGCAACGCCTTCGACCCGGCGCTCTCCTGTGCGGGGTCCTCGGGCGGGTCGGGCGTCGCGCTCGCCTGCTCGATGCTGCCGCTCTGCACCGGCTCGGACACGGGCGGCAGCCTGCGCAAGCCCGCCTCCTGGTCGGGCGTGGTGGGCTTCCGCCCGACGCCGGGCCTGGTCGCGTCCGAGAAGCGCAAGCTCGGCTGGACTGTGTTCTCGGTGCAGGGCCCGATGGGCCGCGACGTGGCCGACACGGCGCTGCTCCTGTCGGTGATGGCGTCGACGGACAGCCGCGATCCCATGGCCAGTCCATGGCTGCGCCAGGAGGATATCGATGCCCTCGCCAGTCCGCCCGAGATCGATCTGGCCGGGCTGCGCGTCGCCTTCTCGGCCGATCTCGGCTTCGCGCCGATCGCGCCCTCGATCCGCGCCGTCTTCGCCGAGCGCATGGCGGCGATCGCGCCCGCCTTCGCGGCGATGGAGGACACGCATCCGCCGATGGACGGCATGGCCCAGGCCTATCGCGTGCTGCGCTGCACGACCTTCCATGCGAGCTTCCGCCACATCTACGAGCGCGATCCGAAGCTGCTCGGGCGCAACACGCGCACCAACTACGAGGAGGGGCTGGGCTACAGCCTGGCCGATGTCGCCGCCGCCCATGCCGCCCAGACGCGGCTTTATCGCGAGGCGCAGGATTTCTTCGCCCGCCACGACCTGCTGCTGACACCGACCCAGGTGCTGACGCCGTATCCGAAGAACGAGCCCTTCCCCACCGACCTGGAAGGGACGCCGCTCACCGGCTATTTCGACACCTCGGCCACCACCTACGCGATCACCATGCTCGGCCATCCGGCGATCACCATTCCCTGCGGCGTCGATCGCAAGGGCTTCCCGTTCGGATTGCAGGTGGTGGGGCGGCGCGGGGCGGATCGCTGGCTCCTGGGCGCAGCGGCGGCGCTGGAGCGGCTGTTCGCGGGGTTGGCCACGCATCGGCGCCCGCTGCCCGATTTCGCCAGGCTCAAGACATTGTCGGGCGCCGCCACCGCGGGCTGAGCGGGACGCCACCCCGGAAACGAAAGCGCCGCCCGGTGCGGGCGGCGCTCGCGGTCGTGCCGAAGCGGTGGCTGGCCGGAAGGGCCGGGCGCACCGTCCGGACGCGTCTAGTTCTGGCGCTGGCGGCGGCGCTGGCGGCGGGCGGTGCGGCGGCGGCGGCGGCGCGCCGTGCCCTGACCGCCACCACCGGCGGGCGGCGTCGAGCCACCTTGGGCGGCAGCCTCACCAGCGAGAGCGGCAACGCCGGCGAGGGCGCCGAACGTGCCGACAAGAACCTTGCGGCGGGTAACCATGGGATGCGGAATCCTTTGTGATGGCAAGACGACGGATGTCGTCGTTGCAACAATCTCTCAGCCGCAAGTTCCAAGCAAGAAGCGTTTTGTGGAATTCTCGTAAGATGAACATTCTGTAATGTTCTTGCCCCGCCGAGGCCAGTCGCAGCGCAATCATGCACGTCGCGGGCAGGTCGAGGTGATGCGGGATACAGTAAAAGTTGGGCCGGCAGCGGGGAGGTAGTATCGCTGCCGGCCCAATGCGGCGACAGCCTGCCGGGATTGGGCCGTCGCGCCACCGTGCTGCTGCAAGCAGCAGACGATGGAGCGAGTATCCGGGCAGGGGTGTTGCGCCGCGGTGGGCGGTTTCTGAATTATTCGTAATATCGTGCGAAACTGCCGCCGCGAAAGCCCAGGATATTGATTGAAAACGGCTTTCTTGCTCGTGCTCAGGGCTGGCCGGGGTCGCGGCGGGGCGGTTCCGGCACCGCGCTACTCGGCGGCAAGGCCGCGCGCCGCCACCGCCCGCAAGGCCGCCAGCAGCACCTCGGTGAAACGATCCACCTCGGCCTCGCCCATGACGCTGGAAAGGCAGCCCATGCCCTGCGGCGAGATCAGGATGCCGCCCTCCAGCATCGCCTCGGTGACGGCCTTGGTGGCGGCACTTTCCGCCGGGGTAAGGATCGCCGAGCGATAGTCGAACAGCCGCCGCGCCGTCATGTGCAGGCGGAACAGGCTGCCCGCACCGCAGATCTGGCCCGGCACGCCGGCCACCGCGAAGGCCTCGCCGGCCTGGCGGCGCAGCCGATCGCCGAGCCCGTTCAGGCGCGCGAAGGCGGCCTCGTCCATCATCTCCATGGCGATGCGCCCGGCGATCATCGTCACCGGGTTGGCGTTGAAGGTGCCGCCATGGGGCACCGCCGGCTTGCCCGCGCGCGGGTCCATCAGCGCCATGAACTCGGCCTTGCCCGCAACCGCGCCCACCGCGAAGCCGCCGCCCATGATCTTGCCGACGCTGGTCAGGTCGGGCTCGATGCCGAAGGCGCCCTGCGCGCCGCGATAGCCGATGCGGAAGCTGATCACCTCGTCGAAGACCAGCAGCGCGCCGAGCTCCTGCGTGACGCGGCGCAGTGTGGCGAGATAGGCCGGATCGGCCGGCAGCATGCCGGTGCGGTTCGGCACCGGATCGACCAGCACGCAGGCCAGCTCGTGCCGGTGCGCGCGCAGGATGCGCTCGGCCTGCTCGGCATTGTTGAAGGGGATGACGATGGTATCGTCGAGGATGCCCTTGGGCGTGCCCTTGGTATAGGCGGTGGTGGGCGGATCGCCATTGCCCCAGAGCGCGGGCGGCGTGTCCTGGCTCACTTCCACCGGGTCGTAGCTGCCGTGATAGGCGCCCTCGGTCTTGGCGATCTTGGCCCGCCCGGTATGGGCGCGGGCGAGCTTGACCGCCATCATCACCGCTTCCGAGCCGGTATTGGCGAAGCGGATGCGCTCGAACGAAGGGATGCGCGCGCACAAGAGCTCGGCATGCGCCACTTCCGCCTCGGTCGGCATCGGGAAGCAGGTGCCGTTGGCGATCTGCGCGGCGACGGCCGCGGTGATGGCCGGATGGGCATGGCCGTGGATCAGGGCGGTGTAGTTGTTGAGGAAGTCGAGCCGCTCCACCCCCTCGACATCCCAGATGCGGCAGCCCGCCCCGCGCGCGGCATAGAGCGGGAAGGGCGCGCTCCAGACCGTGGTGCGGCTGTTGCCGCCGGGCATGACCTTCACCGCGCGCTCGAACAGCGCCTTCGACCTGTCCCGTTTGATCATGACCGCCCTCCTTGGTGCACGGCCTTGTCTGGCCCGGCCTTGTCTGGCTCGGCCGCGCGCGTTCAGACTAGCATGCCGCCCGTCGCCACGCCCCGACTACCACGACCGATCCACCACGCCCGATCTACCACGCCCAGGCGACGCCGCCGCCGCCGCGCGGATCGGCGCCGCCCTGCCAGCGCCCGCCCTCGGGCCGCCAGATCACATGCGCGCGGCTCATCTGCGGGTCGTAGCTGATCGGGCTGTGGCGCACCTCGTGCCCGCGGCGCGCAAGTTCCGCCACCACATCCTCCTGCACGCGCGCCTCGCAGAACACCGGCCCGCCCTCGCAATGGATGCGCGGGAAGCTGACGCCCTCCACCGCGCTCATGCCGAAATCGATGATGTTGATGATCGAGGTCAGCACCGAGGAGATGATCACGCTGCCGCCCGGCGCGCCCACCACCATGCAGGGCCGGCCGCCCTTGAGCAGCATGGTCGGCACCATGCCGGTGGTGCGCGCCTTGCCCGGCTCCATGCTGTTCTTGCGCCCGGGGATGGGGTCGAACAGCTTCATCGCGTTGTTGTACTGGAAGCCCAGGCCCGGCGTGACCACGCCCGCCCCGGTGCCGAGCGTATGCGTGACCGAGACCGCATTGCCGGCCGCGTCCATCACCGAAAGATGCGTCGTGCAGGAGGGCGGCTCGCCCTTGCGGTTGCCGGGCAGCCAGCCCTTGCGGATCTCGCCCGCCCACATCGCCGCGCGTTCCTTGGAGATCATCTCCGCCACCGGCACATCCGCGAAGTCCGGATCGCCGAGCCATTTCTCGCGGTCGAGATGGGCCGCGCCCATCGCGCGCGCGACCAGGTCGAGATGATCGGCGCTGCCCGGCGGGCAGCGCCCGAGGTCGAAATTCTCCAGGATGTTCAGCATCGCGATCAGCACCGCGCCCGAGCCGGGCGGCGGGTTCGACGCGACCTCGAAGCCGCGATAGCTGCCGATCACCGGCTTGCCCGGCCGCACGCGGTAGTTCTTCAGGTCCTCGGCGGTGATGTAGCTGCCATTGGCGGCCAGATCGGCGGCGATCGCTTGGCCCAGTTCGCCGACATAGAAATCCTCCGGCCCGGCCTTGGCGATGCGCTCGATGGTGCGCGCCATGTCGGGATTGACAAAATGCTCGCCCACCTCGTGGATCGCGCCCTTGGCATTGAGGAACAGGGCGGCGGAGGCGGCGGTCTTCTTCACCCGCTCGAGCCCCGTGGGCAGGCCGGGCTGCGGCTTGCGGGTGAGGAAGTCGCGATAGAACGGCGTGATGGCGAAGCCCGTGCGCGCCATGGCGGCGGCGGGCGCCAGCAGCTCGGCCCAGCCCATCTTGCAGAACTGGGCGTGGAAGGCGGCGAAGCCGCGCACCGTGCCCGGGGTCATGATCGCGGTGTAGCCGAGCTCGCCGCGCTGGTCCTCGAACAGGGTGTAGCCCGAGATCTCGCTGCGGCCCTTGAAGTCGGCGGTCCACATGTCGGGGCGGACCTTGGCCCCGGCGCGGGCGTGGAAGTCGATCATGCCGTGCGCGCCGTCGGCGGCGCGGAAATATTGCAGGCTGCCCATGCCGCCCACGCCGCACATGAAGGGATCGCACACCATCTGGGCGAAGGCGGTGGCCAGCACCGCATCGAAGGCGGTGCCGCCGCGATTGAGGATCGCCGCACCGACATCTGCCGCCCGCGGCTGCGGACAAACGATCACGCCCTTCATGGTCCCGGCTCCTTGATGCGTCGCGCGCATGTGTTTCGTGCGCGGGGGCGCAGAGCGTTGCGACCCCGCAACGCCATCCCGCGCCGGACCATCCCACACCGGCCCGGGGCGGGTGGCAAGGGTGGGCGGTGTGTGGTGGTGCGGCGGGGGTTGGGGGCGGCGGTGCCCGCGTTCATCCGTTTCCGCGCACCCGGTCGCCCTTCTCCCGCCGTGCGGGGCAGGGCGGGGCGATCGGGCGGAGCGATCGGGCGGGGCGCAAGGGTCCGCCCCTCTCGGTGCCGTCTCATCCATTCGCCGCGGCGCCGGGCCGGGGCGGATCGGGAAGGCCGCCGCCCATGACCATCCGCCCCGCCTGCCCGGCGACGCACCTGCCGCCGCGCCGGCGACCGTTCTATGCTGCGCGACCGCGCGCATGCGCCCGTGACGCCCCTGCCTCCGCCCCCCGTCGCCGAGCCTGCCATGCCCGACACCGCCCCCCTGATCCGCCCCTCGGCCGAGGCCGATATCGCGGCCATCACCGCGATCTATGGCCATGCCGTCAGCCACGGCTTCGCCAGCTGGGAATACGACCCGCCGCCAGCGGCCGAGATGGCCGCCCGCCGCGCCGCCCTGCTGGAGAAGGGCTTTCCCTATCTGGTCGCGGCCGAGCCCGGCTCGGGCGCCGTGCTCGGCTACGCCTATTGCAGCCAGTATCGCCCGCGCATCGGCTATCGCTTCGTGGTCGAGGATTCGGTCTATGTCGCGCCCGAGGCGCAAGCGCGCGGCGTCGGGGGCGCGCTGCTCGCCGCGCTGCTCGCCGCGCTGATCGAGGCGGCAGAGGCGCTCGGCGCGCGGCAGATGGTGGCGGTGATCGGCGGGCGGCAGACTCTGGGCTCGATCCGCCTGCACGAGCGGATGGGCTTCGCCCAGGTCGGGCTGCTGCCCGCGATCGGCTGGAAGCATGGCCAGTGGGTCGACAGCGTGCTGATGCAGCGCGCGCTCGGGCCGGGCGAGGCCACCCCGCCCGAAGGCTGAGCGGCGACAGCGCCCAGCCGGCCGGCGCGGGAACGCGGTCGGGGCGGGGCGATTCCGCTCGACAGGCGAGGCGGGCGGGCGGCAGACTGGCAGCCATGAGCACGCGCCTGCCACGCGAAAGCCTGCCTTTCCTGCGCTTCCTGCTGCGCCACACGCTGGTGGGCATCGGCGCGGGCTGGCTGTTCGTGGCGCTCCTGCTCGCGCTCGACATTGCGGGCCTGCGCAGCCTGATGCTGCATGGCAGCCGCACAGACGGCCTCGTGGCGTTGGTGCTGCTGGTCGTGTTCTCGGCGATCACCTTCGGCAGCGCGGCGATGGGCGCGGCGATCATGGGCCTGGCCGAGTCCGAGCGCGGGGGCAAGGGCATGGGCAAGCGAGCGCGCTGGCGCGCCTGGCTGCCGCGCCCGGCCACCTCGCCTGCACCCGTTCCCGTTCCCGTTCCCGTGCCCTCGCCCGCCGCCGCGCCCCAACGCCCCCGCCCGCAACGGGGCTGAACGCCGCAGGCCGGCCTCGCCGCCGGCCAGCGCCGCACCTGCCAGCCACACCAATTTTTGCCGCGCAGCCGGGCCGCCATCGCCGGGACCGGGGCCGGCCCTGCCGCCAGCAACCGCGCCATGCCTGGCCGGCACGACACCACCATCGCCGAGGGCATGCGCGCCCGGACCGTTCCCACCCAGCGCCGAGGCGCCCGCGGTCCGGGCCAGATCCGGATCAGGTCGGGGCTAACTCGGGGCTAACTCGGGGCTAACTCGGGGCCAAGTCGGGGCCAAGTCGGGGTCAAGTCCGGGCCGGTCCGGGCACGCCCCAATCTGTCGCCGCCCCTCGACGCCCGGCGAGGCGGCCGCCACCACGCCGGCAAGGCATGCGGCCAAGGCGCGCGGCGATACGAGCCCATCCGGCAGGCGCCCCCGCCGCGCCGCCGGCCATCCGGCCACACGCGCCGGGCCGACAGGGCAGCCGCGCGGCGGAACTGCACCGCACCCCGCATCCCGCCGCGCGCGCCGGACCAGAGCCGGGACGCGCCAGCCCCGACACGTCCCCTCGCCGCCGCCCCGCCCCGCCGCTCCGCCGCTCCGCCCCGCCGCTCCGCCGCTCCGCCCCGCCGCTCGGCCGCTCCGCCCCGCCGCATCGCCCCGCAGCACCGCCCTGCCGCCATCGCGGCACGCGGCCGCGCATCACGCCCGCGGCCATTCCGCACCCGCATCGCTCCTGCCTTCCCCGGCGCGGGGAGGGCGCGTTACACTGTCGCCGGGGCTGGCCCAACCGCCCGCACGGCATCGCCGCGCGTGGCGGGCATCGGCGGCCCCCTGTTCGGGTTCAACTCCCGCTCGCAAGGGGTTCTTGGCCGAAGCCCCGAAGGGCAGCCGCAAGGCAGCCGCGCGCCGGCCCTGCGGGTGGACAACCCCCGCCGGCACGGGGCGCCCTTCGGGGTGTAGGTCCACGGCCCCCGCCCGCCCGAGACGAAGGAGCCGCCGGCGATGAACCAGCCCGTTGCGATCCTGCTCGCGCTCCTCGCCGTCGCGATCATGGGCGCGCTGTTCCTGGGCGCGCTCGGCCGGCGTCTGGCGCAGGGCCAGACCGTCTATGACCACGATCTCGCGCTGCGCATCGTCGATGGCCGCGTGGCCGGGCGCGCCCCGCCCGGGCGCTACCGCAACCTGCTGCCCTGGCGCCACCAGGAGATCGTCGCCTATGACGGCCGGCCCACCGTGCTGCCGCTGACCGGCCAGGAGATGCTCTCGGCCGACGGCGCGGCGGTGAAGCTGACCATGCTCGCGACCTATCGCATCACCTCGGCCGAGGCGGCGCACCAGGCCAGGCTGTCGCGCTTTCCGACTGCCGCCTATCCCGACGCCCTCTATGCCGCCTTGCAGGTGGCGCTGCGCGAGGCGGTGGCCGCGCTCACGCTCGACGAGATCATCGAGAAGCGCGCCGCGATCGGCACGGCGGTGCGCGATGCCTGCGCGGAAAGGCTGGCGGCGATGGGGGCGGCGCTGGAGGCGGTGGAGCTGCGCGACGTGATGCTGTCGGGCGAGCTGAAGCAGGCCTATGCCCAGCTTCTGGTGGCGCGCAAGCAGGGCCAGGCGGCGCTGGAACGCGCCCGCGGCGAGACGGCGGCCTTGCGCAGCCTGGCCAATGCGGCGCGGCTCGCTGCCGACAATCCGGCGCTCCTGCCGATGCGCGCGCTCCAGGCGGTGGCGGAATCGAAGGGCAACACCTTCGTGCTCGGCCTGCCCGGCGCGGTGCTGCCGGTCGATCCGGGCGGCGGGGCGAAGGCGTCGCCGCCCGAAAGCGTGCCGCCGGCGCAGGATTAGCGCGCGGGATCAGCGCGCGGGGCGGCGCGGCCTGGCGTCGATCAGGAACCAGGCGAAGCCCGCCACCTGCACCACCACGAGCGCGCCCAGCACCGCCTCGTGCCCGACATGCTGCGCGATCGGCCCGACGCCCGCCTGCACGGCGAAGGTCAGCACGAACATCGGCAGGTTGAGCGCGGTGTTGGCCCGGCCGGCGAGCGATGGCGGGAACTCGCGCGTCACCATCACATAGCCTACCACCGGGCCGGCGCCGAAGAAGAAGAAGCCGACCCACAAGGCCGGCGCGGCCGCGGCCGGGGCAAGGCAGAGCGCGATCTGGATCAGGATGAAGATGCCGCTCCAGCCCGCCACCGAATAGGCGGTGGAGATGCCGCGCCGCCCCAGCCGCTCGGCCAGGATGCCGCTCGCCAGGAAGCCGGGCGCGATGCTGCCCGCCCCCCACAGCAGCGCGCGCGCAGCCGCATCCGGCGACAGGCCCGCCACGTCGCGCAGCCAGACGCCGGTCCAGTAGCTCTGGTAGCCGAGCCACACCGCCTGCGTCGTCAGCACCAGCACGGCGACGCGCCAGAAGGCGCGCGCAGAGAGGACCGCCACCATGCCGGCGATCTGCTGGGTGATGGTCTGCGGCGCGGGCGCGCCGGCACGGGCGGGCGCGCGGCGCGGCGCGGCAAGCGCGAGCGCCGCAGACAGCAGCAGCGCCGCCGCGCCCAGGCCCCAGAACAGGGGGCGCCAGCCGAACAGGGCGACGGCGCGCTGCACCGGCTCGGTCGCGAGCGCGGCGCCGACCCCGCCGAAGGCGAGCGCGCAGCCATTGGCCAGCGGCAGGCGCGAGGGCGGCCAGTAGCGCGCATTGGCGGTGAAGGCGGCCATCAGCCCGGCGCCGACGCCGAAGCCGATCAGCGCGCGGCCCGCGGCCAGCGCCGCGACCGAGTGGCCGGTGGCGAACACCGCCCCGCCAAGGGCGGCGAACAGCAGCAGGAACGCCTCGGTGCGGTGCGGGCCGTAGCGGTCGAGCGAGAGGCCCATCGGCAGCTGCACCCCGGCGAAGGCGGCGAAATAGGCCGAGGTCAGCACGCCGAGCGCGACCTGGTCGACGCCGATATCGGCGGCGATGGCCGGGCCGGCGACCGCGTTCACGTTGCGCAGCAGGAAGGAGAGCAGGTAGGCGATCGCGAAGGGCAGGAAGCCGCGCAGGAGCCGCGCGCCCGCGCCGGCGCCCGCCAGCGCATCGACCGGTGCGGCGCTACTTGTCGCGGCGCTCATGGCAGGCGGGCATCCGGCCGGCGCCGGGGCGTGGCGTGTCCGGCGCGGGCCGGCATGGCGGTTCCTCCGCGAAATGGGGGAGCGCGGTTGAAGCATCCCGCGCGCCGCGCCGCAAGCGCCGTCCCGCCGGCCGGGGCCCTCGCCCCGTCTTGCCAGCGCCGCGCGCAGGGCCGAGCATCGGCGGCGCGCAACCGCCCAGCCCCTTCCCCGCCAGGAGTGCCGCCCGATGCAGAAGGTTCCGATCCGCCGCGGCTTCGTCGATGTGAAGCAGGGCCAGGTGCATTACCGCACCGCCGCCCCCGCCGCCCGCCGCGCGCGCATTGATGCCCCGCCCGTGGTGCTGATCCATGCCTCGCCCGGTTCGGCCAGGACGCTCGAGCCGCTGCTTGCCGCCTTCGCCCTGCAAGGACGGCGCGCGATCGCGCCCGACACGCTCGGCAATGGCGATTCCGCCGGCGCCATGCCCGCGGTGCCGGACATCGCCTTCTTCGCGCGCGTGCATCTGGCCGCGCTCGACGCGCTCGGGCTCCAGCGTTTCGATCTCTACGGCACGCATACCGGCGCCTCGATCGCGGCCGAGATCGCGCTGATCGCGCCCGGCCGCGTGCGTCGGCTGATCCTCGATGGCGTCGGCATCTACACGCCCGAGCTACAGGCCGAGCTGTTGGCGAAATACGCCCCCGCCATCACGCCCGACCTGCAAGGGCAGTATCTCGCTTGGGCCTGGCACTTCGTGCGCGACACCTACACCTTCTGGCCCTGGTACGCGACCGACGCCCTGCATCGCCGCCCCACCGGCCTGCCCTCGGGGCCGGGGCTGCACGCCAAGTTCGTCGAGGTGCTGAAGGCGATCACCACCTACCACCACAGCTATCGCGCCGCCTTCCGCTACGACAAGGCGCGGCGGTTCAGGCGGCTGCGGGTGCCGACGCTGGCGGCCTGCGCGCGCACCGACATGCTGTTTCCGATGCATGATGCCTTCGCCGCGCTGATCCCGGGGGCGGAGAAGGCTGCGACGGAGGGGATCGGCGGGGCGGCCGCGACCGAGGCCACGGCGGCGATCTTCGCCCGCTTCCTGGATGGAGGGGCGGGGAGGGGGAGAGGGAGAGGGTTGCGGCGCAAGGAGCGCTGAACGCGCGCCACCATCAGGCGCGCGGACTTAGCAGAGCATCAGTCCGGGCCGCGCAGCGAGGTCGGGGGTTGGCCTTGCTGGCCTCGGCTGCGGCGGCTTCACCCCCCGCTCGGCTGCGGCCGCGGGCGCGGGGCGCGGCGGCGCTGCGGCGGCGGCGGGGGGGCGATGTCGCAATCGCCTTCGATCCGGCCGAAGAAGCCCACCGTGTCGCGCCCGCGCCGCAGGCAGCCATCGGCCCAGTTGCCCGTCAGCCGCACCCGCCCGATCACCAGCATGCCCTGCCCGTGCGGGCGGCCATTGCGCATCAGCCCCTCATAGTGGATGCCGGCATAGGGGCTGGCGGAATCGCCCTCCAGCGTCACCTGGCCGTTGGCGCGGCCGTCGCGGAACTGGCCCTCCATGCGCAGCGTGGGCCGCCCCGCCTGCGACCATTGCGCGACGCCCTGGCCCTGCGCCAGCCCGTTGGCGCAGGCCCCGCTCCAGCTCACGCTTTCCTGCGGGATCGGCGCGCCGTTCCAGACCTGGCAGTTGCTGGCCGGGTCGGTCTGCATGCTGGACGGCAGCGGCCAGATATCGGCCGGGCGGTCGTCGGTCGGGCGCGGCGAGGATTCCGGGTCGAGCGCTACCATCGAGCCGCGCAGCACGCGGTCGTCGCGCCAGTCGGCCACCACGCGCCGCCCGTCGGGATAGGTCAGCGTGCCGCGACCGAAGCGCCGCCCGCCGCGCCATTCCCCTTCATAGCGCGAGCCATCGGGCAGCACCGCGACGCCGTGGCCGGTGCGCGAATCCTCGACGAACTCGCCGGCATAGATGCTGCGGCTGCGGAAGAAGTAGAAGCCGCGTCCGTGCCGCCGCCCGGCCAGATACTCGCCGAGATACCATTCGCCATCCGGCCAGGAATAGGAGCCGCGGCCATGCGGCCGGCCCTCGCGCATCGTGCCCTCGTAGCGCTCGGTCGGGCGGCCGGAGAAGGACCATTGCAGCACGCCCTCGCCGCTGGCGATGCCGCCCTCGCAGCCGCCGTTCCAGGAGACCGACAGGCCAGGTTGCAGGCTGATGCTCCAGATCCGGCAGCCGGTGGACCCGTCCGAGATCCAGCCGGCTTGGCCCATCGGGAAGGATTCGGCCGGCGGGGACTGGAAGCGGGTCTGCGCCACCGCCTGCTCCGGCGCGGCGACAAAGGCGCCCGCGAGCAGGGCCAGGGCCAGGGTGGCCGGCAGGATGCGGCGTGACATGGCGCGGTTCTCCCCAGAGGCGGGCCGGCACCGGGCCGACTCGGCCGTTCCCGCAGACCATGGTGCGGTCTCGGGACGCGAGATGCAACGCTGTTACCCCAGGCATGGTTCCCAAGGCGTTACAACGCGCTGCTGGCAGGGCGCGAAAGTCGGCAAACCGGGAGGCCGCGGCCCTTGCCACAGGCGGAACCGCATCGGGATACCCGCGGCGCCATGGATCAGGCCGCGTTGCATGTCGGGCCGGATCAACCAGTGCGGGAGCGCGCGCGGGAAAGCTCGCGCAGGCGGCACCGGTCATGCCGGCTCCGGGGCCGCGCGATCATGGTGGAGACATCCGGGGTCGCGGCCGGCGCAATCCTCCGCCGGGGGGTTGCCGCGCGTCCGCGCGGGAGCGGACGGCTCTCTGGAGCAGCGTCCGATCCGGTGGCGCCGCGCTGCGGTTCCGCCGGATGGAACCAGGCTGCTCGTAGATCGTCCGTTCCCAGGGCACGGCTTCCGTTCGGCTGATCCAGCGCGAACGGAACGCGCCCTAGGCGGACAGGGCGCGGGCGCTTAGGCTCTCGGTCGCGATGTCGTCCGCCGCCCCTCCCCGAACTCCCGCCCCCCTCCTCCGTGCGCCCCGGGCGCCCGGGCCTGCCCGCGCATGAGCGCCGCGCCACCACCCCCGCCCGCGCGCGGCATGGGCGCCTGGCCGGTGCCGGTGCGCGCCGCCCTCTGGATGTTCGCCTTCGCCGCGGGCGCGGCGAGCGCCAATCTCTGCACCCGCTATGCATCGCAGACCCTGCCGGTCGTGGTGGTGGTGTTCTGGCGCAATGTCCTGTCGATCCTGGTGCTCTCGCCGGTGATCGCGCGCGGCGCGCTGGGCGCGGTCAGTCGGCGCCGCTTCTGGCTCTATGTCGCGCGCTCCCTGACGCAGCTCCTGACGATCTATCTCTGGTTCGCCGGGCTGGCGCTGATGCCGATCGACCGCGCCACGGCGCTGAACTTCACCGCGCCGATCTTCGCCACCCTGGGCGCAGCGCTGGTCCTGCGCGAACGCATCGATGGCGGGCGCTGGGCGGCGGTGATCGTGGGCTTCCTCGGCAGCGCGATCATCGTGCGCCCGGGCCTCGCCAGCTTCGAGCCGGTGGCGCTCCTGCCGATCGGCGCGGCGGTGATGATGGCGGCGGTGATGTTGATGCTGAAGGCGCTCGCCCGCACCGAGCCGCCGGGGACCATCGTCCTGATGATGACGCTGATCATGACGCCGGTCTCGCTGCCGCCGGCGCTGATGGCCTGGCAGTGGCCGACGGCGATGGAGCTCCTGGCCACCTTCGGGCTCGCCACCATGTCGGTGATCGGCCAGGTCTGCGCCAGCCGCGCCTTCGCGCTGGCCGATGCCGGCTTCGTGGCGCCGTTCGATTTCGCCCGCCTGCCCTTCGGCGCCTGCCTTGGCTGGCTCGCCTTCGGCGAGGTGATGGACGGCTGGAGCTGGCTCGGCGCGGTGGTGATCTTCGCCGCGACGATGGCGATCGCACGCCGCGAAGCGCGCATGAAATCGGTCCCGCAGCGCGGCGCCTGAGCGGGCGCCCCAGGGCATGTTCCGTTCGGCTTGAACCCGCCGAACGGAACGTGCCCGAGAAACCCAAGGTTCGCGAGAAGCCTGGTCCGATCTGGTGGAACGGCGCTGCGTTTCCACCAGATCGGACGCCGCTCTAGTCGGGCGCGGCGAGGAAGATGCGGTTGAAACCGTTGAGCGCGTGCCAGACCGCCAGCCAGTCGCGCGCGAACGCCTCCCACGACAAGGTGCCGACGGCGGCCGCCATGTCGGCATGGATCGCGCCCAGCGCGCGCACCCCGTCGATGCGCTGGATGATCGCCGCCGCGCGGCGCGGCAAGGGCAGGGAAAGCGTGATGCCGTCGAAGGAGACGCCCATCGTGCCGTCGGGACGGATGGCGCGGGCAAGCTGCGCCCCGTCCATGCTCTTGATCACCGGCACGGCGGCGGGATCGGCCGGATCGGGCAGGGCGCGCGCCTCGGCCTCGCGCACCAGATAGGCGATGTGGATGCCCATATTGCCGGCGATCTGCTCGGCCAGGCCGGCGCGCGCGAGCGTATCGAGCCCTTCGAGCCGCGCCTTGAGCCGGGGATCGGAGAGATAGAGTGCCGGGTCGTAGCGCGCCGGCTCCATCAGGGCGACGATGCGAAGCCCCGCCCCGCGCACCAGCGCATCGAGCGCGCCCACCGTATAGGGCCGGTCGCGCGCATGCAGGAACAGGTCGAACAGGCCGGCGTCCCCGCCCTTGACGTGATCGACGATCAGGTGGTTGCGGCGCATCCAGTTGGTTTCGGGCAGCTGCTTGTAGAGCCGCCGCGCAAGATCGACGCGCGCCGGCGCCGGCAGCGTGGCCGGGGCAAGGGCGCGCAGGGCCGCCTGCATCGGATAGACGCCGGTGCGGCCATAGGGTGCATAGACCATAAGCCCGATGCCGCCCCCCGGCGCGAGCACGGACAGAAGGGCCGCCAGCCCCGCCGCCGGATCGGCGAGATGGTGCAAGACGCCGCAGCAATCGATGTATTCGAACGGGCACATGCCCATCTTCGGCAGGTCGAGCAGCGAGCCCGTGCGGAAGGCGATGTTGCCCAGCGCGCGCGCCGCCGCTCGCTTCTCCGCCACCGCGCGCGAGGCGGTGGAGAGGTCGAGATAGGTCACCTGTCCCGGCCGCCCGGCCGAGGCGAGCTGCTGGGCCAGCATGATGCAGGCGTCGCCGGTGCCCCCGCCCGCGATCAGCGCCGCGAGCGGGCGGCTTTTCGGCCGCGCCGCGCCGAACACCCAGTAGTCGATCTCGAGCAGATGCGAGGGCGATCCGGTGAGCAGGCGCCTGGCCTCGTCCTTCGGGTCGCGCTCGGGATAGGGGTAGGCCTCGTACTGGCCCGAGACGAGCGCATCCGCCTCGGGTTCGGGCGGCAGGCTTTCGGGTGGCAGGCTTCCGCTGCCGGGCGGGGCGGGATCGGGGCCGCTCATGCGCGACGGCTCGCGCTGCGGGCTTGCGCCGGAACGGCGCCCCGGCGTATGGGCTGCGCGGCCGGCGCGACAGGGCGCCGGCACGGCAGGGCGGGCAGGCGCGCGATGAGCGACACCAACACGGGCGAGGAGGAGAACGCGGCCGAGGGGCAACAGGCGGGCGCGCTGTTCCGTCCGGGGCGCGGCTGGTTCGGCATCGGGGTGGAGGGGGTCAGCAAGTCGGCGAACCTCGGGGCCTTGTTCCGCACCGCGCACGCGTTCGGCGCGAGCTTCATCTTCACCGCAGCCGCCGCCTACAGCACCCGCGCCGGACGCGAGGCCGACACGTCGGATGCGCCGCGGCACGTGCCCTTCTACCGGTTCGAGGATGCCGCGTCCATGTCGTTGCCGCGCGGCTGCACGCTGGTGGGCGTCGAGCTCGCCCCCGAGGCGGTGGCGCTGCCAAGCTTCCGCCATCCGCTCAACGCCGCCTATGTGCTGGGCCCCGAGCGCGCCAGCCTCTCGCCCGCCATGCTGGCGCGCTGCGCGCATGTGGTGCGCATCCCGACGCGCTTCGCGATCAACCTCGCGGTCGCCGGCGCCCTGGTGATGTACGACCGGATGCTGGTGCATGGCCGCTTCCCCGACCGCCCGGTGCGCGCCGGCGGCCCCGCGCCCGAGGACAAGGCGGCGGGCGCGCATGTGCATGGCCGGCCGAAGTTCCGCCGCGGCGTCCCGCCCCTCCTGCGCAAGCCCGGCGAAGGCGGCGCGCGATGATGCGCGCGGCTCGGCGGCGCGCACGCCAGCTTGCCAGCGGCGTGATACCGACCATATTGGGGGTCTGGCGGGAAAGGCTGCAACCAGATGAGTGACAATTCGCGCGACCCGATCGGCTGGCACGGCACCACCATCCTCTGCGTGCGCAAGGGCGATGCGGTGGTGATGGCGGGCGACGGCCAGGTGTCGATGGGCCAGACGGTGGTCAAGGGCAATGCGCGCAAGGTGCGCCGCCTCGGCTCCGGCGGCGCGGTGCTGGCGGGCTTCGCCGGCGCCACCGCCGACGCCTTCACCCTGCTGGAGCGGCTGGAGGGCAAGCTTGAACGCCATCCCGGCCAGCTCGAGCGCGCCTGCGTCGAGCTGGCCAAGGACTGGCGCACCGACCGCTATCTGCGCCGGCTGGAGGCGCTGATGGCGGTGGCCGACCGCGAGCGCAGCTTCCTGATCTCCGGCAATGGCGACGTGCTCGAGCCCGAGGACGGGATCATCGGCATCGGCTCGGGCGGCAACTATGCGCTGGCCGCGGCGCGCGCGCTGGTCGGCGTCGACGGCATCGAGGCCGAAGCGATCGTGCGCAAGGCGATGGAGATCGCGGCCGGGATCTGCGTCTACACCAACGGCCGCATCGTGCTGGAGAAGCTCTGATCCGATGACCAACTATTCCCCCCGCGAGATCGTTTCCGAGCTCGACCGCTTCATCGTCGGCCAGCACGACGCCAAGCGCGCGGTGGCGATCGCGCTGCGCAACCGCTGGCGCCGCCAGCAGCTGCCCGAGGCGCTGCGCGAGGAGGTGCTGCCCAAGAACATCCTGATGATCGGCCCGACCGGCTGCGGCAAGACCGAGATCGCGCGGCGGCTTGCCCGCCTCGCCCAGGCGCCGTTCCTGAAGGTCGAGGCGACCAAGTTCACCGAGATTGGCTATGTCGGGCGCGACGTGGAAAGCATCGTGCGCGACCTGATGGAAGTCGCGCTCCAGATGACCAAGGAGCGGCTGCGCAAGGAGGTGCAGGCCAAGGCCGAGCTTGCCGCCGAGGAGCGCATCGTCACCGCGCTGGTGGGCGAGGGCGCCTCGGCCGAGACGCGCCAGAAGTTCCGCCGCCTGCTGCGCGAGGGCAAGCTCGACGACAAGGAGATCGAGGTGCAGGTGGCCGAGGGCGGCGGCGGCATCCCGATCGGCCAGCTCGACCTGCCCGGCGCGCCGCCCGGCATGGGTGCCGGCATGGGCCCGGGCATGATGAATATCGGCGAGGCGCTGGGCAAGATGTTCGGCGGGCGCATGAAGCCGCGCAAGATGCCGGTGGCCGAGGCGCGCCAGGTGCTGGAGCGCGAGGAGAGCGACAAGCTGCTCGACAGCGAGCGCGTGACCAAGGAAGCCGTCGCCCTGACCGAGAACAGCGGCATCGTCTTCCTCGACGAGATCGACAAGATCTGCGCCCGCTCCTCCGAAGGCGGGTTCCGCGGCGCCGATGTCAGCCGCGAGGGCGTGCAGCGCGACCTGTTGCCGCTGATCGAGGGCACCACCGTCACCACCAAGCACGGGCCGGTGAAGACCGACCATGTGCTGTTCATCGCCTCGGGCGCGTTCCACCTCGCCAAGCCGTCCGACCTCCTGCCGGAATTGCAGGGCCGGCTGCCGATCCGCGTCGAGCTGAAAAGCCTGACCCGGGAGGATTTCCGCCGCATCCTGACCGAGCCGGAGGCGAGCCTGATCAAGCAGTACAAGGCGCTGATGGGCACCGAGGGGGTGGCGCTCGATTTCACCGAGGATGCGATCGACGCCCTGGCCAAGCTTGCCGCCGACATCAACCAGTCGGTCGAGAATATCGGCGCGCGCCGCCTGCACACGGTGATGGAGAAGCTGCTCGAGGAGATCAGCTTCACCGCCTCCGATCGCGGCGGGCAGAGCATCACCATCGATGCGACCCATGTGAACGAGCGCGTGGCGCCGCTGGCCGCAAGCGCGGATCTGAGCAAGTTCATCCTGTAGCGGCGGCGGCGCGAACAACCCCGCGCTATTCCGTGCTCATCCCCATCGCCACCTGCAGGTTCTGCCAGAAGAAGGGGCCGCCCATCTCGATCAGGGGCGCGTAGGTGTTGGCCATCATGATGATGGTCGGCAGCCGGGCGACGATGTCCGGGCCGGGGCAGTTTCGCCAGTCGCTCGCGCCGAGCGCGCGCCAATAGGGCACGCGCTTCTTCACCGACGGGTCCTTGCTCCACTTCTCCTGGATGAAGCGGTGGCAGGTGACGCCCGGCTTCTCGGGGTCGCCATAGTCGCTGTAGCTCGTGCCGGTGGCGACCAGCGGTATGTCCGGATGCTCGAGCGAGAGCCAGGCCAGCAACAACGCGCTGGCGTGGAATTGCTGGCGCGTCATCTCGTCCGCGCCGGTGGGCTTGGGCTTGCCGCAATGCTCGATATGGATCGACTGGCCGGTCAGCCAGCCGGTGCCCTTGGCGATGGTGTTGGTATCGACATGCTGGAACACCGCCCCGTCGCCCTCGATCGTGAAATGGGCCGAGACGCCGAAGCCGCCGCTCGAGCCCTGCTCCCAGACGCGCTTGTTGATCGGCGCCTGGCGCTTGATGCTCAACGGCGCGCCGGTGATGTGCATGATGATGCGCTTGACCTTGCCGTTCGAACCCGGCTTGCCGGTGCTGCCCGGCTTGGTCAGCATGTATTCGCCGGCACGGAATGGACACATGGCCATGACACGCGCCCCCCTGGTCGGTGCGTCGTCGTGCGATCGTCCCGGACAGCCGCAGTCTAGCGCCGGGCGGGGCGGGAACGCTATTTCGTTCTCGAAACGCTCCGCGGCCCTAGCCGCGCGCAAGCAGCAGCGCCAGCGCCACGCCCGCCGCGACGATGGCGATGGCATGGAAGCCCGCGCGCAGGATCAGGGCGTAGATGTCGGCCTCGCGCCCGGGCGTGCCGGCCAGCGCGCAGCTGATCGAGGCGCGCACCGGCGGGAACATGCACCAGGTCGCGGCAAGGCAGTTGAGCGCGGCGGGCAGCAACCCGTGCGGCAGCCCCCCACGCGCGCCCAGGCTCGCCGTCATCGGGGCGAACAGGGCGAGCGAGCTCGTGTTGCTCGCGGTGATGAAGGCCGAAAGCGCGCCGAGCGCGGGCGCGAGCGGCAGGGCGGCAAGCCCGAGCGCGCGCCACAGCGCCTCGCCCATCGCCTCGGCCAACCCTGCCGCCATCATCCACTGCGCCATGACGATGAAGGCGGCAGTGGCGAGCATGGGCTGGAAGCCCTCGGCCCAGGCGGCGCGCGCGGCGGCGAGGAGCCGCGCCGGCTCGCCCTGGCGGAGCGCCACGCCCGCGGCCACCACCACCAGCCAGAAGGCCGGCAGGTGTAGGGGCGCCAGCGGCGGCAGGCCGGGATAGGGGTCGGCGCGCAGGAACCGCGCGGTGATCGCGGTCACGGGCGGCAGGATGCGCGTGGCCAGGATCGCGCCGGCCAGCACGAGATAGGGCGCGGTCAGCGCCAGCAGCGGGCGGCGCTCCGCCCCGTCCTGCCAGAGATGCAGCACCACCAGCAGGCCGGGGCCGGCGATGCCCGCCACCTCGATGCCCGGCCACAGGTTAGTGCCGATCAAGAGCGGCCACAGCGCCAGCGTCCAGAGCAGATCGCCCGCGCGGTCGGCCGCGCTCGGCGCATGGCCGGCGGCGGCAACAACGCGCCAGAATACCGGCAGGTGGCCAAGCAGCACGGCGCCGTGGAACAGCGCCGTCATCGCCCCGAACCGGCCCGAGGGCACGCCCAGCACCGCCGAGATCGCCAACGGCCCCACCGCCAGGGCGCCCCACGGCACCATGCTCTGGCTGAAAACGCCAAGGGCTGCCGCCGGCACGCCCGTCACGCCCAGGCGCGCGATCAGCGTGGCGGTGAGAAGCTGGCCCACGCCGAAGCCGGTGGCGCTTTCCGCGAACGGCCCGATGACGAAGCAGGCGGCATAGAGGCGGCGATGGCGATAGGCGGCGCGCACCGATTCGGCCGCCGCGCCGCGCCGCTCGGTGGCACGGTGGAAGAACAGGCCGGCGCCCAGCACCAGCACCGGCTGGAGCGCGATGAAGCCGCCCTTGAGCCCCTCGGCCCACAGGAAGGGGGCGAGGCCGTCCAGCCCGCCGCGCGCGGCGATCATCGCTGGCAGCGTCAGCGCCAGCGCGACCAGGCTGGCGGTGGCCAGCCGCGCGCGCCTTGTCGCCAGCAGGCCCACCACTGCGAGCAGCGGCAGGGCGGCGAGCGGCAGGGCGAGGGCCGCGCCCGTGCCGGACGCGGCGGCGGGATCGGCAGGTTGCGCCATCGCGGCCTCCGCGCCGAGCGCGACCATGGCGGCGGCGAGCAGCGCGAGCGCGGCGGGCCGAAGGGCGGGCGGGGACAGGGCGGGCAGGAACAGGCCGGGCATGGGCCGGCCGATCCTGGCACCGGCCGCCCGCCCGCGCCAGCGGGCAGGAGGGCCGGTTCCGCGCCAGCGGGCAGGAGGGCCGGTTCCGCGCCAGCGGGCAGGGCCGGGAGATGCCGGCCCCGGCGGGTGGAACGAGCGGCTGCGCGTGTGCGCGCCACCCGGGCCACGCCCGCGCCATCGGGCTGGCGGACGGGCCCGTCTTCCCGGACCGCACGGCTGCGGGCGTTGGGCACTGCCCCTTCCCGGCAATCCCGCGCGCCCGATCAGCCCGGCCGCGCTACGGTGTCGGCCGCGCCCACAGCCTAGACCCGTCCCGCCGCAGGCCGCCATGATGCCGGCCGGCCCGTCCGCCTCGCCGCGCCGGGTGTGGCGGCGATACCCCGCGCGCGGCAAGCGCCACCCGCTCCACCCGGCGGGCCGCGATCGGCTAGGCTTGCCCCCGCCCATCGCTCCCCCTGTCGCCCGAGGCCGCCATGACGCCCGACCAGTTCCGCCGCTCCCTTGCCCGCGACGCGCCGCCCGCCGGCCTCTCCGCCCCGCTTGCCGCCCTGTGGTGGGAGGCGCGCGGCCACTGGGACAAGGCCCATGCCCTGGCGCAATCCTGCGAGGCGCTGCCGGCGCGCTCGGCCGGCTACCGCGACGGCGCCTGGGTCCATGCCTATCTGCACCGGCGCGAGGGGGATCCGGCCAACGCCGCCTACTGGTATCGCCGCGCCGGCCGCGCGCCCGCCACCGAACCGATGGAGGCGGAATGGGCGGCGATCGCCGCGGCGCTGCTCGGCGCCGAGCCCGCCGCCTGAATCCGTGGCGGGTGCGCGCGGCCGGCGAAGCGTGTAGGATCGACCGCCCAGGGCCAGGGATCGCTGCCGCATGTCCGCCACCTCCGCCGCCGCCGAGGCCGCCATCGACCGCGACGCGCGGCGTACCATCGCCTTCGTCAATGGCGCGCATTTCCTCGACCATTACGTGATGCTGATCCTGCCCACCGCCGTCCTGGCCATGGGCAGCGATTTCGGCGCGAGCTACGGCACGCTGATGGGCCTGGCCTTCCTTGGCGCGCTGGTCTACGGCTTCGCATCGCTGCCGGTGGGCTGGGTTGCCGATCGCATCTCCAAGCGCAACCTGATGACGCTGTTCCTGCTCTCGGCCGGCATCGCCACGGCGGCGACGTCGTTTGCCGGCACGCAGACCGGGTTGATGCTGATGCTGGCCGCGATCGGCGCGGCGGCTGCGATCTATCATCCCGTCGGCGGGGCGCTCCTGGCCGAGAATGCCGGCCCGCGCGTCGGACGCGTCGTCGGCGTGAACGGCGTCTGGGGCAATGCCGGGGTTGCCTGCGCGCCGCTGGTCACCGGCGCGATCACCGATGCGGCGGGCTGGCGGCTGGCCTTCGTCGTGCCGGGCATCGCCTGCGTCGCGCTCGGCATCGCGCACCACCTGTTCGCGCCGCGCGCCTCGCATGCCGGCGGCGGACGGCGCGCCACCACGGCGGCGCCGATCCCGCTCGATGTCGCCAAGCGCGCCTTCGCGATCAACATGGTGTCGCAGGCGGCGGGCGGGCTGGTCTTCGCCTCCCTGCCGCTGCTCCTGCCCAAGCTGCTCGACGAGCGCGTGCCCTGGGCCGCCGGCAGCGAGACGCTGATTGGCGCGCTCGCCTTCATCGTCACCATGATCGGCGCCACCGCCCAGCTGATCATCGGCTATCGCATCGACAGGCTGGCGCTCAAGCGTGTGTTCCTGCCGCTGGCCTTCCTGCTCACGCCCTCGATCGCGCTGCTGTCGGTGGCGCAGGGCCTGGGCGCGATCCTCTGCGCCACGGGCGCGATCTTCGCGATCTTCGGCCAGGTGACCGCGAACGAGACGCTGGTCGCGCGCTATGTCGCCCCGGCCTGGCGGGCGCGGGCCTATTCGGTGCGCTACTTCATCACCTTCCTGGCCGGCTCGCTCGCCCCGCGCCTGATCGGCGATCTGCACAACGCCACCGGCGCCGTCACCGCGAGCGTGCTGGTGCTGCTCGGCTGCGCCGGGGTGATGTTCGTCTGCGCCGTCCTGTTCCCGCTGCGCGCCGAGGAGGTGGCGGCACCGCAGGCCGCGCCCGCAGCCGCAGCGCCCGCCCCCGCCGCGCGCCCCGCTGCCGAGTAGGCCCGCGAGGCATGGCCGCCGCGTAGCGCACGCCCACTTTCAGCGAGCCCGTCTTCAGCGCGGCTTGCGTTCGTTCGCCGCCGCCGGGGCGGGGGCGCGGCCCTCGTTCGGCTCGGCCTCGATCAGCGCCAGCATCTTCGCCACCGTCTCGGCGTTCAGGCGATGGATCGAGCGCGCAAGCTGGTTGGCAAGCTGGGTCGCCTGCGGGCCGAGCCCGGCCGTGTCCACGACGATGCGCGGATGCGACAGGCGGGCGAGGCGGGCAAGCTCCTCGGCATCGTCCCAGATCAGGCCGAAATACTCGTTGATCTGGTGGACGAGCCCGGGCGAGGGCCGGCCGCGCCGGCCATGCTCCAGCGCCGAGAGATAGGCGGCCGAGACCTGGAGATCCGCCGCCATCTGCTTGAGCGTGAGCCGGCGTTGCGCGCGCAAGGCGCGCAGCTTCTGGCCGAAGGGTGTCATCGCTTGCGGCCCCGGTTCTTATCGTCCTGGCCCTTGCCGCCGGCGCGGCGCAACAGCAGGCGCAGCGCGCCCGTGTTCGGCCCCGCGGCACCCCCCGGCGCGTGCACGATCGCCAGGATGTGCCGGCGCAGGGCGGGCGCGTTCAGCCAGTGCGGCAGCTCGCGCCGCAGGACGCCGCCCTCGGCGCCGGCGCCGCGGCCGGTGACGATCTCGACGCAGCGGCAGCCCTCGGCGACCGAATCCGGGATGAAGCGTTCCACCAGCGCATGGGCGTGCGCCGCGCGCTGATGGTGCAGATCGAGCCGCCGCTCGGGCCGCAGGCTGCCGCGCGCGAGCGCCTGCCAGCGCGCATTATCGACGCCGCCCGGGCGGCTTTCGGGCGAGAGCTCGGGCGGCGCGGCGGGGCGCGCGGGCGCGGAGGGTGGCGGTGGCGCCGGCGCGCGCGCGGCGCGCGGCGGGGCGGCGGGCGCGGGTGGCGCGGGCGGCGGCGGCTTCGTCGCCGCCTCCGTGGTCTCGATCGCGCTGGCGCGGTTGCGCGCGATCGCGCGCACGCTTTCCGCCACATGCTGCCACAGCGCCCGCTCCTCGGCGGACAGGCCGCGCGGTGGGCGGCGCAGGCGTGGCACGCCCCCGGCCGGGGCGCCCTGCGGCGCGCTATCGCGCCGCCGGGTCGTCATCGATCAGCACCACATGCAGCCGGCGCGGCCCGTGCGCGCCAAGCTCGATCGTCTGCTCGATATCGGCGGTGCGCGAGGGACCGGTGATCAGCATCACGTTGCGCGGCATGAAGCGGGGGCCCAGCGTGCCGGGCGCGCCATCCTCGCGCGCCTCGCGCCGCAACAGGTCCCACGCCTCCTCGTAGGCGCCGACGATGCGGCTTGCCTGCACGACGACGATGCCGGTCTCGGGCATGATGTTGAGCGTGGTCGGCCGCTCCGCCCCAGAAGGCAGCATCAGCGTGCCGGTCTCGGCGATGGCGGCGAAGGCGGCGGTAAGGCCGGCCTGGTCCGCGGGGGCGGCGCGGCCCTGGCGGATGGCGAGCATCGGCCGCTCGGCCCAAGGCATGGCGGCAAGCAGGGGGTGCGGCGCCATGGCGATGCTGGGCGGCAGGTTCGCCTGCGCCAGATAGTCGGCCACCGCCTGCGGCACGGCGGCGGCATCGGCCACCCGCGCGACGGTGCCGAACTCGGCCACGACGCGATCGAGGAAGAGTTCCACCTGTGCCGGGCGCGGCAGGCGCGAGCGCGCCGGGATCAGGTGGCGCGGATGGGTGGCGATGCGCGCCGCGAGCAGCGCCTGCTGGTCGGCCGGCAGCGGCCCGCGCCGCAGCCCGCGCCGGATCGCGCCCAGGATCGCCTCCTTGCCGGGGTTGCCGTTGCCGTTCTCGCCGCTCATCGCGCGCGCGTCCCGCTCAGCGCCGCGTCTGCCGGGCGGGATCACCCGCCCCGGCGCGTCTCAGCCGCGCATAGCGCGCCTGGAAGGTCTCGCCCTCGGGCGCGGGCATGTCGCGCCCGGCGGTCCAGCCGCCGGCGAAGGGCAGCGTGGCGAAGCGCCCGCGCCGCCGCCCGAGCAGGCCGAGCGTCCACGCGGCAGCGCGCATCGCCAGCCGGTAGAGCGCCGGGCGGCGGGCGAGGAAGGCCCAGAGGCCGAGCCCGTAGCGGGTGCCGCGCGGCACCAGGTGGCGCTCGAACTCGCGCTCGCGCCAGTGGCGCATCATCCTGGGCAGCGGGATCTTCATCGGGCACACTTCCTCGCACCGCCCGCAGAAGGTGGAGGCGTTGGGCAGGTGCCCCGCCTGCTCGACGCCCAGCAGCGAGGGCGTCAGCACCGCGCCCATCGGCCCCGGATAGACCCAGCCATAGGCATGCCCGCCGACCACGCCATAGACCGGGCAATGGTTCATGCAGGCCGCGCAGCGGATGCAGCGCAGCATGTCCTGGAACTCGGTGCCGACCATCGCCGAGCGGCCATTGTCGAGCAATATGACGTGATATTGCGCCGGCCCGTCCGGGTCGGCCGCGCGCCGCGGCCCGGTCGAGAAGGTGGTGTAGGTGGAGAATTCCTGCCCCGTGGCCGAGCGCGCCAGCAGGCGCAGGATGGCGCAGGCATCCTCCAGCGTCGGCACCACCTTCTCGATCGAGGCGATGGCGATATGCACGCGCGGCAGGGTCTGGGTCAGGTCGCCATTGCCCTCGTTCGTGACGATGACCGAGGAGCCGGTCTCGGCGATCAGCAGGTTGGCGCCCGTGATGCCGACATCGGCGGCAAGGAAGCGGCCGCGCAGCACGGTGCGCGCCTCGTCCACCAGCGCCTTGCGCTCGGTCATCGGCCGGTCGGGCGGCAGTTCGGTGTGCTTCGCCTTGAACGCCTCGATCCAGTCCTCCTTGTTGAGGTGGAAGGCCGGGGCGATGATGTGCGAGGGCGGCTCCTGGCGCAGCTGGATGATGTATTCGCCGAGATCGGTCTCGACCGGCTCGATGCCGTGGCGTTCCAGGTAGGCGTTGATCGCGATCTCCTCGCCGATCATCGACTTGCCCTTGGTCACGGTGCGCGCGCCCGCTTCGCGGCAGATCGCGAGGATGGTCGCGCGCGCATCCTCGGCCGTTGCGCACCAGTGCACGCGCCCGCCTGCAGCCTCGACATTGCGGGCGTAATGCTCGAGGTAGAAATCGAGGTTGGCCAGCGTGTGGTTCTTGATGTCGCGGCCGATCTCGCGCAGCCGCTCGAACTCGGGCAGGCGGGCGGCGGCATCGGCGCGCTTCTGCTGGAACGCCCCGCGCGAGCGCCCGAGCGCCTTCTGCAGCCCGCCATCGGCCAGCGCGCGGGCGGCATTCTCCTTGAAGTGCGGCGAGGTCGGGAGCATGGGGGGGCGGTGCCGGCGCGCTAGAGCGAGAGGCTCGGCGGCGGGCCGGGCGGCACCGCGCAGCCGGCCGGGGCCGGACGGCCGAGATGCCCCGCGATGTCGGGCCAAGCCGCGGTCAGCACCACCGCCGGGACGATGAAGCAGAGCAGCGTGAGCAGGATGTGCGCCAGCGTCGGGCGGTGGCTGAGCGCCAGCGTGGTCAGGCCCGCGCGCTCGAACCGCGCCAGGAAGGCGGCGGCATTCTGGTGCAGCGGCGAGGGCGGGACGCCGTGTGCATTGCCCGTGGCCAGGCGCGCGCGCATGGCCGGAATGTGCGCCAGCGCGATGATGGTGAAATAGAGGCCCGAGGCGCGGATCGCGCCATAGCCGAGCCCGATCAGCACGGCCAGCAGCGCCACCGTGCCGCGCTGCCCGCCGCCGCCCGTGATCCACAGGATGACGAAGAACAGCGCGGTGGCGACAAGGGCGAGCAGGAAGTAATGGCTGCCCGGCATCAGGCGCGGGCTGGGCTCCGCGGCAGGCGCCGAGGCGGCGGCAGGCGCGATCGCGGGGGCGGGAGCGATGGTCATGGCCGTTCCTTTGCGGATGGGGCCTTCCTCGGGCATGCCGTCTTGCGCCCAGATCTGGGGGCGGGTCGCGCGCGGCTCAAGCCTTGGGCTCGCCGATCGGCGGCGCCTCCCCGGTCATGCCCGCCAGCAGCTCGGCGACATGGCGCACGGCGACACTGCTGCCGCGCCGCTTGAGCTTGCCGGCGATGTTGAGCAGGCAGCCCATGTCGCCGGCCAGCAGCGTGGCCGCTCCGGTGCGCTCGACATCCTCGGCCTTGTCGGTGACCATGCGGTCGGAGATCGCCGGATACTTCACGCAGAAGGTGCCGCCGAATCCGCAGCAGACATCGGGGGCGGCCATCTCGACGAGCTCGAGCCCCGCGACCGTGGCCAGGAGGGCGCGCGGCTGCGCCTTCACGCCCAGCTCGCGCAGCCCGGAGCAGGAATCGTGATAGGTCACGCGCCCCTCGTGGCGGACGGGCAGGCTGCGCACGCCCATGATGTCGTGCAGGAAGGAAACCAGCTCGTGCGTGCGCCCGGCGATGGCCTCGGCGCGCGGCTTCCACTGCGGGTCGTTGGCCAGCAGTGAAGGATAATGCGCGCGGATCATGCCGGCGCAGGAACCGGAGGGCGCGACGATGAAATCGTAGCCCTCGAAGGCGGCGACCACGGCGCGCGCCATGTCGGCGGCGGTGGCGCGATCGCCGCTGTTGTAGGCGGGCTGGCCGCAGCAGGTCTGCGCCGCCGGCACCTCGACGATGCAGCCGGCCTGTTCGAGCAGGCGGACCGCCGCGAATCCCGCCGTGGGCCGGAACAGGTCCACGAGGCAGGTGACGAACAGGGCGACGCGCGGGCGGGCGGGGCTGGCCATGGCGCGCTCTACCTAGCGCAAGGGCGGGGCGATGGAAAGCGAGCCGCGCAGGCCGCCCCGCCACGCGGCGCAAGCGGCAAGGATCGGGATGCGCAACACGAGGCCGTGATCGCGCCGGCCGGCAGGGGGCGCCGGGCGGGTCCCGGCGGGGCCGGCCGCACGCGATCGTGATCGCGCCGGGCCAAGATCGCGCGAATGTTATTGATCCAGATGGACTGCGATGCGCGGCCAGGACAACTGGTCTCGATTGCTCCGATGCCGCTCACGGAAACGATACCTGTAGTAACACGAATGCGAGTTCAAGTATTCGCGCCGTGCGCCTAGCTTCTCCTCATCGGACGCAAGGCTCGCGTCGGAGGCCGGGCAAGGAAGGCTGTTCCGCCCGGTGCAACAGGAACCGCGGACCCGATCCGCCAACGAGGAGATCACACCATGCCCGCACGCAACGCCTTCGCCATCGCCGCCCTCGCCCTCGGCGTCCTCGGCGCCAATGCCGCCTCGGCCCAGCTCCAGTCCTCGGGTCCGGTCCTGGCCGCCAACACCTCCGGCGAGGAGACGCGCATCACCTACGCCCCCGGCGCAATGGCGGTCACCACCGCACGCGTGATCGGCGTCGAGGGCGCGGGCGAGGATCTGCGCATCGTCTACGGGCCGGAGATGCGCGCCGGCCACACCCTGCCGGTGCTGGCGGTGCGTACCGTCGGCGACAATGTCGAGATCCTCTATGGCGGCATCGGCGCCGACGTGCAGCGCTGAGCCACCCCCGCCGCGCGCCTGGCGCGCGACGGAACCCGCGACGGAACCCGCGACCGCTGCCGCCCGGAACCCCGGGCGGCTTGCGGCGCGGGTTTCGCATTCGCGAGCGGCTCCCCTCAGCGCCGACGGGGCGGCAGCGGCGGCAGGGGAAGCGCGACGCCCGGCGCAGCGGTATCGGGCGCAGCGGTATCGGGCGCGGCGGTATCAGGCGGGGCGGCGGGCGCGGACGCACCGGCGGCGGGGGCATAGCTTGCCGGTGCCGATGCCGGCGCCGGGGCGGCGGGCGCCTCGCCGGCGGGCGCGGCCGTCGGGGCCGGCGACGGCGCCTGGGCCGCCGCCTGCACGCGCGGCAGCAGCAGCCAGAAACGGCCCGGATTGCGCATGACCCCGGCGTGCCGGCCGGCCTCGGCGCCGGTGCCCCAGAACAGGTCGAGCCGCAGCGGCCCGCGGATCGCGCTGCCCACATCCTGGGCCAGCACGATGCGCCGGATCGGCGCCCCGCCGATCGGATCGGCCGTCTCCAGCCAGAGCGGCAGGCCGAGCGGCAGGTGCCGGCGATCGACCGCGACGCTGCGCCCAGCCGTCAGCGGCACGCCGAAACCGCCGAGCGGCCCGTCGCTTTCGGCCAGCCCGCGCAGTTCGCGGAAGAACACGTAGGACGGGTTCTCGTCCATCAGCGCGCGGGCGCGGTCGGGGTTGGCGGCAAGCCAGGCGCGGATCGAGCCCATGCTCACCTGCTCGCGCGCCATCTCGCCGCGCTCCACCAGCACGCGCCCGATCGGGACATAGGGATGCCCGTTCTGCCCGGCATAGCCGAGCCTGAGCGTGCCGCCCTCGGCCAGGCGCACCCGGCCCGAGCCCTGCACCTGGAGGAAGAAGGCATCGGCCGCGCTTTCCGCCCAGGCGAGAACGGGCGCCCGGCCGTCCAGGCCCTCGCGCGCGATGTCGGCGCGGCTCGGATAGGGCTGGAGCTGCCCCTGCCCGTCCAGGCGTCCGGCGATGCGCTGGCCGGCAAGGGCGGGGCGGAAGCGGCCGAGATCGACCTCCACCAGGTCGCGCGGCCGGCCATGCAGCGGGACCTGCGCCCGCGCGCTCCGGCGCCGGGCGCCGGCGATCTCCGGCTCGTAGTAGCCGGTGACCAGGCCGTCGCGCCGCCCCTCCCAGGGCTCTCCGGCCTGGGCGCGATAGGGCTGGAAATGCCGCTCGAAGAAGGCGCGGGCCTGGGCCGGGTCGGCATCGGGCAGCGCCGCGGCCGCCTCGCACACCGGGCGCCACTGGCCGGCAACACCCGCCAGCGCCGCCACCACCCCGTCCCCGCCCAGCGCCTCGCGCGCCGGCAGTGTCGCGAACCGGGCGCAAGAGGCGCGCAGCGCCGGCAGCGCCTCGGCGTGGCGGTCCTCGGCCCATCCCGGCAGGTCGGTGAACTCGCCCGCCACGATCGACAGGCGCTCGCCCGCCTCGACCCCCGCTTCGGCCCCCGGTTCGCCGGTTCCGGGCGGGGGCGCCGGGACGCAGGCAGCCAGCAGCAGGACGGCAAGAAGGGGGGCGGCGCGCAACGCCGCGGAAGGCGCCGCCGCCCAGGCGCTGCCCGTCGCGGACGCGTCGGACGGGGACCGGGACGGGGACGCGGGGGGACCCGGCGGCATCGCGGCCGGGACGGGGGTTGCGCTTGCCATGACGGGATCAACCCTTGCCGCCCAGGCGCCGTGATGCAAGTGCCGAGTTGGCGCAAAAAGGGGGGCGTCGCGCCCCGTGGCGCGCGAGGGTGGGGGTGGGGTTGGCATGGCGGCGGCGGGGCTAGAGCGGCCACCGCCCGGTGTCCGGTCGCGGACGCTGGCCGGCAAGGGGGCGCGTTTCGTCCGGCCTGGGCCGGCCCCCTGGCAGTGGCGCCAGGGAAGCCCGGGCTGCGGGCGCGGCCTGGTTTGCCCTAGTCGCCGCTCTCGGTGCCGACCAGCAGCCAGGTCGGGTCGGACGAGTTGAGGTCGCGGGCGAAGGTCCACTGGTCGGCAACCTCGGTCACCGCCTCCGAACCCGACACGATCTCGCCCTTGGCGTCGCGCACCCAGCTGACCTGGTCGCTGATCAGCTTGATCGTGACGGCGGCAACGCGATCGCGCAGCTGGGCGCTGGTGATGGTCGCCTCGCGCACGGTGATAAGCTCGGTACGGGCGGTTTCGCCGGCCTTCTCGCGCTCGGTGATCGCGGCCTCGAAGCCGGCGAACACGTCAGGCGACAACAGGGCGCGCAGCGCATCGCGGTCGCCGCGGGCGAAACCGGCGATGATCATGCCGAAGGCCGCCTGGGCGTTCTGCAGGAAGCGCTGCGGATCGAAGCTCGGATCGGCCTCGCGGATGCGGGCAAGCCCCTGTCCGGCCAGGCTGTTGGCGTCGGGCAGGCCGCGCGCGGCGGTGGCGGCGAAGGCGTCCGGCGGGGGTGCGGGAACGGGGGCGGGGAGGGAGCGCGCTTCCTCGGCCCGGGGGGCCTCGCCGGGACGGGGCGCCGGCGGCATGCCGGGCGGCTGGTAGGGCTGGGGCGGCCGCTCATGTCCGGTGCGGCGGCCAAGCACGCTGATCAGCCGCAGCACCAGGAAGGCCGCAACCATGCCGAACAATATGAGATCGACTGGCATTGCGCCGTTCATCCGTGTCGCGCCCGCCCGGCAAGACGGGGCGGGATCACATCCGGCTGGTCCGGAATTATCTAACACATAAGGGCGCAAGGAATGAATCACAAGCGAATCCCCCGCGAAAAGGGTCCGGCCCCGGCACCACCCGCCAGGCCGCCACCCAGGCCGCCACCCAGGCCGCCGCCCGCGCACGGGACCGCGCCTGCCCGTTGCGCATCCGCGCGCCTGGGCTTTACAACAGCCCCCGCGCCGAACCGCGCCCGCATCCTGCGCCCACACCCCGCAATGGTCCGCCGATGATCCTGCTGCGCCACGGCCAGTCCGAGTTCAACGCGCTGTTCACCCTCACGCGCAAGGATCCGGGCATTCCCGATCCGCGCCTGACCGAGCTCGGCCGCGCCCAGGCGCGCGAGGCCGGGCAGAAGCTGCGCGGGCAGCGGATCGACCGCATCATCGCCTCGCCCTATACCCGCGCGCTGGAAACCGCATCGATCGTCGCGGCCGAGATCGGCGCGCCGATCCTGGTCAACCCCGTGGTGCGCGAGCGCTACGCCTTCGCCTGCGACATCGGCTCGCCCACGACCGAGCTGGCCGCCGCCTGGCCCGAACTCGATTTCGCCCATGTGCCCGAGGTGTGGTGGCCGCCGATCGAGGAGCCGGCGGAATCCGTGCTGGCGCGCGCCGCCACCTTCCGCGCCGAGATGGCCGCCCTGCCCGGCTGGCAGAACACGCTGGTGGTGTCGCATTGGGGTTTCATCCTCAGCTTCACCGGGATCAAGGTCCAGAATGGCGAGATCCTGCGCACCGACCCCACCGCGGCCGCCCCGGCCGAGATCAACTGGAAGCACGGCTAGGGCGCGTCCCGTCCGGGCTGGATCAGCCGAACGGAACCCGCGCCCTGGGAACCGACGATCTGCGAGCGGCCCGGTCCCATCCGGCGGAACCGCAGCGCGGTTCCACCGGATCGGGCGCCGCCTCCCTTCGGCCGGTTCGTGCGCAAAGGCGGCATCGCAGGACCGCGCTCGCCTGCCCCGGGCCGCCCCGCCGCATTGCCCG
The DNA here is from genome assembly GCA_020850755.1 of Alphaproteobacteria bacterium. Classification (GTDB taxonomy): domain Bacteria; phylum Pseudomonadota; class Alphaproteobacteria; order Acetobacterales; family Acetobacteraceae; genus JADZEB01. The sequence goes on along the minus strand of JADZEB010000034.1, from coordinate 10,093 downwards.
ACACGGCGGTTCCGTGCTAGCCCGAGCCTGATCCCGCGCGCGCCTCGACGCGCCCCACCCGATGCGAAGGAACGTCCCGATGGCAAACGCCGGCCCGAACGGTAATGGCGCCTCTTCCGCCGGCAGCCCGCCGGGTGACGGCCAGCCCGGAGCCGACCAGCCCGGAACCGGGCAGCCCGCCGGCGCCCCGCCCACCGCGCCGATCGCCATAAACCTGCAATATGTGAAGGACCTCTCCTTCGAGGTGCCGGGCGCGCCCGATGTCTTCCTCAACCAGCCGCCGCAGCCGCAGATCAGCACCAAGCTCGACGTCAATGCGCGCCAGCTGCGCGACAACCTGTTCGAGGTTTCGCTGCTGATCGAGCTCACCGCCGCCGCCACCGACAAGACCGTGTTCGCGGTCGAGCTCGACTATCGCGGCATCTTCACCCTGACCGGCGTGCCGAACGACATGATGGAGCTCGTGCTGCTGGTGGAATGCCCGCGCCAGCTCTTCCCCTTCGCGCGCGCCGTGGTGGCCGATGCCACGCGCGAGGGCGGCTTCATGCCGCTGATGATGCCGCTGATCGATTTCTTCCAGCTCTACCAGCAGCGCCGCGCCGAGCAGGGCCAGCCGCCGGTGGCTCCGCCCGGCGCCACGGTCTGAGGCGCGGGGCGGGCGCGCGCCGCGCTACTCGGCCGCGCCGTCCTTGGCCACGCCGTCCTTGGCCGCATCCTTGCCCGCCTCGGCGGGTGGCGGCGGCGCCAGCAGCGCCGCCCAGAGCGGGTCCTTCAGCCCGGCGATGAAGGCGGCGTGCGCTTGCGCCTCGGCCGCGCTCGGGCCGTGCGGGCGCGGTGGGCGGGCCGGGCGGTCGGGCGCGATGGCGCGCACCACCAGCGTTTCCGCCGCGGCACGGTCGGCGAGCGCGAGGTCGGGCTGCCGGCCGCCGATCAGTTCGAGATAGACTTCCGCCAGCAGGCGCGTATCGACGATCGCGCTGTGCTTGCCGCGCACCGAGAGGTCGATCTCGAATCGCCGGCAGAGCGCGTCGAGATTGGCCGGCGCGCCGGGAAAGCGCCGCCGCGCGATCGCCACCGTGTCGATGGCGCGCGCGAAGGGCAGCTCGGGGCGGCCGATGCGCGCCAGTTCCATGTTCAGGAAGTCGAAATCGAAGCGCGCATTGTGGGCGACGACCTGCGCATCGCCGAGGAAGCCGAGCAGGTCATCGACGATGGTGGCGAATTGCGGCGCGGCCTGGGTCTGGGCGCGGGTGATGCCGTGCACCGCCAGCGCCTCGGGCTCGGAATCGCGGCCGGGATCGACCAGGGTGTAGAATTCGCGCCCGGTCGGGAGGTGGTTGACGAGCTCGATCGCCGCGATCTCCAGGATGCGGTCGCCGCCGAGCGGGTTGCGTCCGGTGGTCTCGGTGTCGAGCACGATCTCGCGCTCCTTCATCGCCCGCGCCCCCTGATGCGCGCGGCGCTTTCCGGGCGGCTCTGCGCGAAGGGATGGAAGGGAAAGCGCTGCCGCCGCCCGAGCTGGCGCGCCGGCATGCTTCCGGCCGGTGCGCGCAGCTCTGCCAGCAGGCGGCGCAGCCGCGCCTGCGCATGGTGGCGCGAAAGCCCCGTCGGCACCACGATATCGGCGCGGCGGCGCTTCTCGGCATCGGGCATCTGGCGGGCGCGGATGGCGGCGAGCTTCTCCTCGGTCATGCCGGCGCGGCCGAGCACGCGCGCCGCCTGCACGGATGCCGGCGCGCTGACGACGACGAGGAGATCGCAGCGCCGCTCGCCCTTCGTCTCCAGCAGCAGCGGGATGTCGAGCACCACCGCGCGCAGGCCCCGCGCCCGCGCCCTGCGCAGGAAGGCAAGCTCGGCCGCGCGCACCAGCGGATGGACGATCGCCTCGAGCGCCTTCAGCGCCGGGGCGTTGCCGAGCACGAGGGCGGCAAGCCGTGCGCGGTCGATGCGCGGGCGGCCCCGGGCATCGGGCTGCACCGCGTCGGGGAAGGCCGCGCCGATCGGCGCCACCGCCGCCCCGCCGGCGGCGTAGAGCGCATGCACGGCGCGGTCGGCATCATGCACCGGCAGGCCGTGGCGGCGGAAGCAGGCAGAGGCCGTGCTTTTTCCCATGCCGATGCCGCCGGTAAGCCCGATCACGCGCATGGCGCGGCGCCCCGTCCTTCTTCGCTAGCGGCCGAGCAGGTCGGCGGCGACATCCTGGCGCAGCGCCTGGTCCACCTCGGGGTCGCGGCCATACCAGGCGGCGAAGGCCGGCCGGCCCTGGTGCAGCAGCATGCCGAGCCCGTCGACCACCGCATTGCCGCGCGCCCGCGCCTGCGCGAGCAGGGCCGTTTCCAGCGGCGCATAGACGATGTCGTTGACGACAGCGCCGCGCGGCAGGCGATCGAGCGCGATCTCGAGCGGCGGCTGGCCCTGCATGCCGAGCGAGGTGGTATTGACCAGCAGCGCCGCCCCTTCCAGCGCGCGGGCGCGCGCCTCCCACTCGATCACGCTGATCGCGCCGCCAAGCTCGCCCGCCAGCGCCTCGGCGCGCGCGCGCGAGCGGTTGGCAAGCAGGATGCACGGGCAGCCGGCATCGAGCAGCCCGGCCAGGATCGCGCGCGCCGCCCCGCCCGCGCCCAGCACCACCGCCGGGCCGGACGCGGCCGAGAAGGCGGGACATTCCTGCTTCAGGTGCTGCATGAAGCCGTAGACATCGGTGTTGCTGCCGGCGAGCGTGCCGTCCTCGGCGACGACGACCGTGTTCACCGCCCCGATCCGCCGCGCCGCCGGCTCGACCCGCCCGCACAGGCCGAGCGCCGCCTCCTTGTGCGGGATGGTCACGCTCCAGCCGCGGAAGCCCACCCGCGGCAGGATGCGGAAGGCATCGGCGAGATCATCGGGGCGCACCGGCAGCGGCACATAGGCGCCGTCGATGCCGTAGCGCGCGAGCCAGTGCCCGTGCAGCCGGGGCGAGCGCGAATGCGAAACCGGCCAGCCCATGATGCCGGCGAGCTTCGCCTTGCCCGAAATGCTCATGGTCGCAACGCTCCGTGCTGGCGCAGGAATCCGAGAAGCGGCATCAGCGGCAGGCCCTGGATCGAGAAGGCATCGCCCTCGATCGCGTCGAACAGGCGCGGCCCGAGCCCCTCCACCTGGTAGGCGCCGACACAGGCATAGATGGCTTCGCCCGCCTGGTCGAGATAGGAGGCGATCGCCGCCGGGGAAAGCGCGCGCATGGCTAGCCGCGAGACGGACAGGTGCTGCCAGATGCGCTCTCCGCCGCGCAGCATGACCAGCGCGGTGAACAGCTCGTGCGCGCGCCCGTTCAGCGCGCGCAGGCTACGCTCGGCGCCGGCGCGATCGCCGGGCTTGTCGAACCAGGCGCCCTCGCAGACCAGAAGCTGGTCGCCGCCGATCACCAGCGCGGCAGGATCGCGCTCGGAGATGCGCAGCGCCTTCATCTCGGCCAGCGCGATCGCCGCCTCGCCGGGCGGGATCTTCTCGGCACGGAGCGATTCCTTCAGCGCCTCCTCGTCCACGGCCGGGCGCACGACAGCGCAGGCAAGTCCGGCGCGTTCCAAGACGGCGCGGCGCGAGGCGCTGGCGGAGGCGAGCACCAGGCGATGGCCGGGCTGCAAGCCGAACGGCGCCGGATCGGTGGTGGAATCGGGCTCGCTGTCGTTCATGGCGCGCCGGTGGGCGATGGCGTGGGCGGGGTACCGGCGGTGCGCTCGGCCCGCGCGCGGCGCCAGCTTTCCATCAGCTGGAGCACGGTCGCGGCTGTTTCCTCGATCGAGCGGCGCGTGACATCGATCACCGGCCAGCGCCGCGCGACGCAGAGGCGCTTGGCGGCAAGCAACTCCTCGCGCACCTTGGCCGGATCGACATAGCTGGTTTCGCGCGCGGTCGGCACGCCCGGCGTGATCAGCGTCAGGCGGTGGCGGCGGATCTCCACCAGCCGGTCGGGGTCGATGGTCAGCCCGATCACCGGCATGGGCGGATCGTCCAGGATCCCCGGCAAGGGCGCGCCCGGCACAATCGGCACATTGGCGGCCTTGATGCCGCGATTGGCGAGGTAGAAGCAGGTCGGCGTCTTGGAACTGCGCGAAACGCCCACCAGCACCACATCGGCCGCGGCGATGCTGACGGCGGCCTGCCCGTCATCATGCGCGAGGACATAGTGCATGGCGTCGATGCGCTGGAAATAGTCGGCATCGAGCACATATTGCCGTCCGGGCTTGCGCGCCATGTTCTGGCCGATGAAGCCTTCCAGCATGCTCAGCACCGGATCGAGCACGGAAAGGCAGGGCACGCCGATCTGCTGACAGGCGGCCTCGAGCGTGGCACGCAGGCTCTTGTCGATCATGGTATAGAGCACGGGCCCCGGCTCGGCGCGGATGCCCTCGATCACGCGGTCGAGCTGGAAGCGGCTGCGGATCAGGCTCCAGCGATGCTGGACGCCCTTCACCCCCTCGAACTGCACCAGGCAGGCGCGCGCGAGACTGTTCAGCGTCTCGCCGGTGGCATCCGAGACGAGGTGCAGGTCGATCTGGGCGCGCGACTGGGGCAAGGCTGTGTATCCGCGTGAGTCCTGGGGAAAAGGCGGGGTTGCGCGACAGCGCCAAGCCAGGAGCCGAAGCCCCGCACTATCCATGCGCACCGCCATCCCGCCCGGGACAATGCAGACCCGCCGGGACGGGATCAAGGGGATGGCCGGCCGGGAAGGCGCGAATCCACCGCGAACAGGCGCTCGCGGCGCCAGCGCGATTGTGGGCCAAGGCGGGGGCAAGCCTGTGGATGAAAGGCGGAGAGGCTGAGTCCCCGCTATCCACAGGCCAAACTACATCCTCCGATTCCCTTTTTCTCTTTTCAGAGTAAAAGGAACGGCTGTGAGTAAGACCCCGCCCCCTTCCGATCCCCGCCACGCTGGCGCCGAACCGCCCGCCAAGCCGCTGCTCGCGGCGCTGGCCGGCTGGGCACTGTGGCCGCCGCCGGCATGGCTGATGCGCCAGGCCGGGCGCTACCTGCCCGAATACCGCGCCACGCGTGCCAAGGCGGGCGCCTTCCTGTCGCTCTGCACCGCGCCCGAGCTGGCCGCGGAAGTGACGCTGCAGCCGATCCGCCGCTACGGCTTCGATGCGGCGATCCTGTTCTCGGACATCTTGATCGTGCCCTGGGCGCTCGGCCAGAAGCTCTGGTTCGCCGAGGGCGAAGGCCCGCGCCTCGATCCGATCCGCGACGCAGCCGGTTTCGCCGCACTCGGCAGGGCCGACATGGCGGGCAGTTTCGGCGGCGTGGTGGCGCCGATCCTGGAAACGGTGCGCCGCGTGCGCGCGGGGCTGGCCGAGGCGCATCCCGCCACCACACTGATCGGCTTCGCCGGGAGCCCCTGGACGGTCGCCTGCTACATGGTGGAAGGCGCGGGCTCGCGCGAGTTCCTGGCGGTGAAGGGGCTTGCCTATCGCGATCCTGCTTTGTTCGCCGCGCTGACCGAGCGGCTGGTGGATGCCACGATCGCCTATCTGTCGGCGCAGGTGGATGCCGGTGCCGAGGTGCTGCAACTGTTCGAATCCTGGGCCGGCATATTGTCCGAGCCGCAGTTCCGCCGCTGGGTGATCGAGCCGACGCGTGCGATCGTCGCGGCGTTGAAGGCGCGGCATCCGGGTGTGCCGGTCATCGGTTTCCCGCGCGGCGCCGGCTGGCTGATCGAGGCCTATGCGCGCGAGACCGGCATCGATGCGATCGGGCTCGATACCACCGTGCCGCCGGGCTGGGCGGCGGGAAGGCTGCCGGCGCATCTCGCCCTGCAGGGCAATCTCGACCCCGTTGCGCTGCTGACGGGCGGCAAGGCGCTGACGCGCGAGACCCAGGTCATCCTGGGCGCGATGCGCGGGCGGCCCTTCATCTTCAATCTCGGCCACGGCATCCACAAGGACACCCCGCCCGAGCATGTCGCGGCGCTCTTGCGCCTGGTGCGCGCGACATGACCGCGCCCACCCCATCGGCCGCTGCCGCCGATCCGCTGCGCGCGCATTTCCAGCGCATGGCGCGCTACAACCGGCTGGCCAATGCGATCCTCTATGCCGCCTGCGCCGAGCTGGGCGACGCAGCGCGACGGGCCGACCGGCGCGGCTTCTTCGGCTCGATCCACGCCACGCTCAACCACATCCTGGTGGGCGATGGCATCTGGTTCGCCCGCTTCGAGGGGCGCGAGCCGCCGACGCGCAAGCTGGACGCGATCCTGTTCGATGATTTCGACGCTCTGCGCCAGGCGCGCGCGGCCGAGGATGGGCGGATCGAGGCCTTCATCGCCGCCCTGCCGGCCGAGCGGCTGCATGGGGATTTCGCCTATGCCTCGATGGCCGGCAAGCCCTATGTCGATGCCATGGCCGCGCTGCTGGCACACATATTCAACCACCAGACCCATCATCGCGGCCAAGTGCATGACATGATCAGCCAGGCGCTGGCCGGCACCGGGCGCGAGCCGCCTTCCCTCGACCTGCACCGTATCCTCAACCCCTAGCGCGACGGAAACGGGCCGCGCACCCTTTCCATCGGCGCGCTCCGGCCCATCTCTGCCCGCGACCCCGACCCTTCCGGCGATCCCCCCCATGACCGAGCAGCGCATCAGCGATCCGACCGAGACCGGCCCGGCCCCGGCGCGCACCGCAGGCCGCGGCGGGCGCAGGCGGCGGGTGGCGATCGTGCTGTTCAATCTCGGCGGGCCGGACACGCCCGAGAGCATCCGCCCCTTCCTGCTCAATCTCTTTTCCGATCGCGCCATCCTGCGCGTGCCGGGCCTGGTGCGCTTCTTCCTCGCCCGGCTGATCACGCGCCGGCGCGTGCCGGAAGCGAGCGCGATCTATGCCGAACTCGGCGGGCGCTCACCGCTGCTGGAACTGACCGAGCAGCAGGCGCGCGCGCTGGAAGGCGCGCTCGCGACCGAGCCGGATATGGAGGCGCGGGCCTTCATCGCCATGCGCTACTGGCACCCGATGAGCGAGGAGGCCGCGCGCGCGGTGAAGGCGTGGAACCCGGACGAGATACTGCTGCTGCCGCTCTATCCGCAGTTCTCCACGACGACGACCGGCTCCTCGCTCGATGCCTGGCGCATCGCCGCCTCGCGCGTCGGGCTGATGGCGGAAACGCGCATCCTCTGCTGCTACCACAGCGATGAGGGCTTCGTTGCCAGCATGGCGGCGAAGCTGCGCGAGACCTGGCAACAGGCGCGCGCCAGCCTGCCGCCCGGCACGGCCTTGCGCGCTTTGTTCTCGGCCCACGGCCTGCCCGAGGACATCGTCAAGGCGGGCGATCCCTACCAGTGGCAGGTCGAACAGACGGTGGAGGCGGTGCGGGTCGCGGCCGGGCTGTCGCGCGCGGAAGCCGTCGTCTGCTACCAGAGCCGGGTCACGCCGCAGGTGTGGATCGGTCCCTCGACCGAGGACGAGATCGAGCGCGCCGGAAACGACAAGGCGGCGCTGGTGGTGGTGCCGATCGCCTTCGTCTCCGACCATTCGGAAACGCTGGTCGAGCTCGATATCGAGTATCGCGAGGAGGCCGAGAAGCTCGGCCTGCCCGGCTACTGGCGCGTGCCGGCGCTGAACGGGGATGCCGCCTTCATCGCCGCGCTGGCCGATCTGGTGCGCCATGCGCGCGGGCAAGGCGAGCGGCGGCTCTGCTCCTTCGCCGGCGGGCGGCAATGCCCCAAGGCTTTCGGCGACTGCCCGCATGCCAGGCGCGCGCGGGCCGAGCGCCCGGCGGCGGCGGCGGAAGCGGCGGCCGAGGCGGCGGCATGAGCGCCGGCCGATGAGCATCACCGCCATCCTGTTCGATTGCGACGGCGTGCTGGCCGACAGCGAAGGGCTGGTCAATGCGCTGGTGGCCGAGGAACTCACGGCGCGCGGCTGGGCGATGACCGCCGATGAATGCCGCGCCCGCTTCATCGGCCAGACCCTGCCGATGATGCTGCCGGCGATCGAGGCGCGCACCGGGCGCGTCCCGCCCGGCTGGGTCGAGGCGATCTATGGCCGCGTCGTCGATCTACTGGCCGAGGCGCTGGAGCCCGTGCCCGGCGCGCTCGAGGCGGTGGCGGCGATGCAGGCGGCGGGCTACGCCACGGCGGTGGGGTCCAATTCCTCGCGCGCTGAACTGGCGGTGAAGATGCGCCGCCTGGGTCTGGCGGGGCGCCTGGCCGGGCGGGTGGTGAGCTACCAGGACGTGGCGGCGCCCAAGCCCGCGCCCGACATCTGGTTCGAATGCGCGCGCCGCTGCGCCGCCGCGCCCGGAGGCTGCATCGTGGTCGAGGATTCGGTGCTCGGCCTCGGTTCGGCGCGCGCGGCGGGGATGCGCGCGATCGGCTTCGCCGCGGAAGGCCATGACGCGGCGGCGGACGCGCTGCACCGCGCCGGGGCGGTTTCCGTGCTGCGCCGGCTGGCGGACCTGCCGGCAGCGCTCGGCGCGCTCGCCGGGCGCGGCTAGGGCCGGGCGGAGCTGGGAGGCGGGAGGGACATTCGATGTGGGCGGCGTTCGAGGACGCGCTGATCTGGGCCTATCCCTGGACCAAGGCGATCCACCTGATGGCGGTGATGGCCTGGCTTGCCGGCCTGTTCTACCTGCCGCGCCTGTTCGTCTATCACTGCGCCGCCGAGCCGGGCAGCCTGCAATCCGAGACCTTCAAGGTGATGGAGCGCCGCCTGCTCAAGATCATCATGAACCCGGCGATGGAGGTGGCCTGGCTGTTCGGCGTGCTGCTGGTGCTGACGCCGGGCATCGTCGATTGGCGCGCCGGCTGGTGGCACCTGAAGATGCTCGGCATCGTCGCCATGACCGGCTTCCACCACATGTTCGCGGCCTGGTTCAAGGACTTCCTGCACGACCGCAACCAGCGCCCGGCACGCTTCTACCGCGCCTGGAACGAGGCACCGACGATTGCCATGATCGTGATCGTGGCGATGGTGATCGGCAAGCCGTTCTAGACCCTGACCGCGCGGCCCCCACCCTTGCGGCCCCCGCCATCGCAGCCCCGCGCCTGAAGCCCAATCCTTGAAGCCGGGCGCCACCCGCCCCATGTCGCGTCGAGGAACGAGGCGAGCAGGCGGCGGAAGCGCTTGACGGACCGCGGGGCCGCCGCCTAGGGTGGGCCCGTCTCGCAAGCGGCTCGGCATGGGCCGCGATCCCACCGGCATCCCGCACCGAACGCCACCGGGCCCGCCAGGGCATGCGGCTGGCTTCGGGCAAGGCCCCCGCCAAGGGGGCAGGACGGGCGCCGCCGCGGACCAGCCCGGCCGACCCTCCCTCCGCGACCCGCCATTTCGCCGCGCCTTGCCGCCGGCACCATTGCGCCATCCGCGCCGATCCGCAGGCCAAAGACCCCGCCAGCATACCGCCTTGCCCTAGTCCCCCTGGTCCGGCCCGCCTGGTCCGGCCCGCCCCGCCGAGGGCAGCGCCCATTCAGCCCCGCCCCGCCGGACAGAGCCACGCCCCCGACAACGCCCCCGACCACGCCTCCGTTCCCGAGCCCGAACCACAGCAACGCCCACGCACGACCCGTCCCGGAAAGTCCAAGACCCATGCACCTTGCTGAACTGAAATCGAAAACCCCGGCCGAGCTGCTCGCCTTCGCGGAGAGCCTGAACATCGAGAACGCCTCGACCCTGCGCAAGCAGGACATGATGTTCGCCATCCTCAAGCAGCTGGCCGAGAACGACCAGGCGATCTTCGGCGATGGCGTGCTCGAGGTGCTGCCGGACGGCTTCGGCTTCCTGCGCAGCCCGCAGGCCAACTACCTGCCCGGCCCCGACGACATCTATGTCTCGCCAAGCCAGGTGCGGCGCTTCTCCCTGCGCACCGGCGACACGGTGGAAGGCCAGATCCGCGCGCCCAAGGATGGCGAGCGCTACTTCGCCCTGCTCAAGGTCGACAAGGTGAATTTCGACACGCCCGAAAGCGTGCGCCACCGCATCAATTTCGACAACCTGACGCCGCTCTATCCCGACAAGCGGCTGAAGATGGAGATCGAGGGCCAGCAGGGCGTCTCGAAGGGGCCGCAGAAGGACTACACGCCGCGCGTGATCGACCTGATCGCGCCGATCGGCAAGGGCCAGCGCGC